>NC_011666.1:2445000-3645000 GCF_000021745.1 Methylocella silvestris BL2
ATTATACAAAAGGTACGTAGTCACCCAGAACGGATCTTGGGCTCCTACTGTTTGTAAGTATCCGGTTTCAGGGACTATTTCACTCCCCTCGTCGGGGTGCTTTTCACCTTTCCCTCACGGTACTAGTTCGCTATCGGTCGCTGAGGAGTACTTAGGCTTGGAGAGTGGTCTCCCCATGTTCAGACAGGATTTCACGTGTCCCGCCCTACTCAAGTCTTCTGCATCTCGAAATCCGTACGGGGCTCTCACCCACTAAGGCCCGATTTTCCAATCGGTTCCGGTTAAAAATACAGAAGCGCTGGCCTGGTCCGCGTTCGCTCGCCACTACTAACGGAGTCTCGTTGATGTCCTTTCCTCCGGGTACTTAGATGTTTCAGTTCCCCGGGTTAGCCTTTGTTTCCTATGTATTCAGAAACAAATACCTTCTTTTGACCTCTGCTAATCCAAAAGCCGAGCCTTTGGGCAAACCGCGCATCAGCGCGGGCCGCCCAGCTCGAATCCCTTCCGATGCTGTGCGCATCGAAACAGAACCTTTGGAATAACAGAGATCGAAGGTGGGTTTCCCCATTCGGAAATTCACGGATCAAAGCCTGTTCGCGGCTCCCCATGACTTATCGCAGCGTACCACGTCCTTCTTCGCCTCTCAGCGCCAAGGCATCCACCGGATACTCTTAAGACACTTGATCGCTCTCATTATCGACGCCCACCGCCAATCGTCTACAGCGCATGATTTATCCGGAAAATCGGCAAATTTTCCAGATCATGCGCCAGCAGCAAGATCCCCGAAGGGATCAAAGGGCGCGATCTTGATATTAAAGACCAGTTTGCTTCAAACGCACCCGGGAGCGAAGCGGTCAAGCTCGCTCACTGACTGTACGCCCGGCTCAAAAACCAGCCGCAAGATCAGGCCATCAGACCCTTGCAGACCAGCGTCTCTTGCGAGACGCCAGATCAAGGATCCTGGCGCGATCATGCGGCGGCTCGAAAGCCGACCGGATGCATTTCCTCTTCACGATGTAAATCAAACCCGCCCAAACCGGACGCCGCAAACCCAAAGGGCTGCGCGACGCGCGGAAGGAGCGAAACTTTTCTCTGGACGAACCTTATCGCCGCGATCTCGACCCGCGTTGCGGGGAGACCTGCAGCAGTGGCTGCAGCGGGATCTTGCGGGAAAGCCTGGCTTCGGCACAGCCGCCGGATCCCCAAAATCTGGTGGAGCCAGACGGGATCGAACCGACGACCTCATGCTTGCAAAGCACGCGCTCTCCCAACTGAGCTATGGCCCCTTAGTCTTGCGCTCCGCGCGAGACTAAGGGTTTTTTCCTTAGCCTCAGACGCCGGCGCGGGCGTCCGCCCGCTTAGGCTTTTCGCGCCATCAGGCGCGGCGGCCGGTCGGCCTTGCGGCGCTGCGCGCCGGGAGGCGCATGACAGAATTGGCGCCGATGCTCGATCAACGTCACTTGCAACATCGTTTGCGCCACAAAACCGAAGGTTTTGCTAGGAGCGAACGCGACGCCGAGCTGATGCGAGGGATTTGCTTAACAAGAATGGTGGGCCTGGGAAGACTTGAACTTCCGACCTCACGCTTATCAAGCGCGCGCTCTAACCAACTGAGCTACAAGCCCAAAGCCTGTTCTCCAAGCCTGTTCGCGCGCCAAGGCGCTAGACCTTGCGCAAGAACCATTGCGCAGGCGCGCGCCCGGCCCAAGGCCGAACGAGGCTTAGAGCCCGCGCGGGCTCGTCCTGGAAGAAAGAGAAACGAAGGCGGCGAAGTCCCGCATAATCGGCCCTGATTTAGGCCGTGTGTTCTGAAGAGATCCAATAGCGCCAAACGAATGTCAGGCGACTTGAGGATCATCCTTAGAAAGGAGGTGATCCAGCCGCAGGTTCCCCTACGGCTACCTTGTTACGACTTCACCCCAGTCGCTGACCCTACCGTGGTCGCCTCTCTCCTTGCGGTTAAGAAAACGCCTTCGGGTAGAACCAACTCCCATGGTGTGACGGGCGGTGTGTACAAGGCCCGGGAACGTATTCACCGTAGCGTTCTGATCTACGATTACTAGCGATTCCACCTTCATGCGCTCGAGTTGCAGAGCGCAATCCGAACTGAGACGGCTTTTTGAGATTTGCGAGGGGTCGCCCCTTAGCATCCCACTGTCACCGCCATTGTAGCACGTGTGTAGCCCAGCCCGTAAGGGCCATGAGGACTTGACGTCATCCCCACCTTCCTCTCGGCTTATCACCGGCAGTCCCCCTAGAGTGCCCAACTAAATGATGGCAACTAAGGGCGAGGGTTGCGCTCGTTGCGGGACTTAACCCAACATCTCACGACACGAGCTGACGACAGCCATGCAGCACCTGTGTTCCGGCCAGCCTAACTGAAGGAATCCATCTCTGGAAACCAAACCGGACATGTCAAGAGCTGGTAAGGTTCTGCGCGTTGCTTCGAATTAAACCACATGCTCCACCGCTTGTGCGGGCCCCCGTCAATTCCTTTGAGTTTTAATCTTGCGACCGTACTCCCCAGGCGGGATGCTTAAAGCGTTAACTGCGCCACTAAGCAGCAAGCTGCCTAACGGCTAGCATCCATCGTTTACGGCGTGGACTACCAGGGTATCTAATCCTGTTTGCTCCCCACGCTTTCGCACCTCAGCGTCAGTACCGGGCCAGTGAGCCGCCTTCGCCACTGGTGTTCTTGCGAATATCTACGAATTTCACCTCTACACTCGCAGTTCCGCTCACCTCTCCCGGACTCGAGATCCCCAGTATCAAAGGCAGTTCCGAGGTTGAGCCCCGGGATTTCACCCCTGACTTAAAGATCCGCCTACGTGCGCTTTACGCCCAGTAAATCCGAACAACGCTAGCCCCCTTCGTATTACCGCGGCTGCTGGCACGAAGTTAGCCGGGGCTTATTCTCCTGGTACCGTCATTATCTTCCCAGGTAAAAGAGCTTTACAACCCTAAGGCCTTCATCACTCACGCGGCATGGCTGGATCAGGCTTGCGCCCATTGTCCAATATTCCCCACTGCTGCCTCCCGTAGGAGTTTGGGCCGTGTCTCAGTCCCAATGTGGCTGATCATCCTCTCAGACCAGCTACTGATCGTCGCCTTGGTGGGCCATTACCCCGCCAACTAGCTAATCAGACGCGGGCCAATCCTTCGGCGATAAATCTTTCCCCCAAAGGGCGTATCCGGTATTAGCTCAAGTTTCCCTGAGTTGTTCCGAACCGAAGGGTATGTTCCCACGTGTTACTCACCCGTCTGCCACTCTGTATTGCTACAGCGTTCGACTTGCATGTGTTAGGCCTGCCGCCAGCGTTCGTTCTGAGCCAGGATCAAACTCTCAAGTTGTAGATGAGAATTTGTCACCCGGCTGGTCACTTTATACTCGACAATCCAGTCGCCTCACGGCGAAGGATCGTCTTTTGACGAGTCCCAAGCACATCTGTCCGCCGATCCATCAAAGGCAAAGCCCCCAAAAGACCGCAAGACACGATGAACTTGATAACGTGACCGCCAGAGTTATCTCATTGGGCGCCGCCATAAGCCGAGAAGGAAACCCTCCCGACAAACGCGCGCGCCCCGCAAGGACCCCGCCGTCCACGTTTCTCTTTCTTCCGATTCAATTGTCAAACAGCAGATCTTCGCCGCAAGGCCCGATCATGAAAACCGCCCGAAGGCGCCATCCCTGACCACCGGCCCCACGCGACCGCAAACGATCATTAGATCATAAAAGACCCAATGAGCGCAAGAAGGCCGCCGCCAATAGATCAAGAAGCAAGGCCAGATCCCAAGCCCAAATCCGCGCCCCGCCTCGCAAATACGGCCCCGCTCGCGCAGCAGCCCCATCCGCCAATGAAGACCGCAAGGCCTTCATCCCAGCGACGCAACCCCCAAAGACCGAAGCCTCAAAAGAACCGCATCGCCAAAGCCGGAAACCAGATCAGGTCAGACAGACCCAAAACGCAGACAACGCTAACCGCCCCGGTCGTAACCCAGACCAGGGAAGCAAAACCCGAGACTGTCCCGAGAAACGAAATCCGCGCCCGCCACATAAGCAGCGCCGCTCCCAATGAAGGGCTTATAGACCCCGCCGGTTCAGCTTGTCAACGACGCCATGGAGCTTTTTTGACGCACCCATGGCGGCAAGCCGACAGATGCATGACAAGCCAGGCAGCCGAAGCTTGGCCGCGCATAGAGGGACGCCCTCGCGGCCGGATCGAGCGCGCGTCACGTCTTGAAGAAGGCCGCAGCGGCGCCGAGCGAAGCCTGCTTCGCCTTGAGCGCCGTCTCCAGCCGGTCGATTTCGGCAAACAGCAAGGCGATGCGTTCCTCGATCTGCGCGATGGACAAATCGTCGAGGCTTTGGCCAATCTCATGCTGTGCGGCCCTGCGTGGCGGCGCGCCGAAAATGCTGTCTTCGTCCATGGCGACGACCTCCATGCCGATAGCCGGCTCCGAACTTTACATCAAAGCCGCGGAGGCTCCCACAAGGATCGCCCCGGCGAGCGCGGCGTCACGGCAAGGCGAACACCGTGAGCTGGCCGCCAAGAGCCGTGTACTGCGCGAGCGCCGCGTAAACCTCCGGCGAATTGGCGCCCTCCGGCGTCTGCGTCAGCCCCGCCGTGAGACCGGCCCCGGCCCATCCGCCGACGCCGGACAACACCGCGATATACTCCCGTCCTCCGTTGTCGAACGCCGCAACGTCGCCGACGATTCCGGACGGGGTCTTGAAGCGATAGAGCTCCTTGCCGGATTTTGCGTCGACGGCCTTCAGATAGCCCTCGAGCGTGCCGTAGAAGACGAGCCCGCCCGCCGTCGCCAGCGCGCCGGAGACGACGGCGAAACGCTCCCTGATCGACCAGATTTCCCGCCGCGCGTCGGCGTCCCAGGCCGTCAATCCTCCCATATCGGCCGCGCCCTTCTGGGGATAGACCGCCGTATCCGCGCCCGTATAGGGCTGGCCTTGCGCATAGGCGATGTGAAACGGCTCATAGTCCATGCAGAGGCGGATCATCGGCGCATAGAAGAGGCCGGTCTGCTCTGAATAGGCCGCGGGATTGGCGTTTTTGGCGCCGACCGTCGCCGGGCAGATATTGTGCGTGACTGTTTCTTCGCCATTGGCCTCGGTCGAATAGGCGTTGTCCAGCACCGGACGGCCGTAGGCTTTCGAGCTTTTACCGAGATCGACGCGGCTGGCCCAATTGACGGCAGGGTCATATTTGTCGGCGCTGAGCAATTCTCCATCGGCGCGGTCGAGCACATAGACGAAGCCGTTGCGATCAAAATGCGTGAGCGTTTTGCGCGCCCGCCCGTCGATCGCGGCCTCGCCAAGGATCATCTCATTGACGCCGTCATAGTCCCATTGATCATGCGGGATCATCTGGTACAGCCAGGCCGCCTCGCCCGTATCGGCGTTGCGGGCGAGGATCGTCATCGCCCATTTGTTGT
Organism: Methylocella silvestris BL2; assembly: GCF_000021745.1. NCBI lineage: Bacteria > Pseudomonadati > Pseudomonadota > Alphaproteobacteria > Hyphomicrobiales > Beijerinckiaceae > Methylocella > Methylocella silvestris. Next base: position 2,450,452 of record NC_011666.1, read on the forward strand.
CGCCCGGGCGCTGCGCCGGGTTCCAGGTCGAGGGGTTGCCGGTCCCATAATAGACGAGGTTGAGGCCGGGATCGTAGGAGATGCGGCCCCAGGGCGCCCCGCCGCCGAGCGCCCACTGGTCGCCGCTCCAGCTCTTGAGGCTCGCTTCCGCGCCGACGCTGCGGCCGAGCTCCCGCGTTGTGACTGGATCGATCAGCGTCTCGGAGTCGGGGCCGGTCGAGTAGGCGCGCCAGATTTTTGCGCCTGTCGCGGCGTCATAGGCGGTGAGATAGCCGCGCAGGCCAAATTCGCCGCCGGCGACGCCGACCAGAACCTTGTCCTTGACGACGATTGGCGCCGAGGTTCCCGTCGCTCCCTTGGCCGGATCGCCGTTCTTGACCGACCAAGCGGGCTTGCCTGTGACGGCGTCGAGCGCGACCAGCGTCGCGTCAGCCTGGTAGAGAAAAATCTTGCCAAAGCCATAGGCGAGACCGCGACTCACGACGTCGCAGCACATCACGGCGACGACGCCGGCGTCCTGCCTTGGCTCATATTGCCACAGGATCTTGCCCTCATGGGCGATATCGAGCGCGTACACGCGATTGGGAAAAGGCGTCACCAGATAGAGCGCGCCGCCGGCGACGAGGGGCGCGCCTTCATGGCCGCGCAGAACGCCGGTCGAAAAGGTCCAGACCGGGGCAAGGTTTTGAACCGTGTCGACGTTGATCTCGCTCAACGACGAATAGCGGAGATTGGCGTAATCAGAATCAGCGTTTGCCGCGCTCCCGGCCTGTGCGCCCGGCGTTATCGCCGCAAGCGCACAGGCCGCCCCGATCAAAAGTCTTAATCGCATCCGTCCGCACCCGATAAATCGGCCGGTAGGTTGCGGCAAAACTCTCCCATTGCAAGCTGCGACTGACGTCGCAGACAGCGCTCAGCTCTGCGCGGCCTTGGCCTTGCGGGTCGCCGCGGCCTTTTTCGCCGAGGCGGATCGCTCAGCCGGCGATCGCGCGGCCGCCGCCGCCCCGCCGGCCTTGCCGCCCTTATGCGCCGCCGGATGGCCGGTTTCCTTGCCGCGCCCCGAGCCGCCCGGCTTCTTGCCGCCGCCATCATCCTTGTTGACCGTCGCCCAGGCCCGGCGCTCCGCCTCTTTCTCCGGAACGCCTTTGGCCTCGTAGCTGTCCGCGATGTGGTCTGCCTTGCGCTCCTGCTTGTCGGTGTATTTCGATTTGTCGCCCTGCGGCATGATCGGGTCCTCCACATTGGCCGCTTGCGCTAACACTACATTCTGAGGCGGCCTTCGATTTGCGTTGCTGTAAAACGCCACGCTTCGGATCCCGTTCCTCCGGATTTCCCGTTCAAGTCAAAGGTCGTTCTCCAGCACGTATTCAAATTTCTGCGCAGTTACAGTTAAGGCCGGGCGTAAATTAAGCCGATATTAAAAGTTGCCTAAGGATTCATAGCAATTTCGAGTTTATGTTGGAAAATGCAGCGCTGATATAACGGTAAGATGTGTCTATCGAGGTCGTTCCACGCAATGGCGGGACGCCCTTTTTTAAAAATTCAATCCATTCCTTTTGGAGTTTTCCGATGCATGCTTTCACACGCCATTCGGCGTGGGGCTGTAAAGCTCTGCGCATTTCACTCGCATCAGTCTTGATCGCCTCGGCCGGAATGGCCGCGGCCAGCGGGGGTCGCCCCGATGGCCACGCGACGCCCGCAACCCATTATTATGGCCTCTACGAACATCGCGCCGTGATGGTCGAACCGGCGTCGATCGATCGGCCGGGATTGGACCCCGCCGGCACGGTCGGCCGCATGGATCTCGGCGAAAGCCCTTTCTATCCCGAGGGTCCGGGCAATGTAGCGGATTGACCCCGGCCGAGCCTCTCGCCTGTCGCAATTGCTCGAAGCCGCTTGATATCGAGCGCCCATCACGCCGTCGGGGCGCTCGCAGACTTTTGAAACCCCTGTCGGCGCATCCTTCAAAGAGGGGGAAAACCTCCCGAATCAGCTGACGGTCGCCGCCCTTTGATTCTATAGGTGAAAGCCCTGTGGTTTCGCCAAGAGCCTAAGCATCGGTTGCGTCCGATTCCGTCGCAAAGGGCTCGAAGGATCGCCCTTTGCGCTTTCGCTTCATTCACGCCGCCGATCTCCACCTCGATAGCCCCTTGCTCGGCCTGTCGCAGAAATCGCCGGAGTTCGCCGCGCGGGTCGAGCACGCCTCGCGTCAGGCCTTCGACAATCTGGTTTCGCTCGCCATTGACGAAGATTGCAAGCTGATCGTCATCGCCGGCGATTTGTTCGATGGCAATTGGCGCGACTATCGCACCGGTCAATTCTTCGTCGACCGCATGCGCCCCTTGCGCGAAAGGGGCGTGCGAATCGTCATGATTCTCGGCAATCACGACGCGGCTAATCCCTTCGCCGGTCGCCTCGAACTCTCCGACAATGTCACGCTCCTGCCGTCGAACCGGCCGCACACGATCGAGATCGACGAGATCGGCGTCGCCGTGCATGGGCGCAGCTTTCCGCGGCGCGAGGTTCTGGAGAATATCGCGCTCGACTATCCAAAGCCGCTGCCCGGCCGCTTCAACATCGGCCTGTTGCACACCGCCGGCACAGGCCGCGAGGGCCATGACAATTACGCGCCCTGCAGCGTCGAGCAACTGGCCAATCACGGCTACGACTATTGGGCGCTCGGGCATATCCACGCCCGCGAAGTGCTCTCGACGGCGCCGCCGATCGTCTTTTCCGGCAATCTGCAAGGCCGCAGCATCAAGGAGACCGGAGCCAAAGGCGCGACCCTTGTAACGGTCGACCATCATGAGATTGTCGCGCTGGAGCATCGCCCCCTCGACGTCGTGCGCTTTGGCGTGGAGTCGATCGATGTTTCCGGCCTGACGGATCGCGACGCTTTGTTCGCCGCCATCCGCGCCCGCGCGGAATCGGCCTATGGCGCGGCGGAGGGTCGCGCGCTCGCCCTGCGCGTCGCGCTTTATGGGCAAGGCTTGCTGCACGCCGAGATCGCCGCCAAAGCGCAGCCTATTCGCGAGGAGGTCGAGACGCTGTTCGCCAGCATCGCCGCCGACCTCTGGCTCGAAAAACTCGTCGATCGCACGGAGCCGTCGCAGCGTCCTTTGAGCGTCGATCCGACCGTCGCGGGCGGCCTTGCCGCCGCCATCGCAGAACTCGCGGCGAACGGCTGGCTTGAGGCGAGGCTGGCGGCCAAATTGGCCGAAATCCGGCCAAAACTGCCGGCCGGCGCGCGCGCCGAGGATCTGTTCGACCAGTTGCAACAAAGCGGCGCGGCGAAGGCCCGCGCGCTCGCCCTCGCGCTGATCGAGCAGGGGCAAAGCTGATGCGCTTTCAATCCCTGACGCTCGAATGCTACGGCCGCTTCAAGGAGACATCCCTGAAGTTTCCCGATTCGCCCGGCCTTTGCATCGTCTTCGGTCCCAATGAGGCCGGCAAGAGCACAGCGCTCGAAGGGATCTCCGATTTTCTGTTCGGCGTCCCCGAGCGCAGCAGGCGGGTCGAAATTTTCGGCGCCGACAAATTGAAAATCGGCGCGACGATTGCGCTCGCCAATGGGACCGAGCTCAGCCTCAGACGCCGCAAGGGCCGCTTGCGGACGTTGACCAGCGAGGCCGGCGAGATCGTCGACGAGGCGATTCTGGCGCAGCTGTTGGGGCCGACCGGCCGCGACCGATTCCAGTCGCTGTTCGGGCTCACCCATGCGAGCCTGCGCAGCGGCGGCGACGATCTGCTCGCAGCCGATGGCGAGATCGGACGCCTCATTCTGGCGGCGGGCGGCGGGCTCGGATCCCTGCTCCCGCTGGTCGAGCAATTGCGCAAGGACGCCACGGCGCTGTTCACCCCGCGCGCAGCCAAGGAGCGCGCCTTTTATGCCGGGCTCGACGCCTTCAATGCCGCGGACGCCGCGATCAAATCGGGCCTCGTCACCCGCGAAAAACATGAAAAGGCGCAGCAATCGCTGAACGCCGCGCGCGATACGCTGGAGGCGCGCCGGCGCCGCCTCGCCGAGGTCACCGCGGAAAAGCTTCGGCTCGAGCGCATGGCGCGGGTGGCGCCGGCGATCCGGGTTCTCGACCGGTTGAGCGCAGAGATCGAAGCCCATGCCGAACTCGCTCGTCTGGGGGACGATTTCGCTGCGTCATGCTGCTCAGCGATCGAGGGCTCAAAAACGGGCGAAAAGGCTTTGGCTGACGCGGAGCTTCGCCTCAAAACGCTGGAAGCAAAGATCGGCGCCCTGAATGTGCCGACGACGCTGATCGCGGCCGAGGCCGAGATCGCATCCATCGGCATCAAGGCCCTTCATGTCGCCAAGGCGCGCGACGACCGGCGCAATCGCGAGCGCGAGCTTGCCGAATCCAGCGAAAAATTGCGGACGCTGCGGCAAAATCTTCGGCTTGCCAGCGACGAAGCGCTTGAGGCCGCCTCGCCTCCGCCGGACGCCATCTCCCGCGTGCAAAAACTCGCGGCCGAGGGCGTTGGGCGCCGCGCTGCGCTGGCGGCGATCAAGGAGGAGCGGCTGCGCGAGACGCAGACGCGCGAGGCGATTTTCCGCCGTCAGGAAGGGCGCCGCGAGGCCGGCGCGCATGAGCCTTTGGGTTTTGCCGCCGAAGCGTTTTCGGCGCTCCCCGACAAGGCGGCGGCGATCGCAGCAAAGGAGCTGCGCCTGCGCAAGACAGAAGGCGAGTTGGCCCGCGACCTCGCCCGGCAAAATCTCGCCAGCTTCGACGATCTCATCGAGCAGGCGCTGCCCGATACGCCGACGATTGAGAGCGAGATCGACCGGCGCGCTTCCGTCGAGACGGAGTTTTCGCGACTGGCCGAGCGCATCGAGGCGGAAGCGGACAAAGCCGCGCGCGCGGGGGCCGATATCGACCGGCTGATGATCGGCGGCCCGCCCGCGACTTTTGAGGCGATCGCCGCGGCGCGGGCCGCGCGCGACGACGCCTTCGCCGCGATCAAGGCGCTCTATCTTTCGCCAAACGCTGGCGCTGCGCCGCCCGAACAGCGCGCCGCCGATGTCGCGCTCAGCGAATCGCGCACGCGGGCGGCCGATGATTTGTCCGATCGGCGCTCGCTCGAGGCTGAGCGCGTCGCCGCGCTGGAACTCGCCGCGCGGGAAAAATCGGCGGCGGATGTCGCGTTGGCGACGCTCGCGGAGCGACGGAAAGATGTGCTGGCGCGGCGGGAGGCGCTGCTTGCGGCCTGGCGCGCGGCATGGCCCGCAGCGGGCGGCGTCGAGGATCTCGGCCGGTTGAAACATGCCGTGATCGCGCGCGCCGGTCTTCTTGCGCGATGGCTGGAGCTGCGGGCGCAGACCGAAGCGCTCGCCGGAGACGCAGCCGCTCTGGCGCCGCGGCTTGACGCGCTCAGCCGAGCCGAAGCAAGGCTTCGGCTGGGAAGCGACGCCCGGCTCGCCGACCGCGTCGACGCCGCGATCCGCGCGACGAAAGCGCACGAGGATTCTTACGCCGATTTCCGCCGCGACCAACGCGCGCTCGAGGATAGCGCCGCGAATCTGGAGCGGATCGACGCCTCGCATCATTCGCTGATTCTTGGCGAAGCGCGCTGGAGCGAGGACTGGAGCGCGGCGCTCGCTTTGCTGGGCGTTGGCGCGCCCGTGGCGCTGGAAGAGGCCAATGAAATCGCAACGCTCTGGGCCGCCGCGCATGGCCATTTCGAGGCGATGCGCGTCACCCGCAACCGATTGAAGCGGATGGACGAGGATGAGGCGGAGCTTGCCGCCTGCGTCCGCGCCCTCGCCGAAAAAATCGATCTCGCTCTGCCGCAGGATGCGGTGGCGGCGGCGACGCTTCTGGCTGAGCGGCAGAGAGAAGCGCGCGACCTCGCGATCAAGCGCGAGAGTCTTGAGAGCGAGCTGCCGGGGGTGCTGTTGGAGCGCGACGAGGCGGCGCGGCGTGCTTTGGCCTCTCGCGCCGAGCTGGATGCGCTTGCCGCGCGGGCGGGATGCGCGGGGGCCGAGCTTGCAGCGCTCGCCGCGCGCTGCGCCGAGCGCGCCGAGATCGCGCGCCGGATGCATGAGCAGGAGGCGCGTATCGAGGCGCTCGGCGACGGGCTGCCGCTCGCCGCGCTGCGGGCGCAATGGGGCGGCCGCGACATCGACGAGATCAAAGCCGCCGCGGCTGAACTAGAAGGCGAGATGAAAGATCTTGAGCCGAGCGTCGAAGAGGCGCGCGCGATGCTGCAGGACCGGAGCCGCGAATCGGCCGCGCTCACGTCGCATGAGGGCGTCAATGCAGCCGTGGCCGCACGCGAACGGGCGACGGCGGAAATGCACGAGACTCTGGAGCGCTATGTCGAGATCGTGCTGGCCGAGGAGCTTTTGCGCGAGGCGATGGACAAGATGCGCGATCAGCAGAAGGACCCGCTGATTGCGCGCGCCGGAGCGCTGTTTTCCGCCGCGACGCGCGGCGCCTTTTCCGGCGTCGGAACCGATATGAACGCGGCCGGACAACCGATTGTCGTCGGGCGACGCGCCGGCGGCGCGGAAATCCCCGTCGCGCTGATGAGCGATGGCGCGCGCGATCAACTCTATCTCGCCTTCCGCATCGCCAGCGTCGAACGCTACGCAGACGCCGCCGAGCCGCTGCCCTTCATCGCCGATGATTTACTGGTTCATTTTGACGATGAGCGCAGCGCGGCGACTCTGGAGCTTCTGGCCGGCCTCGCCGAGACGACGCAGGTGTTGCTGTTTACCCATCACCGCAGCGTCAGCAATGCTGCGGCTGACCTCGCCAGGCGAGGGAAGGCGACCGTGATCGAGATTGGCGGAGATTAATCCGCCTTCTCGAAATAAAGGCCGGCGAAATGCGGGACGCATCTGTCCGGGTGAAACGGGATGAAGCAATCGAGCTCATGCACGTCCCAGCGGTCGCGCAGACGATAGCCGGCCTCGGCGAAATATTCGAAAAACTCGGCTTCATTGTAGACTTGGTAGGGCGATACCGCGGAGCCGAAATTCTGCAAGGTCCAAAAGGTCGGTCCGTCGGTCAGCGGAACCTTGTTCAAAAGGATATGCCTCGGGCGCGCGACGAAGCGATCGAGCAGACCAGGTATGATGTCCTTCATATATTGGATCGCGCCCGCCGAAAGAAGAATATCGGCCGGCGGCGCGCGCTGCGGTTCGGTGACGAATTCGAGCGGAACGTCCTGCTCGCCAGCGACTTTCCGCCCCTGCGTAGCGATCGTCGGAACCTCCGCCACGATCCAGCGCGCTGCCGCGGGTAGACGAAAATAGCGCTGGAAGCCGTAAAAGGTGAGACCAATGCTGCCGCCATAGTCGACCAACGTCATTTTCTCGCGCAGCAAAATCGACAGCCACATCAAAAGCGGATAAGTGGCCTCCCGCATCGGCGCGATGTTGTCGAGCCAGATTGACGCGGTCTCCTCATTGTTCCAACCCGCAGCGCGACCTTCCACAATATCGGCTTCGGCGTCATCATAGCTGTGATAGACGCCGCAAAAGAGACCTGCATGATGGCGGTAATTCTGCGCGAACTGCCGGTATAGCGCCTTTGTAAAGGGGATCCGTCCGAGAACCGAGCCGATCGGCGTGCCGCCGAGCCCGATTTTTGCCAAATCGTGAATAGACATATTGACGTCAGCCTTGAGCTTGCTGCAGCGCCCAGGAAAAGCGCGCGAAAATATCTTATGCAAATCGACGCCGCATTGCGGCAAGCAACCATAGGTTTTATCGTTGATTTGCTTTCCGTAACATGATCCGGTGAAAAACAAGCTTACCAAAACTATCATTCAAATTTTGAAGATGTGTTAAATCGCACTTTGTGTTTGCGCTTCCATCCAATTCAGTTACAACTCAGGAAATGTAATCTTAACGGACGAAATTTGTTCCGTAATTTATTCTTCGGCCTGAAAAATAAATACAGGCCCAGCGCCGTGCAAGCGCGAACGCCGGGCTAAGACGAGAGCGTCAGCACGCCCAGATCGCCGATGGCGCCGGTCGGCAGGACGCCGCGGGCATAGGCCTTGATCTCATAGTCTTGCAGATGTCCCGCAATCTCGAACACGTGGTAGCCGGCCCTGTGCCGGGCGGCGAGGCGGGCGGATGAGGCCGATGGCGCGCCGACGACCGGCGTCTTGCGCGAGCGGCCCGCGTCAAGATAGGTGACGCTCGTCTTGTGATTGTGGCCATGCAGGATCAACTCGGCCCCGCGGCGCCAGATCATCTCTTCGAATTCGCGGGCGTCGATGAGGCCGCGGGCGAGGCCGGCCGCGTCGACCTGAGGCGGGTGATGCAGCATCACCACCCGGATGAGATCGCGCGTCGCGCAATCGGCCAGCATCGCGTCGGCCCATTCGAGCTGGCGCCGCCCAAGCCGCCCCGAGGCGATGAAAAAAGGCGTCGGCACGGCGGACGAGAGCCCAATCAGGGCGACATTGCCGCGCACGCGAAGATAGGGATAACGCGCCGGAGTTTCGGTCTCGCCGGTCGTCCAGGGCGCGAAGGCGCGGGCGAGATCGGGCAGCGATCCGCGCACATAGGCGTCATGATTGCCGGGAACGAAGCTGACGTCCTCGCTTGGTCCCAGCGTCTCGAGCCATTTGCGCGCAAGCTGGAATTCGGCGGGCAGGCCGATATTGGCGATGTCTCCGGTCATCGCGATGTGATCGGGATTTTGCGCTTTGACGTCGGCGACGATGTGACTGAGCGTCGCCATATCATGCACGAGATGGCGGCCGCGCCGCCAGTTCAGATAGCCGGTGACGCGTTTGCCAAGCAGCTCGCGACGGCGCGGGCGCGGCAGCGGGCCGATGTGGGGATCGGTCAAATGGGCGAGGCGGAACAGCACGGGCGCCACTATCAGCGCCGCCCCTCATCCGTCAAGACGCGCCGATGAGAATGCCGGTCGCAAGGACGATCGCCCCGCCAAGCACGATTTGCAGCACGGCTTTGAAGAAGGGCGTCTTCATGTAGCGCGCCCGAATCCAGGCGATCGCCCAAAGCTCGACGAAGACGACGACAGCCGAGATTGATGTCGCGATCCAGAAGGCGTTCGGCCAGGCGTCGGGCACGAGATAGGGCATTGTATGACCAAGGCCGCCGACTGTCGTCATTGCGCCGGTCACCACGCCGCGCACGATCGGCGGGCCGCGCCCCGAGAGTTCGCCATCGTCGGACAAGGCCTCGGCGAAGCCCATGCTGATGCCCGCGCCCAGCGAGGCGGCAAGGCCCACGAGAAACGTCTGCCAATTATTATGCGTGGCGAAGGCCGCGGCGAACAGCGGCGCAAGCGTCGAGACCGAGCCGTCCATCAAGCCGACGAGGCCCGGCTGAATATATTCGAGGATGAATTGGCGCCGCCCCGTCTCGGCTTCCGCCGCCCCCGCCGAGCCGCCCGCGATCGATTGTTCGAGTTCGACGGCAAGCGCCTGATGCGAGCGCTCGTCGCGGACAAGGCGCTGCAGTAGCTCGCGCACGGCTGGGTCTTTTGCGTGTTCGGCGGCGCGGGCATAGAATTTGACCGTCTCGGCCTCGCGCGCTTCCGCCTCCTGGCGAATTGCGGAAAGCGAAAGATTGCGCGTCAGCCAGATCGGCGGCCGCCGCACGAAGGAGACGACGTCTGCTTTGCGGATCGGGATGAGGATCGGCCCAAAGCGGTCCTTATAGAGCTCCGCCAGCGCCTCGCGGTGGTCGAGCTCGACTTCGGCCATGCGTTCGAACATTTCGGCGGTGGCCGGATAGCGATCTTTCAGCTGCTCGGCGAACAGCATATAGACGCGATGGTCTTCTTCTTCCGAGGCGATCGCCAGGGCGAGGATTTCGCGTTCGCTGAGATCTGAAAGTCGCGTCAAGGATCCGGCCTCCGTTCTAAATTAGAATTAATCTAAAAAGTGTGTCGAGCACAACCGAATCGGCCGCGGGAATATGCCGCGTCGCCAGAGCATGACGCCGATTAGCGGCAGATTTTTAGGCTAAAAGCTCCCCAAAAAAGAACCGTCAAGGAACGCCGATGCTTCGGTTCGCCGCGAACCTCACCATGATGTTCAACGAATGGCCCTTCCTGGACCGCTTCGACGCCGCGGCAGACGCTGGATTCGAAGCCGTCGAATATCTGTTTCCCTATGATTTTCCGCCCGACGCGATCGCCGCGCGGCTGGAGCGCAATCATCTGGCCCAGGCGCTCTTCAACCTGCCGCCGGGAGATTGGGCGGCGGGCGAGCGCGGCCTTGCCGCATTGAGCGGGCGCCTCAAAGAGGTCCAGAAGAGCGTCGAAACCGGCCTCGCCTATGCGGCGGCGACCGGCGTCAAACGCCTTCATCTAATGTCGGGAATTGCCGATCGCCGGGACGCCGAAAGCGTCGAGGCCTACCGCAAGGCCGTTGTGTGGAGCGCCGAAAAACTTGGCCGGAGCGGCGTCGATCTTCTCCTTGAACCGATCAACGCCCGCAACATGCCGGGCTATTTCCTCAATGACTTCGCCTTTGCCGAAAGTCTGATCCGCGACCTCGGCTTGCCGAATGTCAAATTGCAATTCGACGTCTATCATCGCCAGATCATGCAGGGCGACGTCACGATGGCGTTGCGGACTCTTATGCCGATCATCGGATATATTCAGATCGCCAGCGTCCCCTCGCGGCACGAACCACATGAGGAAGAGCTGAACTATCCGTTCCTGTTCGAGGAAATCGAGCGGCTCCGCTACGACGGCTTCATCGGCTGCGAATATGTTCCGCGCCAGGGCACATTGGAAGGTCTTGGCTGGTTCGCGCCCTATGCGGCAAAGTCCGCCCATCCGCGCGGCCATTGGAGAGCCGCCGTGGCCGACGGCCTCGACCCATCGCGGGAAGGGACGTAAGACAGGGCGGCCGAAGCGATAGAAATCGTTCGGCTCTCTCGGCGTCACGATCTGCGAACAGGCCTCGCCATGGCGGCTCTCTCCCTTGTCCTTACGCCGCAGACCGTCGACGATCTCGCCGCGATCGAGCGGCTCGACGAACACGCCTTCGGGCCGGGCCGCTTCGCCCGTTCGGCCTATCGTCTGAGGGAGGGAGTCGAGCCTGATTACAGCCTGTCCTTCGTCGCGCGGGTCGGAACGCTGCTCGTCGGCGCCAATCGCATCACGGCGATCCGTTGCGGCGAGGCTCCCGCGCTGCTGCTCGGCCCTTTGACCGTCGATCCCGCCTTCCGCTCCGGCGGCATCGGCGAAGCCCTGGTGCAGAAATCGCTCGACGCCGCCCGCGCGGCCGGCCATGCGCTGGTGCTGCTCGTCGGCGATCTGCCCTATTACGAAAAGATGGGATTTCGCCGCGTCCCGCCGGGCAAAATCACTTTCATTGGGCCGGTCGATCCCGAGCGGCTGCTCTATTGCGAGCTCGTCGAAGGCGCATTGGACTCAGCGGGCGCAAAAGTGCGGCGCGTGCGGGCGCGGTAGCTTGCCTATATTCAGGCGTCCGTGGTCCTCCCCCGGCCCCGCCCCTCATAAAGCCAGGCCGCAACCACGCTGCCGAGCAATGCCAGCAGGCCCGCGAGGCCGATCGCCAGCGGCGTCACGCCGACGCCCTTGACCTCGCTCGCGCCATTGCGCTTGATCGCGGCATAGTCGGAGCCGCCATAGATCGGGCTTTCGCGCATGGCGACGAGGCGGGGCAGCGCGATCTCTGCCGACGCGCCCTCGCCGATCCGCCGCACGGTGCCGCCGGTCGCCTCCGCAAGCGGCCGCAAACGGTCCGGCGTCGAGACCACCTCCTGAAATTCGCGCGGATTGTCCGGCCCGACATTGGCGAGGACGGACAGCGCGCCGTCAGTCAGTCTGTAGAGTCCGAGCTCCGGCGCATCGAAGCTCGCGCGCCAAAGACCCGGCTCGGCGGGTTTCAGCGTCGCGGTCGCCTCGACGCCGGACGGGGCGGTAATCTTGACGGGGGGATTGTCCGCCTTGAGGCTCTGGCGTTCGATCTCGATCTTTCGTCCGCGGACCGTGGCGCGTAGCGCCTCCTCTTCCAGCTCCGGCTCCTTCATCAGCCAATGGGCGAGGCGGCGCAGCAGGTCGAGATGCGGACCGCCGCCCTCGAAGCCCCGCGCCCAGAGCCACATCTGGTCGGATAACAGCAGGGCGACGCGGCCTTTGCCCTCGCGCGAGAGCACCAGCAGCGGCTTGTGATCGGCGCCGTCGAGGACGCTGGAGCCGCGCGTCACCTGCGCATTGACCTGGCGGAACCATTCGCTCCACGCCGGCGGGGTCTGCTCGGCGCCGGGCAGTCCGCGGGTCACGGGATGTTTTTCGCCATCCTTCGAGATCGCCGCGCGGAAGGGGCGCTCGGTCAGATCGCCGTCCGGCCGCGCCGGCGCGATGCGCCCGAGCGGCGAGAAATAGAGCCCGTCGGGCCCGGAAAAATCCGGCCCCGCCGCCAGCATCAGGGCGCCGCCCTCGCGCACATAGCGCACGATATTGTCGAAATAGACGAGCGGCAGCACGCTCTGGTTCGAATAGCGGTCGAAGACGATGAGGTCGAACTCCTTGATCTTGCGGCCAAAGAGGTCGGCGGTCGGGAAGGCGATCAGCGAAAGTTCATTGATCGGCGTGCCATCCTGCTTTTCCGGCGGCCGCAAAATGGTGAAATGCACGAGATCGACATTCGCGTCGGATTTCAGGAGGTTGCGCCACATGCGCTCGCCCGAATGCGGCTCGCCCGAAACCAAGAGAACCTTGAGCTTGTCGCGCACGCCTTCGATCGTCACCACCGCCTTGTTGTTGACGGCGGTCAGTTCGTCCGGCAGCGCCTCGACCTCGAGCTCGACGACATTCTGGCCGCCATGCTCGATGCGCACCGGCACGCGCACGCGCTCTCCCGGCTTGGCGAACATGGTCGCGATCGGGGCGCCGTCGCGCCGCACTTTCAGGACGACGGGATCGTCCCTGGCGGCGGTGTCGAGCACCTTGAGCTCGATCGTCTGATCCTTGCCGACGATGCCAAAGCGCGGCGCCTCGATGAGCTCGATGCGGCGGTCACGCTCGCCTTCATGGCCAGTGATCAGCGCATGCAGCGGCGCCTTGAAGCCGAGCGCCTCGACTTTTGCCGGAATGTCGTCGACGAGGCCGTCGGTCACCATGAAGACGCCGCCGATCCGCTCCGGCGGGACATCGGCGAGGCCCGCGTTCAGGGCCGAAAACAGCCGCGTGCCATCGGCGTCCTCGTCGCCGCGGCCGCCGTCGATCACGCGAACTTCGACATTGCCAAGCGCATTGATCTGCTTTTGCAGGTCCTCGCTCGCCTTGCGGGTCTGCGCGGCGCGCTCGCCGATGGTCTGGCTGCCGCTCTGATCGACGACGATGGCGACGACGTCCTTAAGGCCGGCGCGGTCTTCGCGAACGAGGGACGGATTGGTCAGCGCCAGCAGCAAAAGGGCAAGGCCGAGCGCGCGCAACACCGTCCCGCGCCGACGGGCGAGAAAACCCAGCGCGACGACGACCAGGGCCAGCACGCCAAAGCCGATCAGAACGGCTGAGGGCAGCATCGGCGCGAAGGACAGATTGAACTGATTCATAAAGCCTTGGAGCCTCGGGAGTTACGCTTTGCCGTGCGGCGGCCGTTCAAACTTGCTTATTCGAGGCCCCCGCCACGCTCCCGATTTTTTCGCGCTGCCTCGGCGCGGCGGCCATTTAAAGCGCGAATTGTGGTCAATTTCAAATCGCGCCGCGCTAACGGCTCAAAGGGGCGCGATCTCATGTCTCTCGCCTTCCGCGCCCAGGATCCCCTGCCGCAGCGCCACGAGAACGAGTTCGATGTCCGAGGCGACGCCAAGCTTGGCCTTGATGAGGTAGCGCGTATTGGCCACCGTTTTCGGGCTGAGGCCCAAAATCGCGGCGATGGCCTCGGTCGACTTTTCCGCCAACAGCAGGCGCAAGATTTCGAACTCGCGCGGCGTCAGCACGTCGGTCGCAGTCGGCGTTTCCGTGACGCGGCTCAGCGCAAGCTCATGATCGATGTCGGCGCTGAGCGCAATCCTGCCCTGCAGGACATCGAAGGCGCCGCGGATCAACGCTTCCGGCGGGCTGCTTTTCGTGACATAGCCCTTCGCCCCGGCGCGGATCGCCTGCACCGCGAAGGCTGCGTTCTGATGCATGGTAAACACCAGAATGCGGGCGGCCGGATCCCATTGCCGGATGCGCTTGACGGCCTCGACGCCACCAAGGCCCGGCATGGTCAGATCCATGATGACGAGGTCGGGCTTCACCTGCTTGAACAGGCGATACGCTTCGGCGCCGTCGCCGGCCTCGGCGACGACCTTGAGGCGCGGCTGCTGCTGCAAGAGCGCGCGATAGCCTTCGCGCACGATGGCGTGATCATCGACCAGCAGAATGGTTGCTGCCCCGCTCACGCCGCAGCCAGAGTTTCGTCCGGCGCCGCCGCCGGCGGGACGGGAATATGCGCGCGGAGGGCAAGGCCGCTCGGGCGGGACGTTTTGAGGCTCAAACGGCCGCCGAGCGCTTCGACGCGCTCGCGCATGCCAAGCAGCCCCATGCCGGATTTTGCGTCGGCCCCGCCCTTGCCGTCGTCGTCGACGGCAAGCTCGATATGAGCCCGCCGATCCGATCCTTGAGGCTCGCGCAAGCTGAGCCGCAGCGTGACCTTGGCGGCCTCGGCGTGTTTCGCCGCATTGGTAATCGCTTCCTGCGCGACCCGGTAGAGGCTTGCGGCGAAATCGCGCGGCAGGGCGTCGAAGTCGCCGCGCAGCTCGATCGAAAAACGCGTCGCCCCGCCGCGGCCGTTCCACCCCGCGACAAGGCCTTCGAGGCTGGCGGCAAGGCCAAGCTCTTCGACATCCGGCGGGCGCAGCCGCAGCAGCGCGCCGCGTAGCGCCTGCATCATATGCGCGGCCGTGCGGCCGATGCTCTGGCATGGCGGCTCCAGCGCGGGGCAATCGCGCCGCGCCGTCTGCCCGGCCGAGGCGGCCATCGCGCCGATCGCGGCGAGACACTGGCCGAATTCGTCATGTAGCTCCCGCGCGAGATGAAGCCGCTCTTCGTCCTGCACCGCGATCAGCCGCCGCGTCAGCGCGTTGCGCTCGGCCAGCGTCGTCTCGAGATTGCCGGCAAGATCATTGAACACCGCGCCGACCGCCGACAGCTCGGCGAGGTCGAAGGGCGGCAGACGCGCCGAAAGATCGCCGCCGACGAGTCGTGCGAGCCCTTCGCGGATCGCCCGGGTCGGCCGCAAGGCGTCGGCCAGCGCGGCATAGACGAGGACGCAGAGCCCGACAAGCGTCGCCGCCATGATTGCGAGGAGCCGGCTCGTCTCGCGCCAGCTTTGGCCGATGAGGCTCTGCCGGTCGATCGAGACCACGGCCTCGCCATGCGCCGCGCCGCCATACATCACCGGACGCGCGGCTTCACGCCCCGCGCCGAACAGGCCCTGATAGAGCGCCGCGAAAAGGAGCGGCGCGCCGGCGTCGCCCGGCGCCGCGCCGCTGCAAAGGCGCTGGACGATACCGCCATTTTCCGCGCGAAAAGCGATGCAAAGGCCGGGCGCCATCACCGCCGTCGCAATGCGCTGCAAATCCGGAAACGGATCGGACCCGGCCTCGGCCCGGTTAATCTGGACCCAATGGGCGACGCCCTGTTGCAGCGAAAGGTCCCCCGCGACCGCATCGGCGATCGTCTCGGCCCGGGCCCGCGCGGCGCGGTCCGTGTCGAATAGAACATAGGCCGCGGCGGCAGCGAAACAGACCGCCGCCAGCGCCGCGACGCGAAGGGCGAGCCGAAGCTTCAGGTCAAATTTTGGCGCCGGCATGGATGGCTTCTTTCATAAGAACGCGCCGCCTCAATCTAGGGGCGGAGCGCGCTGCAAGGAAGACGCGCGGCAAAAATCGGGCAATTTGCCCGGCGCGCGCCGGGACGGATGCGCTGTTCCTCCGACGCCATCCGCGCAATGTGGCGGCGAACCAGCGGAGATTTTCGGATGCGTTGTTTGCTTCTTCCTATTCTGGCGGCCGGACTCTGGTTTGCGCCGTCCTACGGAATAGCCGCCGAACCCGAGCAAAGCGCGGCGATCGCCGTGATCGACTTCGACTATGTCGACACTTCGGGCGAGCCGCGCGATCAGAGCAAGGAGCATGAGGCGCGGCTCGCCGCCTTCATGGACGCCTTAAAAAGCGATCTCGCCAAAGGCGCAAAATTCCGCGTCGTCGCGCCAGCCTGCCGCCCCGAACCTTGCGCTGTTCAGGGCGCGGGCGTCCCGGCTCTTGTCGCCGCGGCGCGCGAGGCCGGCGCGGATATTCTGCTGATCGGCGGCGTCCACAAGATGAGCACGCTGGTGCAATGGGCGAAAATCCAGGCGATCGACGCCAGGACCGGGCGAGTGTTGTTCGACAAGCTGTTCACCTTTCGCGGCGATACGGATGAAGCCTGGCGCCGGGCCGAAACCTTCATTTTTGGCGAGCTCGCCGCGCTTCCGCCGTCGTAAAGGGGTTTGGCCAGTGACAGACAGATTAGTGTTGCGCGCGCGCCGCTGGCTTGGCCTCTGCGGGGTCGCTCTTTTGATGGGCGCGCTGGCGCCCGTTCCGGCCGGCGCCGATCCAGCGCCGATCGCCATCGCTGTATTCGATTTCGAGCTCGATGATTTCAGCGGCGGCGCGGGGATCGCGGGCGATCATGCCGCCGATTTGCGCTATCTCGATCAGGCGACGAGCGCGGCACGCAAGCTGCTCGCAGAATCGGGACGCTACCGGCTTGTCGACGTCGCGGGCGCCGACAGCGAGGACGCAAAAGCGCGTACGCTGCATCAGTGCAACGGCTGCGAGGCGGCGCTGGCGGAAAAGCTCGGCGCCGATCAATCCTTTGTCGGCATCGTGACGCGGATCACTCGCACCGACTATGTGGTGCGCTTCCAGATCCGCGACGCGCATACAGGCGCTGTGGTGTTGGCAAGAACAAGCGATCTGAGGATCGGCGCGGATTATTCCTGGGCGCGCGGCGCCGCGGCGCTGGTGAGAGACAAGCTGCTTGAGGGGAGTTAAGGGGGATCCCCGGAGCAGCCTCTTATGCGTTGAGCGATCCTGGACCGCTGACGAATGGATTGTTGCGAAGATAAAATCGCAAGGGACGGTCGGCCTCCTTCGAAATGCCGATCCGGATGCTCTGCCCGATTTCGCCGGCTTCCCCCGCGGCGCCTGCGAGCCACAGCGGGCCTTCCCGGCAAAGATCGAGCCCATCAAGCGAAGGGTCAATCCGCAACGCCGCGGCAAGCCGTCCCGGTCCGCGCGCCAGATCGCGCAGGCGCATGATGTTGCGATTGCGCTGCATGATGGGGACGCCTTCTCGCGGTTCAAGCGCCCGGATGAGCACGCCGGCGCCGATTCCTGCCGTCTCGCTCGACACATTCAGCATGTAGGAGCTGCCATAGGCGAGATAGACATAGGCATGGCCGCGCTCGAGAAACAGCGACTTGTTGCGTCGAGTCATCCCGCGGTAACCATGGCCGGCGGCATCGCCCACGACATAAGCCTCGGTCTCGACAATACGGCCGCTCACAACGCCTTCAGGCAGCTCTCGCACCACCAACTTGCCGATGAGATGGCGGGCGAGCTCGACGGTGTCGACCGGCAGCTCCGAGCGGGCGAGCGGGCGGCGGATGGCCATCCCTACGGCGGCCGCGTTCAAGGCATAAGCTCGACCCATTGCGCGCGCGAGGCCCCCGGCTCGAACGGATCGCCGAAATATTGGGTCTCGCGGGCCACCTTCCCATCGAGGAACTCCATGATGCTCACGGTGTAGGACGGGCGCCCGTCATAGCTCAGGACATATTCCGTGACCCAGAGGTCGCCCGCGCCGATGATCCGCCGCACAGTAAAGCGTTTCCGGTTCGGCTGCGCGGCGCGAGACGACTGAATCTTCCGCCGCCCGCGAATGCGCTCGCCCGATTGCGGATATTCGAGCACTGCGTCCTCGCGGTAAATCTCGTGCTCGCCCTCGAAGTCGTTTGCGTCGGAGGCGGCCCAGTGGCGATCGAGAGCCGCGCGAATCTCCGGGTCTTCCATATCACAATGTCCTTGGACAGGGGCCGTCATACTATGCGCCGGGCCAAGCCGGATGCCATAGCCTTTACGCCACCGTAAACTGCGCCATCATGCCGGAGTCTTCATGTTCCAGGATGTGGCAATGCGCCATGTAGGGCGCGTGCGGATCAGCCGGATACGGAAAGCTGACCAGAATATCGCTGTAGCCGCCGGCCGAGATCGGAGCGATGTCCTTCCAGCCGGCGCGGTAGGCCTCCGGCGGCTGTCCCCTCTCCGACAGAATGCGGAACTGGCAACCGTGAATGTGGACAGGATGCAGCATCTGGTCGTCGCCTTCGGAAATCCGCCAGCGCAACGGCTGATTGCGCGGCGCGGCGAACAGCGGTTCATCGAGGGCAAAGGGCCTGCCATTGACGCCATTGGCGGAAAGCTGCGCCGCTTCGGACAGCTCCGGCTGATCCACGATCAGTTTCGTAACGCGGGCAATAACAGCCGCGTCGATCTTGCCGCTTTTGCCCATCGCCAGCCCCGCTTTCATCAGCGGCATCATCCCTTCTTCGTCGCGGAACATCTTCATGACCAGCTGCTGGCTGATGGGCGGCAACTCCGCCGGCGTCTGCGGCAGGTTCGCGAGCGAGGCCGGAAGCTGACCCGGCATGTCAGCGCCGTCAGGCCGGATCGTGACCAGAGGAACGGAATCGTCGAAGGGCGGCAACCGCATGATCGGCTCTCCGACCGGCAGCGTAACGAGGTCGAACGGCGCGCCGGAGCGGCAGTCCACCATGATCTCGAACCGCTCTCCCGCGTGGATCATGATCTGCTTCAGCTCCACCGGGCTCTCCAACAGCCCTCCATCGGAGCCGATGACGAATAGAGGGCGCCCGTCCGACGCCGTCAGCATGTAGCTGCGCGCATTGGAGCCGTCGAGCAGGCGCAGGCGCGCCCAGCCGCGCGCGACGCGCGCCTCGGGATAGCGAACGCCATTGACCAACGGCACATCGCCGACATATCCGCTTGTGACCGCGGTGATGTTCATCCTGTCGAAAAACTGGCCGTCTTCTCCGAAGCGGCGGTCCTGGATGATCAGCGGGATATCGTTGACGCCCCAGCGGGAGGGCAGCGCCAGGCGGTCGGCATCTTCGTCATCGATGATCAACAGGCCCGCAAGCCCCTTGGTGACCTGCGCGGCGGTGGTGGGATAAAAATGCGGGTGGAACCAAAGCGTGGCGGCCGGTTGATCAACCGATAAAGCGGGCCGCCAATGCTGCCCCGGCGCAACAGGCCGATGGGGGCCGCCGTCGACATCGCCGGGAATGACGAGACCATGCCAGTGCACGGTCGTGGGAACCGGAAGATTGTTGGTAAAGTCGATCGTTACGGTCTCGCCGCGCCGCAAGCGCAGCGCCGGCCCCAGAAATGGGCCGTTGTAGCCGTAGGTCGCGGTGCGCGCGCCCGGCATAAAGCTTGTCGCTCCGGCCTCGGCGGTGAACGCGATTTCACCGCGCGCATCCGGCCTGAGCTCTTGCGGGATGGGGAGGGCCGGACGGACGGCGTCCCGGGCGGCCGCGGGGCGGAGACGCAGGGCGGCCATTGCGGCAATGGTCGTGCCGGCGGCGCACACGCCGCGGCGGGAAATGGCAGTCATGGCTGTCTCCTCTGGGGCGGGCGCAAATCAATTCAATCCAACAGCTCCGCTGAGGAATTTGAATGCTGGAGGAGCTGCCATCAGGAATGAGAAACGGAAGCTCAACTATATGCCTGGAACTCAAAATGCGGAAGGGGAAGCCTCCGATTCGAAGCGCGCCATGGGGCATGTTGAGCGCTGCAGAATTGCATCACCCAACGCGGGCAGTTCCCGTTTCAAGACCCTTGCCAAAACCCCGGCCGCGCCTCGGCGAGCCTGCCGCCGATCCGAACCGGAGCGACCGCTAGCGCCAGCCCCTGCCCGTCCAGCTCCACCGCGACGCCGCAGAGGGTAGCCGGGCCCGAGGCCGGCTCGAAGCGTGAAGTCGGCAGCTTGGTCGTAAACCGCCGCACCGGCTCTTCCTTGTCCATGCCGATTACGGAATCGTAATCGCCGGTCATGCCGGCGTCGGTCATATAGGCGGTGCGCTGCGCGAGAATGCGGCAGTCGGCCGTCGGCACATGGGTGTGCGTGCCGACGACCAGCGAGACGCGGCCGTCGACGAAATAGCCGAACGCCTGCTTTTCGCTCGACGCCTCGGCGTGGAAATCGACCACCGCCGCGTCGCAGCCGACGCCGAGCGGGCAAGCCTCAAGCTCGCGCTCGATCGCCGCAAAGGGATCGTCGAGCGCGTCCATGAACACCCGCCCCAACACATTGACGACAAGCACGCGCGCGCCCGAGGCCGCCTCGATCAAATTGGCGCCCCTCCCGGGCGTTCCGCGCGGATAGTTGACGGGACGGATCAGGCGCGGCTGGCGGGCGATGAAGACAAGCGCGTCGCGCTGGTCGAAGGCATGATTGCCGAGCGTGACGCAATCGGCCCCGGCGGCCAGAAACTCGTCGCAGACCGCCTCGGTGATGCCAAAGCCGCCGGCCGCGTTCTCGCCATTGACGATGACGAAATCGAGGCCCCATTCCGCGCGCAGCTTCGGCAGCTCGGCGCTAATGATGGAACGGCCGGCGCGGCCGACGACATCGCCGATGAAAAGAAGACGCATGCAAAAATCCGCCGAAACCGCCGTCCGCCACGGCGGACCCGGCGTTGCGACGAAAAAACCAGAACTTCAGGCCGAATCCGACACGCGGCAGTCGATCAGCTCTTTTTCGGTTAGCACGAAATCGAGCCGCTGGTCATGCTCTTCATGCGGGATTTTGCCCGTCTCCTGGCTGGCGTAGGCGACGCCGACCGCGACGATTTTTTTGCGCGCGCGCAAGCTCGCCAGCGTGCGGTCGTAAAAGCCGGCGCCATAGCCGATCCGGTGCCCCGAACGGTCGAAGGCGGCGAGCGGCACGAACAAAAGGTCCGGCGCGACCTCGGCCGCCGCCGGTGCGGGCTCGGAAATGCCCATCTTGCCGGAGACCAGCGCATCGCCCGGACGCCACAGCCGGAACACCAGCGGCGTTCCACGCGCGCCGGTGATCGGCAGGGCGGTCAGCACGCCACGTTCGGCCAGCGTCTCGATCAGCGGCATGGTCGAAGCTTCGTCCCGCAGCGAGAAATAGGCCGAGACGATGCCAGGCTGCATCTCGGCCACAATCGCCGCGCCCGTGACGGCCAGATGCGCGGCGAAGGCCTCAGAATCGATCACGGCCGAGGCGGCGCGGCGGCGCGCCAAAGCTTCGGAGCGGAGAACTTGCTTTGAGAGGGGCGTCTTCTGCATGCAGCGTCGGTCGGAGAAGGCGTCTGGGGGCCCGCTCGTCGTCGAAACAGACTGCGAGGCGTAAAGCGCGGGGCCACGATGGCCGTGGGATATCGATCCCGGGTACCTACAACGTAGGTGGGCGCCATGTGGCCAAGCCCACGGGCAAGGCCAGGGACAGCTCCCTTTGAGATCGATAAGGCCCCGGGGTTACTGATCCTGCACGCGCCCCGTAGCTCCGCCCCTGCAACTTAAGGCGGCGCGGCGCAAAGCGCCAGAGGGGATGCTGCAAAAGCTTTTAGTCCTCGCCGCGGCTGGCCCCGCTCATGTCCTGCGCCGCGCGCTCGATGCGGGCGCTGGCCTCGCCGACGGCCTCCGTCACCCTGTCGATCCACGCCTCGCGGCCGCTGAGGGCGTCGGCGGCGTTCTCCTGCACTTCCGCCAGCCGCGCTTCGAGTTCGCTGACGCGGCGCTGCGATTCATGCAATTCATCGGCAAGCGTCACCGCCGCCATGATGGTCAGGCGCTGGTCGCCCATCTCGCCAAATTTATCCCGCATGCCGGCGATCTTGCCGTCGACCAGCCGCGCGAGGCCTTCGAGATGAGGCTCCTCGCCCTCGTCGCAAGCGACGCGATAAACGCGTCCGGCGATCTGCATGGCGACCTGGGCCATCGTTCAACTCCCGATCGAAATTTGTGGCGAGCGCCTATTGGTCGTTTTCAACTTCGCCCAATATGTCGCGGATCGCCGCATTGGCGCTCTTCAACCGGCGCGCAATGTCCTCGTTTGCGCCCTCGAGCGTGACCGCGCGGGCGATGGCCCCGTCGAGCTCGACGGCCAGCCGCGAGCGGTCATCCTGCAGCACGGCAAGCTCTTCTTCAAGATTGGCGCGCATGGCGTCGCTTTTGGCGCGCCGGTCGCTCGCCGCCTCAAGCTTCTCGAGCGAGGCGGAAAGGCGCTTCAAGGCGTCGTCCAGGCGTTGGGGGATGTCCATTCCTGTCAGTCGCATTCCTGCGCGGAGAGCCCGGGCTGTCCGCTCCCTCTCCCCTTGATACAATGTACGGGCGATGGAGCATAGATGCGCAATTTATGGCGGCGCCGCATGCTCGGGTGCGACGCTAGGAAACAGGCGCGCCGCATTGACATTTCACGGTCAAACCCTCTCAAAAGACCTCTGCGCCGCGGCGCAAAATCACTCGTGGAATAGTTTCGTTCAAACCTACGACCAAGGAAATAGTGTTCGCCCGCGTCGATTGACCATGCTGAGCCATAATGCGCCCAAGCATCGCGGTGCTTGGGCAAGAAAGATCTTCGACGATAGACGCAAAAGCAAGGCGGTGGAACTGGCGCTCAATTTGCTAAGTTGACGGTCTTGCAATAGCGCGACATACCACGATGCCTATCAATTAGACATTTGTCCGGGCGCCTGACCGACCCGGCGAACAGGGAGCTTTGGGATGCCGGTTAAAGTCGCGATCAACGGATTTGGACGCATTGGGCGCAATGTTTTGCGAGCGATCGCCGAATCCGGGCGCACCGACATCGAGGTCGTCGCGATCAACGATCTCGGCCCGGTCGAGACCAACGCCCATCTTTTGCGTTTCGATTCTGTGCATGGCCGGTTTCCGGGCGTCGTCACCGTCAAGGGCGATACGATCGATCTCGGCATGGGCCCGATCAAGGTGACCGCGGTGCGCGATCCGAAGGAGCTGCCGCACAAGGATCTTGGCGTCGACATCGCGCTCGAATGCACCGGTATTTTCACGTCGCGCGAAAAAGCCGCCGCCCATCTTGTCGCCGGGGCCAAGCGCGTCCTGATCTCGGCTCCGGGCGACAAGGCCGACCTCACCGTCGTCTTCGGCGTCAATCACGGCAAGCTGACGGCGGACCATCTCGTCGTCTCCAACGCGTCCTGCACGACGAACTGCCTCGCCCCCGTCGCCAAGGTGCTGAACGACGCCATCGGCATCGAGCGCGGCTTCATGACGACGATCCATTCCTATACCGGCGACCAGCCGACGCTCGACACGCTGCACAAGGATCTCTACCGCGCCCGCGCCGCCGCCCTTTCGATGATCCCGACCTCGACCGGCGCCGCCAAGGCCGTGGGACTGGTGCTGCCGGAACTCAATGGCAAGCTCGACGGCTCGGCGATCCGCGTGCCGACCCCGAATGTTTCGGTGGTCGACTTCAAATTCATCGCCAAGCGCGCGACCAGCGCGGCGGAGATCACCGACGCCGTCAAAGCCGCCGCGAGCGGCGAGCTCAAGGGCATTCTCGGCTTTACCGAGAGCCCGAACGTCTCCGCCGACTTCAACCATGACTCCCATTCCTCGGTCTTTCATATCGACCAGACCCGCGTCATCGACGGAACCTTCGTGCGGGTTCTCTCGTGGTACGATAATGAATGGGGCTTCTCGAACAGGATGATCGACACCGCCGTCGCAATGGGGAAACTTATATGACGAGATCCGGCCAGTCCTCGCCCTTCCCGACCCTCGACGACGCCATATTGGGCGGCAAGAGGGTTTTGGTCCGGGTCGACCTTAACGTGCCGATGGAGAACGGGCGGATCACCGATCTGACGCGGATCGACCGGGTGCTCTCGAACATCCGCGAAATCTCGCAGAAGGGCGCCAAGGTCATCATCCTCTCGCATCTCGGGCGGCCGAAAAACGGCCCCGAAGCGGAGACGTCGTTGAAATCGGTCGCCGTCGCGCTGGAGCACGAACTGCAGCAGATGGTCTATTTCGCCTCCGATTGCGTCGGGCCGGTCGCCAAATCCTCCGTCGCGGCTTTGCGCAACGGCGACATCCTGCTGCTGGAAAACACCCGCTTCCACGCCGGCGAAACCAAGAACGATCCGGACTTCGTGAATCAGCTGGCCGAGCTCGGCGATCTTTACGTCAACGACGCCTTCTCGACCTCGCATCGCGCGCACGCCTCGACCGAGGGCATCGCCCACAAGCTGCCCGCCTACGCCGGGCGGACCATGCAGCGCGAGCTCGAAATGTTGACCGGCATGCTGGCCCATCCCGAGCGGCCGGTGGCGGCGATCGTCGGCGGAGCCAAGGTCTCGACCAAGCTCGAACTCCTCGGCAATCTGATGCGCCGGGTCGAATTCCTGTTCATCGGCGGCGGCATGGCCAACACCTTTCTGGCCGCCAGCGGCAAAAGCGTCGGCAAGTCGCTCTGCGAGACGCAGCTCGCCGAGACGGCGCGCAAAATCATGGCCGACGCCGACGAGGCCAATTGCCAGCTGATCCTGCCCGTCGACGCCATCGTCGCGACGCGGTTCGAGCCGAACGCCTCCTGCCGCGCCGTCGACATCGATTCGGTCGGCGACGACGACATGATTCTGGATATCGGCCCGCGCACCATCTCAAAGCTCGTCGGCGTGCTGGCGGCGGCGCGCACGGTGGTCTGGAACGGACCCGTCGGCGCCTTCGAGACGCCGCCCTTCCAGGCGGGAACGGTGGCGCTGGCCAAGGTCTGCGCCGTGCTGACCAAGACGCATTCGCTGGACACGATCGCGGGCGGCGGCGACACCATCGCCGCGCTCAATCAGGCCAACGCCTTCAACGACTTCACCTATGTGTCGACGGCAGGCGGCGCCTTTCTGGAATGGCTCGAGGGCAAGCTGCTTCCGGGCGTCGAGGCGCTACGCGGTCAGAAGGCGGCGTGAGTTCAAAGGCCTCCGCGTTCTTGGCGCGCATAGGGATTCAGAAGGCGCGGGCGGCTGTGCGCAGGGATGCAGCGCTCGCAAAATAATCCCGCGCCAGCTCAAGGCAAAGCTCGAAGCCCGCGAGATCGGTCAAGCGATGGCCTGCAGCGGCTTGCGTCCTGACCAGAGGCCGGCCCTGTTCGGCCAGACATGCGTCGAGCATCAGATTGTCCGCATTGTCAAAGTCCTCGATCGACAGGCCCGAAGCATCGCGCCAGACTGACGTGGATTCGTCGAAGGCAGCCTGACCGTCGCGCTGCATCCGTTCGAGCATCGAGGCGCGCTCATTGCTGTAGCCGAAGGCGGGCGTTCCCAATCCGGCGAGCAGACCCAGCTCGAACGCCGTTCCCACATCGGCGCTCGGGCCGCGAAAAGGCGTAAGGTTAAAAATGCCGCAGTCCGCCTGCCGAAGCAGGGCGAGGTTGGCGCGGTAGATGAGAAGAGGAGCTTCGGGGTCGCTCAGCGAGACTTCGTTGTCGAAGGGGAAAAGCCCCCTGAACCCATAGTTCGCGCAAAGCTCTTTCTTCCGCTGACCGATCTCTCTTGCGTCAGGCAGAAACACCTCGGGCCCCGCGAGGTAGATTTTCTTTTTTTCAGCGTCCTCATTCATCGCTGCGGTCCCTCGAGACGTTCGGCGAACGGGCCGGTCCGCGCGTAGCTTGACAAGCGAAGCATGTCGAATGACGCTCGGCAATGGCTATTGCGCCAGCGTCTCGCACGCTACGCCAAATTTTCAGAGTGACATATTGCCTCAAAAGGCTGTTGCAATGTCCGCCCTGCCCGCCTCCGACGACAACCAGGAACAGAACAAGAGCAGGGACCGTTCGCGCCTCATCGATCATTTCAAGCGCGTCTATTCCATTGTCGCCGGCCTTGCGATTACTGAGGCCTGCCGACAGATCTGGCCCTTCTCCTGGGACAGTTTCGCCAATTATCGCTTCTGGATGTTTGCGACATTCTTCGTCACCATCGTCCCGATCTTTCATGGCGGCGACCGCTCGCTCGACCACAAATACCTCGATCACGAGACAACGACGACGGCTCAGCGTTTCAAATTTATCTGGGACGTCTATATGTTGCTGATCACGGCCATTCTTTTCGTCGGAATCGCCGAGGCGATACCGAAGCCGAGCGCGCCGGGAGCGGCGCCGCCTGATCCAGCGCAATTTTATCTATTCATGGCGTTTCTGTTCGCGTTCGACGTTTTCGTGCTGATCGTCGATTACTTAAAATCCGACGCCGCGCGAAAACAAAAGCTCTGGAACTCCTACGCCCTCTGGGTTCCCGTCAACAGTTTGATGGGCGTATTGTGCTGGGCTGCCGCGCATGGCGTCAACCAGGCGGCCACGCCGGGCGCTTCGGCCGTTCCGTCGCTTCCCGTCATCGTCAGCATTCTGATTTTCATCGCGGCGGCTGCCAGAACCCTCGTCGACTATTGGCGCACCGACAAGCTTATGTTTCCATAAACAGCGGCCATCCCC
This sequence comes from Methylocella silvestris BL2, assembly GCF_000021745.1. Taxonomy (NCBI): domain Bacteria; kingdom Pseudomonadati; phylum Pseudomonadota; class Alphaproteobacteria; order Hyphomicrobiales; family Beijerinckiaceae; genus Methylocella; species Methylocella silvestris. The sequence goes on from NC_011666.1 coordinate 2,476,995, forward strand.
CGAGCAGCGCCTTAGCCCCGGCCGACTCGCGACAAGCCATCCTTGGCGAGTTGGTTGGTCGGATCGAACACGATCGCGCGCGAATAAGATTCGCTCGCCTTGGCGCGATTGCCGGATTTCTCGTAGGCGAGGCCAAGCCCGGCCCAGGCGTCGGGGTTCTTGTTGTCGACATTGAGCGCGGCGTTGAAATCCTCGATCGCCTTGTCGTATTTGCCGATCGCGATCAGGCTCTGCCCGCGCGCGAGATAAGGCGCTCCGGCGAAGGGGTCGCGATCGATTGCATTGTCGAAATCGGTGATCGCCTGCGGATGATTGCCTTCGCGCTGATAGATGAGGCCCCGCGCGTGAAACGCCTGGGCGTTTTCAGGATTGAGCTTGATTGCGGAATCAAGATCGGCGTGGGCCGCCGGAAGATCGCCTGAGGCGCGCTCAAGATTGGCGCGGCCGAGATAGGCCGGCGCGTGATTGGCGTCCGCCGCGATGGCTGAATTGAAATCCGTCAGCGCTGCGTCATTGCGGCCGATCTGACGATAGGCGAGGGCGCGATTGGTGAGCGAGGCGGCCGTTGGCGCAATCTTGATCGCCTGGCTGAAATCGGCGATCGCCTCATTGTAGCGGCCGCTTTTCGCATAGGCGACGCCGCGGGTGTTATAGGCGTCGGCGCTATTCGGATTACGTTGCACGACATCGGTCAGCGAGGCGATATTGGCCTGCGCCTCCTGCGGCGACTGGCTGGCGACTTCCGCGACCCCGGCCCCGCTCTTGATCGCATTATTGGCCGATTCGCAGCCCGCCAGCGCCAGCGCGCCAAGGAGGACGCCAGCGCCTGTCAGGACCGCGCGAGAGAGCGGCGTCGCGCTCCTGCGTCTGGCCGCGTAAGCCGTCATTCGGCGATCCCCATTCGCCGGCCGGGAGACTTGCCGCCCCGGCCCGCTGACTACGTCAAATGATTTCGGGCTTAAAACTCAACGTACGCCGACGACCGGCTTCGGCTTCATCGGCAGCAGACCTTCGCGCTGCATCTTCTTGCGAGCGAGCTTGCGGGCGCGACGAATGGCTTCAGCTTTCTCGCGAGCCCGCTTTTCCGACGGCTTTTCGTAATGGCCGCGCAGCTTCATCTCACGGAAAATGCCCTCGCGCTGCATTTTTTTCTTAAGCGCCTTCAGGGCCTGATCGACATTATTGTCGCGAACGAGAACTTGCACGCAGGAGTCCTTGATGTGACGTCAAGCCATCGCTCTGCGCGACGGACGTGACAGAAATGACGGAACGGGAAATCGGGCGCTGAAGAGCGCCGGACACTCGAAAGACACGCGAATAGCAGCATCACAGGCGGCTGTCCAGAGTTCCGCCCGATTTTCAGCCGCCGCGACCGCGGCGTTCTAGCGCCGGATGCGGGTCACATGCCCCATCTTGCGGCCCGCCCGAGCTTCGGCCTTGCCATAGAGGTGGAGACAGGCGCCGGGCTCGCGCAAAATCGCCTCGAACGCATAAATATCCTCGCCGATCAGATTTTCCATCTCGACTTCGCTCCCATTGAGGAACGTCGCGCCGAGCGGCCAGCCGGCGATGGCGCGGATATGCTGCTCAAATTGCGAGGTCGCCGCGCCATCGAGGGTCCAATGACCCGAATTATGCACGCGCGGCGCGATTTCATTGACGAGCAGTTGCTCGCCGCCGCCCGCGGGCTCGATAACGAACATCTCGACGGCGAGGACGCCGACATAATCGAGCGCCTCGGCGATCGCCCGCGTCAGCAGGACGGCCTCGGCCGCCGTCTGCACGGCGATCCTTGCGGGCGCCGTGGTGAATTTCAGAATGTGGTTCTCATGCGTGTTCTCGCAGACGTCGAAGGCGGCGAATTCGCCGCTCGCGCCGCGCGCCGCGACGACGGAAATCTCTTTTGTGAAGGGCGCCACAGCTTCGAGAATGGCCGGACCGCCGCCAAGCGAGCGGAAGGTCACGGCGAGGTCCGCGCCTTCGCGGACCAGCACCTGGCCCTTGCCGTCGTAGCCGAACCGCCGCGTCTTCAGGATCGAGGGCCGGCCGAGCTGCGCCACCGCCCGCGCCATCGCGCCGGCATGATCGACCTGCATGAAATTGACGGTGGCGACGCCAATGTCGGCGAGAAATTCTTTCTCGATCAGGCGATCCTGACAGACCGCAAGCGCCGCGGCGCTTGGCCGGACCGGGCGCAGGCCCGCGAGCAGCGCCGCCGTCCGGGCCGGAACATTTTCGAATTCGTAAGTGACGGCGTCGACGCTTTCCGCAAAGCGGGCGAGCGCTTCCTCATCCTCATAGGCGGCAAGGGTGCGCTCGCGGCAGACCTCAAAAGCCGTGCTGTCCGGCTCCGGCGCATAAATATGCGCGTGAAGGCCGAGCCGCGCGGCCGCCATCGCCAGCATGCGGCCCAGCTGGCCGCCGCCGAGAATGCCGATCCTTGAACCGGGCGCGAGCGCGCCGGGGGACAGCGTAAACGCCATGGCGGTCAGTCCTCGCGTTCGGGCTCGACCGCGACCGCCTGCGTCTGCGCCTCACGCCAGGCGAAAAGACGCGCGTCGAGCGCGGCGTCCGTCAGGGCGAGGATCGCTGCGGCGAAAAGGCCGGCGTTGACCGCGCCGGCGCGGCCGATCGCCAGGGCGCCGACCGGAATGCCCGCCGGCATCTGCACGATGGACAGCAGGGAATCCTGCCCCTTGAGCGCGCGGCTCTCGACCGGAACGCCGAGAACGGGAAGCTGCGTCAGCGAGGCGGTCATTCCCGGCAGATGCGCGGCGCCGCCAGCGCCGGCGATGATCACGCGAAAGCCCGCCGCCTTGGCGCCAGTCGCGAAATCATAGAGCCGCTTCGGCGTTCTGTGCGCCGAAATGATCTTCGCCTCATAGCCGATCTCGAGCTCGTCGAGCACCGAGGCGGCGTGCCGCATCGTCTCCCAATCGGACTGGCTGCCCATGATGACGGCGACGGGTCTCAAATGAGCGAACAAGGCGGCCTGACGGGACGGGGCGGTGGCGAAGCGAGCGGCATAGACCAAGGAGGAGCGCCGCGCAAGGCTTGAGGCCGCCGGCGCCCGACGAGGAAAAATATCCGGTCGATCGGCGCGCAAATTTAACGCGCGCCCGCGCCCGAGGTCTCGTTCCGAAGTCTTGCGCCAAACTTCGGCCCCAAAGCTGATCGCCATTGGCGCGTCGGCTCGCGTCCGATACGCAAGGCCGTCGGGAATTAGCGCAAAATTCATTGCAAGCGGGCGATATGGGCGCGCGCCAACTCGGATTGGGACTTGGGATCAGAATGCTTGGAACACAAAAATCGGTTTGCCGGCTCATCGGCGCGGCGACCATCGCGGCGGCGCTTTACGCCGCTCCCGCGCAAGCGCTCGACAATCCGATGGCCGCCGTTGGCCTCGCCAATTTCAATCCGCTCGGCGATTTCCTCAATATATTCCGCGAGCCGGCGACAAAACGGAAGCTGATCGCCTGGAGCGGCGACCAGCCCGGCGGCACGGTGGTCGTCTCGACGAGCGAGCGAAAGCTCAATTACGTCCTCGGCGACGGGACGGCGATTCAATATGGCGTCGGAGTCGGACGCGAAGGGTTTACCTGGTCCGGGACCAAGAAGGTGACGATGGTCCGCGAATGGCCGGGCTGGACGCCGCCGAGCCAGATGCTGAAGCGCCGGCCGGATTTGCCGCGCTACATGCCGGGGGGCATCGACAATCCCCTCGGCGCGCGGGCGATCTACCTCGGCTCGAGCCTCTATCGCATCCACGGCTCGAACGAGCCGGAAACGATCGGGGCCGCGGTCTCGTCCGGCTGCATCCGGATGACCAATGAGGACGTCACCGATCTCGCCGCGCGCGTAAAGGTCGGGACCAAGGTCGTGGTGCTGAAATAGAGTCGATTGCGCGGCGCGGCGGCGGATAACGCCGAGGCCAGATCACCGCCAGATGGTGAAGCGCGCCGGTTGATTCCAACTGGCCGCGCGACGCTCTACACACCTATCGCAATCACTTCCATACAGGCGCGATAACGCTCGCTGACGCCATATTCGACCGGCTCGAACCCATGCTCGCGCAGCAGCGCATAGAGTCGCTGGCGCGAAAAATTATGGTAGTGCTCGATCTCGGCCCAATAGGGATTGACCTTGTTGGCGTGCAGCAGGCGCCAGACCATCGTGTCCATATTGGGCATCGACAGAAACAGCGCCCCGCCCGGCCGGAGCAGCGCGCGGGCGGCGGCAAGCCCCTCGCGCGGAAACGGCAGATGCTCCAGCACATCCGCCATGCTGATGACGTCGTAGCGCTGCCGATGATCCAGCGCCTCGATCGACAGGCAATGCGCCTCATAACCAAGCGACTGCAACATAGCGACATTATCCCGCCGCAAATCGAGGCCGACCGGGCGAAAACCCCATTCCTCCGCCGCGAACAGCAGCGAGCCATTGCCAAAGCCGACATCGAGCCAATCGCCGCTGCTGACGCGGCGCGCGACGCTCGCAACGATGCGGGCGGAGACAGGGCGCTGCCGCTCCATGTCATGGCCGACCGTCTGGTTCGGATGCGTCTTCGCAAACACCACTTCGGCCGCCGCGGCGTCGAACCAGCCCTCGGTGAAGACATGGCCGCAATCGCCGCATTCCCGCCAGTTTATGACCGGCGGCAGCGTCTTCTGGTAGAGCGCGTGTTTCGTGCAGTCGGCGCCTAGAACCAGGGGGATATCGTGGCCGCCGCAAAGGGGGCACGACATATAGGGGACCCGCTCGATGGTAGCGGGTTCGGCTGCGGGCCCAGCCGCGTCTGCGACAGCGAAGGCGCGGGGCCGCTCGCCGGCCTCATGCAAGCGCCACATCTGCGTCAAAGCCGCCTCGAAATTGCGCGCATAGCGCGGCGTGTTGAACAGCGGCGAGGCCAATTTGCCGCCAAGCAGCCTGTGACGAAGATCCTGCAGCACAGCCGGATCGCCACAGGCCAGTTTGAGCGCCGCACTCTCATACTCCGCGGCCGAAATCGTGACGAGTTCGGGCAGGCCGACGGCGTGCAGCAGACTGCCGGCGACGCGGCCAGCGAACGTCGCGCCGACACAGGTCAGCACAGGCAGCCCAGCCCACAAAGCGTCGCTCGCCGTGGTGTGCGCATTATAGGGCAGCGTGTCGAGAAAGAGATCGGCGAGGCGGTGCCGGGCGAGATGTTCGGGCGAGGGCAGTTTTGGCGCAAACACCAGCCGGTCGGGATCGACCCCGCGCCGCGCCGCCTCACTGCGCAGATTGTCCTTGACGAGGTCATTGGCCTCAAGCAGCCACAGCACGCTGCCGGGCGCGGCGGACAACAGCCGCATCCAGATGTCGAAGAAGGCCGGCGTCAGCTTGTAGCTGTTGTTGAAGGAGCAAAAGACGAAGCCCTGCTCGGGCAGGCCGCATTGCGCCCGCGTAGGCGTCAGATCGGCGATGCGCCGGCTGGCGTCATTCGGCTGGTAGCAATGCGGCAGATGAACGATTCGCTCGCTGAAAAAAGCTTCGTCGCCAAATGGCAGCACAAAGGGATCGGCGATCACATAATCGATGAAATCGGCGCCTGTCGTGCCGGGAAAACCGAGAAAGCTCGCCTGCACCGGCGCCGGCCGCCGCGCGGCGATCCCAAGCCTTGCGCCCGAGGTAAAGCCCTTCATGTCGATCAATATGTCGACGCCGTCGGCGTGAATGCGGCGCGCCGCCTCTTCATCGCTCAGGGCGTTGATATCAACGAAATGATCGAACGCTTTGCGCATCCGCGCGCCGATCTCGCTGCGGTCATCCGGACCGTGCGAATAGGCGATAATCTCGAAGCGCGTCCTGTCGTGCAGCTCGAACAATTGGGCGACGAGAAGGGCGGTCGCGTGGCGGCAGAAATCGCTTGAAACATAGCCGATGCGGAGCTTGCCTTCCGGATGGCTTGGCGGTCTTGGCCCGAACGACTCAGGGCCGGGCTTGAGCTCGGAAGCAGCAGCGCGCGCGACAGTCAATTGCTGCAAAGGCGTCGTCGCCATGCTGAGGACCGCAAAGGGATTGGGCGTCCCGCCACGCCCGTCGAGCAGAGACAACAGCTCCGCCTCCTCGGCCTCGATCCCGTCCCAGTCGCAGATCGAGCGGCGTTTGTGATGCAGCCAGACGCGGACAGCGGTCAGCTTCGGATCGATCTCGACCGCGCGGCGATAGCTTTCGATCGCCTCGTCGAGCCGGCCGAGCTGCTCCAGCGCCGCACCCTTGTTGGCATAGGCCTGCGCCATCGTCGGACGCTGGGCGATGGCTTCGCAATAGGCCTCGACGGCCTCCGCAAAGGCGCCCTGACCCTGCAGCACGTTGCCGAGATTAAGATAGACCTCGGCGAACTGCGGGCGCAGCGCGACGGCGCGCCGGAACGCCTCGATCGCCCGCGCCGGCTGATGCAATTCCCTCAAAATGTTGCCGAGACTGAAATAGGGATCGGCCGCATCGGGGCGCGCGGCGATGATCTCCTCGCAGGCGGCGAGCGCGTCGCGCGGGCGGCCGAGCCTGCGCATCACATTGGCGGCGTTGGTCGCGGCCTCGACAAAGCCCGGGTTGAGCGCGACGGCGCGCGCATAGGCCTCGAGCGCGTCGGTCAGAAGACCCTGATCTTCAAGCGCATTGCCGAGATTGGAATAGGCTTGCGCGAAATCGGGCCGGATCGCGATCGCCTGCCGCGTGGCGGCGACGGCCTCGTCCCGCGCGGCCGAGCGCGCGGAAAATCGCTCCGAGATTCGACAGCGCCTCCACATAGTCGGGCTTTCCCGCTATGGCGCGCGAGAGGAGATCGGCGGCGGCGCCATGCTCGCCGCGGTAATGCGCGATCAAACCGAGATGATGCAGGCATACCGCTTGGCCGCCATCCCGCGCGAGAATTTGCCTGTAGGCGTCCTCTGCGGCGCGCAGGCGGCCGGCGCGGAACAATTCCAGCGCCAGCGTCAGGGCGCGCTCATCCCCGGAGCGCCGCGCGGCTCCCGTCTCGTCCGCGCGCGCTTCATTTCCGCTAATCGTCCGCATCGTCCACATCCGCGCTACTGCCCTGAGTGCGGACCGTAAAGGCGTGAGGCTTGCGCCAATCCTATCTCCGGCCGCGGGCGCGACGGGAAGGCGCGGATCAGAACGGCAGGTTGAACACGCGGCCGGGGACGAGTTCGCCCTTTTCGACCGCCCCCACGGCAATGACGACGCCGCCGCAGGCGGCATAGGCCGAGCCGTCCATCGGCGCGTCAGCGCCGCGCAGCAGGATGGATTGGCCGCGCCTCAGCCTTGCCGCAGCGTCGCGATCGACGATAACCCGGTGCAATTCGCCGAGCCCCGCCTCGACGCGGCGCATCACGGGAGCGCTCCCGCCCTCTTCGAGATCGCTCATCCTGATCGAATCCGCTTCGAGAAAAGGCCCGACGCGGGTGCGGCGCAAGGTCGTGACATGGCCGAGGCAGCCGAGCAGGCGGCCAAGGTCGCGGGCGATGGCGCGCACATAAGTGCCCTTGCCGCAGCGGGCCTCGAATACGGCCTCATCCGGACTGGCGCTGATAAGGTCCAGCGCATGGATGGTGACGGGCCGGGCAGCGAGCTGCGGCGTCTCGCCGTCGCGGGCGAGATCATAGGCGCGCTCGCCATTGATCTTGATCGCCGAAAAGGACGGCGGCGTCTGCTCGATCACGCCAATAAAATTCGGCAGCAAAGCGAGAATATCCGCCGGGGCAGGCCGCAGCTCCGATTGCGCGACGATGCTGCCGTCGGAATCATCGGTGTCGGTTTCGGCGCCGAAGCGGACGGTAAAGCGATAGGCTTTCTCGCCGTCTTGAACGAAGGGGACGGTCTTGGTCGCTTCGCCGAAGGCGATCGGCAGAATGCCGGAAGCGAGCGGATCGAGAGTGCCCGCGTGCCCCGCCTTCTTAGCGTTGAAAATGCGTTTCAGGCGCGAGACGGCATGCGTCGAGGTCATGCCGACAGGCTTGTCAAGCACCACCCAGCCGTCGACGTCTTGGCGCGTCGAGCGCGGCGCGCTCACTCGCCGTCGCCCGCGGGGCCGGTCTTGGCCGGCGCTCCGGCGCAGCCGGAGTCCTTCAGCTCAAGATCCTGGACCTCAAGATCCTGCTTGACCTTCGGCGAGGACAATAAGGCGTCGATCTTGCCGCTATATTCGAAGCCGGGATCGGCCTTGAACCGCACGTCCGGCGCAAATCTCAGACTGACGCGGCGCGCGATCTCGCCGCGCAGCAGTTTTTTATGCCGGTCGAGCGCGGCCAGCACTTCTGTGACGTTTTCGCCCCCAAGCGGCATCACATAGACGGTCGCGAGCTTCAGGTCGGGGCTCATGCGCACGTCGGGAACGGTGATGACCTTCCCCTCAAGCGCCGGATCGTTGATGTCCGAGCGCGTCAAGAGCTCGGACATGGCGTGGCGCACAAGCTCGGCGACGCGCAGCATTCTCTGCGAAGGCTGGCCGCCCTGCTGATGATGTAACCTGGACAATTTCTAGAACTCCGACGCCCTGGGGCGTTCAGCTTCAGGCTTTACTTAGCCTCGATATGTCGAGGGACCGGCGGCTTGAGCCGCCGGACCGTCCTACAGCGTGCGCTGGATCTCCTCGACCCGGTAGCACTCGATAACGTCGCCGACGCGCATGTCCTGGTAGTGTTCGAACGCCATGCCGCATTCCTGGCCGGCGACGACTTCCTTGACTTCGTCCTTGAAGCGCTTGAGCGTCGACAGCTTGCCCTCATGCACCACGACATTGTCGCGGATGAGCCGCACATTGGCGCCGCGCTCCACCCGTCCGTCCGTGACCCGGCAGCCGGCGACCTTGCCGACCTTCGAGATATGGAAGACTTCGAGAATTTCGGCATTGCCGAGCATGTCTTCGCGCAAGGTCGGAGCCAAGAGGCCCGACATCGCCGCCTTCACGTCGTCGACGAGATTATAGATGATATTGTAGTAGCGGATTTCCAGCCCTTGCTGCTCGGCGAGCTGGCGTCCCTCCTTGTGGGCGCGCACGTTGAAGCCGATCAGCACGGCGCCCGACGCTTCCGCCAGAGTGACGTCCGATTCGGTGATGCCGCCGACGCCCGCGTGAATGATGCGCGCCGCGACTTCGTCCGTGTTGAGCTTTTCGAGCGTCGCGACGATCGCCTCGAGCGAGCCCTGCACGTCGGCCTTGATGACGAGCGGGAACTCCTTGCGGGCCGCGGTCTTCAGCTGGCTCATCATATCGGCGAGCGAGCCGCGGGCGAGATTGCCGCGCGCCGCCGCCTGCTCCCGCTTCTGGCGGTCGCGATAGGCGGCGATCTCGCGCGCCCGCGCCTCGTTCTCGACGACGCCGACGCGGTCGCCCGCCTCGGGAGAGCCTGAGAAGCCAAGAACCTCGACCGGCATCGACGGGCCGGCCTCCTGCCGATTGACCCCCTTGTCGTCGATGAGGGCGCGAACCTTGCCCCATTGCGAGCCGCCGACGATGAGATCGCCAACCTTCAGTGTGCCGCGCTGGACGAGCACGGTTGCGACCGGGCCGCGGCCCTTGTCGAGGCGCGCCTCGATCACGGTGCCTTCGGCCGGACGGTCCGGGCTCGCTTTGAGATCCAGGAGTTCGGCCTGCAGCGCGATCAGATCGGCGAGCTTGTCGAGGTTGATCTTTTTCGTGGCCGACACCTCGACTTCGAGGGTGTCGCCGCCGAGCGATTCGACCTGCACTTCATATTGCAGCAACTCCTGTCGCACGCGCTCGGGCTTGGCGTCTGGCTTGTCGATCTTGTTGATGGCGACGATGATCGGCACGCCCGCGGCTTTGGCGTGCGAGATCGCCTCGGCCGTCTGCGGCATCACCCCGTCGTCGGCGGCAACCACCAACACGACGATATCGGTCACCTTGGCGCCGCGGGCGCGCATCGCCGTGAAGGCGGCGTGGCCGGGCGTATCGATGAAGGTGATCGGCAGGCCGTTCGAGGCGACGATCTGATAGGCGCCGATATGCTGCGTGATGCCGCCGGCCTCGCCGGACACGACATTGGCGTGGCGCAGGGCGTCAAGCAGCGACGTCTTGCCGTGGTCGACATGGCCCATGATGGTGACGACCGGCGGACGCGAGATCAGATGCTCCTCGACGTCGGGGCTGTCGAACAGACCTTCCTCGACATCGGATTCGGCGACGCGCTTGACCGTGTGGCCGAGCTCCTCGGCGATCAGCTGGGCGGTGTCGGCGTCGATCACATCGGTGATCTTGGCCATCTGCCCCTGCTTCATCATCAGCTTGATCACGTCGACAGCGCGCTCCGACATGCGGTTGGCGAGCTCCTGGATCGTGATCGTCTCGGGCAGCACGACTTCGCGCGACAGCTTTTCCTTGGTCTCGCTGACATGGCCCTTAAGGCGCTGGGTGCGGCGGCGGAAGGCGGCGATGGAGCGGGTGCGCTCTTCCTCGTCGCCGGTCGCACTGGCGACGGTCAGGCGGCCGCGGCTCTTCTGCTCCGCGCCCTTGACGGGACGCGCGACGATAACCTTGGTCGGCATGCCAGGACGGCGAATAATGCGCTTGGCGGCGTCTTCTTCCTCGGCGGGACGAGCGCCGACAGCGCCCGCCGGCCCCGGCTGGCCCGAAGGAGCGGCTGAGCCCGGCGCGGCCGATAGGGCCGGAGCCTTGCGCGGCGCGGCATTGGCGCCGGCGGGCGCAGGCTCGCCGCCGGCGAGACGCCGCTTAGCTTCGCTCTCGGAGCGGCGTTTTGACTCCGCTTCCTGCAGCCGGCGGGTCTCTTCCTCACGCTTGCGCGCTTCGGCGGCGGCGCGCTCTTCACGCTCGCGCGCTTCACGCTCGTCTCGGGCCTTGGCCTCGATCTCGGCGCGCTTGCGCTCTTCGACTTCGCGCTCATGCGCTCCCGAAAGGGCGCGCGAACGGGCCTCGCGCTCCTCCTCGGTCAAAGAACGCAGGATGACGCCGGACGACGAGCGCTGCTGCGGCTGCGGGCGCGAGGCGACGCGCGGTTGCGGCTGCTGCGTCGGCGCGGGAGGCGCCGCCTGCGGCGCCGGGGCGACGACGTCCAGCGCGGGCGCGCTTTCGCGCAGCACATGCGGCTCCCCCAGCGCGCGGCGCTTCACCTTCTCGACCACCACCGCCTTGCTGCGGCCATGCGAAAAGCTCTGGCGCACGATGCCAGCCTCGACCGGCCGCTTGAGCGACAGCGTCTTCGTCGGAGAAACGCTCAGCGTATGATCACCGGGGTTCTTCGTTTCACTCATCAGTCTTGCGTTCCCGGGGCTCGCGCCCATTCGAAATTCAGTGAGCCGGAGAGGCCCCGGCCGCGGCGCCAGGGACGCCCGCGAAAGCCGCTCCTGGCCTAGTGTGTCCATTCAAGTTCACGATCTATCCGAAAGGCCGCAACCTTCGGGATAGACCGCACCGCTTGCTCTGCAATCGCCTTTCGGCGACAAATCCATACCTTAACGGCCGCCCCCTGTTCTTGCGCACAGGCAAGTTCAGTCGGCTTCCGTCTCGTCGCAGCCCTCTTGGCCACGCTCTTCGCCAAGCGTCTGCCGCGAATCCGGCGATTGCGCCCGGTATAAAGCCAGCCGGCGGCAGCGGACGAGCGCCGCGACGCTCGCCGATCCGGTCAGCAACGCCGCATGTACCACATTAGACCGCCCCAACGCCAAATCCAATTGATCTGACCGGAACAGTTCGATCAGCGGCCTTACGTTCTCGTCTCCAAAACGGCGTCGCAAACATTGCGCGAGCTTGCGCGCTCCGTCCCCACCGCCGTCGCAGGCGTGGATCACGCCTTCGATCGCCCCGCCCGCGATCGCCTCCTCGACCTTGCCAAAGCCGGCGATCACCTGTCCCGCCTTATTGGCGATGGCGAGGAATTGCAGGCAGTCCCGCGTCAGCAGGGCCTCGACTTCGTCCGCCAGCGTTGGCGAAACGACGACCTTCTTCTTAAATCCCCGCGCGAAGGCCTGTTTCCTGACGGCCTCCGAGACTCTTGCAGCGCTCGCTGTAACCCAAACGCCGCGCCCCGGCAATTTCTGCCTGACGTCGGGAACGACTTCGCCCTCAGGCCCGACCACGAAGCGGATCATCTCGTCCGGCGCGGCCTTGCGGCGCGTCACGACGCAGGTCCGCTCCGGCCCCTTCTCGGCGTCGTCGAAGGGGTCTTCCGCCGCGGCGAGATCGACCGCTTCCACGTGAGGCTCCTGCGTCAGTCCCGAACCTCTCCCTCGAGCTGCGGCTCTTCAACCGCGGGCTGCGGGATGGCGTCAATCCAGCCGGCATGAACGCGGGCGGTCATGATCATCGTCTCGGCCTCTTCGCGGGTCAGCTCGAAGCCATCGAGATAGCCGGCGTGCTTGACGCTTTCGCCTTCCTTGCGCTCGGTCCAGCCGATCAGATCGTCGGTCGCGCAGCCGGCGAGGTCCTCGACCGTCTTGACGTCGTTCTCGCCGAATTTGACCAGCATCGCCGTGGTGACGCCGGCGACCTCCCGGAGCTCGTCGGCGACGCCAAGTTCGATGCGGCGCTGGTCCTGCTCGGCCTCGATGCGCGCCAGATAGTCCTGCGCCCGCGCCTGGATCTCGACGGCGGTGTCTTCGTCAAAGCCTTCGATCGCGGCCAGCTCGGCCGGCTCGACGAAAGCGAGCTCCTCCACCGACCGGAAACCTTCCGAGGCGAGCAATTGGCCGACCACCTCATCGACGTCGAGCGCGTTCATGAAGGCGTTGGTGCGCTCGACGAACTCCTTCTGCCGGCGCTCCGATTCCTCGGCCTCGGTCAGGATGTCGATGTCCCAGCCGGTCAGCTGCGAGGCGAGGCGGACGTTCTGGCCGCGGCGTCCGATCGCCAATGACAATTGGTCATCTGGCACCACAACTTCAATACGCGCCGAGTCTTCGTCAAGCACGACCTTGACCACTTCGGCCGGCTGCAGCGCATTGACGATGAAGGTCGCGGCGTCCGGCGACCAGGGGATGATGTCGATCTTCTCGCCCTGCAATTCATTCACGACGGCCTGCACGCGCGAGCCGCGCATGCCGACGCAGGCGCCGACCGGATCGATCGAGGCGTCGCGCGAAATCACCGCGATTTTGGCGCGGGAGCCCGGGTCGCGGGCGACCGCCTTCACCTGGATGATATTGTCGTAGATTTCCGGCACTTCCTGCTGGAACAGCTTGGCCATGAACTGCGGATGCGTGCGCGAGAGGAAAATCTGCGGCCCGCGCTGTTCGCGGCGCACGTCATAGACATAGGCCCTGGCGCGGTCGCCCGGCCGGAACATCTCGCGCGGGATCATTTCGTCGCGGCGGATCGTCGCCTCGCCGCGCCCGAGATCGATGATCACATTGCCATATTCGACGCGCTTGACGACGCCGTTGACGATGTCGCCGATGCGATCCTTATATTCCTGATACTGACGGTCGCGCTCGGCCTCGCGCACCTTCTGCACGATGACCTGCTTCGCCGACTGGGCGGCGATGCGGCCAAAGTCAAACGGCGGCAGGGTCTCGGCGATCCAGTCGCCGACCTGCGCCGCCGGGTTCTTCTTGCGGGCGTCCTCAAGCGTGATGTGGATGGCGTCATTTTCAATCTGATCGACCACCAGCAGCAGGCGCGAGAAGCGGATTTCGCCGGTCTTCGGATTGATCTCGGCGCGAACCTCGGTCTCCTGACCGTAGCGCGAGCGCGCCGCCTTCTGGATCGCATCCTCCATCGAGGAGAGAACGATTTGACGGTCGATCGATTTTTCCCGCGCCACCGCGTCGGCGATCTGCAAAAGTTCGAGCCTGTTGGCGCTGACGGCCATGATTGCGTCTCCTTATTTCGGCGTCGGACGCAAGGCCGGCGCGCCTTCGCGCGCCAAACCCTGCAGCCGGCCTGATTTAAGCTGTTTGAATTGCGTCTTGACCCCGGCGGGCAGCACCGGCTTGGCTTTGACCGGCTTTCCCTGGGCGGATTTTGCCTTGGCGGGTTTTGGCGTGAAACGGCCCGGGCCGCGCTCGGCTTTGCCTGCGGGCGCTGCTTCGCCGCCGCCCTCTTCCTGCTCTTCGGGCTCGCCTTCCTCGGCGAGCGCCGCCTTGGCCGCCCTTAGCGCGGCGCGGATCAACTCTTCGGTGAGAACGAGCTTCGCCTCCGCAAGGTCGTCAAGCGGCAGCACGGCCTCGACGGCCTCCCCCGGCTTGGCGTCGACCCGCTCAAGCGTGACGACGGCGGCGGCGCCCGCTCCAGTCACGCCCTTGATGAGCCCGCGAAAGCGCTTGCGGCCATCAAGCCCAAGCCGCAGCTCGATGCGGGCCTCCTGATCGAGGGCGCGGCGAAAATCCGAAACGCGGACCAACGGCCGGTCGATGCCGGGCGACGAAATTTCCAGACGATAGGCCTGCTTGACGACGTCCTCGACGTCGAGCGCCGGCGACAGCGCGGCGCTCACGGCTTCGCAGTCATTGACGGTCATTGCGCCGTCAGGACGCTCGGCCATGATCTGCACGGTCATGCCGTCCTGCGCGGACAGCTTGACCCGCACCAGCCTGTAGCCGAGATCGGCGAGGACTGGCGTTGCAATATGGGCGATGCGCGCAGCGACGCCCGTCTCGGCGACAAGGCGCGGCTCGGCCATCAGGGCCGCTGAATCGGTTTCGACTTGCGTGGCGTTCCCCAAGCTCTGTTTGATCCTCGCCTTGCGGCGGCAATAAAAAAGAGCGGGTCCGGACGGGCCCACTCTCGATACGGCGCTCATCCAACCGGAAGATAAACGCTATGAGAAAATGAATAGCGCGAATATAGCCCTCCAGCGCCGGTTGCGCAAGCCTCTGGTCTCCCAACCATCGATCTTGCGCGCGCAGGCCTCGCCCAGAGCCGATTCCCCTTGTTGCTTCGCCATGGCGGTGACGACCGCAACGCAGACCGGGCCGGTCGCGATCACACTCGGCAATTTGTTTCAGCGAGGGCCCGGGCTTGCCGCAGGCCATGGCGATCGCCTCGAGGAAACAGGCGATATTGTCGTGGCAAGCGATGAGCGAGCGCGGCGTTCTCGAGGATCGGGATTGCTGCGGAGGCGGACGGGCAAGACCGTCAGCCCTCCGCAGCGTTCGACTTGATCGCGCGCCGCGCGCTATTTGCCCTGCAGAATGTCGAACAGGTCGATATGATCCGTGGTGCCGAGGATCGCCGCGGCCCCCGGTCCTTTCGCCCAGATCGGGACGACCGCGCCAGTGTGCTGCTGACTGGGCGGCGCCGCAGCCGGCCCAGGGCCGCCCGCCGTGCCATAGGACACGCGCAGGATCTGAGCGTCCGCGGTGATCAGATTATCCGAATAGCCGGTCGGGCTGCCCGTTCCGGTCGAGTCCTCGCCCACGATCTCGCTCGTGTGCGAATGGTCGGCCGTGACGACGATCAACGTGTCGGGATGGGTGCGCTGGTATTTGAGCGCGACGGCGATCGCATCGTCGAAGGCGATCGTCTCGCCGATTTGGCCGCAGGCATTGGCGGAGTGGTCCTGCTTGTCGATCGAGGCGCCCTCAACCTGCAGGAAGAAACCTTTGTCGCCGCCGCGGACGCCGGGCTTCGGCTTGTCGAGCAGTTCGAGCGCCTTCTTGGTCATCGCCGCGAGGCTCGGCTGGTTGACCGGGCGATTATTCTCCGTGCATTTGTGCGGGGCGACGCCCTCGCCGATCGCCGCAACGGGACCGGCCCATTCCGTGGTCATATTGCCTTGGGCAAACAGGCCGAGCACCGGCAGGTTCGAGGGCAGGAGCGCCGCGAGCTGCTGCGCGGTCGTGATCTCCTTATAGCCGAGGCGCGCCGCCGACTCCTCGACGGTCTTGCCATTGTCCGTTCCGCCCGCGATCAAGCCGCCGGTCGCGTCGAAGCGACCCTTGCCGCCGCCGAACACGACATCGACGCGATGATCGACAGTCTGTTCGGCGATCGAGCCGAGGCCGCCGGCGGACTTGGTTTCCGTCGCGCAGGCGGCCATGTCCTTGGGAGCCTGGCAACCCCGGAGGCTGATGTGCGAATTGAGCACCGCCGGCGTCGCGTCGGTGATCTCCGCCGTGCTGACATTGCCGGTCCGCTTGCCGCGCCGCTGCGCGAGTTCGAGCACCGTCGGCAGGTTCACGCCGGGGACGTTGAGGGCCGTGCTCGGCCCCTGCGAAATGCGTTCGTCGACCGTCTTCGCGCCCGTCGCCCACATCGAGCCGGTGGAGGCCGAATCCGGATCATAGTCGGGCAGATAATTCGGGCCCGGGCCAGGCTTCAGCGACCAGGTCGTCTGGAATCCCGTGAAAGGCAGGTCGTCGACGTTGAGCCGCCCCGCCGCTCCATAGCGGTAATAGCGCGCCGCGGTCACTTCCTGGACGCCCATGCCGTCGCCCAGGAAGAAAATCACGTTCTTGGCCTTCTTTCCGCTAAGTTCGGCGCGGATCGCAGCCGTGCGGGCCACTTCGTCGCCGAATGCGAACGGAGCGCCGAGCCCGAGCAGCAAAGCTGCTCCGACGACTGACTGAGTCATTTCCTTCATCAATTCCCCCCGGGATATCCCGACAATTCACCCTCAGGATCCCGGCAGGCTCTCGCGCCATGCCGGCCTGAGGAGAGGCGCGCCGTCAACCCGCGTTTGGCAGGAGCGCGCGTGGAGTTTTGCTACAGCCTCCAGATGGCGTCCGCACGACAATGACCGGCCATCGCCCAGGCTTCGGAGTCGAATGCGCAGCAGCAGATATCCGCCGCTTCGCAGCGCGGGACCTGCCGCCGATTGGATGGGAAAAGTCTTGAACCGCTCGATGGGCGATCGAAGGTCTGCGGAGGAAGCCGCAAGAAGCCGATCTGCTTCGCCGCCGCCGGCATACCGGCGAGCGATGGTTTCAGCGAATCAGACTGGAGCTTCTGTCAAACGCCGGCGGATCGGCCGCATTCGCCTTCATGACGTTGGTCGGTTCGATCCAGGTCACGACCTAATATTGCAAATATTGCTCCGAGATGGTGTGGCCGAGCCGGTCATTGTCCTGCACGAATCCGGTCAGGAACTCGTGCAGCCCCATCTTGAATATTTCGCTGGTCGACGCGCTTTCCAGCCGCTGCATGATGGCGTGGGCCTGTTTCTGCGAAGGTCCCGGCTTGCCATAGGCCTTGGCGATGGCGTCGAGGAAATAGACGATATTGTCATAGCAGGCGATCAGCGAACGCGGCATTTCGAGTTTCAGGATCAATAGATCGGCGATCAGCCAGGGCTTCACATTTTCGCGGTACACCCAGTGATAGGCGGTCAGCGCCGACACCGCGCGAAGAATCGCCGTCCACTGAAAATAGTCGAGCGAACCGCCGACCGCCTCGTTTTCCGGCAGCAGCACGTGATACTTAACGTCGAGAATGCGCGCCGTATTGTCCGCGCGCTCGATGAAAAGGCCGAGCCGCGAAAACCAGAAGGCGTCGTTGCGCAGCATGGTGCGATAGGCCGAGCCGTCGTAGTCGAGCGAGGTCTTCTTGACGAAATCGAGGAAACGCGAGAGTTCGCGCCGGTCGTAAAATCCGCGCGAGGCGTTGTTCGCCTCGAAGCGTTTGAGCTCGATCCAGGCGCCGTTGATCGCGTCCCACATCTCGACCGTCAAGGCGGTGCGGACGGCCCGCGCGTTGGTGCGCGCGAGTTCGATGCAATTGCGGATCGAAGACGGATTGTCGGCGGCGAAGGTCAGATATTCGACGACGCTCTGCTCTTCAGCGGCGCCCCGCGTCTCCCGGAACCCGGCCGCGGCGCCCGAGGATTCGAGCGCGCTTTCCCATTCCGTTCCGGTCCCGGAATAATTCGTCGGAAGGGTGGCGAGGCGCTGCGTCGCCTCGACGATGCGGGCGAGAAAATCGGCGCGCTCAACGTAGCGGGCGAGCCAATAAAGATGATCAGCTGTGCGGGAAAGCATTGCCTGGCTTTGAGCCTCTGTTGGGATCCGGCGAGCGCTCGATCCTTGAAGGTTCGGGCGGGGATTTGGCGAGACGCTTGCGATATGGGCCAACGGGATGTCGCCTTGAGGGCAAGACCCCGTCGGGCGGCAGATTCTTAAGATTGCGTTTGGGTCTGGCTCTGGCTTTGGCCTTGATAACCCTGACTCTGGCTCTGGCTTTGGAAGGATTGCTGCGGATCGAAGATGGAATCATCGACGACCCAGGTATCCTTCGTGCCGCCGCCCTGGCTCGAATTGACGACGAGCGAATTCTCGATCAGCGCCACCCGCGTCAAGCCGCCCGGCACGACGCGGACGCCATTCGTCCCGGTGAGAATGAACGGCCTCAGATCGACATGGCGCGGCGCGATGCCGGTGTCGAAGAAGGTCGGCGTGGTGGAGAGCGCCAGCGTCGGCTGGGCGATGAAATTATTGGGGTCTTTGGCGAGTTTTGCGGCGAAGGCTTCGATCTGCGCCTTGGTGGCGCGCGGGCCGACGAGCATGCCATAGCCGCCCGAGCCATTGACCTCCTTGACGACGAGATCGCCGAGATTGGCGAGCACATGGCGCAGCGCCTCGGGCTCGCGGCAGCGCCACGTCGGCACATTCTTCAACAGCGCCTTCTCGCCGAGAAAGAACTCGATGATCTCCGGCATGTAAGTGTAGATCGCCTTGTCGTCGGCGACGCCGGTGCCGACGGCGTTGGCCAAGGTGACATTGCCGGCGTGATAGGCCCGCATCAGTCCCGGCACGCCCAGCACGGAATCGGGATGAAACACTTCCGGATCGAGGAATTTATCGTCAATGCGCCGGTACAGCACGTCGACCTGCCGCGGCCCCTGCGTGGTGCGCATGAACAGCTTATCGCTCTCGACGAACAAATCGCGTCCTTCGACCAGTTCGACGCCAAGCTTGTCGGCAAGGAAGGAGTGCTCGTAATAGGCCGAGTTGAATCGTCCTGGCGTCAGCAGGGCGATGGTCGCCTGGCTCTCTCCATGGGGCGCGACCGAGCGCAGCGCCGCGAGCAGAACGTCGGGATAGTTCTCGATCGGCGCGACGCGATGCTCGGCGAACAGATCCGGCATCAGCCGCATCATCACCTCACGGTTCTCCAGCATATAGGAGACGCCGGAGGGCGTGCGCACATTATCCTCGAGCACGTAGAAATCATCTTCGTCGGTGCGCACGACGTCGATGCCCGCGATCTGCACGTAAATGTCATGGGGCACGGGCCGCCCGACCATCTCGGGGCGGAACTCGGGATTGTTCAGAATGAGGTCGGCCGGAATCTTGCCGGATTTGATGATCTCCTGCGCCCCATAAACGTCCTTCAAAAAGGCGTTCAGCGCCTTGACGCGCTGGAGCAGCCCGGCCTCGAGCCTTGTCCATTCCGAGCGCAGCATGATGCGCGGGATGATGTCGAAGGGAATGAGACGCTCGCCAGCGTCCTTCTCGCCATAGACGGCGAAGGTGATGCCCATGCGGCGAAACAGCAGTTCGGCCTGCGCGCGCCGCGAGGACAGATGCTCCATCGGCGTCGCCTCCAGCCAGCGGGCGATCTTGCCGTAGACGGGGCGAATCTTGCCGCCGTCCAGGGTCATTTCATCGAAATAGCGCCCATCTCCCAAAATGTTTGGCTCCTAGCTGAGGACGTCTGGCGGCGGCCGAACCGTCAAAGCATTTTGCATACCAGAGGTAAAGCGCTGGCGACGCCGCTCATTCTAACCGAACCTCGGAAGGGGCATAGCGCGCCTGCGCAAATGTAGTGAATAAATCCCACGGCTCACTTGACCCAATTCGGGACTGCGATGGTTAATAAATTGGAAACTCTCGCGCGCTAAGCATGGCTCCGCCGCCGCGAATCACGCGTTTCGATCCGGCGGCGCAGCAAACTCGCGCAAAGGTCGCAGGAGGTCCCATGTCGTTCGACCAGATCGCCATCGCCATGAGCCGCGCGCTTCCGCAGCAGGGGGCGGAAGGAAATTCGCTGGCGCAGATCGTTCGGCTCGGGGCGATCGTCATCATCGCCGCGCTGTCGATCGCGACCGCCGCGGCGCTGCGGGAAACGCCGAGCGACGCGCCGCAGCTTTCGCTCGCAGCCCTCCCCGCCTCCGCTCGCTAGAATCTTGCCGCAACGATTTTTTCGCGCCGGACAATTGCTGGCCCTTCTTGTCGTACTGGCGGCGCCTGTCGCGGTTGCGATGGAGGCAGGCGCGCAAACCGCGCAGCAGCCGGCCGAACCGCCGCCGCCTGAATCCGAGCCGGTCGCAGCGCCGCAGAAATTCGAGCTTTCAGTCGAGGTCGGCGGCGCGCCGGTGGCGGCGTCGAACGCCATTGGCCAAAGCCTCGCGAGCTCAAAAGAGTTTTCGAAATTTTCCGCCGCTGTTGGCGCCGCCGGGCTTGACGAAGTCTTTGCCGGATCGGCGCCCTTGACCGTCTTCGCCCCGCTCGACAAGGGCTTCCCGGCCCTGCCGAAGGATCTTGCGCGGGTTCTGACGGAGCCGCCCGCCAGCAAGGAGAGCGCCGCGCTTTTGCGACGCATCGTCTTCTATCACGCCCTGGCCGGAAAGATTTCCGCGGCCAATCTGATCGACGCCATTCGTCGCGGCGGCGGCGCGGCCCGATTTACGACGCTGGAAGGGGAAGAGCTGACCTTCCGGCAAAACGGCCTAAGGATCGAGATTACGGACGCACGGGGCGCAAAGGCTTTGGTGGCGATCTCCGACGTCTCCCAGAAAAACGGCGTCATCCACGTCATCGACGCCCTGCTTCTGCCGAAAAGCTGAGCAATACGCCTGCCGCGCTTTGGCGAGCGGCGCGGGCTCGCTCAAATTCGCGCCGTTTGCGTCGGCGAGACCGCTTCGTCGAAAATCGGGCCGCAGGCAGCTCAATTGCGCGCAACGTCACATTGCCGCTGCGTTTGAAGCGGATCGTCTCTCGCATACGGTTTGTTTTCATATTATCCCATAAACTATAGCCGTCTTTCGCAGTCAGCGGGACGAGGTGCTGGTTTGATCGAACAGGCGATGGCATTCGCGTTGGGTTTTGCGATTGCGGGGCTTCTGGCCCTCGCGATCGCGCCCGCCTTCTGGCGACGCGCCATCCGGCTGTCGACGCGCCGGCTCGAAATGCTGGTGCCGCTCTCGACCCGGGAGATCATCGCCGAACGCGATCTCTTGCGGGCGCAGTTTGCCGTCGAACGACGAATCATCGAGCAGCGCGCCGCGCAGATTGCCTCGCTGCGCGGGGCCGATATGGCGGAACTTGGCCGCCGCGCCGAGCAGATCGTCGAAGGGAGCGAAAAGTTCGCCGAACTGGCCGCAAAATACGCCGCCCAGGGCGCTGAATTGTCGGCGGCGCTGCGCGCCCTTGACGAGGCCAAGGCGGAGCTCGCCGTCGCCGGCTCCGCCCTCTATGGCGCGGAGGGGCTTTTGCAGCGCAAGCACGCCGATCTCGTCGACGCGACGCTTGAAGCGCGAAAGTTGCGCGCGTCCGACCAGGGCAAAACCGCGATCATCGCCGATTATGAAGCGGAGATCGCCATGCGGCAGCGCCACCTTGCGGCGGCGCGCGACGATGTCGCGACGCTGCGCGAGACGCTGGCGACGCTGGGGCTCGAACGCGACGCAAGTCTCGCGGCCCTCAAGGCGGCCGCGGCTCAGCTCGCCGATCGCGACGAGGCGCTGAAAGCGGCCGAGAGCCGGGAAGCCGAGCTGCAGCGGCGGCGCAAACGGCAGACCGAGACCGCGCGCGCGGCCGAGCGCCGGATGTTCGAGAAGATCGCCCGAGTCGGCGCCGCCGAATCCGCCGCGCGCCAGCAGCTCGCAGCCGAACGCCAACGCGCCGACAACCTCGCCCAGGAGCTGGAGACGACGCGGCGCCTCTCCGCCGCGAGAGACGGCGCCCCGGCCGCGACCGAACGCGAGGAAAACGCGGTCTTACGCCAGAATATCAATGAGATCGGCGCAGCGATCATCCGCATGGCGGCGATCGCGCACGACGGCGCGAAGGCGCCCTTCGACGACGGGGCTGAGGCGCCGGGCCGCGCTCACGCAAAGCCCAATGTCGTGACGTCGAACTAATCAAGCCTCCAGCTTTGCCAGCACCGCCTCGGACACTTCGTAATTGGCGTAGACATTCTGCACGTCGTCATTGTCCTCAAGGAGGCCAATCAGGCGCAGAACCTTTTCGCCCGTTTCGTCGTCGAGGCTGATCGTATTCTGCGGCTTCCAGATGAGGCTCGCCCGCGTCGGCTCGCCGAATTTCGCTTCAAGCGCCAAAGCGACGTCGCGCAGCATTTCCAGCGAGGTCAGCACCTCATGGCCCTCTTCGCCTGACAGCACGTCCTCGGCGCCGGCCTCGATCGCGGCCTCAAGCATCGCCTCCTCAGAGCCGACTTTCGCCGGAAATTCGATGCGACCGATGTGGTCGAACATGAAGGACACCGCGCCCGTTTCGGCGAGCGCGCCGCCGACCTTGGTGAAGTAGGAGCGTATTTCACCCGCCGTGCGGTTGCGGTTGTCGGTCAGGGCCTCGACGATGACGGCGACGCCGCCGGGACCGTAGCCCTCATAGCGCACCTCGTCGTAATTTTCGGCGTCGGCGCCGGACGCTTTCTTGATGGCGCGCTCGATATTGTCCTTCGGCATGTTTTCGACGCGCGCGGCGATGACGGCGGCGCGCAAACGCGCATTCATATTGGGATCGGGCAGGCCGAGTTTCGCGGCGACGGTGATTTCGCGCGCGAGCTTGGAGAAGAGCTTGGAGCGGATCGCGTCCTGCTTGCCCTTCTTATGCATGATGTTCTTGAACTGGCTATGTCCGGCCATGTCCCGTCGTTCCCCTCAAAATGCGCGCCCGTCCGACCGCCGCGGACAGCCAATGCGCATTCGCGCCACGGCCTAACGCCTTGTTTCGACGCCTCCCAGGCGTGCGAAAAAACCCTCCGGCGAGCGGAGGGCAAGCATATAGGCCGGGACGAAGCGGAAATAAAGCCCGTGACCAGCGGCGCGAAGCGTCAGCTCCGCGCGCCGCCAAACAGGATCCGGCGCGACTGCTCGTCGGCGATGGTCGGAGCCGCATTGATCGCGGCGGCGACGTCATAGGCGCGTTTCGTCGCCGGCCGGGCGGCGATCGTCTCGAACCAGACTTTGAGGTGAGGAAACTCTGCAAGGTCCTGGCTCTGGTCCCGATAGGGCACGATCCAGGGATAGATCGCCATATCGGCGATCGAATAATCGCCGGCGACGAAAGGACGATCGGCAAGGCGCTTGTCGAGCACGCCATAGAGGCGGCGGGTTTCCCTGACGTAACGCTCTATGGCGTAAGGGATTTTCTCGGCGGCATATTTGTTGAAATGGTGATTCTGGCCGGCCATCGGGCCGAGGCCGCCCATCTGCCAGAACAGCCATTCGAGCGTCGCGACGCGACCGCGTAGATCGGGAGCGATGAATTTCCCCGTTTTCTCGGCAAGATAAAGCAGGATGGCGCCCGATTCGAAGATCGAAATTGGAGCGCCTCCGCCGGCCGGATCGCGATCGAGGATCGCGGGGATGCGGTTGTTCGGCGCGATCGCCAAAAACTCCGGGGTGAATTGCTGGCCTTTGCCGATATTCACGGGATGCACGGAATAGGGAAGCCCGGCCTCCTCGAGGAAGATTGTGATCTTGTGGCCGTTCGGCGTCGTCCAGTAATAGAGGTCGATCATCTTGGCGCCTGTCGCATGAGAACCGCCGCGCTTGCGCTCGAAACACGAGCCGCAGCGGCAAAGGGATCCGGCCTTCTAACACGCCGCCGCGTGACGCGATGCGATGCGCGCAGCCGGGCGGAGTTCAATTCTGTGTTGGGGTCAGGGGCTCAAGCTTTTTTGGATCTGTCCGGCAGTCCACCGCCCGCGGGAATATCGGCGCGAAATGCAAACGGGAAGCGTTTCCTTCGAAACGCTTCCCGCTGCTTGGCTTTTTATTAACACGCGACCGAATCAGAAGATCAGGCTTGCGCGGCCGGACCGGCGATCTGAGCTCTGCGCGCGCCCGCCTCGACGCGGGCGACGCCCGCCTTGACGGCCGACTGCACCTTTTCAAAGGCGCGAACTTCGATCTGACGGACGCGCTCGCGCGAGATGTCGAATTCGTCGGAGAGAGCCTCCAGCGTCATCGGATCGTCGGCAAGGCGGCGCGCCTCGAAAATGCGCCGCTCGCGGTCGTTCAGCACGTTCAGAGCCGTATGCAGGGCGCCGAGCCGATTGTCCGTCTCTTCGCGGTCGACCAGCAGTTTTTCCTGACTGGCGCTGTCATCGACAAGCCAATCCTGCCATTCGCCTTCGCCTTCCTCGCGCAAAGGAGCGTTCAGCGAGGCGTCGCCGGACATGCGGCGGTTCATGTCGATCACGTCCTGCTTGGACACGCCAAGCCGGTGCGCGATCTTGTCGACGTGCTCGGGACGCAGATCGCCCTCTTCCAGCGCCGAGATCTGGCTCTTCACCTTGCGAAGATTGAAGAAGAGTTTCTTCTGGCTGGCGGTGGTGCCCATCTTCACAAGCGACCACGAGCGCAGGATATACTCTTGAATCGACGCGCGGATCCACCACATGGCATAGGTGGCTAGGCGGAACCCTTTCTCGGGTTCAAAGCGCTTGACGGCCTGCATAAGACCGACATTGCCTTCCGAGACGACTTCGCTGATCGGCAGGCCATAGCCGCGATAGCCCATCGCGATCTTGGCGACGAGGCGAAGGTGGGACGTGACAAGCTTATGCGCGGCGTCGGAATCGGCGTGCTCGCGCCAGCGCTTGGCCAGCATATATTCCTGTTGCGGCTCCAGCATGGGGAACCGTCTGATTTCGTTCAAATAACGGGCGAGACCACTCTCACCCGAGATCATTGGCAGCGCAGCAGCCATAATGTTACCTCCACTGAGACCCCCGTGCTCGGCGGGTCCTCGCGCGGCCGCTCATAACGAGCCAACCGCACGGCTTTCGAATATAAGGCGCCTGAAACAGGGCTGAAAGGGTCGGACGATGTTGCGCCGCATTACATTTTCGCAACATCGCTGAAAGACGGCCGCAACCAAGCGGCCCGTCGTTAACGCCGAGCGCCGTCCCAGATCTAAAGACGCGCGACGCCCCTGTTTAGTTTCATCACATTCAAAATAACGCCGTCCGATTACCTTGCCGGACCATCACCCGCATCCGAATCAACTTCGCGCGATCGAACGCAATTGCGCCAATTCCTTGTAACGCTGAAGCCTTGCACGGGGCTCGCCTAAGCGGAGCGCCTCAGGGCCGCCTGAAGCTCGGCCATGTCAGGCGGCGGGTCGCTTTCAAAAGCCAGCGCCGCGCCCGTGACGGGATGTTCAAAGCCAAGCGCCCTGGCGTGAAGCGCCTGCCGGCCGAGCGCAATCAGCGCCGCCTGCGCCTCGGGCGGAAGCCGGCCCGCCTTGGTCTTGAACCCCCGCCCATAGACGGGATCGCCCAGCAGCGGCCAGCCGAGGCTCGCCATATGGACGCGGATCTGATGCGTGCGGCCTGTCTCGAGACGGCAGGCGAGCGCCGCGACCTCGGGGCCCAATTGCTCCAGCAGCCGCCAGTGAGTGACCGCCCGGCGCCCCCGCGCCGCCGCGACGATGGCGATCTTTTCGCGATCGACGGGATGGCGTCCGAGCGGCGCGTCGACCAGCCCCGAAGCGCGGTCGGGAGCGCCCCACACAAAGGCGAGATATTCGCGCAGCAGCGGCAGCGTGCGGCCGTGATCGGCGAAAAGCCGCGCCAGCCCCTGATGCGCCCGGTCGGTCTTGGCGACGACCATCAATCCGGAGGTGTCCTTGTCGAGCCGGTGCACGATGCCCGGCCTTTTGACGCCGCCAATCCCCGACAGGCTGTCGCCGCAATGGGCGATCAGCGCATTGACGAGCGTGCCGGATTCGTGGCCGGCGCCCGGATGCACGACGAGCCCGGCCGGCTTGTCGAGCACGAGGAGATGTTCGTCCTCAAAACGGATGTCGAGGGCGATCGCCTCGCCGGCCGGGATCGGCTCGGCGGCGGGCGGCACGGCGACGGCGAGCGCCTGGCCCGCGCGCACGGCAAAGCTCGCCTCGGTGACGATCACGCCGTTGACGCTGACGTGGCCGCCCTCGATCAGCGTCTTCAGCCTGGTGCGGGAGAGGTCCGCGCCGGCGGCAGCGGTCTCAGCAGCGAGAAAGCGGTCGAGCCGCTCGCCCGCCCGGCCCGGCGCGACGGCGAAGGAGTGGACGGACGCCGTCGAGCCGTGCAGGGCGGGTTCAACCGGATTCATTCGCAAGAGACGCTGCGACTTGCCTCAGGCAATTGAGAAAATCCCAGCCCGAACAGGCGCGAAACGTCGTTTCGCGTAGGGCTTGGCGGCGACTCGCCGACGTCGCGCCTTATGGCTGGAGGCCGTGATCGACCATGCAAGCCGCGTAATGGTCGTAAGCGTCTCTGGCGAGAGCGGTATTATTGACATCGTTGCCGGAGTCTTTCGGATATTCCTTGTGGGCCTCCATCCAGCACATTTTGGTCGTCGCCTCGCGCGCCGAATCTTGTGACCACGCCATCCCGCCCAAAGCCGTTGAAAACATAAAGCCTAAAGCCGCCATCTTGAGCCAAGCGCGCATACGTGCCCCCTCTTGTTTCGCCGGCAGATCAGATCCGGCGAGGAAGCTTAAAATTCATTGCCGCATCGGGCAACTGCGGAAACGGCCTCCGTTGGAACGAATTTCCGCTGAACCGGGCGCCGACAACAACGATACCATTTCGATTCACGCCCCGCGGAGAATAATGCCGCGCACCGTCCGACGCCCGGCAGCGCGCGTTGAACAGGAAAGTTTGACGAGCTTGTCGCCCAGAAGGTCCGTTTGCCGCTCTGACCCGCGCGCAGTCCTGGCCCGCGAAGCGTATCGGCCCACCGCCGCCGCTGGCCGCCGGCTCAGCCCTTCTTGATGGGCGCTTCTTTTGCGCTGAAATTGCTGACATGCCCCTCGCGCGCCGCGGCGCGGCGGCCGGCCTGCGCCAGCGCCTTGTGCTTGATATCGCCCGAGACCCGCGCAATCTGCTGCTGCAAATTCTGACTGCCGCAAGAGGGGCACGAAGGGACGTCGGACGCCCGCACGAGAGCCTCGAATTCGGCGTTGCAATCCCGGCAGGCATAGGCAAAGAGCGGCATTAAATCCCCGCATGACTCTGGAGAGCGAGCCCAAAGCGAAAGCGCGACGCTTTATAGGCTCAGCTTGCGCCGCAATCTCCGTGACACACAGTCTCACCACAGGGCGCGTTCGTCAAAACGCGGTCAGCCTTCGCGCCCGGCGTCAAGGATCCATGTGCGGCCGCAAAAGGCCACATAGATCCGCTCCTGCCCGAGCGCTGCGCCGAGCTCGGCCGCGAGTTCGTTCAGCATCGCCTCGACCTCGGCGTCGGCAAGATGGCCGAGATAGGCGTGCACCGCCTCGCCGCTAAAAAGCGCCACGGGCTCGCGGTCGGAGCCGACCGAGCCGTCCGGACGCGGCCAGGCGTAGGTCACCTCGGCGCGGGCGAACATGCCCGAAAGGGCCGGCAGCCCGGCCTCGACCCGGCGCCTCATCCAGACGCGGGCGGTGCGTACGGCTTCGGAAACGTCGAAGACGCGGCCCTCTTCATCCCATCCCTCGCGAAGGCCGACGGCGATCCTGAAATCGCGCCGCGGCCCCATCGAGCCGGGAACGATGGTGTAATCCTCGCGCCTTGGCGTGGCGCGGCTCGGTTTCTCGTCGGCGCTCATGATTTAGACCCCGCTGGCCTGCAGCAGGCGCTCGCCATCGGCCGATAGGCGCCGCCGAACAGCCGCAAATGGACCAGCGCCGGCCATAGCATATAGATTGGCCGGCGGTCCTCATGGCCGGGCTCCAGCGGCCCATAGGCGTCGAAAAAAGGCGCGCCCGGCTGGTCGAACAGGCTCAGCATGGCGAGATCCACCTCCGCATCGCCATAATAGCAGGCAGGGTCGATGAATCCGCTGACCCGACCTCCGGCCGCCACAATATTGCCGCCCCAAAGATCGCCATGGAGAAGGGCCAGCCGCGGCTGCGCCGGCAACCGATCCGGCAGGGCGGCGGCAAGCGCTTCGACGCGGCGGGCGAGAGCGGCAGGCAGATGGGCGACATGCGTCAGGAGACGCCGCGCCGCCCAGAAACGTGGCCAGTCGTCGCTCCAGCCATTTTCGATCGCAACCGGCCCAAAGGCGTAATCCTCCGGCCAACCGTAGCGCGCGCCTGACGCCGCATGGAGCGTGGCGAGCGCATGGCCAAGGCTCGCCCAGGCCCCGCCAAGACCCTCGCCCCCCGGTAGGAGTTCGAGCGCGAGAACCTCGTCGCTGACCGCCAGAACGGACGGCGCCGGGGCGCCGCTGGCGGCAATCGCGCGCAGCATGGCCGCCTCGATTTTGGGATGGGACCCGGTCTTGACGATCGCCTGCCGTCCGTCTTCGAGGGTGACGCGCAGGATTTGCGAAAGGTCGCCGCCGCTGACCCGTTCGGCGTGGCGCAACAGGCCGCCGAGCAGCGCGGCGCCGCGCTCGGCAAGGCCCCTCATGAGCTTGCGGCGATTTTGGCCGCAAGCGCTTGCGCCGCGCCCGTCACTTCGGTCCAGACCGCCTCGAAACCGGCCTCATCGCCATAATAGGGGTCAGCGACGCCATGGCCTTTGCGACCCTCGACATGATCGAGCAACAGGCTGAGTTCGGCGCGCGCATCCGCCGGCGCCAACGCCGCCAGCGCGGCCAGATTATTGGGATCGAGCGCGACGATATGCGTGAAGCGCTGGAAATCCTGCTCCCTCACTTGCCGCGCGCGATAGGCGCTGATGTCGACGCCATGACGGAGCGCCGTCGCTTGCGCGCGCCGGTCGGGCGGCTCGCCGGCGTGCCAGTCGCCGGTGCCGGCCGAATCGATCGCAACGTCAAGGCCGATTCGCTCGGCCTCGATGCGAAACGCCGCCTCGGCCAGCGGCGAGCGGCAAATATTGCCGAGGCAAACGAAAAGCACGGCTGGTTTTGACATGCGCGCTCCGTGAGCGGTCTTGTCAGGGCGCATCGAGGATTGGCCGGAACGGGCGTGGGAGCCGACCCTGGCCGAGCAATTTCGAAAACAGCCGGAGTCCCTCCGGCTCATTGCCGTTGGGGTGGATGAGCAGGATCGCGCCCGCGCGCAGCGGCGGCATGAAGACCAGCCAGCCGTCGGCGCCAAGGGTGACAAGATGATCGCGGCGGACGGCGTCCATGGTCACCGCATCCGAGATAAGGCCGGGGAAGCGGAAAAACACGGAAGGAACCTGCCCGTTGGCGATCAAAATCTGCTCCGTGTCCAGAATTTCCGCCTGAATGTCGACGCCCGGCGTCAGCAGAAAATTATTGGCGAAAGGACGCCCCGGAACATAGGGGTGATGGAAGGAGTGATTGACCCATGTGATCGTGAGGGCGCCGGCGCGCGCCTCATGCAGCAGCCATTGAAAATCGGCGCCGTGCCGTTTGAGCCAAAGGCCGGAGATTGACAGCGAAACGGGGGTCGCCAGCCCCAACGCCTCGATCCCTTGCAGGAAGGCGCGGTCGAGCGGTTTGCGGCTGGGGCAAAGATCGCCGGTGAGGAACGAGCCCTCTCCTACGCCATGCGAGAGGCCGGCGTTTTGCAGCACGGAAGGCTGCGCTGTCGACGGATGGCCCGAAGCTTGCGCCGAAGCCGTGATCGCGGCCATGAAGCGCGTGTCCTTTTGCGCCGCGTCATCGGTGTCGGCGCAGATGAGACTCGTCTCGTCTTCAAGGCTCGTCGCCAGAGAAGAGGGATCGACCACGAGAAGCTGCCGTTTTGCATCGACGCTCATGGCGCGGATGGCGAGCAGCCGGCGCTTGCCAGCGTCATGGCATTCCTGAAACACCGGCCGGTAGTTTTGCACGCGCATCTGTGGCGGGGGATCGGCGGCGGGCGCTTTTGCGTCTATCCTCGCCGGCGCTGCGGAGACGACGCCTTGCGCCGAGGCCCCCGGCGCGATCGCAAGGAGGGCGGCGGCCAGACTGAAGGCCTGCATACGCCCGATGACGTGTTGCTTCATACGCCGGACCATGACCCGAAAAACAGACTCAAAAGAGCCGCTGATCCTTATAAGTCACGATGATGACGAAGAAAAACTCGCCGGCCGCATCGCCGCAGCGCTCGGCGTCGAAATCGCCACAGGCTTCGGCGAACGCAACGAGACGCCGCTCGCCATCGGCGCCTATGACGGCGAGACGCTGATCGGCGGCCTCGCCGGCGTGACGCATTGGGGCTGGCTCTATATCCGTCACGTCTGGATCGAGACGCATTTTCGCGGGCGGGGAATCGGCCAAAGCCTCCTGGCCGATGCCGAACTGGAAGCGCGGCGGCGCGGCTGCGGCGGCCTTTACCTCGACACCTTCGATCCGCGCGCGGCGAAATTTTATGAGCGCGCCGGCTTTATCCGCTTCGGCCGGATCGACGGCTTTCCGCCCGGTCACGCGCGTCTGTTCTTGTCCAAGAAACTGGTCTAGTTCAGACGCGCGACCACCAGCAGACGCTTGATCGAGCCATTCTGATAGGCCTGCAGGAATGAGCCGTAGTTCTTGAACGACACGCAGCCGTTCGAAGCGCCGGCGGCGCCCAGCATGTAGGTATGCGCAAGGAAGCCGTTGCGGCCATAGACCTCGCCGCCAATGGGCGTAAGGCGGAGCGCCTGCACGCCATGAAACAGCTCTTCACGCATGGAGAGCTCATAGACGTTGGGCGGCGTTGCGCCGCGCATGGGTTTGTCGACGTGGCGCGGATCGTCCATCAGCTCGCCGAGCCCGGAATGGGCCTCGAGCCGCGTTCCGTCCGGCATGTACACGGTCCGCGCGGAGATATCGTAGATGGCGGTGTAACGATCGGAGCGAAGCGTCGCGGTGGCGATGATTTTCTTGGCGGGGCCTGGAGCTGGTTCTTCCGGAGCGGCATAGGCAAGCGCGCGCGTTGGCTGCTGCGGCGGCATGCCGAGCAGTTTTTCGAAGAAATTGCGGTTATCGGCGGGAGCCGCCGGGAGGGCCGCGGTTTTGTCCTCATTGGCGAGGCGGCGGCCCCGCGGCACAAAGCCGCGGTCTTCCGAAGACCGCAGTTCGGGCGGACGCGGCGTCGGCAAAGGCGCGGTCTCGCCAAATTGGGGCGCCGCCGGCGCGGGCGGCTCCAACTCCGGCTTTGCGATCTCGGGCGCAGGCGCCGGCTCCAGCGCGGCGAACTTCGATGCGGGGGGAACGTCTTGCGCCGGGGAAACGCCTTGCGCGGCGGCGACGGATTTGGGGAGAGACGAAAATCCGGGATCGGTCAGCGCGCCATAATGATTGGACGCCGTATCAATGCTGGAGGCGGATTGCGGAGCGACGACCCGCGGCGCATCAAGCTGGGACGCGTCAACCGCCGATGGAGGCGCGGCTTCGCGCGTGTTGAGCATCGACCCGCCGACCAGCGCGCTCAAGGCCAGCAGGGCGCCGCCAAACGGAACCGCATAGGAAGCAAGCTTCGGGGACGAACGGCGCGCTTCGAACGGTACGAAATCAGATGCGCTATAGATCGCCTGGGTCATAGGGTCTGCCTTCGGCGCGATTTCATTTACGCTTACTCGTCCAATCAACAAAAGCGGCCCCGCGGCATATAAAGCGCCAAGGACGCGCCAACATTTCGCCGACGTTCAAAAGTCGGCGAAGCTTCCGAGCCTTGCCGGCCCAAGCCGGGACACAAAGCTTCGCAGAACTTGCTGAAGCCGCATTGAGGCGATTTTTAGTTAATTGCCGATTAAAGCGCTCAATCTTCAATTTTGAACGGTCGTGCGGCTTCCGCGTCACAGAGCGCGAAGCGGCAGACCAGGCCAGATTTTCTAACAGAACGGGCTGTCGCCGAGCTTGCGGGCAGTCGGCTGGCGCCGAATGATTTCAACGAAAATCGCTTTGCGACGCCCCCGGGGCGCGCAATTTCCCCTCACGGCGTCGCCGGCGGGCCCTTCTCCGCCGCCGCGGGCGCGATCTTCAACAGGGTGATGCGGTTCCGGCTCTTGCGCAGCACTTCGAACCGGAAATTATGAAAAGTGAACGTCTGGCCCGCGTCCGGGATCGCGCGCGCCTCGTGGATGACGAGGCCGGCGATGGTCGTCGCCTCTTCATCCGGTAGGCTCCAGCCCATGATCCGGTTGAGATCGCGGATCGGCGCCGAGCCTTCCACCGTGATCGACCCGTCCGCTTGCGGCCGCACGCCCTCGGCGACAAGATCGTGCTCGTCGGAAATGGCGCCGACGATTTCTTCCAGAATGTCCTCCAGCGTCACGAGGCCCATCACCACGCCATATTCGTCGACGACGATCGCAAAATGCGTCTTGCGCTTCAAAAACGCCTGCAATTGATCCTGCGCCGGGGTCGTCATCGGCACGAACCAGGGTTTTACCGCGATGCTTTCGACGTCCAGGGCGTCGAGCTTGCCGCCGGAGGCGTCGAGGGCAGGCAATAGATCCTTGGCGTGCAACACGCCGATGATATTTTCGGGATCGTCGCGCCAGATCGGCAGGCGCGAATAGGGCGCGGCGACGATTGCGGCGATCAGTTCATGCGGCGGCAGATCGGCGTTCAGCGTCAGCATGTCGGTGCGATGCGCCATCACGTCAGAGACTTCGAGATCGTTGAGATCGAGCAGGCCGCCGAACATGTCGCGGTCGGCGCGCGCGACGCCGCCCTCCTTGTGCAAAAGATCGACAGCGCTTTTCAATTCTTCATGGCCGGACAGGATCGAGCGCTGATGGCCGGCGCCAAGACCCGCAAGCCGCAGCGCCGCGCGCACGAAAATCTCGACGCCGACAAGAAGCGGACCGAAGGCCGCGACAAAAACCGATAGAACCGGCGCGACGAGCAAGGAGGCGCGATCCGGATAATTGATCGCCACCGTCTTCGGCATCACCTCGGCGAAGACCAGCAGGAGGACAGTCATCAGGGCGGTCGCATAGAACGCGCCGCTGTCGCCGAAAAAAGATACAAGGATGCTTGTTGTAAAAGCCGAAGAGCCGATGTTGACGAGCGTATTGCCGAGCAGGCAGGCGCCGATCAGCCTGTTGCGTCTGACGAGCAGCCTGTTGACGAGGGCGGCGCGACGATCGCCCGCTTTTTCCAGAGCGTGCATGCGCGCGCGGGACGCGGCGGTGAGGGCCGTTTCCGATCCGGAGAAAAACGCCGAGAGCGCGACGCATAGGATGATGATCGCAATAGCGATCCATAAAGATACCGATAGAGCCTCGGCGCCTGCGCCGTGCATGGCTTCAAAGTCCTGTGTTGAGCTCGGCCTCGAGGAAAGCGCGCACCTCGGCCGCCTCGACCGATTTGGCGACGAAACAGTCGCCGATCGCGCGCGCCAGAACGAAGGTCAGGGCGCCGCGCTCGACCTTTTTGTCCTGGCGCATGGCATCGAGCATCTGATCGGCGTCAAGCGCGAGGCCGGGGATGTCGGCGATCCGCGTCGGCAGGCCAACCTCGCGCAGATGCGCCTCAACGCGGTCCGCGTCGGCGCCCTCGCAGAGCCCGACTCTGGCGCAGAAGCGGAAGGCGAGCGCCAGCCCGACCGAAACAGCCTCGCCATGCACCAGCCGCTCGCCGTCGTAATGGTTGATGCGCTCCAGCGCATGGCCGAAGGTGTGGCCGAGATTCAACAGCGCGCGCTCCCCGCTTTCCCGCTCGTCGCGGCCGACGATCGCCGCCTTGGCGCGGCAGCTCGTCGCGATGGCGTGGACGCGATCCGGGCCGCCCGCGAAAACGCCGCGCCAATGAGTCTCGAGCCAGGCGAAGAAGGGCGCATCGCCGATCAACCCGTATTTCACGATCTCGGCGTAGCCGGCGCGGAATTCGCGCAGCGGCAGGGTGGCCAGCGCGTCGGCGTCGGCCAGCACCAGAGAGGGCTGATGAAAGGCGCCGATCAGATTCTTGCCGTGCTCGGAGTTGATCCCGGTCTTGCCGCCGACGGAGGAATCGACCTGGGCGAGCAGACTTGTCGGGATCTGCACGAAGCGCATGCCGCGCCGGATCGAGGCGGCGGCAAAGCCCGCCAGATCGCCGATGACGCCGCCGCCGAGCGCGATCACGAGATCGCCCCGTTCGAGCCGCGCCGCAAGAATATCGTCGCAGACCTTGGCGAAGACGCCATAGGATTTGGACTGCTCGCCCGGCGGGATGATCACAGCGCTATAGCGCACGCCCGCCTCGCGCAGCGAGCGCTCCAGCTCGGCAAGATGCAGGGCGGCCACATTGGCGTCCGTGACGATGGCGCAGGCGGCGCCGGGCGCCAGCCGCCGCACGCAAGCTCCCGCCGCCGCAATAAGCCCCGCGCCAATCAGAATGTCGTAGGACCGCTCGCCGAGTTCGACCCGCACTGCGGCGGCGTCCTGGGCCGCCGGCGCCGGCGCGGTCGTGGCCGCGGGGCCGAAGAGAGGCTCGCCATCGGCGGAGGGGATCGGCGGCAGCGGCGGCTTTGCGGCGTGATTCATCGGGTCCAACACGGCAAGGATGGGCGGCTCGGGGGAAAAGCGCATGAAAAACTCGACCGCGGCGATGATTTCCTCAACCGCTGTCTCATGCGGGCCGTCACGCGAAATCACGGTGACGTCGGCCCGAGCATAATAGGGATAACGCTCGCGCAACAGCGTGCGCAGCGTTTTTTCGGGATCGGCGCTTTGCAACAAGGGCCGGTGCGATCGCTTGCGCACGCGGCGCCACAGCACGTCGGGTTCGGCCTTCAGCCAGACCGAAACACCGCGACGAGCGATCCGCGCGCGTGTCTCCTCATTGAGAAAGGCTCCGCCTCCCGTTGCGATGACGCGGGGGCCGTGTTCGAGCAGCCGGGCCATGACGCGGCGCTCGCCGTCACGGAACGAAGGCTCGCCGTGCCTTGCAAAAATCTCGGCGATGGTCATGCCGGCGGCCGCTTCGATCTCGGCGTCGGCGTCTATGAAAGGCAAGCCGAGCCGCTGCGCGAGACGCCGGCCGGTCGAGGTCTTGCCACAGCCCATGAAGCCGACGAGGACGATCGAGCGATCGCCGAGCGATCGGACGAGAGAGGCGAGCCGTCGGTCCGTCACGCTCTCCGGCCTGTCTTTCACGGATTCGGAGCTGGTCATGCCGAAACATTAGCATGCGTCCCGGCGCGATATAAGCGCCACTTTACGGGAGTCCAGGCGGCGGTCCCCGGCCCGGCCGCGCCAAAAAGCCGGCGCCCGAGCTGTTGCCGCTTTGCAACAGGATTGAGCTTTGGCGTTTCGCCAGCTCGGAATTTGATACAGATCAAACTCAAGCTCAGCCTATAAATTCATTGTGACAGCGTTCACCGGAAAGCGGCGCCGCCGCAACCGTCGGGTTGGACAGACACGGAGTGTTCCAATGATCAGGCTCGTTCGCTGCGCGATGGCCGCACTTATACTCGGCTGCGCCGCCGGCGCTGCGTCAGCGGCCGATGTTCCAGCCGTTGCGCCCGCCCCGCCGCCGCCGCAAGATTTCTATCAGCCCTGGCAGGTGCGCCTGCGCGCCCTCGGCGTCGTGCCGACCTCCGGCGGCTCCCTGTCGACAACCGGCGGCGCCTTCATCAGCAATGGCTTCAGAGCCAACTCGACGGTGGTTCCGGAACTCGACATCTCCTACTTCTTTACGAAGAATCTGGCGATCGAAGCGATCTGCTGCCTGACCAAGCACAATGTTTATCTCAGCGGCGGCCCCCTCAGCGGCAACCGGGTCGCGAGCGCGTTGCTTTTCCCGCCAACCCTTCTCGCCCAATATCACTGGACGAATTTCGGCGCCTTTCAGCCTTATGTTGGCGTCGGCGTCAACTACACCCATTATTTCTCGACGCAGCCTGACTATTTCATCCTCAACACGGTGACGATCGGCGATTCCTGGGGCGTCGCCGGCCAGGTCGGCTTCGACTACATGATCGACGAGCATTGGGGCTTCAACGTCGACGTCAAGAAGATCATGATGAATCCGCGCGTGACAGGGACGATCGCGCCCGGCACGGCGTCGATCATCGGCCGCGCGGCGCTCAGCCCCTGGCTCATCGGCGGGGGCATCACCTTCCGCTTCGGCGGCGCGGCAGCCCCGGTCGTCGCGAAATATTGAGCCAAGCGCCTAGCGGCGCGCCCGCAGGGCGCGTCCAGGCCGGATCCAAATCCTTCGAGGCGCATGGACTTCAGGTCCATGCGCTTTTTTATTGCGCGCCAATTCTACTTGACCAGCATCACCGTAGCGTCGCCCTTACGCTCCAAGAGATTCAAGGTCACGTCGTCGCCATGTCTTTGCAGCTTTAGGCGGACATGCGACTCGCCAATGGTCAGCCGAGTGAGCGTGACGGTATCGAGAAATTTGGGCATCAATGGATTGACGAAGCGGATCGACTGGGCCTGGCTGCTAAGCTCCATCCCCAGGCTAGCCTGAAGCAGCGCAAAGATTGACGCCGCCGCCCAGGCCTGCGGCGCGCAGGCGACGGGATAGGCGGTCGGGCCGCGATGCGGCTTGCGGCCAAAGCCGCAAAACAGTTCAGGCAGGCGACGCAAATCCTGATGCGCGGCCGCCTCGAACATCGCGGAAAAGATCTGGATCGCCTCGCGGCCAAGGCCGTAACGGAAAAACCCGAGCGCGATCATCGCATTGTCATGCGGCCAGATCGAGCCGTTGTGGTAGGAAATCGGATTGTAGCGCATCTCGCCGCTGGCGACGGTGCGGATGCCCCAACCGCTGAAAAAGCTGCGTCCGAGCAGCGTTTTCGCGACCGTTTTTGCGCGCTCCGGCAATGCAATTCCGGCAAACAGGGCGTGACCGGAATTCGACGCGCGCACCCGGCATGGCTTTTTGCGGCCATCGAGCGCCAGCGCGTAACAACCCAAATCCTCGCACCAGAAGGCT
This sequence comes from Methylocella silvestris BL2, assembly GCF_000021745.1. NCBI lineage: Bacteria > Pseudomonadati > Pseudomonadota > Alphaproteobacteria > Hyphomicrobiales > Beijerinckiaceae > Methylocella > Methylocella silvestris. The sequence continues at coordinate 2,513,870 of NC_011666.1, forward strand.
TTGTCGAAAGCGGCCTTGAGCGCTTGCGCCGCCGCGTCGAATTTTGCGCCGGCGTCGTCGTCGCCCATCAGCCGCGCGAGGCGCCCGGCGGCGCTCTTTGCCGCGTAAACATAGCCCTGCACCTCGCAGAGGGCGATCGGCCCTTCGGCAAGCGAACCGTCGGCATGGAAGATCGAATCATGCGAATCCTTCCAACCCTGATTGGCGAGGCCGTTTTCGGTCTCGCGCAGATATTCGACGAAGCCGTCGCCGTCGCGGTCTCCGAATTCGTCGATCCAGCGCAAAGCCGCCAGGATATTCGGCCAGATTTTCGCGATCGTCTCGCTGTCGCCCGTGCGTTCAAAATACATGCCGGCCAGCATCACAAATAGGGGCGTCGCGTCCACGGCCCCGTAGTAGCGGCGGAACGGAACCTCGCCCAGCCGGGCCATTTCGCCGTTGCGGGTCTCGTGCAGAATTTTGCCCGGCTGGGCGTCGGCGGCGGGATCGAAGCGATCGGCCTGCGTCGCGCTCAAAAATGACAGGACGCCGCGCGCGACAGCGGGATCGGCCCACAACAGCATCATCGCCGTGATGATTCCATCACGCCCGAACGGCGTCGAATACCACGGGATTCCGGCATAGGGATAAAGCCCATGCGGCGTGCGCGACACCAGCATGTAGAGATCGGAGGTGGCGCGGCGGCAGACCTCGTTGAAGAGATCGTTTGAACTGTCGATTGTCGCGATCGCCGCGGTCTTCGCCCGGATGGCCCGGCGTCTGTCGCGGAACGCCAGCGAAAAATGCGTGAGTTGCGGCGCGCTGCGGTCCGAGCAGGCGACCGACACAAACATCGAACTGCGCTCATAGGGCCCGATATCGATCAGAAAAGTCGCGCTTTTGTGGTCGGCGCTGGTCGGCTCCGGCCAAAAGATGAGGCGCGTCGCGCGTTTGACGCCATCGAGGCCGTCATAATGAAACTCCGGCCCGGTCTTCCCATGCGTAAGCGTGACGCGGCCGCGCTGCTCGCGTTGGGAGCCGCGAATTTCAAACAGGTCACGAAAATCGGCGTCATAGCAAATCGTGATGGAAAACTGCCGCCGATGCCCGTCGAAGTTACGAAATCCGATCCGCTCATACAGCACGCCGCGCCAGAGAAACTTGGTTCGCTCAATGAAAATGGTGTCGCGCGGCAGCGAGATAACGCCGTGGGCGCCGACGTCAGGATTGGCGAGATCGACAGACAGCGCGACATTGTCGTCCTGAACGACCGAGCTCAACAACAGCGGCCGCATGCCTTCGATCAGGAGCTTCAGAAAGGAGAGATAACGCGTGTCGTTGAAATAGACCCCTTCGGCGGAGGGGCCCGACACGCCGAGATCGCCATATTCGTCGAGCACCGCAAAAGCGTCGCCATGCTTCAGGGTGCGTAAGGCGCTTTGAACCAACGCCGTCGTCGTTTCGATATAATGTTCGGGCAGTTCGTTCGCCGCCTCGGCGAGGGATTCGAGGCCGTGCGCAATTTCCGTCAACTCGGCTCTCCTTGTTGCGGCTCAAGGGACGCAACGCCAGCATTCGGCGCGCATGAAGGTCGTCGACAAAACGTCGTGTTCCTCCTCGCCGCCCCGGCGCTCCGCATCCTAAAGGCTGGACGTGAACCGTCCCGTCTTCGCGGCGCCTTCAGACCAGGCCGCCCGCTCGGCGGCCGCAGGCGCCAGCGGCGTTTGGAGCATGCCGCCAGGAGCGACAGCGCAATCCTGCCCCGCGCCGAATGGAGCTGCAGCCAAGGGAGCCCTTACCGGCTGCGCCGCAGCAAGGGCCGAAGCATAGTCCTTGAGCGCGCCGCGGCCGAGGAGCCGGCGATAGGCGTCGACATAGTCGCGCGCCATCCGCTCAACCGTAAAGCGCTTCTCGAACTCTGCGCGCACGCCAGATCTGCTCAGCTTGGCGACGGCTTCGACGGCGAGCACGGCTTCGTCGATCGACTCGACGATGACGCCGCTCACGCCATCGGTCACGACCTCCGGCACGGAACCGTTGCGCCAGGCGATGACCGGCGTTCCCGCCGACATGGACTCGATCATGACAAGGCCAAAGGGTTCGGGCCAATCGATCGGAAACAACAGGGCCCGCGCATTGCCGAGAAATTCCGATTTTTGGCTCTCGTTGACCTCGCCAATAAACTCGATCAGTGGATGATCCAGCATCGGCTCGATGGTCGTCTTGAAATATTTGCGATCGGCCTCGTCGACCTTGGCCGCGATGCGCAGCTTCACCCCGGCGAGCTTGGCGATTTCGATCGCCCGATCGGGCCGCTTTTCCGGCGAGATGCGGCCGAGAAAGGCAAGATAGTCGCCGCCTTCCCGATTGAACGGACAGACCTGCTTTGGCAAACCATGATTGATGGTCGCGAGCCAGTTTGCGCTTTTTGGCATGGGACGGCGTTGCGACAGCGAGATCGAGACGAGCGGCATCTCGGGATAGGCTTCATAGAGCGGCAGGGCGTCCGGCAGATCGAGCCTTCCGTGCAGCGTCATCAGGCATTTGTCGGCAATGTCCTGAAACAGCGCGTTCGGAAGAAGATCGACATGAAAATGAATAACGTCGAACTCATGCGCGCGCTTGCGCACCGCGCGCAGCATTGCGAGCGTGCTGCCGATGTGGTCCTTTATGCCCGCAAGCCGCAGGCTACGCGGCGCGCATGGCGCGAATTCGGCGCTCGTTACGGATTCGGCGCTCGCGAATAAAGTGACGTCATGTCCCTGCCGGACGAGTTCTTCACAAAGCCAGGATACGACGCGCTCGGTGCCCCCATATAGTTTCGGCGGCACAGCTTCAGCCAATGGAGCGACCAGCGCGATACGCATCGATTATCCTTTCCGTCAGGGATTGATCGTTCAATGCTGCAGTCGCGCATAAGTTCCAGCAGCTTTGCCGCGGCGCAGGGCGTTCTCCCCCAGAATGCGAACCGGGCGCAGCGTGACTTTTCTTGCCTTTAGCTTCGTAATTCTCGGCCTTTCGCGTTTTGAATTGGACGTGGAGAAGCGGTTGTCCTGTAGGCTTCCGCGACGTCGAATCGGCCCGATCCGTCGCGTCGGCTTTTCCGCTGCCGGACTTGGCGCGCCGATGGCAGATGACGCGACGCCAGGCCTCACGCGCGGGCGTAGGATTTCTCCTCGATAATGGCGGAATTGAACAACAGATTGATCTCTTTCTTCACATGAGCGCGCTTGTCGTTGCAGGTGTAGACAAGTCGCGCGAGAGAGACAAACTCCTCGTCGAATTTGTTCTTCGATTCGCACGAGCGCAATGCGTCTTCGACATCCCACAGAGATTCATTGGCCTTTCTTAACTCCGCCTCAAGACGCGCGAGCGCAGGGTCCGACAGATCGTGCTCATCTCGAAGCTTGCGCAACAGGGCGAGTTCGAAGCGTATGTTGTGCAGCTTGGCCGGATCGTCGACGCGGCGCTCCTTGATCTCAAGAATTGTGATCTTGTCGATGAGTTCGCCAACGCCTGCCGGTATGGCGATGAGCGCCGGCGGGTCTTCAGGTTGGAGCGCGTGCGGTCCTGCCGCGACGCTCTGATCGCTGGAAGACAAATCGGGCGGCGGGATAGAATTGCCGACGCCGCGGACAAGCGCGCCGACCGCCGCAGCCATTTCATCGAAAACGGGCCGCCATTGATCGCGCTCCTTTTGGCGGAACAACCGCATCGTCGGATACCATGGCGAATCTAGACGATGCAGCAGCCATCGCCAGTCCGGCGCATGTTTCAGGGCGACGAACACAGGCCGTCCAAGCGCGCCGGCGAGATGGGCTATGGCGGTGTCCGACGTGATGACGAGATCCAGAGATTCCATCACGGCGGCGCAATCGATAAAGGCGTCCGGCCCTGCGTCATAATCGGGCCCCGGCCCTTCGATGCGCGCCGATCCCTGCGGCGTCTCGATTTCCATCGGCCCTTCGCCCTTGACCAGGCCGATCAGGCGCGCGCCCTCGATCGCGGCGATCGGGCCGAGGCAGTCCAGGGAAAAGCCGCGCTTCAAATTGATCGCGGAATTTCCGCGCCAGCATATGCCGATCCGAAATCCTTCGGGGCCGATGCGCTGCGACCACTGGGCGACAGCCTGGGGCTCCGCGAAAAGATAAGGCGTCTGCGCCGGAATCGTTTCGAGCTCCGCGCCGAATCCGCCTGGCAGACTGAGCAAGGCGGATGCAAAATCATACCGGTCTTGAGGGTCCAGGGAGTCGATCATCCGAACGCGGGAATCCAGGCTGCGCAGCAGCCTTTGCATGGTCCTGCGGCACAACAGGGTGACTTCAGCCCCGCGCTCCTCAAGCAAGGGAATGTAGCGGCAGAACTGGATGAGATCGCCAAGCCCCTGTTCATCGTAAACGAGAATTTTTTTGCCCGTCAGATCCTCGCCGGTCCACCGGGCCGCCGCGGGAATGATGGGTCTCGGCGGCGCGTTGGATCGATCCCAACGACTTTCAAAGTCGCGAAAACCTTCTTTCAGCCTCCCCATCAGCAACAGCGCTCCGGCCCTGTTGTTGCGCGCATCTGGATAGTCTGGCTTGTAGTGTATGGCCTCGTTGAAACATGCAAGCGCTTCGTCGACATCCCCCTGTTCCTTCAGAGCGACGCCAAGGCTTGACAGCGCCTCCGGATAATGAGGGGAAAGCCGGAGCGCCTCATGGTAGGAGGCGACGGCGTCGGCGAGCCGGTCCATCTCCTGCAAGACGTTGCCGCGATTGAGCCAGGCCTCCGGCGCGGCCGGTCGGACGGACACGGCAAGGTCGAGCGAAACGAGCGCCTCCTCGAGCCGCCCAAGGCGGTGCAGCGCCGCGCCGCGCAAGCCCAACGCCTGCGGGTATTTTGGATCATGCCGCAACGCCTCGTCGCAATGGCGGATCGCTTCGTCGAGGCGGCCCCATTGCAGGCAGATATTGGCGCGGTTGGTCAGCGCCGGCAGGAACGCGGGCCTGATTTTCAGCGCCGCGGCATAGGCCATATAGGCGTCCTCGAGCCGGCCGAGTTCATGCAACAGATTGCCGCGATTGCAGATCGCCTCGCAGTAGCGGGGGTCGAGCACGAGAGCCGCGTCATAAGCGGCAAGGGCGGCCGACCGCCGGCCCAGCGCCTGCAAAGCAATGCCCTTGTTGTAGAGCGCCTGCGGATAACCCCCAGGCCGGCGCGCTGCGCGGTCGTAGCAGACGATCGCTTCATCGAGCCGTCCGAGTTTTTGCAACACATTGCCGCGATTGAGCTCGGTCTCGGGATCGGGCGGCCCGGATTGCGCCGCCGCCTCATAGGCGGCGAGCGCGTCTTCGTTGCGGCCGAGCTTTTGCAGCACCGAGCCCTTGTTGAAGAGGGCTCCGCCATTGTTGGGGCGCAGCGCGATGATCGCTTCGAAACAGGACAGCGCCTCAGTAAGACGGCCAAATCGTTCGAGCAGAGCGCCGCGATTGGTCAACGCCTCGCAATGCTTGGGCTGCGCCCGCAAAGCGCCTTCATAGGAGACGAGCGCTTCGTTCATGCGGCCAAGACTCTGTAAAATGACGCCGATGCTGAACAGCGCGTCGGCGTCGTTCGGGCGCAGTTTCAGGATGTCCTCAAAAGCCTCGAGCGCATCCTCGGGCTGGCCGAGTCTTTGCAGCACGATGGCGCGCGCGCTGAGCACCTCGAAATAATCGGGCTTCAAGGCGAGCGCGCGCTCGAACCAGATCAGCGCCTCGCGCAGATCCCCGGCGTTGAAGCAAATCAGCCCGAAGACATAACAGGCGAGATCGCTCCGCGCCGCCCGCTGGGCGTGTCCGCCGAGCTCCGCCAGCGCCTCGTCCGGTTGGCCGGAATTCAGAAAGGCGAACGCCCGCGTAATCGCGACCTGCAGCAGCGCTTTGTCGCGACTATGGCCTTGACCCGAAACAGCCGCGCTTTCATATTTTGGCACGCTCATGCATATCTCGCGAACAGCGCCGAGCCGTGCGCGCCGGCCGAGGCGAATTGAAAAGAGCTCGAGTGGGCGACTCGCGTCGAGAAGCGCCGCCCGCGGCGACCGCGGGTCGAGGGTTGGTTTGCACGGTTGTATGCGCTCGCGGCTTTCCCTCAGCGGACTGCCCGAGGCCATTCAAGGGCCGCAAGCTTTCGCCAGCCTGACGACTCGCCCCACATGAGATTTCACGCCGGATTTTAGGGAACCAATCAAGCGTTGCCGGATTTACTTCGGAGAGTCCTTGCGTTTGATGGCGGAGCGCCTTGAAAATCGACAGTGAATTCCGCGTTCTTGTTGTTGAGGACGAAGCCTTGATCAGCATGTTGATCGAGGACATGCTCGCCGATATCGGCTGCAACTATGTTGAGGTCGCGCCCTCGGTGGAAGCGGCGCTCGATGCGCTCACGCGCACAAAGCCCGATTTTGCGATGCTGGACATCAATCTGAATGGCAAACGGAGCTTTCCGATTGCCGACGTGCTGATTTCGCGCGCGATCCCCTTCATCTTCCTTTCGGGCTACGGCCCGCGCGGGCTCGATCAATGCTATGCGGGGACAAAAGTGCTGCAAAAGCCTTTTCAGCTTGGCGACCTTGAAAGCTGTCTCGAAGACGCGCTTGCGCCCGGCTGACGCATCAACACGCCCGCGCTGACGACGCCGCGTCCAGATCAGAGGCTGCATCGCGGCGCTTGCATCGGCGCGGCCCCGCGGCCATTGTCCTGAGATGGCCACGCCTCTCGACCACTCCCTCGATCGGGTGCGCTCCCGAGGCCTCACCAGCCTCAACGAGCGGTCCCGAGAAATCTTCCGGCAAATCGTCGATTCCTATCTTGCCTATGGCGAGGCGGTCGGCTCGCGCCAGGTGTCGAAGCTGCTGCCGACGCCGTTGTCTCCGGCGTCCGTTCGCAACGTCATGCAGGACCTCGAAGAAATCGGGCTGATTTACGCGCCCCATACCAGCGCGGGACGACTGCCGACCGAGCTTGGTCTGCGCTTTTTCGTCGACGCCATGCTGGAGCTCGGCGACGTCGGCCCCGGCGAGCGGGAGCAGATCGAGGCGCAGGTCAAGGCCGCCGCCTATGAGCAGCCGCTCGAAGGCGTTCTTGGCGACGCGATGAGCCTGCTCTCCGGGCTGACGCGCGGCGCCGGCGTCGTGGTCACCATGAAGGAAGACGCGCGGCTGAAACATATCGAATTCGTGCGGCTCGAGCCCGAACGCGCGCTGGCCGTCCTCGTCGCCGACGATGGATCGATCGAAAACCGCATTCTGCATATCCCGCCGCTGCTGCCGCCTTCCGCTTTGGTCGAGGCGGCGAATTTCCTCAACGCGCGAATTCGTGGCCGCACCCTCGCCGAGGTCCGGCGCGAGATCGAAGCCTCGCAGACCGCAGCCGAGCGTGAGCTTGGCGAGCTGACCGCCCGGCTGGTCGACGCCGGCCTTGCGAGCTGGGCCGACAGCGCGGGCAGCGGCCCGCAGCTGATCGTCAGGGGTCAGGCCAATCTGCTGCAGGACCTCACCGCGATCGAAGATCTCGAACGTATCCGCCTGCTGTTCGCCGATCTCGAGACCAAAAAGGACGTGATCGACCTTTTGAGCCGGGCGGACAGCGGCGAGGGGGTGCGCATCTTCATCGGCTCGGAAAACAAGCTGTTCTCGCTCTCCGGCTCGTCCATGATCGCCGCGCCCTTCCACGACGAGCATCAGCGCATCGTCGGCGTGCTCGGGGTGATCGGGCCGACGCGGCTGAATTACGCGCGCATCGTGCCGATGGTCGATTACACCTCGAAGGTGGTGTCGCGGATGCTGCAAAATCGCTGACGCGGCAAGCTGTTGCTCCGACCTTCAGCCCGGATCGAGCCGCGAACCGGCCTTCGGCGGCTTGTCCGGCTTTTCGCGCTTGCCGAGCAGCGCGTTGCGGATCCGCCGCAACTCCTTGCGCACGGCCTTCAAATCCTCCGGCGACCGGCCCATCGCCCGGGCGATCTCGCCGGGAATGGTTTTGGCCGAGGCGCGCATGTCGCCGCCCTTTTGCGTCAGGCTGACGCGCACCTGACGCTCATCCTTCGGATCGCGCGCGCGGGCGAGCAAGCCAGAGGCCTCAAGCCGCTTCAGGAGCGGAGTCAGGGTGCCGGAATCGAGATAGACGCGCTCGCCAATGGCCTTGACCGTAATGTCGTCGGCCTCCCACAACACAAGCATCACCAGATATTGCGGGTAGGTAAGGCCGAGCGGCTCCAACAGCGGCGCATAGACCTTGTTCACCGCATGCAGGGTCGAATAGAGGGCGAAGCAGACCTGCTGGTCCACGCGCGGCAGTTCGTCATCGGCCATTGCGAGCGCCCCCTTCGCCGCCCTTCCGGGCAGCGTCATCTATACGATTGATTTGCAGGCAATGAAACGGCGATCCGCATAAGGGCGCAAACAAGGACGGCCCTGTCCAGATCAACGCAAGCTTACGCCTCGCCGGCGCGCAAACGTTTCAGGCGATAGAGCTCCTCCAGCGCGGCCCGCGGCGAGAGCTCGTCCGGGTTCACCGCGTCGAGCGCAGCTCCAAGGGCGTCGGCGGACCCGCCGCCATGGGCGATCTCAGCCGGCTCCGGGGCCTTGACGTAAGACGCGGAAAACAGCGGCAGATCGGCGACGAGCCGGTCGCGGCTGCTCATGCGCTCCGCCGCCTCGAATTCGGACAGGAGCAGCCTTGCCCGCGCGACCACCTGCGCCGGCAGCCCGGCCAGCTTCGCCACCTGCACGCCATAGGATTGGTCGGCGGCGCCAGCGATGATCTCGTGCAGAAATATGACATCGCCCTTCCACTCGCTGACGCGCACGGTCAGATTGTCGATCCGCGCCAGCCGTTTGCCAAGCTGGGTCAGCTCGTGGAAATGGGTGGCGAACAGCGCCCGGCTGCGATTGACCTCATGCAGATGCTCCATCACCGCCCAGGCGATCGAGAGGCCGTCGAAGGTCGCCGTGCCGCGGCCAATCTCGTCGAGAATGACCAGCGATCGGGCTCTGGCGGAATTGAGGATCGCCGCTGTCTCGACCATCTCGACCATGAAGGTCGAGCGCCCGCGCGCGAGATCGTCCGACGCGCCGACGCGCGAAAACAGCCGGTCGACGACGCCGATATGGGCGCGCCGCGCGGGCACGAAGGAGCCGATCTGCGCCAGCACGGCGATCAGCGCGTTCTGGCGCAGATAGGTCGATTTGCCGGCCATATTCGGCCCGGTGACGACGGCGATGCGGCCGCCCTCCTCCGCGAGCCCGGACAGATCGCAATCATTGGCGACGAAGGGCGCGCCGCCGCGGCGCAGCGCCGCCTCAACCACCGGATGGCGGCCGCCTTCGATGTGAAATTTCAGCGAGCCGTCGACCTCCGGCCGGGTCCAGCCGCAATCCGCGGCGAGTTCCGCCAGGCCCGCCGCCGCGTCGATGCAGGCGAGCGCCGCTGCGGCGCGCTTGATCGCCTCGCCCTGCGCCAGCAGGGTCGCTGCGAGCTCATCGAAAATCGACAGTTCCCGGACAAGCGCCTGATCGGCGGCCGTTGAGATTTTCACGTCGAGCTCGGAGAGCTCCGGCGTCGAGAAGCGCATTGCGCCAGCCATCGTTTGACGATGGATGAACATGGCGTCAAACGGCGGCTTCAGCAGTTTCTCGCCCTGCGCCTGCGGCGCTTCCAGATAGAACCCGAGAAAATTATTATGCTTCAGCTTGAGCTGGCGCATGTCGGCGAGGTCGCAATAGCGCGCCTGCAGAGCCGCGACGACCTTGCGCGTATCGTCGCGCAGCGCCCGCAACTCGTCGAGGCCGGCGTCGAAATCTGGGGCGACGAAGCCGCCGTCGCGCCGGTTGAGCGGCAGGGCGTCGGCGAGCGCCGATTGAAGCTTCTGCGGGACCAGCGGATCGAGCGCGCCAGCCGCCGCGCATGCCTGCGCAAGTTCGCCGGGAAGATTTTCCGCGGCGCGGAGCGTCTCCACGAGCGCGCGGGCGGCGAAGAATCCGTCGCGCAGGGCGGCGAGATCGCGCGGACCGCCGCGCTCGAGCGCAAGCCGCGCGATTGCGCGCATGAGATCGGGCGCGGCTTTCAGCGCCCGCCGCGCCGCCTCGCGCAGCGCCGGCTCGTCGAAGAAGAAGGCGACCGCCTCCTGGCGCCGCGTGATCTCGTCCGGATCGGTCAAGGGTGCCGCCAACCGCTCGGCCAGCAGCCGGCCGCCGGCGGCGGTCACGCTGCGGTCGATCGCGCCGATCAGCGATCCTTCACGCGCGCCGCCCAGCGTCCGGGTCAGCTCCAGATTGGCCCGCGTCGCGGCGTCGATCGACATATGCGCCTCACGCGCGACCCGCGTCGGCAGACTCAAGGCCGGGCGCGCAGAGAATTGCGTGCGATCGACGTAAAATAGCGCCGCCGCCGCCGCCGCGATTTCCGCAGGCGACAGCGCGCCAAGCCCATCGAGCGTCGCGAGGCCGAAGAAATCGCAAATGCGCCGTTCGGCTGCCGGGCCCTCGGCGGCGAGGCGCCCGAGCGGCGTCAGCGGCGCCCGCGCTTCGCGGGCGAGGCGGACGAACAGGGGCTGATCCATCAGCCCCTCGGGAATGACGATCTCGGCAGGCTCGATGCGCGCGATCTCGGTCTCGATCTGGGCCTCGGGCGCTTCGCTGAGAAGAAATTCGCCGGTCGAAATATCGAGCGCGGCGAGGCCGTAAGACCATTGCCCGTCAGCCTGGCGCGCGCGCGCGATCGCGAGCAGCCTGTTGGCTCTGGCGGGATCGAGCAGGGTCTCCTCGGTAATCGTGCCGGGGGTGACGAGCCGGCGCACCTCGCGCCGCACTACCGATTTCGCGCCGCGCTTTTTCGCCTCGGCTGGATCTTCGATCTGTTCGCAGACGGAAACGCGATGGCCGAGCGAGATCAGCCGGTGCAGATATTCCTGCGCGCGCTCGACGGGCACGCCGCACATCGGAATGTCTTCGCCCTGATATTTGCCGCGCCGCGTGAGCACGATGCCGAGCGCCTTGGCGGCGATCTCCGCGTCCTCGAAGAAGAGTTCGTAGAAATCGCCCATGCGGTAGAACAGGAGCGAGCCGGGATGGGCCGCCTTGATCGCGATGAACTGCGCCATCATCGGCGAGATTTTGGCGGGACCGTCCTGCGGCTCACTGGGGCGTCGGGCCGCGCTCTCGGGCGCCGCCGCCTGCGCGCGCGATTTTCTTGCTTCGGGTTCGATGGACATCGCGCCAAGCTAGCAAAGCCGGCGCTGGAGCGCATCGCCCGCGCGGAGGCTGTCCAGAGGGATTTTCGACGGGAGCGACGACGTCAGATCGTCAGTTGCTCGCCAAGTTCGACGACGCGGTCGGAGGGAATGGAAAAATAATCCGTCGGATTGGCCGATTGGCGAAACAGCGCGATGAACAGCTTGTCCTGCCACATCGGCATGCCGGAATTCTGCGCCGGCTTGATCTTGCGCCGCCCGACGAAGAAGGAGGTGGTCATGATGTCGAATTTGAGCCCCGCCTTGCGCAGGCTCGCCATCGCCGCCGGGATGCGCGGGCTCTCCATGAAGCCGAAATGAAGCACGATGCTGGTAAAGTCGTCGGACAGCTTGGTGATCTCGATGCGTTTTTCCGGAGGCACGCGGGGCGTCTCCTCGGTCTTCACCGACATGAGCAGTACCCGCTCATGCATCACCTTGTTATGTTTGAGGTTATGCATGAAGGCGGAGGGCGCGACCTCCGGCGAGGTGGTGAGAAAGACGGCCGTGCCCGCCACGCGGATCGGCTTCGACTTCTCGAGCATGCGGATGAGATCCCGCATCGAGATCGAATCGCGCCGTGTCTTTCGCGCGAGAAGGTCGGCGCCGCGGACCCAGGTCCACATCACGATCATCGCGCAGGCGCCAAGCAGCAGCGGCACCCAGCCGCCATCGACGACCTTCAGAAGATTGGCGCTGAGGAAGGCGAGATCGACGATGAGGAAGGCGGAGACGAACAGGACGCTGAGCCAGAGCGGCCAGCGCCAAAGCTTCCACACGACGACGAAAGCGAGCAGCGTCGTCACCACCATGGTGCAGGTGACGGCGATGCCATAGGCCGAGGCGAGCGCGCTCGAACTCTTGAACATCAGCACGAGAATCAGCACGCCGATCAGCAGCAGCCGGTTGACGCGCGGCAGATAGATCTGGCCCTCCTGCGTCTCCGAGGTGTGCAAGATCAGCATGCGCGGCAAGAGGCCGAGCTGGATCGCCTGACGCGCCAGCGAAAAAGCGCCTGTGATCACCGCCTGGCTGGCGATGATGGTGGCCATCGTCGCCAGAAGAACCAGCGGCAGCAGCGCCCACGACGGCGCCATCAGAAAGAAGGGATTTTCAACCGCGGCGGGGTTGGACAGGACAAGGGCGCCCTGTCCGAGGTAGTTGAGGACGAGCGCCGGCAGCACGAACAACAGCCACGCGCCCTGGATCGGCAGGCGCCCGAAATGCCCCATATCCGCGTAAAGCGCCTCGGCTCCCGTCACCGCGAGGAAGACCGAGCCGAGCACGACGAAGCCGAGCAGGCCGTGGCCGAACAGAAAAGCGAGGCCCCGGATCGGATCGAAGGCGAGGAGAATGCGCGGTGAATCATGGATGTGCATCGCGCCGAGCACGCCCATGGAAAGGAAAAAGACCGCCATGATCGGGCCGAAAAACGCCGCGACGCGCGCGGTGCCATGGCTCTGGACCCAGAAAATCGAGATAAGGAGAACGATTGTCGCCGGCAGCACGTAGGGCGAGAAATGCGGCGTCACCAGTTCTAGGCCTTCGAGGGCGGACAGAACCGAGATCGCCGGCGTGATGATGGCGTCGCCCGAAAACAGCGCGGCGCCGGCGACGCCGAGAAAAAACACCGGGGCGGTGCGATGGCCGAGCGCGCGCTGCGCCAGCGCCATCAGCGAGAGGGTGCCGCCCTCTCCCTTATTGTCGGCGCGCATCAGAAACAGCACATATTTGGCGGTCACCGTGAAGAATAGCGCCCAGATCAACAGCGACACGGTGCCGATCACGCCGGTGTCGGTGACTTCGCCTTTCATGTGATGCAGCGATTCGCGCAGCGCGTAGAGGGGGCTCGTGCCGATGTCGCCAAAAACGACGCCGAGAGAGCCCAGCGCCAGACCCGCGACCGCCGTCTTGTGCTGAGCCGGCGGATGGCCGGCAGGCGGGTGGCCGGCATGATGCCCGGGCGACGTCTGGCCGGCGGGAGGCGGGCTCGCCCCGGGCTTGCCGGACGCCGGCGTTTCATGCGCAATCTGCTGCGCCATACTCGATGTCCTTCAGCAGACGTCATGATGCGCTGCGGCGCGAGCAGGCCGACTGCCCGCACGGGCTGAAACTAGCTTTAATCAAGATGCGTTCATAGCGGGCCGTGGCCGATAAGCCTTGGCCGTGTCAACGCCGCCACAGGACGCCGGTTGCAGGTTTTTTTGCGCCGCCGCATGGCCCGACCGCGTTGCAAGCCGCGCGCCATGCGGTTTGGCCCAACCCCTGATGAGCGCGTCGCCCCTTGCCGATCGGCCGTCGAAGCGCCATCAAAGCTGCAATGCCTGAGCCCTCCCCCTCGCCGCCCGTTTTTTCCTCCCCTTTGCCCATCGACGCCGTCCTCGGCGACGTCATGGCGCATTTCGCGGCGGCGCGGCGGGCCGTGCTGGTCGCTCCGCCTGGAGCCGGCAAAACCACCCGCCTGCCCCTCGTGCTGATCGAACAGGACTGGGCGCGCGGCCAGAAAATCATCATGCTGGAGCCGCGCCGCATCGCCGCCCGCGCAGCGGCCGACCGCATGGCGAAAACGCTCGGCGAAAAAGTCGGAGAGACGATTGGGCTGCGCGTCCGGGCGCAGACCGAAGTCTCGCGGCAGACACGGCTCGAAGTGGTCACCGAGGGCGTTTTTACCCGTATGATCCTCGTCGATCCGGCCCTCACGGGCGTCGCCATGGTCATTTTCGACGAATTCCATGAGCGCTCGCTCGACGCCGACCTTTCGCTGGCGCTCGTTCTCGACGCCGCCGCCGCCCTCCGCGAGGATCTGCGTCTCCTCATCATGTCGGCGACGCTCGATGGCGCGCGGGTCGCCTCGCTTCTTGACGACGCCGCCGTGATTGTCAGCGAGGGACGCGCTTTTCCGGTTGAGACGCGCTATCTCGGCCGCAAGCCGGGTGAGCGAATCGAGGCCGCCGTCGCCGCCGCCGCGCTTCGCGCGCTCGCGGAACAGAGCGGCTCGATCCTCATTTTCTTGCCCGGCCAGGGCGAGATTCTACGCACGGCGGCGATGCTTGCCGAGAAGATCCGCGATCCGGCGGTGACGATCGCGCCGCTCTACGCCGCGCTGGACCGCGCGACGCAGGACCGCGCCATCGAGAAGATCATGCCGCCGCAACGAAAAATCGTGCTGGCGACGTCGATCGCGGAAACCTCGCTGACGATCGAGGGCGTGCGGATCGTGATCGACTGCGGGCTGACGCGCGCGCCCCGATTTGAGCCCGATCGCGGCCTCACCTCGCTCGAAACCGTGCGCGTCTCGCGCGCCGCGGCCGACCAGCGCCGCGGACGCGCCGGCCGCACGGAGCCGGGCGTCTGCTACCGTCTGTGGGAAGCGGCCGCGACCGGTTCGCTCACGCCCTTCGCGCCGCCCGAAATCACGGCGGCCGACCTGTCCGGCCTTGTTCTCGATCTCGCCGCCTGGGGCGCGCGCGATCCCTTGAGCCTCAAATGGCTCGATCCGCCGCCGCTCCCAGCCCTGAAGGAGGCGAGAGCCCTGCTTGGCGAAATCGGCGCGCTTCAACCGGACGGCGCGCTGACCGATCTTGGCCGCAAAATCCAGACTTTCGCGCTGCCGCCGCGATTGGCGCGCATGATCATCCTCGCCGCGGCGCAAGGTTTCGGCGCCCTCGCCGCCGAAGTCGCGACGCTGCTCGTCGAGCGCGGGCTTGGCGGCGAATCGCCGGAACTCGCGCAAAAACTCGATCGCTTTCGCCGCGACCGCTCGCCACGCGCCGAGGCCGCGCGAAAGCTCGCGCAGGGTTTTGCGCGCAAGGCGGCGGCCCGCTGGGAAATTCTGGACGCTTCGCAATGCGGCGCCTGCCTCGCCCTCGCCTTTCCCGACCGGATCGCCAAGCGCCGCGGCGCCTTGGGCGAGTTTCTGATGGCGAACGGGCGCGCCGCCGCGCTGGAGCCGCATGACGCGCTGGCGCGCGAAAATCTCCTCGCTATCGGAGAGATCGCCGGCCGGGCCGGCGCCGCCCGCATCCTCGCCGCCGCCGCTCTCAGCGAATCAGAGCTTGAAGAGGCGGCCGGCGCCGACATCATAATGCAGGAAGAGGTGAGCTTCGATCCGGGCAGCCTGTCGCTGCGGGCGCGGCGACGGCGACGGCTTGGCGCTCTCATTCTCAGCGAGCAGAACCTGCCGGCGCCCCCCGGGCCGGACTCAGCCCCGCGCACTCGCCGAGGGAATTGCGGCCTCCGGGGGGCTTCCGAAGCTCCCGTTTACCAAAGCGCAAACGCAATGGCGCGACCGGGTCGCCTTCCTGCGCCGCGCCGAGCCGGAGGAATCCTGGCCGGATCTCTCGGACGCGGCGCTGGCGCAAACCGCGGCGGACTGGCTGGCCCCTTTCATCGAGGGCCGAACGAGCCTCGCCGCGATCACTTCGGACGATCTTGAACAGGCCCTTGGCGCCTTGCTGGCGTGGGATATGCGCCGCCGTCTCGACGCGGAGGCGCCGACGCATTTCGAGACGCCGGCCGGATCGCGCATCCCGCTCGACTATTCATCGGAAGGGCCGCCGACGCTTTCGGTGCGAGTGCAGGAGCTTTATGGGCTGTCGCGCCATCCGGCGCTGGCGCGCGGCAAAATTCCGCTGACGCTCGAACTGCTGTCGCCGGCCTCGCGGCCGATCCAGGTCACCGCCGATCTGCCGGGATTCTGGGGCGGCTCATGGGCGGCGGTTCGCACGGAGATGAAGGGCCGCTATCCGCGCCATCTCTGGCCGGACGACCCGGCGCGCGCGGAGCCGACCACGCGCGCCAAGGCGAGAACGAAATAAAGCCGGGACTAGACTTTGGCCCGGGCGCCGCGTCCGACGTCGGAATAGCGGAACTGCTTGCGCTCCATTTCGGCCGGATCATAGATATTGCGCAAATCGATCATGATCGGCGCCGTCAAGAGCGACTTCACCCGCTCGAGGTCGAGAGCGCGGAACTCGTCCCATTCGGTGATGATGACAAGCGCGTCGGCGGCGTCGCAGCAGGAATAGGGATCGTAAAAATAGGTCAGATCCTCGAGCACGAGGCGCGCCTGATCCATGCCTTCCGGGTCGAACACATTGACCTTGGCGCCGCCGTCCTGAAGGGCGGTGATGATCGAAATCGCCGGCGAATCACGCATGTCGTCGGTGTTCGGCTTGAACGTCAGGCCGAGCACCGCGATGGTCTTGCCGCGCACCGAGCCGCCGAGCGCGGCGAAGACTTTGCGGGCCATGGCGCGCTTGCGCTGGTCGTTGACCGCGGCGACCATCTCGACGATGCGGATCGGCGAATCATAATCCTGCGCCGTCTTGATCAGCGCCTGCGTGTCCTTGGGAAAGCAGGATCCGCCATAGCCCGGCCCGGCATGCAGGAATTTCGAGCCGATGCGGTTGTCGAGGCCGATGCCGCGGGCGACATCCTGCACATCGGCGCCGACCCGCTCGCAGAGATCGGCGATCTCATTGATGAAGGTGATCTTGGTCGCGAGAAACGCGTTCGCGGCGTATTTTGTCAGTTCCGACGTGCGGCGGCTCGTGAAGACGAAAGGCGCGCGGTTGAGGTAAAGCGGGCGATAGACTTCCGTCATCACCTCTTTGGCCCGCTCATTCTCGACGCCGAGAACGATGCGGTCGGGCCGCTTGAAATCGTCGATCGCCGCACCTTCGCGCAGGAATTCGGGGTTCGAGACCACGGCGAATTCAGCGTCGGGCCGCGCTTCGCGGATGATGCGCTCGACTTCGTCGCCGGTTCCGACCGGCACCGTCGATTTCGTGACCACCACCGTGAAGCCGTCGAGGCCCGCCGCAATATCGCGCGCGGCCTGATAGACATAGGAGAGATCCGCGTGGCCGTCGCCGCGCCGTGAAGGGGTGCCGACCGCAATGAAGACGGCGTCCGCCTTGCCGACGGTGCCGATGAGATCGGTCGTAAAGGAGAGGCGCTTGTGGCGGACATTGTTGCCGACCAGTTCTGCAAGACCCGGCTCATAGATCGGCATCTTGCCGGCCTTGAGGGAATCGATTTTCCGCACGTCGGAATCGATGCAGGTGACGTTATGCCCGAAATCGGCGAGGCAGGCTCCAGAAACCAGTCCAACATAGCCTGAGCCAACCATTGCGATATGCATATTCCGCCTCCAGAAAGGATGAGCCGCCTGAAACCCTTGCAGGAGCTATACCACTTCGCAAAGACATGTTGAAGCAACCCCCGTGCGAAGGCGGAGTGTAGCGAAAGTGTCATTTTGACGCCGGCTGCTCTCGGTCAGCGCCGATCTCGCCTAGTTTTGCGGAAATTGCCGCGACATCATGCCACCGGATTGTTCAAATCATGCGCAGCGCGTCGAGATCGGCTCAAAAAAGCGCTGATACTTTCAAAATCGCGGGGGGTTAATCCCTGCCGCATGGTCGGCCCGGCGCGCGCCGCCAATCTCATAAGCGCGAAACAAAAACAGGCCCGCAAGCGTATGATGTTCATGGAATGAAACAGCGGATGCGTCGTCTAAGACCAGCGCGTGTGAAATCACACATGCGGCGGCCGAGCCGCCTGCTAGAACTTGGTGCTTTTGAATGAAATCTCAAACGGTATTTTGATCAAGAAGTTAGAGTCTTAAAGTATCTGCAGCTGCAGGGTGGCGCGGGGCGACGCCGTCGTCGAAAGCGAAGTTTATGAGATTGAAGACTGCGATGCGGCAGAACTCTCGCCAGACGCCAGATACGGCGCGCGGCTCCGCGTCGGGTCGTCCGGGCGGGATGAATAATTTCGGGCCGACGCCCGGCGCAAGCTTGGGCTGGGAGTTGATCAAACCCGTCGCCCTCTCCATATGCGGACAGATGTACGCTTTCGATTTGGCCTTGGCGCGGTGTGCCGTAAAATTTCGCTTCGCGCGCGCCTCGAGGAAAGAAAGCGCCCCGACGCCGCGGAGCGCCCCAACGATGATGGCGGCCGACTCGTGGCTGCGGCCGCCGCCTTTGCCGCGCTGGAGCGCTGAAAGCCCATGAGCGAGCTCGCCATTCCTCCAAACGTAGGCCATGAGTCGCTCGCCGCAGAGCCGGCGGCGCGGACGGCGCGCGCGGGCCGGCGGCGCAAGCTGCGCTTTGGCCTCTCGATGCGCGTGCTGGTGCTGAATACGGCGTTCGTCATGATCGCCGCGACGATGATTTACGTGCCGGCCATCTCGATCTACCGCTCCTACTGGCTGCACAACCGGCTCAGCGCCGCCTACACGGCCGCGCTCGTGCTTGAAGCGGCGCCGAGCGCAATGACGCCGCCCGAGCTGTCGCGCCAGCTGCTCGATAGCGTCGGCGCGCGGGTTATCGTCCTCAATATGAAGGGCACCAAGCGGATCCTCGCTTCCTCCGACCTGCCGCCCGCCGTCGACGCTGTCTATGATCTGCGCACCCAGTCGCTCGGGGACGTCCCGCTCGAGGCCATCGAGACGCTGTTCGCGCCGAGCGGGCGCGTCATCACCGTTCTGGGGGCGGCTCCGATGGGAGGCGACGCCGTCGCGATCACCATGGATGAAGCGCCGCTCAAGCGCGGCATGGAGGCCTATTCGCGGCGACTTCTCATCATGACGCTCGTGATGTCCGCGATCGTCGCGATCCTGGCGACGATCGCCATCAATATCATGGTGCTGCGGCCGGTCCGAAGGCTGACCGACAATATTACCGAATTCGGCGCGGACCCTGAGAATGCGGCGCGGATCATCGAGCCCTCCGGCAGCGAACACGAGATTGGCCAGGCGGAGGCGGCGCTCGCCGTCATGCAGGAATCGCTCGTGCGCGAGCTGAACCAGAAAAAGCATCTCGCTGCGCTCGGCCTCGCGGTGGCGAAGATCAACCATGACATGCGCAACATGCTGTCTTCGGCGCAGCTTCTGTCGGATCGTCTCGCCAATGTCACCGATCCGCTGGCCCAGCGCATCGCCCCGAAACTCGTTGCGACGCTCGATCGGGCGATCCGCTTTTGCCAGGCGACGATGACCTATGGCCGGGCCGTGGATGAGCCGCCGAAGCCGCGCCGCTTTCTGCTGCGCCCGCTTGTCGAGGAAGCGATCGAAAGCGTCGGGCCGCTGGCGGCCGGGCATATCGAATTTGTCAATGACGCGCCGGAACGCCTCGAGGTCTGCGCCGACCCGGAGCAGATGTTCCGCGTCCTCGTCAATCTTCTGCGCAACGGCGTCGAGGCCTTGCAGAGCGCCGGATCGGCTCCCGGCTGGCCGGCGGAGATACGCATTGCGGCGCGCGAGCGGCTCGGGCCTTACGATGGGCGTCCCGCCGGCGGCCCGGCGGCAAAGGGCGCGACGGGCGCGCCTGCCGGACGCGCCGAAACAATCATCGAGGTTTCGGATTCCGGCCCCGGCGTCCCGGATTCGGCCCGCGCAAAACTGTTCGCCGCCTTTTTCACGGCCGATCGCGCCGGCGGCACGGGCCTTGGGCTCGTCATCGCATCCGATCTCGTGCGCGCCCATGGCGGGTCCCTGACGCTTGCTCCGCCCGCGACGGCGAGCGCAGCCGAGCCCCCGGGCGCGAAATTCATCATCACCCTGCCGCTTCATCCCGCAGCCTCCGAGGCGACGGCGTCTTCGCGTTTTGAAAACGCGCCGCTCTGACCGTTGCGATCTGGCGCGTTTGGGCCAGGCGGATTTTAGCCTTGCCATCCGGCCGCGGTTCGCCGAAAATTCCGCTTCGCCGCCACTTTGATAAGGATCGCCCCGCCGCCACGCCGCGCGCGCTGTCCGCAGACCCAAATTTGCCCGCAACGGAGACGCGCGATTGACCTTAACGCTCGAAACGCCGCAGCTTACGACTGGCTCCGCGCTCGATCCGGCCGACCCCTATGAGCGCCGGGCGCAAACGTTTCCGCAGCTGACGCATGAGCAGGTCGCGCGCCTCGCCATGTTCGGCAAGCAGGAGTTGCTGCCGTCCGGCGTAATTCTGTTCGATCGCGGCCAGCGCAACAGCGATTTCTTCATCGTCCTCGACGGCGCGATCGAAATCTTCGATCATGGCGAGGATTGCCAGCCGGACGTCTTTATCGTCCTCACCGCGCGGCAGTTCACCGGCGAGCTCAATCTGTTCAACGAGCGCGAATCGCTCGTCAGCGGGCGGACGCGCGGGGAAACGCGCCTCATCCGGGTCAAACGCGCCGATTTTCGCCGCATGGCCTCAATCGAGACCGATTGCGCCGAAATCATCATGCGGGCGTTCATTCTGCGCCGGGTCGGCCTCATCCGTCACGCGCGCGGCGCCGTCTTTCTGGTGGGTCCGGCGCACTCCGGCGACACCATCCGGCTGCAGCGCTTTCTGACCCGCAACGCCTATCCGCACCGGCTGCTCGACACCGAAACCGACCCCGACGCCGACGGCTTCATCGACTGCTTCGAGATCAAGGCCGATCAGCTGCCCGTCGTGATCGATTCCCGGCAGGAGGTGCTGCGCAACCCCTCGACAGCCGCGCTCGCCGACGCGCTCGGCCTCACCGAGACGATCGATCCGGCCCATGTCTATGACGTCGTCGTCGTCGGCGGCGGTCCGGGCGGCCTCGCCGCCGCCGTTTACGCCGCCTCGGAAGGGCTCGACACGCTGGTGATCGAAGGCGAGGCGCCCGGCGGGCAGGCGGGCACGAGCTCGAAGATCGAGAATTACCTCGGCTTCCCGACCGGCATCTCGGGACAGGCGCTTTCGGGCCGCGCGCAGGTGCAGGCGCAGAAATTCGGCGCCAAGCTGGCGATCTCGCGCGATGTGGCGGGGATCGATTGCTGCGGATCGCCGCTGGTGCTGCAGCTCGAAGACGGCGGCGAGGTTCGCGCGGAGACGCTCGTCATCGCCTCCGGCGCCCGCTACCGCAAGCTCGACCTGCCCGATTACGAACGGTTCGAAGGCCAGGGCATTCATTACGCCGCGACCGCCATGGAAGCCGCGCTCTGCGGCGACGAG
This sequence comes from Methylocella silvestris BL2, assembly GCF_000021745.1. Lineage (NCBI taxonomy): Bacteria > Pseudomonadati > Pseudomonadota > Alphaproteobacteria > Hyphomicrobiales > Beijerinckiaceae > Methylocella > Methylocella silvestris. The sequence continues at coordinate 2,535,049 of NC_011666.1, forward strand.
GACGTCATCGTCGTCGGCGGCGGCAATTCGGCCGGCCAGGCCGCGCTGTTTCTGTCGCGCAAGACGCGGCATGTGCATATCGTCGTGCGCGCTCCCGATCTATCCGCGACCATGTCCTATTATCTGATCGAGCGGATTTTGGGCTCCCCATCGATCACGCTTCATGCGCGGACCGAAATTACCGGCCTCCATGGCGGCGACCGGCTGAGCGGGGTGACGCTGACCGACAGAGCAACGGACGAAAGCCAGCTGTTGCAGGTTTGTAACATGTTCGTCATGATCGGCGCGACGCCGAACACGGGCTGGCTTGCGGGCTGCCTGACGCTGGACGAAAAAGGTTTCGTCGCGACAGGGGCGGCGGTTGGGGGCTCGGCGGCCTCTCCCTACGCGACCTCGCTGCCCGGCATTTTTGCTGTCGGCGACGTCCGCGCCGGCTCGACCAAGCGGGTCGCCTCGGCGGTGGGCGAAGGCTCGGTTGTGGTGTCCGACATCCATCGCTTCCTCGAAGCGAAGCGAGGCTGATCGCCATGGACCATATCCACGCTGTCCTCGATTCGCTGCTGCCCGTCGTGCTTTTGCTGCTGTTCGGCGTCATCGCCGCCGTGGCCTGCCGCGCGGCGCGCCTCAGCCCAATCGTCGGCTATCTGGCGCTCGGCATCCTGTTGCACGCCAGCGGCGTTGACGGCGCGAGCGCCACCATCGCCCTGCTGGCGGAGCTTGGCGTCGTCTTCCTGCTGTTCGACATCGGCCTGCATTTCTCGCTCAACCATCTGCGCGAACAGGCCCGCGACATCTTTGGCTTCGGACCGGTGCAGGTCGCGCTTGGCGCGCTCGGTCTTGGCCTTGGCGGCCTCATTTTGGGGCTCGCCCCGCTGCCCGCCTTTTTGCTCGGCGCGACGCTGGCGCTCTCCTCGACCGCGGTCGTCGCCGGACTGCTGGCTCAGCGGCGCCAGCAGAATTGCCCTGTCGGCCTGACCGCCACGGCGATTCTCATCTTTCAGGACGTCGCCGCGATCTTCCTTTTGATCATCGTCAACGCCATCGGCGGCGAGTCGGGGCCGATGGCGCCGCAGCTCTTCCTGGCGGTGGTCAAGGCGGCGGCGGCCTTCGGCGTCGCCTTTGCGCTGGCCCGCCTTGTCGTGCGGCCGCTGTTCGATCTCATCGCCCGCACCGACAACGCCGAGGTGTTTACGGCAAGCGCCCTGCTCGTCGCCCTCGCCGCGAGCTGGGCCACGGGCTCGATCGGCCTCTCCCTCACGCTCGGGGGATTTCTCGGCGGCATGATCATCGCGGAGACGCCCTATCGGCCGATCATTCAGGCGGAGACCAAGCCGTTCCGCAATCTGCTGCTGAGCTTCTTCTTCATCTCCGTCGGCTTGTCGCTCGACCTTAACGCGCTCAGCCAGAACTGGCTGGCGATCCTTGGCGTCACCATCGCTCTGATCGCCATCAAGATCGTGACCAATGGCGTCTCGAGCCTGATCTTCCGCTGGTCGATCCCAGGCTCGACCCAGCTCGGCTTCCTGCTGGCTCAGGGCTCGGAATTCGCCTTTGTCATCCTCAGCATGCCGACGATGCGTCTCCTGATCGGCGACCGCGCCGCAGCGATCATTATTTCCGCCGTCGCTCTCAGTCTGGCGCTAACGCCGGCGATCGCAAAACTCGGCCGCAAACTCGCCGGCAAAATGCGCGCGCGTCGGGCGGCGAGGCAGGAGCGCGAACTTCTCCAGAGCGAACTCGCCGCTCCCGTGCTGATTATCGGCATGGGGCGCGTCGGTCGCACCGTCGCCGACGCGCTGAGCGAATTCGACATCGGCTATGCGGCGATCGAGGCCGACCAGAAGACCTTCGCCGACGCCAATGCCGACGGCTATGAGGTTTTGTTCGGGGATGCGGCGGATCCGCGCATTTGGGAGCCGCTCAACGTCAGGGAGCGGAAAATTGTGGTCATCACGACGCCGGACCTTCAGATCTCGCGCGAATTGACCCCCCTTGCAGCGTTGGCCTTTCCCCACATCAAGCGCTTCACGCTTGCGGCAAACGAAGCCGAACACGCGGCTTTTGCTGCGATCGGCCTCCTGCCCGTCATTGACGCCTCGACCCCGCCAGGCCTCGATCTCGCCGTCGCTTTGCTGGTCGAACTCGGCATCGACCGCGCGGCGGCCGAGGCCTGGGCGCTCGAACATGAGGCGCGCGCGCGGGAGTCGGTCGTAGCCGCCGAGGCGGCCGAATAGGCGCGGCGGCGAACCCGGGCGCAGGATCATCGCGGGCGGATCGTTTTCGCGCGCCGATGCGCTGGGCGATGGCGGCGTTCTATTTTGCCGCCGGCGTGCTGCACCTGTCCTATCCCGCCCGGTTTCTGCCGATCATGCCGGATTTCGTCCCATTTCCCGGCGCCGTCGTGCTCGCGACGGGCGCCTGCGAGATTGCCGGGGCGCTCGGCTTGATGATCCCCCGCCTGCGCCGCCTCGCCGGAATTATGCTGGCGCTTTACGCGATCGCGGTGTTCCCCGCCAATCTCAAACACGCCTTTGCGGGCGTGCGCGTCGAGGGCCTGCCCGATAGCTGGCTTTATCATGGGCCAAGGCTCGTGATGCAGCCCGTGCTGGTCTGGTGGGCGCTTTTCTGCTCCGGCGTTATCGACTGGCCCTTCAGGCTGCCCCACAAGAAGGCTCCTCCGACATGAGGCTGAACGCGCCTTGAAGCCGTCCCTGCAAACGATTCGCTCCGCGATCGAGCGGTCCGGATTTCAGCCGCTGGTCGCGCTGTTCCTGATCTCGGCTCTAATCGCTTTCGCCCTCATCGTCGACGAAGTGCTTGAAGGCGGCACGGACGCGACCGACCGGGCGCTTCTGCTTGCCTTTCGGACGCCGGCCGACCCCGCCATCCCCATCGGGCCGCCCTGGCTGCTGCAATCGGCGATCGATATCTCCGCGCTCGGCGGCTTCACCGTGATCTGGCTCATGACGGCCGCCGCGAGCGGCTTTCTCATTCTGGCCAAGCGGTGGCGCGCTCTCGTGATTCTTGTGGCCGCGATCGGCGGCGCCTCCGCGCTCAACGCTTTGATCAAACTCAGCTTTCACCGGACCCGGCCGGATATCGTTCCGCATCTGACGCAGAGCTGGAGCGCCAGCTTTCCGAGCGGCCATGCGATGATCTCGGCGGCGGCCTATCTGACCATCGCCGCGATCGTCGCGGAAACGCAGACGTCGAAAGCCGTGCGGTTTTATCTGGTCTCGCTGGCGGTGCTGATGACGGTTGCGATCGGCGTCAGCCGGATCTTTCTCGGCGTCCACTGGCCGTCCGACATTATTGCCGGCTGGGCCGCGGGCGCCGCCTTCGCATTGTGTTTCTGGACCATCGCGCGAAAAGCGGCTCCCGAGACGAGACAGGCGCAGGAGGCCTTACGCGACAAGGGGGACGGCTAAAGCAGAGCGTACATCGTCTTTCTCCGGAACGGCTAGCTGCGGCGCGGCGTTTGGTTCACCATGACCAATGATTTGTCGCCAGACCTTGATCTCCGCCCCGCCAGGACGCCGTCCATCCGGCGCATCGCCGCAATCGTCAATGAGGCCGGCGGCGGCGTCGGAGCCGGCGCGGCCGACGAGCTTCGCCGCATCGTCGCGAATTTCTCGCCGGGCGCCGACGTCGTCAGCGTGGGCCCGGGTGAAATTGCCGGGGCGCTGCGCGCCGCCGTCGATAAAAATCCGGATCTGCTCATCACCTTGGCCGGCGACGGCACGGCGCGCCTCGCCGCCGAGCTATGCGGAGCGGACGGCCCCCTGTTCGCCCCGCTCGCCGGCGGCACCATGAACATGCTGCCCTATGCGCTCTATGGGCGCCACAGTTGGCAGGACGCTCTCGACGGCGCCCTCCGCGCCGGAGTCGTTCGCCCAACGCCGGGCGGCTCGGTTGCCGGCCGGCCGTTTTATGTCGCGGCGATTCTCGGCGCGCCAGCGCTCTGGGCGCCGGCGCGCGAGGCAGTCCGGCACGGAAAGCTCATGCTGGCCCTGACGCGGGCGCGGCGGGCGCTCGCCCTCGCCTTCAAGTCCAAGCTACGCTTCGAACTCGACGGAGTTCCGCAAAGCAAGGCGGAGGCGGTCGCTTTCGTCTCGCCACTGATGACGGAGGCCTGCGCCGGCGAGGCATTTATGGAGGCGGTGGCGCTCGATCCGCGCCACGCCGTCGACGCGTTTCGGATTGGCTTTGCTTCCCTGTTTGGCGACTGGCGAAGCGATCCGGCAGTCCGCTCGCACTGCTGCAAGGCGGCGCATATTACCGCAAGGCAAGCCATTCCATGCCTGCTCGACGGCGAACTGTGCCGGTTGGACCACGACGTCGAGGTCGCTTTTGTCCCCAACGCCTTCTACGCGCTCGTCGGACCAGATGCTCCGCTGCCGGATGCAGCGGCCGACGCCAAACTGTGACCGCCGCCCCCACGCTCATCCGGCTCGTCCACCTCAGCGATCCACATTTCGGCACTGAGAACGGCGACGCCGTCGAAGCCGCCGCCGCCGCCGCGAGGGCGCTGCGGCCGGACCTCACGATCGTTTCGGGCGACCTCACCGCCGAGGGACGATCGCAGGAATTTTCTGCCGCGCGGGACTGGCTGGCGAGCCTGCCACAACCGCAGATCGTCACTCCCGGCAATCATGACACGCCGGTCTGGAACCTGCCGCAACGCCTTTTTTGGCCTTTCGGCCGCTATCGCGCCTACGTCGGCCAGCCCGCCGCGGCCGGCTTTCTTCCCGGCCTCACCGTGCGCAGCCTCAATACGGCGCGCGGCGTTCAGCCCCGATTCGACTGGTCGAAGGGCTCAATCGACCTTGACGCCGTGCGGCAGGCGGCCAAGGAGATGACGGTCGCAACCAAGGCGCTCAAGGTGTTCGTCTGCCACCATCCGCTGGTCGAGATGACGAACGCCGCCGTATCGGGCGGCGTGCATCGCGGCCTTGCCGCCGCGCGCCTGCTCGCCGAGCAAAACATCGATCTGATCCTCAGCGGCCATGTGCATAATCCGTTCTCTCTCGCTCTGCCGTGGGGCGACGGAAAGACCTATGCGGTGGGAGCTGGCACGCTCTCGCAACGGACGCGGGGAACTCCGGCCTGTTTTCTGACCATCGAAGCCGGCCCGGACACGATCAGGGTGGCTGTCCAGGAGTGGACCGGGGCCGGTTTCGAGCAGGGCCTCGTCTGGGCGCTGCCGCGCCGGCGCCTCGGGAACTACGAGAAGGAGGAGGCGAGCCTCCCCCTCAGCTAGCGGCCTTACGCCCGCAGCCTATCTTCCGAGGGAAAAGTTGCCGGGACCTTCCGGATTATAGGGGCTTGCGCCAAGCCCCATGCGGCCACGTGTGCCTGAGCAATCATAGGCCGCGCGGTCCTGCTGCTGCAGCGAATATCCCGTCGGGCAGGGATCGTGGGGCTCATAGTAAGACGCCGGCGGTTCGCGGTAGCGCTGCGCCAGGGCTACGCCGGGAGCCGCCATAGCGACCGAGACAAGGATTGCCCCAAACCATTTCATGTGCGTTTTCCTTCGAACAGACGAGGCTGGCCTGCGGCTCACAAGGCGCGAAAACCCTGCGGTTCGTCAAGCGCCGCCGCCCGCTAAGCGGCCCCTTCTGATATTGGCCGCCGCCGTTGCGATGTAAGGCCTTCAGCGGAATTTTCGTCAAAAACCCGCTTTCCGCGGCGGCGGACATCGGGCTTACTCCATCCTGCTCGATCGCCGGGGCCCACCATCAAGACGACAGGATCCAATTCATGAAGCATGTCCTAAACCTTGCCGCCGTTTTAGCGCTCGCTGTTGCGACGCAGGCTCTCGCTGCGCCGGAGCCGCGCGTCTATTTCATCGAGCCCAAGGATGGGGCGAGCGTCGAAAGCCCGGTCACAGTGAAATTCGGGCTGGACAATTTCAACCTGAAGCCCGCCGGCGACACGACGCCGGACAGCGGCCATCATCATCTCATCGTTGACGGCGGCCCGATTCCGAAAGGCGAAATCATCGGCGCCAGCGAAACCTCGATTCACTTCGGCAAGGCGCAGACGGAAACCCAACTCAAGCTGTCCCCCGGCAAGCACCGGCTGACGCTACAGCTTGGCGATGGAGCGCATCAATCCTATGGGCCGGATCTCAGCGCCTCAATTACGATCGACGTGAAATAATCGCCTGAGCGAGCGGCGCGGATTTCGGGCCGCGCCATTCCTGCGCTAGAATGAAAAGCAAGAGAGCACAGGCGCGGCAAGCGCCGCGAGCAGGGACAGGACAATGAGCGGGCGCGGGGCGATACGACGCGGATTTTCGACGGCGCCCGATCCTGTCACGGCGGTGCGCGAATTTCACGACGCCATCGCCCAGCCCGATATTGGCCTGGTCGTGTTCTTCTGCTCCTACAGCTTCGACCTCAATGTGCTGGAGCCGGAGCTGCGGCGCATGTTCGCCGGCGTTCAGGTAATCGGCTGCACCACGGCCGGAGAAATCACCCCGATCGGCTATCTTGACGGGTCGATCACCGGCTTCAGCATCGCGGCCTCCCATTGCGTCGCGGCCACCGCCCTGATGCAGAATCTGTCCAATTTCCAGATGTCCGACGGGCACGCCGCGACGCAAAAAGTCGTCTCGGCCATGGGCGAGAAAGGTTATACGCTCGACCCGCGGGACTCTTTCGCGCTCCTTCTCATCGACGGCATGTCCCGCAATGAGGAGGTCGTGCTCGCCTCGATGCATCTTCTAATGGATATGACGCCGCTCGTCGGCGGCTCCGCGGCGGATAATCTCTGCCTCAACGGCGCCTTCGTCTATTGCGACGGCGCCTTCCACAGCGACGCGGCCTTGCTCGCGGCGATCCGCATCAAAGCGCCGTTCCGAATCCTGAAATGCCAGCATCTCGTCGGCTCCGACGAACGAATGGTGGTGACGCGCGCCGATCCGCACAGCCGCAAAGTGTTCGAGCTCAACGGCGAACCGGCGGCGCGAGAATATGCGCGACTGCTCAATCTGCCCGAGCGCGCCCTGACCCCTTCGACCTTCTCCACTTATCCGCTGATGGTCAAGATCGGCGCCGATTTTCATGTCCGCTCGATTCAGGCCGCCCATTTCGACGACAGCCTCACCTTCTTCTGCGCGATCGACGAAGGCGTCGTATTGCGGCTCGCCAAAAGCGAAGCGGTGCTGCCCAATCTCACCGCCTTTTTCGAAGGCGTGAACGAAAGCTTCGGACAACCCGAGCTCGTGATCGGCTTCGACTGCATCTATCGCAGCCTCGCGCTGGAAAAGGCCCAGACGAAACGCCTTGCCGGCGCATTGCTCGCCGCCAATCATGTGATCGGCTTCAGCACTTATGGCGAGCAGTTCGCCGGCATGCATTTGAACCAGACCTTTACCGCAATCGCCATCGGCAAGCCTTATGACGATCTCTGACTTCTCGGCGCCGAGCGCGGCGCGGACGACGCCGTCGGAACCTTCCGCGCAGCAGCAGGAGGTCGCAGCTCTGCGCGCGGAAATCGCAAGGCTGCGGCGGGTCAACTCCGTGCTGATGGACCGCGTCGAAAACGACATGAGCGCCAAGAGCAACAACGCATTCACCTTGTTTCAGGCGGCGATCACGCTGGAAAACAGGGTCGCCGAGCGAACCGCCGAGCTAACCAATCTGACGCATCAGCTGTTTCAGCAGATTTCGGAGCGCTGCGCCGCCGAGAAAGCCCTGCTGTCCGCGAAGGGCGACGCCGAAAAGGCCAATCTCAGCAAGACCCGCTTTCTCGCCGCAGCCAGCCACGATCTGCACCAGCCGCTGAATGTGGCTCGCCTCTTCCTTGGCATGCTCGGCGAGCATGTCGGCGAATATTCAGACCCGCAATCGCGTGGCAGCGAGCTTGTCGCCAATATCGAGGCGGCGCTCGACACAGTCGACGAGCTGGTGCGGACGCTGGTCGATATTTCCCGCCTCGACGCCGGCGTCTGGCCGGTCGAACTCAGTTCTTTCGCGCTTCAGCCGCTGCTCGACCGGCTGCGCCAGGATTATGAGCCGCAGGCGGAAGCCGTCGGCCTTCGGCTTAGGACGGTCGCCAGCGCAGCCGCGGTTCACAGCGACCGCGTTCTGATCGAGCGCGTGCTGCGCAATTTCATCAGCAACGCGCTGCGCTACACGGCGGAGGGCTCGATCCTGATCGGCTGCCGCAGGCGCGGCGCGGACGTCTCGGTCGAGATTTACGACACAGGCGTCGGCGTCGCCGAAGAGAATTTGAAGCTGATCTTCGAAGAATTCCGGCAACTTGGCGCGGCGGCGCGCGAAGGCGACCGCGGGCTTGGGCTCGGGCTTGCGATTACCGAGCGGATCGCCCGGCTGATCGACGCCAAAATCGAGGTGCGTTCGATCCTCGGACGCGGCTCGTGCTTCGCCCTGCGGCTCAGATCGAGCGAGGCGCCCCCTGCTGTCCCCGAGCCGATCCTCGAGCCTGGCGGGGCATCGCTCGCCGGGCTTTGCGTCGTCGTGATCGACAATGACATGCGGCTGCGCAATGCGCTTTCGGCGCTGCTGCGCTCCTGGAACTGCATCACAATCGCCGTGCGCTCGCCGCATGCGGCGATCACCGCGCTCAGCGCCGCGCGCAAGGCGCCGCATCTCGTTATCGCAGACTATCATCTCGATAATGGCGTTTTCGGAACGCAGGCCGTCGCGGCGATGCGCGCGGCGTTCGGGCAGGAGCTGCAGGCGCTGATCGTCTCCAGCGATTCGAGCGGCGAGCTGCAGCGGGCGTTAAAGCGGCAGGGCTATGATTTTCTCGCCAAGACTGCGCCGCCGATGCGGCTGCGGGCCATGCTGACCGCACTCGCCTCGCGCCGCGCCGCGTCCTCAGCGTCTCCGCAATAGTTTCGCGCGCGAAATCCCATTGCCGGACCGCTCAATTATTCGACACCTGTGCGCGCTCGCGCTGAAAGGCGACGATCGCCTGCGTGCGCGTGGCGACGCCCAGTTTCCGAAAGATCGTCGTGATATGCACTTTGACGGTGAGATCGCTGATCGACAGCGCTCGCGCGATCTCCTTGTTCGACTTACCGGCCGACAACAAACCGAGGACGGCGAGCTGGCGCGGCGTCAAGGCGTCGGCCTCCGCGGGTCCGCGCTTTTCGCGGGCCTCGTCGCTGCCCGGGATATAGACTCCGCCGTCGAGAACCTGCTTCAACGCCGCCGCCAGATCCTCCATGGAAGAGGATTTGGGGATGAAGCCGGCTGCGCCGCAGTTGATCGCCTGATTGACGATTGTCGTATCGTCAATGGCCGAGATAATGACCACCGGCGTCGCGGGCGCGATATTGCGAATGGCGACAAGCTCCGGCAGCCCTGTCATGCCCGGCATGCAAAGATCGAGCAGGATAAGATCGACGTCGTCGTTTTCGACGATCTCGAACAATTGCGTGCGATCCGCCGCCTCGACAACCGCAAGGCCGGTTGAGGGCAGCAGCTGGCCGACGATATCGCCAAGCGCCCGGCGAAACACCGGATGGTCGTCGGCAATCAAAACTTTCGCCATCGAGTTCCCCGCGCCAACTGGCGCAATTTCGACGCGCTGTCCTTCCACGGGCGGCGGCTGCGCGACTTCGCCGGGCCCCTGAGCATCGCCGCGTGCGACCTTTAGGGTATAGCCACCAGCGCGGCGTGATCATTAAACTCCGCGCCCGTCGATCTCGCAATCGCAACGCGCCGAATGTAAGGAACAAGCGGGGAACAAAATCCCCGCGAGCGTGATTTTTTCGTGCGCATCATGCCGTAAGTTGGACGGGTCTTGGAGGATGTTTTGGCGAAAAGGCGCGATGCTGCCCAAAAACGCGCCCCCCGAGCGCATGTCGCGATCAGAAGCCGCGGCGCTGGCGCAATCCGCCGAACAGACAAAAATCCCCGATCGGCCGCGGAGGCTTGTGCGGCCAGGTCCCCGGTCTCTTGACGCAAACGTCGCCGAAAGCAGCCAGCCCCGTCGCCAGCACATAAGTTGAGTTTCATCTTAAAAGGACAAAGCACAACCTTTGCCGGTCAGGCAATCGGAAAGTGTAGGCGGCGGAGACCGCTTCGCCCCTTTTCGCTGCTTTGACGACCGTCTTATTCTCTGACTTATTGCCAACTCCGATTTATTGTCGGCAAACGGACAGGGCCGAGGCGAAGCCGCCTCGCAGGAACGAATTCGGACGGCCGCGCCAGCGGCTGTGTTGAGAGAGGGATGCGCAAGCGATTCCTCTGGCGGACGATCGGACAGCGGCGCGCCAAAGCCGCAACGTCCGGCAAAGGCCTCGGGCGACGCAGGACAGGCGCCGTCCGAAGATCCGACAGGCGAATGATCTTAACAGGGAGGAATATTTATGGTTGAAAAGCTTCTGGCCGATCTCAAGGATCAGATCGCCATCCGGCCGCACTACGACAATTTCATCGGCGGCAAGTGGACGCCGCCGGTCAAAGGCCAGAGTTTCGAGAATATCTCGCCGATCGACGGCAATGTCGTCTGCACCATCGCCCGCTCCACTGCCGAAGACGTCGAGCTTGCTCTTGACGCCGCGCACGCCGCCCGCGAGAGCTGGGGCAACGCCTCGCCGGCGACGCGGTCCCTCGTGCTTCTGCGCATCGCCGATCGCATTGAAGAAAAGCTCGATGTGCTGGCGATGGTCGAGACCATCGACAACGGCAAGCCGATCCGCGAGACCAAGGCGGCCGATCTGCCGCTCGCCGTCGATCACTTCCGCTATTTCGCCGGCGTGCTGCGCGCCCAGGAAGGCTCGATCAGCGAAATCGACCACGACACCATCGCCTATCATTTCCATGAGCCGCTCGGCGTCGTCGCGCAGATCATCCCGTGGAATTTCCCGCTGCTGATGGCGGTGTGGAAGATCGCCCCCGCGCTCGCCGCCGGCAATTGCATCGTCATGAAGCCGGCCGAACAGACGCCCATGAGCATCATGGTCCTGATGGACGTGATCGGCGATTTGCTTCCGCCCGGCGTCCTCAACGTCATCAATGGTTTCGGCGTCGAATGCGGCAAACCGCTGGCGCAAAGTCCGCGCATCGCCAAGGTCGCCTTCACCGGCGAAACGACGACCGGCCGCCTCATCATGCAATATGCGTCGGAAAACATCATTCCGGTGACGCTTGAGCTCGGCGGCAAGAGCCCGAACATCTTCTTCGAGGACGTCGCCGACGAAGACGACGATTATTTCGACAAGGCCCTCGAAGGCTTCGCCATGTTCGCGCTGAACCAAGGGGAGGTCTGCACCTGCCCCTCCCGCGCGCTGGTGCATGAGAAGATCTACGATCGCTTCATGGAGCGCGCCATCAAGCGCGTCAACGCGATCAAGCAGGGCAACCCGCTCGATCCCTCGACCATGATCGGCGCACAGGCTTCGAACGACCAGCTTGAGAAGATCCTGTCCTATATGGACATCGGCCGCCAGGAAGGCGCCAAGGTGCTCGCCGGCGGCGGCCGCGCGGATCTCGGCCCGGAGCTCGCCAACGGCTTCTATGTGCAGCCGACGGTGCTCGAGGGCCACAACAAGATGCGCATCTTCCAGGAGGAGATCTTCGGACCGGTGCTTTCGGTCACGACCTTCAAGGACGACGCGCAGGCGCTCGAGATCGCCAACGACACGCTGTACGGCCTCGGTTCGGGCGTATGGACGCGCAACGGCACCCGCGCCTATCGTTTCGGCCGCGCCATCAAGGCCGGCCGCGTGTGGACCAATTGCTACCACCTCTATCCGGCTCACGCAGCCTTCGGCGGCTACAAGAAGTCCGGCATCGGCCGCGAAAACCACAAGATGATGCTGGACCACTATCAGCAGACCAAGAATATGCTGGTCAGCTACAGCAACAAGCCGCTGGGCTTCTTCTGATCTTTCGCCGCTCCGGGTTTTTGCGCGGAGCGGCGCCGGGTCGCCGCACAAAAAAGGCCGATCGGGAAACCGGTCGGCCTTTTTGTTATCCGGCGCGCACGACCCCGCAAAAGAAAACGCCGCCCGCGTCCAAGACGGGGCGGCGTTTTTGAGCTTGGCTTCTAGGCGAGTGGCTTAGAAGAAGAAGGTCGTTCCGCCGACGACGGCGTTGGTGGTGAAGGAGCCGCCAGACTGGTTGATCGACTTCGAGTTGATGAACTCGGCCTGGAACGCCACCCAATCGGTCAGCTTGTAGCGGACAAATCCGATCGCGGACTGGTTGGTATGCAGAAGGAAGGGCTCATAGACTGCGCCGAACACGGTGCCCGTGTCGAAGCTGTTTGCCTGGAGGAAGCTCTGTCCGAAGCTGCCGCCGATCGTGAAGCGGTCGCCGCCGAGGAAGCCAGGAAGATATGGGCTCGAGCCGAAGGTGTATTCCGCCTCAGCGTACCAGCCGGACGATTTGCGCGCCTGACCATCCGGGCTGAGGGCTTGCCAGAATAGACCGGTGGTGCCGAGCGCGCTGCCCCAGTAGCCGTAACCGACCACGCTGAAGCCATTCCAGTCGACGCGGGCGCCGCCGTCGACGCCGGACGATCTGGTGTGGGATCCGGCGCTGATAAAGGCGGTGACGGAATCGCCGACTTCAGCGCGCTGCAACTGGGTAATCCCGTCGACCCACGCGGTCAGCTTGAAATCGGGCGCGAGTTGACCAACATATTTGATCTGGCCTTGGAATTGGGGCTGATCGTGGGCAGTCATGACGCCGCTTGTTAGGCCGCCGGTGAAGATATCCGTGGCGGCGAGGGGCGAGAACAAGCCGACCGAAGCGGTGAAGCCGTTCCACCCGGGCGTCGTATAGGTGATCTGCGGAATCCAGTCGGCATAGACATAGCCGAGACCGATGCGCCCGAGGGCCGTATTACCCGGGGCGGCGTTGCCGGCCGCGGTGCCGACGCCGAACAGGGTGAAGTCGTTGAGGATCGCCTGGCCGCCGAACAGGCCGAGGTCGCGACCAATCTTGAGCGAGCCCAGTTCGGGAGTGCCGATCGTACCGAAAACCTGACGAAGGTCGATGCCGGGAGTGCCGAGCGCGAATGCGGAGCCGCCTGCGTTGGCATTTCTAGGATCGGATCCGACAAAGACGTTGTTGCCGCCAAAATACGCCCCGACCGTGAAGCCGAGATCCCAACCCATCTGGTTAGTGGCGAGGCTCAACACGACGTTGCTCGGCAGCAGACCCGAACGAATGGAGTTGGCGTTGTTGACGGTGCTTCCGCCGGAGAGGCCGCCTGTAACGCCGCCGACAAGCGCGGTGCCGGAAACATTATTCTTGAAGGTCTCAGCGCCGAAGAAGATCAGCGCGCCGGTGAGCTTCACGTCGACGTCGCCGACGGAGACAACGCCATTGTCCTTGGTGACGATCTGCTGGCCAGGAATGCGGAAGCCGACGCCCTTGTCGAGCGCGGTCAGATAGCGGCCATTGCCGACGACCGGAGCGGCGCCGCGCGGGCCGGCCTTCGAGGTTTCGGCGGCGTGGCGCTGCTTCAGCTTGGAATATTCGCCCTTGGTCAGGACGCCCTTGGCCTTGAGCTGATCGAGCAATTCGTCCGTCGTGTCGGCGCGCGCAGCGACCGAGCCGACAAACACCGAGGCCATCAGGCCTGCCATCGCCAAATAGGCGCCGCCTCGGCGACTCCTGGATCTTCCAATGCGGTTAGCCATTACTCTCCCCATCCGTTGTTTGCTAGTTTAACTAAAGAGTCGCCCATTTTCTTATTGATCGATTTGCAAGCAACGCCGATTAAGTTTCTGTTTATATTTTGAGGCTGTTGCAGGAAGGCGACTTCTCCCGCTTTATTACTGCTAAATCGTTCTGCTCCACGTATAAGCGCAAGAAGATATACGTTTGAGCCTGAAATCATCGGTACATTTCGGGTCCCGCCCTGTCAACGCGATCTCGCATGCACCAAGTTAAAGGACCCCTAGGTGCGACATTTGCGCAACTATTTCTTTGCGCCGCACAAATCGCCGGCGAATATCACAAATGATGAATGGAAATTGTCGCGGCTTCCACAGCATCGCCGCGGCGCTATTCTACCGCGGCCGGCGGCCGGGCAAAACAACTGCTGCTGCAATGCGGAAAGACCGAAGATCTTCTAAAAACAATCAGGTATTCGCGGGCACGCGCGCCGAGCGCCGGCCCCGCGCGGCGGGGAACGCTTGGCCAGCCTAATCCGGATAGTACCAATAGCCCGGCCAGCCGTAATGGCCGTGCAGCATCCGCTCATAGGCCTCGTCGACCATCTCGATCGAATCGCATGGCGGGCTCGACTTCACTTGCGCGCGGGTGATGTCGATCGAAATGCGCCGGTCGGCCCAATCGATCTCTTTCACCGCAAAGGGAGCGATGAGGACGTGCTGACCGCCCCACCAATTGCTCGTCGCAATGCCGAGATAGCGAATGTCCCAATTGGCGTGGTCAAGCACAAAGCTTTCAAGATGGCCGATTTCGCCATCGCTCGCCTCAATATGATAGCCATTGATTTCCGCGGCGCTCCGCAAATGCGGGTCCTGCTCGCCGGGATGCGCGGCGTTCTCGGCGGCGTCGGCGGCGGTGGCCTCGCCCTCCAGCGGCGGCAACGATAAAGGCTGGGCGATCGCCCCGATGCCGAAATAGCTGACGCCCCACGAGGGATCCCAGCCGTAATAATCGTAAAGATGGGATTCCATCTGCCGCGACAGCGGCTGGTGTTGGGCGAGGTCGGGACCGGCTTCAATCTGCGCTTTCGTCAGTTGCACGGGCAGCACGCGTCGCACGGGGTCCGGCTCCCCCAGCGCGGAGGGGTGCACGAGAACCCTGCGGCCGCTTAGCCAACCGCCGGTGTCGACCACGAGCCATCTGACTTTCCAGCTCTCGTCGTCGAACAGAAAGTCGTCGACGGTTCCGATCTTCCCGTCGCTGGCCGCGACGGCAAATCCCTTCAGCACCGATGCGACGAACAACATGGCGAATCCTTTCGAAAGCGGCTGACATCGATGTAACGCGCCGGCGGCGCGAAAGCGAGATGTTTGCCGCAGATGCAGCTAAAACGTCACAGTTTGCGACTACGACCCCAAGGGGGTGGCGCAGACGGCTAAATTCTGGAAAGATAAGGCTGCTTCGTCCCCAACGCGGTGAACTTGCAGTGTTGAACCTGGAGTTGGCCACAAAGCTCCGACTGCAGCCCAGCCTCCCGACCTTGTTCGTAACGCTCCAAGACACGCATCGCGCCAAAAGCCGCCCCTAAAACTCGGATCGACCAACCTTTCAGCTGAAGGAGAACGCCATGATCGACATACCGCAGCAAATCCCCACGCAGATTCGCGACCTTGCGGAAAAGAACTTCGAGCAAGCGCGTGAAGCCTTTTTGGGCTTTATCGGCGCCGCTCAAAAAGCGACGGGTTCGGCCGAGGCCCTTCCTTCGAGCGCCAAGGAAGCCGTGACCAAGGCCATGTCGTTTGCAGAAAGCAACGTCAACGCCGCTTTCGATCTGGCGCAGAAGCTGCTCCACGCCAAGGATGTTCAGGAAGTCTTCTCACTGCAGTCCGAATTCGCCAAATCCCAGCTCCAGGCGATCCAGAATCAAGCCAAGGAGCTTGGCGAGTCGGCGCAGGCCGCTTTCAACAGCGCCACCAAGAAGTAATTCCACGGCCAATCAGGCTGGCGGATTCGCCCAAGCGCCGACCGGATGATCTATTCGGTCGGACAATGGGTCGATGAAAATCAAAATGGTCCGGCGGCAATGCCCGTCTTCTTGCTGAGCGCCTGGCAGTTCCTGGCTCCCCATAGCTTCGCCGGCTGACCGCTGACGAAGCGATCGCGCGCCGAAAGCGTTTGTCTCCCCAGAAGCATTGCCGCGCGGCGGCCAAGCAAAACACGACGCCGGATGGCGAACGCGCTCGTTTCCTCAAGATGACGGCCGACGCGAACCCTGCGCAGCTTACGGCTTTTCGTATAAAGCCGCCGCACGGCAGGGCGGCGCGCAAGACGAGCGCGCGGGGTTTTCCGTTAGAATTGCTCTAAACATTATCTTTTTGATTGTGTCCTACGCAAAAATTGCATTCAATGTGAGGAGGCGAATTCTGGGAAAGCGCATCCGTTCATGTATGAGTCCAAGGGCAACGAGTTCCAGCAAGCCGGCCAGCCGGCATTTAAGGGGCGCGCCCTGTTGGAGCGGTATGGCCTGCGGGCGACGCGGCAGCGGCTCGGATTGGCGAAGCTTTTGTTCGGCAAGGGCGATCGACATCTGACAGCGGATGCGCTTGCCTCCGAAGCGCAGGTCGCCCGGATGCCGGCCTCTCTCGCGACAGTCTACAATGTCCTCAATCTATTCGCTCAGGTCGGGCTGGTGCGCAGCCTTGCCATCGAAGGCGGCAAGACGGTTTTCGACACCAATACGAGCAATCACTCGCATTTCTTCTTCGAGGATAGCGGCGCGGTCTGCGACATCGGACACGATTGCGCGCGATTTGCCGAAGGCGTCGAAGCGCCCGAAGGCTATGAAATCTCGAAGGTCGACGTGGTCGTCAGGCTGCGCCCGAAGAATGGCGGACCTTCCGTTATCGCCCGTCATCGTCAGGGCGACCAAGACGTCTAGCAAGGCGCCGCGGCGCTGAAACGCGCCGCCGCCGGATTTCGCCGTAGCGCCCTTCGCGCGGCGCGTTGATCCACGCATCGCTCCGGCGCCGCCGGTCCAATCGCCAGCGGCGCGAACACCCCCGCCGGGATCCAGTTTGGAGCCGTCGTTGAGCGTCACCGCTATATCGATTATCGCCGCGATCATCGCCTCCGGCGCGCTCGATGTTTATTTGCGGCGCAGGCAAATGAACTCGGTGCGCGCTAGCCGTGACAGCATTCCGGTCGATTTCCGCTCGGTCGTCACGCTCGAAGAGCATCGGCGCGCCGCCGATTATACTTTGGCGAACGCCAGACTCGGCGCGCTCCATACGATTTTCGACACGGGCCTGTCCGTTCTCTGGCTGACCGTTCTGCTGGCGCCGCTTTACGCGCTCGTGGCGGCGCTGTTCGAACCGGGCCTTATGCGCAGCGTCGCGTTTGTGATGGCGATCGGCGCGGTCAGCTACGGGCTCGCGCTTCCCTTCGCCCTCGTCAAGACCTTCAAGATCGAGGCGGCTTTCGGCTTCAACCGCACGACGCCGCGCATTTTCGCGCTGGATCAGATTAAGGGCCTCGTGCTGCAATTCGTCATCGCGGCGCCGCTGCTTTTCGGCCTTTTCTGGCTGATCGAGGCGCTGCCTCGCCTCTGGTGGGTCATCGGCTGGGCGGCGACGGTCCTACTCACCATCGGCGCCAGCGTGATCTATCCGATGTGGATCGCCCCGCTCTTCAACGCCTTCCGGCCGCTGCCGGACGGCCCGATGAAAAGCCGCATCGAAGCGCTGCTGGCGCGCTGCGGCTTTAAATCGAACGGCCTCTATGTGATGGACGCCTCGAAACGGTCGAGCCATGGCAACGCCTATTTCACCGGCTTCGGCAAGGTCAAGCGCATCGTCTTCTTCGACACCCTGCTCGAAAAGCACACCGAAGACGAAATCATTTCGGTGCTCGCGCATGAGCTCGGCCATTTCAAGCTCGGCCACATCGGCCAGAGGCTGGCGCAATCGGCGATCCTCCTTTTCGTGATCTTCGCCGTTTTGCATTGGGCCTTTTCGGCCGGCGGCCTCGCCAGCCAGTTCGGGCTTCCGGACGATCCGGGGATCGTGCTGATGATCGTGTCCGCCGCGCTTGGCCCGCTGCTTCGGCTATCCGCGCCGCTGCTCAATTTCCTGTCGCGCCGGGCCGAGTTTCAGGCCGACGCCTTCGCCAAGGCGATCGTCGGCGAAGAGGATATGATCAACGCCTTGACGCGTCTGTCGCGCGACAATCTGGCGACGCTGACGCCGGACAGAATTTACGCCATGTTCTACTACTCGCATCCGCCGATTCCGATCCGCGTGGCGCAGCTGAAAGCGGCCTGAGCCAGACGCTCGCGAGCAGCCAAGCGTTGCCTCGCTCGCGCTTTCCATGGCATCACGCTGGAGCTTCAATCCGATCGGAACCTCTCCAGGCGAAGGCGCCATGAAACCTGTCGAACGCGGCATCGAAAATCTGTTCTTCGCGAGCCGCTGGCTGATGGCGCCGTTTCTGGCCGGCCTCATCATTGGCCTTTTGACGCTGTTGTATAAATTCTGCGTCAAGCTCATCGTCTTTGTGACGCATCTGCGGGACGCTGATCAGTCGGACGTCATCGTCGGCATATTGAGCCTCATCGATTTCTCCCTGACCGCCAATCTCATCCTGATCGTCATCTGTTCGACATTCGAAAATTTCGTGCGTCCGATCAATGTCTCCGACCATCCGAGCTGGCCGGAGGGATTGACCCGGATTGGCTTTGCGGGTCTCAAGCAGAAGCTTTTGAGCTCGATCGTCGCGATCACCTCCGTCAATATTCTTGAACGCCTGCTGGAGCTCGACCAGAGTTTTCAGCCGGAGAAGCTGGGACTGGCGCTGGGCGCCCTGCTCATCTTCGCCTTGACGATGCTGATTCTGGCCCTCGCCGACCGCACCAGCAGCGGCGGTCATTAATCAATCATTCCGTCACGTAGAAATAATTCATCGCGACGCCCAACTGCTCCTGACGCCCGGCCGCCTCCGTTTCCGCCGCAGCGAGAATCTGCGCCGCCTTGCCGGGTTTTCCGAGTTTCAGCGAAGCCAGCGGGCTGGCGCTCGAGACGAACATCAGAATTTGCGGCTGCCCGCCTGCTCTCGGCCGCGTCACCGCGAGGCTGAACGGGCGCGGACGGGCTGTTGGAAGCGCATTGGTGACGTTCTGGATCGTCCCGTCGTCGCTGATGAGCAGCGCCTCGACCTTGCGATCCTTGGCCCCCGAGATCGACCCCGTCAGAGTTTGGCCGGCGCGCAGGAAGGGCGTGTCGATCTGCACCTGCGGGGCGAGCGCCGCGGCCGGCTTCGCCGCTTTGTAGAAATCAAGCGCAGCGCATTCCGCGGTCGGGACGAGAATCGCTTTGATATCCGCCTCAAAGCCCATGGCCCGGCTGAAGGCGGCGTTGAGCTCGTCGAACGCGCTCCTTTCGGCGCCGATCGCCTCGATTCGCGTCGACGAGGCCGTCGCCGCCGCCGACAGGATGCTGAAGCAGGCGGCCCCCTCGTAGGTCTCGATGTAGCGGAGCACGCTTTCGCGCGTGACGACGCCGGGTGGCGTGGCGGGCGACATCGGCGCCTCCGGCTCGGTCACGGGAGGCGCGGCAGGCGGCGCAGTCAAAGGCGGCTGCTCCGGCGGCGGCTGCAGCACGACCTCCGCATGTTGCGGCGTCTCCGGACGTTTTTGCGCGGGGCTGGCAAGCCAAAAATAGGCGCCCGCGAGCAGCGCGATCGCGACGAGCGCCGATCCCGCGCCTAGCGCCAATGTGATTTGGCGCCTGCGCGCAGCGGGCGGCGCCGGGCGGCGGATCGAGCCGCCGCGCGGCGGAGCGGCGCGATCGCGGGTCGCCGATTCGATCGCGATCCGCGCGAAATCATCGGCGACCTCCTGCATGCTCTGCTGTCGCGCCGCAGGATCGGGCTGCAGCATCTTCTCGATCACCGGCGCGAGGCGCGGATCGACCCCCTCGAGGCTCGGCACGCTCTTGCGCTTGTCGATCACTTCGACCTGGGTGCCGCCCATGTCGACCGGAGCGCCGCGCAGCGCCTCGATCAGCACGAGGCCGAGACTGTAGATGTCCGAACGCGCGCCGACGTCGCCGCCATAAAGGCCGAGCTGTTCCGGCGACACGTAATTGAGTTTGCCGGCGAAGCCGATGTCGATCAGCGTCGTGCCCGCCTGGGTCGAGCGGGCGATGCCGAAATCGATGATCTTGGCCTCTTCGACGTCATTGTTCTGGATGACGATATTATCGGACGAGACGTCGCGATGGATGATGTCGCGCTTATGCGCGGCGTGAAGCCCGAGCGCGACGCGGCAGGCGAGGCGGCGCACGGTTTCGGGCGGCAGCGGCGCGCGACGCAGGATCTGCGAGAGGGGCTCGCCTTCGACGAACTCCATCGCCAGATAGGTTCGCTGTAACACGGGATCGACCGAAAACACGAAGTAGCGGATGATCGCTTCATTGTGCAGCCGGTGCAGCTTCGAAGCTTCGTTGCGAAACAGCGCAATCGCAACTTCATTCTCGGCGAGATCGGCCCTTATGACCTTGATCGCGACGAGATCGCCGGTCTGGATCGAATGGCCCTTATAGACCTCGCCCATGCCGCCGCGGGCGAGCAGGGCGTCGATTTCATAGACGCCGTTCAGCTGCATGCCGGGGCGCAGCGATTCGGAGCCCGGAAAATCGGCTCCCCGCGGCGCGTTGACGCCATAGGACGCCGCCGAGGGCGCGCTCCCGATTGATTGCGTCGGTCCGATATCGTTTTTCGCGGTCACGTCGATCCGGCCCCGGCTAACTGCCCTGCCCCTTGCCTCGCCCCGATTGGCCCTCTCCCGGTTCTTCTTGGCCTTACCCCTCCGCCAGCAGAATTCCCATCGCCCCGCCTGCGTCGCAACCTTTAATTGCGGCGCCGCGCTATTTGACCCCAAGCAGCTCAACGTCGAAAAGCAGCGTCGCATTCGGCGGAATGACGCCGCCGGCGCCGCGCGCGCCGTAGCCGAGTTCCGGCGGAATAATCAATGTGCGCTTGCCGCCGACGCGCATGGTGGCGACGCCCTCGTCCCAGCCCTGAATCACCTGGCCCTGCCCGATCGTGAAGGAGAAGGGCTGGCCGCGATCGAGCGAACTGTCGAATTTCTTTCCCTTCTTGCCGTCGGCATAAAGCCAGCCGGTGTAATGCACGCTCACCGTCTGGCCCGGCTTTGGCGTGTCGCCGGCGCCCGGCTGCGTGTCGATCAGGCGAAGCCCCGTCTTGGTGACCGTCTCATCGGCCGCGGCGGCCGGCTGCGGCGCGAGGGCGACCGCCGGGGCGACAAGAGCATAAGCGGCCGTAAGCCCGGCGCGGAACAGGCGTGTGACAAGCATGGATCCCTCGTGTTTTCTTGAACCTTTGAAGCGGCGACGCGCGCCGGCCTGACGCGCCTTATCCCATCCCGGCGCCGGAGCCGCCAGAAAATTCACCCGTCAGCATGGCGGCAAACAGCGACGGGTCGGGCAGATGATAAAAACCAAGCGCGCGCGGGCGAAAACTGACGCCGCCAGCCGTCCACCAGAAACTGCGCGCGCCATAGGATTTGCCCCAGTCGGCGCGACGAAGCCAGGAAAACACCTCCGCCAGCGGCTTGTCGTCGAGCGGCGCGGTGACGCCGCCCGCGAGCGCAGCCAGCGGCGGCCGGATCGCGACGGCGGGCGCGCAGGCGGGCGCAGGCAGGCGCTCGACGGCGGCGACCGTCGCCTCATAGCTCGCCCCTTGCCCAAGGGAGGCGAGCAGCAGCGCTTCGGCGGCTTTGAACCAGGCGTCGTGATCGGCAAATTCGGGCGGCAAAATCGCTATTGCCGCCTCGCTGGAGGCGAAAGCGATCAGCGGGAAATAGCGGCCGCCGGCGTCGATCGAGGGCGCCAAGGCGCCAAGGACAGGCGCGCCGGCGATCTCTGCGCCAAGCCAGAACCGCCAGATCGGCGCGGCGCGGAAGACGCCCTGCCACGACTCGCCAAGCATCAGACGGCTGGAGGCGATGGACGCGTGCAGCCACGGCTCCATCGCCGCCAGCAGGGGCGCCGGCGCGTCGAGGGCGACATAGTCGGGCTTTGCGGCGATCTTGCCGATGAGGCCGCAGCGCATCATGGGTCTAAAGGTCGCTCGGGCAGTGAAACTCGCGCAGCGCCGGCAGCGTGAACGGATTCTGCGTCGAGCCCGCGCTGAACGTATATTGTAGCTCCCGGCCGCCGACGATGTAGCTGACGACGATCGAATCGCCGTGCGGCACCGGGGCGCCCGCCTCGATCAGCCGGAACAGCGACCAGGGACCGCGCCGCTCGATGGTCGAGGGCTGCGCGCCCGGCGCATCCGAGGTCACGGTAATCGCGCTACGGTTGGTCGATGCGCCCGGCCATTGCGCGACGACCGGCGCCGAGGCGCCCGCCGGGCTGATGATCGGCGTTCCGTTCATGTCCATCTTGATGCTCACCGTCGGCGCGGCGGGCGCCGGAGTGGCGGCCGGCGCCGCCTGAGCCGCGCCCGCGGCGGGCGGCGGCGGAGCAGGCAGAGCGGGAAGCGGCGCCGGCGGCGGCGTAATCGTCAGCGTCATCGAGGGCATCAGCCCGCCGGTCGCAAAGAACACGTCGCGGATCTGCGCCGCGCGCTGGAACTCCTTCAGCGTCGCGCCGGACGAGGCGAGCGCCCGCGCGACATTATTGTCCTGCCGGAATGTCCAGACCGGCTTCGACATGTCGACATATTGCTGGATCTGAGTTGAGAAGAATTTGTCGATGATCCCCTGCGGGCCGAACAGGCGGCCGAAGTCGACGAGAGAAACCTCGCGGTCGGTGCGGGCGAAGGGGTAGCGGTTCGACACCACCTGCTGGCAGACCCCCGTCACCGTATCGCGCAGCGCGCGGTTCAGCTGCGAGCGGAAGCTGTTGGTCAGATCGCCGTCGATATCGGTCCCCGCCGTTTGCAGCATGCCGGCGAAGGGCTGCGGCAGCCGGTTGGCGTTGGCGCGCAACGCCGCGACCTGCGTCTGCAGCTGCGAGGTTGCGAGCGGAGCCTGCGCCGGATTGCCCATCAGCAGCAGGCTTTGGTAGATTTCGGCGAGGTTCGAGATGATGAGATCGACCGGCGCCCGCCCGGCCTCCCCCTCGACCAGCACGTGATAGGCTTTGAAGGCCTGCTCGATATCGGCGCCCGGGACGGCGCGGTTCTGAAACAAAGCGGCGTTCGGATCGACGCCTTCCTTCTTGGCGAAGCCCGGCCGCTCGCGCGTCAGCGCGGTCTCGTCGCGCACGGAGACGATCAGTTGCTTGATTGGCGAAGTCGGCGCGGAGGCCGCCGCCAGCGTCACATATTTCGGCTTGTCGGCGAGGAGGCGCTTCAGCTTCAGCCGGCCGAGCGCGCTTTGCCAGGCCGCGATAAAATCCTTGCCATAGATCGCCAGCAGATCGTCGCTGAGGCTTTTGTACTGATCCTCGACCGCCGCCTGCTCGCCCGCGGCGCCGAGCACCCAGCGATCGCTTTTGAGTTTTTCGCCGATGCCGGACAGCCGGTCGATGAACAGACGGCGGAAGCCGGCATAGGTGTAGAAGGCCGGCACCTTTATGGAATCAAGCGCAGCGCCCTGCGTCGCCTCGAACACCAGCGCAGAATCGGGGCCGCCCTGCCGCGCGGCGTTCCAATCGGAAATCTCCGAGCTTGCCGCCTGCGAGCGGAGCAGCTCATAGGCCTGCTGCGAGACGCTGAGCCGCGCGAGAAGATTTTGCGCTTCCGACACCAGCGGCCCGTTGAGGCTGACGATGATGTCGCCCTTCATGTCGAGCATCGCCGCGACATGGGCCTCGAGCAGCCTGCGCCCGTCGGCATTGGCGGAGCCGGGATAAAGATTTTCGGTCCAGTCGCGGCGCAGATAATTCATGACGAGATCACGATCGACCGCATGCAAGCCGCCGAGCATCAGATAGACCTTCAGCGCCTCATAGAGAAAACTCGGGTCGCCGCGGTTCGCCTCCATCTGCTCTTCGAGACGGTAGATCAGGCGCGGACGCAGCAGCCGCTCGAGCGCCATGTCATAGGCGCCCGTTGACGCCGATTGCAGCCGGTCGAACTGGCTGAGGCCGAACGTCGCCGCGAGCGGCGGCGTCTCGCCCTTGGTTTCAAATCCGGCCGGCAAGAACCGCAATTTGTTGAGCGGGGGCAGAATCTTGGCGAGATCGCGGTCGGAAATTTCGGGCTCCGTCGCGAGCGGGCCGGCGACCGTGCGGAAATCGGCCGCGCCAGCCTGCGTGCGCACGATCAGATCGCTGTTGCGCTGATAGCTGCCGAACCAGGCGAGCGAGAGGCCCGCGCAGACGAGCGCCAGCAGGCCGAGCGCGACGCCCTTGATCAGCCTCGCGCGAAACACCGCGGCGCGGTCGGTCGAGACCCAGGCGGCCTCGCCGATGATCAGTTTGCCGACCAGATTCTTCAGAAAATAGCTCTGGCCTCGCCCCGAATAGGCGTTGGCGGCGACTTCGCGCGCGCCAAAACTGCGCGAGAGCGCGCCGATCAGTTGATCGATCGGCGTGCCCTCCTGCGTGCCGGAGGTGAAATAGAAGCCGCGCAGCGTCGCATTGGCGTGGTAGCGCGTTGGCTCGAAGATCAGATTGAGGAAATTGAACACCGGCTTCTTCAGCGCCGCGACCTGCGCCGGAAAGCCGAACAGCGACGCGCGCGTCGAGGGCACCGGCTCTTCCTGCAGCCGGTCGGTGGTCCATTCGTTGAGGCGCGCGATCAGCGAATCATATTCGGCCGGAACCTCGCCGACGAGATTGAGCTTCTTGTCCGCCGTCTGGAAGGTCGCGCCCCATACCTGCGCGCGGGCGTTCTCGTTGAGCGAGCCGAAAAACTCGCGAAAGCCCGAGATGAGATCGGCCTTGGTGAACAGCACATAGACCGGAAAATCGACCTTCAGCTGCTTGTTGACCTCGATCAGCCGCGAGCGAATCGCCTGCGCATGCGCTTCGATCTGCGCCTGCGTCTCGGTCATGATGTCGGAGAGGGCGATCGCGACGATGACGCCATTGATCGGCTGGCGCGGCCGATTCTTCTTCAAAAGATCGAGAAAGGCGAGCCAGCTTTTCTGATCGGCCCGCGCGTCGGAATCCTGCGTCGTGTAGCGCCCGGCCGTGTCGATCATCACGGCGTCTTCGGTGAACCACCAGTCGCAATAGCGCGTGCCGCCGACGCCCGCGACCGCCGCCGGGGTCGCGCCCCGGCTCAGCGGGAATTTGAGGCCGGAATTGGCGAGCGCCGTGGTCTTGCCGGCGCCGGGCGGTCCGATCAGGAGATACCAGGGCAGTTCATAAAGATAAGCGCCCTTGGTCGCGCCTTTGCTGGCGTTTTTCAGCGTCGCCAGTGCGTCCTTCATGCGCTCGCCCAAAACCTCGGCGTCGCTATCCGGGGCGCCGCCTTCGGCGATGCCCTTTTCGATCTCGGCAGCGTTTTTCTTGCGCCGCCAAAAGGTAAAGCCGGCCAGCCCGGCGGCGGCGGCGACCAGCACGACGATAATGATGTCGCGAACGATCGAATTTTCGAGCGGGCGAACGCCGCCGATCTCGATCATCGGACCGGCGAGATAGACCACCGCGGCGATCGAGGAGAGCCCGACCCCATAGGCGATGATGCGGATGATTTCCTTGTTCATCGCGGGTCAGTCCGATCGGGCGAGCATGATTTCGACGCGGCGGTTCTGCGCCCGCCCCGCCGGCGTATCGTTCGGC
This sequence comes from Methylocella silvestris BL2, assembly GCF_000021745.1. Taxonomy (NCBI): domain Bacteria; kingdom Pseudomonadati; phylum Pseudomonadota; class Alphaproteobacteria; order Hyphomicrobiales; family Beijerinckiaceae; genus Methylocella; species Methylocella silvestris. The sequence continues at coordinate 2,560,415 of NC_011666.1, forward strand.
GCGATCGGCTGCTCGTCCGCCTTTCCGTCGACTTCGATGCGGGCCGGTTCGCTAAGGCCCGGCTTCAGCACGGCGGCGACCGCCTTGGCGCGCGCCATCGACAAAGTCCAGTTCGAGTCGAAGGGCGACGTCGCCTGCAGCTTCACATTGTCGGTATGGCCGACGATCGTGATCGCGCCCGGCTCCTTTTCCAAAGTCTGCGCGATGCGCTTGGCGATCGGCTCGAACTGCGGCTTCACATTGGCCTGCCCTGACGGAAACAGCACGAGATCGCCGACAATGATCCTGATCTTCGTCGCGGTCTGGGTGGCGTCGACCTTCTTCGCTGCGATTTCGGGAGCGAGCGCGAGCCTGATGCGCTGGAGCTGGGTCAGTTTGCCGGGCGGCGGCTCGGGCGGCTTCGGCGGCGGGGCAAAATTATGCCTCACCAGCTTCAGGTCGCCGCGGCCGATCAGGCCGTTGAGGTCCGCTGCTGCAACATCGGCGGCGCCCGTTAGCAGCATGCGCAAGGTAATGAAGAGGCCGAACAGGCAGAGCGCGGCGAGGCTGGCGATCGCCCAGAAGGGAATGCGTGCGCGCATGACGCCGCGCGGCAGGCTCTGGCCGCGCCAATGCGGCGACAGCTCCCGGTCGACGCGCGGACGGACCCGGCGCAAGAGCTCGTAAAGATCGCGCTGGATTTGCTGCAGGCTGACGGCGCCGGTCGCCGAACTGCGGTGCACGCCCTGGAAGCCGAGCGCGAGGCAATCATAGATGAGTTCGAGCAGATCGTAATTATTGAGCGGATCGGTCTTCGCTTTATCGAGCTCGGAGAAGAAGCGAACGCCGCCGATGCGTTCGCCGAAGAAGCGGCTCAGCATCGAATATTGCGTCCAGACGTGGCGATCCTCGGTCGGGATGTTCTGGACGATGTCGTCGGCGGTGGCGCAGAGAATATATTTCGCGGTTTCCGCCTGCTGCGGCGGGACGCCCGTCGCGCGAATCTCCTTGTCGAAAAAAGCGACGGCCTCCGCCACCTGCCCCATCAGGCTCGCGGGCGACGCCTGCAGCTGCGCGACGCGCAGACGACCAAGCAGCAGCAGCAATGGCCCCGCCGCGCGCAGCAGCGGATTTTCATTGGGGACAAGAAGATCGTCGATCGGAATATCGCGCACGATCCGATCGGGCGTTTGCGCCGCCGCTGCGCGTCCCTTGATCCATTCGTCGCCGGGGGAGGCCTCTGCGCCATGAGAGGGGTGTGACGGCCAAACAGGCGCCGCGCCCGGCTGCGCCGGGACATAGGGCGCGCCCGAAGGAGGCGGTGCATAGGCAGGCGAAGGGCGCGCCGCCTCGGGCCTTCGCCCGCCGGGGTTCGGCACGATGATCGTACGATTGTCGCGCCGCCCGAGGCTGTCCGGCGGGTCCTTCTCGTTCATGGCGCGAGGCCCTTACTCATGACCGGTCTTCCAGGACGGCCCAGAGCTCGAGGCTGAGCTCGGGCCAATCGCCGGAGAAATGCATGCCGATCGAACTCGCCGTCGAGAATTCCGGCCATAGCGGCGAGGTGCGGTCGAGATAGAAATAGACATGGTCGGTGATGGCGCGGATCTGCGGCGGCGGCGTCGGCAGATGCACCAGCGGCACGCCGGGCAGATGGGCGTGCACGATTTCGTTCATCTTGGAGCCGGGGCCGACCTTGAACAGATGCGGGAAGCTCGACTGAATCTCGGTCAGCGGCCGGCGCGCCGCCACTTCGAGGACGAGGCTTGCGTTGCGGAACAGGCTGCGGTCGCGGATCGGCGAGATGAAGGCGTTCTCCGCCCTCGCGATGATGTCGAGGCGGATCGCCCGCCGCCCCAGCCGCGCCGAAAGGAAATCCTGCAGATCGCGCAGGACGGGCGCGAAGCTCGCCTCCAGATTGTCATGGTCGTAGAGCGGATAGAGCCTCGCGCGGCGCTCGGTGGTGGCGAAGGTCGCAAGTTCCCCGGCGAGCCGGATCAGCTCGACATAGAGCCGTTCGGGATGGACATAGCGCGATCCGCGCAGATGCTGCATCACCGTGATGTGGCGGTTCAGGACTTGCAGCACCAGATAATCGACGCTTTGCAGTCCGCCGCCCGCGGTCGGGTCCGCAGCATAGCGGGCGAGTTCGCCGAGCTTTGCGTCGATCCAGCCGATCACCCGGTCGAGCCAGCCCTCGACGGTCGGATGAGCCGAGCAGACCAGAACGGTCGGGGCGAATTTCTCGTCGAAAACGATCGATTTATCGCGCACCTCGACGATGCGGGCGATGGGGAGCCCCTGAAAGCCGGGCTTGGCCGTCTTGCGCAGATCGAAGGCGAGGCGCGGATAGGCGACGTCGATCTCCTCCTCGATGCGCAGCGAGGAGGTCGAATCGATAAAGGTCTCGGCGCCGATGACGAAGCGGCTGGCGCTCGACGAATCGGCCGAATCGACCTCGCGCGTATTTGATGAAGCGGTCGGCATCGACAGCCAGAGCAGTTGTTGCGCCGCGCCATCCGGCACTTCGAGCGGCGGCGGCGCCGGGCTGTCGTTGGGAATGTCGAAGGGCGTTCCGTCCGGCATCACCCCCGCCGCGCGGCGCACCGCGAATTTGCTCTGCTGCGCAAGGTCGCGGTCGATCTCAAGATGCGAAAAACCCCAGGGATAGGGGGTGGCGCTGCGCGTTCGCGCCTCGATCAGATGTTCGAGGTAACGGTCGGCCTGCTGAAGGTGGTGGGGGCGAAGGAAAAGTCCTTCCGACCAAAGGACTTTACTGTACCAGGACATCATCACCCCGTTTGCTGCGGCCAAGCCTTGATGCAGACCTCAACCTATGCCGCGTCGCGACCCTATTGTTTGTGCGTTTGATCATAGCATTGCGAGAAGTAGAGCATGAAGGCGCCGATCAGGCCATCGCCATGGCGATGTGTCTTGGCTTTAAAGCGCGCCACATAGGCGTCCCAGAGCTTGCCCTTGCGCGCCGAGAAAAGCCCGGAGAGGCCGCTGTCCGGCGCGATCTCCTGCTCGATCCGATCCGGATCGAGATCTTCGGTGAGCATTTTCACGGCGCCCTGCATGGCCGAGGCCGACTGGAGCTGGTGGCGTTTGAGATCCTCAAAGCCCTGTTTCAGCGCGGCGCCCGCGGGCAGATAGCTGCGCGTCGGCGCCCCGAACATCTGCCGCAGCGCGTCCTCGGTCGTCGGCGAAAATTTCAGGGGGTTGTTGTCGGCGGCGCGGATCGTCGTCTGGCTCGCCCGCGCCATGCGCTTGACCTCCAGCCTTGCGCCGAGGAGCTGACGCAAATCCTCAGTGACGAGCTTCATCAGCGCGCCGAGCTCGGCCGCCAATTCATCGGCGTCCTGCTTGGCGATCGCCTCCGGCGGCAGGCCGGCGGCCTCGGCGAAGCGCCGCACGAAGCGCGCCCCCGCCGCGTCGGTGTTCTCCGCGCGAACCGGCGGCGCCGCGGGCGCGATCGGCGCGGGCGGAGGGGGAGAAGCCGGCGGCGCTTCGGCCGGAGCCGGGGGCGGCATCACGGGCGGGGCCGGCGGAGCGGAGACTCGCGCGGGCGGCTCGGCGTCGTCCGCGGACCAGACCGGCCGGCGCGGCGCGGGCGCTTCCGGCGGGGGCGGCGCGACCGGCGCCGTTGGCGGCGGCGGCAGCCAGCTTGCGTCCTCGAACCGGCTGGCCGCATTGGGCTTTGCCGGCGTGGGGCTCAACGGATCGAAGACATCCATCGCCCAGTCCAGGAAATCCGGCCCCTTCGCCCGCTCCGGAACAGGCTTCAGCACGCGCGGATCGATCGGCTCGGGGACCGGTTCGCCCGATTCCCACAAATCGGCGTCGAGCGGGCGGCGCCCTAGCGCCGGCGCCGCCGACTCCTCGCGCTCCTCCGTCCCGTCAAGCGAAACCGCAACGACATATTGCCCGATCAGCAGACGGTCGCCGTTGCGCAGTCGGTGCGGCTCGCGCATGCGATGCGGCTGCTCGTTGAGAAAGGTGCCGTTCGAGGAGACGTCGGTCAGCACATAGGCGCCGCCCTCGAAGCGGATCTCGCAATGTTTCCCCGAGATGAAGCGGCTCGGGTCCGGCAGCGTCCAGTCAAGATGCGCGTCGCGGCCGATATCGACGCCGCGCTTGCCGGTGACGGTGATGCTGACCGGGCCGCCATCGGGCAGATTGGTCATATTTTCGATTGCGAGTTTCAGCGCCATGCTCGATCGCTCTCTTCCTTCGCCCCGGCCTGCAGCTACTCTACAGCAATCCGCAGTCCGAGTTCGAGCCAGCGGCGCTGGATTTCGGCGCGAGCTTCGAACGAGCCCGCCGCGCCGGCGAGGATGAGAGCGATGCGCACCGCCTGGGCGGTGGCGTATTGGGGCATCGGCGTAAAATGATCGCCGTCGATCGCGATCTGGCCGCCCGCGCGGCCGGCGGCGAAGGCGATCCAGGTTGAGGCGTCCTTGATGTCGGAGCGCTCGGCGAGATCGAGCGCGCGGCGCCGGTTGCGTTCTTCCGGCTCGCGGACCCAGGCCTCGGACGCCGCAAGCCGCGCCTCGTCGGCGGCGTTGAGCCCGCTCCATTGGCGCAGGCACTGACAGCCCCACGCCACGGCCTCGCGGCGCGGCAGCAGATAGGCGCAAAAAGACAGCGCCGCCTTCAGCGCGTCTGCCGAAGACAGCGCGGCGAGGAAATCGAGGCTTGGCGCGGCGTTGGCGGCGACGCCGATGTCGCTGCGCGCGGTCGGATAGGCCTCGTAAAGATCCTGCGCTGTTGCAAAACGAAGTCGCGGCATTGCGTGGCCTTTGGTCGTTGCGCGCGTCAATTGATCTTGATGATCGCGGCGTCGAGATTGATCGCCATGCCGCCGGAAATCTTGGTCGCCAGAGACGACTGCACGGTGATCATCGGCGAATTGATCGTGATCTGCGCCGGCTCCATGGTGATCGTGCTGGCGCCGACCGTCAGCGTGATCTTCTGGATCGCCTCGATGCTGATCGTCTCGAGCACGCTGACGTCCTGCTTGCCCTTGATGTCGACCGTTTGGTTGCCGTTCTGGATCGACAGATTGTCGCTGCCGTTCTTCAGTGTGGTGTCGCGCGAGGGATCGCTGCGGCTTGAAAAGATCTCGCCGACCTCTTTCGTCTCGGCGCGGCGGATGACGACCTCATGATCGCGCTCGCCATGCATCCGGATTTTTTCCGAGCCCTTCTTGTCCTCGAACATAAATTCATTGTAGCCGCCATGGCCTTTCGAGGAATCCGACTTGAGCCCGGATTGCGTCTTGTTGGCGGGCATTTCATACGGGTATTTGTTGTCGCCATTGTAGACGGCGCCGGTGACGAGCGGGCGATCGGGATCGCCTTCGAGAAACTCGACGACGACTTCCTGGCCGATGCGCGGAATCGCCTGGCCGCCCCAGCCCTTGCCGGCCCACACCTGCGCGACGCGGACGCGGCACGACTGCTTGTTCTTGCGGTCCCAGTAGAAGCGCACAAGAATGCGGCCGTGCTCGTCGACGTCGATTTCCTCGCCGTCCTTGCCAACCACCTTGGCCGTCTGCGGCCCGTAGACGATCGGCCGCGGCGTCGCCAAAGGCGCGCGGTAATTGACGTCGCTCGGCAACAGCTCGTAACGTCCGGAATAAAGGTCCGCTCCCTGCGAACCGCCGGACCTGTAGGCTTGCGACGAATAAGAATGGAGCGCGCGCAGAACGAGATATTCCTTGTTCTCGCCGCCTTCCGGATGATCCTTCAGCGTCGTCAGGCCGCCTGGCAAGAGGCTGACCGAATCGCCGTCGGCGTAGCGGCGCTTGTCCATCGCCTGCTCCGCCTGCAGCCTGACCTTCGCATAGGTCTCGCCGTCATTCTTCTTTTTGAATTTGCCGGGATAGTCGTAGATCTCCATCTTCGACTTGGTGTAGGACGCTTGCCCTTCGGCGTCGCTTTTCAGATCGGCGTTCGGCTGCAGATAATCATAATCGTTGAGCTCAAACTTGCCGCTGCGGAAGCGGCGCTCGGGCGTCCACTTTGAAATATGCTCGCGCTCGCGCCGCGTCTGCCGCTCATCGCCGATGAAGGGCGTCTCGGCGTGGCCGGGAACCGGCTTGTGCGACGATTTGGCGTCGGCCAGCACCAGCGTGTGCTTGTCCTTCTGATGCTCGAAGAAATAGTAGATTCCGTGCTGCTCCATCAACCTTGAGACGAAGGCGAGGTCGGTCTCGCGATACTGGACGCAATATTCGAGCTCCGGAAACTTGCCCGTCGTCGCAACCCTGTAGTCGGAGAAGCCGCGGTCGGAAAACACCTTCTTGATGATGTCGACCGCCGTCTGATTCTCGAAGATGCGGCAGTCGCTCGTGCGCGACAACAGCCACAGCCAGGGCTTTAGCGTCAGCCTGTAGAGATTGAGGCCAGCTTGCGCGCCGAGAGCCTGCGCCTCGACGAGGACGCCGTTGAAGACGCGATCGGGATCGGAATAGGATTTGAACGTGACCGAGCAATTATTGCCGATCGCCTTGTCGAAATCGACATTCGCCTCGGTGCTCAGCGCCTCGACGCGATATTCGAACAATTCGCTCAAGCCTTCGGCGCCGTCGAAGCGCAGGCAGACGAGCTTGTCCTTGCCGAGAGGCGTCTCAAGCGAGGCGACGCGTTTGTCTTGGGTCAGTTCGGAAGTCATGCGAACCTCGGGAGCTTTCCCAGTTGTCCTTGACGATACAAAACCATGAAGGCACAGTCGAGCGATTAAAGCGACGCGATTTATTGCAAGGTCGCTGTCGAAAAAGCAGCGGCGCCAAGAAATGCACTGTATATTCGATGCTCCGGCCGCGTTGCTCGCCGCCTTCGCCAAGGGGCGCCGGGCGCTTCGCCGGCGGTCCTGATGAAGAGGCATTGCATCCCTTGACCATCGCTTCGCCAGATGATTCGCCGCTCTCCTTCGAGGCCCTGACGGGGGCCATTTCCGAAGCCTCCCCTTGCGGCCCGGATCTCGATCTCGAAGGCGACGCCACCTATATGAATTTCATGGCTGCTGGCGAAGGCGTGTTGCCGGCGACCTTCTATTCCGGCCATGACGGGCGCCCGTTCGACCGCACCCAGATCGACTTTCCGGCGCAATATGCGACGATCGCCGCGCTCAACGCTTTGAGCCGCGATCTGCGCCTCATCGCGCTGCTGGCCAAATTCCGCATCCTCGACAAGGATTTTTCCGGCTTCGTCGCGGCGACGGCGGCGCTCGCCGAACTGCTCGAGACGCGCTGGGACGAGGTCCATCCTCGCGGGGAGGACGGCGATTTCACCTTGCGCATGGTCGCGGTTCAGTCGCTCGACGACATGGCGCCCGTCATCCTGCCGCTGCATTATGCGCCGCTGTTCGAGCACAAGCGCCTCGGCACGGTGACCTATCGCACGCATCTGCTCGCATCCGGCGAGGCCGCGCCCCGCGGCGAGGAAGAGCGGCCCGACGGCGGCCTCGTCCGCCGCGCCTTCGAGGAGGTCGATCTCGACATTCTCATCGGGCGCCGCGATGAATTGCGCAGGCTGACCGAGGCGCTCACGCGCATCAAATCGGCTTTCGTCACGCATGTCGGCGCCGCCGATGCGGTCGCCTTTCCAAAGCTCGCGCCGCTCGCCGAGGCAATGCGCGCGCTGATCCAGTCCTTCGTCGCGCTGCGCGACCCCTCCGCGGCCGAGCCTCTTCCGATCGCCGAGGACTCCGAGACGGCTGCGGACGGCGCCCCCGCCGTCGCGGGAGAGATCGCGAGCTTTGCCGACGCCGCCGCCGCGCTGAACGCGGTCAGCGCCTATTATATGCGCCGCGAGCCGTCCAATCCGGCGCTGCTCCTCGTGCGCCAGGCCGAGCAGCTGATCGGCAAATCCTTTCTCGACGTCCTCAGGGTGCTGGTCCCTGGACATGTCGAGGAAGCTGCTCTGCAAATCGGGCGGGCGCAATTTTTTAACCTTCCAATAGAACGATTGTCGGAATTCGCCTCTGTGGAGGAGCCCGCGTCGGATCAAGAAACGGACAAGGTTTTCACAGTAACGACTAGAGACAATGCACTACAATTACTGTCTAAAATCAGTGCGTTTTATCACCAGGCCGAGCCGTCGAGCCCGATCTCCTATCTGATCGAGCGCGCCCGCGCCGTGACCGGCCGCGATTTCCTTGGTCTGTTGAAGGACATGCTGCCGCCGGACAGTTTGAAGTCGCTCGATTCGCCGAAGTAGCGAAGCGCCGGTCACGGGCCCGCAATCACCTTGTAGTCATGCAGTCCGAGCTTTCCCGCAGGCGAGCCTATGCCAAGTTCGAGATGGGCCATGTCATATTCGAGCTCGCCCATGAAGACGTTGCGCGTCTTGGCGTACATGCCGCCGTCATAATCCAGCCGCGAGCCATGCGGCCAGGGATCGAGATAGAGGAATTTATTCGCAGAATGGCCGACGATGGTCAGGAAATGGCTCCGCCAATCCCCCGTTATGAAGGTCTTGAAGCCATCATGATGGATCATCCAGACCCGGACCGGCGTTCCCGTCGAAAGATAGGATTTTATTTTTGCGATGCCCTGCCGGACGCGGTCGGCGTTGAAGCGCAAATCATCCATCTTGAGCTCGACCGACGGGTCCGTCTGCTTCAGTGGAATATAATAGGTGAAATAGGCCGTGACGGTTGGCTTGGAGAAGATCTTCACGCCATAGGCGGCGGCGACGTCGCCGCAATTGTAGTGGCCCGGCCGCGTGTCTTGCGACAGGACGTTGCGGTCGTCGGCAGGGCCGCGGAAAATCCGCGAATAGAGGTAGACTTGATTCGGTGTTCCGCTGATGGCGAGGTCGGACACAAGATCGACGGCATAGCCCGGCTGCTTGATCGGCTGTCCGCAAACGCGCACCGCCAGGTCCTGGCTGTAGCGCGCCGTGCGCGAGCCGTCGGGCAGATAGGCGGCGACCGAAAAGCTTGTTCCGGCCGCCGATCCCGACAGGGTAAACAGCGTCGAGGCGGCGGAGGCCTTGTCCGGGAGGATGGTCAGATCGACATTTGCGACGGATCGATCGAGCGCGACGTCAAGCTTGTCGCCCTTTGCGTCGCCGCCCCATTGCAGGAGCTTGATCTTGCGATTAAGCGGCAGGTCAAACCAGGAAATATCCTCACCCGTCTCTGCGATCTTGAAATTGGCCATTGCAATCAGGCTCCCGCCTCGAGGCTGTGTCCGCCAGCTTGCCCCGTGGATAGGCGGGCGGAAGCCCGCGCGCGGCGTCAATCGGCACATGCGCGCGAAAAGCTATGCGTCTCAGCCCTGACGCCCTCAGCGCTTTCTCCCGAATTGCCGATCCTGCGCAGGACGGGACGAGGGTCTTTGCGCTCGACGCCTTAACATAGACGCCGCGGCTGCTCCGCCGCCTTAGGTTTTGCTTAAGATTTCGATCGACCCCCCGATTGAATCCCGCCCCCGCGTCAGCTGGAAATCGGCTACTACCGGCTCGGCAAGGGGTGGCCCCCCGGAACGCCAAAGCGCTGTAAAAATTCGATAACATAATGAAGATAGAGATTTTTCCGGCTTGGTGCGTCGGCACACAGCAGGGCTTTCTTTTTCGCTTAGCTTGCTCTCAAGAGCGTTCGCAAAGCGTCATAAGCTGCAACTTTGCGGAAAACCGGCCGCGACGCTCGATTGACCGGATCAGCTTTCGAGATCAACCTGCGTCCCGAACGGAACCGGCTTGAGCTCGAACCTCGCCGTGCGGCGACCAACAATCAAAGGATGAGTGACATGGCAGGTGACAGTGGACAGAAATTCATTGGACGCAACCGTCCGCCACGTGTGCAGATTGCTTATGAGGATCCCTATGACGCGGAGCGAAAGATAGAGCTGCCCTTCGTCATGGGCGTGCTCTCCGACCTCTCCGGCCCGAACCCCGGCGTCGAGAAGCCGGACGTCGCCGATCGGGGCTTCGTCGATATCGACATGGATAATTTCGACAAGCGCATGGGCGCGATCGAGCCTGGAACATCCTTCACCGTGCCGGACCGGCTTGGCGACGACCCGGACGCCGCCAAATTGTCGGTCAGCCTGCGCTTCAAGAAGATGGAAGACTTCGGCCCGGCGGCGGTCGCCCGGCAGGTGCCGGCGCTCGCCAAACTGCTCGAGGCGCGCGACCAGCTGGCAAATCTGTTGCGCTATATGGACGGCAAGGTCGACGCCGAAACGCGGCTGCGTAAATTGCTGAGCGATCCCGAACTGATGGCGGCGCTGAAAAGCCGCATCGGCGCGACGAAGGACGCTGAAGCCGAAACCGCCAAGACCGCCGACGGCGACGCTTGATTTCTCGGGAGGGATAAATGGCTGTGGAAACCAAAGCTGAAGGACAAGCATCCGCTCCCCAGACGGGAGTCGCGACGCAGGAAGTCGACGAATTTGCGACGCTTCTGAAACAGAGCTTCAAGCCGCGCACGGAGCGCGCCGAGACGGAGGTCGAAAACGCCGTCTCGACGCTGGTGCAGCAGGCGCTCGCCGACCAGAGCGTCATCAAGGCCGACGTGCTCGACACGATCGAATCGATGATCGCCCGGCTCGACGAAAAACTCACCGCGCAAATGAACGAGATCCTGCACGCTCCGGCCTTCCAGAAGATGGAGAGCACCTGGCGCGGCCTGCATTATCTGGTGTTCAATTCTGAGACCGACGCGCAGCTCAAGATCCACGTCATGAACGTGTCGAAGAGCGAACTCTACAAGAATTTGCGCAACTACCCGGGCGCGCGCTGGGATCAGAGCCCCCTGTTCAAGAAGACTTATGAGGCGGAATTCGGCCAGCTCGGCGGCCAGCCCTATGGCTGCCTGATCGGCGACTATGAATTCAGCCATCTGCCGGCCGACGTCCAGCTGATGCGCGATCTCTCGAAGATCGCCGGCGCCGCGCATGCGCCATTCTTCGCCGCCGCCGATCCGACCCTGATGGGCATGGACAGCTGGACCGAGCTGATGAATCCGCGCGATCTGTCGAAACTGTTCGATACGCCGGAATATGCGGCCTGGAAGGGGCTTCGCGACGCGGAGGATTCGAAATATATCGGCCTTTGCATGCCGCGCGTCCTCTCGCGCGTGCCCTATGGCGCGAAATCGGAGCCGGTCGAGGAGTTCGCTTTCGAAGAGAACACCGATGGCCACAAGGGCGAGAATTACGCCTGGATGAACGCCGCCTATGCGATGGCGGTCAACATCAATCGCGCCTTCAAGGAATATGGCTGGTGCACCCGCATCCGCGGCGTGCAGTCCGGCGGCGAGGTGATCAATCTGCCGACCCACACCTTCCCGACCGACGATGGCGGCGTCGATCTCAAATGCCCGACCGAAATTGCAATCAGCGATCGGCGCGAGCATGAGCTTGCGAAATCCGGGTTGATTCCGCTGATTCACCGCAAGAACACCGACAAGGCGGCCTTCATCGGCGCGCAGTCGGTCTACAAGCCAAAAAAATACGAAGGCAAGAACGGCGTCGAGGCCACCGCCTCGGACAATCTCAAAGCCCGCCTGCCCTACATGTTCGCGGTGTCGCGTTTCGCGCACTACCTCAAATGCATGGTGCGCGACAAGATCGGCGCGACCAAGGAGACCGAGGAGCTGCGCATCTGGCTGCAGGAATGGATCACGCAATATGTCGACGGCGATCCCATCGGCTCTTCCGAATCGGTGAAGGCGCGCAAGCCGCTGGCCGACGCCCGCGTGGATATTTTCCCCGATGAAGAGAACCCCGGCTATTACGCGGCCCGCTTCTATCTGCGCCCGCATTATCAGCTCGAGGCGATGGACATCGGGCTCAGCCTGGTGTCGCGCCTGCCGGCGGTGCAAAAATAAGCCAGCAAGTATTGTGTGATCGAACACCTACTGTCCAGGAATAAAAAGCTAGATTTACTTCAGATGCGGTTGTCATACAGCATCGAAAGGCGATCAATTCAATAAAGGGGATTTGTAATGTCTGGGGATCTTTTTCTGAAGCTTGAAGGCATCGAGGGCGAAAGCGAGGACTCGAAGCACAAGAACGAAATGCAGGTCGAAACCGTGTCCTGGGGCGTCTCCAACGCCACCTCTTTCTCGCAGGGCGGCGGCGGCGGCGTCGGCAAGGCGCATCTGCAGGACATCCACCTGACCAAGAAGGTGGACAAGGGCAGCCCCAAGCTGTTCCTCGCCTGCGCCTCCGGCGAGCATATCAAGACGGCGACGCTGACCTTCCGCAAATCCGGCAAGGACCAGCAAGAATATCTGAAGATTACGCTGACCGACGTCATGGTGTCGTCGATCTCGTTTCAGGACCATGCTGCCGGCGGCGACCTCGCTCACGAGAGCATCTCGCTCGCCTACGCCAAGATCGAGACCGAATACAAGCCGCAGAAGCCCGACGGAACCCTCGGCGGCGCCGTCACCACCGGCTGGAACATCAAGGAAAACAAGAAAGTCTAGTCAATCGACCGGCGCGTCAGCCTCTCCTCTGGCGCGCCGGTCCTTTTTCCTCTATCGGCCTATCTTAAAGCAAGGCGCCGCTTTGCTGCAGGTCCGGCCCCCTGCGCTCCGTCGAGGATTGACGCTGGATGTCCGTTCCGACACGAAAAAATCGTCTCAGTCCGCCCTTCATGCACGCCTTCCGCAGCGCCTTCGAGCAGAAGGACTCGCGCCAGAAACAGGATCTGCGCGACGCCGCCGGCGACCGCATCATCGCGCCGCGCCGCGCCGCCGTGCGCGCGACGATCAGCGAACCCAATCTGCGCCGCGAAGTCGCGCGCGATCTTGAGGCGCTCGTCAACGCCGTGGCGTTCGAATCGACCGAGGATCTGTCCGACTTTGACGGCGTCCGCAAATCGATCCTCAATTACGGCCTGCCCGATCTCATTCACCGCACCATCGACGAGGCCGGCGTCAACCTCATTGAAGATGAAATCGCCAACGCCTTGCGGCGCTATGAGCCGCGGCTTGTCGCCAACACCATCAAAGTCTCGCGCGACGACAACCTCGACAAGGATGAGCTCAAAGTCCGCTTTCTCGTGCGGGCCGATCTCATCTGCGCGCCGGTCAATGTGCCGGTTGAATTCATCGCCGATGTCGAGATCGACAGCGGCGACGTTGTTGTGAAGAAAGCCTGAGGTTCATGAATCGCGAGTTCCTCGACCATTACGATCGCGAACTGAAGCTTCTGCACGAGCAGGCGCGTGAATTCGCCGAAGATTATCCGGGCGTCGCCGAGCGCCTCGGCGGGTTGCTCGACGAGCGCATGGATCCGATGATCGGCGGCCTGCTCGAGGGCGCCGCCTTTCTCGCGGCGCGGGTGCAATTGAAGCTGAAACACGAGTTTCCGGAATTCACCAATAATCTGCTGGAGCAGCTCGTTCCCGACTATCTTGCGCCGACGCCTTCCGTTCTGCTTCTGCGCGCCGAGCCCCCTTACGAGGACGCCGCGTTGCGCGACGGGCAGAACATTGCGCGCGGCTCCTATCTCGAGGCGGTCTACCGCGAGCAGGATCGCCAGGTCGCCTGCCGCTTCCGCCTCGCCTCCAAAATCACGCTGCTGCCGTTCGAAATCACCGCCGCCGAATATTATGGCTCGCCGGCGCCGCTGCAGGCGCTCGGAGTCGCCGTCGGCGCCGAGGCGCTGGCCGGCTTGAAGATCTCGCTGACCCACCGCAGCGCCGCGCGCGTCGAGGACGAGCCGCGCGACGCCGAGGCCGCCGAACGGCCGGACCTCTGGTTCGACGGTTGCCGGATCAACGAATTGCCGCTCCATTTCCTCGGGCCCGAACCCGACGCGATCGCGCTCTACGAGCAGATCTTCGCCAGCGCGGCCGGCGTCTATTTCCGCTATCTCGACCCTTTCGGCGACCCTGTCGTCGTCCCGGCCGGAACGGACATCATCGAGCAGATCGGCTTTCGCGACGACGAGGCGCTGTTTCCCAAGAACGAGCGCATTTTTTCCGGCTTCGAATGGCTGCGCGAATATTTCATGTTCCCGCGCAAGTTTCTTGGAATGCGGCTGACCGGGCTGCGCGCGATCCTCGCCCGCCTGCCCGCGCGAAACATTGACATCATCATCAGCTTCAAGGAGCTCAATCCGCGCCTGCAGGTCGCCGTCACGCGCAACATGTTTGCGCTCTATGCAGCCCCCGCCATCAACCTCTTTGAAAAAACCATCGATCGCGTGCAGGTCAAATCCAACCAGCACGAATATCATATCGTGCCCGATCGCAGCCGCTATCTCGACTATGAACCGCACCGGCTGCTTTCGGTCTTCGCGCATTATCGCGGCGGGGCGGACGCGGCGCCCGTGCGCCCGCTATATTCCTCCGAGGCGGAAGGCGGCGCGGGCGCATTGCATTACGCCGTTCGCCGCATGCCGCGCCGGCGCACGGCGCGGGAAAACAAATATGGCGCCTCCTCCGATTATGTTGGCACCGACATGTTTATCGCCCTCGTCGACAATTCGCGCGCGGGCGAGGAGCGGCCGATCGCCGAGCTCAGCGTCACGGCGCTCTGCTCCAACCGTCATCTGACCGAGCAGCTTCCGGTCGGTCAGGGCGGCGCCGATTTCCGCCTGATCGACAACACCGCGATCGATCTGCGCTGCATCGCCGGACCGACGCGGCCGCGCGAGCCGATCATCGCGCAATTGCGCAGCCGCAGCGAATCGGCCTACGCCGGCAAGGTGACCTGGCGCCTCATCAATCTGCTCAGCCTCAATCATCTCGGCCTCGTCGAGCGCGGCGCCGGCCGCAATGCGCAGGCGCTGCGCGAAACCGTCTCGATGTTCGCCGATCTTTCCGACAGCGCCACGGAGCGGCGCATCCGCGGCCTGCGCAGCGTCGACAGCCGCCCCATCGTGCGGCGCATCCGCCAGAGCGGCGGCGTCGGCGTTGCGCGCGGCGTCGAAGTCACCGTAACGATCGACGAAAAAGCGTTCGAGGGCAGCGGCGCCTTTTTGCTCGGCGCGATCCTCGACCGCTTCTATTGCGAATATGCGGGCTTCAATCATTTCACGCAGACGGTGATCCGCAGCGTCGATCGCGGCGAGATCATGCGCTGGCCGGTGCGCGCCGGCTTACGGAGACCGCTATGAACCTTGAGGGCGCCGAAAGCGAACCCTGGCGCTTCGACTTCTTCGCGGCGATGCGCGCGCTCGAACGCGCCAACCCCACGCTGCCGCGCATTGGCGACGCCGGCGCGCTGCGCGAGGAATATGCAAGGCTCGGCCAGGACCCTTACATGGATTTTCCGGCCTCGACGCTCTCGAAATTCGAGACGCGCGAGACGCATACGCGAATCCTCACAAAATTTCTCGGCTTCCTCGGCCCGCAAGGCGCGCTGCCGCTGGCTACTACAGAAGAAGCCTACAATTGGTTCCTTGCGCAGGACGATTCCTTCCCGCGCTTTCTCGACATCATCAACCATCGCTTTTTGCAGTTGTTCTTCCGCGCCTGGGCCGATTCGCGGCCTGTCGCGCAACATGACCGCCCGAACGACGACCGTTTCGAGACTTATGTCGGCGCGTCCGCGGGGCTCGGCTCGCCGATCTACCGCGATCTCGATTCGGTCGACGATCGCGCGAAGCTGTGCTTTGCCGGCGTGCTCGGCCCCCAGGCCAAATCCGCCTCCCGCCTTCGCGCCTTCATTTGCGGACATTTCCACGTCGAGGCGGAGATTGAGGAATTTGTCGGCTCGCGGCTGGAGCTTGAGCCCGCCGACCAATCGAAGCTTGGCTCCGCCTCGCTCGGCGTCGATATGCTGCTTGGCGCAAGTTTCTACAGCGTGCAGGACAAGGTGCGCATTCGCATCTATGTGCCGGACATGAAAGCCTACCGTCGCTTTTTACCGGACGGCGATTTCTGCGAACCGCTTGCCGACATCGTCTTCTTCTATGTCGGCGAGGAGCTCGACTGGGACCTCGAACTTGCGATCCCGGCCAAGGCGGCCGAGCCTGTCAAACTTGGACGCTCCGGCGATCTTGGCTGGACGAGCTGGGTTGCGCCCGATTGGGCGGCGGCGGACGCCTGGCGCCGGGACGCGCGATTCCATCCGGCCGAACGCATGCGCGAAGCGCGGGCGCGCGCGGCAAGGACGAAACATCAACAAGGCCGCGGCAAGACGGGAGCAGAGAATGGCTGACATCAGTCTCGAAGCCGTAACGGGGAAGCTGAACAGAATCGGCTATGAGACCTTCATCCAGGCGCTGCGCCAGGCGAAGGGCGCCGGCAACCGCAATGTCGAGCTCGCGCATTGGCTGGCGCATATCATGCAAAAGGAGCGCTCCGACCTTGCCCTGACAGCCGATCATTTCAAGCTCGATCGCGCAAAGCTCGCCAGCGACATCGCGCGGACCATTGACGGCTTTCGCCGCAACGAAACGGAGATGCCGGGCGTCTCCAACACGCTCGTCGATCTGCTCGATCGCGGCTGGCATTATGCGACGCTGTTTTTCGGCGAAACGCAGATCCGCACGGGGCACGTTCTGGCAGGCGCCCTGAAGTCGCTGGAGCTGCGCCGCGCCTTCACGTCGATCTCGCCGGAGTTTGCGAAAATCCCCGGCGACGCTCTGACCAATGAGTATCGCTCGCTCTGGGCCGGCTCGGATGAAGAGAATTTGCAGCCGATGGATGGCTCCGGCCTCAGCGCCGCGGGAACGCCGGGCGCCGAGCAGGCGCAAGGCGCCAAGGGCACGACGGCGCTTGATCGCTTCTCACAGGATCTCACCGCCCGGGCCGCAACCGGCGAGATGGACCCCGTGCTCGGGCGCGATGACGAGATCCGCCAGATCATCGACGTGCTGATGCGCCGGCGGCAGAACAATCCGATCCTGACCGGCGAGGCCGGCGTCGGCAAAACCGCAATCGTGGAAGGGCTGGCGCAGCGCATCGCCGCAAGCGACGTTCCCCCTGCGCTGCGCGGCGTTCGATTGCTCGCGCTCGATATCACGCTGATGCAGGCCGGCGCCTCGATGAAGGGCGAATTCGAGCAGCGCCTGCGCTCCGTCATCGACGAGGTGCAGGCCTCGCCAAAGCCGATCATCCTCTTTATCGACGAGGCGCATACGTTGATCGGCGCCGGCGGCGCGGCCGGCACGGGCGACGCGGCGAACATTCTAAAGCCTGCGCTCGCGCGCGGCACGCTGCGCACCATCGCCGCGACCACATGGGCCGAATACAGGCAGTATTTCGAGAAGGATCCGGCGCTCACCCGCAGGTTCCAGCCGGTGCAGGTCGACGAGCCGGACGTCGCGCGCTGCTGCGTGATGCTGCGCGGCGTGCTCGCGCCGATGGAAAAGCACCACAAGGTGCGCATTTCCGACGCCGCGATCGTAGCTGCGGTCAATCTCTCGCATCGCTATATTCCCGCGCGCCTGTTGCCGGACAAGGCGGTGAGCCTGCTCGACACCACCTGCGCGCGGGTCGCGATTAGCCAGAACGCGACGCCGGCCGCGGTCGAGGATGCGCGCGTCGCGGCAAACGCGCTTGAGGCTGAAAAAGCCGCCCTCACCACCGACGCCGATCTTGGCGATCTCGACGAGGAGCGCATCGGCGAGATCGACGCCGAACTCGCCGAGCTTAAGGAAAAGAGCGCGGCGCTCGAGGAAGAATGGGCGAAGGAGCGCGCTCTGATCGAGGAGATCGTGAAGCTGCGCCGGGAGATCAGCGAAAATCCGGCGGACGCGGAGCAAAAGCGCGTCGCGCTCAGGGACAAAATCGCCTCCCTCGGCGGCGTCGATCCCGAGAAGCGGATGATCTACGCCCATGTCGACGACCAGTCGGTCGCCGCCGTCGTCTCGGATTGGACCGGCATTCCGGTCGGCCGCATGGTCAAGGACGAGATCGAGAATGTGCTGCGCCTGCCGGAAATTCTGAACCGGCGCGTCGTCGGCCAGTCGCATGGCCTCGCCATGATCGCCAAGCGCATCGAGACCAATCGCGCCGGCCTCGACAATCCGTCAAAGCCGATCGGCGTCTTCATGCTGTGCGGACCCTCGGGCGTCGGCAAGACGGAGACGGCGCTGGCGCTGGCCGAGGCCCTCTATGGCGGCGAGCAGAATATCATTACGATCAACATGTCGGAATTTCAGGAGGCGCACACCGTCTCTGGACTGAAAGGCGCGCCCCCCGGCTATGTCGGCTATGGCGAGGGCGGCCGCCTGACGGAGGCCGTCCGCCGCAAGCCCTATAGCGTCGTGCTGCTCGACGAGATCGAGAAGGCCCATCCCGACGTGCATGAGCTGTTCTTTCAGGTCTTCGACAAGGGCGTCATGGAGGACGGCACGGGGCGGCGCATCGATTTTAAGAATACGCTCATCATACTGACGTCGAACGTCGGCACAGACACCATCATGCGGAGAGCCGAAGACCCCGCTTTCGCCGGAGACGCAGAGGCTCTGGCGGCGGAGCTCAGGCCCGACCTGTTGCAGGTCTTTCCGCCCGCGCTGCTCGGGCGTCTCGTGACCATCCCCTATCTGCCGCTGTCGCCGTCCATGCTGGCCGGCATCGTGCGGCTGCAGCTCGGGCGGATCGGCAAGCGCATCCGCGCGGCGCAGGACGCCGACTTCAGCTATGACGACGCCGTGGTCGATCATATCGTCTCGCTCTGCAACGATCCGGATTCGGGCGGCCGCATCATCGACAACATCATCAACAACACGCTGTTGCCGGCGCTCTCGCGCGAATTTTTGAAGCGCACGCTTGCGAAACAGGAACTGAAAGAGGCGCGTGTGGCGATGAAAGACGGCGCCTTCGCTTATGAATGGATCGGAGCCTCGCCGTGCGCCCCGGCACAGACCGAACATTCCGCCGAGTTCAGTCTGGAGGAAACGCAACAGCCTGTGGAATGACGCCGATCATTTGGTGATGCCATGTCGAGACGTTATGTAGGCCCGGTTCCGGGCGGGCATCCGATACGCGATTTTCCAAACTGGCCTTCGCTCCACCAGTTCGACAGTTTGACGACGCATGCGCAGGGCCGCATGCAATCGCTGGCCGGGCAGGCGTTCATGTTGCTCAAGCTCAAATCGCGCGGCAAGATTGGCGACGCCGACTATATTTCCTTCGGCGGCGCCGCCGTGCAGGATTTTCCGGGCGGCCCGGGCTACACCGCGGCCCATCGCGCCATCGGCGGAGTTTATGTCAACGGCGTCAGCATCGACGTGTCGCCGCGGATCGCCGCGCCTCCGGCGCTGCGCAAAATGCTCTGGTCGACGGACGCCGCAACGGATTTCGTGCAGCCGGGCGCGGTCAATTATGGCGACGGTCCGATCGAGCGCCTGGCCAAATTGCGCGTAGAGCCGCGTCTGCAAAGCTTCATCCAGCGGCAAAAGCCTGGCACGGCGCTTGAGGTCAATATGTGCGCCGACCTCATCGGCGTCTTGAAGGAAGATCTCGTCAAGGTTCATGACGACGTCGCTGATGATTTCACATCGCGACTGGCGCGTCGGGGCAAGCAGCTTTACGACTTCGATACTGTCCGCAAGGGCGTCGCCTCGCTCGCCCAAAATCAACCGCTGGGGAAGCTGCCCGCGCCGCCCTTCCGGTCGCGTCAACGCGAGGCCTTTCTGCAGGATTTCTCGGCCAGGCAGGGCGCCGCCTCGGACGATATTGGCGAGCATTACGTCATGGACGGACGCATGACTCAAAATCCGAGTGAAGACCCCTACGCTTCGGACCTCAGCATCGGCCTGCAGCGCGAAGAAATCGCACGCGGCTCGGTTGAGCTCGCCAGCGCATCCGCCGTCATGGAGAAGAGCGACGCTGTCGACCAGGCGATCGGCGGGCCGACGAAAGCGGAGTCCTGAGCAGCGCCGGCCGGCGCTGCGTCACGCCATCAAAAGCCCGAGCCGCGCCATGTCGGCAAGCGCGGCGTGGGTGCGGGCCAGCGCCGCCGGGCCTTCGACGCCAGCCTTGCGCTCCATCCTGTGGGCGAGTTCATCGCGCGTCAAACTTCCATCGAGTAGCGCGACGAAACTGCGGGCCGTGGCGTCCTCCATCCGAACCGGCTTGTGAAGCAATGAAGCGAGAAAGGCGTCGCCCTGCGCGGCTTGCGCGCGGGCGAGCGGGCTGGCGCGAGGACGCTCGCCAGGCGACAAGGTGAACGCTAGCCGCTCCGTCAGGAGCGTTACGATCTTGGCGGTGAAGAGCCGCAGAAGCGGTTCGGCGTGGGCTGCCTCGCAGTCCTCCCCATCAAGCTGAAGGCTCTGCGGATAAGCTTCGCCCATTTGTGTCAGAAGCCTTGCGAAGCGCTGATCCCGCGTCGTGAACTCAGCCCCATTCCCGGCCCTGAAAGCGAAGTCCTCTGGATCGCCGGAAGCGCTGTCCAGCGGCGTTATCTCGGCGCTCGCCCACAGACCACGCAGCCTGCCCGGCTCAAGGCGCCGATCCATCGCGCCACCGCGCCGGAAAATCGAGCGACGGAAGCGGCGCATCGTAGCGAAATCGAGCGTCTGCTCAAAATCAGCGAAATCGGCGCGAGGTTCGCTTGCTTGCAGTTCCGACGGAAACAGGATTTCAGAACTGAGGCTTTGTTTTGCGTCGCAGAGATAGATGAGGCCTTCGGCGTGAGCCGCGGCGACCACTTCGCTCACGAGCTGCGGCGCATAGATCCCGCCCAGTTCGTCGTGGTATAGCACGGGCGCGCGGGCGCTCTAAAATGTCGCGCGCCTCTCCGATCAGAGCGTTCTGGAACGGATCGTCGGCCGACCAAGTTTGCGCAAAGCGTGCGAGCGCCTCGCGCGCGATAGCGAGCCTTTCGATCGGATCGGAGACGCCTTGCGCGCGGCTTAACATCAGATCGCGCAACGCCTGCCGCAGCCGGCAGCCCGGCAGCGCATTGTAGCTGACGAAGAACAGGCCGTCCGGACGGAGCCGCTCGGCGGCGACCTGCATCAGCGCCCGCTGCACGACGGCCGGAACCCAGGCATAGACCCCGTGCGCAATAATATAATCGAACTCGCCGAGGTCAGACGTATCCTCGCAGAGATCCCGCGCCAAGAGCGTTACATTGGCGAGCCCCGCCGCGCGCGCCATCGTGCGGCCCATCTCGACGGGGGCCTCGGCAAGATCGATTCCCACGAATTCCGATTTTGGCGCGCCAACCGCCATGCTCATCAGATTGACGCCTTCGCCACAGCCTATTTCGAGCACGCGGCACGCCGATAGTTGCGCAGCAGGACGCCCGTAAAGACTCGCGAATGTGTTGAGGCTTGCCGGATGCGTCTCCGACACCGGCCAGTTGGGATAGCGCACGAGATCATAGGGGTTCGTCATAGCGCATCCCGGTCGAAGAGGGCGTTGGGGAGGCGTTCAAGCTCAATCGCTTCCCGCTCTTCACCTCAATTTAAGTCTGCAATTCTTTCAGATCATGCCTAGGGGGTGATCGAATAGGACTTTACCGCGAACGACCAGTTCGGATCGGCAAGCGGCGCCTTGCCGTCGCGATCGGCAATGCGCAGACGCTTCGCCGCATCATATAAAAACGCGACCGCCGCCCGCGTGCCGACCATGTCCTGCGGCACGTCGGGCAGATCGACCACATGCACCGGCTTCGGGCTGAGCAGAGCCAGAATCATGCCCTTTCCGGCCGGCGCCTCCGCGACATATTCGAAATGCGCGAAGGGATTGAAATTGTCGGGGATGGACACGATTCGCCCCGGCTGAACCAGATTGGCCTTTTCGCTCGCCCCCGCCGGCAGCGCCATCGAATAGAGATTGGGATAGCGCTGCGTCACCTTGCCGGAGGCGTCGACATCGACAAGAACGAGATAGCCGGGCTTTTGCGCGCCGACGCGAAATCCGACCTTGGAGCCGATCGCAAACTCTTCGCCCGGCAGTATGTCGATCGTCATGCCTGCTGAATTGTCAGGATCGAGCTGCTCTTGTTTTGACGGCGTCACCACCGTCACCGCACGGGTGACGCCTTCAGCCAATGCGCCGCCCGCGGAGAGAAAGACGGCAACGATCATCGCGCCTTTTACCGCATCAAGACTAGCCATTGCGCCCTTCCGTTTGCAAAATCATCTCCACCGCTCAGGGCGAGGTGAACACGCCGACCGAACCAACGCGCATATCCGCGTCCGAATTCTGCGCGATGAATTTGACGAGTTGACCCGCGGTGCGGCGCGCGTTCAGCCGGCCGAGCGCCTGGGCGAGCTCGGGCATGCGATCCGGCGCCGAGATCGCGACGATCTGATCGGCGCCGAAGGGCGCCCGCACTTTGATCGGCAGGCGGAATTGCGGCTTCTCCATCGGGCCCGCTTCGGCGGCGTTCTGCGGGTAGAGAAGCTGCACCGTGCCGTCGCCAGCGATATTGAACATGATCAGCGATCGATCGCTCAGCTGATCGATGGACACGTCGACCTGCGCGCCGAGGCGGTGTAGCTTGCTGTCCGGCATGAGCAGGATCGGCTGCACGGATCGCGTCGCCATTGCCTTCAAGGCGCGGATGGCGGCAGCGCGATCGATCACCGCCGGCAGATCGTCGCGGCTGACCTCATGCGCGATGACGTCGCCCGCCGCGATCACGTCGCCGGATTTCGGATCCCACACCAGCTCGGGATTCTGGCGCGGCGACACGATCTCGAATTTCGCCTCCAGCGGCGCGAGACCTATCAGCTCCGTATTGGAGCCGTCGAGCGTCGCAATGCGCACCGGCCGCTCGACCGCGAGCGTCGGCTTCTTCGGCGGCAGATTGACGCCCGCGCCCGCGCCGATGCGGGCGGACAAGGCTCCCGTCGGCGAAGGACTCGGCGGCGCGATATAGGTGACAGAGCGCGTCAGCTCCACCACCGGCTCGACGCTCGCCTTGACGGACGGCGGGCTCGCCGAGACGATCATCTGACGCTGGTCAGATAATTGATAGGTCACCTGCCGCACATAGGCGAACAGCTCCTCGACCGTGATCTTCCCGTCGCCATTGGCGTCGGCCGCGCCTTCCAGCGCGCGGGCGAAGGCGTAGCTCAAGGCGCCGCGATAGCCCTCGACGCCCGGGACCTTCACTTCCGGCGCCTTGGAGTGCTTGTCGACGGCGGCGAGGAAAATCGAGCGGTCGAAATCGAGCTCGGTCGAAAAGGCGTCGGACGGCGACGACACCGGCTTCAGCTCGTCTTCGGTGATCTGGTAGGTCGGCACGGCGCGGTAGATCAGCTGTTCGCCGCGCGGATCGACTTCGCGAGCGAGGCCGCCGCCGGAGCAGGAATCGGCGACGAAGGCGACGCGCGCGCCGCGCGATTCAAAGATCTTGATCAGATGATTGAATTCCTTGTCGAGAATGCGCTGGCGCGTGCCGGCGCCGGCCGGCTCGAATCCGGCAAGCAGAAAGACGGCGTCCTTGCCGTCCGCCTCCGATCCCTTGACGCGCTCCGGCTCCTGCGCGCCATGGCCGGCAATCGACAGGATCACAAGATCGCCGCGCTTGACCCGCGCGCTGAGGTCATAGACCGCCTTCAGGATCGAATCGCGGTCGGCCTTGTCGTCGTAGAGCGCCGCGATGTCCGTGACGCCCATGACGCGCAGCGAGGCTTCGATATCCTTGGCGTCGGCCACGGCGCCCCGAAGCTGGGCAAGGTGCTGATATTGGTCAATGCCGACCACAATGGCGTGGACTTCGCTTGGATTTTGCACGGCGACCGGCGCCGGCGCCGCATAAGCCGCCGGGACTCCCGTGAGGATCGCCGCAAGCCACGCCGGCGCAAGAAGACAGCGGAGTTTTTTCATCTTATTCGCGCCGCCATTCGACACGCCGGTTGAGGGCGTAGACGTCATCCTGAGTGAGGCCGCTGGCGTCCGACAATTGCAGCGGCTCCGCGGCGCCGACGCCCTCCGGCTCAACCGTAACCGCGATGTTGTTTTCCTTCAGATAGGCCGCGACGGCCTCGGCGCGGGCGACGGAGAGCTTCATGTTGTACTCCGGGCCGCCGCGCAGATCGGTGTGGCCGACGAGGCGGACGATCTGCGGCTGTTGCTCCCGGATGGCGCGGGCGAGCTCATCCGCCGCCTGGCGGCCCTCATCGGTCAGGCTGGCGGAGCGGTATTCGAAGGTGATCGGCATCGGCACCGCGCGGGGCACGACGCCTCGGACCCGAGGCGAGAATATCCCGCCAAGCCGCCCGTCCCGCGTCGCCGTCATGACATAGCCGGATTTGCCCTGCCCGGCGTTGGCGGCGAGGAGGCGCGCCGCAGCGGCCCGCTGCAACAGCCCTTCGATCGTCGGCCGTCCCGGATCGCGCGGCGTCATCGTCTCATTGTTGACGATTTCGATGGCGCGGTCGAAGCCTTTCGCCGCTTCGATAAAGTTTCTGTCGCCAAAGCGGATCTCGGCCAGGGTCGCCGCGGCCTGCCAGAGGACGGCGGGTTGGTCGGCCGCAACGATCAAATTGAGATAGGCGCTCTGCGGCGCGGCGCCAGCGATCAGTTTTTGCGCGGCGGCGAGGCGCGCGGCGGCGAGGCGGCGCTGCGCCGGGATGATATAGCCGCCGCAATTCGGGTCGCCGACCAGCGCGTCGATCTGCGCCTGCGCCGCCTCATTCGGGGCGGCGTCGACCGACCGATTGAAAGAATCGAGGCGCGCGGCGCAGGCGTCCGCCAAGGCTGGAGCGCAGAGGCCCGGGACGCAGGCCGCCAGCACGGCGCAGCCGAAGCCCATCCGCCTGATCGCGCCAAAAGCGCGTGCATAAGAAAACCCGGACTCCGTCATGACGCTCATTTCCGCAAGATTCCGACTGATGCAGAAAACCGCCTCAATTGAACGGGCGCTGCGATTTTACTCCAACGCCGATCCGGTTCAAAGCTCGGTGCGGGGCCGCACAGCGCCTGCCCTCGTAAAAAGCAATTGAACGAAGACGCCGACTATGCGCTTTTGAGCCGTCGGACCCGTCGCAGGATTTGGAGCCTTATCGGAGAGACGCCATGCCGCCCGCCGCCCGCCTGACCGATATGCATGTCTGTCCCGCCGTGACCGGAGTCGTGCCGCATGTCGGCGGCCCGATCCTGCCGCCCTGTTGCATCAATGTGCTGATCGGCGGCCTGCCGGCCGCGCGCGTCACCGATCTTGCGACCTGCGTCGGACCGCCCGACATGATCGCGATGGGATCGACCAGCGTCCTGATTGGCGGCCTCATGGCGGCGCGGATCGGCGACCCCACCGTGCATGGCGGCGTGATCGTCATGGGCCTGCCGACGGTCATGATTGGCGGCTGAGACTTACCTCAAAGACGGCGCCGGCGCATTAGCAGGATTGGCACATGAAGGCGAAAAACGAAGCATGCGCGCGCGCGGCGCTCGGCCGGGCTTTCGCCTGCGCCGTCGCCTTGGCGGCGACCATGCCGAAAGCCGCCGCCAACGACAGTTCAGTCGAGCTTGCGGTTGGCGGCGTCACCTTCACGCAGTCGCCGGATGTGTCGATGGAGGAAGAGACGCTGACGATCACGCCTGAAACGGTGACCGTCAACTACCGCTTCCTCAACCAGACGCAAGCGCCGGTTACGCTCAACGTCGGCTTTCCACTGCCCGACCTTGATCTTTCGGATCAGGATTCCGCCTATGCTATTCCAGGCGCCGATCCCGTCAATTTCGTCGATTTCAAAACCCGGATCGACGGCAAGCCGATCAAATTCGACGTCGTCCAGCGCGCGAAAATGGGCGCCCGCGACGTCACCGCCGCTGTCCGCGCGTCAGGCTTGCCCATCGCGCTTCTTGGCGCCGACGCGCAGCAGAAAATCTCCGCCATCACGCCGGAGGCCAGGACCGCGCTGATCGATGCCGGTCTTCTCATTCCGGCCGGGACCAGCGAAACGGGCGAGGCGCTCTACGGGCCGGCCTGGACCGCGACCACCGCCTTCACCCGCAAGCAGGTTTTCCCGCCGGGCTCCAGCGTCAATGTCGAGCATCGCTACAGGACAAGCCTTGGCGCCAGCCAGGACACCGCGCTCCGCAAGGCGCTGCGCGACGCCGAAGGCATGGGCCCAACCGTCGAGCGCTACCGCAAGGATTACTGCCTGCCGGATGATTTTTTCCGCGGCCTCGACAAGATCGCCGGCTCGGAGCCGACCAATACAGCGCGGCTGCAGGAACGGCGCATCGCCTATGTGCTGAAGACCGGCGCGAACTGGTCCGGGCCGATCAAGAATTTTCACCTCATCGTCGACAAGGGCAAGCCCGACCGGCTGGTCAGCTTCTGCTTCGACAATGTGAAAAAGATTTCACCGACAGCCTTCGAGGCGAAGCTTGAGAATTTTACGCCGGCGCAGGATCTAAAGATCCTGTTGATCGGAAAATATTGATCGGCCGCCAGCCGCGAGGCGTTCTTTTGCGCCGCTGTACCCTAGGGAACAGACGCCTTGGCGTCGCTGCTGCATCTTGCTCCTCATGTTGATTTCCGTTGGTCGCTGGTTCGACGATCAACTCCGGGGAGGTTTTTATGGCGGACGATGTGTTCTTTCGCGCTTCGGGTCAGGCTGGCTATGAAGTGGATTGTGGTCACCACACAAAAACGCGCGTGGTGTTCGGAATTTTCGACGAGGAGAAGACATCGATCGCCTGGTATCTGTTCGCCTCGGCGGCCGACAAGAAATCACAGAAAGAATGTGAAACGACAGATGTGCTCGTCACCGAACAATTCGGCTTTCGTACGGACGTCGGACGGCACATTCGGGTCTTGTTCCGAAAGAAAATCGGCTTGGACGGCCTTGCCGACAAGAAGGGAAGCTTCGCAACGCTCAACATGGATGCGACTGACAAATCGCGCCTGATCGGCTGCCGCATCGCGAAATTGAAAACCAAGGCCGGAGAGGTCGTAACCTTTCCGTTCGGCTTTCAGCAGAACTCAAAGCCAGCGAGAGCGAATCAAGACATAGAAGGCAAGGTGCTGTTTCTGGAATCAGGACCTTTCGACGAAAAGACGTTTCATCTCGGCCCGCAGGGAAAAGACTCGAAGATCAAAATATCCGGCGGCGTGGTTTGAAGCTCCCGTCGGAGCCGGGCGCGTCCGGCTGTGTGATGAGCCTCTGCCTCGACAATGGCGGAGCGACGACGACTTCGAATTTTGAAGAGGGCGAAGTTATGACGGACAGAATGCGCGTCAAGTTTTCCGGGCAGGCCGGCTATGAGGTCGATTGCGGCCATCATAAGAAAACCCGCGTCGTGTTCGGCATGATCGACGATGAAAAAACGACGGTCGCGTGGTATCTGTTCACCTCAACCGCCGACAAGAAATCGCAGAAGGAATGCGCGGCCAACGATGCGCCCGCCTCTGTGAAATTCGGCTATCGCACCGATATCGGGCGGACGATCCCGCATTCGTTCGAGAAAAAAATCGCGATGAACGAATTGGCCCAGAATCCAAAAGGGACTTACGCGACCCTTAATATGGACTCGACCAAAACCTCGCGCATGATCGGCTACCGTATTGACAAGCTGAAGACCAAAGCCGGGGAGGTCGTTACTTTTCCTTTTGGAACCCAGCAGGATTCACAACCCTCGCGCGCAGGCGAGGACATCGAGGGCAAAGTGTTGTTTCTGGAAACGGCGTCCTTTGACGAGAAAAAGTTTCATCTCGGCCCGCAGGGGAAGGATTCGCAAATTTTGATCACCGGCGGCGCCACATGATCTTGCGCCGTGCGGCGCGCGCCTGGTGATATTCAAATATTTTTGAACGGGCGCACGCACTCTCTACAGCTCTCCGGGAACAGGTTGTGCAGAGCCGCACGCGCCGCGCGAAAAATTCGCGACAAGAAGCACCCCCGTATCCAAGGCGCCTAGGAGCGGCGCCGTGAGGGAGAGCATTATGTCTAGAGTCACATTTCGTATATCGGGTTATGCTGGCTATTCGGTCGCCTGTGGCGATCAATCCAAAACGCGCATTGTCTTCGCCGTCTTCGACGACGAGGAAACCAAGCTCGCCTGGTATCTTTTTTCCTCGCTAAAAGGTCAATGCGCCAAAGACGCAGCTACGACCCCCAAGAAATTCGGCCATCACGACGTTCCGGCTTTCAACCATCATACCTTCGAGAAAAAAATCGGCCTCGACGGATTGATCAGCAGACCCGCGGGCTCGACGGCGACGCTCAAGATGGATGTTACGGACCGACACATCAACTGCAACTTCAGCGACTTGAAGACCGCAGCCGGAGAGACCGTGGAGTTCACAGCGACAATTCAGACCGACAGCAAGCCGTCCGACGGCGGCAAGGACATCAAGGGAACGATGTATTTTCTCGAGCTCGTCGACTTTAGCAAAAAGGCATTTAAGCTTGGGCCGCAGGAGAAGAAATCGCAATCGTCGATCACCGGTCCGGTGAAATGACGCGGCCGCTCCCGGTTCGCGGGACATGCCACGGGGCGCGAGAGTGACGCAGCACACCGGCGCGGAGCGAATTTCGCGTATGATCCGCGACGTGAGGGAGCCATGCCGCCCCGCGCGCCCATTCAAGGCGATGATCCTGTGAAAGCGATTAGACCGTTTTTTCGTGCCGCTCTGATCGCCGCCGGCCTCGCGCTGGCGGCGTCTTTTGCCTTTGCGCAGGATTCGGCGGTGAAGGAATCTGTCGGCAAAGATTCCGTGGTCAAGGAATTCAAGGCGGGGTTCGGACCAAACTCCGTCGGCGTCGTCGACGCGGCGGAAGATACCGAAATCGCCGGCCCGCAGGCGATCTATGCCGGCGAAAATGGCGAGATTCTCCTGCTCGATCAGGTCAACAGCCGCGTCGTCGGCTTCGAGCCCAAGGCGCCCGGCGAACGCACCCGTTCGCTCGCCCTTCCGCAAGGCGTCGATCCGACCGATCTGATCGTCGCCAACGGCGGCATCTATGTCTGGGACGGCAAGCCGATCGCGCTTGAAGCGCGCGAGGGCGGCGGCGGTCTGACCCGCAGCCTGGCGCAAAGCAGCGGCGCGGTCGACGAAACCACCCAGTCGATGTTCGCGCAAATGGGCTCCGAAGAAACCGACCCGGCGACCCGAACCATCTCCGCCGCGCCGGCCCGGACCCGCCAGCTCGTCGCCTCGCGCGGCAAAGGGCCCATCGCTGTGACGGTCACGCCCGACCAGACAGGCGCCGCGGTGCGGATCGAGGTCAGTCAGCAGGGCGCCTCGACGCCCTTCGCCAAGCTCGCGATGAAAGTAAGCGACAAATTCGGGGCGGTCGAGTTTCTGGACGTCGATCGATCCGGCCGCATGTATGTGCTCGCCGAAAACATTCCGCCCGTTGCGGGCATCGGCGCCTCGACCTTTATCGCGCGGTTCAGCCCGACCGGGGCGTTCGAGGGCGTCTATGAACTGCCCTTGACGCCAAATGTCGCGCTCTCGCGCCGCTTCGTCACCGTCTCGCCCGAAGGCGACATCTATTTCCTGCGCACGCGCAAGGGCGTCGTCGACGTCATCGGCGTCGGCTTCCAGCCAATGAGAATTGGTCAGACCATCGATATGCGCGGGCCCTCGCCCGATTATGCGGCGCTGGCGAAGCTCGGCAAGGGCGCGATCGCCGCCATTGGTCCCGTGACCCGCGCGAGCATCACGCAAAGAGGCCTCGCCTTTGAGGCCTTCACCTGGCGCCTGACGCCGGCGACTTACGGCCCCGATCCCGACGCGCAATGCTCGGGATTCAACCGGATCAGACGGCCCGGCTATCTCATCGGCCGCGCCGGGCAGGATGTGCGTGGCGTGCCCTATTGCTGGGGCTGTCAGGGATCGCTGCCGCAATTTGCGGCGCGCGTCTCGCGCGGCGCCCTCGCCGGCAATGTCTGCACGCGCAACGATCCGCGCTACGACGTTGTCGGAGTCGACTGCTCGTCCTTCGTCAGCGCGGCCTGGGGCCTTTCGACCCATTTCACCACCGCCGCCATCCCCTCGATCGCGGCGCTGCTTCAAAATCCGTGGGATCTGAAGCCCGGCGACGCGCTGAACAAGCCGGGCTCGCATGTGATGCTGTTCATGGGATTTACGGCCGATCGCAAAGCCGAGGTGCTCGAGGCCTCCCCCGGCGGCTGCAACGGCCGCGTCTGCCGCAACGTCTATCCGCTGGCCTCGCTGCTCGAACGCGGCTACGAGCCACGCCGGTTCCGCGCGCTCGCGGATTGAGATTGCGCTGGCGCCGCGTTCAATGCCGGCGCGCCGCAGCAAGCAAGATATCCAAATTATTGTAGGCGGCGGAACTTCGTGGAAGATCGCCCCGCAGACCGACGACTATTCTCCCCCACCTCACCGAACGTGAGCGAAAAGCAAATGGGGGGAAACGGATGTCCCGGCTTTCATGGCTGCGCATACGCGCGGCGGCGTGTTTCGCCAAGAGAACTTTAGCAACGGGTTTGATCGTCGCAGCGGGGGCTTTGCTCTCGCACGCCCCGGCGCAGGCCGACAATAGTTTTCGCGTCGAAACCAAGGAAGGACCCGTAAAGGGCTATCTCAAGACTGGCGGGGTGGCGGTGTTTCTCGGAATACCCTACGCCGAGCCGCCTGTAGGCGATCTGCGCTGGCGGCCGCCGAAAAAACACGCCGCCTGGACCGATGTGCTGGACGCAAAGAATTTCGGCCCGACATGCGCGCAAATCACCACGCTCGGGTTGTTCGCAGGACCCGCCAACAACAATGAGGACTGCCTCTATCTGAACGTGTTCTCACCGAATGTTGATCCAGCGAGCCGCACAAAGCTTCCCGTCATCTTCTGGATCCATGGCGGCGGAAATGTCGATGGCGAAAGCAATGATTACGACGCAGGCAAGCTCGCCGCGGAGGGCGACGTCGTCGTCGTCACGATCAACTATCGCTTGAACCTGATGGGCTTTCTGGCGCATCCGGCGCTCGACGCAGAAGGTCATCTTTTCGGCAATTACGGAATTCTTGACCAGCAGCTCGCCCTCAATTGGGTACGGCGCAACATCTCGGCTTTCGGCGGCGACAAGAATAATGTGACCGTCGGCGGTCAATCGGCTGGCGCCTCCAATACAGCCGCCCAGATGATTTCGCCCCTCGCCGCCGGCTTGTTCCATCGCGCGATCCTGCAAAGCGGCGTGAGCTATTTCAGCGGGCTCGCGCCGCTGGCCGTCGCCGAAGCCAAAGGCGTCGCCTTCGCGGCTGCGGCGGGATGCGGTTCGGGGGCTGACTCGGCGACCGCGCAGTGCCTGCGCAACCTCCCGGCTGAGAAGGTCGAGGCGCTATCTGGAACGCAAACGGGCAATGGGCCCTATATCACCTATCTGGTCGAAGACGGCCAGATCCTGCCGCGGTCGTTTACGTCATCCTTCCAGTCAGGCCAGTTCAACCAGGTGCCGGTCATGAACGGCACGGTGCAGGACGAAGCCAATTTCACCCTCGGAATTACGGAATATTTCAAGAAACCGCGCACGCCTTTTACCGAAGACGACTTCAAAAATCTCGTGACGTCGACCTACAGCGGCAACGCCGGGCCGGGGGGCTCGCCGCCCGCCTATCCTGCGGGAACCGTCAACAAGGTTCTGGCGCGCTATCCTCTCAACGCCTATGCCTCGCCGCAACTGGCGATGGATGCGGTCACGACCGATGTGTCGGCCTGCCGCAGTTTCTACGCGAGCGAACTTCTTGCAAGTCAGACGCCCGTCTACGGCTATGAGTTCCAGGAGCGAACGGCGCCCTTTTATTTTCCCAAAATGCCGGGCTTCCTCCCGCTCGCCTATCACACCGCCGATATCCAGTTTCTGTTTCCGCTCTTTCATGGCGGCCCCGACGGCATAGCTCACGATCTGAACAAAAAGCAGCAGGTTCTTGCCGATCAGATGACCGGCGCCTGGACCAATTTCGCCTGGACAGGCAATCCCAACGGACAGGGAAACAACCCCTGGCCGCAATACAAGGGGAAGCCCGGCAGCTATTATCTCGCCCAGAATATTCCGGTGCAGACGACCTTCACGGGCAAGGAGTTCGCAGCCGCCCACAAATGCGACTTCTGGCAGAAAATCCTGATCTATAATTGATCCAGACATGGAAGGCCCGCGGCGCGGCTCGCGGGCCTTTTGTTTGATCCGGCGTCATATGGCTCACGCCTCCTGACGCCGGTTCTCACTCCACCCGTTCGACCGCAAATCCCTGTTTCTCGAACAGCCGCAGCAGGCCGTCTTCTCCAGGAAGATGCGCCGCGCCGACGGCGATGAAGACGCCGCCCTCGGCAAGCAGCGGCGTGGCGCGCGCCACCATGCGCTGATTGCGGCCCGAAATGAGGCGGTCGAGGAACAGCGCCGGCGTCGCCGCGCCCGCGACGCCGGGAATAAAATCGGGCGAGCGCATCCAGGCGAGAAGCGCGCCGGTCTCCTGCTCGACATAGCGGGCGATCGTCGTCTCGACGACGTCTTCGGCCTCGCTCGCCTGTCGCAGCGTCGAGACCAGCAATGCGCGGGACTCGTCCGGCGGCAGTCCGTCCAGACTGTCGAGTTGCTCGATCATGGTCTCGAGGCCGACGACTTTAAGCCCGCGCGCGCGTGCCATCGCGGCGATGCGCTGGTCGGCGTAGGGCCGGGCGCCGTTTGTGCGCGCGCAGGCGGGAAGATCGAGCAGCAGGGCGAGAACCGCCGGCTTCAGCTCGCCGGCGGCGGCGGCCTTCATTCCGGCGGCGGCGACAAGCGCCCTGAGCGCGGCAAAATCCGTTCGATCGAGCAGGTCCGCGGCGCGATCGGCGCCTTCCGCCTGCACGGCGGCGCGCATCGCCTTTGGATCCTTGCGGATCACGCTCGCCAGCCGCGCGCCGGTCTCGATGGATTCCACGGCGAGCGTTTTCGATGCGGCGAGCGCCTCGACGACAGAGGGACGAAAATCCGTCACGCGGGGATCGGCAAGATGGAGCGTGCCGAACAGATAGGATGGCGCATTGGCGCCGTCGCTGAGGCGAAACAGGGTTCCGCGACCAAACGGCGTCTCGGCGGCCTGCGCCTTTATGGCGGCGAAAGCGTCCGGCGCCTTCTCTTCGATCAGCGGGAAGAGGTCATGGCCGGAGCAGGCCCCGCGCGCGCCGCTCGCCGCGAAACACAGAATCGCGGCGATGATTGCGCGGCGACGAACTCCCTGCGCGGCCAGCTGCCCGCCAGCCACGAGCCGCTCACCACTGGTAGCGGATGCCGGCCCGGCCGCCGGCGCCGAACAG
Source organism: Methylocella silvestris BL2 (assembly GCF_000021745.1). Taxonomy (NCBI): domain Bacteria; kingdom Pseudomonadati; phylum Pseudomonadota; class Alphaproteobacteria; order Hyphomicrobiales; family Beijerinckiaceae; genus Methylocella; species Methylocella silvestris. The sequence continues at coordinate 2,593,488 of NC_011666.1, forward strand.
GCCCTGACCGCCATGCACGTCGCCGAGCACGAAAGAGGTGAGCCCCTGGCCGAAATCCAGATTGAAGGCAAGAATGCCGCGCCCGCGCACCTGTCCGCGATCGGCGTCGGCCAGGATGTTGTTGCCATTGAACGAGGCGCCCGGGATGAAGCCGCCATTGACGGCGACGTCGCTATAGGCGAGGCCGGTCAGCGTGGTCTTGATGATTACCTTATCAAAGACCGAGGCCGTGCCGACGCGCGCGCCGCCCTGCACCATCACCTGATTGCCGTTTTCAAGGCCGAGGGCCGCAGCGCCGCCGCCATAGCCAAGCGCCGTGAATTGCGCGCCGACGGTCGGCTCGAACCAGAAGTTCGGATAGACGTCAAAGCGATAGTTGAGATTGCCGGCGACCGTCGAGTTGAGGAGGCTCGCCGAGCCTTGGCCCGAGAAGGTCGAGGAGAACGGTCCGAACGGTCCGGCGAAGGCGAGATTGTCAGTGAAATTCTGATCGAGGCTCAGAAGGTCGAATTTGGCGAGGATGTCGGCCGAGAACGGGCCGGAGAAATAAGTGCCGTAAACGCCGAGCGAGGGCCCGTCGAGCTTGGCGTGGAGATGCGTCGTTCCGGTGCCGACGATAGCGGGGTTCGACGAGGCCGACACCGTATCCAGATTGAGCGTGGACGAGATATAGCCGACGAGCGCGCCGACGATCACGCCGTCGGTCGGAGCGAACAGGCCGTGCGCCGTATAGTCGAGGCCGGCCTGGAAGCCCACCGTGCCGGTTTTGCTGTCGACGGTGGTATTGACTCCAACCGGAGCGCCGCCATTGAAATCCGGTCCGCTGATGGCCCCAAAACCGCTGGCGTTACGCTTTTCATATTCGCCGAACACCTGGCCCCAAACGCTGTAGCGGAACGGTGCCTCAAGTGGCGGAGGCGGCGGAACAAATCCGTCCTTGCTGACGAAAGTCGCTTTCGGATGCGCGCGCGGCGGGGCAGACCGCGGCGGAGGAGCTTCCTCGACCTCGGCGACGGCGGCTTTACCTTTCTTCTTCGCGGCGTGCTTCTTTGCCGGCGCGGGCGACGGAGGAGGAGGCGCGACCTGCTCGGCGGCAGGAGCGGCAATGGGTTCGCAGGCGCCATTCACACGGGAGAATCCGGCGGAGCAGCGCTCCCGCTCTTCGTCGCGCCGATTGGTGATCGAATTTTCGGCGCTGCGTGCGGTCTCCTGCGTCGTCGATTGCGACAGCTCGCTCAGCGCCTGGCTCGCTAGGGCTGCGCCGGAGAAGGCCGCCGGGTCGGGGCCCTGGCCGTTATTGGTGCACTGCCCGTTGACGGGCTGCGCGGAAAAACCGGAAAATGTGGCTGGCGCCACAAAGGTTTCCGTTCTGAACTCTGTGCAATTGCCGAAGCTATCGCGCGTCACACAAACCTGTCTTGTCTGGACCACATTCTGCTGTGTGACTGTCGCCGGGCAAAAAGACGCCGCCTGCGCAGTGATGGCTGCTCCGAACCACACGGCGGCTGACGCCGCGACTTTCATGGCGATCGAATTGGTCCTGCGCATCACAAGCTCCCCTGCTTTGCGCCGAACAATAGACCATAACGAACACGTGATCTGTGTTGTATCTGCAACAACACTGATCTATTCTTTGCGCAGCTTCGCGTCTGGAGTGCCGGGACGCACATTTATGCACAGCGTGTCCACCTATGCTTGGTTTCGGAGAACAGGCGCGGCAAGATCATCGGGCGGTCATTTTTCGATTTCCCGCCTCATGCGCGCGCCGTCTTCCGCCGGAGCTTGGACATGATTATCGGCCGCATTCTCGTGTTCGTGTGCAGCGTGCTGCTCGCCGCCCCCTTTGCGCTTGGCTCGCGCGCCCTCGCCGCTGACGGCGACCTCGAGCTTTGCAATCATTCGCTTAGCAATCCCGACGCCGGCATTCCCGCCTGCACAAGATTGATCGAGAGCTCTGCCGACGAAGCGGCGACGCCCGGCCTTCTCAACAATCGCGGCGTCGCCAAGGTGCGCAAGGGCGACCTTGAAGGCGCGATTGCGGATTTTTCCCGCGCGCTCGACCGCAATCCCAACTCGATCGACGCCTATCGCAATCGCGGCCTCGCGCGCCAGATCGAGGGCGATTACGACGGCTCGATCGCCGACTATAATCAGGCCATCCGGATCGACGCAAAATCGCCGGACCTCTACAATTCGCGCGGCGCTGCGCTCGTCAACAAGGGCGAATATGACCGGGCGATCGCCGACTATGACAAGGCGATCCGGCTCAACGGCAAATTCGCCAAGGCGTTCTACAATCGCGGCCAGGCCCGCTACCTGAAGAATCAGCCCGATCGCGCCATCGCCGATTTCGACGAATTCATCAAGCTGTCGCCCAATGAGGCCAAGGGCTATGTGCAGCGCGCCGATGCGCGGCTCGCCAAGGCCGACGTCCTCGGCGCGATCGCCGATTATGATTCGGCGATCAAGGTCGACGGCGGCAATGGCGAAGCCTTCAGCCATCGCGGCGAAGCGCGCCGCCTGCAGGGCGATCTCGAAAAATCGCTGCTCGACCAGAACAAGGCGATCGAGCTGGCCGCGACGCCGGAAAGCTATGTCAATCGCGCCCTTGTCTATGCCGATCAGGGCAAGCTCGATCTCGCCATCGCCGATTGCGACGAGGCGCTTTTGCTCCGGCCGAAATATGATCTCGCCTTCGCGCAGCGCGGCCGGGTGAAGCGGCTCAGCGGCGACCTTGAAGGCGCGCTCGGCGATCTCAACAAGGCTCTTTCGATCGATCCGCGCTTGCCCGTGTCGCTCAGCTTCCGCGGCGACGTCTTTCTCGCGCGCGACTCGAGCGATCGCGCCATCGCCGATTTTACCGAGGCGCTTCGCGTCGCGCCCGATTTCGTCGCCGCCTACGCCGGCCGCGGCCAGGCCTACGAGAAAGCCGGCCAATTGCCGAAAGCGAAGGCCGATTACCAGAAGGCGCTGAGCCTGCCCGGCGAAGCCGACGCCGCCCTCGCCAAGCCGGCGCAGAATCAGGCCCGCGCGCGCCTCGCCGCGCTCGCGGCGAGCGAAGCCTCCAGCGCCAAGATCGTCGCCGGCGTAGCCGTGGCCGACGCGACCGATGCGCGGGCGAAAGCCGACGCCGAGGCGCGCGCCAAGGCCGAGGCCGAGCAGCAGGCGGCCGCCATTGAGGCCCGAATCAAGACCGAGGTGGAAGCCCGCACGAAGGTCGCCGCCGAGGCGGCCCGGGCGCGGCTCGAAACGCAGGCCGCCGCCGAAGCCCGCGCGCGCGCCGACGCCGACGCCAAGGCGAAAGCCGCCTATGAGGCGCAGGCGAAAGCCGAATTTGACACGCGGCTAAAAGCCGAGGTCGAGGCGCGCGCCAAGGCCGTCGTCGAGGCGGCGCAAGCCAAAAGCGCCGCGCTCGCGCCGCCGATCGGCAATCGCGTCGCGCTCGTCATCGGCAATTCCAGCTATCGCGAGGTCGCGACGCTGCCCAATCCGCAGCGCGACGCCCAGGCGGTCGCGGCGGCCTTCCGCAAGGTTGGCTTCCAGACCGTCTTCGCCGAGCAGGATCTGACGCGCGAAAAATTCCTGGCCGCGCTACGCGCCTTCGAAGACAAGGTCGAAACCGCCGATTGGGCCGTGGTCTATTACGCCGGCCATGGGTTGGAGATCGGCGGCGTCAATTATCTCATTCCCGTCGACGCAAAGCTCCGGGCCGACCGCGACGTGCAGGACGAAGCGATCACCCTCGAGCGCGTCCTGATCGCGACGGAGCGCGCCAAGAAGCTGCGGCTCGTCATTCTCGACGCCTGCCGCGACAATCCGTTCGCGGCGCGCATGCAGCGGACCATGGCCTCCCGCTCCATCGGCCGCGGCTTCGCCCGCGTCGAGCCGGAGGGCGGCACCCTCGTCGCCTATGCGGCGCGCGATGGGCAGGTCGCGCAGGACGGCGACGGCGATCACAGCCCCTTCACCCAGGCTTTCCTGCGCAATATCGTCAAGCCTCAGCTTGAGATCAATATGCTGTTCCGGCAGATCCGCGACGAGGTGCGGCAGGCGACCAACCAGCGGCAGGAGCCTTTCACCTATGGCTCGCTGCCGGGCGAGAGCTTTTATTTCGTCGCCAAATAGCGCGGCGCGGGCGAACGGCGGCGCGCTTTCCCGATCACGATGATTTTGGGTCCAATCGGTCCAAAATTATGAAGCGCGGTCGATTCCAAAACTTTACAAAGTGAGGCCGCCCGAAAAACCCTCGCTGCTTTTCGACGTTCGGCTTTGGCGTGCAGTCGGAAGGCTTCTGATGGCTTATAAGCTTTATTATTGGCCGGAGATTCAGGGCCGCGGCGAATTCGTGCGTCTCGCTCTCGAAGAGGCCGGAGCCGATTATGTCGACGTCGCGCGCGGCGAAAACGGCATCGCGACATTGATCGACGTGATGGAGCAGGCCGATCGGCCGCCCTTCGCGCCGCCTTTTCTGAAGGACGGCGACGTCCTGATCGGCCAGACCGCTGCGATCCTGCTCTATCTGGGCCCAAAGCTCGGCCTCGCCCCACGGGCGGAGGCCGGCCGCTTATGGGTTCATCAGATCCAGCTCACCATCGCCGACGCCGTGGCCGAGGCGCATGACACGCACCACCCGATCGACGTTGAGCTCTATTATAAAGACCAGAAACCGGAGGCGCGCCGCCGCGCCGAAGCGTTCCGGCGCGCCCGCATTCCCAAATTTCTCGGCTGGTTCGAGACCGTCCTGACGCGCAATCCCGGCGGCTTTCTCGTCGGCAAGCGCCTGACCTATGCCGATCTGTCGCTGTTTCAGCTGGTCGAAGGGCTCTCCTACGCTTTTCCGAAAGCGATGAAGGGGACGCTGAAACAGGCGCCGCGGGTCGCGGCGCTGCGGCAGGCGGTCGCCGAACGCCCGCGCCTTAGCGCCTATCTTGCCAGCCCGCGCCGCATTCCCTTCAACGAGGATGGCATTTTCCGGCACTATTCCGAACTGGACGCGTAGGGCGCAGGCGCAACGCTTCGAGGCTGCCTCTGCTGCGCGGTCCTTGAACTCTGCGCTTGCCGTGAGTATGAAAAGCCGCCTTCTTCGGGAGGCGCCTGGCGCATGGCGGCGCGCCTCTCGTCACATATTGCGGATGACCTGAGCGCGGCGTCGCGTGGAGACTCCGGCGAAAGAAGCTATGCCTGCAAGCGTCACCGTCGTCGCCCCCGCGCGGCTGCATCTCGGCTTTCTCGATCTTCACGGCGGGCTCAAGCGCCGTTTTGGCAGCATCGGGCTGGCGATCGACCGGCCGGCGACGCGGCTTCATATTTCTCGCGCGGCGAGGAACGCTGCGGCCGGGCCCGACTCCGAGCGCGCTTTGGCGCATGTCGAGGCGCTGCAGCGGCGCCATGGCCTGTCCTCTTTCTATGACGTCGCCATCGAGACAGCGATCCCCGATCATGTCGGGCTTGGCTCGGGCACGCAGCTGGCGCTGGCGCTGGGCGCCGGACTTCGCCTGCTCGAAGGGCTGCCGGCCGACCCCGCCGACGACGCGCTGTTGCTGCAGCGCACGATGCGCTCCGGGATCGGCGCGGCGATTTTTGAGCGCGGCGGCGTCATCGTCGACGGCGGCCGCGGCGAGCGGACGATCACGCCCCCGGTGATCGCGCGGCTCGACTTTCCGCCGGCGTGGCGCGTCATCCTTGTGCTGGACCCCACCCTGAAAGGCATCCACGGACCGGAGGAAATTCGATCCTTCGCGGCGCTAAAGCCTTTTGAAGCCTCCGCATCGGGCGAAATCTGCCGTCTCGTGCTGATCCAGGCGCTTCCTGCTTTGGTCGAAGCCGACATTGACGCCTTCGGGGCGGCGATCACGCGGATTCAGGAGATCGTCGGCGACTATTTCGCGCCGGCGCAGGGCGGCGGCGCCTTTACGAGCCCGCGCGTGGCGCAGGCGATGGCCGAACTCGCCCGCCATGGCGCCAAAGGAATTGGCCAATCCTCCTGGGGTCCGACCGGCTTCGCCTTCGCCGCCGACGCCGCCGACGCTGCGCGCATTTGCGCGCTTTCGCGCGAAAAATCTAATGCCTTGGGAGTAGACATTGCGATATGCAAAGGACTTAATCACGGCGCGATCGTAAGGGGCGATCTTCCTGACGGTCCGGCGCCGGCGCGGGCGACTGCGACCATCGGGACAGACCGGCCGACAAGATCATGAAGGTGGGATTTCGATTTCAGACGCCCGTCTGAATTTTTCCGGCTTTAGAGCGTGACGCCGAAAGCAGCAAGGCTTTTTGGACGGACGCCATGCTCTCAATCGTTGGAATCGATCACGTTCACGAGCCGTGATCCAGAGCAAACGCCATAAAGCATAGAGGGGAACCGCGTGGCCAAGACTATTCTGCACATGTTCAGCCCGTTGAAGCATATGAGCCCGTTCGATGTGAACATGGCGCTCGACGCGGGCTATGATTCGGTCACGCCCTATACCGGGGTCACGCTCGATGAAGTCACGGCTCTCGTGCAGGACGCGATGTTTTCGCGCTCGCCGCGGGACGCCGTGCGCACCGGCGTGTTCATCGCCGGCAAGGACGCCGGCCTTGCGCTCGACATGCTGGAGCGCTTCAAGGCGACCCTTCTGAAGCCTTTCGAGATTTCGGCCTTCGCCGATCCGGCCGGCTCCTTCACCACGGCCGCGGCCATGGTCGCCTGCGTCGAAAAGCTGCTGAAGACCAAGAAAAACGAAAGCCTCGACAAGACCAAGATCCTGATTTTCGGCGCGACCGGCGTCGTCGGCTATGCCGCAGGCGTGATTTCGGCCCTTGAAGGCGCCGAAGTGTCGCTCGCCGGCTATGACGGACCAAAGCGCGTTCAGGCCAAGGCGGACGACATCAAGGCCCGCTTCGGTGTCGACCTCAAGGCCGTCGACGGCAGCACCGAAGAGAAAAAGCGCGAGGCGCTCGAAGGCGTCGAGGTCGTCTATTGCGCGGCTGCCGCTGGCGTTCAGGTACTATCGAAAGAGCTGCTCGCGGAGGCCAAGAGCCTTCTGGTCGCCGCCGACGTCAACGCCGTTCCGCCCGCCGGCATCGAAGGGCTGCAGCTGTTCGATAATGGCGCGGAGCTCGCGGGCGGCGCCCTCGGGGTCGGCCCGCTCGCCATCGGCGACATCAAATACAAGACGGAATCCGGCCTGTTCCAGCGCATGGCGACGTCGTCGAAGCCGCTTTGCATCGACTTTCGCGACGCCTTCACATTGGCGCGGGAACTGGTCTGAGCAAGCCGCAAGCTTGTCCGGCCTGAAAACGCACGCAGGCGCCGCGGTTCTGATCGCGGCGTCCTCCGGCCGAGCTCTCGCCGCCGCGGCGCGGCGCGCGGGCTTTCGTCCCCTCGTCGCCGATCTTTTTGACGATTGCGACACGCACAGCCTCTGCGCGGCAAGCCTGATTGCGGGGGATTGGCGCGCGGGGTTTTCCCGCGATCCTCTGATCGCCGCACTGGAAACACTGGCGAAAGCGGCCTCGCCGATCGGCCTTGTCTACGGCGCGGGATTCGAGGATCGGCCACTCCTTTTGGAGGAGATCGCCGGGCGCTGGCCAGTTTTCGGCAATCCGCCCGAGCGGCTGCGACGCGCCAAGGACCCGATGGCGCTCGCCGCGCTTTGCCACGCGCTTGGCGTTCCCCATCCGGAGATCCGCCTCGGCTTGCCGAACCCCTGCGGCGGCTGGCTCGTCAAAAGCGTCGGCGGCGCCGGCGGCTCCCATGTCGCCCCCGCGGGCTCCGCGCGACCTGAAAACGAAAGCATTTATTTTCAACGGCTTGCCCCTGGGCAGCCGATCTCCGTCCAATGCCTTTGCGACGGAAGCCGGGCCATCTCGCTCGGCCTCAGCCGGCAATGGACGTCGCCCGCGCCGGACGAACCCTTCCGCTATGGCGGCTGCGTGCGCCCCGCCGGACTTTCCTCCGATCTCGAAACGCGCCTCGCTGACGCCGCCTGCGCGATCGTCGGCGCGCAAGGGCTCGTCGGGCTGAACAGCGTCGACTTTCTTGTCGACGAGAACGACTTTTATCTGATCGAGGTCAATCCGCGGCCGGGCGCGGCGCTCGATATTTTCGAAGACCGCGAAGGCCGTCTGTTTCAGGCGCACATCGACGCATGTCTGGGGCGGCTTCCGGTCCGGCCGCTCGAATTCGAAGCAGCGACGGCCGCTGCAATCGCCTATGCGCAAAGAGATATTGCGGCGATGCCTGAGCTCGACTGGCCGGATTGGACGGCCGACCGGCAAAAGCCGCAAAGCGCCGTGGGGTTGTATGATCCGCTCTGCACCATTAAAGCCTGCGCAGCGCAGACGTCCGCCGCGCGCGCCCTGGTTGAGGCGCGCGCCGGCGCTTTGTTCGACGCCATAAATTGTAAACTGGGGGGAGAAGCATCGTGAGCGAGACGGCTCTGAGCATCAACACGCTGACCGGACGTCTTGTCGACGCGATGATCGCCGACGCGGCGAAATTGCGCGTCATTGTCACCAAGGGCGCGCGCGGCGAGACCATCATCGACGCCGGCAAATCCGCGCGCGGCGGCATCGAAGCCGGCCTCAGGCTCGCGGAAATCTGCCTTGGCGGTCTTGGAACCGTCACCCTGTCGCCGACAAATGAAAATCCAAACTGGCCGTTTGAAATCTCGGTGCGCTCGACCGATCCGGTCATCGCCTGCCTCGCCAGCCAATATGCCGGCTGGGCGCTGTCGCATGGCGAAGGCAAAGGATCTTTCTTCGCGCTGGGCTCCGGCCCCGGCCGCGCGCTCGCGCGCAAGGAGCCGCTGTTCCAGGATCTTTCCTATCGCGACGCGGCGACCCGCGCGACGCTGGTGCTTGAGAGCGACCGGCCGCCGCCGCCGGAAGTCACCGACAAGGTCGCCGCGGCCTGCGGCGTCAGCCCGGAAAACCTCGCCTTCATCTTCGCCCCGACGCAGAGCCTTGCCGGCAGCGTGCAGGTGGTCGCCCGCGTACTCGAAGTCGCGCTGCACAAGGCCCATGAGCTGCATTTCCCGCTCGATCGGATCGTCGACGGCCTCGCCTGCGCCCCCTTGTCGCCGCCTCATCCCGATTTCGTCGAGGCGATGGGCCGCACCAATGACGCGATCATCTATGGCGGCCAGATCCAGCTCTTCGTCACCGGCCCGGCCGACGACGCCAAGGCGCTGGCGGAACAATTGCCGAGCAAGAACTCGCGCGATCATGGCCGTCCGTTCGCGGAGATTTTCAAGGCCAACAAGGGGGATTTCTACGCCATCGACCCGATGCTGTTCAGCCCGGCCGAAGCGATCGTCACCTCGGTCGACAGCGGACGGACGTTCCGCGCCGGCAAGATCGAAAACGCCCTGCTTGATGCCTGCTTCTCCTAAAGCAGCGCTTCTTGGAGAGGGCGCGCCAAAAATCGCGATCGCGGTCGATCTTTATGACTGGCACGCGCGCGATCTGACCGCGGCTTTCGCCCGCGCCGGCGCGCTGGCGACGCCGATAAGGCTGGCGCAATGCGGATTCGACACGCAGCGCAAACATGGGCTGGTCATCCACGGCTTCGGGTCGGACCTGCCGGACGCGGTCTTCGTCCGCGCCATCGGTTCGGGCTCGTTCGAAAGCGTGACATTGCGCCTCAGCGTGCTGCACGCCTTGCGCGACCTCGGCGTGCCCGTCGCCAATCCCGCCCGCGCGGTGGAAATCTGCGTCGACAAGGCGGCGACGAGTTTTGCGCTGGCGCACGCCAAAATTCCAACGCCGCCGACATGGGCCGCGCAATCGACCGATGCGGCGCGGAAAATCCTTCGCCGCGAAATCTCGCGCGGGCCCCTTGTTTTAAAACCGCTGTTCGGCGCGCAGGGTTTTGGCTTGAGGCTCATACAGAGCGAGGACGATCTGCCGCCCATCGAGGCGGTTGAATATGTCTATTATTTGCAGCGATTCATTGGACCGCGCAAAGACGTCTATTCCGACATGCGGTTTTTTGTCTCGGACGGGAAAGTGATCGGCGCCATGATCCGGCGCGCCGCGAACTGGATCACCAACATCAAGCTTGGCGCGCGGCCGGAGTGGCTCGAGCCGGACGACGCTTTGACCGCGCTGGCGTTGCGCGCGTCTTCCGCCGTCGGCGCGCAATTCGCCGGCGTCGACATTATTCTCGACGCCGACGGCGCGCCGCAAGTGTTGGAAGTCAACAGCATGCCCGGCTGGCGCGGCCTTCAGAAAGTGGCGCCTTTTTGCGTCGCCGACCGGCTCGTCCGCGATTTTTTAAAGCACGCCGGGCGGGCGCCTGTAGAAGAGGCGCCCACATCGAGCGTCGAGCGCGTCGCATGATCGCAACGCAACAGAGCGACGCCGTCGCTGCCTCGCGTAACGCAGCCATAGAAGAGGCGTTTATCAAATCCTGCCGCGACGAGGTGGAGGCGCCAAAACCCGGCAATGTGCATGTTTTCAGCGATGGGCATGGCATGACGGTTGCGCAATTTCTCCGTAGCGCGGAGGTCGCCGCCGCGCCGCTCTGCGCGCCGGGCGCGTCTGTAGGCGCGCGCATTCTGGGCGCGGTCGAGGCGACATTCGCGAGCGTTGGCCTCAACACCAATCTTGGCATCATTCTATTATGCGCGCCGCTCGCCGCCGCCGCGGCGTCATCCGGGCCGGCTGCAGCGCCTGATGACGCCGCGATGACGAGAGAAGGCCGCGCCGGCGCGCTCGCCACTGCGCTCGGGGCGACGCTGGCAGGGCTCAGCCGCGACGACGCGCAATCGGCTTTCGCTGCGATTGTGATCGCCTCGCCCGGCGGTCTTGGCGCGGCCGCTCGCCATGACGTCCGCGCCCCGGCGCAAACGACGCTGCTTGATGCGATGCGGGAGGCGGCGCCCCGCGACGCCATAGCGCGGCAATACGCCAGCGGTTTTGCCGATGTGTTCGGCCTCGGGCTGCGCGCCCTTGCCGCAGCGCGCGGAAAAGGCTGGGGCGCGCCGTGGCTCGCCGTGGCTGCGTACCTTGATTTTCTTGCGGAATTTCCCGACAGCCACATCGCCCGCAAATATGGGATCGAGGCGGCGGAAGCGGTGCGGGACGACGCAGCGCCGCTGCGCGACGGATTCGCCGTCTGCGACGATCCGGCGGATTTTCGCCAAAATCTTCTTGCATTCGACCGCCGCCTGAAGGCCGCCGGCCGTAATCCCGGAACAAGCGCCGACTTGACCGTGGCGACCCTTTTTGCCGATCGGCTAATCGATCTTGATTGCGGGCGGCAATAATGGTTGAGTGCGCGCCAGCGGACCAGTGCCGCTTCTATCCGGCTAACCGGCCCGGCAAAGATGGGCGCTGAGAACAAGGATTGAGTCCAATTTCTGCTGATTTCTTCGGTAGCAATCTACGAAGGAAGTCTCAATGGGAGGGTTTTTTAACGTGACCAAAATCAACAAACTGCTGGTTGGCGAATCGCTTGTCGGCGAAGGCAATGAAGTCGCCCACATCGACCTGCTCATCGGACCGCGCGGCAGCGCCGCCGAAACGGCCTTCGCGAACGCGCTGGTCAACAACAAGGACGGCTTCACCTCCCTGCTCGCCGTCGTCGCTCCGAACCTGCTCGCCAAGCCGGCGACCGTCATGTTCAACAAGGTGACGATCAAGAACGCGACCCAGGCCGTCCAGATGTTTGGCCCGGCTCAGCGCGGCGTCGCCAAGGCTGTCGCCGATAGCGTCGCCGACGGCGTCATCCCGATCCAGGAAGCCAACGATATCTTCATCTCGGTTGGCGTCTTCATCCATTGGGAAGCCAAGGACGACCAGAAGATCCAAGACTACAACTATCAGGCCACGAAGGAAGCGATCGCCCGCGCCGTCGCCGGCGAGCCGAGCCCGCAAACCGTTGTCGAACAGCGCAACACGGCCAAGCACCCCTTCGCGCCGAACTAAGCACAAGACGCATCTTCCGCCTGTCCGCCGCAAGGCCGGACAGTTGATCCGAACCCCGCATTGTCGGATTGAATTGCAGATCTAGTCTTCAGAACGCCCACGGCCCTTCAGCTGCGATCATTCTGTCGAAAAGAGGAGCGCGCGATCTCGTTTGGCGCGCGCGCTCCATGCGTCGAAAGCGAGGCTTAATGGACGGCGTGCGATCTGCTTGAAGACGCGCCGCTCAGCGGGCGTCGGACAAAATGCGTAAAGGGATCCTCAAAGGATCCCTTTCGCCATGATCGGGGCGGCAAGCTCCTGGCTGGTCAGCTGGCCGTCATGCAGAGCGGAGGCGACCAGCGCGCCGTCGACGCCCGCGCGATCCAGAGCGGCAAGATCCTCCGTCCCGCGGACGCCGCCAGCGGCATAGACTTTTCTGTCCGACAGGGCCTTGACGGAGGCGATCCGGCTGAGATCCGGCCCCGCATTGGCGCCGATGCGCCCCAAAGTCATGGCGATGACGCGCGAGGGCCAGATATGTTGCGCCGAAAGCAACGCCTCAGGCCCGATAAATGTCTCGCCGCGGAAATCGAGCGACAGAATAATCCGCTCTTCATCCTTCAGGATCTCGAGCGTCGCCGAACTCCCCAACGTTTCCGTCCCAAGCACCAGAATGGCGCGTTTGTGCCGCAGCAGCCAGGATCTCGCCTCGCCGGCGTCCTTCACGCCGGCGTCCACCCAAAATTCGACCTGAGGAAACGCTTCTTCGAGAGAAAAAAGCACATCCTCATGGTCCCCGCGCGCGTCGATCGCGTTGAGGTCGGCGATATAGATCGTGGCGAAAGGATGCAGGGATAAAAGGCCTGCGACAATATCGCCCGGGGCGCTTGTTGCGGCGAGGCGGCTCTCGATCGGCGCGTAAAACTCGCGACGGCCAAGGCGCGCCCGCACCACCGCGCCATCCTTCAGGTCGATGACGGGAATGACTTCCATACTTAAGCTCCGCTCTTACATTCACGATAAAGTGCAAGCCATCCGCGACTTTTCTAAGATCATCTTAACTTTTTCTCGTTTTTGTATATGTGCGGCGCAATGCAGGACATCATCGGCTGGGATATAGGCGGGGCGCATTTGAAAGCCGCCCGCGCGCAGGACGGCGTCATTACCGCCGCGGCGCAGATCCCCTGTCCGCTCTGGCTCGGCCTCGCCGAGCTCGACCGCGCCTTCGCGGAGGCCTTCGAGGCCGTCGGCCGCGCCGAGCTCAATGTCGTCACCATGACGGGCGAGCTCTCCGACGCCTTCGCCACGCGTACGGACGGCGTCGCGGGCGTTGCGGCGATCGCCCAGCGCCTGCTCGCCCCAGCTCGCGTCCTGCTTTATGCAGCGCGGGCCGGCCTGATCGAAGCCTCCGAGGCGCCCGTCTTCGCCGCCGACATCGGCTCCGTCAATTGGCACGCAAGCGCGGCGCTGACGGGCGCGCATTTTCGCGACGCCCTCTTGATCGATATGGGATCGACCACGACCGACGTCATCCCGGTCGCGGATCACGCCCCGGCGAGCCTTGGCTTCACCGACGCCGAGCGGCTGGCGCACGGCGAACTCGTCTATACGGGCCTGACGCGGACTTTCCTGATGGCCGGGCCAAAGCGCGTCCCCTTCTCCGGCGGCTGGACGGCGCTGATGAATGAATGGTTCGCCGACATGGCCGACGTCAATCGCATCCTGCAGCGCTTACCCCAGGGCGCCGACACGATGGATACGCCGGACGGGCGCGACAAAAGCGTCGCCGCCTCCTGCGCTAGGCTGGCGCGGATGATCGGGATGGACGCGCCCGATGCGGATGAGGCGGCATGGCGACGGCTCGCCAGCTTTTTCGCCGAAGCGCAGCTACGCGAAATCATGGACGCCGCCTGCCTTGTGCTTTCACGCGGCGTCGTCGGCGAGGATGCGCCTATCGTCGGCGCCGGCGTCGGACGAGCGATCGTCGCGGAGATCGCGCGGCGGCTTCGCCGGAGCTTCATCGCCTTCGACACCTTGATCAAGGCGACGCCCGAGGCGCGGGAAAAAGCCGCCGATTGCGCGCCGGCGGCGGCGGTCGCGCTCATCGCCGCGCGTCAGTTTTCGGCGTAGAACCGGTCGCGCGCCGCAATCAGCCAGGACCACGCCTCGCGCTCATCCGGCCCCGCCGTCTTTTCAATGGCGATCGACAGATAGGCGATCTCGCCATCGATCTTTTCGCGCGGCAGCATCTTGAGCCGCGTGATCAATATCGCGCCTTCGAGCACGGCGTTTTTGGCGCGGTTCAACCCTTCGAAAGGCGCATGAGTTTCGACGCTTGCGACGCGGCAGCGGAAGCGCGGCCGCTGAATATGATCTTCGACATCAATCACCGTGAGCTGCGCATGCGCGAGCGCGGCGACGAGACGCGGCGGGCGCCCCTCGCTGGTTTTCTGTAGCGGCCAGTCGCGCCGCCCCGTGACGAGGCCGGCGAAGACGCGGGCGTCGTCGATGTAGTTGATCACGGCGAAGGGAACCGCCTTGAGATTGTCGAGCGTCGTCGACGGGCGGAACGGCGCGAGAATCCACCCCTCGCCATCCGCAATCGCGCCAAGCGGGGCGAGATGGGGCTTGCCAGAGACGTCCATGGTTGTGACCACGATTTCGCGGATCATGTTGGCATCGCCGGCCGGATTAGCGCGCCCGTCATGGCTCCTCCTTGCGCCGCAGCGTATGCCCGGCCTCGCGCAGTCGATCGCGCTGCTCGTCCGGCCGGTCCGCGCCGACGCCCCAATCAATCAGCTCGTCCTGCGCATAGCGTTTGCCAAGCGCAAAAGCGATCTCGGCTTTGGTGAGTTCGGCGCCGAGATAAAAGGCGTGCGGGCCGTCCGCCTCGACGCCGAGTTTGGGAAATAAGGAGAAGGCGTCTTTCGCTATATGATGACCGTCACGATTGTAGATATGAACGCCGTCGACCGCTGTCGCGATGCGGAAATTCTTGTCGCGCACATCGCCGGCGAGTTCGGCGATTTCCTCCGACGTCGAGGCAAAGGGCGTTTTGTCATGCAGTTGCAACAGCGCCGTCCCATAGCCTTTTGGCAGCGAATTATCGGCCCGCGCCGCAAACATCATGCGCCGCGCCGCATCGTGCTCCTCGATCGTACGCCGCGTATGCGGGCTCACTTGAACGGTGAGCACATTGCGGATTTTCAGCTCGGAGCAGATGCCGAGAAGCGCTCCGGTGAGGCCGCCGGAATCGACCTCCGTCAACTCCGTCAGATTGCCCGTTCCCATCATCATTTCAGCTTCCGGCAACCGGCGCCGCGTCTCGACATAGCGGGCGATCGAGTCGGAAAAACCAAAATGGATCGGGTCGAGAATCGGATCGACGATATAGGGCAGGCCGCGCCGTTGGGCGGCTTCCGCCGCGCGCGCCAGCGAGTCGATGTCATGCAGCGGCGCGCCGACGAGGATGGGCGTCGTCCCAGTGTCGTCCGCGATGTCGAGAGAGTTCTCGTCGAGGCTCAAAAGAAAATCCGCGCCGGCCTTCGCGCCGCGCCGCAATTCGACATGATCGAAAGAATCGACGCTGACGCGAACGCCCGTCGCCTTGAGCGCCTGCACGGCGTCCTCAAGATGCGGAAAAGGCGTATCCGGCAGGCTGCCGAGATCGATCACATCGGCGCCCGCGCGCCGCAGTTTGTCCGCCCGCGCCAGCAACGCCTCGACCGATAGGGCGGAGGCGTCGACGATCTCCGCAAAGATGCGGATGTCATAGCGCGACAGGTCAGGCTCCTGCCCGCCGCGGCCGAGATACACGGGAAGATCGCTGATCTCGTCGGGGCCGCGCACGACAGGCACGCCAAGCTCCTTTGAAAGCGCCGCAAGATCGCCGCGAAACCGGCCGGGCAGGATGATGCGATCGGCGTTGAGCGGACACGGCAGGCGCCGCAGCAAGATCGCCTCGGTCATCAGGGCCGCAACCTTGACGCCGATATTGGCGATGTCCCAGGCAAACGGCGTGTCCCCAAGCGAGCGCATCATCCGCTCAAGGCGCGGATAGGCGAGATGGCCGGTGACGAACAAAAAGCGCTCGCTCATGGCGCGGCGCTCCCGGCGGCGCCAGGCGAGGGCGAGCGCGCGCTCATGCGGCGGCCGGCGCCGCGCCGATCGCCTCGCAGGCGATCCCGACGCCGGGCGTCGCGCCGCTGGAAAAACGTTCGCGCGCATGATGCAGGCAGGCGGGTCCGGCGAAAAAAACCGACGCGCGGCTCCGCGCGGCGAAATGCGGAAACAGCGGATCGACGACGCCGTCCCCGGCAAGTCCACGCGCGGACGCCGGTTCTTCGACGTTGCTGGATTTGATGAGCAGGAGCTGGGCCGCCGCCAGCTCCCCGGCGAGCCAGGCCGCGAGCGAATCCGAGGTCATGTCCCAGGATTGTGGAATCTCCGCAGCCGCAAGCGCCATGGCTGAGGGAAGCCAGACCGGAATGCGATTCCTGGCCAGCGCCGCCGCAATGTCGTCCCGCGTCGCGGCAAGCGCGAAGCGGTCCTGCCGCGCGGCGATGACGATGGCGTATTGCTCCATCGCCAGCAGGGCCAGCCGGTGCGCTATCGCCTCGTCAAAGCCCATAGCTGCCTGCGCGGCCCGGACAGCGCCGGCGAAGGGTCCGCCGCCTGTGACGAGGACGAGGCGCCGCGTCGAGGCGACGAGCGCCGCCAGCCAGGCGTCGCGCTGCGGCGAGCCGGCAAGGCTCCCGCCGAGCTTGGCGACGATCAGGCTCAATGGCTCCTCGGGCTCCTCGTTTTCTTCAGTTTCGCCGCAGCGGCGTCGACCCCGAACAGACCCTCGAAGGCCGCGGCCTCCTTGGCGCGCTCGCGTTTGATCTCGACGCCGACGGAACCGCGGATGACGTCGAGCTTTTCGGCGCGGACGCGGACGCTGATGACGCTCGGATGGACCAGCACGGACTCGGCGATCTCCCGCACCAGCGTTTCGACCAGTTCGATATGGCCGCGGCCGGTGATGATCTTGATCGCATCGACGATGAGGTCATAGGAAAAAATGTCGCGCATATCGTCGGAATGCAGGCGCGCGCGGGCGACGTCGACGTCGATGTTGAAGCGAACGTCCTGCTTCCGGGCGCGCTCATATTCATAGGCGCCGATGAAGCACGGCATGATGAGGTCATGCACGAAGATAAGATCCGTCTCGGTCGCCTCATTGACCGGAACGTAGCCGCGGCCGAGCAGGCGCCAATCGACGTCCGCCGCGCCGGCGCCAGAGCCGTTCTCCGCCACATGCGGGATCAGATCGCGGATCATCGCGACGGCCGCCAGATCGAGCGCGCCGCCGCGTTCGCCGCCCTTGCAGAGACTGCCGCGAAAGCCGAGATAATCCGGCCGCAGGGGCAAGAGCCGCGGAACATCCGGCGCCTCAAGCGAGCCGGCGAGCCCGCAGATCAGGCCGAGCTCACGGCAGCGGTCGACGAACGGCGCCAGCGCCGCCACATCCATATGGTCGAGCAGGCGCCCGGCGCCCTTTTCAAAGGTGTCGAGCATGGCGCCTTTGAAACCGCGCTCGGCCATCCTGTTCAAAAGGTCGAGATCGGGATTTTGGTCGGCGAAGAGGACGCCGATGAGCGCGGCGTCTCCCTTGTGCGCGCCGAGTGCGTCGACGATCGCCGCTCCCGCCGCGCCGCCCTGCAAACCAATCTTGACGAAATCGACGCCGGTCGCCACCAGAGCGCGCGCCGCTTCGACCGCGTCGGCCGGCGCGGCAAATTGATCGCCGGCGGCGGCGCTGGTCTTTTTTCGCCCGGCCACCGTCGCGACGATGGATGCGACGAGGCCGGCCGGAAGCGCGCCAAGGGCGCCGCGCGCCGGATCTTTGAGGTCGATCATATCGACAGCGCTCGCCAGCGCTGTCTCGGCCTCGGCCCCATTGATCACGCTCGCGAGCATCGCTGTCATCGAAAAACCTTTCCGGCCGAAGCGCGAGCGCCGCCGCGACGCGCCTCAACGCCGCCGCCCGAGAACGGTCGGAGCGCCCAAACGATCGAATAAGCCCGTTTCAACGCATAAACCGCTTCGCGCTGTCTACCGAATTTTTTTGACGGCGCGGCAAGTTTTGCCAAGAGACGCCCTCTTGTCCCCGCCGGGCGCTGGGCAAACCGGGTCGCCCCTTACGTCGAAGCGTGGCGGTCAGCGCCGCGGCGGGCGCCCGCCAGAAAATTCCGCAACAGGCGGTGCCCCTCCTGCGTCAAGATCGATTCCGGATGGAACTGAACGCCATAGGTCGGATGCGCGTGGTGCTGCAGCGCCATGATCTCGCCCTCGTCGGACCAGGCGGTCGCCTCGAGCGGCGTTTCCGCGCCATCGAGTTCGACAATCAGCGAATGATAGCGCCCGACGAGGAGCGGCTGCGGCAGCCCCGCCAGCACGCCGGCGCCGGTGTGGCGGACGGCGCTCGCCTCGCCATGCATCGGCCGCCGCGCCCGCGTCACCCGCCCGCCGAACACCTGCCCGATCGCCTGATGGCCAAGGCAGATCCCGAGGATCGGCACGCGCCCCGACCAGTCGCGGATCAAATCCATCGACATTCCGGCTTCGTTCGGCGTGCAGGGACCCGGTGAAATCACGATCGCCTCGGGCGCTTCGGCCGGCAGAGACGCGTCGTTGCGAATGACGACCGGCGTCTCGCCAAGCTCGCGCAGATAGCCGGCGACGGTGTGGACGAAGGAATCGTAATTATCGACGACGAGGATCATTGCGCGAATTCGCTCGCGCCGAAGGCCTCGAAGATGCGCCGCGCCTTGTCCAGCGTCTCGACATATTCGGAGGCCGGGTCCGACGCCGTGACGATGCCCCCGCCCGCCTGGACGACGCAGACGCCGGCGCGAAAGCTCGCGGTCCGGATGACGATATTCAGGTCCATCATGCCATTGAAGCCGATATAGCCGATGGCGCCGCAATAGGGGCCGCGCGCATGGCCTTCGAGCTCGGTGATGATCTCCATCGCGCGCAGCTTCGGCGCCCCCGTGATCGAGCCGCCGGGAAAGGAGGCGGCGAGGAGATCGACTGGCCCGAACCCTTCGGCCAGCCGCCCGATCACGGTCGAGACGAGATGATGCACGGTTGCATAGGATTCGAGCGCGCAGAGCTGCGGCGCCTTGACCGACCCCGGCGCGCAGACCTTCGACAGATCATTGCGCAGGAGATCGACGATCATGACGTTCTCGGCGCGATCCTTGCGGCTTTCGCTCAAGGCCTTTCCCTGCAGCATATCGACCAGCGGATCGGCGAAACGCGGCCGCGTGCCCTTGATCGGGCGGGTCTCGACGAACTCGCCGTCGACGCGCAGGAATCGCTCGGGCGAAGCGGAGGCGATCTTGAAGCCGGGATGATCGAGATAGGCTGCGAAAGGCGCGGGATTGACCCGGCGGAGGCGCCGGTAGAAGCCGAAATGATCGAAATCCGGCGGCGTCGGCGCCTCGAAGCGCTGCGACAGATTGGCCTGAAAAATATCGCCTGCGAGGATGCGTTCGATCACCTCGGCGACCGCTCGTTCATAGGAGGCGCGCGTAAAATTGCTCGTCCAGCCGGCGAGCGAGATTTTTCCGCTGGAGAGCGGCGCGCCTTTGGCGATGTGCGCCTCGAATTCTTGCGCCCGCGCGATCGCGCGTTCGCGCCGCGCCGCGGGCTCTGTTTCGGGCAGGCCGGTCGAGATGATCCAGGCGCGCCGCTGGATCAGGTCGAACGCGACGACGACGTCGTAAAGGCCGAGCGACAGATCGGGAAAAGCGAGATCGTCGGCGGCGGGCTCCGGCAGCCGCTCGAGGCTGCGGCCGAGATCGTAGGAAAAAAGCCCCGCGGCTCCGCCCTGAAACGGCGGCAAGCCTGGCGCAAGCGGCGTGTGAAACTTTGCGAGCGCCGTCTTCAAGCGCGCCGCCCAGCTGGCGTCGCCCGCCTTGCCCTCGATGCGGTCGAAGGGATCGGCGGCGACAAAACTGTAACGGCCGAGCGCATCCTCGGGCATCGCGCTGTCGAGAAAGGTCAGGAACGGCAGCCGGCTCAGCGCGGCGGCTGTTTCGACCGGGTCCGTGAAATCAATTTCGATAACATGCATGATCGCGCCCAAAGACCCCCGACCGGCCGCCGCCCCCGCCGATCTAAGCTGCGAGCCAAACGGCCCTGCCGGCCGTCTTCTTAGATCGGAGGCGTTGCGGCCCTGCGCAAGCAGGCCGCGAAAGCGGCTCATGCATATCGGGGGCCGGAAGGACCTGCCGGGAACAGACGGCGGGCTTAGCTGGGCTGTTTCGGCTCGGCCGGCTTCGGCGCAGGCGCTTTGGGATCGCCTTGGGGTTTCGCGCCGTCTTTCGGCGCCGGCGCAGGAGCGGACGCCGGCTCGACTGGCTTCGGGCGCCCCTTATAGGCGTGAAGCGCGGCGGCGCCAAAGCGCGCGCTGCCCGACTCTCCCAATTGAGCTTGATGCAGCATGGCTCGCTCTCCCGGCGCTCGGTTCGCTCGTCAAAAAGCGCGTGATCGCGCATTTCGAGAGAACATTCGAAGCGCCATATGCCTATTCCGACCGAAGGCGTCAACTCTCGCGGCGCATCCTGTCGCAGCCACGCGCCGCGATTTCGCCAGGCGATCGTCTTGCGCGGGTCTTACGACTAACGTAGCATTCTGGAGGTCCCGCCGCGCGTCGCCCCACCGATAGCTCGGCCGGAGCAGATCGCCTTCCCGCCATTCAAGCCCTCAGAGTCATGTCGCCGATATCGCCTAAGCAGCCTCGCTCGGCTGACGCTGTGATCGATTTTGCTTTATCCAGCCAAATCAATAGGGTTCGACCGTTTTGGCGCGGGTCTAGCTGAAAAATTCGTCCTGGGCGGCGCCCTTCGAGGACTGCGCCCCCTGCCGCCGCGCAAGCCGCCAAGATCCTCGACGCATCGAGATTTTATGATTCCGCCGCAGCGGAAAATGCTTTACGGGGAAGGCCCGTCGACTTGCAGCTTCGGCGTTCGGGCGCCAGCGGCATCTGGAGAAAGAATCTATGGCCGACGCGCTGATCGATGGGAAACCCGCTTCGCTCGAGGCCGCCGCCGCGCGCGCGGCGGAGATCTTGGTCCAGGCCAGGCTGCCTGTCGTCGCCGGGCTCGGGGCGGACGTCGCCGGGACCAGCGCGGCCGTTTTGCTCGCGGAGCTTATCCGCGGCGCCTATGATCATTTGCGTTCGGACGAGATTTTCACCGACCTCGACGTGCTGCGTCAGGCCGGCGCCATGGCGACGACGCCGAGCGTCGCCCGGCTGCGCGCCGATGTTCTGGTCTTCATCGGCGATGATCTGACCGAGATCTGGCCGGAACTGATCGACCGTCTCGCTCCCGCCGAAATCCCGCTTTTCGATCTTGAGAAAACGCCACGCCAGTTGATCTGGATCGCGCCGCCGAAAGGCGCCGCGATCGAGGGCGTCCGCATCACATCCATTGAGACGTCCAATCTTCACGTGACGCTCGCCGCCCTGCGCGCCCGCGTCGCCGGCAAGCCGGTCGCCCTTGCCGCTGAGGCGCTCGCGGAACTCGACACGGTCGCGGCGATCTTGAACAAAGCGCGCTTCGGCGTCTTCGTTTGGGGTCCGCGCAAGCTCGACCGGCTTTTGGTCGAAATGGCGACCGGCCTCATCATCGACCTCAACAAGACAACGCGGTTTACAAGCCTGCCGTTAGGCGCGAGCGACAACGCCGCCGGCGTCACGCAGACCTCCGGCTGGAGCACCGGCTTTCCGATGCGCACCTCCTTCGGCCGCGGCTACCCCGAGCATGACACATGGCGCTTCGACGCGGTTCGCCTGATCGACAGCGGCGAAGCCGACGCCGCGTTGTGGATCTCGGCCTATAGCCCCGCGACGCCGGAATGGACGCGGGAGGTTCCGCTGATTGCTCTTGTCGCGAAAGAGACGCGCTTTGCGCGCGAGCCCGCGGTGCGCGTCGACATCGGCCGTCCCGGCGTCGATCATGACGGCGCCGATTTTTCGCGCGAGGTCAGCGCTCTGGTCGCCCGGGAGGCCAGCAATCGTAGCGACGCGCCGAGCGCCGCGTCCGTCCTGAAAAGCATCGCTGAACAGATCGCAAGCAACGCCCGACAGAGTGGAGAAGGCGCCTGATGCTCACACTTTTGAAAGGCGGCCGGGTCATCGATCCCTACAATGGGCGTGACGAGATCGGCGACGTCTGGATCGAGGACGGCCATATCGTCGCCCCGCCCAAGAGCCGGCAGGCCGACGCGACTCATGACGTCGCCGGCAAGATCGTCATGGCGGGGGCGATCGACATCCATTCCCACATCGCCGGCGGCAATGTGAACACCGCCCGGCTGCTGCTGCCGGAGCTGCATCGCGCCCGCATGGCGCCGATGCTGCCGCTCGGCACGGCGAAATGGTCGACCTATGAGACCGGGACGATCTACGCGGGAATGGGCTTCACCACAGTGGTCGAGCCGGCCGTCGCTCCGCATCAGGCGCTACAGGCGCATCTCGAATTGTCGGATATCCCGATCATCGACAAGGCGACCCTGACCATCCTCGGCAATGATGATTTTCTGCTGAGCCTGCTTCGCGACGGCGAGAGCTCGGCGGCCGTTGCGGATTATGTCGCGGCGACCTTGACGGCGACCAACAGCCTCGGCCTCAAATGCATCAACCCCGGCGGCGCCGAGGCGTTCAAATTCAACGCCCGCACGTTCGGCCTCGACGACGTCGTGCCCTTCTACGGCCTGTCCTCGCGACAGATCATGCAGGCGCTGCAACAGGCGCTGGTCGATCTCAAGGTGCCGCATCCGCTGCATCTCCACACCAACAATCTCGGCGTGCCGGGCAATGTCGCAACCGCGCTCGCAACGATCGAGGCCGCGCGCGGCATGCCGCTGCACCTCGCCCATATGCAATTCTATGGCTATGGCTCGGAGGGCGAGCTCGGCTTCTCATCGGCGGCCTCGACCCTCGCCGCGGCC
Organism: Methylocella silvestris BL2; assembly: GCF_000021745.1. NCBI lineage: Bacteria > Pseudomonadati > Pseudomonadota > Alphaproteobacteria > Hyphomicrobiales > Beijerinckiaceae > Methylocella > Methylocella silvestris. The sequence goes on from NC_011666.1 coordinate 2,616,390, forward strand.
GTTAACGCCACGCCGAATGTGACGATCGACATCGGTCAGGTGATGTTCGGACAGACGGTGACGATTTCGTCAGACGTCCTGCGCCAATATAGCGCGACCGGCAGCGCGAAGCCGAAGAAGTCGGTGATCTATGACGGCGACGCCAATGGCGGCGGCATCGTGCCCTACCTCTACCGCGAGGGCGATTTCGTCAACGCCATCCAATGGGCCTGCGGCCTCGAACTCTTCCTGCTGATCACCGACGCCAACCGCATCTTCTTCACGACCGACCATCCGAACGGCGCGCCCTTCACCGCCTATCCGGACATTTTCGCGCTGCTGATGAGTCGCGACAAGCGAACTGAGGTGTTGTCGCGCGTGCCGCAGGGCGCGGTGGCGCTGACCTCGCTGCCTTCGATCACGCGCGAATATGATTTCAACGACATCGCCAAAATGACCCGCGCCGCGCCGGCGAAACTGTTCGGCTTCAAGGATCGCGGCCAGCTTGGCGAAGGCGCCGTTGCTGACGTCGCCGTCTACAGCCCGGGCGAAGACATCGCCAAAATGTTCCGCCGCGCCCATCTCGTCTTCAAGGATGGCGATCTCGTCGTGCGCGACGGCGAGATCAGCCATTATCGCTGGGGCAAGGCGCTCAAGGTTCGGCCGGAGTACGACAAGGCGATCAACAAGCGCCTTGCTTCCTATTATGAGCATCATTACGGCGTGTCGCATAATATGTTCGCCGTGCCGGAGCATATCCTGCCGCGCAACAATCCGTTCAAGGAGGTCGCATGCGCGCTATGATCGCCAATGGCGTCCGCATCGACGAATCCTTCGCCGAAGCGTTCCCGATGCGCGGAACCGCGATCATCATCACCGCGCCCAATCTGAAATGGGCGCGGCAGGCCGCAGTGACGATGACCGGCTTCGCCACCTCCGTCATCGGCTGCAAGGTCGAGGCCGGAATCGACCGCGATGCCCCGGAGAGCGAGACGCCGGACGGACGGCCCGGCGTCCGCGTCCTCATGTTTTCCATGTCGACCGACATGCTGCAGACGCAGCTTGTGACGCGCGCGGGCCAATGCGTGCTGACCTCGCCGGGATCGGCCTGCTTCAACGACCTCGACGCGCCGGACCGCATGCCGATCGGCGACCAGCTGCGCTATTTCGGCGACGGCTGGCAGATTTCGAAGAAATTTCTCGGTCGCCATTTCTGGCGCGTGCCGGTGATGGACGGCGAATTCTTGTGCGAAGGGACCGTCGGCCTCACCAAAAAGGCCGTCGGCGGCGGCAATCTTCTCGTCATGGGCGCGAATTTCGCGACCACCATGAACGCCTGCGAACACGCCATCGAGGCCATGAATGCGGTCGACGGCGCGATCATGCCGTTTCCGGGCGGCATCGTGCGCTCGGGATCGAAGGTCGGCTCCAAATATGCCGGCGTTCCGGCCTCGACCAATGACGCCTATTGTCCGACCCTGCGCGGCGTCGCCAAAAGCGCGCTCGAGGAAGACATCGGCTGCGTGCTCGAGATCGTCATCGACGGCCTCGACGAGAAGGCGGTCGCGGAGGCGATGCGCGCCGGCCTTGCGGCCATCGTCAAGCTCGGGCCCAAGGACGGCGCACTGCGCGTGGGCGCCGGTAATTACGGCGGCAAGCTCGGCCCGTTCCACTTCCATTTGAAGGATCTGCTGCCGTGACCCTCGTACTTGCGCTCAAACAGGAGCCGGATCAGCGGCTCGATCTCGCCCCGCTTGTCCCGCACCTTCTCGAAGGCAAGTCGGCGGCGGACGTTGCGGCGATTGAACTGCAGACCACGCGCGAGAAGCGCACGGTGGGAGATGTGTTCGACGTCAAGCTCGAAGGCGGCTTCGACAAGATTCATGTCAAGGGCGGCTCGTCGCGCCTCGACCATCTCGGCGCGGGGCTGAAGGACGGCGAGATCACGCTCGAAGGCGATTGCGGCCACGCCGCCGGGCGCGGCATGAGCGGCGGAAGCCTCGTCATTTCCGGCAGCGCCGGACCCTTCGCGGGCTCGGCGCTGTCCGGCGGGATCATGGAGATCAAGGGCGAGGCCGGCGATTTCCTCGGCGGTCCGCTCGACGGCGAAATCGAAGGCATGAGCGGCGGACTTTTGATCGTCCGCGGCTCGGCCGGCGCGCGCGCCGGAGACCGGCTGCGGCGCGGCACGATCGTCATCGAAGGCTCGGCCGGCGATTATGCGGCTAGCCGCTTCATCGCCGGCACGCTCATCGCCGTCAAGGGAGCGGGGATCCTGCCGGGCTATCTCCTGCGGCGCGGAACCATCATCCTCGGCGCCGCGCCGGAGCTCGCGCCGACCTATGTCGATTGCGGCGCTTATAGCCTCGCCTTCGCCGGTCTGTTCGCGCGGTTCCTGGCCCCCTATAGCAAACCGGCGGCAGAGCTTCTCGCCAAGCGGCTGAACCGATTCGCCGGGGACACCTCGGTGCTGGGCAAGGGCGAGATTTTCTTCCCCGGCTAACGGCGCGCAATCAGGCTCGGATCGGCGCGCTTATTCCCCGCAGGATGTGGAGAAGGCTGGCCCGCGTCGGCGTGCTGAGGTGATCGTGGAAAGTGATCGAAACCTGATCGCCGCTGCGCCGTGACGACAATCGGGCCAGGAGCGCCTCCGCCTGAAGTTCGTTGAGGCTGCGGAAGATTTCCTCCAATCGTTTCACGCGGCCGCCAAATCCCGCGACATCGCTGGGGTCGTAGCGCTTTGCCAGAACCGGCAGCAACAAGGCGTCGACCGGGGCGACCGCGATGACTGTCGGGTTGGGAGGCGGGTCGGGTAGATAGAAAAAGTCTACCTTGAGTTCGGCGAGCGTCATCTTGGTCAGTCTTGGCGATGCGCCCCCGTGAATGATGCGGGCGATGTAGGGATATAATTCGTCGGACTTTTTCCTGCCGCGCTTGTGCCAAGTCTCAACAATGGACGCCTGCTGCTCTGCATTATAGTCGTCCCACGCCTTGCCGGGCTTGAAATCATAGCTGCCAAGCGTACTGGCCCAGAGACTGCTGGCCTTCACGGTGTAGCCATAATAATATTGCCAGACATGCGCCATCTCATGAATCAGGAGATCCGAGACATTGCCGTCATAGGGAGTCCATTGCGTTGTTGTGAGGTCGGCGCTCGCATAATCGCCAAGGTTTAGCTCATATAACATGTCTGGCAGCATGTCCGGCGACATACCCGATCCCCAATCCGTCCAGGGACGGTCGCCGACGCCAAGGCCATCGCCGATTCCGATATATTTATAAGGCGGCAGCGAGCCTTTGTAGACTTGTTCGCACAGGACCTTTTCTTTGTCGCTCAACGACCTGTAAAATGTCGGTCTCCGCATCCCGGCCCCCGGTTCAAACTTCGTCCCGGCCGCAGATGGCGAAGCGGGCCCGAGCGACCGGCTGCATTGTTCCGGCTCGAACGCATTGGGGTCTGTGCGAAAACGCTCTTGCCCGGTCGTTCATGACCTCCCGGCGCGGGGATCAAATAGCGACGCCTCCTTCCGCGCCCCGTGTTTCGGCGATCAGGGACAAGGCGCCGCATATTTCGCCGTGACGGCGATGTCGAGCGGCGCGCCGCCGTCGGCAGGCTTGATGTTCGTCAGCTGAATGGCGATCGACGGCGAAAAGACGCTTCTTTTCAAAGGAACGATCAGGACATTGGACCAGGCGCGCGGCGCGCCGGCCAAGAAACCGCCGGTAGCGACCGCATCGGCGGAAACGACGGCCCTGTCGAAATTGATGATAAGATTAGCGTCTCCGCTCGCCGAGAAACCACAATTGGACGTGTAGCCGGGAACCGCGGGCGTCGTGCCGTTAGCGGTGGTGACTGGCGAATCGATGCCCGACCGGCTCGTCGCGTCCGCATTGGGGCGAATGAACGGAATCAGCGATTGGAACGGCGCTGTGGCGCCTTCTGCGGGCAATGTTCCGGTCGTGGCGTAGCCATTCCAGATATTGGCGGTTTTTTGGCTGGGCAGCCAGATATAGGGGCGCGGATCCTGATATGTGCTTTTTGGGGCGATGACCACATTGACCATATGCTCGTCGGCGCCCCAAGGGCTGGTGTTGGTGTTTCTCACCACATCATAGGCGGCCCGCCAGGCGCCCGCATTGGTCCGCCAGTCTGGAGCCAGCACAGGCGCGGTCATCGGGGGCGTCGCGGGCAAAGCGCGATTTAAAATATCGTCCATCCATATGCGCATGAAGCGCGCGCTGATCCTGTGCTGCCAGCCATAATTTGAGCCGCCGTGCCAGTCGCCCGGCTGACTGACGACGGTGATCGGCCGCCCTTGCGCCGCCAGAGAGCGCGCGAAGGCGTCGTGACTCATCGGCGGCGTCAAATCCTCGACATTGCTTAAAAGGCCGCCGTAGAAATCGCCGGGATCGGACAGAAACAGATGGGGAACCCATGGCGGCGGCAGATAGGGATCGAAATCCAGCTCGTCGAATGTCGCGACGGCAAGGACGCGCTGGGGCGCCTGCGTCGGATCCGGGTTCGAGAGAAGGGGACTTGACGCCGCGACCGCCGCGCCGGCGGCCCCCGCCGAGAAGCCCATCAGCACGACATTCAGATTTTGAATTTCGGGATGATCGGGGAAGGTTTTGGAGCCAGCCTTCAAAGCGTCCAGAACACGCTGCGCGCTCTCGTCCGGGGTCCTCCAATCGAGATTGACGTCGATCAGCATCGCGTTGGTGTGCCTCGCCAAGGTGACCATTTCGCGATCATCGTCAGGCAAGGGGGTCGACATATTGTTGATGATCGCCACCCGCACGGGCTGCGACACATCGTAAATATAGGCGGAATTTCCATTGAGACGGCCGCTCCAGGGGGCGGCGTGCGCATGCGCGGAAAGGCCAAGAATTCCCGCAAAAATTGTACCGGCAAGACGTTGATTGAATTCTCTTTTAGCCATCGGCGCCACCCAGCTATCGCTCTGTAAGATATTTACAGCTTGGCGGCCAAATTACGAATAATGAAATACGACATTATTTACATTTGATGGGATCGGGCCAAATTCCTTACAAAATCAACGCTTCACGCTGGAAGCGCGGCCGATAGGCCCGCCCAAAAGGTTTCTGTTCCGCGTGAGACGTCGGAAAAGCCAGGGGCTGGCGATAAGCAAGAGACGGCTTTCTCGCCGGATATATGCGTATTTAACTACCCATATAATGAATAATAAGCGTAATATATGGCCTATATTCTTATAGCATCATGTAGATCCGCCGCGCGCAGCGGCTCTACCTTGCTTCCCGCTCCTAGAGAACACGCAGCGACTGCTTCGTTCAATCGTCATATTTGACATAGGCGAAGCGGGGGTCGCTCTCGGGCGTTCCTTCAAGCGCGCCGCCCTCTTTGCCAGGCCGCCAGCTGACCACATCCTCGATCTTCTTCGCGAGGGTGAAATCCTTGTCCGTAATGCCCTTGGCGTGGTGATTCTTGAGCTTCACCTCGACAAAGGCGTAAGACGCGGCAATGTCGGGATGGTGCCAGGCGGCCTCGGCGAGATGGCCGACCGTATTGATCACCATCAGCGTGCCTTTCCAGCTATGCGTCTTGAACTTGCGGCGGATCCAGCCGTTCTCCAGCCGCCAATGCGGCAATTCGGCCTTCAGCTTGGCCTCGACCTCTTCATCCGAATAGACGCGCTCCTTGATTGATTCGGTCATCTCGTCTCTCCCAATGCCTCGCGAACCTTTGTCCGCCGCGCCGAAATCCTAGCTTGCAGCATACAAGCTTTTCATGAATTGGTTCCGATTCAGATTCCACGGACGCATCGATCCGCGCGCCAGCCGCCCATATCGGGACCGGCGAGATCGAAAACTGCGTCTTTGACAAAAGAGCGGCGGCCAGCGCCGTCCGACCGGCCCGGAGACGCGTTTGAAGCCCATTATTTCGATATCCGGCCTGACCAAGACCTATGCGTCGGGCTTCAAGGCGTTGAAGGGGATCGATCTCGATATTCGCCCCGGCGAGATTTTTGCGCTGCTCGGGCCGAATGGCGCGGGCAAGACGACTCTGATCAATATCATCTGCGGCATCGTCAACCGGACCGCGGGCTCGGTCCTCGCCGACGGCCATGACGTCGTCCGCGACTATCGCGCCGCCCGCTCGCTGATCGGTCTCGTGCCGCAAGAGCTTTCGACCGATGCTTTTGAGACGGTGACCTCGACGATCACCTTCAGCCGCGGCCTCTACGGCAAGCCGCCCAATGCCGCGCTGATCGAAAAGCTTCTGCGCGACCTCTCGCTCTGGGACAAAAAAAATAGCAAGATCATGACCCTCTCCGGCGGCATGAAGCGGCGCGTGATGATCGCCAAGGCGCTCTCGCATGAGCCGAAAATCCTGTTCCTCGACGAGCCGACCGCCGGCGTCGACGTCGAGCTGCGCCGCGACATGTGGGCCATGGTGCGCGGCCTGCGGGAGAAGGGCGTCACCATCATCCTCACCACGCATTACATCGAAGAGGCGGAAGAAATGGCCGACCGCGTCGGCGTGATCCGCAAGGGCGAACTCATCCTCGTCGAGGATAAGGCGGCGCTGATGAAGAAGCTCGGCCGCAAGCGGCTGCGGCTTTCGCTGAGGACGCGGCTGGAGCGCATCCCGGACGCGCTGTCACGCTTCGGCCTCGAGCTCACGGGCGGCGGCCACGAGCTCGTCTATTCCTTTCGGTCCGGCGCGGAGGAAGCCGGCGTCGCCGCGCTGATCCAGTCGGTGGGCGACCTTGGCCTCGCGATCAACGACCTCGACACCAAGGAAAGCTCCCTCGAGGAGATTTTCGTCAGCCTTGTCCACGAGCCGAAAGACGCCCCATGAATTATCACGCCATCCGGGCGATCTATATCTTCGAGATGGGCCGCGCCTTTCGCACGCTCTTGCAAAGCATCGTCTCGCCGGTGATCTCGACCTCGCTTTATTTCGTCGTCTTCGGCGGCGCCGTCGGCTCGCATATGGCCGCAATCGACGGCGTCAGCTACGGCGCCTTCATTGTGCCGGGCCTCACCATGCTGTCGGTGCTGACGCTCAGCGTCGCCAACGCCTCCTTCGGCATTTATTTTCCGCGCTTCGCGGGAACGATCTATGAGATTTTGTCGGCGCCGGCGTCGGCCTTCGAGATTGTCTGCGGCTATGTCGGCGCCGCCGCGAGCAAATCCATTCTGATCGGCGTCATCATTCTCATCACGGCGCGCTGCTTCGTCCCCTTCGACATCGCCCACCCATTCTGGATGGCCGCGTTTTTGATCCTCACCGCCGTCTCCTTCAGCCTGTTCGGCTTCATCATCGGCGTCTGGGCCGACGGCTTCGAGAAGCTGCAGCTCGTGCCGCTTCTGATTGTGACGCCGCTGACTTTTCTTGGCGGCACTTTTTATTCGATCGACATGCTGCCCCCGTTCTGGCGAACGCTCACGCTGGCCAATCCGGTCGTCTATCTCATCAGCGGATTCCGCTGGAGTTTTTTCGGAACCGCCGATGTCGGGGTCGGCCTCAGCCTCGCCATGACGCTCGGCTTCCTCCTCTTGTGCCTTGCTCTGATCACCTGGATTTTCCGCACCGGCTATCGGCTGAGAGCATAGTCCGGCGGCGCAGCGAAGGCGTTGCGGTTTGCCCTTCGGCGGATCGCGTGTAGCTTGCGGCGCCCTCCCGGGAATCGTCCATGCAGACCGCCTCCAACCGCTCGAGCCTCACTGCGCTGGCGCTGCTGTCGGTTCTCGCCGGCGCCGGCGCCGGGCTCGTCTGCGGCCTGTTCCGTCTCGCACTCGACGCCGCCGCGCAGCTACGCGCCGCCTTTCCGCAGACATGGACCGGGTCATCCTGGAGCGGCTGCCTTATTTTGATGGGCGTCGCCGCGACGGCCACGGCGACGGCGGCCTTGCTGGTGCGGCGCATTGCGCCGACCGCGATCGGCAGCGGCATCCCGCATGTCGAGGCGGTCATCGCCGTCGAGACGCCGCCCGCGCCCTTCATCCTTCTGCCGGTGAAATTCATCGGCGGCGTGCTGGCGATGGGCTCCGGCCTCGCCCTCGGCCGGGAAGGCCCTTGCGTGCAGATGGGCGCGACGCTCGCCCAGCTTCTCGGCCAAATTTTTCGCCGCGACTGGCCCGACCGGCAGACCCTGCTCGCGGCGGGAGCCGGCGCGGGGCTGGCCGCCGCCTTTAATGCGCCGCTTGCGGGCGCCGCCTTTGTGCTCGAGGAATTGCTGCGGCGGTTCGACTTACGGGCGGCTTTCGCAGGGCTCGGCGCGTCGATGAGCGCCATCGTCGTCGCGCGCCTGTTTACCGGCGCCGCGCCGGACTTCCTGCTGCCGCAGCTTCCGCTGCCGGACGCCCGGGATTTTGCCCTCTGCCTCGGTCTTGGCGTCGTCGCCGGCGGGTTTGGCTCGCTCTACAATCACCTTGTGCTGGAAGCGCTGGATCGGTCCGACGCCATGGTTCGTGTGCCAATCGAATTGCAGGCGGCCGTGGCCGGAGCTTTCATTGGCGCGCTGGGCTGGTTCGCTCCAAGCCTCGTCGGCGGCGGCGACGGCATGACGCAGGCCCTTCTCACCGGCGCGCCCGCGCTGGCGCTGATCCCGCTCGCCTTCCTTCTGCGGCTGTTTCTCAGCGCGGCGTCCTACGCGGCGGGGACGCCCGGCGGCCTGTTCGCGCCGATGCTCGTTCTGGGCGCGCAGATCGGTTATTTTTTCGGGGCGGCGCTGCACCCTTTCATGGCTGCCGGCGAGTCGCATGCGGTTCTTTTCGCGGTAGTCGGCATGGCGGCCTTCTTCACCGCCGTCGTTCGCGCGCCTCTGACCGGCATGATCCTCGTCACCGAAATGACCGGCTCGTCGGCGGCGCTGCTGCCGATGCTCGGCGCCTGCTTCACCGCGATGGGATTTGCGACGCTGCTTGGCGGCAAGCCGCTGTATGATTCGCTGAAGGAGCGGAGCGCGCATCCCCACGAGGCCGGACCCGGAAAAAAATGATCGCTCGACCGCGAATCGTTACGGCTCGATAATCGACAACACGATAAAGCCGAGGCTCGCGACCGCCATCACCGCTGCCGCGAACCAGCCGGCGAGCGTCATCGGCCAAGACAGCACGAACTCTTTCATGATCTTTTTATTGTTGGCGATCAGCAGCATCGCCGCCATGATCGGCGCCGCCAGCACGCCGTTCAGAACCGCGCTCCAATAGAGGGCCTTGATCGGATCGACCTTCAGCAAATTGAGGCCGAGCCCCATCAAGGTCGCGACGACAATGACGCCATAGAAGGCGCGGGCGTCCTTGAGCTTGCGGTCGAGGCCTTCGACCCAGTTGAAAGTTTCGCAGACGGCGTAAGCGGCCGAGCCGGCAAGAACCGGCGTCGCCAGCATGCCCGTGCCGACGATGCCCAGCGCGAAAACGACGAAGGCGAACTCTCCGGCAATCGGACGCAAGGCTTCGGCCGCCTGCGCCGAGGTCTGGATATCCGTCGTTCCATGGGCGTGCAGCGTCGCCGCCGCCGCGAGGACGATGAAGAGGGAAATCAGATTGGAAAGACCCATGCCGACCCAGGTGTCGATGCTGACGCGCTCGATCTCGCCGGTATCGTCCCCCGGCGTCACATAAAGCGGCTGGGTCGAGCGGCGAAATTGCTCTTCGACTTCCTGCGAGGCCTGCCAGAAAAAAAGATACGGGCTGATCGTCGTGCCAAGCACGGCGAGAAGCGCCATGACATGAGCCGAATCGAAGGACATCGACGGAATCAAGATGCTCTTCAGCGCCTCGCGCCAGGGCATATCGACCATGAACACGACGATGACATAGGAAAACAGCGACAGCGTCAGCCATTTGAGGATCGAGGCGTAACGCGCGTAGCTCAGCCAGATCTGGAGGACAATGCAAAGGCCGGCGAGCAGAGCGGTATAGGCCAGCGCCGGGCCGCCGATGAGAAGCTGGACCGCGGCGCCCATTGCGCCGAGGTCGGCGCCGAGATTGGCGACATTGGCGACAAGCAGCGCCAGCACGACGACGCGAAGCAGCGAGCGAGGATAGTTCCGGCGCAAATTCTGCGCGATGCCGCGTCCGGTGACGCAGCCGATGCGCCCCGCGATGGCCTGAGTCACCGCCATCAGCGGATAGCTGAACAATAAAATCCAGGAGAGCTGGAAGCCGAATTGCGCGCCGACCTGGCTGTAGGTCGCGATCCCGCTTGGATCATCATCGGCGGCGCCCGTGATCAGGCCGGGGCCGAGCGCCCGCCCAACCCTTGTCCAAAGACCTTCAGGCGCGCTCCTCACGGAGTCATCGAAGCTGGAATTCATTGTTTGCCTTGAGAGAACGAGAGGTTGCCGCCGCTATAGCGCAATCTCGTTCCCCGCATAGCGTTCCACCGAGGATCCGCCGGCGGGTGGGCGCGTCCGGCAGCTTGGCGTTTTGGCCGCAGAGGATTAAACTTGGCGGGAAAGCGGGGTCCGATGCGTCGCCGTTCTGCTCTCCTGCGGGCGCTTCTTGCGCTGGCCGCCGCCCTTTGCCTCTCCGCGTGCTCCGGCGCCGTCTGGCAGCAACGGGTCGAGACGCCCGTCGGCGACGACATCACCTATGACGAAAAAGTGTTCCGCGACATCGAGCATGTCATCGACGTCTGCGCGACGCCGCTCACGCTTCAACCGGGCCAGACGCGACTCAACGGCTCCGATACGCTCTTGGCGGATTGCAAGACCGGCGGCGCAATCGATTTCGCCCGCATCGAACGCGGCTCGGCCAATCCCGCCGGAGCGCGCGCGGCCGCCACGATTATGTCCGTGATCAATGCCGAGCTGCCGCAGCCGATCCCCGCCCGGCTGCTGTCAGTGGAGACGACGCAGCAGGCGCAGCTGCTGACCTGGCTCATTCCCATGTTCCAGCGGCAGGTGGACGGCATGGACGATCTGCCGAGCTTCGCTCGCGACGCGATCATGCAGGTGGTGCGCTCGCTGCTTGGCGGGGCGGGCTGCACGTTCAAGACGAATGTCAATGTTACGCTGAACGCCCTCAACTTCACGTCTATCCAATTCTCGTGGGAGCGGGGCGCGCGCGGAGCTCGCGTGCTGCGGCTCACGGCCGATCTCGACGCCGCACAGCCGCAGGCCACGGCGAATATTACGACCGACCTCAAATGCTTTGGCTCGAACAAGAACGTCGCGAATTCGCTGCTCGAATCCATGGCTCCCGATGGACCGCACGCAGTCACCCTGCGCGGCGGCCATATCGTCGTCGACTATGGCTTGTCCGTGCGGGTCAATCCGCAGTCGCATCGCGGCGAGATCGCAGTCAACGCCAATTCGGTCGATTTCACGCTGGATAGCATCTCGATCGAGCATTTCAACAAACAGCCCGCCGATGCTTTTCTCGACCAGAAAATCGCGGACCTCAATCTGACGGCGGCGGGCGTGGCGCAAAAGGCGGCCACGCTCCTCAAGCGGCCGTTCGCGGCGGCGAGCCCGCTCCTTGGCAATCTTCTGCTCGCCGGGCTCGATCTCGACCAGCCGGAAGACACAAGGCGCCTGACCGTTGTCGGCGTGGAAGTCGACACGAGCGCCGGCGCCGGAGCGCATACGATGCGTTTCGCCACGATGCGGACGGACAAGGTCTGTTTCTTTCGCCCGGGCGGCCATATCGGGCCGGATGGGCGCTTCGTCCCCGGGGAAGGAGAATGGGTCTGCGGCAATTTCCCGCCGCCGAAACAGGCTTGCACGCCCATTCCCGGCACAAGACTCTGCCTGCCGCCGCCGCGGCTGCCGCGGCCCTGAGCTCGCGTCAGACCGGAGGGACCGCGCCTTCGCTGATCAGGAAATTGGTCTGGTCCTGTTTCCCCTCCGTGGGAAGAACCTTCATTTCGGATTCATCCTTGAGGTCAACGCCCGACAATTTCCGCCGCTTCGCCTCTTTGAGGAGGTAGTCGAGGCGGTGCGCCGCAGCGCCAAAGCTCTGTCCCTCCGGCCGCACATTGGAGATGCAATTGCGCGCTTCGTCGGTGAGACCGACCCGCGGCGCGTAGGTCATATAAAGGCCGAGACTGTCCGGCGCGCTAAGGCCCGGTCGCTCGCCGATCAGAATGACGACGATCTCCGCGCCGAAAATCGCGCCGATCTCGTCGCCGATCGCGACCCGTCCCTGTTCGACAAGAGCGACCGGCGCCATGCGCCAGCCGGCCTCGGTCAGTTTCGGGCGGATCGCCTCCAGCATCGACAGCGCGTGCTCATTGACCGCGAAAGCCGATAGGCCGTCGGCGACGACGAAGGCGATGTCGAAGCCATGCGCGCCCTTGGCCGCAAGCGCCGCAAGCTTTTCGCGCGAGTCCGCGCCGAGCTTGCGGCCGAGATCGGGGCGCTGCAAATAGGTGGTGCGGTCGGGCGCAGCGCTATGCAATTCAATGACGGGAAACTGCGCCGCCTCCATGCGCGCGCAAAGCCCCTCGCGATCCATCGGCAAATGCACGGCGTCGCGCGCCCGCGCATGGGCGAATTGAAAGTCGAGCAGGGGCTTGGTCGGAATGCTGACCCCGGCGCGGCCGAGCGCGATGCGCGCCTGAGTCAGGCGGCGCAGCCCTTCCCAGGGATTGACGACGACGAGATCGTTCATCGCGGGCCTTTCAATATCACAAGTTCTACGCGATCCGCGCCAGCGCGGGCGCGAACATGGACGACAGGGCTTTGCGCGGACGTGGATGATCTGCGCCCTCGAAGACGCCCTTGCGGATCAACCAGCTTTCGAATTCGGGGGCCATGCGCAGACCCAGAACTTCACGCACATAGAGCGCGTCATGGAAGGACGTCGTCTGATAATTCAGCATGATGTCATCCGATCCCGGGATGCCCATGATGAAACTGCAGCCGGCGGCCGGCAGCAGGGTCAAGAGCATGTCCATATCGTCCTGATCGGCCTCGGCGTGATTGGTGTAGCAGATATCGCAGCCCATCGGCAGGCCGAGCAGCTTGCCGCAGAAATGATCCTCAAGTCCGGCGCGAATGATCTGCTTGCCGTTGTAGAGATATTCGGGCCCGATGAAGCCGACCACCGTATTGACGAGCAGCGGATGAAACTCGCGCGCGACGGCGTAGGCGCGCGCCTCGCAGGTCTGCTGATCGACGCCATGATGGGCGTTGGCCGAAAGCGCCGAGCCCTGGCCGGTTTCGAAATACATCACATTGTCGCCGACCGTTCCGCGCTTTAAGGCCAGCGCCGCTTCGCGCCCTTCCTTGAGCACCGCGAGATCGACGCCGAAACTTTTGTTCGCGGCTTCCGTGCCGGCGACCGACTGGAAGACGAGGTCGACCGGCACGCCGCGATTGATCGCCTCGATCGAGGTCGTGACATGGGTCAGGACGCAAGACTGGGTCGGGATCTCATATTTATGGATCACCTCGTCGAGCATGGTCAAAAGGGCGCAGACGGCAGGCACGCTGTCGGTCGCCGGATTGATGCCGATCACCGCATCGCCGCTGCCGTAGAGGAGGCCGTCGAGGATGCTCGCGGCGATGCCCGCCGGATCGTCGGTCGGATGATTCGGCTGCAGGCGGGTCGAAAGCCGCCCGGCGAGGCCGATGGTGTTGCGCAGCCTGGTGACGACGCGGCATTTGCGCGCGACGAGGATCAGATCCTGCACGCGCATCAGTTTGGAGACGGCCGCGGCCATTTCGGGGGTAACGCCGGGGCTGAGCTTCGTCAGCGCGGCCTCATTGGCCTCGGCGCCGAGCAGCCAGTTGCGGAAATCGCCGACCGTCAACCCGCTCACCGGCGCGAAGGCGTCGGCGTCATGCCGATCGATAATCAGCCGCGTGACTTCATCGTCCTCGTAAGGGATCACAACCTCGTTGAGGAACGCCTTGAGGGGCGTGTCGCTCAGCGCCATTTGCGCCGCGGCGCGCTCGGAATCATCCTCGGCCGCGACGCCGGCGAGATAGTCGCCGGAGCGCGCCGGGCTCGCCTTGGCGAGAAGCGTCTTCAGGTCGGGGAAGCGATAGGTTCGCCCCCCGACGCTTTTCGCATAGGTCATCGCTTCCCCTCGTTCAGACTCAAAGCCGCAAGACTTAGGGCTGGACGCCTTCGGCCTTCAATTCATCGGTCGACTCGATGAGCGCGTCAATCGGCGACTCCTCGCGCCGCTTCGCGGTGGTGAGGAAGTAGAGATAGCCGATCGCCAGCAGGACGCAGAAGATGATGAAGATCAGGAAATTATAGTAGATCATCGCGATCATGCAGACGCCGGCCGCGATCAGAGCGAAGGCCGGGAACCACGGATAGAACGGCGCGCGGAACGGACGCGCCATCGTCGGCTCGGTCTGGCGCAGCTTGAACAGGCTCGCCATGCTGATGATGTACATCAAGATCGCGCCGAACACCGACATGGTGACGATGTTCGCCGTCAGAGGCTGGCCGCCGATGACGAGCAGATTGTCGCTGAAGATCGCCGCGATGCCGACGGCGCCGCCGGCGAGGATCGCGATCCACGGGGTCTTGAATTTCGGATGCACTTTGGCGAGCACGGGCGGAAGATAACCCGCCCGCGCCAGCGCGAAAATCTGCCGCGAATAGCCGATGATGATGCCGTGAAAGGAGGCGACGAGGCCGAACAGGCCAAGCGCCACCAGCATGTGCAGCCAGCCGCTCTTTTCCCCAACGATGAATTTCATGGCCTGCGGCAGCGGGTCATTGATGTTCGAAAGCAACGTCCAGTCGCCCGCGGCCCCGGCGAACAGCATGACGCCGATGGCCAGAAACAGAAGGGTCAGGATGCCGGTGATATAGGCGATCGGGATCGAGCGCTTTGGATCCTTGGCTTCCTCGGCGGCCATGGCGACGCCTTCGATCGCGAGGAAGAACCAGATCGCAAAGGGGATCGCCGCGAACATGCCGGAAATCGCCGCCCCGCTGAATTGATCCTGACCGGACCAGCCGCCCTTGACGAAATTGGCGATCGAGAAGCCCGGGCTGACGACGCCCATGAAGACGAGCAGTTCGAAAATCGCCAGCACCGTCACCACAAGTTCGAAAGTGGCGGCGATTTCGACGCCGATAATGTTGAGCCCCATGAATATGATGTAGGCGCCCAATGCCGCGACTTTGGGATCGAGAGCCGGAAATTGCACGTTAAGATAGGCGCCGATGGCGAGCGAGATCGCCGGCGGCGCGAAAACGAATTCGATCAGCGTCGCCGCCCCGGCGAAATAACCGCCGGTCGGGCCATAGGCGTGGCGCGCATAGGCGAACGGGCCGCCCGCATGAGGGATGGAGGTCGTGAGCTCTGTGAAGCTGAAAATGAAGGTCGTATACATGGCGGCGATGAACAGCGCCGTGACGGTGAAGCCGAGCGTTCCCGCCGTGGCCCAGCCATAGCTCCAGCCGAAATATTCCCCGGAAATGACGAGGCCGACGGCGATGGCCCAAAGCTGGAGAGTCGACAGACTCTGCTTCAGCTCATGATGCGTTACGACGCCAACATGATGCCCATGTGCTTCTTCCATGCGAAGTTCCCCCTTAACGCTGCCCCGATCAGATCCCCGCCGAGCGTCACGCAGGCCGGCGGTCCCCATGCAAGATGGGGACCCGTCCTTGAAGCCTAACGAATCCGATGGGGCGGCCGGACCCATTGGCTAAGATGCGGCTGCAGTTCGTGGTCCGGAACCTTGGTCAGATCCTTGGCGAGAGCGCCGCGCAGCTTATCGGCCGCCGGCTTGTCGAGGCTGTCCTTAAGTTCGCTCAGGATATGGCTTGGCGCGACGAGCACGAGCTCATCGAATTCGCCCCGCCGCGAGGCGTCCGCCACCCAGCGCCCCAGCTTCTGCGCAAAATGCTGCTTGGCCGCTTCGGCCGGGTCGGTGCGCGGTTCGGCGCTATGGCGGGTCGCGGAGGCGCTTTCATGGACGCGGCCCGGCCGATCCGCGCCAAGGTCGGAGGAGCGCAAATGGGCGCTTTCGGACGTCATATGATCATGCGTTTCGAGGGTAAAATCTTCGGGGCGCGGGATCACGACGCGCGCCTGCCCTCCATCAGCCACGACGATCCATAGCTTTGCGCTGTGCGCCATTTCGTTCCTCGCCGTTTTTGGAGCGCTTCGTTCAAGGGGCGTTAAGCATGACGAACGAAAAACAAGCCGGTTTTTACGTAAAGTTAGACCCAACTCGCCGATATCCATAAGGCAAAATGAGCTTTCGCCCATTTTTTACAGAGTTGCGCGTGCGAGGCGCGCCGGACCGATCCGGCGGATCAATGACGAATGTTCTGCGCCCGCGGCAAAGAACAGCCACAATTGCACAGTCTTAATGGCGGTTAAGAATTAAGGCGCAGCTTGAGACGCGCGGCAAGATTTAAGTATGGAGTCGAGGGGTCGGAACCATGAGCGAGCCAGCACCGAAACGGCAGCCACTGATCGATCTTTATGAATTTGAGCGTCGCATGCGCGGCGAAACCGCCCTGGCGATTGGGGATGGAAAGTTTTTTGAGCGCGAGGCCGACGCTTCGGCCGGCGCGGAACCGGAGCACGCGCCCATCATGGCCTCTCGCCAGAACACCTCCTTCCCGGCCTACGCCGAAGACCACGCCATCCCGTTCGAAGCGGCCGAGCCGGTGATCGGCGGCGATTTCGCCGAGATCGAGGCGGCCCTGCTGCGCGCCGCCCTCGTCGCGGACCCGGCGCGACAGGACGCTGACGCCCAGGCCTTCCAGCCCATCATTCTTCCCGCCCTGCGCGCGACGCGCGATCATGAGGATGAGCCGTTCGCTTTCGCCAGCGCCCCGTTCAGCGCTTTCGCCGCCGAGACCGGCGAAGGACAGCCGGCCGCGTTCTCCGCCCTCGACGACGAGCGCCTCCTGACGCAGGCCCCGGTCGACCACTTCGTCTATGTCGACGACGCGGCCGTGTCCGGCGAAGCCGCCCTCTACGAAGAAGAAAAGCGGTCGCGCCGGCCGCTCTATCTGATGGCCGCGGTGGTCATCGCCGGCATGGCCGGAATTATCACAAGCTCGGCGCTGAAACGCGACGCCGGCTCCGACGATCGCAGCGAGCCGATGCAGACTGCAGCGATGGCGCCCGCGTCGACTGCTGCCGCCGAAGCCTCGTCCGCGGCCTCCCCGGCGCCTGCGGCAGGCGCGGAAACGTCCGCCCCGCAAGCCGCCGCGCCGCAGCTTGCCTCGATCGGGCAGGCGCCGGCTGAGACGCCGGCCGCCGACGCAGCTCCGGCGCAAGCCGCAGGCGGCGCGTTGTCGCTCCAGGACGCCGCGACGCCCCCGACCGCCGCGATGGGCAGCCTGCTCGCCCCGCCGCCCTATGGCGCCGCTCGCACCTCGGCCGCTGCGGCGGCAGCCCCCGCAGCCGCGACCGTGGCGCAGGCGCCGGCCGCATCGGCCCCGGTGGCCCTTGGCGAACCGAAGAAGGTGAAGACGGCCTCGGTGCGGCCGGATGGCACGATCGCCAAGGCCGAACCGGCCGCTCATGTCGCCGCCAAGGAGGCGGCTGTGAAAACCGCGGCCAGAGACGCCGCAAAGCCCGCTCCCGCCAAAACGGCCGCTTTGCCGCCGGCGCGGCCGGCCAAGGTCGCCGCCAAGCCGGCCGACGCCGCCGCCAAAACCGCCCACAATGACGCGAACAACCGTCCGAAGAGCGCGGCTCAAGCGCAGCAAGACCCGCAGCCCGTTCAAGTCGCCTCGGCGCCGATCGAGCCGGCGCCGGCGCCGAAGCCAAATCCGCTCGCCTTCGTCGACACCGCGGTGAGTTCGATCAGCGGGGCCACGACCAAATTGCTCGATTGGACCCGCTCGGCGACCAATCTTACGCATAACTGATCAAGCGGCGCCCTTTGGGCGCCGCTCCGAACTTCGGACCAGCATGATCGCCGCAAGCTTGCGCGATCATGCTTTTTTTTTGCCCTGCCGCCGGCGCGCCAACGCGGCGATTCGACGCCGCGCGAGCCGGGCAAGGCGGTTTATGGAAACCGCATCTCGATGATAAGGATTGATCTGGCGCAAACGGGATTCATCCCGCAGCGCCGGCCTTTCATCCTTTACGAGCCCCGAGGAGATCCCCAAGATGAGCAAGATGGACCCGCCGGGCGTGAAACCCTATGACGGTCCCGCGGGCGGCTGGGGCGCGCTTCACGCCGTCGCCAAGGCGATCAAAGACCAGACTGCCGTCACGTCCGACGTGCGAGCCCTGCTCAAGGCGAACCAGCCGATGGGCTTCGATTGCCCCGGCTGCGCCTGGCCGGACCCCGACCACCGATCATCCTTCGAATTTTGCGAAAACGGCGCGAAAGCGGTCGCCTGGGAGGCCACGGCCAAGCGCGCGGCCCCGGAGTTTTTCGCCGCGCATCCCGTGGCCGAACTCTGGACCTGGTCGGATTTCGATCTCGAGAAACAGGGGCGGCTCACCCATCCGATGGCCTATGATACGGCGAGCGACCGCTATCTGCCGATTTCCTGGGATGAAGCCTTCACGCGCATCGGCGCGGCGTTGCGCGCCCTGCCCGATCCGAACATGGCGGAATTCTACACCTCGGGGCGCGCCTCCAACGAGGCGGCGTTTCTTTATCAGCTGTTCGTGCGGGAATTCGGCTCCAATAATTTTCCCGACTGCTCCAACATGTGCCATGAGGCGACGAGCGTCGGCCTGCCGGACTCGCTCGGCGCCGGCAAAGGCACGGTCACGCTCGAAGATTTCGACCATTGCGACGCCATTTTCTGCATCGGCCACAATCCCGGCACCAACCATCCGCGCATGCTCGCGACGCTGCGCGAGGCGGCCAGGCGTGGCGTGCCGATCGTCGTGTTCAACCCGCTGCGCGAGCGCGGCCTCGAGCGTTTCGCCTCGCCCCAGGATCCGATCGAGATGCTGACCATGCGCTCGACGGAGATCGCCTCGTCCTACTATCAGGTCAAGGTCGGCGGCGACCTCGCCGTGCTGAAGGGCATGATGAAAACGACGCTCGCGCTCGACGCCGCCTCTCTTGCGAGCGGCGGCCCGGGCGTGCTTGACCGCGCCTTCATCGCGGAGCACACATCGGGCTTTGAGGCGCTCGCGGCTGATCTTGAAGGGACCGAATGGGCGGCGATCGAGCGCCAGTCCGGCCTCTCGCGCGCTGACATTGAGGCGGCGGGGGCGGTCTACGCCAAGGCGAGCCGCGTCATCCTCTGCTATGGCATGGGCGTCACCCAGCATCGGCATGGCACCTCAAACGTGCATCAGCTCGCCAATCTTCTGCTACTCCGCGGCAATATCGGCCGGGAGGGCGCGGGAATCTGCCCGCTGCGCGGCCATTCCAACGTCCAGGGCGACCGCACCGTCGGCGTCACCGAAATTCCGGACGAAGCGTTTCTCGCTCGGCTCGACGCCGCCTTCGGCATCGCCTCGCCACGGGAGAAGGGCCATAATGCGATCGAGACGGTGGAGGCGATCCGCGACGGAAAATCAAAGGCGATCATCTGTCTTGGCGGCAACCTCGCCGTGGCGATGTCAGACCCGGAGGCCACCTTCGCCGCGATGCGCAAGCTTGATCTTGCCGTCCATATCGCGACCAAGCCCAACCGCAGCCATCTGAT
This sequence comes from Methylocella silvestris BL2, assembly GCF_000021745.1. Lineage (NCBI taxonomy): Bacteria > Pseudomonadati > Pseudomonadota > Alphaproteobacteria > Hyphomicrobiales > Beijerinckiaceae > Methylocella > Methylocella silvestris. The sequence continues at coordinate 2,635,926 of NC_011666.1, forward strand.
CCTGGCCAAAGAGTCGATCATCCTGCCGTGCCTCGGCCGCACCGAGATCGACGTGCAGGAGACCGGGCCGCAAGCGGTCACCGTCGAGGATTCAATGTCGATGGTGCATGCCTCGCGTGGCGGCCTGAAGCCGGCGTCGGACGAGCTCCGCTCGGAGCCGGCGATCGTCGCCGGCATCGCCAAGGCCGCCCTGCCGCAAAGCAAGGTCGCCTGGGACCATCTCATCGCCGACTATTCCCGCATCCGCGACAAGATCGAAGAGGTGTTCCCTGATTTTTTCAATTTCAACGAACGCATCATGCAGCCCGGCGGATTTCGGCTGAAGGTCGCCTCCTCGGAGCGGGAGTGGCGCACGCCGTCCGGCAAGGCCAATTTCATCCCCGCCGAGGGGCTGGCCGAGGATCCGGCCGTCGGCGCCGACGCGCTGGTCTTGACGACAATCCGCAGCCACGACCAGTACAATACGACGATCTACAGCCTCAACGACCGCTATCGCGGCATAACCGGGCGGCGCGACGTCGTCTTCGTCAACGCCAAGGATCTTTCCGCGAGGGGGCTCAAGCACGGCGACGCCGTTGATCTTGAGACGGTGCCGGCCGACGGCGCAGGCGGCGCGCCGCGCCGGATGCGGGGCCTCACAGCCGTCGCCTACACGATCGCCGAAGGCTCCGTCGCCGCCTACTACCCGGAAGCCAATAATTTGATCGCGCTCGAGTCTTACGATCATCGCAGCGGCACGCCAGCCTATAAATCGGTTCCGATCCGCCTGCGCGCCGCGGGCGCCTGATCGTCCCAGAGCCAGACCACAATCGCGTGTGAAACGGAGAAGCCCCCTGCTTCTCCGTTTTATTTTTGGTAAAGCCGCATGCATGGATGACAGGACGCCCGACGCAATCGCGGCCCCAGCGACGCCCCTGCTGCGCCAGCGCAGCGTGCAGCTGTTCGTCGGCGCGCGCATGGCGATGGCCTTCTCCATGCAGATGCAGCATGTCGCCATCGCCTGGTCCGTCTATGCGCTGACCGGCGATCCGTTGAGCCTCGGCCTGATCGGCCTTGTCGAATTTCTTCCGTCCGTGCTGTTCATCCTCGTGACCGGCGGCGTCGCCGACCGGCTCGATCGCCGCAAGGTTGGCGTCGTCAGCGCTGCGGCGCAGGCCTTCGCGTCGGTTTGTCTCCTTTATGCGGCGGCCAGCGCCTCGCCGAACCTCGCGCTCATTTACGCCATCGTATTTTTTCTCGGGACGGCGCGCTCCTTCGCCCAGCCGGCGCTCGCGGCGCTGCTGCCCGGTATCGTCGAAGTTGCGGATTTTCCCCGCGCGGTGGCGATGACGACCTCCTCGCTGCAGGTCGCAATGATCGCCGGCCCGGCGGCGGGCGGTCTTCTGATGGCCTGGAGCGCTCCGGCGCTGTTTGCGCTGGCGGCGGCGCTCAACGCCGCGGCGGCGCTTATGATTGCCTTCATCAAAGCGCGGCAGGGCCGCGGCGAAGCGGAGAAAGAAACCGGCTTCAAAAGCCTGCTCGCCGGCTTTTCCTATGTTCGCGCCAACCGCCTCCTGCTCGGCGTCATCTCGCTCGATCTGTTCGCCGTGCTGTTTGGCGGCGTCACCGCCCTCTTGCCGATTTACGCCCGCGACATTCTCGACGCCGGCCCGGTCGGGCTCGGATTGCTGCGCAGCGGCCCGGCGATGGGCGCGATTGTCGTCGGCCTCATCCTCGCCCGCTTCCCGCTGCGCCGGAACGTCGGCGCGATCATGCTCGCATCGGTCGCCGCCTTTGGCGCGGCGACGATCCTTTTTGCGCTTTCGACGAAGATGCCGCTTTCCGTCGCCGCAATGATCGCCCTTGGCGGCTTCGACATGGTCAGCATGGTCATCCGCTTCACCATGGTGCAGCTCGGCACGCCGGATGCGATGCGCGGGCGGGTCAACGCCATCAATTATGTCTTCATCGGCGCCTCGAACCAGCTCGGCGACTTCGAATCGAGCGTCGTCGCCTCTTTCGCGGGGGCAAAGGGCGCGGCCGTGATCGGCGGCGTCGGAACGCTTCTCGTCGTCGCGCTCTGGGCCTGGCGATTCCCCGAGCTGCGCCGCGCCGACCGGCTTGAATGAGGCGCCGGGCCGCAGGGGCGGGAGATTTTAATTCTATCGACGGCCGCGCGCTTGTTTGGGTAGATAGCCCTCAAATCCCGCCGCGGATCGGAAAGGTCGCAGCATGAGTCCCGTATCGAGAAAGGCGAGCGCTTTGCGTAGCGCCAGCCCGCATTGGAATATCAAGGCGATAACCGCCGAATTGCGCGAGCTGCGCGTCAAGGACCACGAGCTGCGTGAAGGACCGGTGAAGCTCCCTTCGCGCAAGGCGCTGGTCAAGGTTATGGAGGGCTTCAGCGCAGCCTTGTTTCCGAACCGCCTCGGCCTTTGTGAAATCAGCGACGAAGGCGTCGACTTTTTCGTCGGACATACGCTCGACCTGACGCTGACCGAGCTATTGCAGCAGGTCCGGCTCGAGTTCGAGTTCACCTGCGCCCGCGGCGTCGTCATCCCCCCCGAAAACGACCTCTCGGCGCCGGTCGTCGGCGCGCTCGCCAAAGAGCTGCCCAGGATCCGCGCGTTGCTCGACGCCGACATCCGCGCCGCCTTCGACGGCGATCCGGCGGCGCGCAGCATCGACGAGGTGCTGATCTGCTATCCCGGCGTCACGGCGATCATCCATCACCGCATCGCCCATGTGCTCTATAAGCTCGGCGCGCCGCTGCTCGCCCGCATGATCGCCGAGATCGCCCATTCGACGACCGGAATCGACATCCATCCGGGCGCGGAGATCGGCGAGAGCTTCTTCATCGATCACGGCACCGGCGTCGTCATCGGCGAGACGACGATCATCGGCAAGCGCGTGCGGCTCTATCAGGCGGTCACGCTGGGGGCGAAGCGCTTCGCCACCGACGAACACGGCGCGCTGCTGAAGGGGGGCGCCCGCCATCCGATCGTCGAGGACGACGTCGTCGTCTATGCCGGCGCGACGATCTTGGGCCGCGTCACGATCGGCCGCGGCTCGTCGATCGGCGGCAATGTCTGGCTGACGCGCAGCGTGCCGCCCGGCAGCACGATCTCGCAGGCGCAGCTTCGCAGCGAGGATTTTCACGACGGCGGCGGGATCTGAAAGTCGGTTTGGAGAAATTCCCATTTCTCCCATATCCCTCATGCGGAGGAGGCTGGAAGAGCCGTCTCGAACCTTGAGGGCGTCGCCAATGCGCCTGCGCTCGGAGCGGCGCCCATGACCGCTGAGGCGCTTTGATGCTGAGCGCCTTCGGCGCCGTCATTCCGATCTTCGCCCTGATCGTCGCGGGCGTCGCCATCCGGCGCTGGGAGATTTTGGGTCCCGGCGCCTCGCGCGAGCTGAACCGCTTCGTCGTCTTTCTCGCGCTGCCGGCGCTGTTGTTCGACATCATGGCGCACGCCAGCTGGTCGTCGATCTGGCAGCCGGGTTTTATCGGCGCCTTCGGGCTCAGCTCAGCGATCGTCTTCGCGCTTGCCGTCGCGGTCCGCCTCGCCGCTGGACGACCGCTGGCCGACGCCGGCGTCGACGGCCTCAACGCCGCCTATGGCAACACCGGCTATATCGGCATCCCGCTGTGCCTCGTCGCGCTCGGCCCGGCGAGCCAGACGGGCGCCGTGATCGCGACGATCTTCACCGCCTGCGTTCTGTTTGGCGGCGCGATCGTTCTGATCGAGATCGGGCTGCAGGCGGAAAAGCGGATCGCCCCGCTGATTTTCAAGGTGGCGAAATCGCTGCTGCGCAATCCGCTGGTGGCGGCGCCCGCTGCTGGCGCGCTCATCAATGCGCTGGGGTTCAAAATCCCCGATCAGGCCGAGGTCTTCTTCAAGCTGCTCGGCTCCGCCGCCTCTCCCTGCGCTCTCGTCGCGCTCGGCCTGTTCTTCGCCGGCGGGCGCGATCGGGCGGAGGAGGCGGCGCCAAAGCGGGAGGCGGCTGCCGCCGCTTTTCTGATCGGTCTAAAACTCATCGCGCAGCCGCTGATCGCCTTTCTGCTCGTCGAGAAAATCTTCGCGCTGGAGCCGGTCGCGGCGAAAACGGCGGTGGTCATGGCCGCGCTGCCGACGGGCACGGGCTCCTTCATGCTCGCCGAATATTACCGGCTGGACGCAGGCCTGACGTCCAAGGTCATTTTGATCTCGACGGCGCTCTCAGCCGTCACGATCGCGGCCTATCTCGGCTTTGCAGGCCGCTAGTTCGCCTGTAGCCTTCGCGCATAACAAAAGCCGCCACGGGTCTGGAGAAGCCGTCAATGGGCAAGGTAATCGCCGCGACCGCCTATAGCGCCGGCCGCAAGGTGGCCGATATTTCCATCGCGGAGAGCGGCGAATGGGCCAACCGCCCCGGCCATTTCGTCTGGATCGGCATAGAGGCGCCGAGCGAGCACGAGCTGCGCGCGCTGCAAAAGCAATTCGGCCTGCATGAGCTCGCGCTGGAAGACGCCCTCAACGCGCATCAAAGGCCGAAGGTCGAAGTCTATGGCGACACCAGCTTTCTGGTGCTGCGCACCGCCTTTCTGATCGACGGCCATATCGCGCTCGGCGAAACCGAGATCTTCGTCGGCAAGGGCTATGTCATCTCGGTGCGCCACGGCGCCTCGGCGTCCTATACGCGGGTGCGGCAGTGCGCCGAGGCGACGCCGAAGCAGCTCAGCCATGGCGAGGACTATGTGGTCTACGCCATCGTTGATTTTATCGTCGACAATTATCTGATCGTCGTCGAAAAGCTCGCCGCCGAGGTGGAGGCGCTTGAGGACCATGTGCTGGAGCCGCTGGATGAGACGCGGGTGGCGCGGATCTATGAGCTGCGGCGGGAGCTGCAAAAGTTGCATCTCGTCGCCGCGCCGGCGGTCGAAGTGTGCAGGCGGCTTGAGCACGCCGACATTCCCGGAATCGACGCGGATTTCCGGCCCTATTTCCGCGACATCGGCGACCATGTGAACAGAGCCCTGGAGCAGATCAATTCTCTGCGCGAAATGCTTGGCTTCGCCTTCGAGGCGGGGCTGTTATTGGAATCCTCGCGCCAAGGCGCGATCGGCCGCCGCCTCACAGGCTGGGCGGCCATTCTGGCCGTGCCGACCGCGATCGCCGGCATCTACGGCATGAATTTCAAGAACATGCCGGAGCTCGAATGGCAGTACGGCTATTTCGCCGCGCTCGGCGTGATTTTCTCGACGTGTTTTTATTTGTTCTACCGGTTCAGGAAGGCCGGGTGGATTTGACGGTAGGCAGGACTTCGATGTGCGAGCAACAATACAGGGTCGCGACCCGAGACGGGGCTTGCGCCATGCCTGCCGGCTTGCTCCGGCAGACAGTTAGTCGGCTGCTGCAGACGTCAGCTGCAATCACCTGAAGCAGCGCATGTTTCCATTAGGCATGCGAACGGCGGTATGGCCCGTTCGTCTCAAGCACCAATCCTGATTTTGACCCCCCCAGACGCACTGGCCCCACCCATTGCGATGGCCGTTTGGACCACAGCCGCCTAAAGCAAACGCCGGCGACAAGTTCGTGGAAAGGATGATGACACCGAGCATCGCAGTCTTGAGCGCTTTCATAAGTACCCCCTCAAATACGCGACAATTGGCAAGCCGCGTTTCTGAGATGATAGTTGAGCGGGCGCTTTGTGCCTAGGCTGACGAAAGCGCGCCATAGATGATCGATTCAACGATCGCGCGTGCACGTCAGCGACAGCGTATCGGTGGCGGATCATATGCGCAGTTGCGGCAAGACGCGATCGGCCGCCGCATCAAAGGCGGCATCTGCGGCATGAATTTCGAGAACATGCCGGAGCTCGAATGGCAGCACGGCTATTTCGCCGCGCTCGGCGTGATTTTCTCGACCTGTTTTATCTGTTTTATCAATTCCGGAAGGCGGGATGGATTTGAGGCTAGCAATCGTTTCAAATGCAGGTCCGAACGTCGGTCGCTGAAAAATCGGCTCCCTTGAAGAGCAATGGCGCATCCATCGTCACGGCAAGCGCATAGGCGGCGCAATCCGCGAGATTGAGCCGCGCCAGCGAATGGACGCCCTTCCCGTAACGGTCAAACGCCGAGAGCGCCGCGCGCGCCTGAATTTCGTCGAAGGGGATGATCTCAAAATCGTTTTCAACCTGAAGAAAACGCCACATTCGATCGGCGGCGGTCATACCGCGTCGAATACGCAACACGAGCCCTGCCTCATGGACATTGACCGCAGACACCAACAGGCGGTCTGCCTGTTGGATTGCTGCGGCGTAGACCGCCGCGTCGGCCTCCATTTCAAGAATGGCGATCAGGGCGGAGCTATCGACGACAATCATAAATCGTTCAGGTTGTCCGTGATTTCACGCGGAGAACGTGAGTCGAGGAGCGGTAGGCCGGCGACCTCGGCTCCGACTGCCAGCATGCCCTCGACGCTCATGCGCCGGCGTGGACGGAGCCCAGCGGCGCGCAGCTTCTCATGGAGCGCCCGCCTGATGGCCTCTTCGACGGGAAGGTTTTGCGCTGCGGCGAGCCGCCGGGCAAGAGCTTCGATCTCTTGAGAAAGATGGATCATACCGGCAAATCTAGCGCAAGCCGCCACGAAAGGCTAGAAAACGGGGGCCCTCAATCATTGAACTCCCGACCCGCACGGACTTCCTTCACATAGCCGGCGCGGATGGTGAAATCTCCAAAATGTTCGCCCGGGTTTTTGTCCTGCGCGTAATGCCCGGCGATCGCGTCGACCGCTTGCAAAATCGCGTCCTCGCCGACATTTTCGAGATACATCTTGTTGAGGCGCTGGCCGTGAAAGCCGCCGCCGAAATAGAGATTGTATTTTCCCGGCGCGCGGCCGGTCAGCGCGATCTCCGCGACATAGGGCCTCGCGCAGCCATTCGGGCAGCCGGTCATGCGGATCGTGATCGGCTCCTTCTCCAGACCCTTCTCCGCCAAAATCGTCTCGATCTTGGTGACCAGCGTCGGCAGGTAGCGCTCGCTTTCGGCCATGGCGAGGCCGCAGGTCGGCAGCGCGACGCAGGCCATGGAATTGAGTCGCAACAGGCTCTGTTCATTGCGGTGGTCGAGCCCATATTCCCGCAGCAGCGCGGCGATCTTCGGCTTCTGCTTGGCCGGAATGTCGGCGATGACGACGTTCTGGTTCGGCGTCATCCGGAAACTACCCTGATGCACAGCCGCGATCGCCCGCAGCCCGTCCAGCAAAGCGACGTCCTCACGATTGACGATGCGGCCGTTCTCGATAAACAGCGTGTAATGATAGCGGCCGTTCTCGCCCTTCGCCCAGCCATAGGCGTCGCCGTTCGAGACGAATTCGAACGGTCTTGCCGGCTCCAGCGCGTAGCCGAGCCGGCGCTCGATCTCGCCCTGGATGAAGTCGAGCCCATGCGTGTCGATCGTGTATTTGAAGCGGGCGTGCGCGCGCACGGTGCGGTCGCCGAAATCGCGCTGCGTTCCGACGACCGCGTCGGTCGCAGCCAAAATCTGCTCCTTCGGGATGAAGCCGATCACATCGCCAAGCCGCGGATAGGTTTCGGGCGCCTGATCGGTGCGGCCCATGCCGCCGCCGATAACGATGTTGTAGCCGATGAGCCGGCCGTTTTCGGCGATGGCGATGAAGCCGAGGTCCTGCGTGTAGACGTCGATGTCATTATAGGGCGGAATGACGAGGCCGATCTTGAATTTGCGCGGCAGATATTGCTTGCCGAGAAACGGCTCCTCGGGCTCCGACGTCGCGACGCGCTCCTCGCCATACCAGATCTCATGATAGGCGCGCATATTCGGCATCGCATGTTCGCTGACCCGCCGCGCATCATCGTAAACTTCGGCGTGAAGGCTCGAGAGGCTCGGATTGACCGAGGCCATGACGCCGCGCACGACGTCGCCGCAAGCGGCGATGGTGTCGATCAGCACCTCATGCAGGCCCTGGATCGTCGCCTTGAGGTCGTTCTTCAAGACCCAATGAAACTGGAACGTCTGCCGCGTCGTCACGCGCAGCGAGGAATTGCCATAGGCGCGCGCCAATTCGTCGAGCTTCAGCCATTGCGCCGCGGTGGCGACGCCGCCCGGCAGACGCAGACGAATCAGGAAGGAATAGGCCGGCTCCAGTTTCTGGCGGCGGCGCTCGTCGCGCAGGTCCCGGTCGTCCTGCACATAAACGCCGTGGAACTTCATCAGCTTGGCGTTGTCATCGCCCGACACGGCGCCGGTGATCGCGTCGAGAAGCCCCTCATTGATCGTGCCGCGCAAATAATCGCTGCGGACCTTCATCGCTTCATCGGGACCGAGTTTTTCCAGCGGCTGCGAGATATCGCGGCTGCGGTCGGGGCCGGCGAGGGTGTTGGTCATCTTGAAAAATCCTCAGTAGACGTCGCGCTGGTAGCGATGGCCGTCCTGCAGGGCGCGCACATAATCTTCGGCGGCTTCGCGCGAGCGCGCGCCATGCGTCTCGATGATCGCGATCAGCGTTTCATGAACGTCGGGCGCGAGCCTTGCCGCATCGCCGCAGACGTAAAAATGCGCGCCGCCCTCAAGCCAGTCGAAGAGGTCGCGCCCCTGCTCCAGCATTCGGTGCTGCACATAGGCCTTGCCCCAGCGATCGCGCGAGAAGGCGACCTCCATCCGGCTCAAAACCTTGTCCTTCAGATAGGCCTGCCATTCGGCCTGATATAGGAAATCCGACACGAAATTGCGCTCGCCGAAGAAGAGCCAGGAGCGGCCCGAAGCGCCGCGCGCCTCGCGCTCCTGCATGAAGGCGCGATAGGGCGCAACCCCTGTGCCGGCGCCGACCATGATGATCGGAACGTCGTCCGCCGGCAGGCGGAAATGCGGATTGGACTGGACATAGACCGGCGCGCGCGTGTCGGGGGCGGCGAGCTTGGCGAAAAAGCCGGAGGCGACGCCGCAGCGCTCCTCGCCGTGAAGCATGTAGCGGACGGTGGAGACGGTCAGATGCGCCTCGTCTGGATTGGCCGCAAGGCTCGAGGCGATCGAATAAAGCCGCGGCTGCAGCGGCCGCAGCCCGGCGACGAAGGATTCGGGCGTGACTTCCGACGTCGGAAAGGCCCGGATCACGTCGATGATATGATGCTCGCGCAGAAAGGCGGCGCGCTCTTCCGCGCGCTCGGGTCCGATCAGCCTTTCGAGATCATCAGCTCCGGACAGCCCGGCCCAATGTTCGAGGAAGCGAGGCGTCGCCGTGGTGATCTCGAAATGCTCCTCGAGCGCCAGCGCCAGCCGCGCCTCGCGATCCTTGACCTTCACACCCGCCGCGCCGTCAAGGCCGAGCGCCTCCAGCACGCGGTCAACGACGGCAGGATTGTTGCGCGCCATGACGCCAAGCGCGTCGCCCGGCTCGAATGTGAGCCCTGAGCCTTCGAGCGAGATTTCGATGTGGCGCGTTTCCTTGCTGGAGCCGCGGCCGGTCAGCACGAGATTATCGAGGATGCGCGCGACGAAGGGGTTGCGTTTGTCGTGGACCGATTGCTGCGGCTCGGCGAGCGGCGCGGCGCCGACGCCCGGAGCGAGCTGGCCGCCTATGTCCGCGACGAGGAGCGCCAGCGCCTCGCGAGTCCAGGCGCTGGCGGCCTCGTCATAATCGACGTCGCAATCGACGCGCGGCAGAAGGCGCGTCGCGCCGAGCTCCTCAAAGCGTCGGTCGAGCCGCTTTCCGGCTTCGCAGTATTTTTCATAAGTGGAATCGCCGAGCGCCAGCACGCCAAAGCGAAGGCCCGCCAAAGACGGCGCCTTGCGCCCTTCGACAAATTCGAAGAAGCCGATCGCCGGCTGCGGCGGATCGCCCTCGCCATAGGTGCTGGCGACCAGCAGCAGATCCTGCTCCTCTTTGAGCCGGCGGGGCTTGTAGTCGGCCATGTCGACGACGCTCGCCTCGAGCCCCAGCGCCTTGGCCTCGGCGGCGGCGATTTTCGCGAGCGCAGCGCTGTTGCCGGTCTCCGAACCGTAGAGAATGGTCAGCGTGCGGGCCGACGCGACGGTGGGGGCGACAGCAGGCGGCGGCGCGGCCAAGGCCGGGCCGGCTTGCGCCAAAGCCGCCTCAAGGCCGGCGAAATAGCCGCTGAGCCATAGCGCCTGGCGCGCGTTCAGCGACGCCGACAGATCATTGACCTGCCGCAATTGCTCGGCGCTGAGCGCTGGGCCGGGCAGTTGCGAGGGATCAACGCGCTGCAACGGCCGCGCTCCAATTTAACATTATCATTCTGTTATAGCTCGTAATTTGCGGATTTATTCTGCAGTTCTAACGAAGGAGGCCGTTCGCCGCAAGCCGCTCCACCTCGCGACAATGACCCAACGCGGCGCGCTTTCCAATCGGCGAGGCAAGCGCCGCGTCGCCGGGTCGCCGGAGACGCGCAATTCGGTCTTGGAGGCGACGCCGGAGCGCTTGTCAAGCCGGTTAGCGTTCTATAACCTTCCGCTTAATCCCAGCGCGCGCCTCAGCCGAAATCCGAATAGCTTCAAAGCATTGCATTGAACCCTATCCGCTAAAGCCGTTTGCGCGCGCCTTTGCCGTCGCCGCGGCGGAGCGCGCGTCGCCAGGAGCGCGGCGGGACGGAAAACCGACTGCTTAAAGAAAATCCGGCGCGCATGCGCCGATCGTTTTGGGGGGAGATGCTCAATGTGGCGCCAGGTTTACGATCCATTCGGCAACGGCCTGTTTTCGACGCTCGTCGCATGTTTGCCTATCGTCACACTGCTCGGCCTCATCGCCTTCACGAAGACGAAGGCTCATATCGCCGCTTTGATCGCTCTGGCGGTCGCCTTTATTGTCGCGGTGTTCGCCTTCACCATGCCGGCGCCGATGGCCATCAGGGCGTCGCTCCTCGGGGCGGTGACCGGCCTCTTCCCGATCGGCTGGATCGTGCTGAACGTTATCTTTCTGCACCGTCTCACCGTTGAGAACGGCTCCTTCGCCGTGCTGCAAAGATCCATCGCCGGAATCACCTCCGACCGCCGGCTGCAGCTTTTGCTGGTGGCGTTTTGCTTCGGCGCCTTTTTCGAGGGCGCGGCGGGCTTTGGCACGCCGGTCGCCGTCACCGGCGCGATCTTGATCGGGCTTGGCTTCTCGCCGCTCGCCGCCTCTGGCCTGTCGCTGATCGCCAACACGGCGCCCGTCGCCTATGGCGCGCTCGGCACGCCGATCGTGGTGCTGGGCCAAGTGACCGGCCTCGACCCTGTCGCGCTCGGCGCCATGGCGGGCCGGCAGCTGCCGTTCTTTTCGGTGCTCGTTCCGTTTTGGCTGATCATCGTCTTCGCCGGATGGAAAGGCGCATTGCAGATCTGGCCGGCAGTTCTGGTCGCCGGCGTCACCTTCGCTGTGCCGCAGTTCCTCGTCTCCAATTTCCACGGACCTTGGCTCGTCGATGTGATCGCGGCGCTGGTCTCGATGGGCAGCCTCGCGCTTTTCTTGAAATTCTGGCAGCCGGCCCAGATCTGGACCAATCCGTCTCTCGTCGGGCGCGTCGACCACAGCGCGGCGCACTCCGTCCTTTCGGCGCCGGAAGCCCCGCCGACCATTCTCGCCCATGGCGGCGAGAGCGACCTCGCGCTCGCCAGCGAATCGAAATTCGCGCCGGGCGATCTCTCCAGGCCGCATATCGCCGACGACCGCAGCGTCGTCATCAAGGCCTGGACGCCCTGGATCATCCTTTGCGTTTTCGTCTTTATCTGGGGCACGGAATCCTTCAAGAAGCCGATCAACGCGCTGTGGCTGCCGAAATTCGAGGTCGCCGGCCTGCATGACCTTGTCACCAAAGTGCCGCCCGTCGTGCCAAAGGAGACGATCGAACACGCCGTGTTCAGCTTCAACATCCTCACCATGACCGGAACGGCAATCTTGCTGGCGGCGATCGTCAGCGGTTTCGTCATGGGCTATTCGCCGCTGCAGCTCGTCAAATCCTATTGGCGCACGCTGGGCGTGGTGCGCAATTCGCTGATCACCATCGCCGCCATGCTGGCGCTCGGCACGCTTACCCGATTCTCGGGCCTTGACGCGACGCTCGGCCTCACCTTCGCGCAAACCGGATTCCTCTATCCGTTCTTCGGCGCGCTGCTTGGCTGGCTCGGCGTTGCCCTGACGGGATCGGACACGGCGTCCAACGTGCTGTTCGGCGGATTGCAGACGGTCAGCGCGCGGCAGCTCGGGCTTTCGCCGATCCTGATGGCGGCGACCAATTCCTCGGGCGGCGTGATGGGCAAGATGATCGACGCGCAATCGATCGTCGTCGCCTCGACGGCGACCAACTGGTTCGGTCACGAAGGCTCGATCCTGCGCTTCGTGTTTCCGCATTCGATCGTGCTCGCCTGCCTCGTCGGCCTTCTCGTGATGCTGCAGGCCTATGTCTATCCGTTCACGCAGATGGTGATTCACTAGGCCATGAAGGTCGGGCTGTTCGTCACCTGTCTCGCCGATCTGTTTCGGCCGCGCACCGCCTTCGCCGCGCTGATCCTGCTGCGGCGGGCCGGCTGCGACGTCGAGACGCCGCGCGCGCAGACCTGCTGCGGACAGCCCGCCTTCAATTCCGGCGACAGCGCCGACGCGCGCAAGCTCGCCAAGAACGTGATCGAGGCCTTTGAAGGCTTCGACTATGTGGTGGCGCCCTCCGGCTCCTGCGTCGGAATGCTGAAGCACTATCCCGAATTATTTGCCGATGATCCGGCTTGGCGCGAGCGCGCCAAAAATTTCGCGGGGCGCGCTAACGAGCTGCTCAGCTTTCTCGTCGACGTCTGCCATTATCGGCCGCTGGGCGTGGAGCTCAAAGCGCTGGCCACCTATCACGACAGCTGCTCGGGGCTCCGCGAACTGAAAGTCGAGCCGCAGCCGCGCGCCCTTCTCGCCAATGTCAAGGGATTGAGCCTCGTCCCGCTCCCCGACGTGCAATCCTGCTGCGGCTTTGGCGGCACGTTCTGCGTCAAATATCCGGCCATCTCGAACGCCATCGTCGATGAAAAAGCGCGCAACATCGAATCGACCAACGCCGATCTGCTGCTTGGCGGCGATCTCGGCTGCCTCATGAACATGGCCGGGAAGCTGCACCGCCGCGGCTCGCGCGTGCGCGCGTTCCACCTCGCCGAAATCATCGCCGGAATGGGCGATGGACCGGCGATCGGCGAGGAGCCGTAATGTCCGCCGCCATCGACGACGCGCCTGCGACGGACGCCGCGTCGGGCTCGTTCAAGCAGCGGGTCGCCGCGGCTCTCGCCAACCCCGACCTCAAGATCGCCATCGACCGCACGACGCGGACCGCGCGGCAGAAACGCGAGGCCGCGGTCGCCGACTGGCCGGGTTTTGCGCGGGCGCGCGATCTCGGCCGGCGCATCAAGGATCATGTGATCGAAAACCTCGATCACTATCTCGTCGAATTCGAGCGCAACGCTGCCGCCTCGGGAGCGAAGGTGCATTATGCCGCGACCGCGAGCGAGGCCTGCGACATCGTCATCGATATCTGCCGCAAGGCCAAGGGCCACACCGTCACCCGCTCCAAATCCATGCTGGGCGAGGAAATCGGCCTGCCGCACGCTCTCGACGACGCCGGGCTCAACCGCGTCGAGACAGATCTTGCCGAACATATCGTGCAGCTCGCGCATGACCGGCCCTCGCACATCATCTGGCCGGCGCTGCATCACAAGCGCGAGGACATCGCGGCGCTTTTCCGCGAACATCACCATGCGCCGCCAAACAGCGACGACGTCGGCGCGATGGTCGCCAGCGCCCGGCGCGAATTGCGTCCAAGCTTCCTTGGCGCCGACATCGGCATCAGCGGCGCGAATTTTCTGATCGCCGAGTCCGGCGCCGTCTGCACCGTCACCAATGAAGGCAACGCCGAGCTGACGACGACGATCCCGCGCGTGCATATCGTCACGGCCGGGATCGAGAAGCTCGTGCCTGGCCTCTCGCACGCCTTCGCGCTGCTGCGGTTGCTGGTGCGCTCGGCGACGGGCTCCGACATCACGCAATACACGACCTTTCACTGCGGACCGAAGCAGCCGGGCGACCGCGACGGTCCGGACGAATTCCATATCGTGCTCGTCGACAATGGCCGCACGCGGATGATCCGCGAGGGCATCAAGGAGATGCTGCGCTGCCTGCGCTGCGGCGCCTGCATGAATCATTGCGTGGTCTTCAACGAGATCGGCGGCCACGCCTATGGCGGCGTCTATCCGGGCCCCATGGGCGCCGCAATGACGCCGGTCTTCGATGGGCTCAAGGCCTCGCGCGATCTGCCCAGCGCCTGCACGCTCAACGGTCGCTGCCAGGAGGTCTGCCCGGTCGACATCCCGCTGCCGGCCATGCTGCGCGGCTGGCGCGAGAAAAGCTGGGCAGACGGCCTCGAGCCGCAGACGCAGCGCAGCTTTCTCGGGCTTTGGGCCTTCGCCGCCGAACGTCCGGCGCTGTATCGGTTCGGGACCGGCCTCGCCGTCAAGGCGCTGCGGCTGTTCGGGCGCGGCGGCTGGATTTCCAGCCTGCCGCTGGCCTCGGGCTGGACGCGCTACCGCGACTTTCCAAAACCCGCCGCCCGAACCTTCTGGCAGGAGTTCGACGCGCAAGAGCGAAAGCGAGAGAATTGAGCGTCCGCGACGATATTTTGACAGCGATCCGGCAGAGTCTCGGCGCGCCGGCGAAAAACCCCGGCGCGGTTTCAGCCGAGGCGGAGGCGCTTGCCGCGGAATCGGCGCTGAGCCGGCCGGAGCTGCCGCTGGCCGATCTCGTCGAGGCCTTCGCCGCCCGCCTGACCTCGGTCAAAGTCGTCGGAGCGAGCATTGACCGGATCGCCCGGATTGAAGACGCGCCCGCGGCCGTCGCCCGCTATTGCAAGACGCATGGGCTTGGCCTCGCCATCGCCTTGCAGCCAGACCCCGAGCTTGCGGCGCTCGACTGGAGCGGATTTGAGCTTCATTCCCAGATCGGCGGCGATGAAGCGATCGCGGTCGCCAAAGCGCGCTGGGCGATCGCCGAAACTGGAACCTTCGTGTTTCATTCGGGGCCGGCCTCCCCCGTGCTGCTGTCTTATCTGCCGATGCATCATCTGTGCATTATCGAAGCCGACCGCATCCTCGCTCATCTTGAGGATTACGCGATCGCTGAAGCGGGGGCCAAGCCGCCGCGCAACATCAATTTCATCACCGGCGCGAGCGGCACCTCCGACATCGAGGGACGGCTCGT
Source organism: Methylocella silvestris BL2 (assembly GCF_000021745.1). Lineage (NCBI taxonomy): Bacteria > Pseudomonadati > Pseudomonadota > Alphaproteobacteria > Hyphomicrobiales > Beijerinckiaceae > Methylocella > Methylocella silvestris. Next base: position 2,651,123 of record NC_011666.1, read on the forward strand.
TCGGGGCGCACATGGCCCGGCCTTCCTGCACGGCCTCATTGTCGATCCGCGGCCTTCCGATTGAGGATCATTGCGATTTGGCGCCGTAGCGCGCCATGAACAGGCTCACCGCGCCTTGGGCGTGAGCCAGAATGTCATTCTTGTCGAACGAGCGGCCGCCCGTCAGCACCGAGAGCTGATAGTAGGAAATGACGGAGCCAAGAAACAGGCGCGCCGCGAGCGTCGGATCGGCGCAGTGGAGTTCGCCCGCCTCCGCGGCGCTTTTCAGAAAGGCGGCGAGCCGCAGCAGCAGCCGGCCCGGACCCTGATCGAAAAAGATGCGGCCGAGTTCGGGCTCGCGCGGCGCCTCGGCGACGACGACGCGATAAAGGCACACCGAATCCGGGCGCGTCAGGAACTCAAGGAAATTGAGAGAAAAACGTAGAAGCGCCTGCTCTGGGGGCCCGCGCAAATTATCCTCTCCGCCGGAGATCAGCGCGGAGCGCCGCCGCACGACTTCGGCGAAGAGTTCCGCCTTGCAGCCAAAATGGCGGTAAAGCGTCTCCTTTGAGGCCCCGGCCCGCGCGGCGACGATCTGCATCGTCGTATCGGCATAGCCGCCATCGAGGAAAACCGCCTCTGCGACGGCCGCGATCTCGTCGCGCCTCCTCTCCCCGCGCGGCACGATTTTCGCGCGAGCGGGCGCGCATGGGGCGTCTGTGGATCGGCGTCTGACGGACTTTTGCTGCATGGAGCCGGCGCGAATTGACTCAAGGTTGGTTTGGCATTAACCGTACCAAATGGTTCGGCTACTTTATGCGCTTTTCGCGGCCTTTGCGCAAGCCGCCGTTCCAGTTCCTGCATCACCACGGCGGCAATGACCATGGATCAACGCGCTGACCACGACGACCTTGGCGAAACGGCGGAAAAGCCGCAGGAGCCCGCGGGGCCGCACGAGGACGAAGCCCGACCACAGGAGGCGGCGGAGGCCGCCGTAGAGGCCGAAGAGGCTTCGCAAGAGCCCGTCGCGCCGCCGAAAAAGAAGCGCTCCCTGCTGCGCATCGGCCTTTTGATCTTTGCCGCGCTGATCGCCGGCGGCGGCTATCTTTACCTCTCGACGCGCGACATTCAGTCGACCGACGACGCCTTCACGGACGGCCGCGCGGTGACGATCGCGCCGCAGGTCTCCGGTCTCGTCGTCTCGCTCGACGTCACCGACAATCAATTCGTGCGCAAGGGCGATGCGATGATCCATATCGATCCGCGCCGCTATTTGCAGGATCGCGATTCGGCGAAGGGCGCGCTCGAAATCGCGCGCGCGCAGCTCGAGGGCTTAAAGCTCGGCGTCGAAATCGCGCGGAAAAACTTCCCGGCGCAGCTTGAGCAGGCGAAGGCGCAACTCGCATCCGCTCAGGCGGCGGCCGCGAAGGCCGACGCCGACTATCAGCGTCAGAAAAGCCTGCCGAAACAGGCGACCACGCAGCAAGAAGTCGATGCGGCGACGGCGTCGCTGCGTCAGGCGCAGGCGCAAGTAATGCTGGCGCAGGCGCAGCTTGACGCGGCGACGCCCGTGCCCCAGCGCATCGGCCAGGCCGACGCCGACGTCGGCCGGCTGACCGGCCAAGTCGAGCAGGCGCAGGCGCAGCTCGATCAGGCCAATCTGAACCTCGAGTGGACGGTGGTGCGGGCGCCGCAGGACGGCTGGATCACCAAACGCAATGTCGAGGTTGGCAGCTATGTCACGCCGGGCCAGTCGATCTTTTCGATCGTCTCGCCGGACGTCTGGGTGACCGCGAATTTCAAGGAAACGCAGCTCGACCGCATCCGGCCGGGGCAGGAGGTCGATATCGAGATCGACGCCTATCCCCAGCTGAAGCTGAAAGGCCACGTCGATAGCATCCAGCTTGGAACAGGATCGAAGTTCACCGCCTTCCCGCCCGAAAACGCGACCGGCAATTTCGTCAAGATCGTGCAGCGCGTGCCGGTCAAGATCGTCATCGACAGCGGGCTCGATCCCGCCCTGCCGCTGCCGCTCGGCGTCTCCGCCGTGCCCACGGTGCGGCTGAAATGACTGCGGTGGACGCGCATGCAGGGTGGCGGCCTTCGGGCAATCCCTGGGCGATCGCCGTCGTGGTCACGCTCGCGGCTTTCATGGAGATCCTCGACACGACGATCGTCAATGTCGCGCTGCCGCATATCGCCGGCAGCCTCTCTTCGAGCAATGACGAGGCAACCTGGGCGCTGACCTCCTATCTCGTCGCCAACGCCATTGTCCTGACGATCTCGGGCTGGCTCTCGTCGGTGATCGGCCGCAAGCGCTATTTCATGATCTGCATCGGCATGTTCACGGTGTGCTCTTTCCTGTGCGGCATCGCCGACAGCCTGCCGCAGCTCGTGTTCTTCCGCCTGCTGCAGGGATTTTTCGGCGGCGGCCTGCAGCCAAGCCAGCAAGCGATCATCCTCGACACCTTCCCTCCGGAAAAGCGCGGCGCGGCCTTCGGCGTCACGGCGGTCGCGACCATCGTCGCCCCGGTGCTGGGGCCGACGCTCGGCGGCGTCATCACCGACACCTACAATTGGCGGTGGATCTTCTTTGCGAATATTCCGGTTGGAATCATCGCCGTGTTTTTTGTCTCGATTCTGGTCGAGGATCCGCCCTGGCTGCAAAAGCTTGCGAGCAAGCGCATCGACATTGTCGGCCTCGGCTTCATCATTCTCGGTCTCGGCGCGCTTCAGGTCATGCTGGATCGCGGCGAGGATGACGACTGGTTCGGATCAGGCTTCATCCAGTTCATGGCCGTCCTCGCCTTCATCGGCATTGTCGGCGGAATCATCTGGCTGAAGACCGCCAAGAACCCCATCGTCAATCTTGACGTCTTCAAGGACCGCAATTTCGCGATGGGCTGCGTCTGCATCTCCGCCGTCGGCGGCGTGCTTTACGCCGGCGCGGTGGTGATTCCGCAATTCGCGCAGTCGGTGATCCACTACACGGCGACCTGGGCCGGGTTTATCCTATCCCCCGGCGGCGTGGCGATCATTGTGCTCATTCCGATCATCGGCATGCTGATGCGTTTCGTGCAGACGCGCTTCATTATCGCCGCTGGATTTTTCGTCATGGGTTCGGCGTTCTTCTATTCGTCGCGGCTGACGCCGAACATCGACTTCGGAACGCTCGTCATGATGCGCGCCGCGCAGACGATGGGCCTCGCTTTTCTGTTCGTGCCGATCTCGACCATCGCCTACATCACGCTGCCGCGCCGCCTCAACGGCGACGCCACGGCCCTGTTCTCGATGTTCCGCAATGTGTTCGGCTCGATCGGCATCGCGCTCGCGACCGCGATGATCACCGAGCGCGGGCAGGTTCACCAGGCGCAGCTGTCGAAATGGGCGAACCCCTTCCACGAACCCTTCAATGCGCTGATCGCGACTTACCAGCAATCGTTGATCGCGATGGGCCACGCTGCGGACGCTGCGCATGATATCGCGGTCGGAATGGTCTACCAATCGTTCCGCACCCAGGCGCAGATCCTCGCCTATTCCGACGTCTTTCTGTATACGGGCGTCGTCGCCTTCTGCATCGTGCCGTTCTGCTTCTTCCTGACGGGCAAGAAGGCGTCGCGCGGCGCCGCCGGCGCGGCGCATTGACGATGACGTCCGTCATGCCGCCTCATCACAGCGACTATAATTTGCGCCATCTTTACGCCCTAGACTGGCGCAATTCCTCCTGCCTTTGCAACGCGCCGGAATGGTCATGACGACGAGAAAAGCCACAGGCCTTGCTGCGGCTATGCTGGCGTGCCTCACGATAGGCGGCTGTTATTCGGTCGGACCGGATTTCACGGCGCCTGATCCGCTGCTGCCGCGTACGTCTTTCCTTGGCAAACCGGAGCCGCGCGCGGAGCCGGAGCCGCCACGTTTGAGCGAACAGGGCTCGGGCGCCGACTGGTGGCGGACCTTTCACGACAAGACGCTGACGTCCCTCGCCGAGCGGGTCGCCGGCGCCAATCTCGACATCGCCTCCGCGACCGTGCGGCTCGGCGAAAGCCGGGCGCAGCGCGGAGTCGTCGCCTCCGCCGCCTTCCCCTCGATCAACGGCCAGGCGTCCTACCAGCGCGAACTCTACAGCAAGAACGGCATATTGAGTCTCGCCGGTCCCAACATCAACGCGCCGCCGATCAGCGTCTGGCAAACCGGCTTCGACGCGTCATGGGAGCTCGACATCTGGGGCCGCGTGAGACGGCAGGTCGAATCCGCGGACGCTTCGCTGGAGGCCTCGGAATATCAGCGCCGCGATATTCTCGTGTCGACGCTGGCCGAGCTCGCGCGCGATTATGTAACGCTGCGGGGCGCGCAGGCGCAGATCGCGATCTTGACCGAGAATCTCAAAAGCGCGAGCGACATTCTCGAGCTGACGCGCACGAGAACCGCCAAAGGGCTGACAAGCGACCTCGACGTGCAGAATGCGGCGGCGCTGGTCGAAAGCATCAAGGCGCAGCTGCCGGCGCTGCAAAACGACGTCGACGTCAACGCCAATGCGATCAGCTTCATCCTGGACGAGCAGCCAGGCTCGCTCAAGGGTGAGTTGATGCAGGCGAAAAGCCGCATTCCGGCGCCGCCGCGCCCGCCCCTTGGCGTTCCGTCCGAACTCGCGCGCCGGCGGCCGGACATCCGCGCCGCGGAGGCGCAGCTGCATGCGACGACCGCCGATATCGGCGTCGCCGTGGCCGATTTCTATCCGAGCGTGAAGCTAAACGGCAATCTCGTGCTGAACGCGCTCGACGCCAAAAATTTGTGGAAAGGAAGCTCGCTGCAATATCAGTTCGGGCCGAGCGTCTCGCTGCCGATTTTTGAAGCGGGGCGATTGAAATCGACCCTCGACCTCCGGTCGCAACAGCAGCAGGAAGCGGCGATCGCCTACCACAAGACCGTGCTTTCCGCCTGGCACGAGATTGTCAATGCGCTGAACGCCTACAGCTCCGAGCAGCGCCGCCGCGACAGCCTCAAGGCGCAGGTCGATCACGCCAGTCAGGCTCTCGCGATCTCGCGCACGCGCTACAACAATGGCGTCGCCGATTTTCTGACCGTGCTCGATGCGCAGCGCACGGTGCTCCAGGCGATGCAACAGCAGGCGCAGAGCACGACGAATGTGTCGATCAGCCTGATCCAGCTCTACAAGGCGCTCGGCGGCGGCTGGCAGACGACATTTCCGACGGAGCCGCCGCCGCCCATGGAGGCCGCCTTCGCGCCGCTGTAGGGCGTCAAGCCGGCTGCGCAAAATTCCGTCGAGCCGATCGAGCGCGCGGCGGTAGATCCGTCCCCACGCGCAAGGCCTTTACCGGCCTCGCGCCAGATGGAACGCGGGCCTTACGACAGAAGCGTCGCGACGCGCCGGCCTTTTTTTGCCGCCGGCTCGGCTCCGACGCCCGAGGAAATGCGCGCATCGCGCGTCAGCGTGCGGCGCAGCGCCTCGGACAGCAGCACGCCGAAAGCCGCGGCCTCCTGATCGGCGTCGATGGGGGCGGCGCGCTCGCCAAGCCGCCGCCAGGCTTCGTCGGCGGCCTCCAGCGCAAAATTGACCAGCGCGCCGGCAAGATAGCTCTCGGTCGTGACGCCGCGATGCACAGCGACGGCGTGAATCTCGTCGGCAAGGTCCGGGTCGAGGCGGTTGAGGATGGCGCTGGCCTCAATGCCGCCGGATCGGAGCCCTGCGACCAGATCGCGCAAGGGCAAAGGTTCGGACAGGTCGAAGCGTAATTCGGCGCCTTTGAGGAGAAAATCGAACATGAACAACCCCGCTTGCTTGAGCGTTGGCGGCATGGCTAGCTTTCGCTAGTCTAGCATGAACGGACGAGGCTGACCCCCGGTTCATATCAAATCATCCGTTGGCGCAACGCTTGCCAGACGAGGCTTATGACGACCCGTTTTTGCCTCGTGCGCCATGGCGAGACCGACTGGAACGCCGAAGGGCGCCTCCAGGGCCAGCTTGACATCGGGCTTAACGCCAGCGGTCGCGCGCAGGCCGCAGCCGTCGCCGCGCGGCTCACCGCCTGCCGTTTTGACGCGATCTTCAGCAGCGACCTCAAACGCGCCTATGACACGGCGGTCCCGGCCGGGCGGGCGCTCGGCCTACCGGTCGAGCCGACGCCCGCGCTGCGCGAGCGGTTTTTCGGCGCGTTTCAGGGCCTGACGCATGCCGAGGCGAAGGCGCTTTTTCCGGCCGATTATGCGCGTTTTTCCGCTCGCGATCCCGAGGCGCCGCTGCCGGGCGACGGCGAGAGCCTCTGCGCCTTTTCACGTCGCGTAGGCGGCGCGCTCAATCATCTCGCCGATGAGCTTGCCGGCCAGACCATCCTGATCGTCGCCCATGGCGGCGTCCTCGACATGGCGCGTCGCCTCGCGTCCGGTCAGGATTTGCGGCAAAAACGCGATTTTACGCTGCTCAACGCCGCCCTCAACTGGATCGAACGGCGCGACGGGCGATGGGCTGTGCAGGGATGGGGGGACGTCGCCCATCTTGGCGGATCGCTCGACGAAATTCTGGATGCGGCGGGGGGCGCCGGCGCTTGAGCGGTCGACCTATTTGCGCGCGCGCCGCGACAGCAGCAGCGCGATGAGGCTGAGCACCGGCAGCGCGACGTCGAGCCAGAACACCGGCCCGGCGTTATCAATCGCGAAATTGCGAGCCACGATCATCTGGCGCAAATGCCCGATGGAATCGCCAAAAAAGAAGATCGCGCTGATCACGACAACCGCGGCGCGAAACCCCCAGCTCGCCCGAAACGCCAGACAGCCGGCGACGCCGATGCCGAGATCGGCCATGCCGACCTCGAACTGGAACGGGCTGTCCATCCAGCCGATGGCCCGCGCGGCGACTTCCGGGAAAGCGAGATGGAAAAATGCGCTCCACAACCCGCCGAGACCGATCGGCAGCAGCAGGAGCCATGACAAGGTGCGATCGGCCAAGGGCTTGCCGCGATCGAAAGCGACGATAAGCAGCGCCGCGACGAACAACAGCGGCGCAAAGTTCGAAAGCACAAATTCGGCGATTGTCGCCATTAGCGGAGAATTCATCGCCATTTGCCTCAAGCCGAGCTCTCCGGCGGCGTCAGCACGGCGGCGCCCGATAGCCGTCCCTGGCGCAGATCGTCGAGCGCCTCATTGGCGCGCTCCAGCGGATAGATCGTCGTCGCCGTCCGCACCGGTATTTTCGGGGCGAGCGCCAGAAATTCCTCGGCGTCGCGCCGGGTGAGATTGGCGACAGAGCGGATCGTCCGCTCCTCCCACAGATCGGCATAGGGAAAGCTTGGGATATCGCTCATATGGATGCCGCCGCAGACCACCGTTCCGGCCTTGTCCACCACCTTGAGGGCGGCCGGGACCAGCGGTCCGACGGGCGCAAAAATCAGCGCGGCGTCGAGCTTGTGCGGCGGCAAATCATCTGAGCCGCCCGCCCAGACCGCGCCGCATTTTTTCGCAAATTCCTGCGCCTCAGCGTCGCCCGGCCGGGTGAAGGCGTAGATCGCCCAGCCTGAATGCCGGGCGACTTGCGCGACGATATGCGCGGCGGCGCCAAAGCCGTAGAGGCCGAGCCGGCGGCCTTCGCCGGCAAGGCGCAGCGTCCGGTAGCCGATCAGCCCGGCGCAAAGCAGCGGCGCCGCGTCGATGTCCGTATAGTCATCGGGCAGGCGAAAGGCGAAGCGCTCGTCGGCGCGCGTAAATTGCGCATAGCCGCCGTCGATGTCGTAACCTGTGAAGCGGGCCTGATCGCAGAGATTTTCGCGCCCCGAGCGGCAGAATTTGCACGTGCCGCAGGTCCAGCCGAGCCAGGGAACGCCGACCCTGTCGCCGAGCTTGAAGCGGCTGACTCCGGCGCCGAGCTGCGTCACCACGCCCGCGATCTCGTGCCCGATGATCAGCGGCAGCTTGGGCCGCGGCAGCTCGCCGTCGATGACATGAAGGTCGGTGCGGCAGACGGCGCAGGCATGGACCTTGATCAGCACCTCCCCCGCGCCCGGCGAAGGGGTCGCCACCTCGCGCAGGACGAGCGGCTTGCCCTTGCCTTCAAAGATCATGGCTTGCATCGGCGGCTGTCTCCCGTACGCTGTCAGCGCGCAGAGGTCAGATCGAGCTGGAACAGCTCCATGATGCGATCGGCGAAGCGCTTGGCCGTGTGACCGGTATGGTGTTTGACGTCCACTTCGTTTTTCTGCTCCATCGCCCGCCGCTGCGCCAGCGCCTCGCCGAGCTGATGCGACAGGCCGGGCCGCGAACGCAGCACGGGAGCAAGGTCCGCAGCGCCGATCTCATAGACGACGGCGCGGGTCACGGCGCGCAACGCATTTTGCTGCGGCTCGCCGAGCAGCAGGCCGCCCTCGCCGAAATAATCGCCGGGAGCCAGCCGCGTCAGCTCGCGATCGTCGCGGGCGTGATAGAGCGCAAGGGCGCCGGCCTGCACGATGCCAAGGGATTGCGCCAGCTCGCCCGGCCCGATGACGACTTCGCCCGACGCATATTCCTTGCGCTTCATCTTCGCCGCGAGCGCAGCCCTGTCCTCTTTTGCGAGGGAGGCGAACAAAGGCAGGCGCATCGTGATCCTGCCCGCGGCGGCCGCAGCCGTCTCGAATTCGATGTCCGGAGCGTAAGAATCGCCGGCGTCCGGCGCAAAGCTGAGGCCGGCCGCAACGGCGTGGCGAAAGAAACGGTCAAACACCTCATTGGTGGCGCCATCGACGAGCGTGCGGTCATGCACTCGGCATTTCAGTTCGACCTCGATTGCCGATCCGTTGAGCGATTTGACCGTGGCGGTCGCCGGCGGATCATGCAGGATCAGATTGCAACTGGCCATCGCCTCAAGCCCCAGTTCGACGACGGCGGCGGGCGAGAGGGCGGGCCTCAGCCGCACCAGCACCCGCGCGTCGCGCGCCGAATCGGGCCAGCTCTGGTTGAGCAGCCTCGCCTTGGCGACGACGCTGTTCGGGATGATCGCCAGATCATGCGTCGACGTCAAAAGATGCACGTTCTGCCAGTTCGTCTCGACGATGCGTCCCTCGACGGCGCTATCGACGACGATCCAGTCGCCGATGCGGTAAGATCGGCCGAGGCTGATCGCGATCCCTGAGAAAACATCGGCAAGCGTGCTTTGCAGCGCGAGGCCGGCGATGATGGCGACCGCGCCGGAGGTCGCAAACAGCGCCCCGACCGGAACCTCGAAGACCTGGCCGACAATGGCGAAGGCGACGCCGAGATAGATCAGCCCGGCGATCAGCTGCTGAAACAGCCGGCTTTCCTGCGGCTTGCGCTCGAAGATGACAAAGGCGTCGACGATGCCGACAAGACTGCGCGCGAGCGCAATCCACCACAAAACTTCGATGAAATAGAGCCCGATCTGATGCGCCGAGCTTTGCTCGGCGTCATGGCGCGGCTGATAGGGCTGAATGCCTTGACTGGCGAGCGCGGCCGTCAAGGCGACAAAGGAGCCGATCCTGCCAGCGAGCCGCCACATGGCGTCCCGACGGAGGGCGAGGATTGCGAGGGAAATGCAGCCGAGACCGAGAGCCGCCGCCATGACGGCGATATCGGAATGCTCGGCGATGAGAGAGAACAGCTGCGCCGGCTGCATCTCCGCCATAGTCATCGCAGGCCGCTCCCGCGCCAGAACTGGAAAATATCCCTAGCCCTTTGTTAAATCATTATCTCTTCCGGCGAACCATTCCCGGGCCCTGACGCCTTAACGCGCCCGCTCGCTCTCCGCCTTGCCTCTTTGCTCAAACACCTCTTTGCAGCCGGGGCTAAGCTCGCTGACGTGCTGGACCAGGCATTCCTTGACCTTCGTCGGATCGGGGATCGCCGAGGAACAAATGGACAAAGCGTCGGGCGTGCAGGCTTCCCGCTCCTCCGCGGTTCCCTCGAACCCTTGCGCAAGGGCCGCTCCTCCCGACAGGGCCAGCAGCGCGGCGGCGAAAATCGCCCGCGCCGATCGGGCCAAAGTCCCTTCGACAGACCTGCATTGCGCCTCAACCATAATGTCTCCGATCGCTGCATGGGATTCGCGCCCTGCCGCATCGGCGGGCGCGCATTTTGGTGGATGATCGCGAAGGCCTTGTCAAACGGACGGCGCCGCGTGTTTCGCGTGCGGCCGTCTACAATTTGGCGGCGACGTCGACTCCGGCCTGGGCGATGATCGCGTCCTGGGAGGATTGAACGCCCGACACGCCAATGGCGCCGACCACCCGCCCGTCATTGATCAGCGGCAGCCCGCCTTCGATTGGCGTCGCGCCGGGCAGGGTCAGCATCACAGTGCGGCCGCCGACGACCGTTTCCTCGAGGCTTTTGGTGGTGCGCTTGAAGAGGAACGCCGTGCGCGCCTTCTCCTGCGAAACCGTGACGGAGCCCGTCGGCGCGTCGTCGAGCCGTTGCAGAACCAGAAGATGACCGCCGTCGTCGACCACGGAGATGGTGACGTTCCAGGCGTTCTTGATTGCTTCGGCTTCGGCCGCCGCCGCGATCGCCTTGGCGTCGGCAAGGGTCAGGGACTTTTTTACAAACATTCAGGATCGTCTCCGAAGCATCGCCGCGCCATCCGACATTTTGCGTAGGCGCGACCGTTCTAACGCGGGGCGCAGCGCCTCCACAAGACCGCCGGCAAAAAGAACTCAAGGCGGCGACCGGGTTTCTCGGCCCGGCGCCGCGGACTGTGACGATCGGCGTCAGTCTCTCGCCGCCGAGCCGCCCGGAACGGCGCAAGGCTGGCGGATCGCTTGCCCAGCGACCACGCGGCGAGGCTCCGCGCCTTCGAGAAATTGGCGGACCGCCTTGGCTACGATCGCCTCGATTTCCGCGGCGTCCGGAGGCTTGCGCACGCCGATCAGGCATTTGAACCGGATCGTGCCGGAGAGCATTTCGAGGAAATGGTCGGCCGCCGTTTCGGCGTCGTCGATCCGGAGCTTGCCGGCGCTCCCCTGGCGCCTGAAGAATTCGGCGAGAAATGCGCGGCTGCGTCCCGGGCCAAGCGTCCAATAGCGTTCCGCGATGTCGGGAATGCGGGGCGCCTCGGCGACCATGAGACGATTGAGGCTCAGAGCCGCGGGAGAGGTAATGATGCCAAGATAGCGGGCGCCAAATCCGGTTAAGGCCGCCTCCGGCTCCTGCGGCGCCAGTTTTTCCGGCGTCATGCCGTGAAAGATCGATTGGCAGGTTCCCGTGACGAGAGCCTCGAACAGGCCCTGCTTGTCGCCGAAAAGCGTATAAAGGGTCTGGCGCGATCCGCCCGACAAGGCGATCACCTCGTCGATCGTTGCGGCGGCGAAGCCCTTATCCTCGAACACGACGCGCGCCGCCTCAAGGAACGCCTGCCGGCGCGCGGCAAGGCGCTTGCTTGGCGCAGGCGCGGGAGGTTCGAATTTATCTGTCTGGTCGGTCATTCACAAGCATGTGACAAAAAGGACTCGCCTCTTGATGTGTACTGTACAATACAATACGTCAAGACCGAAGTTCGGAGATTAAAAATGGGCATTGTCGGTTTCGCGCTGCGATACCGCCACACATTTTATGTGCTGGCGCTGATGATGCTGTTTTTGGGCGGCGCGGCGATTTTCACCACCCCCAAGGATATTTTTCCGAACATCAATATCCCGGTCGTCACCGTCATTTGGCAATATACCGGCCTGACGCCCGAGGAGATGGAGCAGCGGGTCACCACCTATAGCGAATATTCGATCAGCTCCAGCGTCAGCGACGTCCGGAATATCGAAAGCCAGACGATGGCTGGCATTGCCGTCGAGAAGATCTATTTCCAGCCCAATGTGAATATCGATCTGGCCATCGCCCAGGTCGTCTCCGGCTCCAATTCGATCCGCGCGCTGATGCCGACCGGCATTCAGGCGCCGATCGTCATCCAATACAACGCCTCGTCGGTGCCGGTGCTTCAGCTAAGCTTGAGCTCGGATACGCTGAATGAGCAACAGCTCTATGATTACGGCATCTATCAGATGCGCCAGGCGCTGGCGCCGATCCCCGGCATCACGCTGCCGACGCCCTATGGCGGCAAATACCGCCAGATCATGGTCGATCTCGATCCCGACGCGCTACGCGCGCGAGGCATCACGCCGAACGACATCGTCAACGCCGTCAATGCGCAGAGCCTGACCCTGCCGTCGGGCGACGTGAAGCTTGGCGACCAGCAATTCATCGTCAAAGTCAATAATGCGGCGCCCTCGATCGACGCGCTGAACCAGATTCCGATCAAGAAGGTCGGCGGCGCCACCGTCTTTTTGTCCGACGTCGCCCATGTGCGCGACGGCTGGGCGGTGCAGCAGAACATCGTGCGCGCCGAGGGCAAGCGCTCCGTTCTCCTCACCATCATCAAGAACGGCAACGCCTCGACGCTCGACGTCGTCAATCGGGTCAAGGCGGCGCTTCCGGACATCCAGAAGGCCGCCCCGCCCGGCATGGACATCAAGCTCCTGTTCGATCAGTCGGTGTTCGTGCAGAATGCCATCGACAGCGTGCTGCATGAAGGCGCGATCGCCGCCGCCCTGACCGCCTTGATGATCCTGATCTTCCTCGGCTCCTGGCGCTCGACGCTGGTCGTCATGGTGTCGATACCGCTCTCGATCCTGACCTCCGTCGCGATCCTGTCTGTCCTCGGCCAGACGATCAACACCATGACCCTCGGCGGCCTCGCTCTCGCCGTCGGCATTCTCGTCGACGATTCGACGGTGACAATCGAGAATACGCATCGCCTTCTCGAGGAAGGCATGGATTTCGACAAGGCCGTGCTCGAGGGCGCCGCCGGCATCGCCGTTCCGACGCTGATCTCGACGCTGGCGATCTGCTGCGTCTTCATCTCGGTGTTCTTCTTGCAGGGCGCCGCGCGCTATCTGTTCGCGCCGCTGGCGATGGCCGTCGTGTTCGCCATGCTCGCCTCCTATTGCATCTCGCGGACGCTGACGCCGATCATGATCGGCCTTTTGATCCGCAAGGAGCATGAGCGGCATGGCGAGGCGACGGACTGGCTCGCAAGGTTTCACGCGCGCTTCAACGCCGGCTTCGACCGCTTCCGCGATTTCTATGCGTGGCTGCTGACCGGCATTTTGCGGCGGAGGATCCTGACGCCTGCGATCGCGCTCCTCGTCGTCGCCGGCGCGGGCCTCCTTTCGCTGAACGTCGGGTCCGATTTCTTTCCGACGGTCGACGCGGGCCTCATTCAGCTGCATGCTCGCGTCCCGGCGCGCACCCGCATCGAGCGCACGGAGCAAATTTTCCAGGATGTCGAGGACAAGATTCGCGAGGTCGTTCCAGCAAAGGACCTGAAGCTCGTTCTCGACAATATCGGCTTGCCGCAGCGGCTCTATAATCTCGCCTTCACCGACGGCAGCGCCATCGGCGTCAATGACGGCGTGATCCAGATCGAACTCGCCGAGGGGCATCAAGGCACGGCCGACATCATCCGAACCCTGCGGCGGGAGTTGAGCGTCGCTTTTCCCGACGTCATGTTCTATTTCCAGCCGGCCGATCTCGTCACGCAGGTGTTGAATTTCGGCGTGCCGACGCAGATCGACGTCCAGATTCAGGGGCGCGACCGCGAGAACAACAAGCGCGTCGCCGCGCTGCTGCAGGACAAGATGAGCCGCGTGCCCGGCCTTGTCGACGCCCACATTCAGCAGGAGCTGAACGCGCCGATGCTCTATTACACGGTCGACCGCACCCGGGCGCAGCAGCTCGGGCTGAACATGCAGCAGGTCGCCAACAATTTGAACATCAGCCTCAGCTCGTCGGAACAGGTGTCGCCGAATTTCTGGACCGATCCCAAGACCGGCATCCCCTATTTCATGCCGGCGCAAACGCCGGAATATAAACTCGCCACCAAGAACCAGCTCGACAACACGCCGCTGGCGACCAGTTCCGACGCGGACGGCACGCCGATACCGACCCTGCTCGGCAATATTGCGACGGCGGAGCGCCTCGGCGTGCAATCGGTCTACAATCACTCGAACATCCAGGCCGTCTATGACGTCTATGGCAGCGTGCAGGACCGCGATCTTGGCTCCGTCGCGAAGGAGGTCCGCCGAATTGTCGACGAGGTCTCGCCCGAGCTGAAGCCGGGCAACAAGATCGTCATCCGCGGCCAGATCGAGAGCATGGAATCGGCTTTCGGCAATCTGGCGCTGGGGCTCATCTTCGCCGCCGTGTTCGTCTACATGCTGATGGTGGTCAATTATCAGAGCTTCGTCGATCCGCTGGCGGTGATTCTCGCCTTGCCCGGCGCCGGCGCCGGCATCATCCTCCTTTTGTTCGTCACCGGCACGACCTTGAGCGTGCCGTCGCTGATGGGCGCGATCATGGCGATCGGCGTCGCCTCGGCGAATTCGATCCTGCTCGTGACTTTCGCGCGCGAGCAGCGCGAGGCCGGCCATACGCCCTTCGAGGCGGCTCTGTCGGCCGGCGTCACCCGGCTCCGGCCCGTGCTGATGACGGCCGCCGCGATGATCGTCGGCATGATTCCAATGGCGATCGGCGGCCCGGGCGAAGAGCAGAACGCCGTGCTGGCGCGCTCGGTGATCGGCGGCGTCGCCGTCGGCACGTTGACCACTCTGCTGTTCGTGCCCTTCCTCTATTCCATCGTCGGCCGGTTTGAGCGCGCGGAGCCGCACGTCCACAAGGATCCCACCCCGCAAGGGTCAGCGCACGGATCGCCCCAGAGAACGCCCCAAGGATCGCCGTCATGAACAGCATGCCTCCGGATCCCGCTTTGCATCAGACGGGCCTCCGCGCCAATGAAGAGGGGGAAGACAAGCGCAAGGAGCCCCCGCGCGAGACGGAACGGCGCGAGCGCGGCCGCCGGATCATCGCGCGCCTGATCGGCTTTCTGGCGGTTGCGATCGTCGCCGGGCTGGTCGGCTTCGGCCTCTGGACCAAGTCGAGCCGCAATGCGGAAGCCGACGCCGCGATGGAGGCGCGGGTGAATGCGACGCCGACCGTGCGAACGGCGATCGTCAAGGAAGACTCGACGCCGCGCACCATCGAGCTCACCGGCAATATGACCGCGTTCGACAGCGCGACGCTTTTTGCCCGCGCGACCGGCTATATCAGCGTCCGCCACGCCGACATCGGAACCAAGCTGAAAAAGGGCGACGTCCTCGCGGTCATCGCCGCGCCCGACCTCGATCAGCAGCTCGTGCAGGCGAAGGCCCAGCTCGTGCAGTTTCAGGCCGCCGTGCAACAGGCGCAAGCCAACGCCGATCTCGGCCGCGTCACCGACCAGCGCACCTCGCGCCTCGTCGCGCAGGGCTGGTCGAGCGCGCAACAAGGCGACAACGACCGGCTGACGCTCGCGGCGCGCACCGCGGCGGTCGCCGTCGCCAAGGCCAATGTCACCGCGCAGGAAGCGGCCGTGAGCCGGCTGCAGCAACTGACCGAGTTCGAGCGGATCACGGCGCCCTTCGACGGCGTCGTCACCAGCCGCCTCGTCGACGTCGGCAGTCTCGTGACCGCGGATGCGGCGAGCGGAACTCCGCTGTTCTCGATGGCCCGCACCGACGTCCTGCGCGTGCAGGCGTTTGTCCCGCAATCGGCTACTTTCGGCATCAAGGACGGCGACGCCGCGACGATCACCGTCTCCGAACTGCCGGGCAAGACCTTCACCGGCCATGTTGCGCGCAATGCCGAAGCGCTCTCGGCCGGCACGCGGACGCTGCTGATGGAGGTCGACGTCGACAACAAGGATGGCGTCCTCAGCGCCGGCCTCTACAGCATCGTCCACCTCGCGGTGCGCCGGCCCAATCCTGTGATCGTCATCCCCTCGCAGGCGGTGATCTTCAACAAGGATGGTTTGCGCGTGGCGGTCGTCTCCGACGGAAAGATCGAGCTGCGCAAGATCGAGCTCGAACAGGATAATGGCGCCAATGTCGAAGTGCGCTCCGGCCTCAAGAACGGCGATCGAATCATCCTGAGCCCGCCCGCTAATGTATCCGACGGGATGAGCGTCAAGACGGCCTAAGCCGCGGCCGGGTTCGGCTGTCGAAAACGGAGTTTCCAATGTCGAATGCGCCCGCCCCCGCAGCCAACGCCGCGCCCAAAATGGATTACGTTCCGATCGCGGGGACGTCGCTTGGAATTTCGCGGATCGCGATCGGCACATGGGCGATCGGCGGCTGGATGTGGGGCGGCGCCGACGATGCGCAATCGATGGAAACGCTCCGCGCCGCGCTCGATCACGGCATCAACCTGATCGATACGGCGCCCGTCTACGGCTTCGGCCATTCCGAAGAGGTGGTCGGCACGACCCTGTCCGAACATGGTTTGCGCAGCCGCGCGCTGATCGCGACAAAGGTCGGACTCGACTGGAAGGACGGAAAAGTCTTCCGCAACGCCAGCCGCGACCGGATCAACGCGGAGATCGAGCAGTCTTTGCGCCGGTTGAAGACCGATCATATCGACATCTATCAGGTGCATTGGCCCGACCCGAAAACTCCGATCGAGGAAACTGCAGAGGCGATGAAGGCGCTGTTCGATCAGGGCGTCATCGGCGCGATCGGCGTCAGCAATTTTTCCGTCGATCAGATGGAGCGGTTCCGCAAGGTTGCGCCGCTGCATACAGCGCAGCCGCCCTATAATCTTTTCGAGCGAGCGGTCGAGAAAGACATTCTGCCCTACTGCCTCGAGCACGGCGTCGCGGTCCTCGGCTATGGCTCGCTTTGCCGCGGCCTGCTCTCCGGCCGCATGAAGATCGACACGCTTTTCGAAGGCGACGATCTGCGCCGGGTCGATCCAAAATTTCAACCGCCGCGCTTTTCCCATTATCTCGCCGCGGTGGCGCGACTCGACCGGCTGGCCCGCGAGCGCTTCGGCAAGACAGTGATCGATCTCGCCGTCCGCTTCGCGCTCGACCAGGGGATCTCGTCGGCGCTGTGGGGCGCGCGCCATCCCGGCCAATTGAAGCCGGTCGATGAGATCTCCGGCTGGACGCTCGACGCCGCAGCAAAGGCCGAGATCGAGACAATCTTGCGCGAAGAAATCCCCGATCCGGTCGGGCCGGAGTTCATGGCGCCTCCCGCCCGCGCCTGAACTGTTGCGGGCGAGACTCAATTTCGTCTGAGCTGGCCGATGCCTTCAGCAAGATTGACCGCAACGACGGCTTCCAAAAAAGTCGTCTCGTCCTGCTTGGGGAGTTCAGAAAATTTCGGGTCCTCTGAGACTGGCTCTTCTTAAAATCTGCTTGCGTTTACTGCTTGGCTTGAAGCCTCGGGCGTCTGCCGACGTCAGGGCCGCTCCCACAAGTTGACTAAAAATATGGAGTAAAATAAGAGCCAGTCCTTGATGATGACAAGGTTTATGCGCGCCGAAATCGGCGGTCCGGCGCAAAGTCTTGGTCCGTTCAACTGCGAGGGACGAATGAATTTCATGAAACTGGCGCGCGGTTTGGGGCTCGGTCTTGCCCTGGCCGCCGGCGCCCTCTTTCCCCTGCATGACGCTTCGGCGCAGACCAAGGTGAAGATCGGCTATATCCCCGTCCTCGGCTCGGCGCAGCTCTTTGTCATCGACGGCCAGGGTTGGGCCAAGGACGAAGGCCTCGACCTCGAACTGATCCGCTTTCAAGCCGGCACGCAGGCGATCCAGGCGCTGGCCGCAGGCCAGCTCGACGCCTATCTTGCAGGCGTCCTGCCGCTTCTCGTCGCGCGCTCCAAGGGCGTCGACGTCAGGGTCGTCGCCGCCGCCGCCATTGAGGAATTGCAGCTCGTCGGGCGCGGCCTCCTGCTCGCCGCGACGGAAGGCGCCGACTTCAAGACCGCCATCGCCAATTTCACCGCAACGCAGGGCCGCAAGCCAAAAATCGCGGCGCAGCCGCAGGGCTCGGTTCCCGACACGCTGCTGCGCTATTGGCTGCAGGTCGAAAACGGGATTGATCCGTCAAGCGTCGACATCACGGGCCTCGACATCGACGCGGCGCAGCAGGCCTTCCTCGCCGGATCGGTCGACGCCGCCGTGCTGCGCGAGCCGGCCCTGACCGTCGTGCGCGACCGGGTAAAAGATTCGAAGGTCCTCGTCACCGGCCATCAATTCATGCCGGATCAGCCCGGCTCGGTGCTTGCGCTTTATAAGCCCGGCGAGCCGCAAAACGCCGCGACCGGCGAAAAGCTGCTGCGCCTGCATCTGCGCGCGACCGAGCTGATCAAGGCGCATCCCGATCAGGCCGCGCCCTTCATCCTCAAGGCGCTTGGCTCCGGCATTCTGACGCCGGCGCAGATCGATCGCGCGCTGGCGGGATCGCTGTCGTCCTTCGTCACCGATCCGGCGCGCATCGTCGATTCGGTGGAAAAGCTCCAGGCGTTCGAGATCAAGCTTGGAACCGTCAAGAACGCGACGCCGGTCGCGGATCTGTTCGATCTCGCCTTCTATCAGCGCGTCGCCGCCGCAAAATGACTCTCGCCGCGCCGACGACTCCGGCCCGGAGGGTTTGGCGCGGGATAACCAATTTTGGCGGCGCCGCCACGCCGCATCTGCTCGCCGCGCTCGGACTGATTCTGTTTTTCACCGGCTGGGAGATCGCGGCGCGGCTCAATCCGTCCTTGTCCGCGCTGATCCCCATGCCGAGCCAGATCCCGCGCGCCTGGCTCGATGAAATATCAGGCGGCTTCTGGCTCGCCGCGGTTAAGAACAGCCTGTCGCATTATCTGATCGGCGTCGCCATCGGCTCCAGTCTGGGCGTCGCCTTCGGCCTCGTCTGCGGCGTGCTGCCCTGGTTCGAAGCGCTGCTGTCCGGCCTCGTGCGCCTGCTGCGGCCAATCCCGGGCCTCGCCTGGGTGCCCTTCGCGATTCTGTGGTTCGGCCTGTCGTCCACAGCCGCCGCCTTCGTCATCGCCATCGCGGTATTTTGGATCAATTTTTACGCCGCCTTCGGCGCGGTGCAGGCGATCGACCGCGATCTGATGGAGGTCGCGCGCGCCTTCGGCCATGGCGGCTTTTTCGGGCGCCTGTTCAAGATCGCGCTGCCCGCCGCGACGCCGGGCATTCTCGCCGGCGTCCGGACCGGCCTCGGCCAGGCCTGGATGTCGGTGGTCGCCGCCGAATTGTTCGGCGTGCCGGGCATCGGCGCGCGCATGATGCAGGCCGCAAGCCTTCTCGCCACCGATCTCGTCGTCGTCTATATGCTGACCATGGCGCTGCTTTACGCCATTACCGACATTCTGTTCGTCGCCGTCCGGCGGAGGCTGACCGCATGGCAATCATAGCCGAGCTGCTCGGCGTCGGCCTGTCTTACGGATCGGGCGCGGACCGCGTGCAGATTCTCGAACATTGTGACCTGCATCTTCAGCGGGGCGAATTTGTTGCGATCCTTGGCCCCTCCGGCGCCGGCAAATCGACGCTGCTGCGCGTGCTGATGGGCCTCGTCAATCCGAGCGCCGGCGAGGTCCGCGTCGAAATTCCGGAAGGCCGGGGGCGCCGTCGCATGGCGCTCGTCTTTCAGGACGCCAAGCTGCTGCCCTGGCGTAAAGTCAGCGCCAATATCGCCTTTGGACTTGAAGGGCTCGGCCTCTCGGGGCGTGAGATTCGCGCCCGCGTTGAGGCGGCGCTCGATCTTGTGGGTTTGAACGCGCAGATCGACCGCTGGCCGCATCAATTGTCCGGCGGCCAGCGCCAGCGCGTCGGCCTCGCGCGGGCGCTCGCGGTCGAGCCCGAACTCTTGCTGATGGACGAGCCCTTCGGCGCGCTTGACGCCATCACGCGGGCCGATCTCCAGGATGAGCTTCTGACGCTCTGGAGCCGCACGCAAAAGACCATCCTCTTCGTTACCCACGACATTGACGAAGCGATCTACCTCGCCGACCGCGTCATCGTGCTCGCGGGATCCCCAGCGCGGGTGCAGGGATGCTTTGCGACGCCGCAGCGGCCGCATCTGCGGTCGGACCCGCGCACATGGCGGCTCATGTCCGAAATCCGCGCCAAACTGCAAGAGGACGGCGAACTCGTCGATTTCGAGATATGAGCGAGACCTCGAACCGTCCGCCCGCCGGCGATTATATCGCCCCGCAGGGCTACTATGAAAAGACGAAGGCGATGCCCTTCCTCGGCCACGTCACATGCCGCGCCAGCGTCATCAAGGCCGGCGAGTGGACCGAACTGCTGCTCGACTATGAGGTCGGCGCCTCGGGCCTCGCCGACGGCGCCTGGATCAAGGCGACCTTCAAATTCTATTCGGACTGGGCGCTGTTCCAGACCTCTGATCCGCGCGCGGCGAATTATGTGTCCGCCGAATATCAGGCCGCCCCGCTGCTGCCGGGGCAAGAGCCGGCGACGGTGCAGAGCCTTGCCTGCCGCTTCGACCAGAAGGGCCATGAGCGGCCATTCCAGAAGGCGATCATCGTCGATATCGTCGACGGCTATCTTAATCCCGGCGACCATATTCTGATTCGGCTTGGCGACCGTCGCCACGGCGGGCCGGGCACTCGCGCGCAGACCTTCGTCGAGAAGGATTTCCGCTTCCGCTTTTATATCGATCCGGTCGGCACCTCGCGCTTCGCCGCGGTTCCGGGCGATATCGTGCTGCAGATCGAGCCGGATGCGCCGCGCCGCCTTGTCGTCACCGCGCCGCGCCTGATCCAGCCGGGCGCGGATCTTCCCTGTCATATCCGCCTTGAGGATTCCTGGGGCAATACGTGCCGCAACCTTTCCGTCGCGGTCGAGGTCTCCGCCACGCAGGGCGGCGTCGAGATTTATCGCCGGCAGGCGCAACTCGCTTCCGACGGCTGGGCGATCCTACGCCTCGACGACATCCCGACCGGCGCCAAGGGCGAACTCGTCATCACGGCGCAGATCGCCGACGGCCCGTTCGCCGACGCCGGTCAGGCCTATGTGACGATCGACCCGCAAAGCCCGGTCCCGCGCATTTTTTACGCCGATCTGCATGTCCATTCGGACGACACGATCGGAACCAACGACACCGTCTATAATCTCTCCTACGGGCGCGACGTCGCCGGGCTCGACGTGCTCGGCTATACCGCCAATGATTTTCAGATCACGGAAGCGCGCTGGCGCGCCTCGGTCGAGCGCATCCGGAAGATCAGCGTCGACGGCTCTTTCGTCTGCTATCCCGGCACGGAATGGTGCGGCAATTCCTGCGCCGGCGGCGACCATAACGTCGTTTTTCTCGGCGACGGCGAGCCGCTGTTTCCGCGCGGCCGCGAAGGCGAGAGCCTGCGCTCCTTCGAATGGAGCGAGGATATGGCGAGCAACGAGATCACGCCCGGCGCGTGGCCGCTCGACGAGCTTTACGCGGCTTACGCGCATGACCCTGAAGGCCATCTTCTGATCCCCCATGTCGGCGGGCGCCGGGCCAATCTCGGCTGGCATCACCCCGAACTGGAGCGGTTGATCGAGATCGGCTCGACCTGGGGGCATTTTCCCTGGATGCTGCAGGACGCCGTGCGGCGCGGCTATCATCTCGGCGCTTCGGCGGCGAGCGACGAGCATCGCGGACGCTGTGGCGGAGGCGCGCCCGGCACGGCGGTTTTCGGCGTGCGCGGCGGCCTCACCGGCGTCATTGCCGAAAAACTCGACCGCTCCACGATCGGCAAGGCTTTACGCGCGCGCAAGACTTTTGCGACCACCGGGGAACGCAGCGTTGCGCTCGCCTGGGCCGGCGACTCTTGGCAGGGCGAAGCTTTTGCGCATAACGGTCCTTTGCGCGCGAACTACCGTTTTCTCGGTCAGGCCGGATTCGAGGAGATCGCCGCCTATGATCACAGCGGCTGTTTCTGGCGCCGCGACCTTGAGGTCGAAGCCGGCCTCTCCGACCATCGCATCCGCCTGCGCTGGGGCGGCGCGCGGATCAAGGACCGCTACCGCGCGGCGCAATGGCAAGGCCGCATCGCCATTCGCAATGGAATCATCCGCAGTTTCCGCGTGCTCGGTTTCGAACACCAGGAAGAGGCGGTCTGGAGCCTTGGCCCCAGCGAAATCGGTTTTCGCTCGGATACGTTTGGCGACACGGATTCAATCGAGATCGAACTGACCGGGCTCGAGCGCTGCGAGATCTCCGTCGAGGGAACGATCAGCGGCTATGTAAAGGTCGGCGACCCGTCGAAACCCAATCCCTTCGTCCATTGCCCGTCCTTTGCCTGTAAGACAACGGGCGCCGAACTTTTCGCGTGGCGGCGCATCGATCAGGCGCTCGGCGGCGCCGATCTCTTCATTTCTCTCGAACGCATCCCCGACGCGCCGCTTGCGCGCGACATCTGCGGCTTTGTCGAGATCGAGCCGGAGAACGGCCCGCACGGGTTCCGACAGATCTACTTTGCGGGCAAACAGGCGGACGGCGCAAAAACCTACACCTCGCCAATGCGCATTACATTCGGGTAGAACGATTGTTGGAGCATCAGACGTTCAAGCGTGAATGTCTGATGCTCCGCTCACCGCCGAAGATCAGACCGCTTTCTTGAATTTCTCAGCCTCGGCGGAGCCGCCGGTGGCGTTGCCGGCGCTGTAGGAATGCGCGCCCGTTCCGGCGAGATGACCGCCTTCGACGATGAGATATTCGTCGCGGATCGGACGTCCCTCGAAGAAGCATTCGAGGATCTCGCGCGTTCCCGCCGCATAGCGCGCCTGCGCGGTCAGCGTCGTGCCCGAGATATGCGGCGTCATGCCATTATAGGGCATGCTGCGCCATGGATGATCCTTCGGCGCCGGCTGCGGGAACCACACGTCGCCCGCATAGCCCGCAAGTTGTCCGCTTTCGAGCGCCCGCGCGACCGCGTCGCGGTCGCATAGCTTGCCGCGCGCGGTGTTGACAATATAGGCGCCTCGCTTGAACAGCTTCAGCGTTTCCTCATTGATCATGTGCTCTGTTTCGGGGTGAAGCGGGCAGTTGAGCGTCACCACGTCACAATGGGGATACATCTCCTCAGGGTTGGCGTGCCAGGTGAGATTCAGCTCTTTCTCAACCGATTCCGGCAGACGGTGGCGATCATTGTAGTGCAGCTTCACGTCGAAGGGTGCGAGACGGCGCAGCACGGCGAGACCGATGCGCCCGGCGGCGACGGTGCCGACATGCATCGCCTCAAGGTCGTAGGCGTGTTCGACGCAATCGGCGATGTTCCAGCCGCCCTTCTTCGCCCATTCATGCGAAGGCAGATAATTGCGCACGAGCGACAGGATCATCATCACCACATGTTCGGCGACGCTGATCGAATTGCAGTAGGTGACTTCCGCAACCGTGATCTTGCGGTCGATCGCCGATTGAAGATCGACATGGTCGGAGCCGATGCCGGCGGTCAGCGCCATTTTGAGGTTCTTCGCCTTGGCGAAGCGCTCCGGCGTCAGATAGGCCGGCCAGAACGGCTGCGAGATGACCACGTCGGCGTCAACAAGTTCGCGCTCGAAGACCGAATCCGGTCCGTCCTTGTCGGAGGTGACGACCAGCGTATGGCCGTTCGCTTCGAGATATTTGCGCAGGCCCAGTTCGCCGGATACCGAGCCCAGCAGCACGCCCGGAGTGAAATCGATCGCTTTCGGCGTCGGCAGGCTCTGGCCGCCAGGGTAGTGGGTGATCTTCGGCAGATCGTCGCGCGCATAGGTTTTCGGGTAGCCCGTGATCGGATCGTCGTAGAGAACGCAAAGCACCTTCGCCATCTCAAGCCCTCCTTTTTCTAAATAAAAAGAGGAAACGCTTGTGCGTCGGCTAAGCCTGATCTAGCGCAACGCCAGTCTATCGCGCAACTATGCCAGAAAGCTTAGTCTTGACGTCTTTCCTGGAACGTTTCCTCATTCGACTTTCTGCAGAGAGTTCTTTCCTCTCCTGCATCGAACGGACGGACGCTCGCGCCATTATAAGATAAAATCCAATGAAATACATGGAACAATTGATAGACGTCGTCGATCAAGTCACGGCCTCGCCTCCTTCAGCCCGGCCTCGACGTCAAGGTTCAGCACGGATCGCAACAGGGCGCCGGCCATGGGCGACGGCGGCTGCCGATCGAGAAGGACGAGGCCGATCATCTGGCTATGGACGGGCTCGACGAGATCGAGCGCGATGAGGTCCGGCGCCGCGCCAAACACATAAAAGAAACTATGCGGCACGATGCTCGCCCATTCGCCGTGGCGCAGATGCGAGCAGACGCCGAGGAAGGAATTGCTCACGATTTTCGGGCTGACCGTGACGCCGATCGATTTGGCGAGCTTGTCGATGATGCGCCGGTTCTGCATGTCGTCGCTGAGCAGGCACAAGGGCTTGCTGGCGGCCTCTTTCCAGCTGATTGCTTGGCGCGCGGCGAGAGCAGCCGTGCGCCTGGCGACGAAGACGTAGCGCTCGCGGTAGAGCGGCATCTGGCGAAGATTTTCCAGCGGCTCATTTTCGAGATAGGTCGCGCCGCCGTCGATCTCGAAGGCGTGCAGCATGCGCTCGATTTCGCGCGAGGTCATCGACCGCACATCGACCGTCGCCGCCGGATGGGTCCGCGCAAAGCGGGAGGTCACGAAGGAGATCGCCGGCATCGCCGCCGGAATGACGCCGAGGCGCAGGGTACCCGTGAGCGCCCGCCCCGCGCCGCTGATGTCGTCGCGCAGGCTGTTGTAGTCCGTGACGATCTGGCGTCCCCACATCAGGACTTTTTCGCCTTCGGCCGTGAGGCCGACGAAACGCGGGCTTCGTATGACGAGTTGGACGCCGAGCGCCTCCTCCAGCTTGCGAATGGCCGCCGACAGGGTGGGCTGCGCAATGTTGCAGAGCTGCGCGGCGCGCGCAAAATGCCGCTCCCGCGCGAGCGTGACAAAATAGGACAAATGGCGAACCAGCATTTTCGGCGTCCGGGCGAGCGAAGCATTCAAGCTATTTCTTGCAAGATACAGCTTGAGCGCATGCGCGTCGATCCGCCGCGAGCGCGCGGGCGCGCTGCGCCCCTTTCATCGGCCGGGAAGCCTCTTGCCTAGCCCGCGCCGAAAATGCCTTTATGATCCACGCGCCAATCGGGGAAGGACGAAGAGATGAACGCCTATGATTATTCGCTTCGGACGATCGATGGCGACGCCTTGCCGCTCGAAACTTTCAAGGGCAAGGCCGTGCTTCTCGTCAACACGGCGTCGGCCTGCGGACTGACGCCGCAATATGAGGCGCTGGAAGAACTTTACCGCAAATATCAGGACCGCGGGCTCGTCGTGCTCGGCGTGCCGTCAAATGATTTCGGCGGCCAGGAGCCGGGGACAGAAGCCGATATCAAGCAATTCTGCGCGCTGAAATTCAACATCGAATTCCCGCTCGCCTCCAAGGAAAAGGTGGCGGGCGCGGCGGCGCATCCGCTCTATCGCGCAATCGCCAGCGAACTTGGCGAGGCCGCCGCGCCGAAATGGAATTTCCACAAATATCTGATCGGGCGGGACGGCGCGCTCAAGGCTTCGTTCGGATCGCGAACGGTTCCCGACGCGCCGGAAATCGTCGCCGCCATCGAGGCGGCGTTGGCCTGAGTGGCGGCGTCAGTCGAGGGTGAAGCCGACCTTCAGCGTCACCTGAAAATGATGCACCTTGCCGTCCTCAATATGGCCCCGCGTCTCCACCACCTCGAACCAGCGCAGGTTCCGCAGCGTGCCGCTGGCGCGGACGATCGCGTTCCTGATCGCCTCGTCGGTCGAGACGGGCGAGGAGCCAACAAGTTCAACCACCTTATAGACATGATCTGACATATCCGGTCCCTTTTCGTTTTTGATTAGACCGCGCGGGCGAACCCGCCGCGCTCAAGCTCTCGACCCATGATTATGGAGCATCCTGTCGGTCTGCAAGTCTGCAATGTTTCGGCGTCATTCTCGGCTCCCGTCGAGCGCCGCGAGCGCCGGGTCACCCTCCTCCTCCAGCCGCTGCAATTCGCGCCGGGCCCACTCATAGGAGGTTTCAAATACGTCCTCGAATCGCGACCAGTCGAGGAAACTCGATCCCGCGGAGGCGGGCGGCGACAGGATTAGGTCCTCGCGCCCGCGCGCGAAGCAATCCTGCCGCGCATTGCTGAACACCGATTTCTGGATGACGCTGATCGGCCCCGGACAGGGCGGCAGATTGCGCCGCAACGGGTTGAGATAGGCAAGCGCCAGCTCCAGCCGGCCGGGAAGCCTGTCATAATCCACATCGAGCGGGGGCGATGGGGGCAGGCCGAGGGAAACGACGACATTGGGGCCCGATTTCAGCGAGGCCATGGGCTCCAGCGGCACATTGTCGGCGATCGCCCCATCGACCAGCATGGCGCCCTCTTTGGTGATGACTGGCGGCAGCACGCCCGGAATCGAGCTCGACGCCCGCACCGCACGCCAGACCGGGCCGGAGCGCAAAAGCTGCATCCGGTTCATCGACAGATCGGTGGCGATGGCGAAAAACGGCTTCCAGACGTCTTCGATATCGGTCTCGCCATAACGGCGCTTCAGCGCCTCGTCGAAGGGGCGATGATCCAGCAGCGAATAGCGCGGAATGGTCATTTTCCGCAGCGCGCGGCTTTCGATGAAAATATGGCGGACGCCGGCAAGAACCTCTTGCGTGCCGCGCAGCAGCGCAAAGGCCGCCGCCATCCCTGAGCCGACGCTGGAGCCGCCGAACATGTCGAATGACAGCCCGCGCTCGCTCAGCGCCTTGTAGACGCCGATATGAGCCACGCCGAATGCGCCGCCCCCGCCTGCGACGAAGCCCGTCGCACGGCCCGTTAGAAAGCGCGAGAGACTGGCGAAATCCTGGCCGTCCTCCAGCGAGACATGGTGGATCATGCCCATGTCGCGGCCCTCCAGCCATCGCCGCGTTCCGGTCACGGCGCCGCGCCGGCGCGGATGAAGGCGCACGAGCCTGCGCCGCGCGGGCGGAATCAGCTCAAAGGCGAAGGCCTCGATCTCGTTTGGCGGCTGCGGCTCGTCGCCGTCAACGACGACCACGAGTTCGTCGGCAAGCCGCAGGCGGGCGCGGGTCCATTCGGTCAGCGTCTCGTCGGTCAGGAAAATCGCGACCGGCGGCGCGGGCTCGGCTCCGAGATCCGTGACGCTGGAGAGGATGCGCGCCTTTTCAGAACCGGAGAGCGCCGCCGCGAGCCGCTCAAAAAACAGCGGCGGGACCGCGCCGCTCCCGCCCCTGACAATGGCGATCCCACTTGCTGGGGCGAGTTTAGGCAGGTGCAGCATGTTGCGCGTCGTGGCGTCGAGCCGCTTCGCCAGCCATTCGATCAGCGTGCGCTCGACCCCCGGCGCCAGCGCCTTGATGCGCTCGAAGGCGACATAGTCGATCTCGATAACGGTCGAAGGGCGCAGCGCAATAACGCTCGCGCGCCGGCGACCGCCCGCGAAAAAGGCGATCTCGCCGATCGGCTGGCCGGGGCCGATCTCGGCGACGATCTGGTCTCGCTCGGCGACGCGCGCCTCAAACCGGCCCGAGAGGACGAGATAGAAAGCGAAGGCGTCGTCGCCCTCTTTCAGAAGAAGCTCGCCGCGCGCAAGCTCCCGCACGCGCAGCCGGCCGGCGATCAGGCTCAGGCTTTTATCCGAAAGATCTCGGAACAGCTCAAGACCACGCAAAGCCGCGATCTGTTCCGACGCCACGGTCGCCTGCTCCGGCATCGCCGCCTCCTTTTGGAGCGCCTGTCCCTTCGCAGGATCTTTGCGCCTTGAAGCAGCATACGTCGATTTGCGATGAAGGTTCCATCTTTTCGGTTGCGGGCCGCGGCCTCGCCCCGCCATTCTGCGGCCTCTGCTCCCTGATTCCCCAAGCAACAGCCAAGACCGAGATTTAAATGACCGGCATTGAGGCGCGCCGCTGGACAACGCCGCGCGATGAGAACCTTGGCCTTCGCCGAATTTCGAACGCTTGCGGCCTGTCCGTCGCCGCGCTGCCGAATGGCGCGCTGTTTGCGATCGAGCATCAAGGCGCCGGCGCGCCGGTCCTCGTCAATCAGACGCTCGGCTCGCCCGTCGCAGGCGCGATCTCCCGCATCTATCTGCGGATCGAGGGCGAAGAGCCGATCGAGATAACCGGCCCGGGCGCGGCGATGTTTGGGCAAGGCGCCGACCGCTTTGTCTGGGACAGCCAATCGCATGGAATTTTTCGCCGCGTCACGCTGCTCTTGCAGCCGAGCGCCAGCGCCTGGATCTGGCGCCTCGATGTCGAGAACCGCGGCGGCGAGCCGCGCGCGATGGATGCGATTTTAATCCAGGACATCGGCCTTGGGCCGCGCGGTTTCCTCATGAACAATGAGGCCTATGTCTCGCAATATGTCGATCATTTTATCAGCCCGCATGAGCGTTTCGGCCCTGTTGTGATGAGCCGCCAGAATCTCGCGCAGGACGGGTTCTGTCCCTTCGCCATGCATGGGTGTTTTGACGGCGCCGCCGGCTTTGCGACGGACGGCAAGCAGCTGTTTGGCCCCGCCTTCCGCGACTCCGACTTGTTTCGTTTTCCTTATGGAACGGACCTGCCGAACCAGCGGCTGCAACATGAGATGGCCTGCGTCGCGATCCAGTCGACGCCGCTGCGGCTCGGCGCGGGCGCGCGTGAATCCCGAACGTTTTTTGGGCTGTTCGCGCCGGATCAGCCACAGGCCTCAAGCGACGTGGATCTTGCGCGCATCGATGCGATCGACTGGCGCGCGCCGGATTTTTCCGAGGCGCCGCTCATGGCGCGCCCGGCGCGCAGCATAGTTGAAGCCGCGCCAGTTGCGATCGCCGACGCCCTCGACGATGACGAGATCGCGCGCCTCTACCCAGACCGCTTCGAGGAGGAGTGGATTGACGGCCGGCTGATGTCTTTCTTCACGCCGGACGGGCCGCATAATCGGCATGTCGTGTTGCGCGACAAGGAGCGGATCGTGACGCGCCGCCATGGCGCGCTGATGCGCTCCGGCGCCGCCATGCTGCCAGATGATTCGACGCTCTGCGCGACGGCCTGGATGCATGGCGTATTCGCGGCGCAGCTGACAATCGGCAACACCTCATTCCACAAGCTGTTTTCGGTCTCGCGCGATCCCTATAATGTCACGCGCGGAAGCGGCCTGCGCATGCTCGCCGAGATCGATGGACGTTGGCGCCTGCTCGCGACGCCATCGGCTTTCGAGATCGGGCTCAATGACTGCCGCTGGATCTACAGGATCGGCGCGCGAACGATCATCGTATCTGCGATCGTGTCCGGCGCAGATTCGGCGATGGCGTTTGCGCTCGATTTCGAAGGCGAGCCCTGCCGCTTCCTTGTTTTTGGCCATCTCGCTTTAGGCGAGCGCGAATATGATCATCATAGCCGGGTCGAAATCGACCCTGTTTCGATGCGCGTGACGCTGCGCCCCGATCCGGACTGGCTGTGGGGCCAGCGCTATCCTCAAGCCGCCTATCATATCGTCAGCCCAGAGCCCGCTGACATCGCGGCGATCGGCGGCGACGAATTATTATATGAGGATGCTCATCAATCCGACGGTTCCTGCGTCGCGCTCCGCACGAGGCCGGTCACAGCCTTCTCCTTCGCTGTCGTCGGCTCAATGACGAGCGGCGCCGAAGCCAAGATCCTCGCCGAAAAATATGCGCGCCGGATTTTGCGCGAAGAACTTCTGGAGGCCGCGCAAGAATTCTGGAAACGCATCACCCGCGGCGCTCGCGTCCAGGGCGATCGCGCGCTGGATACGCTGATCCCCTGGCTTGCGCATGACGCGATGATCCACCTTACCGTTCCGCACGGGCTCGAACAATATACCGGCGCGGCCTGGGGCGTGCGCGACGTCTGCCAGGGTCCTGTCGAGCTGTTGCTGGCGCTGCGTCACGACGAGCCAGTCAAGGAGATTTTGCGCCTCGTCTTCGCCCAGCAATATGCAGAGACAGGCGATTGGCCGCAATGGTTCATGCTCGATCCCTATGCGATCATTCAGGATCGCGTCAGCCATGGCGATGTAATCATATGGCCGCTGAAAGCCGTCAACGACTACATCGAGGCGACGGGCGATTTCGCATTTCTTGACGAGCATATCGTGTGGCGCGGCAGGGAGGATCTCGAGCGCACCCCGCGCAAGGACAGCGTTCTCCGCCATATCGAGAAACTGATCGAGGCCATTCGCGCGCGCTTCGTGCCGGGAACGCATCTCCTCTCCTATGGCCACGGCGACTGGAACGATTCGCTACAACCCGTCGATCCGACGATGCGCGACATTATGGCGTCGAGCTGGACGGTCAGCCTGCTCTATCAACAACTGGGCCGCTACGCCGCCATCCTTGAAAAAACCGCGCGCGCCGGCGAAGCGACCTCGCTCACCGAACTCGCGGACGCTATGCGGGCCGACTTCAACGCCTTGTTGGTCGGCGATGGAATCGTGGCCGGCTATGGCGTCTTCGAGCCCGGCGCTTCCGGGCCGGAATTGCTGCTGCATCCGCGCGACGCGCGCACCGGCCTGCATTATTCGCTGCTGCCGATGACGCGCTCGATCATCGGCGATCTGTTTACGCCAGATCAGGCGGAACACCATGTTCGCATTATCAACGACCATCTTCTGTTTGCCGATGGAGCCCGGCTGATGGACCGCCCCGTTCCCTATCACGGCGGTCCGCAGAGCATTTTTCGCCGCGCCGAATCGGCGAGTTTTTTTGGCCGCGAAATCGGGCTCATGTATGTACATTCCCATCTACGCTTCGGCGAGGCGCTGGCCCACCGCGGGGATCTCGACGGGCTTTCCGACGCGCTTGGCGCGGTAAATCCCATCTCGATCGGCGACAGGCTTGAAAGCGCCCTGCCGCGCCAGCGCAACGCCTTCTTCTCCAGCAGCGACGCCGCTTTTGCCGACCGCGCTTCGGCCAGCGCCGATTGGGATCGTCTCAAGCGCGGCGAAATCGGCCTCGAAGGCGGCTGGCGGATCTATTCGAGCGGACCTGGCATCTTCATGAATCTGTTGATCCGCCACGGTTTCGGGCGCCAGAGGCTTTGGGGACGCGAGACGCCGCAACAAGGCTGGAGCCACGCCACGCTCGAATGGGATCTGGACACGACAGCGTAGCGCGGCCTGCTCGCCAAGCGTGTAGAATTCGCCATTACGACGAGAGTGGTATTGGCGCCCCGAATTGCCGGCTTCCCTACAGTGCGAAAATAGGACATTCTGCAGCTGCAACGCCCAGATGAGGACGTTAAGCATGAGCACGCTCTCGACGCTCGGCAATATTCAGCTTGATCGCTCCGCCGCTTTTCCCGCGAAATTTGCGGACAACCCGTTTCGAACGGTCGTGCTCGGGGCGATCCAACGGCGCAACGCCGTTCTCGACGCCTTGTTCTACGATGTAGACGTGGTCACGCCCGAGGAGACGCCTGATCTCGCGTTCTGGCTCGCGCGCGAGGGGGCGGTTCTTGCCGTCCCGCCATCGGGGCAGGGAAAGATCCAGCTTTTCCTGACGCCGCAGGAATTTTTCAGGGATGGCGGAGATGTCGCCGCGCTGGCGGTCGCGGGCGTCGGCAGCTCCGCCCTCGGCGCCGCGGCTTTCGCGCGCAATGTCGCGGATGCACTCGGCAAGCCGGTCGCCGCCGTGGTTTCAGGTTACGGCCTTGCCGACGTCCTGACCGAAGCGCTCGGCGGATTCTTCTGGTTCGGCGGCCTCAACAGCATCCGCCACATTTTCGAGCCGCTCGACGCCGCCTCAAAAAGCTTCTCCAAGACAGAGCAGTCGCTGGAAGCGAGCGACGGCGTCGCGTGGACGCGAACCAGCAAGGATACGGAAACCGTCATCACGCTCCTGACCCATGATCACTTTGCTGGAAAGCTGCTGATCGGTCACTCCAAAGGAAATCTCGTTCTCTCTGAAGCCTTGTATGCGATCGTTGCGGAGCATCCGGCTAAGGCACTCGAACTCGCCGCTACCTCGCGCATCGTCACGATCAGCGCCAAGATCGGCATGCCTGTGCCGTTCCACAATGTAATCGACGTGATGGGGGAGTGGGATTGGTTCGGCGCTCTCAACTCCCGGCCGGACATTAAAGCTGACTATACCGCGCCGCATGCGTGGCACAGCACCAACCCGGCCTTCCCGATGAATATGGGACTCAAGGTCACTGAGACGCTGCGCGCGGTCCTGCCGATGTTCGAGGAGCGAACCACGGCGCAGTCGATGGTGAAAATCCCTTCCACGCTCGACATGCCGCAGGTTCTGACGGCAGGCCTCCGCGCCACCACCGGATAAGGCGTGGGCGCGGTGATCTCCGCCGCGCCGTAAAGAACACGGCGACGGACGACGCCTCAGCGGCCGGCCAGCTTCTCGCGGAGCCGGTCTTCCTGTTCCGCGAGTTTGGGCGTTAGCGCTTCGCCGAAGTCGGCGGCCTCGAACAGCGGGCGAATTTCGATCTCGCTCGGGCCAGGCATCGGATTGGGACAGCGCTTCACCCATTCGACTGCCTCGGCGATGTCCTTGACCTGCCAGAGCCAGAAGCCGGCGATCACCTCGCGCGTCTCGGCAAAGGGACCGTCCGTGACGATACGGCTCGCGCCGTCGAAAGCGACGCGCTTGCCCTTCGCCGACGGCTTCAGACCCTCGCCGGCCAGCATCACGCCGGCGGCGACGAGCTCTTCATTGAACTTGCCCATGGCCTCAAGGAGCGCGGTTTCGGGCATGATCCCCGCCTCGCTGTCTTTCGTCGCCTTCACCAGAACCATAACGCGCATCGCCTGCCTCCTCTGATCCGCGAAGGCCGAGCCGGCCTTGCTGATCATACGACGAATGAGCGGCGGCGGGATCGACATCCCGCCAAAACTTTCTTCAAACGGGAGGCGGCCTGGGATTTTAGCGTTTCACCCGGCGCGGCGCCGGCGCCGACGCCTCATGCTTTTCGGCGTAGCGCTCGCACATCGCCGCGCTCGCCGCCGGCCCCGGGGCAAGCTTCAGCCGCTTTCCGGCCAAAGGCTCGCCGGTCGCGCGATCGACGAGAACGGGATCGAGCGCGCGGCCGGTGTCGAGATCGACGATCTGCAGCGCCTCGCCCTCCGGCGCGAAATGGCGATTGCCATAATCCAGCAAAGCGAGAATCACGGGGAAAAAATCGCGGCCGCGATCGGTCAGCACATATTCATAGCGCTTCGGCCGCTCCTTATAGAGCCGGCGTTCGAGCAGCCCATCCTCGACCAGCGTGCGCAGCCGCCGAGTCAACATGTTGGGGGCGATCTTGAGGCTCGCCTCGAAGGCGTCGAAGCGCGTGACGCCGTTGATGGCGTCGCGCAGAATCAGCATGCTCCACCATTCGCCGACTCTTTCGAGACTGCGCGCGATCGGGCATTCCATGGCTTCGAAGCTCTTGCGACGCATGGCAGTTACAAAAGCGGCCGGAGCGTCCGAGAGCGCGAGCTGCTCGGACGCTCCGATCTTGTGAGGGCGCAGGACGCCCGGATTAAAGCCAGCAGCTTCTTTCGAGGTCATGCTGCAAATCGCGCCTTTTTCGCAAGTCCAGCCGCCGAACATTTTTGCGTGACAAGGGCACGCAAATTTCCGGTCAGGCCGATTTTAGCGCGTTGGCGTCTATCGGCAGTTTCCGCAGCCGCTTTCCGGTCGCGGCAAAAATCGCGTTGACGACGGCGGGCGCTATCCCGGCGGTGCCAGGCTCGCCTGCTCCCCCCGGCGGTTCAGTACTTTCAATAAAATACGTCTCCATCTTGGGCGCTTCATTGATTCGGAGCAACTGGTAACTGTCAAAATTGGTCTGCTCCACGCGCCCGTCCTTGATGGTGATTCCGCCATAGAGCGCGGCCGTAATGCCAAAGATCTGGCCGCCCTCGATCTGCGCTTTCAGCGTATTCGGGTTCACCTGCCGCCCGCAATCAAATGCCGAGACGATTCGCGTCACCTGCACCGTGCCATCTCTCGCCACCGAAACTTCGGCGACTTGCGCGAGATAGCTGCCGAAGGCCAAGATCACTGAGACGCCGCGGCCGGAGCCCGCCGGCAGCGGAGAACCCCAACCCGCCTTTTCCGCCGCAAGATCGAGCACGGCTTTCGCGCGCGGAGCCTTGCCGAGCAAAGCGCGACGAAATTCGACCGGATCTTTCTTCGCCGCCGCCGCAAGCTCGTCGACAAAACCTTCGACCATGAAGGAATTGTGGGTCGAGCCGACGCCGCGCCACCAGCCAGTCGTCATTCCGGCGGGCGGCTCATGCCGGACATAGTCGACGAGCAGATTGTCGAAGCTGTAGGGACCAGAGGCGCCTTCGACGGCGTCGGAATCGAGCCCGTTCTTGAACAAGGGCGGGGCCCAGCGCGCCAGGATCGAGGAGCCGACGACGCGGTGGCTGAATCCTGCGACGCCGCCTTTGTCGTCGAGGCCCGCCGACAGGACGTCATAGTAGTAGGGCCGGTAGACATCGTGCTGGATGTCTTCCTCGCGCGACCAGATCACCTTGACCGGGCCTTCGACCTGTTTGGCGATGGCCACCGCCTGCGCAATCGCGTCGACGTCGAGTCTGCGGCCGAAGCCGCCGCCGATCAGATGGTTATGCACCTGAACTTTCTCGATTGGCAGGCCGAGAACCTTGGCGCTGACCGCCTGCGCCCGCGTGATCACCTGGGTGCCGGTCCAGATGTCGCAGCCATCCTTGCGCGCGTCGACCGTGCAGTTCTGTGGCTCGAGCGCGGCATGGGCGAGGAAGGGCTGCTCGTAAACGGCGGTAAATTTTCGCGCCGCTCCGGCGATCGCACGGGCCGAATCGCCGGCTTTTTCGCCGACGGCGCCGTCAACGGTCGCGGCCTGCTTCATCTGCGCGATGAGCTCGTCCTGCGAGAATTGCGCGTTCGGACCGTCGTCCCATTCGATCTCGAGCGCGGCGAGGCCTTTCTTGGCTGCGCCATAATGATCGGCGACGACGGCGACGGCGTTATCAAGCTTGACGATCTGGCGCACGCCCCTGACGGCCTTTGCTTTCTCGTCATTGACGCTCTTCAATTTGCCGCCAAAAATCGGGCAGGCGGCGACGTCGGCGAATTTCATCCCCGGGAGGATGACGTCGATGCCATATTTGGCCGAGCCATTGATTTTCAGATGGGTATCGACCCGCTTCGCCGGCGTGCCGACGAGTTTGAAATCCTTCGGATCCTTCAACGGAACCTGGTCCGGGACCGGATAGGTCGCGGCCTTGTCCGCGAGCGCGCCATAGGCGAGCTTGCGGCCGGAGGCCTTGTCGATCACTTCGCCTTTGTCGGCATGCAAAGTTGACGGATCGACCTTCCATTCTTCGGCGGCCGCCTTGATCAGCAGCGTGCGCGCCACGGCGCCGGTGGTCAGCAGCGGCTTCCACAGCGCGCGCACGGAGGTTGAGCCGCCGGTCACCTGAAAGCCGAGCAGCGGATTGGCGTAGAGCTTGTCGTCCGGCGGCGCCTGCTCAACGCTGATCTGGTCGAGCCCGACCTCAAGTTCTTCGGCGACCAGCATCGGCATGGAGGTGAAGGTGCCCTGACCCATTTCCACCTGCGCGACAATGATCCCGACTTTGCCGTCGCGACCGATGCGGACGAAGGCGTTTGGGGCGAAACCGGCGAAGGCGCCCGTCTTTGCCGCATCGGCCAGCGCGGCGCCCGGCAAATGGAAGCCGAGCAGCAGGCCGCCGCCGGCGGCGGCGCTGACCTTGATGAACTGGCGCCGCGACGGCGCCGCAGGGGAGGCGGACGACGCGCCTGATGATTCGATGTCGAGGAACATGGTTCAGCCTCCCTGCTTGACGGCGCCGGCGTCATTGGCGGCGAGCTTGATAGCCTCGCGGATGCGGCCATAGGTGCCGCAGCGGCAGATATTGCCCGTCATCGCGTCGTCGATATCGGAGTCGGAGGGATGTGGATTGCCGGCGAGCAGCGCCGTCGCCGACATGATCTGGCCAGACTGGCAGTAGCCGCATTGCGGCGTCTCCGTCGCCAGCCAGGCCTTTTGGATTTTTGCTCCCGCTTCGGTCTCGCCAATCGCCTCGATCGTGGTGATCGCAGAGGCGCCGATGCTGTCGATCGTCGTGATGCAAGAGCGGATCGGACTGCCGTCCTGATGCACCGTGCAGGCGCCGCAGAGCGAGACGCCACAGCCGAATTTTGTTCCCGTCAGCGCGAAAATATCGCGCAGCACCCAAAGCAGCGGCGTGTCGCCATCCACGTCGGCCGTTCGTTCCTTGCCATTGACTTTGATTGTATAGGCCATGGGCATCTCCCAAGATGTCGGTGATTGCATCGCGGAGTTCATCGCGATCTTTGGCGATCGGCGCATGAGCAGGGCGAGATGACGCGCGCCGCCCCCGGCCATATGCCGGGGAGCGACTCAGCCAAGCGAAGGCGGACGCATCATCGGCGCCGCTTTCGTTAGCTTTCATTATGATAGCTAGTTTTTGCGCCTGCGCAATTAACCCTCGCCGCAGCGAGGTTCACAATTTCGGCAGCAGCGGGGTGGCGAAGGGACGCCTTGAACGCATCCTTCGAGGCGCCGCTTCTACGGCTTCTCCGGATGAGGGGGCCGCATTTTCAGCGGATATGAACGCCGTCGCAGCGGCCATCTTCGGTCTTGAAGTAAATTGGATCGCAGGGGCTGTCATCGGCCGCGCACATCTTGACGCAGGTTCGCGACGGCGCAGAGGCCTCGGCCTCCTCTTCCCAATCCTGCGGATCGTCCTCGCCCGGCGGCATTGGCACGGCGTCGGGCTCGCCCGGCGTTCCCATGAATTGGACGAAGACGATGGGAGCGTTTACGTCCTCGGCCCGCGCCGCGAGAGAGATGGCGGAGGCGACAAAGAGAAGGCTCAAAGACAATCGACGCAGCATGCCATGTCTCCGCGGGGCTGCGAAAGCGCTACCTCCGGATTGTGACAGGGTCAATGCAGATCGCCCCCGCCTTGCCCGACGCCTGTCAACTCCCCGCCGGCTCTTTCACCACCATCGCCTTGTGTTCGTCGCCGCGGCCGCCATGTTCGCCTCCCGGCGGCGGGGGCGTCTTCTTGCCGCGCAAACGCTCGAGCCGCAGCGAGATCCCGCGCACCACGACATAGAAGGTCGGGGTGAACAGAAGGCCGAACATCGTCACGCCGAGCATGCCGGCGAACACCGCCGTGCCGAGCGACTGGCGCATTTCGGCGCCGGCGCCCTCCGCCCGGGCGAGCGGCAGAACGCCGAAGATGAAGGCGAAGGAGGTCATCAGGATCGGCCGCAATCTTGTCCGCGCCGCCGACACCGCGGCCTCGAAGCGGGTGTGCCCCTCCTCCTCCGCCTGCTTGGCGAATTCGACGATCAAAATCGCGTTTTTGGCGGCAAGGCCGACCAGCACCACAAGGCCGATGTCGACCAGAATGTTGCGGTCGAAGTCGCGCCAGGTGACGCCGATCATCGCCGCCAGAATACACATCGGCACGATCAGAATGACCGCGAAGGGCAACGCCCAGCTTTCATAGAGCGCGGCGAGCAGCAGGAAGACGAAGACGACGGCAAGGCCAAAGGCGAGGATCGCCGTATTGCCCGCGAGCTTTTCCTGCAGCGCGATTTCGGTCCATTCGAAGCCAAAGCCCTGCGGCAGGGTTTGTTTGGCGAGCGCCTCGATCGCGGCGATGCCCTGCCCCGACGAGAATCCGCGCGCCAGAGCGACCTGCACCTCGGCCGCGGGATAGAGGTTATAGCGCGTGACGCGGAACGGCCCGGTCGTGTCGTTCAGCGAGGCGACCGAACCAATCGGCACCATATCGCCATTGGCGTTGCGCGTCTTGAGGTTGGCGACGTCGCGCGTCGTCAGCCGATAGGGATTGTCGGCCTGCGCCGTGACCTGGTAGGTGCGCCCGAGAATATTGAAATCATTGATATAGGCGGAGCCCATATAGACGGAGAGCGTGTCGAACACGCGCGAGATCGGCACGCCAAGTAGCTCAGCCTTGGTGCGATCGATATCGGCGTAGATCTGCGGCGTCTTGGTGTTGAACAAAGTGAAGGCCTGGACGAACCCCGGATTTTGGTGGATCGCCCCGACGAGGCCCCAGGTCGCGCCTTCCAGCGCGGGCAGGCCGCGGCCCGATCGGTCCTGCACATAACCCTTGAGGCCGCCGCCGGTGCCGATGCCCGGAACCGAAGGCGGCTCCAGCACGAAGGCGAAGGCGTCGGTCAGAACCGCAATATGCTGGCGCACGTCGGCCAGAATTTTGGGGGCCGTCAGCCCCGCCGGGACGCGGTCTTTGAATGGCTTCAGCGCGACGAAGATGACGCCGGTGTTGGTGGCGTTGGTGAAAGTCGCGCCATCGAAGCCGGCGAAAACCACCGCATGTTCGACGCCGGGGCGCTGCAAGATAATGTCGGTCGCCTGCCGCAGCACCTTGTCGGTGCGGTCGAGCGAGGAGCCGGGCGGAAGCTGGAAGGCGGCGATAAGATAGCCGCGATCGAGCTGCGGAATGAGCCCTGTCGGCGTCTTGTTCAGAATATCGAAGGCGAAATAGATGAGCCCCGCATAGACGATCAGGACGACGACGCTGATCCGGATCAAGCGCGCCGTCAGCGCCCCATAGCCGGCGCTAAGCTTTTCAAAGACCCAGTTGAAGCCGGCGAAGAACCAGCGAAGCGGCGTTGCGAGACGATAGAGAAATCCGGATTTTTTCGGGTTCTGGTCGCGCTGTTTGAGCAGAATGGCGGCGAGCGCCGGAGACAGGGTCAGCGACACAAAGGCCGAGATGACCGTTGCGCTGGCGATGGTGATGGCGAACTGCTTGTAGAAGGCGCCTTGCAGACCGGTGATGAAGGCGGTCGGGATGAACACCGCGCAAAGCACGAGGGCGATCGCGAGCAGCGCGCCGCCCACCTCGTCCATCGTCTTATGCGCGGCGTCTTTCGGCGCAGCGCCATGTTCGAGATAGCGTTCGACATTTTCCACGACGACGATCGCGTCGTCGACGACGATGCCGATCGCCAGCACGAGGCCGAACAGGGATAGCGTGTTGAAGGTGAGGCCGACGCCGCTCATGAACAGGAAGCAGCCGATCAGCGACACCGGGATGGCGATGACGGGAATAATCGCCGCGCGCCAGGTCTGCAGGAAGACGATGACGACGAGCACGACGAGGCCGATCGCCTCATAAAGCGTGTGCACGACCTCGTCGACGGACTGCTGAATGAACTCGGTCGGATTATAGACGACGGTATAATCGATGCCGGGCGGAAAATCCTTCTTCGCCGTCTCCATAGCGGCGAGCACCGCAGCCGCGGTCGCCAGCGCGTTCGAGCCGGGCCGCTGGAACATCACCATCGCCGTCGCGACGTCGCGGTCGAGATAGGCGTTGACGGTATAATCCTGCGCGCCAAGCTCGACGCGGCCGATGTCGCGCACGCGGACATAGCCGTCGGCGTCGGACCTGATGACGATGTCCTCGAACTGGGCCGGATCGGTCAGGCGTCCCAGCGTCTGCACCGACAGCTGGAAGGCGGATGGCGAGGAGACCGGCGGCTGGTTGATGGCGCCCGCCGCGACCTGAAGATTGGCGGCCTGCAAGGCGGCGACGACTTCCTCGACGGTCAGGCTGCGCGCGGCGACTTTCGCCGGATCGAGCCAGATGCGCATGGCGTAGTCGCGCGCGCCGAAAATATCGACGCGGCCGACGCCGTCAACGCGCGCCAGCGAATCCTTGAGATAGAGCGTCGCATAATTGGAGATATATTGCTGGCTGCGCGATCCGTCGGGCGAGATCAGATGCACGACCATCATGAGGTCGGGCGAGGCCTTCTGCACGGTGACGCCCTGCCGGATCACCGGCTCGGGCAGACGCGGCGTCGCAATGGCGACGCGATTTTGCACCAGCACCTGCGCCTGATCGACATTCGTGCCGGGCTTGAACGTCACGTCGATCGAGAGCCGCCCGTCGCCGGTCGACTGCGAGGTGATGTAGAGCATGTCGTCGACGCCGTTGACCTGCTGCTCGATCGGCGTCGCGACGGTCGCCGCGATGACTTCGGCGGAGGCGCCCGGATAGGTCGTCGTGATGTTGACCGTCGGCGGCGCAATCTCCGGATATTCGGAGACGGGCAGCGATCTTTGCGCGATGGCGCCGGCGATCGTTAGAATGATCGACAAAACCGCGGCGAAGATCGGACGGTCGATGAAGAAATGAGAAAAACGCATGCTCGTCCTTAACCGGTGACGCGGCAGCGCCGGCGCGGGCTGTCCTGACCCGCGGCGGCGCTCGGTGTTTCATCGTTGCAAGCGGACCGTTGAAAGCCCGCTGATCACGTTATGCGTTCCTCAGCGCCTTGAGCGCGTCAATTCGAGGCGACAGGAAAGGCGATCTCGCCGGTCTTGGGGACGACCACCGCGCCTGGACGCACGAATGGGTTGGCGATGCCGGCGATGATGACGCGATCGTCAGGCTTGAGGCCGGCGAGCACGACGCGAAGCCCTTCATGCATGGCGCCGAGCGTCACCGCCTTGGGGACCACCTTGTTGTCGGGGCCGACCGTCATGACGATCTTGCTCGCCTGGTCCGAGACGATGGTCGCGTCGGGAATGAGCAGCGCATTGATGTTGCCGCCGAAAAGACGCAGGCGGCCGAAGGTGCCGGGCAGGAGAAACAGATCCTTGTTCTCGAACACGGCGCGGCCGCGGATGGTGCCGGCGCGCGAATTCAGCTGATTGTCGACGAAATCCATGACGCCGGCGTGGCTGTGGGTCCAGTCGGTTTCGTCGGCGAGGCGCACCATGACCGGGTTCTTGAATTCGCGCGAGGACGGCCGCTCCTTGGCCGTGGCGAGACGGGCATAGCGAATATAATCGGCCTCCGAGGCGTCGAACACGAAATGGATCGGATCGAGCGTGACGATGGTGGTGAGCAGCGTCGTCGCCCCGGTCTGGCCGCCCTGCACCAGATTGCCGACGTCGACCTTATGGTCCGAGACGCGTCCCGGGATCGGCGCGCGCACCTGCGTCCATTCCAGATTGAGCTGGGCGTTACGCAGCGCGGCCTCGGCGCTGAGCTGCTGCGCCCTGGCGATGTCGAGCGCGGATTTGCGCTGGTCGACGTCGCGCGAGGTGATCGCGCGGCTTTCGACGAGCTGCTGCGCTCGGACGACGTCATTGGCGGCGACCTCGACCTGAGCCTTCGCCTTGGCGACATCGGCTTTGGCGCTGTCGACGGCGATCTGGTAGGGGCGCGGATCGATCACGAACAGAAGATCGCCAGTATTGACGATCTGGCCGTCGACGAAATTGATGGTGTCGACCGCCCCCGACACGCGCGGACGCACCTCGACCTGCTGCAGCGGTTCGAACCGTCCGGTATATTCGTCCCAGCGCGGCACCAGCTTCGCCAACGGATTTGCGACGGTGACTTCAGGCGGCGGCGGTCCCTCCGCCGCCTGCGCGCCAAAGGCGCCAAGAGTTATGCCGATGACGAGCATCAGCCGCGCGAGCGGCCTGGCCGGAGCAATTGGTGTCATCAAATTCAACTCCATGAGCCTTGTTCGGGCGGCGTGAGCCTTGCCGCCCGCAATCGCCGGCGCACGATCCGGCGTCCGCAAGGACGCAATCTTGCCGCCCTTCAAATCGCAAACTTGCTTGCAAAATGCAAGTGACTATCCCCGGCGGCACTCTTGGCCATTCCGCACCTGTCTAACCGGCTTGCCGGAACCCTACCAAGCAGCGACTATGCGTCCAAGGGCCGCACCAGATCCCCCAGCCGCGAGCTTGACGCAGAAACCCGCCGTCAAGGCTCCGCTTGTTCGCTCAACCCGGTGACGATCGCGCGACGCCTGATCCTCCCCAGAGCCAAGACATTCCGCCAGGTCATCGCCGCAGGCGATCACAACCATCGAAACTGTCGTTTCGACGGCAGCAGCCGCGCTCGGTACCTTCGCCGCCACATAGCCATCAGGAGATACGCCTGTGACCAACAAGATCATGACGACGACCGGCGGCGCGCCGGTCTCCGACAATCAGAACTCGATCACCGCCGGCCCGCGCGGGCCGGTGCTGATGGAAGATTATAAGCTGCTTGAGAAGCTTGCGCATCAAAATCGCGAACGTATTCCGGAGCGCACGGTCCACGCCAAAGGCGTCGGCGCCTTCGGCGCGCTGACCGTCACCCATGACATCACACGCTACACCAGCGCCAAGCTGTTTTCGGAAATCGGCAAGAAGACAGAGGCGCTGGCGCGCTTTTCGACCGTGGCCGGCGAGCGCGGCGCCGCCGACGCCGAACGCGACGTGCGCGGCTTCGCGCTGAAATTCTACACCGAGGAAGGCAATTGGGATCTCGTCGGCAATAACACGCCGGTGTTCTTCGTTCGCGACCCGCTGAAATTCCCGGATTTCATCCATACTCAGAAGCGTCACCCGAAGACAAATCTGCGTTCGCCGACGGCGATGTGGGATTTCTGGTCGCTTAGCCCCGAAAGCCTGCATCAGGTGACGATCTTGATGTCGGATCGCGGTCTGCCGCAGGGCATGCGCCACATCCATGGTTTCGGCTCGCACACATTCTCCTTCATCAATGCGCAGAACCAGCGCCATTGGGTGAAATTCCACTTCAAATGCATGCAGGGCATCAAGAACTGGACCAATCGCGAAGCCGAGGCCGTTGTCGCCACGGACCGCGAGAGCGCGCAGCGCGATCTTTACGACGCGATCGAGCGCCGCGACTATCCGAAGTGGCGCTTCTTCATCCAGGTCATGACGGAAGAGCAGGCCGGCAAGACTTGGTTCAATCCGTTCGACCTCACCAAAGTGTGGCCGCACGCCGAGTTCCCGCTGATCGAGGTCGGCGTTCTGGAGCTCAACCGCAACCCGGAAAATTATTTCGCAGAGATCGAGCAATCCTCCTTTTCGCCATCCAATGTCGTGCCGGGCATCAGCTTCTCGCCCGACAAGATGCTGCAGGCGCGGATCTTCTCCTATGCCGACGCGCATCGCTACCGCGTCGGCACGCATTATGAATCGCTGCCCGTCAATCGGCCCAAGAACGCCGTCAACACCTATCATCTCGACGGCCCGATGCGCCCTGACTGGTCGAGCAATCCGGACGCCTATTATGAGCCGAACTCCTTCAACGGACCG
This sequence comes from Methylocella silvestris BL2, assembly GCF_000021745.1. NCBI lineage: Bacteria > Pseudomonadati > Pseudomonadota > Alphaproteobacteria > Hyphomicrobiales > Beijerinckiaceae > Methylocella > Methylocella silvestris. The sequence continues at coordinate 2,694,084 of NC_011666.1, forward strand.
GCGCAGACCAATCAGCCGGAAGAGCCGCCGCTGCCGATCGCCGGCGACGCCGCCCGCTACAATCATCGCGACGGCAATGATGATTATACGCAGCCCGGCAATCTGTTCCGGCTGATGTCGGAGTCGCAAAAGCAGCAGCTGTTCCACAATATCGCCGAGGCGATGACGGGGGTGCCGCTGTTCATCATCGACCGCCAGCTCTCTCATTTCGACAAGGCGGACAGGGCCTATGGCGCGGGCGTGCGCGCGGCGCTCGCCGAACATGGCGTGCTGCTCGCGGCCGAATAATTTTCATTAGACCAACAAAAAAGAGCGGCGGATTTTCGCCGCTCTTTTTTGCCTTTGGCGGAGCTAACCGTCCAACGGCGCGAGCGCAGTTTGGCGCGGCGTCGGGATCGCCGCCTGCCGCCAGGCGACGCCGATCTGCTTTGCGAGGCGCGACAAATCCGGCGCGGCCGCAACGCTTTCCCGCCCGAAAAGGCGCGCGTCGATCGCCGCAATCGCGTCCGCGATCTCCGGCGCGGACGCGGCGCGGCGCCAGCGCGCGCCGTCGAGGCGCGCCAAAGCCAGAGTGGCCGCGCGGAACGCCGAAAAATCGCCGGCGCGCGCGGCGCGGCGCATGTCGCGCATCAGCCGCCCTGCCGGCCCAAATCGCGACGACAGAAATTCGCGCCAGGAGGGAGACGTGAGGATGAAAAAGGCGAGGGCGGCCGTCCAGACAAAGCTCGCCGCGCCCACGGCGATCGGCCAGGACGACAACATCGAGCCCTTTTCCGGCGCCGCGGCCCGCATCGGCGCGGTCGGATCGATGAAGGCGACGGTCTGCGCCGGGATCGCGGCGTCGCGCATCTTGCGTTCGCCGACATCGAACCAGGGGATATGAACGGCCGGCATTTTTGCGGGATCGCTTGAGATCGGACGGACGTCGTAGCGATAGACCGCCCGCGCGACGGGGCCGGCGTCGGTCGTGATCGTCGCGCGCTCGGCGGGAGCGGCGAAAACGATCACGCCCGGCGCGCGCATGTTCGGCGGCGGCGGCAGGCGGTCGGCGGTCAGGCCTAAGGCCTCGATCGTGATCGTGCGCCGCGACGTCTCATTGAGGCCGAGCCGGTCGGGGCGCGGATCCCAATGATCGGCGATGGTGACGGATTTCGCCGGCAACCACCAGTCGCCCGGCTTGCCGAGGCCGTCATGCGCGCGCACGTCGAGCGTCACCGGGGCGGACGTAAAGGCGGTCTCGGTGCGGCTGTTGTCCGGGGCGATGAGTTCGACCTTGCGCGTGAAGGGCTCGATCGTGAGCCGCCCGGCGCTGCGCGGATAGATCGCGATCACCCGCTCAATGCCGGCCACAGTCACGCCATTGATCGTCGTCGAGACCGGCGAATCGCGGCCAAACTGTTGCCAGTCGAAATTGATGAGGTCCGGCTGCGAGATTTCATGGGCGGCGACGGGCGCGCCGATAAAGGAGCGCAGACGCAGCAGCAGCATTTCGCCGACATAGGGCGCCTCCTTCGGCCCGTCGATGACGGCCTCGGTCCGATTGAGCGGTTCGGCTTTGGCGTAGGGAATAGTGACAATCAGCGTGCAGAACATCGCTGCGACCGCCGCTGCAAGCCTGCGCCGGCGAAAAATCTGCGCGTCAATCATCCTCATTCGCCTCCGGCGCGCCAGCCTTGCGCCGCGCCTGTTCCGACAGAATATGCAGTTTCAGGAACGATCCGGGATCGTCCGGCAAAGCGTCGAGCCAGTCGCGCGTCGGCAGCACGGCGTGGGATTCGAGGCGGCGGCGGGAGCGGAGATCCCGCGCGGCCATCAGTTTGGTGATGTCGACCAGCACGCCGCCGGCGCGGCCCTCCCCCTCGGCGTTGCCGGCTGAGCCGGTCGCCTTTCCGGCGCCCTCGCGCGCGGCGCCGGGATCGCCGACGCCGGATTTCGGCGCAGAGCCGGCGCCGTCCGGCCCGGTCGATTTCGATTGAACCGTGCCGACAAGGCCGCTGCCCGAACTCGTCGCCTCGCTCAATTCCGGCGTCGCCCGCGGCGTGTGAATCTGCCGCGTCGCGTCGGCGTTGGCGACGCCGCCTTCCTTCTTGCCGCCGTCCGCGCCCGCAGCCGAAAGCAGGGAGGCGATCAACTCCCTGTTGGCGGCCGCGTCCTCGTCATCCGGGTCAAAGGAGATCGCCGCCTCATAGGCCTTGACCGCCTCTTTGTAATTGCCCTCGCGCGCGAAAGCGTTGCCGCGATTATAGGCGTTCTCGGGCGCCTCGCCGAAAGCCTGCGCCGCCTCGCTCCAGCGCCCGGCGGAATACAGCGCCGCCCCTTTCCAGCCGGGATTTTGAAAGAATTCCGCCGCGGCGGAGGGAAAGCCGAGCGAGAACAGGAGATGTCCGGCAGCGGGCCGGCCCCAGACATAGAGCCCAGCGAGAGGCGCCCCGATCAGCAGAGCGAGAATGAGCTTTCTCATCGCGCGATCCTGCGGAACGCGAGGAGAAGAGGAAGGCAGGCGGCGAAAGCCAAATAGCGCCCATAGTCGCGCCAGTAGAGCGAGGCGACGCTGGAGCCGCCGAGCCGGCGGATGGCGCGGCCGGCAATGGCGGCGGTGACCGGAGACGGCCCCCCGGCGTCGGCGGCGACGCCGGCGCCCGCGGCGGCCAGTTTCGCCAGCGCCGCGCGGCCCGCGCCTTGCCCGCTTTCGCCGCGGCTGTCCTGCGAGGCAAACAGCGTATGCACCTTGAGCCCGGCGGCGGCGAGCGCCCGCGCCTCGCTCAAGGCGGCCTCGTTGACGCCGGCGCCGGAGGAGATCACCGTCACATCGCCGGCGACGATCTTGGCGTTCGCCGCGAGCCGGCGCGCCAGCGCCAGAGCGCGGTCCGGCCGCACGCCGGGATCGGGCACGGTCTCGCCGTCAAGCGCGAAGATCAGCGAGCCGGTCGCGGCGGAATCGTCGGTCATGGGCGCGGCGAGATAGGCGTCGCCCGCATAGACGATCAGTCCGGTCTGTCGCGCGGCGCCGGCCTCCAGCGCAAGATGGGCCGCCGTCGTCGCCTGCCGCAGCTGTGCGCGATCGGTCGCCTCGCTCGAGAGATCGACGAGGATCAGATTGGCGTCGAGATTGCGGAACCTGTCGGCGTCGCGGCGTTTTAGTGCCGGCCCGCTGAGCGCGAGCGCCAGAACGACGAGCGCCCACAGAGCGGGAGCAAGATCGGACTTGCCGCCGGGCGCAAGCAGCCCCCGTCGCGCCATGGCGGAAAGAAGCGGCGGATCCACGGCCCGCTCCCATTGGCCAAGCCCGCCGCCGCGCGTCTTGATCGCGTAAAAAGCCATCGCCGCGAGAGGTAAGGCGAGCAGCCACCACGGCCGCAGCAGCGCGAAAGAGCCGAAAGCGATCATAGCTGCGGCCTGCGCAGAAAGCCGAGGCCGGCGCAAGCCAGAAAGGAAAGGCCGGCGGCATAGGGCCAGAGCTCGCGCTGCTGCACCGAGACGCTCGCCGCCGCCTCGCCGGCGACGAGGCGCTCTATCGCCGCCGAGGCGTAGGCCAGATCTTCGGTCGTGCGCACCCGGAAAGCCTCGCCGCCGCCGATTTCGGCGAGCCTTTGCAAGGCGAGGAAATCGACCGGATCGCCAAGGCCGTTAAAAGTCTGGGTGTCGACCACGCCAAGCCCAATTGTATAGATTTTCACGCCAAGATTATTGGCGAGTTCGGCGACGCCGGTCGGGTCTGTGGTGCCGGCGTCATTGGCCCCATCCGACAGCAGGACGATGACGCGCGAGGGCGCCTTCGATTCCGTCAATCGCTTCAGCGCAAGGCCAAGTCCTTCGCCGATGGCGGTGGAATGGCCGACAAGGCCCAAGGGAATCTCGGCGAGCGTGCGGCTGACCGCGTCGACGTCAAAGCTCAGGGGCGCGGCGGCATAGGCGCGCTCAGCGAAAATCACGAGGCCGATTCGATCGCCGGTCCGGCGCTTGATCAAAGCGGCGCCGACCCGCTTCAAGGCGTCGATCCGGCTCGCGGCGTGGCCGTCGAGCACGAAATCCTCGGCCGCCATGCTGCCGGAAAGATCGAGCGCAAAGACAATGTCGCGGCCGGAGGCGGGCTGCGCTGGGCTCGCGGCGATCGTGCGGGGTCCGGCCAGCGCGACGACGAGCAAAATCCAGGCGATCCAGGCGAGCAATACGCCAAGCCTTGAGCCGCTCGGCCGCGCGGCGGCGCGCCCGCCCGCCTTGAGGCGCTCGGCGATGGCGCGCGGAATGGTCAGGCCGCCGGCGGTCGCGGCGCGGTCGCGGCGCCATTTGAGCGCAAGGAGAGGCAGGGGCAGCAGCGCCAAAACAAGCGGCGCGGCAAGATCAAATCCGTTCAGGCTCAATGCGAAATCCTTACCGGGAGCTTGGACGGCAGCTTGGCCGGGAGCTTGGCGATGAGCCGCGAAAGCTCCAAATCCAGCGTCTCGGCCGTCGCGGCTTGCGAACGGCGATAGAGCGGCTCGCCGAACGCCTGGCCGGCTCCTGCGGTGAAGAAGGTCGTGCCCAATATCCGGTCGAGCCGGGCGAGCCACGCCGCTCCGTTCAGGCCGCGGGGCGCCTCGCCGTCGATCGTCCGCATGAGACGACGCAGGAGCCTGGCCTGCGCCGCCAGCCGTTCATCCGGCGGAAGGCCGCGAGACAGAGCGAGTTCGTCCAGCGCGGCGCGCCGCTCGGCGCCTCGACGGCCGGCAAGGAGGCGGATCAACGCCGTTGCGGCGAGAGCGAGACAGACGCCGGCGAGTGCGGCGGCCGCGATCAGCGCGACCTCGCCCGAATCAGCCGGCAGATGGATCGGGCGCAGCCCGGCCAGCGCCTCCACTGGGTCAGCCATCGAGACGCTCCAGCAGCGGCGCCATCGCCTCGACATCGAGGCGGGAATCGAGGCTCAAGGCGCGCGCGCCAAGCCGCTGCAGCCGGGCGACGCGCTCGTCCGGCTTTTGCGGCTCATTCGCGCCGATGCTCAGCCAACCCGCAGCGCCGGCCATTGTTGCATAAGGATAGGAGCCTTGCGGCGGCGCGGTCTCGAACCGGTCGGCGATGAGCGCGAAGGAAAGATCGCGCCGTAGCGCGATCCGCGCCACGATCTCGTCGAACTGCGGTCCCGGCTCGTCCAGCGCAGTGGCGACGACGATTGCGGCGTTCTTGCCGGCGAGCCGGTCGGCTTCCTCAAGGCTCTCGGTCAGCGGCGGATCGAGCCTTGAGCGGCTCGCCAGCGCGTTGCGATGCGCCCGCGCGAGCTCGGAGACCATGGCGATCATCGCCCGCGCGCCGCGGCCGTAGCGGATCAGATGACCGCCGTCATGCTGAATGACCATCAGGCCGACGCGCCCGTCGCGGGCGGCGCGCCAGCCGAGGAGGGTCAGCGCCTCCGCCGCCGCGACGGAGCGCAGCGCGCGCCGCGTGCCAAACAGCATGGAGGGCCGGAAGTCCGCGACGAGAAGAACGGCGCGTTCGCGTTCTTCGCGAAAGGTTCGCACATGCGGAATTCCCGTGCGCGCCATCACATTGCGGTCGAGATGGCGGACGTCGTCGCCATCCGACCAGCTCCGGATGTCATGCACCTCAAGGCCGCGGCCGCGCCGGCGATGCGCCACATTGCCGGGCAAGGTCGAGCGCGGCGCAGATTTCGGCAGATCCATGCGCTCGGCGAGATGACGGATGCGCAAGAGGTCATCGACGTCGAGATCGACGCCGGGAATGCTCTCGCCAGACTCGCGGCCAGCAAAGGCTGGCGCATCATTTTTGCGTGAGAATTGCGATTGCAAGCGCGCGAACAGGCTCATGTGCGGATTCAGACCGGCGTGATCTCGTCGAGAAGCTCCAGAATTACGCTACGCGTCGTGTCGCCGTCGGCGAGCGCGCGCCAGGTGAGGATCGTGCGATGCGCCAGCGTATCGACCGCGAGTTCGGCGACGTCCTGCGGCGTCACATGATCGCGCCCGGCGAGAAAGGCCCGCGCCTTGGCGCCTTTGGCGAGCGCAATGGTGCCGCGCGGGGACGGCGGATGCTCAACCTTGCGCCTGATCCGCGGCGCGACTTCCTCGCTGCGCAGCGCCGTCACGAGACGCACGATGTAATCCTTCACGGCCGGCGACAGATAGACGCCCGTCGCCGCCGCCCGCGCCGCGGCGATCTCGGCGGCGCCAAGGTGATGGGCGGCCGTCGGCGTGCCCTCGGTCGCCTCATGCTCGACGAGATCGAGAATTTTGCGCTCGGTCGCCGCATCCGGCAGCTTGACCTCGGCATGGATCATGAAGCGGTCGAGCTGCGCTTCGGGCAGCGGAAAAGTGCCTTCATGCTCGATCGGATTTTGCGTCGCGACCACCATGAACGGGTCTGGCAATGGACGCGTCACGCCCGCCGCCGTCACCTGCCGCTCGGCCATCGCTTCAAGCAAGGCAGACTGAACCTTGGGCGGAGCGCGGTTGATCTCATCGACAAGGATGAGGGAATGGAAGATCGGCCCGGCGACGAATTCGAAGACGCCGCGATCCTGGCGCCAGACGGCGGTGCCGGTGAGATCGGCCGGCATCAGATCGGGCGTGCATTGGATGCGCGCGAGCGGCACCGACAGGCCTTCCGCCAGAAGCTTGACCGCCCGCGTCTTGGCGAGGCCGGGGGCGCCCTCGATCAACAGATGGCCGTCGGCCAGGAGCCCGATCAATAAGCGTTCGACAAGCGTTTCGCCGCCGATCAATCCCGCCTCGAGGAAGTCCTTCAGCTCGCAAAACCGCGCCCTGATCCCGGCCTGACGCTCATTGCGCGCCTCAAGCGAAAGCTCCGCCGAATTACTGACCAAACCAGATCCTCCCGATCCGCCCGTCTTTTGCGCGGCGTCTTTCATTCGATTATAGAAAAATTCATGATCGAGATAGATCGACCCCGGGTCAACCGTCTCCTTGCGGGAGTGCGCCCTCTTGCGCGGCAGGGCCTCAAAGGCCTTGATACGCCGAAATTCGTCAGACAAGCTCAAAATCCATCAAAACAATTTGTTGGCGATTGAAGCGGCGCGGTTCGTTGCGCGTTAAGAGCGAAGGCGCGACAGAGGTCCAAAGCCGGGCCGTCCGTGGAATTCGCAAAAGGAGCGGCAAGTGGACGCGATGGCGGTAAGATCCGATCCCACCCCTAGTCTGGACCAACTGCTCGGCGCCCTCGAATCGCTGCGCCGGGGCGACTTCACCGTGCGCCTGCCGCGCAACGGCCGTGGCGTCGAAGGCCAAATCGCCGAGGCCTTCAACGAGATCGCCGCAGCCAATCAATCCATCGCCGGCCAGCTCGAACGCGTCCTTGAGGCGGTCGGACGCGAGGGCCAGACGGGAACCCGCGTGCGCTTCGGCCTGTCCGGCGGCGCCTGGGGCGACATGGAAGCCTCCGTCAACGCGCTGATTGACGATCTGGTCTGGCCGACGACGGCGGCGACCTCGACCATCACCGCGATCGCCAAGGGCGACCTGCTCCAGCCGATGCCGCTGGAATTCAAGGGGCGCCCGCTGAAGGGCGAGTTTCTGCGCGCCGCCACCACCGTCAATGCGATGATCGCCCAGCTCGACGTGTTCACTTCCGAGGTGACCCGCGTCGCGCGCGAGGTCGGCGCCGGCGGCAAGCTCGGCGGCCAGGCCGAAGTGCGCGAGGTGACCGGCGTCTGGAAGGATTTGACCGAAAGCGTCAACTCCATGGCGTCGAATTTGACGGCGCAGGTGCGCAATATTTCCGAGGTCACGATCGCCGTCGCCCATGGCGATCTGTCGAAGAAAATCACGGTCGACGTGCGCGGCGAGATTTTGCAGCTGAAAGAAGCCATCAACACGATGGTCGACCAGCTGCGCTCCTTCGCCTCGGAGGTGACGCGCGTCGCGCGCGAGGTCGGCACCGAAGGCAAGCTCGGCGGACAGGCGCTCGTGCCCGGCGTCGCCGGAACCTGGAAGGACCTCACCGACTCCGTCAACGCCATGTGCGGCAATCTCACGGCGCAGGTGCGCAACATCGCCGAGGTGACGACGGCGGTGGCCCGCGGCGATCTCTCGCGCAAAATCACCGTCGACGTCTCGGGCGAGATCCTGGCGCTAAAAGAAACCATCAACACCATGGTGGATCAGCTGAACGGCTTCGCCGGCGAAGTCACGCGCGTCGCGCGCGAGGTCGGCACCGAGGGACGGCTTGGCGGACAGGCGCAGGCGCCGGGCGTCGCCGGCACATGGAAAGACCTCACCGACAATGTCAATTCGATGGCCTCGAACCTGACCTCGCAGGTGCGCAACATCGCCGCCGTCTCGGCCGCCATCGCCAGCGGCGATTTGTCGAAGAAAATCACCGTCAATGTGTCGGGCGAGATTCTGGAGCTTAAGGAAACCATCAATACGACTGTCGATCAGCTGAGCCGTTTCGCCTCCGAGGTGACCCGCGTCGCCCGCGAGGTCGGCACGGAGGGCAAGCTCGGCGGACAGGCGCAGGTGCCCGGCGTCGCCGGCACGTGGAAGGATCTGACCGAGAACGTCAACTCGATGGCGTCGAACCTGACCGCGCAGGTGCGCAACATTGCCGAGGTGACGACGGCCGTGGCGCGCGGCGATCTTTCGCGGAAAATCACCGTCGACGTCAAAGGCGAGATGCTGGAGCTGAAGAACACTGTCAACACCATGGTGGACCAGCTCAACGCCTTCGCCGGAGAAGTCACCCGCGTCGCGCGCGAGGTCGGCACGGAGGGCAAGCTCGGCGGACAGGCGCAGGTGCCCGGCGTCGCCGGCACGTGGAAAGATTTGACCGACAACGTCAATTCAATGGCCGGCAACCTCACCGATCAGGTGCGCAACATCGCCGGCGTCGCCACCGCGATCGCCAATGGCGACCTCTCGCGCAAGATCACCGTCGACGTGCGCGGCGAAATCCTGCTGTTGAAAGACACGTTGAACACCATGGTCGATCAGCTGCGCTCCTTCGCCGGCGAAGTGTCGCGCGTCGCGCGCGAGGTCGGCACCGACGGGCGCCTCGGCGGTCAGGCCGTCGTGCCCGGCGTCGCCGGCACGTGGAAGGATTTGACCGACAACGTCAATCTGCTCGCGGCCAATCTGACGACGCAAGTGCGCAACATCGCCGAGGTGACCACAGCTGTGGCGCGCGGCAATCTCTCGCGAAAGATCACTGTCGACGTCAAGGGCGAAATTCTGGAGCTGAAGAACACAATCAACACCATGGTCGATCAGCTCAACGCCTTCGCCGGCGAGGTGACGCGCGTCGCGCGCGAGGTCGGCACGGAGGGACGACTCGGCGGACAGGCCAAGGTGCCGGGCGTCGCCGGAACGTGGAAGGATCTGACCGACACGGTCAACGTCATGGCCGCCAATCTGACCGAGCAGGTGCGCGGCATCGTCAAGGTGGTCACCGCCGTCGCCAATGGCGATCTGAAGCAGAATTTGACCGTCGCGTCCAAGGGCGAGGTCGCTGCGCTCGCCGAGACGATCAACAATATGACGCATACGCTGGCGACCTTCGCCGATCAGGTGACGAGCGTCGCGCGCGAGGTCGGCGTCGAGGGCCGGCTCGGCGGACAGGCCAATGTGCCGGGCGCCGCCGGCACCTGGAAGGATCTGACCGGCAACGTCAATCTGCTCGCGGCCAATCTGACCACGCAGGTGCGCGCGATCGCCGAGGTCGCGACCGCCGTCACAAAGGGCGATCTCACGCGCGCCATTCAGGTTGAGGCGCGCGGCGAAGTGTCCGAACTCAAAGACAACATCAACACCATGATCCGCAATCTGCGGCTGACCACGGAGCGCGGCGCCGAACAGGACTGGCTGAAGACAAATCTCGCGCGCTTCACCAATCTGCTGCAGGGCCAGCGCGATCTCGTCACCGTCGGGCGCATGCTTTTGTCGGAGCTCGCGGAATTGATCGGCGCGCAGAATGGCGTCATCTATCAGGTCGAGGGCGACGAGCTGACGCTGCTTTCGGCCTATGCCGATGATGGCGATCATCCGCGGCGGATCGCTTTCGGCGAGGGGCTCGTCGGACAATGCGCGCGCGACGGACGGCGCATCCTCATCTCCGACTTGCCGCCCAACGTGCTGCCGATCCGCTCCGGCCTGTTCAAGGCCGCGCCGCGCACCGCGATCGTGCTGCCGATCCTGTTCGAAGGCGAGGCGCGCGCGGTCATCGAACTCGCTTCGCTGAATCCGCTGACGGAGTTGCAGATCTCCTTTCTGGAGCAGCTCACCGCCAGCATCGGCATCGTCTTGAACAGCATCGCCGTCAGTATGCAGACGGAAGGATTGCTCGGACAATCGCAGCAGCTCGCGACCGAACTGCTGGCGCGGCAGACGGAGTTGCAACAGACCAACGAACAGATCGAGCTCAAGGCGCAACAGCTCGAGGAGCGTAACAATGAGGTGGAGGCCAAGAATCAGCAGATCGAACAGGCCCGTCGCGCCCTTGAAGAAAAGGCCGGCGAGCTTGCTCTGACCTCAAAATATAAATCGGAATTCCTGGCCAATATGAGCCATGAGCTGCGCACGCCCTTGAACAGCATCCTAATTCTCGGTCAACAGCTCAGCGACAATGTCGAACACAATCTGTCCGACCGGCAGGTCGAATGCGCCCGCACCATCCATGCGGCGGGCAGCGATCTACTCAATCTGATCAGCGACATATTGGATCTGTCGAAGATCGAGTCCGGCACCGTCTCGATCGACGCCGAGGAGATTTCCTTCGCGCATCTTTTGCAAATGATCGCGCGCCCGTTCCGGCACGAGGCCGAGAGCCGCGGGCTCTCCTTCGATGTCGAGGCGACCGAGGGGCTTTCCGGCCATATCGTCACCGACGTCAAGCGCCTCCAGCAGATCTTGAAAAATCTCCTGTCCAACGCCTTCAAATTCACCGCCGCCGGCGGCGTCAGCCTGAAAGTTGCGCCGGCCGCGTCCGGATGGAGCGCGGATAATCTGTCGTTGGCGCGCGCCAAGGGCGTCGTCGCTTTCAAAGTCGCAGACACCGGCATCGGCATCTCGGCCGAAAAGCAGAAGATCATTTTTGAAGCATTTCAGCAGGCGGACGCGGGCACGAGCCGCAAATATGGCGGCACCGGCCTCGGGCTGGCGATCAGCCGCGACCTCGCGCAGCTGCTCGGCGGCGAGATCCAGTTGCGAAGCGTCCCGGGCGAAGGCAGCGTCTTCACGCTTTATCTGCCGCTCGCCTACACGAATGTCGAGGTCGCGCCGCGCGCCGCCCATGACGAGGGGCGCACCTTCGCCGCGCAACAGAGCGATCAGGCCGACGCCTGGACCGACGACCGCGCAGCGATCGAGCCCGGCGATCTGACGCTCCTGATCGTCGAGGCGGATGAACGCGGCGCCCGCGCCGCCGCCGCGATCGGCCGAGAAATCGGCTTCAAGGCGATCGCCGCCGCGCGCGGGGCGGACGCGCCGGGGCTGGCGGATCTCTACAGGCCCGCCGCGATCCTGCTCAACCTTGGCCTCGCCGATCCGCCGGGCTGGAATGTGCTGGCGCAGCTGAAGCAGTCGATCGCGACCCGGCACATTCCGGTTGCGGCGACGGGCGCTATAGAGGATCGACACTATGCTCTGTCGCGCGGCGCTTTCGATTTTCTGGAAGCCCCGGTTCGGCCTGGCGATCTGAAGGCCGCGCTGATGCGGCTCAAGACTTTTGCGGCAAGGCAGCAGAAAACGCTGCTGCTGACGACGAGCGAACCCGGGAAGGCTCAATGGGACGAGCTCCTCGGAGGCGATGACGTCGAGATCATCGCCGCGGCGACCGCCGCCGACGCGCTTGCCGCGCTGCGCGAACGCGCGATCGACGCCGTTGCGCAGGACTTTAAGTCCGCGCGCGAGCCCGGCTTCGATCTCATCGCGCAAATGCGCGATGACGACGCGCTCTGCCGCACCCCGATCGTTTTGTTCGCGGAAGAGGGTCTGTCGCCCGACGAGGAGGGACGAATCGACGCGCTCTCCCGGTCGCTCGTTCTGAAGAAGGCGCTGTCGCCGGAACGGCTGCTTGACGAGACGGCGCTTGCGCTGCATCGCTCCGTGCCTGAGCTTTCCGCCGACAAGCGGGCGCTGATCGAGCGCCTGTATGATTCGAATGACGATCTCGTTGGCCGGACCGTTCTTCTCGTCGATGATGACGCGCGCAATATTTTCGCGCTAAGCGGCGTCCTGGAGCGGCGCGGCATGAGCGTTCTGACCGCCTCCAATGGAGGCGAGGCGATCGAATCGCTACGCGCGCGCCCCGAGATCGAAATCGTCTTGATGGATGTGATGATGCCCGACATGGATGGCTATGAGACGATGCAGCGGGTGCGCACGGAGCCGGCGTTCCGGCGCCTGCCGATTGTCGCCCTCACCGCAAGAGCGATGAAGGGAGACCGCGAAAAATGCATCGACGCCGGCGCGTCGGATTATCTCGCAAAGCCGGTCGACCGCGAACAATTGCTCGCCGTCCTGCGCATGTGGCTGCACCGGTAGGAACAGGCAATGGCCGCGAACGATAAAGTCAACATCCTGCTCGTCGACGATCAGCCCGGCAAACTGCTGAGCTATGAAGCGATTCTCGACGAGCTTCAGGAAAATCTCATCAAGGCGGCCTCGGCGCGCGAGGCCTTCGCGCATCTTCTCAAGACCGAGGTCGCGGTTATATTGATCGACGTCTGCATGCCGGAGCTCGACGGCTACGAGCTTGCGGGGATGATCCGCGAACATCCGCGGTTCGAGACGGTCGCGATCATTTTCGTGTCGGCGATCCAGATCACCGATCCCGACCGGCTGCGCGGCTATGAGGCCGGCGCCGTCGACTATGTGCAGGTTCCTGTGGTTCCCGAAGTGTTGCGCGCCCAAGTCAAGGTGTTCGCCGAACTGCACCGCAAGACGCGCCAGCTTGAACGCCTCAATGAAGAACTCGAGGAGCGCGTCGCCGAGCGTACGGCGGCGCTCGAACAATCGAGCGCGGAGCTGAAGCGGCTCAATCAGGATCTCGAGACGCGCATCGACGCCCGCACGCGCGAGCGCGAGCAGGCGCTGGCGCAGTTGTTCGAGGCGCAGAAAGTGGACGCCATCGGACAGCTGACCGGCGGCGTCGCGCATGATTTCAACAATCTCCTGACGGCCATCATGGGAAGCCTCGAGCTTTTGAAAAAGCGTCTGCCCGACGAGCCGCGCATCAGCCGCCTTGTCGACACCGCCATGCAGGGCGCCGAGCGCGGCGCGGCGCTGACGCAGCGTTTGCTCGCGTTCTCGCGTCGTCAGGAGCTAAAGCCCGAAGCAGTCGACGTCGCGCAGCTTGTCAACGGCATGGAAGAGCTGCTCAGGCGCGCGCTCGGCCCCGGCGTCAGCATCGAAAAGCGCTTGCCGGATGATCTTCGGTTCGCGCGCGTCGACGGCAATCAGCTCGAACTCGCCCTCATCAACCTTGCCGTCAATGCGCGCGACGCGATGCCCTCGGGCGGCGCCATCACCATCGCCGCCGCAAACGAAATCGTCGCCGCGCAAAGCCCCGGCAAGGCGATCAGCCCCGGCGCCTATGTGCGCATCAGCGTTATCGATGAAGGGCAGGGCATGGACGCGGCGACGCTCGCCAAGGCGGCCGATCCTTTTTTCACGACCAAAGGGCCAAGCAAGGGCACGGGCCTCGGACTTTCGATGGTGCAGGGTCTTGCGGTTCAATCCGGCGGGGCGATCGAAATATCGAGCCGCGTCGGCGCCGGCACCACCGTAGAACTCTGGCTGCCGCAGGCGGAATTCGACGAGCCGCGCAAACGCGCCGCGCCGGACGCGCGCAAAAGCTGGCGCGCCGATCTCGCGCCCTGCACGGTTCTCCTCGTCGACGACGATCTCCTGGTCAGCGCGGGCGCCTCCTCGATCCTCGAAGATCTGGGCCACAGCGTCATCGAGGCTCATTCCGGGGCCGAGGCTCTGCGGCTTCTGCAGAACGGCAGCGCGCCCGATCTCGTCATCACCGACTACGCCATGCCGGGCATGACCGGGCTTGAGCTCGCCCGCGCCATCCGGGCCAGCTATCCGGCGCTGCCCATCGTGCTCGCGAGCGGCTATGCCGAACTGCCGCATCTTGGCCTCGACGAGAAGCCGCTGCCGCGCCTCGCCAAACCCTTCCGGCAGGATGAGTTGCTGGCGGCGATGGCCGAGGCCTCCGGCCGCTGAGCTTTTGGCGCGCCGCCGGCGCGCGGAAGGGCGTTACCGGCCGGCGCGGATCGCCGAAAACTCCGCGGTCCAACCGTTCAGCTCCTTCAGATCCTGATGCAGCTGCTCCAGCGCAAAGCCAAGCGCAAACAATCGCTCCAGCTCTTCGACGGAAAGGCTTCGCGTCAGCCCTTCCTGGCGGTAGGCGGCGATTTCCGCGTCATAAGCCTCGAGCGCGGATTCAAAGTCGGCGAGCGAGGGCGCATCGCCCGAGACGAGCGCATGGCCGCTGGCCTCGAGAAACAGGGCCGCGCTTTCGGTCGCGCGGGAGAGCGAGGCGGCAAGGCGCTCGCGCAGACCGCCCGGAAGCGGCGCGATCGCGGCGCGGCCGATGATGACGAGATCGTGGCGCAGCCGCCGCAGCATCGTCAGCAAAGGCTGCAGCGGCGGTTCGGCGGCAAGATAAGGCACGCGCTCGCGGCGCGCCTCGTCGACGATGACTTCCAGCCTGTTCAGCGCGGGGCCAAGCCCGGCCTGAATTTCGGAAACCCGGGCGATGTCGAGGGGAGAGGCGCAGCCCCGCGAGAAGCTGGCGCAGCGCCTGAGCCATGCGGCGCAGCATGGTGTCGGCGGCTTCAAGTCCAAGATTATGCGCCCGCGACGGCAGCACAAAAAAGGAGACGGCCAGCGCCGTCAGCCCGCCGAGCAACACTTCCGCCACGCGGTAGAACGCCGATTCCAGCGGCGACGCATGGATGATGGTCGGCGCGAATAGAACCATGACAGCCGTGAAAGGCCCGGCGCTGAAGCGCGGCTTCACCGCCCCAAGAAGCGCCAGAGGCGCGATCGAAATGACGAGCACCGCAATGAACTGAATCTCGTCATTATGCGGAACCAGCACGGCGACGAGCCCGCTATAGGCTGCGCCTCCGACCGTGCCGAGAAAATAATCGGCCGTCGTCTTGACCGATTTGCCAAGGCTCAGCTGCGACATGACGACGGCCGTCAGCACCGTCCACAGGATTTGCGGCACATGCAGCAGCAGCGACAAAACATAAGTGAGGAGCGCGGCGATAGTGACGCGGACGGCGAGGCGCAGCTCCGTGCGATGCGTCTCGATCCAGGTCTTGAGCCAGCGCCAGGGTTTTGCGAGGTCGATCGGGATGGCGTTCATTTCGTCCGATGTCCGGGAGGAGGATCGAAAGGCCGCGCGGGAGGATGACGTCGGCAGATGTTCGGCGTCATGCTCTAGAAGCCGACAAGGAGCGGCCCTGTCAACGCCTGGGAGGCGCGCCATTCGCCTCGAAAAAGCGCAGATCAGAACGAATGCGCCATCGCGACGACGTCTGTCCATCCGGCGGCCCGCCGCGGCCAGGCAAAATCGCGGTTCCAGGGCAGATCGCCGAACAGCACGGTTGGAACGCCGGCGTCCGCGGCGCGGCGGATCTGACGCGCATTGTCGTCGATGAGCAGCCGGGCGCCGACCCGGCGCAGCGCCCGCACCTTGTCTGGATGATGGCCGACGGCGTGGACCTCCGAAAAAGCGCCCGGAAACAGCCGCTCGACAAGCGCCTCGGTCAGCGCCGCCGTCTCCGGTTTGCGCGCGGTGACGACGACGAGCCGAAACCCTGCATTGGCGAGGGCGGCGCAGCCCGCAACTGCGCCCGGATTCGCGCTGAGGTTGTGATGCGCCTTGGCGTCATAGAAGCCATTGACGATCTCCATCGTCTGCTTCTCGTCCGCTCCGAGCTGATAGGTCGCAAGCCGCGCGGCGTCGACGCGAAACCCCCGGCTTTCCTCGATCCAGTCGAGCAGAACGGAGATGGTGTCGACAAGCGTATCGTCGAGATCGATGGCGAGGGTTTTCATGGCCGGGCGGAATTCCTTTAATGCTTGCGGAGGGCGAACCCTGCCACAATCAGCTTAGCCATGTTATAAGCGCCGGCCGACGCCTGCTGCGGGCGTTATTCGCGCAGGAGAGGAGACTATGCCCGGTTCCGCCGCCAGTATTTCCATGTCCGACCTTACAGGAATATTGGCCGTCTTTGCTCTTGTCGCCGCCAATGGCTTCTTTGTCGCCTCGGAATTCTCTCTTGTCGCGATCCGGCGCAGCCGCGTCGCCGAACTCGTCGCGAACCGGCGCCCTCACGCGGTCGCGCTACAACGCGCGGTCGACCATCTCGATTCCAATCTCGCAGCGACCCAGCTTGGCATCACCATTTCCTCGCTCGCCCTCGGCTGGATCGGCGAGCCGGCCCTCGCCCATCTGATCGAGCCGCTGGTCAGCTGGCTGCCGGGCTCGCTTGCGACCGCCAGCTCGCACGCGGCGGCGGTCGCGATCTCCTTCCTGATCATCACCGCGCTTCACATCGTTCTCGGCGAACTCGCGCCAAAAAGCCTCGCGCTGCAGCGGAGCGAGGCGACCGCACTCGCCGTGGTGCGGCCGCTCGGCCTCTTTCTCATGCTGCTGCGCCCGGCGATCAGCGCCCTCAACGGCCTCGGCAATCTCGTCTTGAAAGGCTTCGGCCTGTCGCCCGGCGCCGGCGAAGGCTCGATGCATTCGGCCGAGGAGCTGAAGCTGCTGATCCAGGCCAGCCAGGAAGCCGGCATCCTGCAGGAAAGCCAGGAAGAAGTCGTCGTCCGCGTTCTCAACATCGGCGAACGGCGCATCGGCGACATCATGACGCCGCGCACCGACGTCGACTGGATCGACACGGAGGATGCTCGCGAGGACATTCTGCGCACGATCCGCGAATGCCCGCATGAGCAGCTCCTCGTCGGGCGCGGCGCGATCGACGAGCCGCTTGGCATGGTCTTGAAAAAGGATCTGCTGCATCAGGTGCTTGACGGCGGGGAGCTCGACCCGATGACGGCGATCCGCCAGCCGCTCGTCGTCTATGAGACGATGTCGATTTTCAAGGTGCTCGATCAGTTCAAGGCGGCGCCGGTGCGTCTCGCCATCATTCTCGACGAATATGGCCTGCTCGAAGGCATTGTGACGCAGACCGATCTCCTGCAGGCGATCGCCGGCGATCTGCCCGACGCCAGCGGCGACGACCCCTATATCGTCGAACGCGACGACGGCTCGCTGCTGATCGACGGAATGACCCCCGCCGATGAGGCGTTCGACCGGCTCGGCGTGAAGCGCCCCAAGGATCGGCAGTTTCATACGGTCGCCGGCTTCGTCCTCGTGCAGCTCGGTCATTTGCCCGAGGTCGGCGAGAAATTCTCCTATGAGAGCTGGGTGATCGAGATCGTCGACCTCGACGGCCGGCGGATCGACAAGCTTCTGGCGCGGCGGGTGTGAAGGTCGAGGCGGCGGGTCTCGCGCCTTCATTCGCTTTTTAGTTGACTGTTTCTATAGATTATATGTTTATCTGAAGCGTGACCGGAGCAGCGCGCTCCCCGCCAGCTTCAGAATCCCATGACCGCCTATTACGCGCAGGACATCCACGGGCCGTTCGAGACATTCGATCTCGGCGATTTCGACCTCGAAAGCGGCGACAAGATCCGCGGCCTGAAACTCGCCTACGCCACATTCGGCGAGCTCGCGCCCGATAAATCCAACGCCATCCTGTTTCCGACCTGGTACTCGGGCACGACGAACATCCTCGAGAGCGCCTATCTCGGCGAAGGCCGCGCTCTCGACGCCAGCAAATATTTCATCATTCTCGTCAATCAGATCGGCAACGGCCTTTCGACCTCGCCGAGCAATACGCCGGCGCCCTTCAACGCCGCGCGCTTTCCAAAAATCTCCATCGCCGACGACGTCAGGGCGCAGCGCCGGCTGATCGCCGAGAAATTTGGCCTCGAAAAGCTCGCACTTGTGCTCGGCGGCTCGATGGGCGCGCAAATGACCTTCGAATGGGCCGTGCGCTTTCCGGAGGCAGTGGAGCGCGCGGCTCCGATCGCCGGAACGGCGCGCGGGACCGCTCATAACAGGCTGCTGGTCTCGACATTCATTGAGGCGATCGAGAGCGATCCGGCTTTCGACGGCGGCTGGTATGCCGACGGCGCGGCCCATCGCGGCCTTCGCCGTCACGCGCGGCTCTTCGCGGCGGCGGGATTCACGCCGGATCTTTACAACCGCGCCGCCTGGCGCTCGCTGGGATTCACCAGCAGCGAGGATTTTCTGACCGGCTTCGTCGAGGCGCATTTCCTGCCGCAGGACCCGAATAATTTGATCCTGCTCGCGACTAAATGGCGCGAGAACGACGCCGCGCGACGTTTTGGCGGCGACATTGTCGCCGCGCTCGCCTCGATCAAAGCGAAAACCTTCGTCATCGCGATTGAAGAGGACGGCTTCTTCCCGCTGAAGGACCTTGCCGCCGAGCAAAAGCTCATCCCGGGCAGCGAACTCAGGCGCGTCTCCTCGATCTGGGGCCATCTTGCTCTGTTCGGCCTCGACCCCGGCTACAATCGGGCGATCGATACGCATCTTCGCGAGCTTCTGGCCGCTTGACGGCGCCGGGTGGATCTCGCCCGGCCCTGCTCTTTTTTTGAAAGCAATGAGGAGTTCCGCCATGAATGACCAACCGCGCCCGCCGATCGATCCCTCCCCCCTTTGCCCCTATGTGGCCTGGGCCGGCAACCGCAACAAGGATCCGATCCTCGCCGTGTTCAAGGAGATCTTCCCCAAGGAAGGCGACGCGCTGGAGCTCGCGAGCGGCTCGGGGCTGCACGTCACTTATTTCGCGCCGCATTTCCCCACCGTGCGATTCCAGCCGTCCGATTATGACGTCACGGTTTTCGACAGCATTCGCGAAAAGCGCGACGACAAGAAGCTGACTACCGTCGCCGACCCGATCCGGATCGATCTCACCGATAAGGACTCATGGCCGGACGCCGCGGCTCGGCTCTATGACGTGATCTTCGTCATCAACATCTTCCAGGTGGCGCCCCTGTCGATCGCCGATGGCATCTTCGCTCTCGGAGAAGAGCTTTTGAAACCCTCCGGCGAGATCGCCATCTATGGTCCGTTCAAGGTCGACGGCGCCTATACGACCCCCTCGAATCAGGCTTTCGACGGCGAGATCCTCGCCGCCGGCGTCGCCGAATGGGGCCTTAAAGACGTGCGCGACCTCGAAAAATCAGCAAAAGCGCATGGGCTTGCGCTAAAAAGCCGGATCGATATGCCGGCGAATAATTTCATTCTGCTGTTCGGCAGGCCATAAAGCGGTCGCCAACAACAGAAAGCGGCTGAACATGAGCGAGACGAGCGCGCGGCGGATTGCGGTGGTGTTTGGGGTCGGCGCCGCCAGCGGCCTTGGCGCGGCGCTGGCGCGCCGCTTCGCGCGGGAAGGACTTGTCGTCTTTCTCGCCGGTCGGACGCGAGAGCGGCTCGAAACCCGTGCGGCCGAAATCCGCGCCGCTGGCGGAGAGGCTCACGCGCGCGCGCTCGACGCGACGCGGGAAGGCGAGGTGATTGCCCTGCTCGACGAAGCCGCGCAAGGGGGCGCGCTCGATCTCGTCGTCTTCAATGCGGGGGCGAATGTCGCGGCGCCGTTGCTTGACGTCTCGGCGCATCAATTCGAGGACTTGTGGCGCCAGAACGCTTTCGGCGGGTTCCTTGTCGGGCGCGAAGCCACAAGGCGGATGGCGCCGAATGGGCGCGGCGTCATCCTGTTCACCGGAGCGACGGCCTCGCTGCGGGCGCGCCCGCCCTTCACCGCCTTCGCCGCGGCGAAAGCCGCGCTCCGCGCCGTGGCGCAGGGGCTCGCCCGCGAATTCGGACCGCGCGGCCTCCACGTGGCCCATATCGTCATCGACGGCGTTATCGATGGCGACTACGCCCGCGCGCGGTTCCCGCAATTTGTCGCGGCGAAGGGCGAAGACGGGCTGCTGAAGGCCGACGAGATTGCCGAGGCCTATTGGTCGCTTTATCGGCAGCCGCGCAGCGCCTTTACGCATGAACTTGATCTGCGTCCATTCTCCGAGCCGTTCTAAGCCCGGAGTATTGACGAAAAAACAGGAAAGGAAGACCAGATGAGCCTCAGCAAAGTATTTCTCTACGCCGAAATCCAGGTTTCGCTGCCCTTCGGCGGCCTCGACTGGCGACCGATCGACACCGAAATGAAGAAGAACCCCGGCCTCAAGAGCAAGACCTGGCTTGCTGGCCTCAACACCAACACCATTGGTGGTTTCTACGAATTCGACTCGGTCGAGAACGCCGAGGCCTATGCCCGGGGCTATCTCGCCGACGCCGCGCGGCGGCTTGGCGGTCAGCTCTCGGTCAAACTATTCGACGGCGACGTGACGGCGGCGGCGAGCCGCGCCATTCACTCGCCTTTCTACGCCGCGGAGGCGCCCTCCCCCGCGGCTGCCGAAGCGCAGGAGCGCGCCACCGCGGTGGACGCGTAAGAGCGCCGTCCGCTCTGAAACTTCCTGAGGAATGAGCGCGTAAATCGGGCAGGCCGGCCATACCCCGGCCGAGCAGGCATCCGCCCGCGGGAGCCGGCCGTTTCGCCACCCCCTTTGTTGGCGCCCCCGATGCGCCCTCAAGGCCCAACGATCGTGATCTGGCAGCTTCGACAGCTAACCCCCGCCTCGACGCCGAGCGCGGGGGTTTCCTTGTGCCCTTCGCCAAAACATTCGCCCCGCGCCTTAAATCCTATCATAGAATCAAAGGACTGTACAGATTCGTGAACCTCGGGGAGAAACCCCACCGGCCAGTTCGCCAAACAATTTCACGGCGCGATGCGACTCGGGAAACGGATCAGAAGGCACGCGAAATACGGCCCAAGGTCTTACAAAGTAGGATTGTGCAAAGCTCAACGGCGCGCGCGCGAGACGAGTTAGTGTACTATTAGAAAAGCTTAAATCGGAGAAGTTTGACGCGTACTTCGTCAGGCACACAGGCGCGAGCGAATTTACGGATTGTCCGCTTGACCTCGAAATAGCGCCGAAGGCTCGGCGATTCGAGTTCGGCAACCTGTCCGTGCAGGAGGAGAATGCGTCGCTTATCCGAAAAATTTGCTGCGACGACCGCAGCGGAGAGAGTCGCAAAATGTGCGTTGTCCTGGCCGACCACGCCGCCGCATGCAGATAGAAGGGCGAGGTTCTTCGCCGCCGTATAAGTCTCCTGTTGCGCTAGAGCCGGATTGCGAAACAGCATCTTATGGTTAGCGTTGTTGTATCGTATCTCTTCAAAGTCGAAAATTACTCGCACGCCGGGCGGCGTCTTGATTTCCTCAATTGCCTTTGGACTATCGCTAGCGAGAAAAAGCGACTCAAACCGCCAAGTTTCAAAAACCCTCAAGATGGCGTCATTGAAATGAGCGGCCGGAACGTAAGCGGATTCAACCGTCTTGTCTCCGCGCCTGAAATGCACTCCGAGCGTCGTTGACGATATCCCAAGCCTGATGCGCGCAGATTCGATCTCCGCGGCTACGGATGGAATGAGGCGCATCCATTTAAGAATCTCGCCGTCTACGTTATAATCCGCCGGAAGCTCAAAACGCGCGATGATCTTGTCACGCGCCCAGCTTTCAATATATCCGTGATCCTTCAGCCTGCGTGACGCGCCCTCATACTCGAAACGCAAATAAGCATCTGCTTGCGGCGCAAGCGGATCGAAAAGCTCGTAGAGCGACCAGTCGATGTCGGGCGCGCCGACATCCTGCGCCTCCAGGGTTTGCAAATAGGGCGCGTCCGCGACGTCCGAAAAAACGGCCTTCCTGTCCAATGCAAGAGCCAGTTTTAGCCCCAGCAAGCGGCGGGAAATCTGGCCCCCAAAACCGATTGGTATCTGTTCAATCCAGATAAATTTATCTGTCTTATCGAATTGCAGACGATCCAATTCAATCTTGAGCAACGAGGGTAAGGCAATCGTCATTTTGTAAAAATCGCCGCATCGCCGCAAATCGCGGCGGCCCTTTCTAATACAGATCTTCTGTTGAAGCACGCGCTCTGTTGCGTGATCGCAAGGTCACACAACAAAATCTCGCCTGGGCCGTTCGGCGACCCCAAACAGCGCATTCATAAGATCGCGCAACTCGCCGCTCGCCGCCTTGCGCAGGCGGCGAAATTGCGTCTTGATCTCCTCCGAATTGAAGCGCGCATGCCGATTGCTGACCATCCGGTCGAGCTGATCGACAATGGATTCGACCAGATTGCCGTCCGGCTCGAGGATCGCGCCCTGCCGGCCGACTAATTCAGCGATATAGCCACAATTCGTCGTCACTGCCGGCAAGCCATAGCTCATCGCCTCCAAAAGGACCAACGGCTGCGCCTCGTAGCGGTAACGGGTTGGAAACAGGAATACGTCGATCGATTCGAAAAAATTGGTTTTTGCTTTATCTCTGACCGGGCCGATTATCTCAATATAATCGCCGAGACGTTGGCGACCATCGACAAGCAGAGCGTTCGCCTCCTCGCCTGCCGCAGGTCCCGCGAGGACAAACGTCAGCTCAAGGCCGCGTTCACGGCACTTCGTCGCCACATCAAGCACGATGTCGAGTCCCTTCTCACGGCAAAGATTGCTCAGGAATCCGATGCGCAGCTTGTTCGGCCGTACAACCGCCCGCCCGGCCCCGTCGGCTTCCGCAATGTGGCAGGCGTTATGACTCACCAGGATATTGCGCAGCTTTGGATAAAGGAAATGCAGATTCTCGGCCATCTCGTCGGAAAGCACGACATTCAGGCATGAGCCACCGGCGACGCGCTGCAATGCTGCAAACCGCGCCTGACGGACTAGCGTATGCTGCGACGTGTGATGATGAAGAATTATATTGTAGCCGAAAAAGCGCGCGAGCGCGATGATGAAAAAATTATAAACAATGCCAAAGCCGGACTCAAACACAGTATAGAATTGCTGACCCGGCCTCACGCCGCGCGCGCTCAGGGCAAGTCCTGCGCGGGCGACCTTGCCAATGCGCGTCAAATGATACTTCAGGCCAGACTTATGCTTGCCCGGACCTATGTCAAAGACTTGCACCTTGTCCGCGCCGGCAAATTCCTCTGCCGCGCGCATCACCGAAGCGTTCACTAGGGATTGGCCATGGACGGGCGGAGGCAGGCAAACGGCGAAGAACACGGAGCCCGTCACTGGCTCCAACAACTCGAGGTCGTCCGGCTGCGCCACAGGCTTGACTGCGGCTTCGTCCCACGACCATGGCAGCTTATTCATCACTATAGACTCCGAGCAATACATATTGCAGCACGCGATGCGTGTGTTAAGCTATCTGAGGTTGTGTTGAGTGTCTATATAAAGGTCCGTGAAATATCACGAGAGGTGTTTAACACTTCAGCAACCGCCATGTCTACGGAATTTGCATCTGCTTTTGTGTATTAAGGCGTTTTCAGATCACTTAATTGCGAATATGGGGAGCAATGATGAGTTTTGAATTACAACACTATTAAATATTTTTCAGATTCCACAATTTTGCCGCTGACAAAAATCGATTTTTCACAATCAATAAATGCTTATATTTAATGCGGTGGAAAAGTGTCCTGCGAAAAGATCTTTAATCCAGCATTGCGCGGGGCCTAACGCAGATAAGGGCGACGCTACGCCCCGATGGTCGCTGAGCTGTCGTTCAGCGCCTCACTGGCATGTCGCCAAACGATGAGATGTGCGCTAACGAACATCTCAGTCGCGACAACGGAAGACGATGACTCGCACATTCTTGATGATTCGCTCGGTGGCTTTCGCTTTTGTCACCAAGCTGAGTGGCGGCGCGACTGTGTTCGTCGCCCTCCCGGTCATCTCCCATGGCGTCTCGTCCGCCGATTACGCCACGTTCCTGACGACGATGAACGTAACGGCCGTCGTCGGCCTCATTTTCCTGCCCTACGCAATTTTATACATCAGAGAGCTTGCTCACGCTTTTGCGACCGAGGATCGCGGCCGGATTAGAGCGGCAATCCGCGACACATTTGGCAGCCACGTTTTTTTACTTTTTGTGGTCTGCTGCGTTCTCGCCCTCGCGTCGATTATTGCCAATATGAAAATTTCGCTGAGCACAGCCATGATCGTCGGGATAATTCTAAATCTTGTCCAGGTCGCGGCAAGTTGGGGTCAACTATACCGCATTGCTGAAAGAACAGACCATGTAACGAGCATAATTCAAACGGCTACCAACGTTCTGATGGTAATATGCTTGCTAGCTCTATCTTACACTAATCGACTGTCTGCCCTTACGGTGTGCGTCGCCTACTTCGGCATCCCTGCAGCGGCGGAAATCGTTATATTTGCTCAGCTGCTCGTTACTCGGAAGCTTCGCATCGCAATCGACGGAAGCGCCGTTGCCGCGTTCAAGGCTCGCATGCCAGAAAGCATCCCACTTTACCTATCGCCGGTTGCAGATTACGTGAAGGTTTACGCCTCTGCGATGTTGGTTCTGATCGCCACGACTTCATACGACTATATTGTTTTCTCAACGAGCATTTTGCTGATGGCGCGGTTGGTCAATCCAGTCACGCTTGTGACCAGACCGATGATGCCGGCCTTCATCGACGCGCTGCTCCGTGACGACAGAAGGTGGCTCGACGGCCTGAGGAAGGCCCTTTTCGGCTCCGCGCTGGTGGGCGCCGCTATTGCGGCCGTCCTGCCCTTTTGCATCAATAAGGAGATCCTTACTTTCGCCTTTCCGAAGGAGGTACGCGACGTCTCCTTTCATTTCATTGTCTTTTGCTCTTATTTCGCATTCTCGTATGCGCTCGTCGCGCTGCTTGCCCCGCTTTACATAGGCGCGCGCCGAGCGCCCTTTTACGGCATCGCAAATCTCGGCTTCACTCTGGCGGGAGCTGCGAGCGGCACGCTTCTCTCCATGAAGTTTGGCGCCGCGGGCATGATGGGCGCTCTCGCCATCGCAACCACGGTCTGCGGATTTTTTCTTTTAATCTCTATGAATTGGGCGAAGGATGGACACGTAGTTCCACCTCCCAAGAGCCATCCCGTCTGACGTTGAAAGACTTTTCCCAAAGGCTTTCACGTTTTACCTATGAGTCCCAATCTCACCTGCCAATTGAGGTGATGGCGTCAAGCTTAAAGGCAAAGTTCGCAAGCTTTACGGACGGCCTCGATGATGACGGCGCCGCACGCGGGAAGCTTACCATTGCCTAATACAGGCGGCGGATTTGGCGCCCGGAACTGAGAGAATGCGCCGTCGCCATCGCATAGCAGTTTTCTAATGGCGCCACGAAGCGGTGCGCTGGCGAGTGCGACGGTCTTTGCGACCGGAGCTGATAGCGGCCTAGCCGCCGCACGAAAGAGAGCCGCCAAAACTCGCGAAGGCGTAACGATGCAGAAAACTTAAAGCATCGAGGGGAGAACGCGGTCGGGCGGACGATGGCCGTCGAGGAAGGTTTTTACATTGACGATGACCTTTTCGCCCATGTCGATGCGGCCTTCCGTCGTCGCCGAGCCCATATGCGGCAGCAGCGTCACCTTTCCGGCCTCGGCGAGCCGCAGCAGCTTCTTCGAGACGGCGGGCTCATGCTCGAAGACGTCGAGCCCGGCGCCGCCGAGTTCGCCCAATTCAAGCATGCGGGTCAGCGCGGCCTCGTCGATAATCTCACCGCGCGCCGTATTGACGAGGATGGCGTGCGGCCGCAGATATTTCAGCCGGCGCGCCGACAGAAGATGATAGGTCGCCGGCGTGTGCGGGCAATTCACCGAGACGACGTCCATGCGCGCCAGCATCTGGTCGAGCGACTCCCAATAGGTCGCCTCGAGCTGCTCCTCGATCGCGGCCGCCACATGACGCCGGTTGTGATAATGGATCTGCAAGCCGAACGCCTTGGCGCGGCGCGCCAGCGCCTGGCCGATGCGGCCCATGCCGACAATGCCGAGCCGCTTGCCGGTGATGCGGCGCCCGAGCATCCAGGTCGGCGACCAGCCGGACCAGGCGCCGTCGGGAATTGACTTCGCCCCCTCGACGATCCGCCGCGCCACCGCGAGGATGAGCGCCATCGTCATATCGGCGGTATCCTCCGTCAGCACGCCCGGCGTGTTGGTCACCGTGATGCCGCGCTCGGCCGCGATCCCGACGTCGATATTGTCGACGCCATTGCCGAAATTGGCGATGAGCTTCATCTGCTCGCCGGCGACCCGGATCAGCTCGGCGTCGATGCGGTCGGTGACGGTCGGAACGAGAACGTCGGCCGCGGCCATTGCCGCCGCGAGTTCGCTGCGCGACATGGGCTTGTCGTCAATGTTGAGCTTGGCGTCGAACAGCTCGCACATTCGCGTTTCGACGACGTCGGGCAGCTTGCGCGTGACGATAACAAGCGGTTTCTTGCGGACCATTCTCTTTCCTGTCCTCCCGCCTCTTGACCTGTCTCCCCGGCGGCGCGCCGGCAGAGGGCCGTCGACCGCCGCGAGCCTCTTCACGCGGCCTTAACCATGACCGGGGCAAGACAGAAACGTCAACGCGGCGCTTTGTTCCGGAGCTGAAGTCTTGCCTTCGAGCCCCGGGCCGGAGCCACGGTCTTCGTATCAGATGGCGGTTCAAAGACAAGGATGCTTGCCAAGATGATGGCTCAAGTGCTTGCAAGGACGCCATTCACGACGCTTTCGCGGTCTGCGCCGCCGCGGCGCATCGCCGCTGCGGCAGAACCCGGCCGGCCCGTGTAAAGAGAGCGCAAAGACGATGTTTTGTCGCCATGAACGAGAAGGACGCATGGCCCTGCCCTTCAAATACGCTTTGCCGGTTCTGGCTTTCCTTGCGGCGCTGCTGACGGCTGGCGCTCTTCCGCTTCCCGCCCGCGCCGATCAGCTCGGCTCGGCCAGCGGGCTGCCGATCCCACGCTATGTCAGCCTTAAATCGGACCGGGTGAATTTGCGCGAAGGCCCCTCGAAGGACCACCGCACGACCTGGGTGTTCCTGCGCGCGGGACTTCCCGTCGAGATCACCGCCGAATTCGAAATCTGGCGCCGGGTGCGCGACTCGGAAGGCTCGGAGGGCTGGGTGCTGCACTCGCTGCTGTCGGGGCGGCGAACCGCGCTCGTGACGCCCTGGAAGAAGGGCGCCGATTCGCCGGTCTACGACAAGCCGGACGCCAAGGCCGCCGTCGCCGCCAATCTGCAATCGAATGTGATCGCCAATGTCCGCAGCTGCGACGGATCCTGGTGCCGCGTCTGGGGCGACGGATTCAAAGGCTATATCGAACAGGGCGATCTCTGGGGCGTCTACCCCAATGAGAAGATCGAGTAGCGCGGGTCATCCGTCCTTGCGGCCGGTGAGGCGGCTCCAGCCATCGCCGATCTGGGCCGATAGAGTCTTGAGTTCGGCCTGCACGACGTCCCAATTGACCATCTGGCGCGGCGTCGCCGCGTCCGCTCCCTCCGCTTTGCGCGTCGAATCGAACATATAGGCGGCGCCGACGGTCAATAGGACTCCGACGACGAGTCCAAGCAAAAAGCGCATTTTGGTTTCTCCCCAAACCTGTCCGGAGCAGGCTCCGGGCTTTGGCCAACCCTAGGCAGCTGTTTCAAATCGGGTCAACCGGCTGCGGGGCTGAATTCGCGGCCATCGCCGTTTGCAAGCAAAATCACGCCGCGTGGGAACAGTTCTCGCGTTCACACGTTTAAAGTACGTCAACACGGAAGCTGCCGTCGGCAGCTCTGCTGTTCATTCAGCGCTTCATTGCACGAAATCACTGAAGAGGACTGAACCCAATGGCTCCTTACGACTTTGGAGACTCGCGGGAAGACTTGAGCTCGACTTACACCGCTGAAGAAAAGGATTTGATTTCTGACAGCGATGACGAGTCGTATCCGGCCGAGCAGGCGCTATCCGGCGATCCCGCCCCAGCCGCAGGCGAATCCGGCGTCCTTCATCTGGCGCGCGACGGCGTAACGCGGCAGCCGGTCGGCCCGATCCTGATCGCCGCGATGGTCGGTTGCCTCATCGGCTATCTCGCCCACGCACGCAGCTAATTCCACTCGAACAACGGCAAACCCGACCTTGGTGGAGAAACTCATGAATCGCGCGGTCTGCTCCTTCGCGGAGCTGCAATCCGTTTGCCTTGAAACGCTGAAGCAGTGCGACGGCTTCGAACTTGTCAATGAGGTGGTCGTGCAGCCACGCGAAACCGCCGGCGAGGCCGCCAATTGGACGCTTGCGGCGGTCCGCCCGCGCGTCGACAATAATTCGTTGCGCGCCGCGCGCGAAACAATCGATCGATTGCAAAGGAGCTATGCGCTCGATGAGGCCGAAGCGAAAGCGGCGACCCGCCGGCGCGCCGGGCGGAACTGACCCTCAACGCCCAAGCGTTTGAATTGCAAAAGAGCAAGATGGCCTCGCGCCCTCTTGCTCTTTGTTTTTGAAGGCGCTTCTCCCCGCCCCCGCCAATAATGTTTCAATTTGTGAAGCAGATTTGAAGCCGCCGCGTCCGTTCTTGCGGAGGATCGGGGCCCTGTCCCTGTGCAAGCGGGGGTTTTAGGCCTATCCCTTTCAGCTTAAGCCGCGCCCACGCGCTGCCCGTCCGGATCGACCGATCTGGGAAATGAGCAGAGCGCGCCGGGTTTTTTTGAGGCTGCAGCCGGTTCGACAGACGGCTCCAGCGGCCAATTGCGTTGGAAGGGAACGGTTGACACACAGCCAGATTCTGGGGACCGGCGCCTATGCTCCAAAGCGCGTCCTGACCAATCGCGACCTCGAAGAGATGGTCGCAACGACCGACGAATGGATCGCCTCGCGCACCGGGATCAAGGAGCGCCGCATCGCCGCAGAGGGGGAAGACACCTCGGATATGGCGGTTGTCGCCGCGCGCCACGCCCTCGCCATGGCGGGGTGCCGCGCCGAGGATCTCGACATGATCATCGTCGGCACCATCTCGGCCGACATGCCGCTGCCCTCCTGCGCCGTGCTGGTGCAGGCCAAGCTCGGCGCGACTCGCGCGTTTGCCTTCGACATCTCGGCGGCCTGCTCCGGCTCGCTGTTTGCCCTTTCGATCGCCGACCGCTTCATCGAGACCGGCGCGGCGCGGCGCGTGCTCGTCATCGGGGCGGAGCTTTTGAGCCGGCTCGTCGACTGGAGCGACCGCAACACCTGCGTGCTGTTCGGGGATGCGGCGGGCGCCATGGTGCTCGGCCCGACCTCCGATCCTGCGCGCGGGCTGCTCTCGTTTCACCTCCACACTGACGGGACCGCGGCCGATATTTTGAATATTCCCGGCGGCGGCAGCCGGCATCCGCAATCCGCGGAGGTGCTCGCGGCCAATATGCATAAGGTGCATATGAACGGGCGCGAAATCTATAAATATGCGGTGCGCGTGCTTCCCGCCGCAATTCAGGAGGCGCTCGACGCCAATGGCCTCGACGTTTCCGCGATCGATCATGTCGTCTCGCATCAGGCCAATGCGCGCATCGTCGAATCGGTGCTGGAGCGGGTCGGCGTGCCGATCGAGAAATGCTGGCTCAATCTCGACCGCTACGGCAATACGTCGAGCGCTTCGCTGCCGATCTCGCTGGACGAGGCCAATCGCGCCGGCCGGCTGAAGCCGGGCGACCTCATCGCCATGATGGCGATCGGCGCCGGCATGGCCTGGGGCAGCGCGCTGATGCGCTGGTAAGGCGGCCGCGGTCCGGCCTACATCCGGGCCCAGGCAAGCCGCGCGGCGATCAGCAGGCAGATCGTCACCAGCAGCGGGCGGATCAGCGCCGCGCCATTGCGGATCGCCGTATGCGCGCCAAGCCGCGCGCCGAAAAATTGCGCGACGCCCATGGCGAGGCCGAGTATCCACCAGACATGTCCGGTCATGGCGAGCGTCGCCAGCGCGGCGAGATTTGAGGAAAAATTGGCGACCTTGGTATGCGCCGTCGCTTTGACGACGCCATAGCCGAGCAGCTCGACGAAGCCCAGCACATAGAAAGAGCCGGCGCCCGGTCCGAACATGCCGTCATAGCAGCCGATCAGCGGAATGATCGTTAGCGTGAACGCTTTGACGCTCATCCGCGCATGAGTTTCGAGATCGCTGATTTTCGGCGAAAAGGCGAAATAGACCGCGATCAAGACAAGCGCGACCGGCAGCACAGCTTTGAGCCAATCGACCGGAAGATGGGCGACCAGCGCCGCGCCCGCGACGGCGCCGGCCGCGGCAAGCGCGGCGAGCAAGCCGACCTCGCTCCAGCGGATATGACCGGCGCGGGCATAGGTCCGCATCGCCGAGCCCGAGCCGAACGAGCCCTGCAATTTATTGGTCGCGATGGCGCTGACCGGATCGAGCCCCGCGAGCGTCAGGACGGGCAGCGTCAAAAGCCCGCCGCCGCCGGCGATGGCGTCGACAAAGCCGGCCGCGAAACCCGTGGCGACGAGCAGGGCGAAGATGGTCAGGGACATAAGAGGCCGCGTGTTGAGTCGCCCGGCCTAGCCCGCCAGGAGCGCGGATACAAGCGACGGCTTCGCCCGGCGCCGCCCGCGCGCTTGGATCGACGCCGTCGCCTATGCCGGCAGGATGATCACCTTCGTCTTGACCGGCGTTCGTGAATAGAGATCGATCATGTCCTGAGTGAGCAGGCCGGTGCAGCCGCTTGTGACGCCGGTCCCGATCGACTCGGGGTCGCTGGTGGCGTAGATCGTGCAGACTGTGTACACGCCGTTCCGATAAAGATACAGCGTGCGGGCGCCGAGCGGATTGTCGAGCCCTCCGGGCATGCCTCCGGCGTATTTGCGCGCTTCCGGCTGGCGGGCGATCATCTCCTTGGGCGGGGTCCAGGTCGCCCATTCCGCCTTGCGCCCGACGTAAGCGTCGCCGGTCCACAGGAATCCCTTGCGGGGGACATTCGCGCCATAGCGGGTGGCGTTTCCCTCGTCTTCGACGCGGTAAACATAGTAACTGGCCGGATCGATGATGATCGTGCCGGGCGCTTCCTTGGTGTCGTAGCGCACCGTCCGGCGATAATATTTCGGGTCGACCTTGCTGACGTCGACCGCGGGGATCGGGAATTTCTTGTCCGGCACGGGCCCGTAGAGCTTCGCCGCCTCGGCCCGGAGCAAGTCGTCGGTTGTCGCGCAACCCGCTAACCCAAGCGCGCCCAGACTGACGGCGGCGGAGCCGAACAGAAACGACCGGCGGTTTAGAAGTTCCGGCGAAAGCCCAGGCGGAGCTGCGTCGTCCCTCTCGCCGGCATTGGCGTTCTTGCCGTCCATGATCATGGTTTTGGAGTTCCCATATCCGTCGCCCGGCCAGAGAATGCTCCGGCAAATGCCCGCGGACCGTCTTTGTTAAGCTGGAGATTGCCGCTACATGGCTCAATTGGCAATTTCAAGGCTTTACGGAGCAGGGCTTGCCATGTGCGATAGTCCGTCCATGTGGTCTCGCAGTCACACATCGCGCGGGCTTCGACAAAAAAGCGGCCTCAGCTCATCGCAATGCTTTGCGATTGAGCCGACGAGCGAAATTTGAACTGCGACGACGCGCTTCGCTTAGCCGTTCGCCCGCGCCCCGCGCCGGCCGCGCAGCAGATTGAGGCATTCGAGGCTCGCTGCAAGATCGAGGGCGGTCAGGCCGTCCTGCGATTCCAGCGCCAGATTGGCGCCCGCCGCAATGAGGCGCGCGAGCGCGGCCGGCTTGCCGGCCGAGGCGGCGTACATCAGGGCGGTGAAGCCATTCTCGTTCTGGCTGTCGAGGTCGATCCCGGCCGCAGCCAGCGCGTCGACCATCGCGGCATGGTCGCCGACGCAGGCGAGCCATAAAGCGGTGTTGCCGTCGCCATTGCGCGCGTCGAGTTTTGCGCCGGCGGCGATCAGGGCGCGCGCGACCTCGCATTCGCCGGCAAGGCTCGCCTGCATCAAGGGCGTCAGGCCGGCGCCGGCATCCCCATTGACGTCGGCAAAGCCATGCGAGGCAAGAAAGGCCCGCAGCCCATCGTCGAGGCCGGCTTCCGTCACCGCGGCCGCCGGTTGGCCCAGGCCTCGAAGCCGCCGTCGAGACTATAGACGTCCGAAAAACCGAAATCGGTCAGGATGCGCGCATATTCCTGACTGGAATTGCCGTGATAGCAGCAGATCAGGATCGGCGCCGACTTTGGCGTCGCCGCGATCACATCGCCGAGCGTTTCGCCGCTGAGATGACGCGCGTCATCGATATGGCCGGCGCGGTAGCTGTTCAGATCGCGGACGTCATAGACGATTGCGCCGCCTTGCGCCAGCAGCGCTTCAGCCTCCGCGACGCCGATGCGGCGAAATGTTTTGGTCTCCGTCATGCGGTCTCCTTGAGGCGTCCTTCATCCATAGACGAGCGCGCGAGACCGCTCAATCGGTGATGAGAACGACCGGGCCGTCCTCCTCCTGTTCGCCGAACGGATCGCGCTTGCCGTCGTCTTCGAGAAGTTTCACGCCGATCAGGCAGACTTCATGGTCGATCACCGCGACCGCCACCGGCTCAAGGCTCTTGTTGAGGCAGGGACCGTCGGTGCAAACGCCGGTCGCGATATCGAACAAGGCGCCATGCTGCCCACATTCGAGGGCCTTGCGGTCCTGGCTCAGCAACCGCCCATTGCCGCCGTCGAGCGCGACGCCCTTGTGCGGGCATTCATTCACATAGCCCACATATTCGTTCGCCATCGTCCGCACGACGATGATCGACACCGGCTTCTCAGCGCCATTTTCATCGATATGGGTAAATTTGAAGCTCGCCGCCGCGCCGGGCGCAAAAGCCTCCTCATCGGCGATGACGAAGACATCGATATCTTGCTGCATCATCTGCATCTGCCTGACCTCTCGTTTCGCGCCCGCCGCCGCGTTCTTCGGCTCCGTGTCGACAAACGAACACGCGAAACCGCGGGCGTTGCGTAATTGCCTGGTTTGACCAAGTCAGCACGAAACATGCCGCCGCGCTTGGCCGTCTGAGAAAAGCTCCGCGTCAACGGTTTGCGCGGTTCTTGCAAAGTTTCATCCGAGGGCTTAACCGCCATGAATGCAAAGACAGGAGCAAGCCATGGCGCAGATGATCGTCGTCGATGAGGTCAATCAGGACGATATGTCGCGAAAGGCCGGCTGCTATCTCTATTGCGATACGCAGTTCTGGCTCGAGGACAACGCGCCGCATCGCGCAGACGGCCCGGCCATGCTCTCGCCGGACGGCGTCGAGCGCTGGTATCTCCGCGGCAAGGAGGTCACGCGCGAAGTGAAGGCTTTCTTTGCGGAAAATCGCTGGCCGCTCGCGCAAGGCCTCGACACGCCCGAGAAAAAGACGCTGTTCGCCGCCCGTTTCGTTGATTGACCGCGCGTTCCTGGCGGGCTCCGGGGCTTTGCGAAGGTCTGGAACGGTTCCAACCTTTGTCCGAATATGGACAAGACGCGGCGCCCGCAGAAAAAGGGTCCTGACGCCGGCCGGAAGCCGCCCTTCTCACGCGTCGGCCTGAAGGGGAATCGCCGCCTATTGATTTGGGAAGCGCTCGACGTGGGTTTCGGCGGTGCGGCCGATATAGAGCGCGCGGCGGCCAGAGAACGACACGATATAGCCGGCGCACCCAGCCGAAACGGCCTTCTCGCAGAACGCCTTGTAGCTGTATCCAGACGCCAGTTGCTGCGCTTCCCTGATGGCGGCCTGCATAAGCGCGACATCGAAAATCGGCGCGACAGCGGCATGGACGCGGTGGGTCGGCAGCTCGATGCTCTCGCCGTCAGCCAAATAGTAGACCGCGGTCGCCCGCCGGAAGTCGATCGCGTAGCTTTCGAATCCGGCTTCCATCAAGGTTCCGATGATCTGCGGGAAGGTCATGGCCTCGCCCTCGGCTCCTTCGAGACAGGACCGTGCGGTTGCTTTCTGCTTATCGTTCATAGGCGCTCCGTGGTCCGGTTCGATCGCGTTCATTCGATCGGGATTGCAGTCATGTGGCCACGTTCGGCCAACCTCTTCAGGAGACGCTCCAGCGTCTCCCGCTCATCCGCGGTGAGATGCTCAAAGAATTCGGCATCGTTACGGTCGGCGAGCGCGGCCAGATCCGGCACGAGGTCACGACCGCGATCCGTCAGCGCGAGCGTCTGCGCGCGGCGGTCGTTCGCGCTGGCCTCGCGCATGATCAGGGACTTCGCAATCAGTCGATCGGCGAGCTTGGTGATCGCCCCCCGCGTCATGCCCATCTCGTCCGCGATCTGGCTGGGCGGCGTCGGCTCTTTGCTGTAGAGCGCGCGCATCAGGCACCATTCGGCCACCGTCACCTGCTTGTCGGCCAGCTTGGCCGCGAAGGCATGGGACACGTGGTTCGAGACCATGCGCAGCCAGAAGCCAATATGCGCAGTGAGGTCCGAGACGGGCGGGATCGACGACATTGCAGCCTCTTTGATTGACTAGGAAACTATATCAAGATAATTTCCTAGTCAATTAAATTGCGGCGTGACGTCGGGCATGGATATGTCGCCGAATTTTCGCGCAGCCTGACATCCGCGACGCCCGCAGCAGCGAAGGGATCGACCAATTCGCGGCCCGCGGCGGCGCCATCGACTTGGCCTCCAGGTCAACCGGCCGATTTTATCGGCAAGGGCCGCCTATCCAGCGCGTCGCTATTTGATGGGGCGAGCCTCTTCAAATGCTTCGAACCGCTGGAAACGGCGTCGCGTCGGCGAGCGACATCGCCGCCAGGAAGCCGCTGAGAGGCCAGCCGCCGAGATGG
Organism: Methylocella silvestris BL2; assembly: GCF_000021745.1. Lineage (NCBI taxonomy): Bacteria > Pseudomonadati > Pseudomonadota > Alphaproteobacteria > Hyphomicrobiales > Beijerinckiaceae > Methylocella > Methylocella silvestris. Next base: position 2,728,803 of record NC_011666.1, read on the forward strand.
GATCAATGTCGCGCTTGGCGAGTGGAAGGTCAGGGGAGCAAAGCCAGGCCGCGGCCTTGCGATTCGTCCGGGGCGGGAGCCGGTCTGGCGCGCTATGCGCCGCTGTGATGGACGCCGGCCGCCGCACGTGGCGCGGGCGGATCGCAGCGCGAAGACTGTCGCCGGCCAAATTACCGCGCGACGTAAGCCTTGGCGGCGGAGGCGATCACCGCCTTCTTGAAGGCGCCTTCGATCGTCACGGCGAAATTATAATGGGTCGGCGAGAAAGGGGCGGAATGGAACGGCTTGTTGGAGCGCCAGCCGACCAGAATGGCGCCGACCATCGGATCGCCCTTGTCGCCAAAAATCAGCGCGCCGCCCGAGGCGCCGTCGCCCGTCTCGCAATCGAAGGAGAATTCGCGGGTTCCCTCGTCGCCGGTCGAGAGCTGGTCGTGGAAGCCGCATTTCTCCATCGACAGCTTGCGGCCGTCGCCCCAGTCCATATGGCCGCGGGCGACGAATTCGGTCGGCGTGTTCGGGCTTTGCGCGCCGGCGAGGCCGTAGGGCGTCGCCCCGGCGACAGGACGCGTCAGCCGCGCCACCGCCCAATCATGCACCGCGGCGACCGCATAAGGGTCCTTGCTGCCGGCGACGATGGAGGCCGAATCGATCGGCGTCCGAATCTCCTTGCCGTCCACCTCGTTGACGAAGGTGCAGGTTTTCGCGCGGGGGACCCCCTGCTCGTCGAAGAAGACATGCGCCGCCGTGGTGACGAGATCGTCCGTCAGGGTCAATTGGCCGGCGCCATGCGCGGCGCCACATTCGATGAGGCCGGATGCGGCAAATTTCTGGCGCAAATGGGCGGCGCTGAGCTTCTCTTCGGCCGCAAACGCCTCGACGGTGCGCCGGCTGTCGCGGCCAAACACCACGACTTTCTCGATTTCAGCGCCCGCGAAGGAGCGCTCCTCGCCCGACACGTCATGCGCGAGAAAAGGAGCGGCCGAAGCGGAACATGAAGCGCCAATCAGAACAAGGGAGAAGGCGGCAACCTGTTTTCGGCCTTTCGGAGTCATGCCCTGATCCTTATCGTCTGACGCGTCCGCCTCACGCGGCGCCGCTAACGTCAAGCTAGCCCTTGAAAGTTGTAGGGGCGGATTGCGAACAGAAAAAGGCAAGCTGACGTTTGGGTAAAATGGGATGACAGTCCTTAATATTCGTTGAACCCCCAAAACGGCGCGATTCGCCCGAGAATCGCCCCCGCCCAAAACCCCTCCGCGACGCGCCCGCAGAGGTAAATCGACAAGCTTGCGCGAGCGTGACGCCGCGGTGTCATGCCTCTGTTGCGCTTTTGACGCGCGTCGCGATAATCGGCGCCCCGCCTTTGCAAAGGCTCAGTCTGCGGCCTTTTCGACGGGCGGCCATCTCAATGGGAATGAATGTGTCGGTCTCCCTTCTTACGCGTTACAAGGCCAAGATCGACGAAGGACTGATCGAGAGCGACGAGGCGCAGCGCATCGTTCTCGCCAAGCTCGACAAGCTGAGAGGCGCGCTCGAGGGCTATGAGCCCTCGCCGAAACCCTCCGGCCTGTCGCGCTTTTTCGGCGGCCGCAAACCCGAGCCTTTCGTTCCCGGCCTCTACATCTGGGGCTCCGTCGGACGCGGCAAGACGATGCTGATGGACCTCTTCTTCGAGGAGGCGCCGCCACAGCGCAAGCGCCGGAGCCATTTTCACGCCTTCATGGCCGATGTGCATGCGGCGATCTACGCCTGGCGCCAGGACGACAAGCATAAAAAGGCGAAGGGCGACGACCCGATCGCCGCCGTCGCCGATCAGATCGCCGAAAAGGCGTGGCTCCTGTGCTTCGACGAATTCCACGTCACCGACATCACCGACGCGATGATTCTGGGCCGCCTGTTCACGGCTCTGTTCCAGCGCGGCGTCGTGATCGTTGCGACCTCCAATGTCGAGCCGATCAATCTCTATAAGGAAGGATTGAACCGGGCGCTGTTCTTGCCCTTCATCGGCCTGATCCAGGCGCGGATGGAGATCATCGAGCTTGCCGCGCGCACCGATTTCCGGCGCGAAAAGCTGGAAGGGCGGCGGACCTGGCACACGCCGGCGAATGAGCAGGCGCAGGCGGCGCTCACCGGCGCTTTCGAGGCGCTGACGGGCGCCCCGCACGGCAAGCCGATGCTGCTGCGCGTTCTCGGCCGCGCGCTGGCCGTGCCCGAGGCGCTGGCCCATGTCGGCCGCTTTTCCTTCGCCGATCTTTGCGAAGCGCCGCTCGGCCCAAGCGACTTTCTCTACATCGCGCGCTATTTCCATACCGTGATCATCGACGACATCCCCATCATCGGGGCGCAGCGCCGCGACGTGGCCAAGCGATTCATCACTTTGATCGATACGCTCTACGACGAGCATGTGAAGCTGATCGCCTCGGCCGCGGCGGAGCCGGCGCATCTTTATGTCGGCGGCAATGGGCGCGAGCAATTCGAATTCGGCCGCACCGTCTCGCGGCTGATCGAGATGCGGTCGGCGGGCTATATGGACCTGCCGCATGGTTCGATCGCCTCGGTCGGCAGCGGCGACGCCAGCGGCCTCGTCGAGACATAAATGCGGGCCTGAAACGCAGCGCCGCAAAACGAGGCGCCGCGCGCGGCGATCGCCGCAGCATGTGGCCGGATGCGCGATATTACGCCATAGGTCGCGCTTGGTCAGCGCTGGCGGCGGCAAATGATTTCAATTATGGTTCGGCCCGCGCCGCCTCGCTTCGCCGCGGCGGGCGCGACAAAGGTCGAAGGCGCTGCACTTTGAATTAAGAAAAGGATTTGAGATTTCAGATGGAGCCGCGGCGCGTGTCCGTCTCAAAATCATCCGGCTCTGATCCTCCGCCGAAGACCCTTTCTTCCAGGACCATGATCAAGAAAGCATCCTGACATGTTTTGTTGATCGGCCGCGACCATCCGCCGCCTCGGCGGCGCGGCTATTTCTTCAACTTCAAACCTTGCGCCTTCCGAGGCGGGCGACCCGAGGGGATAAAAAATGGCGCGTAGCAAGATCGCATTGATTGGAGCGGGACAGATCGGCGGCACGCTCGCCCATCTCGCGGCCCTGAAGGAGCTCGGCGACATCGTGCTCTTCGACATCGCCGAAGGCACGCCGCAGGGCAAGGCGCTCGATCTTGCCGAATCCGGTCCGGTCGAGGGATTCAACGCGTCGCTCAAGGGCGCCAATTCCTATGCCGACATCGCAGGCGCCGACGTCATCATCGTCACCGCCGGCGTGCCGCGCAAACCGGGCATGAGCCGCGACGATCTGCTCGGAATCAATCTCAAGGTCATGGACGCGGTCGGCGGCGGCATCAAGCAATATGCGCCGGACGCTTTCGTGATCTGCATCACCAACCCGCTCGACGCCATGGTCTGGGCCCTCCAGAAATCATCGGGCCTCGCCCCCGCCAAGATCGTCGGCATGGCCGGCGTGCTCGATTCGGCCCGCTTCCGCTATTTCCTGTCGGAAGAGTTCAAGGTCTCGGTCGAGGACGTCACCGCCTTCGTGCTCGGCGGCCATGGCGACGACATGGTGCCCTCGCTGCGCTATTCGACCGTCGCCGGCATTCCCTTGACCGATCTCGTCAAACTCGGCTGGACGACGCAGGAGCGGCTCGACGCCATCGTCGAACGCACCCGCAAGGGCGGCGGCGAGATCGTCAACCTGTTGAAGACCGGCTCCGCCTTCTATGCGCCCGCCGCTTCGGCGATCGCGATGGCCGAAGCCTATTTGAAGGACAAGCGCCGCGTGCTGCCCTGCGCCGCGCAGCTCTCCGGCCAATATGGCGTCGATAATCTCTATGTCGGCGTCCCGGTCGTGATCGGCGCCAATGGCGTCGAGAAGATCGTCGAGGTCACGCTGGACGAATCGGAAAAGGCGATGTTCGCCAAATCGGTCGAATCCGTGCGCGGTCTCGTCGAGGCCTGCAAGGTGATCAATCCCGCGCTGGCGGGCTAAGGGAAGTCGGCGCATCGGCTTAGCCTGCGCTATTAGCACTATTTGCTTCGCTGGCGCCGCAGCGTAAGTTCCCAAAAAAAGAGGAAGCGCCTCGGGAGACGGTCCCATATGAATATCCATGAATATCAGGCCAAGGCAGTCCTGAAAGAGTTCGGCGTTCCAGTCTCGCGCGGCGTCGCGATCCTGGAAGCCGGACGACGTCGACGCCGCGATCGCGGAGCTCGGCGGCCCGGTCTTCGTCGTCAAATCGCAGATCCACGCGGGCGGACGCGGCAAGGGCCATTTCAAGGAGCCTGAAGCCGGCGAAAAAGGCGGCGTGCGCGTCGCCAAATCGCCCGAGGACGTCAAAACTAACGTCGATCAGATGCTCGGCCGGACGCTCGTCACGGTTCAGACCGGCGCCCCTGGCAAGCAGGTCAATCGGCTCTACCTCGAAGAGGGAGCCGAGATCGAGCGGGAGTTCTACGTCTCGCTCCTCGTCGACCGCGCCTCGAGCCGCCCCTCCTTCGTCGTTTCGACCGAAGGCGGCATGAATATCGAGGACGTCGCCCATGATACGCCGGAAAAGATCGTCACCTTTTCGGTCGATCCGGCGACTGGCGTCCTGCCCCATCACGGCCGCAGGCTGGCCGCCGCCCTTGGCCTCTCGGGCGATCTCGCCAAGCAAGCGGGCGCCCTGACCACAAGCCTCTATAACGCCTTCATCGCCAAGGACATGGCGATGCTCGAGATCAATCCCCTGATCATCTCCAAGGACGGCCGCATCGTCTGTCTCGACGCCAAGGTATCGTTCGATTCCAATGCGCTCTATCGCCATCCTGATATGTTCGCGCTGCGCGACGAGACGGAAGAAGACCCCAAGGAGATCGAAGCGTCGAAGCACGATCTCAACTATATTTCGCTGTCGGGCGAAATCGGCTGCATGGTCAACGGCGCCGGCCTCGCCATGGCGACCATGGACATCATCAAGCTCTATGGCTCGGAGCCGGCGAACTTCCTCGACGTCGGCGGCGGCGCCACCAAGGAGAAGGTGACGGCGGCGTTCAAGATCATCACCGCCGACCCGCAGGTCAAAGGCATCCTCGTCAATATCTTCGGCGGCATCATGAAATGCGACGTCATCGCCGAGGGCGTCATCGCCGCGGTGAAGGACGTCGGCCTCACCGTGCCGCTGGTGGTGCGCCTCGAGGGCACCAATGTCGAACTCGGCAAGAAGATCATCTCCTCATCGGGGCTGAATGTGATCCCGGCCGACGATCTCGACGACGCCGCCCAGAAAATCGTCGCCGCCGTCAAGAAGGCCTGACCCATGTCGATCCTGCTGAAAAAAGACACCAAGATCATTTGCCAGGGCTTTACCGGCAAGAACGGCACGTTCCATTCCGAGCAGGCGATCGCCTATGGCTCGCTGATGGTCGGCGGCACTTCGCCCGGCAAGGGCGGCTCGACCCATCTCGGCCTGCCGGTGTTCGACACCGTCGATGAGGCGCGGGACGCGACTGGAGCCGAAGCCAGCGTCATCTATGTGCCCCCGCCGGGCGCCGCCGACGCCATCTGCGAGGCGATCGACGCCGAGATCCCGCTGATCGTCTGCATCACCGAGGGCATTCCCGTCGAGGATATGGTCCGGGTCAAGCGCGCGCTGTGCGGCTCCAAGTCGACGCTGATCGGGCCGAACTGCCCCGGCGTGATGACCGCCGGCGAAAGCAAGATCGGCATCATGCCCGGCAATATCTTCCAGAAGGGCTCGGTCGGCATCGTCTCGCGCTCCGGCACGCTGACCTATGAGGCGGTGTTCCAGACGACGCGCGAAAACCTCGGCCAGACGACGGCCGTTGGAATCGGCGGCGACCCGGTCAAGGGCGCCGAATTTATCGACATCCTGGACCTGTTCCTCGCCGACGACGACACCAAATCCATCATCATGATCGGCGAGATCGGCGGCGGCGCCGAGGAAGACGCCGCCCAGTTCCTGAAGGACGCCGCCAAGCGCGGCCGCATGAAGCCGACGGTTGGATTCATCGCCGGCCGCACCGCGCCGCCTGGACGGCGCATGGGCCATGCCGGAGCGATCATCTCCGGCGGCAAGGGCGGCGCAGAGGACAAGATTGCGGCGATGGAATCGGCCGGAATCCGCGTTTCCCCGTCGCCGGCGCGGCTCGGCGCGACGCTTGCTGAGGTGCTGCGCGGCTGATTGTGGCGCTCTGGCGCCGGGATTGCTCCGAAAACGCGGTATGGCGCCGCCCTCAAGGCTTTGGTAAGACTAGGACGCCGCGGAAAAGCCAAGAACCGGTTTTCTGCCCGCATTTGGCTCTAAACTCTTGAAATCGATCGCGTTGATGGTTTCGGACCAATCCAGAAATATTCACAACAGCTCAGGCGAGCGCGCCCTTGCGGCTCGCAGCTCTCACGAGACGCTTTGGCGGCCTTCCGGCGCCGGACGTTGAATTGATTTCGACCTGAAGCGGCCGGCGGTCGCATAGGCCGCAGGACTTGTTGATCAGACGCACGCATTCGCCCGCCGCCTCGGCTCACGCGCTGTCGCGGGGCCTGGCGGCAAGAGGCGGAGCGCATTTCGAGGACGACGCGAATGGCGCGCCAGAACGGCACAGAATCGAATGGATCGGCGGGAGGTTCTGCGGGGGGTTCGGGAGGCGCCGGCGCCGCCCGCTCCGCGTCCAACGCCGAATTCCTGCAATCTTCCTTCCTCTATGGCGGCAACGCCGCCTATGTCGAACAGCTTCAGGCGGCTTATGACGCCGACCCCAGCTCGGTCGATCCGGAGTGGCGCGCCTTTTTCGCGCAGCTGAACGACGACCGCGCCGCGGTCGAGACCAGCGCCAACGGGCCGAGCTGGCGGTCGAAGAACTGGCCGATCGCGGCCAATGGCGAGCTGATCTCGGCGCTCGACGGCGACTGGGGCAAAGAGCAAAAGCCCGCGCCGCGCGACGGCAAAGCCGCCCCTGGCGCCAAACCCGCCCCCGCGGCGGAGCCGGCGCCGGGCTCCGTTCCGACATCCGGCGCAGACGTCCAGCGCGCGACGCGCGATTCGGTGCGGGCCCTGATGATGATCCGCGCCTATCGCATGCGCGGCCATCTGCACGCCAATCTCGACCCGCTCGAGCTGCAGCGCCCGAACGTCACCGAGGAGCTGCATCCGGCGACCTATGGCTTCACCGAGGCCGATTACGACCGCAAGATCTTCCTCGATCATGTGCTCGGGCTGGAATTTGCGACGATCCGCGAGATGCTGCCGATCTTGCGCCGCACCTATTGCGACACCATCGGCTTCGAATTCATGCATATTTCGGATCCGGCCGAGAAAGCCTGGATGCAGGAGCGCATCGAGGGGCCCGGCAAGGAAATCACCTTCACCCGCGAGGGCAAGCGGGCGATCCTCAACAAGCTCATCGAGGCCGAGGGCTTCGAGAAATTCATCGACGTCAAATATACCGGCACCAAGCGCTTCGGCCTCGACGGCGGCGAATCCCTGGTTCCCGCGCTGGAACAGATCATCAAGCGCGGCGGCGCGCTCGGCGTCCGCGAAATCGTGCTCGGCATGCCGCATCGCGGCCGCCTCAACGTGCTCTCCCAGGTCATGGGCAAGCCGCATCGCGCCATTTTCCATGAATTCAAGGGCGGTTCCTATACGCCCGACGAAGTCGAGGGCTCGGGCGACGTCAAATATCATCTTGGCGCCTCCTCGGACCGCGAGTTCGATCATAATTCGGTCCATCTTTCGCTGACCGCCAACCCGTCCCATCTCGAAATCGTCGATCCGGTCGTGTTGGGCAAAGTGCGCGCCAAGCAGGACCAGCTGCATGACGTCGTCGACCGCACCAAGGTGCTGCCGCTTCTGCTGCATGGCGACGCGTCCTTCGCCGGCCAGGGCGTCATCGCCGAATGTTTCGGCCTCTCCGGCCTCAAGGGCTACCGCACCGGCGGTTCGATCCATTTCATCGTCAACAATCAGATCGGCTTCACCACATCGCCGCGCTATTCGCGCTCCTCGCCCTATCCGTCGGATACGGCGAAGATGATCGAAGCGCCGATCATCCATGTGAACGGCGACGATCCCGAAGCCGTGGTCTACGCCGCCAAGATCGCCATCGAGTTCCGGCAGAAATTTCACAAGCCGGTCGTCGTCGACATGTTCTGCTATCGCCGGTTCGGCCACAATGAAGGCGACGAGCCGAGCTTTACGCAGCCGATCATGTACAAGAAGATCCGCGCGCATCGCACGACGCTCGACATTTACGCCGAAAAGCTTCTGGCCGAAGGCGTCGTCGCGCCGGGCGAGATCAGCCAGCTGCAGGCGGACTGGCGCAGTCACCTCGAAGCCGAATTCGAATCCGGCAACGCCTATCAGCCGAACAAGGCGGACTGGCTCGACGGCCGCTGGTCGGGCCTGAAGCCCGCCAACGCCGGCGAAGACGACCGGCGCGGCCGCACCGGCGTCGATCCCGTGCGGCTCAAGGAGATCGGCGAGCGGCTCTGCGCCATCCCGGCCAGCTTCACCGCGCATAAGACCGTCGCTCGCCTGCTCGACAACCGGCGCAAGATGGTCGAGACGGGCAAGGGCGTCGATTGGGCGATGGCCGAGGCGCTCGCTTTCGGCACGCTGGTCGATGAAGGCCATCCGGTCCGGCTCTCCGGCCAGGACAGCGAGCGCGGCACCTTCTCGCAGCGTCATTCCGTCCTGAACGATCAGGAGACGGAGGCGCGTTATGTTCCGCTGAACCATATTCGCGACGAACAGGCCCATTACGAGGTCATCAATTCGATGCTCTCCGAAGAGGCCGTGCTCGGCTTCGAATATGGGTTTTCTCTCGCCGAGCCCAGCGCTCTGGTGCTGTGGGAGGCGCAGTTCGGCGATTTCGCCAATGGCGCGCAGGTGCTGTTCGATCAGTTCCTGTCCGCCGGCGAGCGCAAATGGCTGCGCATGTCGGGCCTCGTCTGCCTGCTGCCGCATGGCTATGAGGGGCAGGGGCCAGAACATTCCTCGGCGCGGCTCGAGCGCTTCCTGCAGATGACCGCCGAAGACAATATGCAGGTCGCCAATGTCACGACGCCGGCGAATTATTTCCATATCCTGCGCCGGCAGCTGAAGCGCGATTTCCGCAAGCCGCTGATCCTCATGACGCCGAAGTCGCTGCTGCGCCACAAGCGCGCCGTCTCCAGTTTCGACGAAATGATCATCGGCTCCTCGTTCCATCGCGTGCTGCGCGACCACGGCGAGAAATTCCCGAGCGAATACAAGATCAAGCCGGACGCCGAGATCCGCCGCGTGGTGCTCTGCACCGGCAAGGTCTATTACGATCTGCTCGAAGAGCGCGAGAAGCGCGGGATCGAGGACGTCTATCTGCTGCGCGTCGAGCAGCTCTACCCCTTCCCGCTGAAGGCGCTGGTCAATCTGCTGTCGCGCTTCAAGCAGGCCGAGGTGCTGTGGTGCCAGGAAGAGCCGAAGAACATGGGCGCCTGGAACCACGTCGATCCCTATCTCGAATGGGTGCTGGGACAGGTCGGGGGCAAATCATCGCGGCCGCGCTACGCCGGGCGCCCGGCGTCGGCGGCGACGGCGACCGGTCTGATGTCAAAGCACCTGGCCCAGCTGAAGGCCTTTATGGACGACGTCTATGGGCCCTGATCGATCAGGAGCGATTTCTTTTTGGCCAAATGGGCTCATTTGGTCGGAAAACGCTCTCGCGCGACTTTCCCGGCGCGGCCGCTCGCCATCGAGCGGTCCGCGCCTTTTCCTCAACATATCTTCCGCTCGCGCGACGCGCGCCGCCGGACGACAGCAAGGCATGGGCGTAGGCAAATGACGATCGAAATCCGAGTTCCGACCTTGGGAGAATCCGTCAGCGAGGCGACCATCGGGCGCTGGTTCAAGAAGGCGGGCGACGCGGTCAAGGCCGATGAGCCGCTGCTCGAACTCGAAACCGACAAGGTGACGCTCGAGGTCAACGCCCCCTCCGCAGGCGTGCTTGCCGAAATCATCGTCAAGGACGGCGACACGGTCTCCGTCGGCGCTTTGCTCGGGCAGATCGCCGACTCTGGCGCCGCGCCGGCCAAGGCGGAGGCGCCCAAGGCTGACGCAAAGGCCGAAGCGCCCAAAGCCGAGGCCAAACCTGAAGCGGCCAAGGCCGACGCAAAGGCGCCCGCGGTCAAGCCAGGTCCGGACGGCAGCCTGCCGATCATGCCGCCTTCGCCGGCCGCGGCGAAAATCGCGGCCGACAAGGGCCTCGATGTCGGCGCTATCGAGGGCTCCGGCGTGCGCGGCCAGGTCCTGAAGGGCGACGTGCTGGCCAAAAGCGCGAGCCCCGCGCCAGCGCCCGTCGCTGCCCCCGCGGCGGCCACGCCCCCCGCGCCCGCACAGGCGCGAGCCCCATCGCCCGCCGCCGACGCCGATCGCGAACAGCGCGTGCGCATGACGCGCCTGCGCCAGACCATCGCGCGCCGCCTCAAGGACGCCCAGAACACCGCGGCGATGCTGACGACCTTCAATGAGGTCGACATGACCGAGGTCATGGCGCTGCGCTCGAAATATAAGGATGTGTTCGAGAAGAAGCACGGCTCGAAGCTCGGCTTCATGGGATTCTTCGTGAAGGCCTGCGTCGGCGCGCTGAAGGAAATCCCCTCGATCAACGCCGAGATCGATGGCGACGACCTCGTCTTCAAGAATTACTACCACATCGGCATCGCCGTCGGCTCGGAGAAGGGCCTCGTCGTGCCAGTGGTGCGCGACGCCGACGGGCTCGGCCTCGCCGAGATCGAAAAATCGATCGCCGCCTATGGCAAGAAGGCGCGCGACGGCCAGCTCAAGATCGAGGAGATGCAGGGCGGCACCTTCACCATCACCAATGGCGGCATCTATGGCTCGCTGATGTCGACGCCGATCCTCAACGCGCCGCAATCGGGCATTCTTGGCATGCACAAGATCCAGGAGCGTCCGATGGCCGTCGGCGGCAAGATCGAGATCCGGCCGATGATGTATCTCGCGCTCTCCTATGATCACCGCGTCGTCGACGGCAAGGAAGCCGTGACCTTCCTCGTGCGCGTCAAGGAAGCGCTGGAGGATCCGGCCCGGCTGGTGCTCGAAATTTAGACGCTCCTATGACGGCGGTCGCCGGCGCGGCATAGGAACAAGGACGCCCTCCCGGGCGTGCGCCGCGCTTGGCTTTCGCTCTTTCCCCAATCCCGCTCCAATTCTTATTTGCCATCCAGTCCAAAAAGCCGACCCGTTTTCCGGGATCATGCTCTAGCGAGGCTCTATGTCTTACGATCTCATCGTCATCGGAACCGGCCCCGGCGGCTATGTCTGCGCCATCCGCGCCGCCCAGCTTGGGCAGAAGGTCGCCGTCGTCGAGAAGCGCAAGACCAAGACCTTTGGCGGCACCTGCCTCAACATTGGCTGCATCCCATCGAAGGCGCTGCTTTACGCCTCCGAGAAATTCGAGGAGGCCGCCCACCACCTTGCAGCGCTCGGCGTCGTCGTCGACAAGCCCACCCTCGATCTCAAGGCGATGCTGAAGCACAAGGACGACACCGTTGCGGCCAACGTCAACGGCATCGCCTTCCTGTTCAAGAAGCACAAAATCGAATCCTTCTTCGGCGTCGGCGCGATCAAGAGCGTCGCCGAAGGGGCGATCGCGGTCGAGGTCACCGCTGAGGACGGCGGCCAGCAGACGCTTACGGCGAAAAACGTCGTGATCGCGACGGGCTCCGACGTCGCGCCGCTCCCGGGCGTCGAGATTGACGAAGAGACCATTGTGTCCTCGACCGGCGCACTCAGCCTGAAGCAGCCGCCGAAGGATCTGCTCGTCGTCGGCGCCGGCGTCATTGGCCTCGAGCTCGGCTCGGTGTGGGGGAGGCTTGGCTCCAATGTGACCGTCGTCGAATTTCTGGACCGGATTCTGCCGGGGATCGACGCGGAAGTCGCCAAGCAGTTCCAGCGCATCCTGCAGAAACAGGGCTTTACCTTCCAGCTCGGCCATAAGGTGACGAAGGTCGAGAAAGGCGAACGCCTGAAAATCACGATCGAGCCGGCCGCCGGCGGCGATTCCCTGACCCTTGAGGCCGATGTTGTATTGGTCGCGATTGGCCGGCGCCCCGTGACCGAGGGGCTCGGCCTCGACAAGGTCGGCGTCGCGCTGGAGCGCGGCCGAATCATCATCGACGAGCGCTTCGCGACCAATGTTCCCGGCGTCTACGCCATCGGCGACGTCGTGCGCGGGCCGATGCTGGCCCATAAGGCCGAGGATGAAGGCATCGCCGCCGCCGAAATCATCGCCGGGCAGCACGGCCATGTGAATTATGAGGTGATTCCCTCGGTGGTTTACACCTCGCCGGAAATCGCGGCGGTCGGCGCGACCGAGGAAGACCTCAACGCCAAAGGGATCGCCTATAAGGTCGGCAAATTCAATTTTACCGCCAACGGACGGGCGCGGGCGATGCGCCAGACCGACGGCTTCGTTAAATTTTTGGCCGACGCCACAACGGATCGCGTTCTCGGCGTCCATATCGTCGGGGCGGGGGCCGGCGAACTGATCGCCGAAGCCTGCGTGCTGATGGAATTCGGCGGGTCGTCGGAAGATCTGGCGCGCACCTGCCACGCGCATCCGACGCTCTCGGAAGCCGTGCGCGAAGCCGCCCTCGCCGTCGAGAAGCGCCAGATTCACTCCTGATCAGGCGGTCTTTTCGCGCAAAACGCGTCTTGTCCGCGCCGGCGAAGCCAGCCAATTTTCTCGGCGCGGCAAGCCTCGCGCATGGCCGGGCGGCTAATCCTGGCGCAAGCTCTTCGGGGATGATCCATGCGGAATGCTTCTATCGCCCTGGCGTCGTCCAGCCTTCTTGCGCTCGCAGCCTTTCTGCCGGCTGGAGCTGCGCCGATCGCTCCGATCGGACAAATTCTGGGTGACGGCGGATCGGCCCGCCTGCTTCCTGTCGCGCAGGGCTGCGGCCCGGGCGCCTGGCGCGGGCCATGGGGCCATTGCCGGAACACGCCCTATTACGGTCCGCTTCCCGGCGGCGGCTACGCCTATTACGGCAATGGCTGCCCGCCCGGCTGGTGGCGCGGACCTTGGGGCCATTGCCGCAATACGCCCTTTCACGGCCGGCTGCCGAACGGCTTCTATCAATAGCGCCGCGCGATGGCGTCGATCTGGCGCCACCAGCCCGTTTGTAATGCATTTGCGTCGGCGCGAGTGTTTTCGAAAACTATCCGCGACGGCAGGCCTTGAATCAGAACGGCTCAACGCCGCGCCGATTAGAGCGAGCGCTCCGTCGCAACTGGCCGACTATGTCGACAGAAATGCTCCAATCCAGCCGCGCCGCGGCCGCCAAGCAGCGGGCAGCAGTCGAGCGGGCTTTGACTCGTAAGCCGACAGAGACTGGGGAGCGGCCTGTCAACCTCCCCATTTAGAAAACATGTGTTTGTTCGGCCGCCCGCCTCGCCTGCACATTGAGTGCGTTGTTCCGATGAAGCGATGTGCCAAGTCTCACGTAATTTCGAAAATCCGCTGCGGGTGCAAGCGTCCTCGCAGAAGATCGGCTAGTGCGAGCGCATTCCCCCGAACCCGGCCATAGCGATCAATCCAAGACTCTGGCCGCGCCGATTTTATGACGTTAGCGATCACATTTCGAGAGACCAGTCCTAGAAATACGTCCAGGCGGCACGTCCCTTTGCGCCAAAGATAGAAGGAATTGGCGATTTGAGAATAGCCGTAGCGCACCCCAGATGTACGGCCTGATTTGAGGCCAAGATGAACTCCGCTCAGACGCGCGGTGCGTACGATATCGCCATATGGCTTCAACTGGTTTGAAAAATCCATATCCTCAAGCCAGCTGTACAACGGAAGAGCTTCGTCGAAGCGCAAGCTATGTTGATAGATCGGCGCAAGACGTAAAGCCATGTTGCAACCATAGAGGCTGTATACGTGCTCACTTTGATCATCCAACGCCTGGACATTTATTTTTGAGCCGAGTTCAAATTCAGCCAGTGTCTTGCGAGCTTCTTCCACGCTGATCCCGGCTCCAGTAGCTCCATCGGAGATAACGCACCCCGTGACAGCTACGACGCTAGACTTCGGGACGAGATAGAGCTCAACCTCGTTCAAATAGGAAGTGGACGGAAAAAAATCGTCGTCGAAGAAGACCAGCACTGTGAAATCATGCGCTGCATCGAGAATGGTGTTTCGCTGGGCTGCAGCCCCACGAGGTCCTCTCAGCACGACAAGGGGAAAAGGCATTTGGCCATCGGCCGGCGGTTCGAAATCATCCTCGCCGGCCGGACAAACGAAAACGCAATCCGGCAGCCGCTTCTGGAGCGCAATTTCAGCTAGGGTTTCCCCCATGAGGCCGCGGCGGCCGGCTGTCGCAATTCCAATTGCTATTTTAACTTTAGCTGGCGTCGTCATACCGTCTCCCTGCGCCAAATCTGCGAGCTTCGTTTCGCGACGGTTACACCGAGCGTAACACATAACGACTACCAACAACGCATCAGAGATTCCAACGCGAGCCGCGACGAAGCCCAAACGGCCGTCCACGAAACACGCCAGACGCAAAGAGCCACGAACGGTTTCGCGGCTGGTTATCGCGCTGGCGAAGACCGCGGCGAAAATGGCAGGGCCAAGAATCAGGCCCCCCACGGTCTATAGCTAGGCCGCCTTCTGCTTTGGCTGCACCTCGGCGGAATAATCGTCGATCAAGGCGCGGGCGATCGCGCCGGGGGTGAATTTGTAAGGACCGATCTCGGAGACGGGCGTGACTTCCGCGCCGGTGCCGCAGATGAAGCACTCCTCGAATCCCGTCAACTCCTCGGGCATGATGCGACGTTCGACGACTTCGACCCCGCGCCGGCGGGCGAGGTCGATCACGGTGCGCCGCGTGATGCCGTCAAGGAAGCAATCGGCGATCGGCGTGTGCAGCACGCCGTTCGTCGCAAAGAAGATATTCGCGCCGGTACATTCGGCGACCCGGCCCTGCCAGTCGAGCATCATCGCGTCGGCGTAGCCGCGCCGTTCGGCGCGATGCTTCGAGATGGTGCAGATCATGTAGAGGCCGGCCGCCTTCGAGCGGCACGGCGCGGTCAGGGGATCGGGCCGGCGATATTCGGCGATATCGAGCCTGATCCCCTTCATCTTGGTCGCGATGTCGAACATGCTCGGCCAGTCCCAGGCCGCGATCGCGACATGGATCGTCGCCTGCTGCGCGGCGACCGCCATCATCTCGCTGCCGCGCCAGGCGACCGGGCGCACGTAGCAATTGGTGAAATTATTGCGCGAGACGATCTGCTGCTTGATGTCGTCGAGCTCGGCGACGGAATAGGGAATTTTGAAATCGAGCAGCTCGGCCGAGGCGCGAAATCGCTCGGAATGTTCGGACGATTTGAAAATGCGGCCGCCATAGGCGCGCTCGCCTTCGAACACGCAGGACGCGTAATGCAGACCATGCGACAGCACATGCAGCTTGGCGTCCGCGGACGGAATGAAATCGCCGTCAAGCCAGATGAATCCGTCGCGCTGATCGAAGGGCAAAACCGACATTGATCGCTATTCCTCAAATCTTCCGCGCAGATCCGCCGCGATGCGCCCGCGCGCTCAAAACCGTGAGCCTTGCGGCCAGCGCCGAAAAGCTTTCTTCCACCATCGCGGCAAAAGTAAAGAGCACATTATCGGAAAATGCAATTTCGTGAAATGTAACGTGATCGATCGGCTTTTTCGCCGCCATTCGTTTGCTGGCCCTGCCGAATGTCTGCGAAACATTGCGCCCGCCTTGAGAGACGTGGGCGGAGAGTTGCGGACTTTCCAAAAAAGCGGCATGCCTAACCTGCGAGAGATTTCAAAGAGAGCATGATCGGTCCGGTCAGGATTCGATCGCGTTCGAACCCAGGGAGTCGGCGTGGACTCTGCGCTGCGGGACAATTGGGGCGAAAGCGCGCTTATCGCCCCCTTAGAACAAAAGCCGCGTGGCGAAGCTGACTTCGAGCTGATCGAACTCATGTTTTTCGCCTATCGCGACTTCATCGGCGACGCCGACCATCTGCTGGAAAATTTCGGCCTTGGCCGGGCGCATCACCGTGTTTTGCATTTCGTGACCCGTCGCCCCGGGCTCGCCATCGCCGAACTGCTCGACATTCTGAAGATCACCAAGCAGAGCCTCAATCGCGTGTTGAAGCTTCTGCTCGATCAGAATTATGTCGTCGCCGTGCCGGGCGAAAGCGACCGCCGCCAGCGCCGCTTGTTCCCAAGCCCGCGCGGCGAGGCGCTTGCGCTCGACGTGGCGCGGCTGCAGTCAAAGCGTTTTGCCCGCGTGTTCGCCGGTTTGCCGGACGGCGCACGGGACGGGGCGCGCGCCCTGCTGCGGGCGATGATCGATCCTGGCGAGCGCTGCAAAGTCGAGGCGCTCGTCGGCGCCCCAACCCGCGAGAGAGCATCATGAATGCAGAGGAGCCGGCAGGCAGCGCGGCCCCGGCCGACGACGCGGCGCATCTTCTTGTCGTCGACGACGATCGTCGCATCCGGGCCCTGCTGTCGCGCTTTCTGACCGACCAGGGCTATCGCATTACCACCGCCGGCACCGCGGCGGAGGCGATGGCCTGCCTGAAGAGCCTGACCTTCGACCTCATCGTCCTCGACGTGATGATGCCCGGCGAAAACGGCTTCGATTTCGCCACGAGGCTGCGTCAGGACGCCAGCGACCTCGGCCATGTGCCGATCCTCATGCTGACCGCCCGCACCGAGACCGACGACCGGGTTCGCGGCTTCGAGACCGGCGTCGACGATTATCTCGGCAAACCCTATGAGCCGCGCGAACTGGCGCTGCGGATCGCCTCGATCCTGCGCCGCGCGCAGCCGAAGACCGCGCCGGGGCCGGTGACGCAGGTGCGCTTCAGCGATTTCTGCTTCGATCTCGATCGCGGCGAATTGCGCCAGCGCGACGAGGTCGTGCGGCTGACCGACCGCGAACGCGAGATGCTGCGGCTGCTTGCCGAGCACGCCGGAGAGACGGTGCCGCGCGAGGCGCTGGCCGGCTCGGGCGCCGCGGGCAATGAGCGCACGGTCGATGTCCAGGTCAATCGCCTGCGCCGCAAAATCGAGCGCGATCCGGCCAATCCGCTGCATCTGCAGACCGCGCGGGGGGCCGGATACCGCCTGCTGGTCGACCGCTGACCCGCCGGCTGGCGAGACGGCCGCAATCGCTATATTGAGGCGGGGGGAATCTCCGCCTCGCCGCGGCTGACGCCGACGCGGCGCGGGCAACAGCCAGGACTACGCGCTTTGAGCCTTTCACTCAGCCCTTCGCTCGAGCGCCCGCGTATATGGTGGCGAGGATTTTGGCGCGGGGTGACGAAGCTGCTGCCGCAGGGCCTCTACGCCCGCGCGGCGCTGATCGTCATCCTGCCGATGATCATCCTGCAATGCGTCCTGACCTATGTCTTCATGGAGCGCCATTGGCAGCTCGTCACCAACCGTCTCTCGACGGCTCTGACGCAGGACATCGCCGCGCTGATCGACCTGCATCAGACCTTTCCGGGCGACGATGAAAAGCTCATGCGCATCGCGCAGGACCGGCTGAATATCGACGCCGAGCTTCTGCCCAAGGGTCCGCTGCCGCCGACGCTGCCCAAACCCTTCTTCTCCATTGTCGACGCCGCGCTTTCGAACGAAATCCGCAAGCAGATCAGCCGCCCGTTCTGGCTTGACACTGTCGGGCGCTCCAATCTGATCGAGATCCGCATCCTGCTCGACGACGCCATTTTGCGCGTCGTCGCCTTCCGCAGCGCCGCCTATGCGTCGAACTCCTACATCTTCCTGCTCTGGATGGTCGGCACCTCTTTCGTGCTGATCGTTGTCGCCGGGTTTTTCCTGCGCAACCAGATCAAGCCGATTCTGTCGCTCGCCGGCGCGGCCGAGGAGTTCGGCAAGGGCCGCGATCCGGAATTCCGGCCGCGCGGGGCAAGAGAAGTGCGCCGGGCCGGCTTCGCCTTCATCGAGATGAAGCGGCGCATCGAGCGCGCCATCGAACAGCGCACCACCATGCTGAATGGGGTCAGCCACGATCTGCGCACCGTGCTGACGCGATTCAAGCTCTCGCTGGCGCTGATGCCCGACAGCGAAGAGACGCAGGAGCTGCAAAAAGACGTCGCCGAGATGCAGCGCATGTTAGAGGCCTACCTCGCCTTCGCGCGGGGCGCGGCCGGCGAACGCGCCGTCAAAATAGACATGATCGAATTTTTGGAGGAATTGCGCTTCGACGCCGAGCGCGAGGGGCGCGACGTCGCCATCGCCTATAGCGGCGAGCCGATCGTGACCCTGCGGCCCGACGCCTTCAAACGCTGCCTTTCCAATCTTATCGGCAACGCCCAGAATTACGCAAAGCATGTCGCAGTCGAGGCCGTGCGCGACAGGCGTTTCCTGATCATTCATGTCGACGACGACGGGCCGGGAATCCCGCCCGCCGCGCGCGAAGATGTGTTTCGTCCGTTCTTCCGCATCGATGAGGCGCGCAATCAGGATGTCGCCGGCACCGGCCTTGGTCTTGCCATTGCGCTCGACATTGCGCGCTCGCACGGCGGCGACATCCAGCTTTCAGACAGTCCTATGGGGGGCTTGCGCGCCACGGTGCGGGTGCCGTTGTAAGCAGCCGCGTCGCGTCTCGCAGGCGCGCCTTCAAACGAAAGTTTACCCCGGCCGCCGTGCGGGCTTGCCGTCCTTATCCGTGAAGGGAAAAACGCCGGCCATGAAGCTGCGCGCCATATGCTGCGCCCGCGCGAGCGCGGCCTCTGCGAACTCGGGGGGAAGGATTTTTCTGGCGCTGACCTCGAACAGTTCGAGCCAGCGCGGAAAATGCTCGGGCTTTAGCGGCAGCTGCGTGTGGACGGGGAAGGGAAAACCCTTGTAGCGCTCGGTCTTCAGCAGGGCATGCGACCAAAAGTCGGCGACGATTTTCAAATGAACGTCCCAATCCGCGACCGCCCCGTTGAAGACCGGCCCAAGCAATGCGTCGTTGCGCGCCTGGCCATAAAAATCCGCAACGCAGGCGGAGATCGCCTGTTCGACGCGCTTTGCTTCCTCGTCCGAGACCGGAGCCAAATCGTGCCGGCAGCCATCGTCGCCAATGCTTTTCGACAGCGCCCGCGGCCTGCCGCTTGCGGCTTTGCTGTCCGTCGCGCCCATCATCGATCCCTTCCGCCAAACGCCTCAGGACGTTGTCTATACTATATCCAAGTCTATACGGGAAGGGCGGCGGCCGAGCCGCTTCAGCTCAGATCGCGCAAATGCTGGGATGAGATCTTCGCCATTTCGAGGATCTTCGCGATCGCACAGGGGGAAAGCCTTGTATGGGGAATTCCCTGTCAAGGCTCAGTGGGCGATCGTTCGATCTTGATTCGAGGGAGCTCGCTGTGGGCGCGATCGTCGCGCCGCACCCTTGTATTCAGTTGAGGGTCGAGGCAAGCCGAACCGCGGATGTCACATCACGAATTAGATCGGTGGGACCATGACAGTAAAAAAGGACGCGGGAACGCCGCAGGCAAAAGGCGCCGAGCTTCTGGTAGCGATGACCGGCAAGGCGAGTCCTGCGAAAGCGGCCGAAGGCGACAAGCCGGTATTTGCCTATATCGAGAGCCTTCCTGAACCGCAGAAGAGCATCGCCAGACAGGTCGATGCCTTGGCCGCCAAGGCGCTGCCGGACCTTAAACGCGCGGTGAAATGGGGAATGGCTTACTATGGCGTTCCCGATGGGTGGTGCTTCTCTTCCGGCGCCTTCGTCGGTCACCTGAAGCTGATGTTCATCCGAGGTAACGAACTGCAACCAGAACCGCCAGTGAGACCGATCAGAATGGGCAAGGCCACCCGCGGCGTCGAGTTGGCCGCCGTAGACGAACTCGACGAAGGCCAGGTGCTTTCTTGGATGGCGCAGGCCGGCAAGAAACCATACGTCACGGCGGCGATGAAAAAGAAGAAATAGGCCTGCTGGCGGCTTCGCGCGGCGACGTGGTTTGTGATCTTTCCCCAGCCCTCCGTCTTCAACGGCGCGCGCCGCCGAAATCGGCGATGATCTTCAGATAGCCATCCCCTCGCAGCGGATAAAGGGCGCAACCTCGCTGTAGACTTGGTTTCGGAAGTCTCGATCGGGCCTCCCTGGATGGTCTCCACAACCTTTTGGATTCTATTGCAAGATATACACGCTTGTTACGCAACAATGCTCTGGTGCGCCTGGGCATAGACTCTTATAGCGGTGATTACAGCTTGCTATCTGAGTCTAAATGATTGGAACTCGCAATTCGTTAATGAGTTAAATACAGCAGATACAGAGCAATTTTTTTTCGTCAGTGTTTACGGGCGGAGGTACATTGCAATGCCTTGGACTTACATCGAGCCGGTTTCGGTCACTATTGATCACGCGCAGTCGCAGGCAATGATGGACTCGCGCGCCCACAACCTAAACTTGTTGGATCTAGATTCTCTTTTCGCGCAAATTGCGATTCTTGCTCCCGACGGGCGGATCGTCAGCACCAACATGTCCTGGGACGCGATGGCCTCCAGCGGGAACCTTGCGAGCAAACATACGAATTATTTGAGCGATTGCGAGACGGCCCTCGCCCGCGGTCTTTCCCACGACCGGCCGATCAAGGAGGGGGTCGCGAAGGTTCTCTCGGGGCGTCTTCCCGCCTTTACCGACAGCTTTTCCCGCGCCTGGGGCCGCCGGCAAAAAATCTTTCAGGTCACGGCGATCGGCCAACATTTTTCGAGCGGCAAGGGCGCGGCCATCTTTCATACCGACGTCACGCCACTGCAGCGCGATCCGCTGGCCTCTGTTTCGAGCCGCGCCCAATTTCTCCGCCGGGCCGAACATGTGCTCGACGACGCAAAGGGCGCCTGTCTCGAAACCGCGCTGATGCTCGTCGAACTGCATGGGATCGACGAGGTCAATCGAACGCAGGGCCGGGGAATCGGCGAGCATGTCGCCCGCATCCTGGCCAAGCGGCTCCGCGCCTGCATCAGGGAGCATGATTTGATCGCCAGGCTCGATGGCGGTCAATTCGCAATCCTCTTCCGGGCCGGAACCATGGCGACCCGGATCGTGCCGATCATATGCCGAATCGAGGCTGCGGTGCGCGAAGGAGTTATCGGCGTTGGCGTTCCCTTGCACGCAACCATCGGCGTGGCGCTTTTTCCCCAGGACGGCGAGGAAACGCGGGAACTCTACTCCGCTGCAGATCAACGTTTGCGTTAGGGCGTTGGACGTCCAAGCAGAACGCCAAAAGCTCAGCAAACTCTATTTGCCGTGCCTTAGAGACCGTTTGGAAAATCCGTTCTCCTCATCCTGAAGAGCCATTTCGCAAGAAATGGCGTCTCTTAGGATGCGTTCAGGGCCATATTGACGGGAGAAATCGAGGCTTTTCCAGACGGATTCTTCGGCGCGCCAAGGTCAATACGCTCGGCTATACGATGCGCGGTACTGTTATCGTCACCGCCCGGCGTAGAGCTAACTCTATTCGATTTCGGCCTAATTCCCCGGCAAGATCGCTGAACTGCGGTTGCTGTCGAGCTGCTGGGTTGACTGAAATCGTGGCGCTCGGTCTTCGACTGCGTATGCAACTAAAAATGCGACAATTTTTGCATACCCGCACAAATTGCAGCGGATGGAAGCGCTGGCCTACTATAGCCGGAGTCTTGGTGAGTCTTGGCAGGCCCGGATTCGAGCTGCCAGCCGACAATGCCACAACTTTTCGGACGTTACAGCGCTGTATACAACATTTACTACACATCAAAGATCAGAAGTCTATAGAACTTGATTTCCCCTGCTTTTGTATAGAATCGCCAGAGTCTAATTTATTGGAACTTGTAGATATCCGGCGAGTTAAACACACAGATAAAAAGAATTGCATTTTTTATCGTCAGTTTCTTTCCGGTAAAAGGAGATCGAAATGCCTTGGAATTACAGCGATTCGCGCTCGCTCACTATGGATAACGGGCATTTCACTATTGATAACGAGCAAATTCCGCTGACGATGGACGCACCCTCCGACGAGCTGAACTTGTTGGATCTGGATTCGCTCTCAGCGCAGATTGCGATTCTTGCTCCCAACGGCCTTATCATCCGCACCAACAACGCTTGGGACGCTATGGCCTCCAGTGGAAGTCTCGCGGGCAAGCACGAAAATTATTTGACCAATTGCGAGACGGCCCTCGCCCGCGGTTTCTCGCAGGATCGCCCGATCCGAGAGGGCGTCGCAAAAGTTCTCTCGGGCCATCTTCCCGCCTTTACCGACAGCTTTTCCCGCTCGTTGGGCCGCCAACAAAAAGTCTTTCAGATCACCGCGATCGGCGAGCATTTCATGAGCCGCACGGGCGCGGCTGTCTTCCATACCGACATCACGCCGCTTCAGAACGATGCGCTCGCCTCTATTTCGAGCCGCGCGCAATTTGAGAGCCGGGCCGAACATGCGCTCGACGAAGCGAAGGGCGCCTGTCTCGAAACCGCGCTGATGCTCATCCAACTGCATGGGCTCGACGAGGTTAATCGGACGCAGGGCCGGGGCATCGGGGAACACGTCGCCCTCACTCTTGCGAAAAGACTTGGCGCCTGCGTCAGGGAGCGCGACTTGATCGCAAGGCTCGAAGGCGATCAATTCGCAATCCTGTTCCGGGCTGGAACCGTGGCGACCCGGATCGTGCCGATCATCTCCCGTATCGAGGCTGCGATGCGCGAAGCGATTATCGGCGTCGGTTTTCCATTGCACGCAAATGTCGGCGTCGCGCTTTTTCCGCAGGACGGAAACGAGACGGGAACGCTCTATTCCATCGCCGACAAGCGTTTGCGTTAGGCCTTCATCGTCACCCCGGCCGTCCGCTAAGGATCATCAGCTCAAATCGCGCAAATGGCGCAGCACGATGACCCGCGACACGATGCCGGTGACAACGGCGATTCCCCCCGCAATCAGCAGGATCGCAATATAGACATTCCCGCCGAGCGAGAAGCCGCCAAACATCGCCTCGACCTGATCGCCGCCCGGCGTCGCGCGCCAGAACACCGCGAGCGTCGAGGACATATAGAAGATCAGAATCGCCGCGCCTCCGCCGATCATCCCGCCGCGCAGACCCAGCTGGAAGAAATGGCGCTGGAACTGACGCGAAATGTAATCATCCGCCGCGCCGACGAAGTGCAGCACCTCGATGATCTCGCGGTTTCCCGCCATGGCGCCGCGCGTGGCGAAGGCGACCGCCAGGATCATGGCGATCAGCACCAAGGCGAAAATCACCGCGGCGACGACGACAACGGTCTTCGCCATAACCGCGAGCCGGCGCATCCAGTGGTGATGATCGTCGAGGCTCGAGCCGGGAACGGCTTCCGCCAGCGCCCGGCCGAGCGCGGTGACGTCGGGCGTCGCGCCGGGCTTCAGATTGACGACGATCAGCCGCGGCACCGGCAATTCGGAGAGATCAAGATTGGAGCCGAGCCAGGGTTCGAGCAGGGCTTCGGATTCATCCTTGGAAAAAGGGCGCACGGAGGCGACGCCCGGCGCCTTGCGCGCCATGTCAGCCGCCTTGCGCAGATCCGCTTCGACGTCGCGGCCGACTGCGGGGCGAATCTGGATCGTCATTTCGCGGGCGACCTCGTTCTGCCAGGACGATGAGGCGTCGGCGATCAGGATCGCCGCGCCCGCCGTCAAAGCGGCCAGAAAGGTCATGATGGCGATGACGGTGACGAGCGCGCGGCCGGCGATCGAGGAGGCCGGCACCAGCGCCTTCTCGCGCCGCGAATCGCGGGCGCGCGCGCGCCGCGCATTGAGGCTGATCGCGGCGAGCCGGGCGCGGCGCAAGAGCCCGGCCGAAACGGTCCCGGCCGGTCTGCGACGATCCGCGGCGTCGCGGCCGTCGAGATCATGCCGCTCTTCGTCAAGCTGATCCATGCCAGCGCCCGTTCCGGCAGAAGAGCATCGGACGTTCAAGTCTAATCATGCGACGCTCCAAATCTCTTCTAGTCAAAAATATGCAGCCGGCCGTCGCCCAAGACGAGCCGGCGCGCGCCGTCGAACTGATCCATCAGCGCAAGGTCATGGGTTGCGATCACCACGGATGTTCCGGATTTATGCAATTCGGTGAAGAGGCGCAGCAGCCGGCGGGCAAGGCTCGGATCGACATTGCCGGTCGGCTCGTCGGCAAGCAGGAGCTCCGGGCGCACGATCAGCGCCCGCGCGATGACGGCGCGCTGCTTCTCGCCGCCGGAGAGCACAGCCGGCGGGACATTCATGCGGTCGCCGAGGCCGACCCAGTGCAAGAGCTCGGTCACCTCGCCGCGATAGCTCGCCTCGTCCATGCCGCGCACGCGCAGCGGCAGCGCCACATTCTCGTAAGTGGTGAGATGGTCCAGCAGGCGGAAATCCTGAAACACGACGCCGATGCGCCGGCGCAGATCGGTGACGCCGGCCTTGTCGATGGTGAGCGCGTCATGGCCGAACAGGCTGATAAGGCCGCGCGTCGGGCGCAGCGAGAGCAGGATCAGGCGCAGCAGCGTCGTCTTGCCGGCGCCCGAAGGGCCGGTCAGGAACTGGAAGGACTGCCGCTCGATCGTGAAGCTGATGTCCTTCAAAATTTCGGCGCCCATGCCGTAGCGCAGGCCGACATTCTCGAAACGCACCAAGCGCAGAGCCCTTCGGTTTAGCCGCCTCTTCCAGGCGCCCGGCCCCTCGCGGCGAGGCGGCTCTTGCGATCGACGCCAGCCAGGCGGACGGCTTCCCGCAAGGGCGGCTGCGCGCGTCCATTGGCCCAGACGGGTTACGCCGCCTACACATCATAGGCGAAACATTAACGAATAATGTACCGGCGTCGGATTTCGGCGCGCCGGCTTCGCCGCAGCCCTACCCCAACAGATCGATCAGCGCCGGAATCAGCGGGGCGTCGGCCGGCGGCATCGGATAGTCGCGTAGAGTCTTGGGAAACACCCATTTCAGCGCCTGCCCCTCTTGAGCGGCGACAAAGCCCTCCCAGCGCCGGCAAACGAAAAGCGGCATCAGCAGATGAAACGCCTCATAGGCGTGGCTGGCGAAGGTCAGCGGCGCGAGGCAGGGCTCCTTGACCGTTATGCCGAGCTCTTCGAAAAGCTCGCGGATCAGCGCCTGCTCCGGCCGCTCGTTCGCGTCGAGCTTGCCGCCGGGAAACTCCCATAGCCCCGCCAGTTCCTTGCCCTCGGGGCGCTGCGCGATCAGCACCCGCCCGTCGGCGTCGATCAGGGCGCAGGCGACGACGAGCAAAAGCCTCACGAGCGATAATCGCCGTTGATCTCGACATATTCCTTGGTGAGATCGCAGGTCCAGACCGTCGCCTGCCCCGTGCCGATGCCGATCTCGACATAGATCTTGATCTCCTTCTCCTTCATGAGCTTGGAGACCTCGGCCTCGTCATAGGACGGGTCGCGGCGGCCGCGATGGGCGACCCTGATCTCGCCAAACCAGATGGCGAGCAGGTCGCGTTCGGCTTTCTCGCCGGCCTTGCCGACGGCGGCGACGATCCGGCCCCAATTGGCGTCCTCGCCGGCGATCGCCGTCTTGACCAGCGGCGAATTGGCGATCGAAAGAGCGATGCGTTTGGCGGCGGCCGTCGAGGCCGCGCCGGTCACCGTGATCTCGACGAAATGGCGGGCGCCCTCGCCGTCCCTGACGACCTGATGAGCGAGATCCAGCAGAACCTTGTCGAGCGCCGCCTTGAAGGAGGCGAGACGCCGGTCGGCCGCCAGCTCAATGCGCGGCGCGCCTCTTTTTGCCGCCGCGCCCGTGGCGAACAGCATCAAAGTGTCGGAGGTCGAGGTGTCGCTGTCGACCGTAATGGCGTTGAACGAGCCCTCGACGCCTTTCGACAGCATGGACTGCAGCGCCGCCGCCGCGATTGGCGCGTCGGTGAAGATGAAGCTCAGCATCGTCGCCATGTCCGGCGCGATCATGCCCGCGCCTTTGGCCATGCCGCAGATCGTCACCTCGACGCCGCCGAGATCGGCCGTGGCGGTCGAGACCTTCGGATAGGTGTCGGTGGTCATGATCGCCTTCGCCGCCTCGAACATGAGATCGGGCTTCGCCTTGGCGGCGAGCTTTTCCAGCGCGGGATCGAACTTCGAGGCGTCGAGCGGCTCGCCGATGACGCCGGTCGAGGCCAAGAAGATCTCCGATTTCGGCGCGCCCAGCGCCTTGGCGGCGATCGTCGCGGTCAGTTTGACCGCGTCGGCCCCGGCCTTGCCGGTAAAGGCGTTGGCGTTGCCCGAATTGACGATAAGCGCGCGCGCCTTGCCGCCCGGCAGACGGGCGCGGCACCAGTCGACCGGCGCCGAAGGGCATTTCGACTTGGTGAAGACACCGGCGACCTCGGTGCCCTTGTCCATCAGGACGAGCATGACGTCGGTGCGGCCCTTGTAGCGGATGCCGGCGGCGCCCGCCGCGAAGCGGACGCCCTCGATCGAGGGCAGGTCCGGATAGGTTTGCGGGGCGAGCGGCGAAAGGGCTGCCATCTGATGCGGTTTCCTCGAACGAGCAGAATCGCGCCCGGTTTGCAGACGCGAAGCCGCGCAGTCAAGCGAAAGCCTGTTCAGAGCCTCAAGCAGCGTTAAGCGAGTTCCGTGGGGGGCGATCCCGTCTGGCGACGGGATCGCGCTTTAACGATCAGTGATGACCGTGGTCGTGACCATGATCGTGATCATCGTCGTCGTCATTATCGCAGTGGTTGCGAACGATCGGATTCTTAATGTTCTTGTCCGCCCAACTCATGATGAAGTCGAACAGCTCGAGATTGGTGAAGCCGATCATATTCATATGGGTCTGGCCGTTGAACTTCGGGCTGATGAGTTCGGTGTCCAGCACCAGCGCCGGGCCGACCGAGCGGGTCTTGCTCGCATTGATGATGTCGCGCGCCTGGCGGTTGCCGATCCGGGTCGCCAGAGGACGATAGTCGCCATTGACGAGCAGGAAGGGAATCTTGTCGAAATCCTTGCCGACGAGCCCAGCCTGTGTGAGTCCGTCCGGATTGAAGCCCGCGCCTTCGGGAATGATCATGCCCTTCAGCATGGCGAGACACGCGCCCTTAGGCCCGCATTTCCCCCACGCGTCATCTTCTTTGAGATAGCGGATCGTATGCAGAAGCGGGTTCGCCGCTTGTGAATGCCCCGAGAGGACGGCTCCCCCCAGACCTTCGATCAGATCGGCCAGAGCGCGCGGCCCGAACGTATTGAGCCCCGATACTGTGGTCGGCGTGCAGGCCGCGCATTGCGAGGTCGGCAGCGTCACTTCCGCGTTGGGAACCAGCTGCTTGTAATATTCAAGACCAAGATAAGTATTGTTCGCCGGGTTGGGGGCGGGTCCGATCGCTCCGACGCGCGACACCACTTTCAGGTCGACGGAGTTCGGACGCGGCGGGATCGGGAACGCTGGCGGATATTTGCCATGCGCTTCCGACGGATTGGAGAAATCCTCTGGCGGGTCCGGGTCTCCCGGATCGCCATGCCGGATCAACTTGCCCGTGACGATATCCGAGCCGGCCGGAAGAAGGTGGCCGAACCAGGAGGTCCAGGCGCCATTGTCGGTGATGCGGCCCCAATTGGTCGGGATCAACGACAGATTGTTTGTGCCGAGTCCTTCCTGGATGACGCTCTGGTCAAAGCCGGAGCGTCCGCGTCCGGGCTGGTCGACGATGAACATGGAAAGATTGTATTTGCGCAGGGCGTAGGGCAGCCAGCCCTCGCGCCCGTCCGGAGTCGCCTCGAGGCACGCCCCCGTATGCGATGATCCATGCATGATGATAAGCGGCCATTGCCGGCGCTTGTCGGGGATCTGGAACTGCACATACATCTGGCCGATCGTGATCTGCTGCGGCGCGCTGGGCGTCGAAGACGTCGCGAAATTCGTGACCTTGGGCACGCCGCCGACAAAGAAGCTCCCCTGATCACAGATGTTCAGCTTGCCCTTCACATAGGGGTTTTTCAGCGGATTTTGCCAGGCCGCCGCGCCCGTGACCGAGGCCGCCAGCACAGCTGCCGACAGAACAAAGCTTGATGTCGCGATCACACGATGATGTCGCATATATCCCTCCTGGTTTTTTTTCTTTGACGACGTGCCGGGCGCGAGTTCGCCGGCGCGAAGACGCGAAGAGTCGCGTCATCGCGCGCCGGACGCCGCAACGGGTCCGTCGATCAGATCGACGCAAGGCAAGTGCAAATCTCCATTCGCGTAAGAACGCGCCCGTGATTCACAGTTACCGCTGCATCAGCGTTCGTTATCTTGAAGGTTTTACTTGGATAGCCCCTAGGGGCGCAGCGTTCCGAGCTTGCTAAGCTTGGACATGGCGTCTCCTCAATGTTTGCAACCCAATCGAATGGGCATTTTTATTGTCAGATGAGGGCGGCTGAAGTTTCATTCACGCCAAAGTGATTGTCAACTGAAAGTTGCCTTAATTTTCAATCTTAAGCTTGGCGTCGCGCGCCTTTCCAGCCGCGCCGATGGGTTGCTTGCGCCTGTGCGCATGCCAGATCGATCAGAACGGCGCCGGGCATGTCCCATCGTATCGGTATAGTCGGCGACGCGCGCGACCGGATGGCCGCGCCGCTCAACGCGTCGGTTGCCTCGACCGGATGCGGCCTTCAGGTTTCAGATCGTTGGAGGGCGCCCCTAGGAGAGGCCCTGCGGCCAGTGCGGGGCGTTGATCGCCACTTGCGGCGACAGGCCAAAATCGACGATGCGCGCGACGATCGCTCGGCTGCGAGGCGAAATAGCGGGGTCGCGATCAATCTATCGGATTGTCGCGGCGCGACGATGCGTCCGCCATCGCGACGCTCCCTTTAGTCTTTTATCCGTCTTGCCGGAGCGAGCATCGCTCCGGCAAGTCCTTTGGTCCTAAGCCTTATTTCTTCTTCCCTTCCGCCGGGGCCGGGGCGGGAGCCGCCGCATCGGCCGGCGACTCGGCGCCCTTGGCGTCGGGATCGACTTCGGGCTCGGCGCGCTCGATCTTGGCGTCCTTGCGGAGGCCCGCGACGAGCTCGCCCTGCGCCTTCTGCACGACATAGCGGCTGACCTGATCCTTGACCTCATCCAGCGCCGGGAAGGGCTTTTCGCGCTTGCCTTCAACAAGGATGATGTGCCAGCCAAACGGGCTCTTGACCGGCGCGGACAATTGGCCGGGCTCAAGCTTGAACGCGGCCTCGGCGAATTCCGGCACCATCTTGTCCTTGGTGAACCAGCCGAGATCGCCGCCGTCGGCGCTGGTGTCCTTCGAGACCTCCTTGGCGACCTTGGCGAATTCCTCGCCCGCCTTGAGGCGCTTCAGCACCGCCTCCGCATCGGCGTCGGTTGCAACCAGAATATGGCGGGCGTGAACCTCGGTCTCGGGCTTTTGCGCCTTCAGCGCGTCGTCATAGGTCTTCTTGATCGCCTCGTCGGTCAGCGCCGCCTTGGCGACCTGGCCGAGCAGCGTCTCCATCAGCAGCTTTTCGTGATAATAGGCGAGTTTCTTGGCGAACTCCGGCGTTGCGTCGAGCTTGTCGGCCTTCGCCTTCTGCGACACCAGGGCGCCGTCGATCAGAAAATCGACGACATAGGTGTCGCGCGCCTTGCCCTGGAGCTGCTGCGGCAGGCTGCCGGCCAGATCGTCCTTGGCGATCGCAAGATCATTTTCGGTGATCTCCTGCCCGTTGACGGTGGCGAGAACCTTTGGCTTCGCGCTGCTCGCCGCAGCGGAAGCGGCGGTCTTGGCGGCTTCGGACTTCCCGGCTTCAGACTTGGCGGTCTCGGCGGAAACAAGCGCGGGCGTCGCAAGAGCCAGCGCGCATGCAAGGCCCGCGGCTGTGGCGCGCAAATGTGTTTTGGCAAACATTGAGATAGCTCCCGGAGGGTCGAGCAGGATGCGTCTCACGGACAGCATGGCTGCTCTATCTTGTTGATTTGAAATCGAGTTCGACTTTGCGGCCGGAACTTTCGGGTTGCAGGCGAAGGGTTGGCGTCGCGTCGCGCGGAGGGCCTTGAGTGCGCGCGGAGGGGAAAGATGCATGGCGGCGCGGGTTTGACAAGGTCCAACCGTAATCTTATCTCTCCGGAGCGGCCCGAAGGATGCGCTGCGGCTTGCCCGTCGCCGGCGCGGCCGGTCTGCGAATCCGTCGCCGCCGCGGGCCGTCATGGCGATCAAGCGCCTCCCGGGGCCCGCCGGAGGGGCCGCGCAAGCGAATTTCCCGCAAGGCTCGCTGCCCGAGGCGCCCCGTCGAGGCGAGACATGGTAAAAGCGCGGCGCGAGGCGACTGCATTCGCCGCGGTCGAAATCGAATTGAACGCGCGGCGGAGCGAGAATCAGGCTGAAGGCCGCTTCTCCCGTCCGCCAGGAAAGGTTGTTTGAATATGCTGGGCTCCTTCGCAAAGAAGATTTTCGGATCGGCGAATGAACGCCGGCTGAAGAGCTACCGGCCAAAAGTCGCGGCGATCAACGCGCTCGAGCCCGAATGGTTGAAGCTCAGCAATGAGGAGCTCGCCGCCAAGACCGTCGCCTTCCGCGAGGAGCTCGCCCAAGGCAAAAGCCTCGACGACCTGCTGGTTCCGGCCTTCGCCACCGTGCGCGAGGCGGCCCGTCGCGTGCTCGGCCAGCGCCATTTCGACGTGCAGCTGATCGGCGGCATGGTGCTGCATGAAGGGGCCATCGCCGAGATGCGCACCGGCGAGGGCAAGACCCTTGTCGCGACGCTCGCGACCTATCTCAATGCGCTCGCCGGCAAGGGCGTCCATGTCATCACGGTGAACGACTATCTCGCCCGCCGCGACGCGGAATGGATGGGGCGCGTCTATCAATTCCTGGGGCTGACCACGGGCATCATCGTGCATGGCGTCGATGATGGCGAGCGCGCGCGCTCCTACGCCGCCGACATCACTTACGGCACCAACAATGAATTCGGCTTCGACTATCTCCGCGACAACATGAAGTATGAGCTGTCGCAGATGGTTCAGCGCGGCCATTCCTTCGCGATTGTCGATGAGGTGGATTCGATTTTGATTGACGAGGCGCGCACGCCCTTGATCATTTCCGGCCCCTCCGACGACAAATCCGAACTCTATAATACGATCGACAAGGTCATGCCCCGGCTCCAGCCGGAGGATTTCGAGGTCGACGAGAAGCAGCGCTCGACCAATCTGACCGAGCGCGGCAACGAACATATCGAGGATCTTCTGCGCGCGGCGGGCGTCGAGATCGAAGGCTCCCTCTATGAGGCGGCCAATGTCACGATCGTCCATCACGTCAACCAGGCGCTGCGCGCGCACAAGCTGTTCCAGCGCGACAAGGACTATATCGTCCGCAACGGCGAAGTCGTCATCATCGATGAATTCACCGGCCGCATGATGCCGGGACGGCGCTATTCGGAAGGGCTGCATCAGGCGCTCGAAGCGAAAGAGCATGTCCAGGTTCAGCCGGAAAATGTGACGCTCGCCTCCATCACCTTCCAGAATTACTTCCGGCTTTATTCAAAGCTCGCCGGCATGACCGGCACGGCTTCGACCGAGGCCGATGAATTCGCCGAAATCTACAAGCTCGACGTCGTCGATATTCCGACCAATCTGCCGGTCTGCCGGCTCGACGAGGATGACGAGGTCTATCGCTCGGCGGAAGAAAAGCTGCGCGCCATCGTCCGCGAGATCGAGGCGGCCAACGCCAAGATGCAGCCGATGCTGGTCGGCACCACCTCGATCGAAAAATCCGAGCAGCTCGCCGAGGCGATGAAAAGCCATGGCTACAAGCAGATCGACTTCGCCGAGCCGCGCGCGCTGGACAAGCTCTATGCGGCCGCCCGCGCCGAAAAGCCGTCAAAGCTGTTTGCGGTGCTGAACGCGCGCTTCCACGAGCAGGAAGCCTATATCGTCGCCGAGGCTGGCGTTCCCGGCGCGATCACGATCGCCACCAACATGGCGGGCCGCGGCACCGACATCAAACTTGGCGGCAACGTCGACATGCGCGTCGCGCAGGAATGCGCCGATCTCGAACCGGGCGAGGCGCGCGACGCCAAGGATGCGCAGATCCGCGCCGAGGTCGATGACTTCAAGGCCAAGGCGATCGCCGCCGGCGGTCTCTATATTATCGGCACCGAGCGGCACGAAAGCCGCCGCATCGACAATCAGCTGCGCGGCCGCGCCGGCCGCCAGGGCGATCCGGGTCGCTCGAAATTCTTCCTGTCGCTGAAGGACGATCTGATGCGCATTTTCGGCTCCGATCGCATGGAGTCGATGCTAGTGAAGCTCGGCCTCAAGGAGGACGAGGCGATCGTCCATTCCTGGATCAACAAGGCGCTCGAAAAGGCGCAGCAGAAGGTCGAAGCGCGCAACTTCGACATGCGCAAGAATATCCTCAAATACGACAACGTCATGAACGACCAGCGCAAGGTCGTGTTCGAGCAGCGTCGCGAGATGATGGCCAAGCCGTCGCTCGAAGAGATGATCGACGACATGCGCCAGGGCGTCGTCGACGATCTGATCGCGCGGCACATCCCGCGCGACGCTTATCCCGAGGCCTGGGATTCCGAAGGGCTGCGGGAGGGCGTCAAGACGTCGCTGAATATCGACCTTCCGATCGTCGAATGGGCGAAGGAGGAAGGGATCACCGAAGACGACATGCGCGAGCGGCTGCAGAAGGCGGCGGACGAGGCCTATGCCGCCCGCGTCGAACGCAATGGCGTCGACGTGACCCGATATGTCGAAAAGCAGATCGTGCTGCAGGCGCTCGACCATCTGTGGCGCGAGCATCTGCTGACGCTCGATCATCTGCGGCAGGTGGTCGGCTGGCGCGGCATGGCGCAGCGCGACCCGCTGAACGAATATAAGTCGGAAGCCTTCCAGCTGTTCGACGAGCTGATCGCGCAGCTGCGGGAAGCGACCACCGCGCAGCTGTCGCGCGTCGAGGTCGCCTTCGAGCCGCCGCCGGGCGAGAACGGCTTCTCCGGCGGGATGCAGGAGATCAGCGGGCCTCAGGGCGGATCGTCCGGCGGACCTATCTTTCAGGAGGCTTTGTCGGCCGCAGCCTTCGCCCCGCCGCCGCTCGCGCCGCTCGAATTTTCCGATGAGTCGGGCTCGACGGCGACGCTGGCGCGTCCGGCGCAATCGGCCAGTCGCGACGAGCCGGCCGGCGGCTACGCCAAGGTCGGGCGCAACCAGCCCTGCCCCTGCGGCTCCGGCAAGAAATACAAGCACTGCCATGGCGCCTTGACCTGACGGCCGGCGCCGTCGCGGCGCACAAGGTTACCAACCGGTAACGATCGCGTGCGCCGACGCACAGCGAGCAGGGCAGGGCGAAAATAGTCTCTCCTCATCGGCGGCAGGAAGCGCGCCGCCCCAAAGGAGAGACGAACATGACCGTAGCCCGCAAAACACTCGCCGCCGGCCTCGCCGCCGCTACCTTGAGCCTCGGCCTCGCCGCGTCCGCGACGCCCGCCGCCGCCTGGGGCTATTATCATCCCTGGGGCTGGGGCGTTGGAGCCGCCGCCGCGGGCCTCGCCATCGGCGTCGCCGCTGCGGCCGCCGCCTCTTCGTCGCCCTATGGCTACGCTCCGGCCTGCTACTTCGAGCGCCAGCCCGTGGTCAACGCCTATGGCAATATCGTCGGCTACCGCCGCGTTCGCATTTGCGACTAAAGATTTGATTGCATCATTTGCCCGCCAAAGCGGGCCTTAAGCCCCGGAGCGCCGCTTCCGGGGTTTTGTTTTGCGCTTCGTTCAGGACACGTCGGCCTGGCGGTCGAGACGCCGGCCGGCCGCCGCCGGCGCCGCCGCATTGGGCTCGGCGTGCAAAACCTCTTTCAGTTTGGAGCGCTCGAACAGGACGACGATCACCAGCGAAAACAGCAGGGGAATGATGAGATAAAACAGCCGGAAGATGAGAAGCGCGGCCAAAACCTCGATTTGCGGCGTCGCCGGCATCGCCTTGATGAAGAGAATCTCGAACACGCCAAGGCCGCCCGGCGCATTCGAGGCGAGGGCGACCGAGAAAGAGGCCAGGAACACGGCGAGCACCACGAGGAAACCGGGGTTACCTTGCTCGGGAAGCGCGAAATAAATGATGCCCGCCGCGCCGATCAGTTCGAGCGGCGCCGCGATCATCTGACGGACGGCGATGTCGGGCCGCGGATATTCAATCCGAAAACCCCGAATGACGAGGGGCTTCAGCCCGAAAATCGAGCCGGCGAGATAGGTTGCGACGCAGCCGAGAAGAATGAGTCCGACGACAAAGGCCGTACTGGGATTGGTCAGCACGCCAGGCAGGAAACCGCTGAAGCGCGCCAAAAGATGCGGGTCGAGCACGAGGACGAGCCCGCCCATCAGCATCGTTCCGAGCGCGAAGGTGAAGGAGCAGAGCGCGACGAGAACCGCCACCTGCGCGCCGCTGAGCCCCTTGGAATGATAGGCCCGATAGCGCACCATCGCGCCGGAAAACACTGTCGCGCCAATATTATGCGCCAGCGCATAGGTGGTGAAGGAGCAGAGCGCGATGAACAGCCACGAAATATGCGTGACGCCCAGATGGCGCAGCGCGATGCGGTCGTACCAGGCGAGCGCGGCATAGGCGAGAAGGGTCGAGCCGATCGCCAGCAAATAATGCGAGGGCGGGATGGCCTTGAGGGTGCGCCAGACTTCCGGCCCGATGTGCTGGCCGCGAAATTCCCGATAGAGCAGCCATATCGAGACGGCGACCGCGATCAGCCCGATCGCGGGCCAGACGAAATCCAGGATTCGCTTCATGACGCTCCCGACGCGACCGCGGCTCCCGGTCAGTCTTAGAGCATGACGGCGAAAAGTGGAAACCTCGCTTCGTCCGCAACCCTTGTTAATTGCCTTTGGGCGTAGGGCTAAGGCCGCAAGCGCGCTTAGCTCGCTTCGGCGTCAGGCGTGCGCCGCGCGCAAGCCGAGAGAATTTTCCTCGGGCGCGGCGATTAGCTCCGCGACAGCGGCGACGGCCCGGTCGCGGGCGTCGAACCCTTGCGCCTTTTCGAGCTCGGCGACGGCCTCCTCGAGCCGGGCGCGCGCATCCTCAAGCTGGGTCACCAGCTCCTGCGCCGAGCGGTTCAGATTGTCGCGGCGCGCACGGGCGGCGCGCGCATAGGTCGGATAGGCGAAATGCGCGGTGTCGAAAATGCCGGCCCGCTGCTCCTCGATGTCGATTTCCTGTTCGAGCTCACGCGCGATCTTCGAGAATTCAGCGACCATCGAGTCGATCTGGGCGACGCGGCGGCGCTTTTCCTCGACCTGAAATGTCTTGAGGCGAAGGAGTGAGTCTTGCAGCTTCATGTTTGGTCCCAACCCCTGAATGCGCTCTACGCCCTGGCGCGCCCGCTGCGCAGCTGACTGGCAGTCGGCAATTGGCCGACGGCGCCGATCCCGCACGGGCCCGGTGGACGGCTGTCCATTGCCCGGAGTGTGCAGCAGCAAAGTTGCCCATTCGTTACTCGCCGCCAAAGAAGCGCACGGGGTTGAAGCTGCGAAATTTCGCGGGGGACAGCGTTCGTCCTGGCGCAAGCTTGCCGAGGCGCGCTGTAGGGTAAAATGAAGAATTCGCACGGCGCGATTCGTTTTCGATTCGGATTCCTGGCCGGACAATTTGCCGTCGATGCAGCGAAATCACACTGCCGCCAAATCCGAATGGTGAAGGAATGTTTTTATTAACGAATGCCCGTTAAGGTTACGAAACTCGTACCGAAGGATTAACGCCAGCGGCTGGCAGGTCCGGGCAGGCAGGTCCGGCGGGCGGCCTCTGAACGATCTCGCGCCGGCAGGCGACCGACAGGGCAAGTGGGGACCTCAGATGCGCGTTTTATTGATTGAAGACGATAGCGCCACCGCGCAGAGCATTGAGTTGATGTTGAAATCCGAGAATTTCAACGTCTACGCGACGGACCTCGGCGAAGAGGGAGCCGACCTCGGCAAGCTTTATGATTATGATATCATTTTGCTTGATCTGAACCTTCCCGACATGTCCGGCTATGAAGTCCTGCGGCGGCTGCGGGTCGGCAAGGTCAAAACGCCGATTCTGATTCTGTCGGGTTTTGCCGCCATCGAAGACAAGGTGAAGGGCCTCGGCTTCGGCGCCGACGATTATCTCACGAAGCCCTTCCACAAGGACGAGCTCGTCGCCCGCATTCACGCCATCGTACGGCGCTCGAAAGGCCACGCGCAATCGGTCATCGCGACGAGCGATCTCATCGTCAATCTCGACCAGAAGACCGTCGAGGTCGACGGCGCCCGCGTGCATCTGACCGGCAAGGAATATCAGATGCTTGAGCTCCTCTCCCTGCGCAAGGGGACGACGCTGACCAAGGAGATGTTCCTCAATCATCTTTATGGCGGCATGGACGAGCCCGAGCTGAAGATCATCGACGTGTTCATCTGCAAATTGCGCAAAAAGCTCGCCAACGCCAGCCGGGGCCGCAATTACATCGAAACGGTGTGGGGCCGCGGCTATGTGCTGCGCGAGCCGCTCGACGACGAAGAGCGAATCACGGCCTGAAGAGGCGACGCGCTTACGCCGTATGAGCCGTCTGGCTGCGGCGCAGGCTTTGCGACGGATCGCTGGCGAACAAATGCCAAGGCGCCTGTTTCCCGAACGCCCGCTTGATGCTTCGAGGATGCGGGCGAGCATCCTTCAATCGCTTGGGATCACCCACGTTCAAGTTGGATCAACAAAAATCATCGTAGTGAGACGGCGAAACCGGAGCGATAGGGCGCCTGCGTTTTCGCCGGCTTCGCTCACGCGGCTTCGCTCTGCGCCGGAGCCGCGGGCGTCGCTTCGATCGCGACGAAATCCGCTCCCGTTTCCGCCTTGAGGCTCATACCCGCGGCTTGTGCGACGAGGGCGGCGTAATAGGGCTGGATTGCATGGGCGTCGATCGCCTCGGCTGGCGCGCCGGCAAGGATCGCCGCGGTCAAAGGGGCCAGCTTTGCATTTGTGCCTTGCGCTATGACCCGCAGCGCGATCGTCGGCTCAAGCGCACCCTCTTTGGCGTCCGCCGTAATTGTTTCGACCGTGATCACGCCGCCGCGCGGAATGGCGGCCGAGGCGATCAGGCAGAGATTGAGAATCAGCTTGACCTTGTTTTTCGGGAGGAGAACGCGGGGCGCGCGCCAGTCGAGCTTGATCTTTGCATCGGAAAACAGGCCCCGCGCGACTTTTTCGGCGTCGCCCGTATCGATCGAGGCGCCCGCGGAGCCGGCCGCGCCGAAAGCGAGCCGGCAGAATTGCAGCCGCGCCGAGGCGTTTTCAGCGCTGGCGCGAATGAGCTGCAAAGCCTCGGCGCGCATGTCGGCGTCTTTTTCATCTTCCAGGATCTCGAGGCCGTTGACGATCGCCCCGACGGGGCTGATGACGTCATGGCAGACGCGGGAACAAAGAAGCGCGGCGAGATCGAGAGGATCGAGTGCGATTTGCGTCATAAGAGCCTGTGTCGTTCAAGGTCGCGCGGCCGGCGCGCGGCGCGGCGAGTGTATGGGCGGAAGCTTACCAATTTATAGTCTGCGCTCGACTTGAGCGGCGGCAGCGCGGGCGCCAGTGTAAACCGATTCTTTCAGCCCGGCGCGCGAACACCAAATCGCCGATTTTGGCATATTATAAGAACTGACGAATTCGCTCAGTTATATATATAGTTCCGACATTCACATTAATTGACACGATCCGCCTGCCGCCGAGGATCGAATTGCGCAGCTAGGCGTTGTTGTTGCCCGAGCGGCGAAACCTCCGTCCTAACGGCGACTTAAATGCATTTTTTTAATCGTCAGATGTAAAGAGATTTACAAAATGGGCGCCGAATCAGCACCGAGAAAGATTTTCGCCGGACCCCGATTGAAACGCCTGCGTCGCGAGCGGCGCCTCACGCAGGCCCGCATGGCCGACGAGCTCGACGTCTCGCCGAGCTATCTGAATCTGATGGAGAGCAATCAGCGGCCGATCACCGCCCCGGTGCTGACGCGCCTGACGGAGGTCTATGGCCTCGACCCGCGCGATTTCGCGGAAATCGATGGCGAGCATTCCGCCGACGACATCGAGCAAATCCTCGCCGATCCTCTGTTCCGCGACGCCACCGTGCCGCGGACGCAAATGCGCGAGGCGGCCGAAAATGCGGCCGCGCTAGTCGCCGCTATGCTCAAGCTTTACCGCGCTTACGCCACCGCGCGCGAGGCGAGCGAAACGGCGGTCAGCCTCGACGTCAACCGCGGAGAGCCGCCGCCAGGCGAAGACACGATCGCAAGGGTCGGCGCGATCCTGCAGGAGGCGCGCAACCATTTCTTTGAAATCGACGCCGCGGCGGAATCGCTCGCGGCCAGCCTCCCGGTTGAGGCGCGCGGCCTCTATGCTTCGCTCGCCGATTATTTGCGCGCCCGCCACGGCGTCCGGGTGCGCCCGCTTCCGCTCGAAGCCATGGGCGACAGGCTGCGCTGGTACGATCACCACCGCAAGCAGCTGATGATTTCCGAGATCCTGGACCAGCCGGGCCGCACCTTTCAGGCGGCCTATCAGCTCGCGCTAACCGAATACAGCGAGCTTCTGGACACGGCCGCGGCGCGGCTCGCGCCCGGGGATGAAGCGGCGACGCGCAAATTGCTGCGGGTGACGCTGGCCAATTATTTCGCCGCCGCGGTGATGATGCCCTACGACCGATTTTATGAGGCGGCGGAGCTTACCGGCTATGACGTCGAGGTGCTGGCCGCGCGCTTTGGCGCGAGCTTCGAGCAGATCGCCCACCGGTTGACGACGTTGTCGCGCGAGACCGCCCGCGGCGTTCCCTTCTTCATGCTGCGCATCGACATTGCCGGCAATGTGTCGAAGCGTCTGTCGCCGCGGCGCTTTCCCTTGGCCCAGTCGGGCGGCGCCTGCCCGCTGTGGAATATTCACGCGAGTTTCATCGAGCCAAACCGCATTCTGACGCAGGTTGTCGAACTCACCGACGGCTCGCAATGGTTCTCGATTGCCCGCGCGACGCAACGCCCTGTCGCGGCCTGGGGAGCCACACAGCCGCGCTTTGCCATCGTGCTTGGCTGCGAGCTGAAATATGCGCGCCAGCTCATCTATGCCAAGAGCCTCGACCTCGACGCTCCCGAGCCGACGCCGATCGGCCTCGGCTGCCGCCAGTGCGAGCGCCAGAACTGCCCGCAACGCGCCGCGCCGCCAGCGCGCCGCCAGCTTGTCGTCGATGAATCGACGCGCAACGTGTCGCCGTTCCCATTCAAGGATATCTAGGCGTTCGCGCGAGTTTTAGGTGTTCATCGCCTCGAAGAAGGTCGAATTGCCCTTCGGCGTTTCGCGTAGTTTTCCGAGCAAGAATTCGATGGCGTCGATGGTGCCCATCGGATTGAGGATGCGGCGCAGCACATACATCTTCTTGAGGATGTCGGGCGGCACAAGCAACTCTTCCTTGCGGGTGCCGGACCGGGTGATGTCGATCGAGGGGAAGACGCGCTTGTCGGCCACCTTGCGGTCGAGAATGATTTCCGAATTGCCGGTGCCCTTGAACTCTTCGAAAATCACTTCGTCCATGCGCGAGCCGGTGTCGATCAAAGCAGTGGCGATGATCGTCAGCGAGCCGCCTTCCTCGATATTGCGCGCGGCGCCGAAAAAGCGCTTCGGCCGCTGCAGCGCATTGGCGTCGACGCCGCCGGTCAGCACCTTGCCCGAGGACGGCACGACAGTGTTGTAGGCGCGCCCGAGCCGCGTGATCGAATCGAGCAAAATCACCACGTCGCGGCCGTGCTCGACCAGGCGCTTGGCCTTTTCGATCACCATTTCGGCGACCTGAACATGGCGCACCGCCGGCTCGTCGAAGGTCGAGGAGACCACCTCGCCATGCACCGAGCGCTGCATGTCGGTGACTTCCTCCGGCCGCTCGTCGATCAGCAGCACGATCAGATAGCATTCGGGATGATTGGCGGTGACCGACTGGGCGATATTCTGCAGCAGCACGGTCTTGCCGGTGCGGGGAGGCGCAACAATCAGCGCGCGCTGGCCCTTGCCGATCGGCGCGACGATATCGATGACGCGAGCGGAAAGATCCTTACGGGTCGGATCCTCCACCTCGAGCTTCAGGCGCTGATCGGGATAAAGCGGCGTCAGATTGTCGAAATGGACCTTGTGCCGGACCTTTTCCGGATCCTCGAAATTGATCGTGTTGACCTTGAGCAGCGCGAAATAGCGCTCGCCCTCTTTCGGACTGCGGATCAGCCCCTCGACGGTGTCGCCGGTGCGAAGACCAAAACGGCGAATCTGCGAGGGCGACACATAGATGTCGTCGGGACCGGCAAGGTAATTGGCTTCCGGCGAGCGCAAAAATCCGAAGCCATCCTGCAAGACCTCGATGACGCCCTCGCCGATGATCTCGATCTCGCGGCTGGCCAATTGCTTCAAAATCGCAAACATCAACTCCTGCTTGCGCATGATGGAGGCGTTTTCGACTTCGTGCTCTTCAGCGAACCCAAGCAATTCGGTAGGCGACTTGAGCTTCAAGTCTTGCAGCTTAATTTCCCGCATCGGGATGACGTCCTTGGAAGAAAGCGCGATCGATCTCGCGCAAAGGCAGGAAGGCTAGTGACTGGAGCCTGATCCCCAAACCGGCCGGTCCCTGAAATTCTGGAGCCAACTGGGGCTTGAGGACCCGATCAGGCGGGACGCGTCAGCGTCGCTACCGACAGCCATTTGACCTGCAGGGGGGAACCCATTCGATAAAACACTTTGCCCGCTTTGACAAGCAAGCCCGCCGCCGATTGCGCCCTTCGTCAGGGCTTCAGGACGACGAAGATCACGACGCCGATCATCAACAGCGTGGGGACTTCGTTGATTACGCGATAAAAACGAGCCGTGCGCCGGTTCGTTCCGGCGACGAAGGACCGGCGCGCGGCGTCGAAATAGAAATGCAGCGCGCTCATCAAGATAACCAGCGCAAGCTTTCCATGCAACCACCCCGCGGCCAGGAATTCGCCTTTGACGGCCAGCGTCAGCCCGGTCGCCCAGACGACGATCATCGCCGGCGTCATGATCGCGCGAATGAGACGCCGCTCCATGATTTCAAAGGTCTTGGCGAGTTCGGAGCCCTGCGCCGCTCCGGCGTGATAGACGAAAAGCCGCGGCAGATAGAGCATTCCGGCCATCCAGGAGATCACCGCGAGGATGTGGACGGCCTTGATCGCGAGGTAAAACGTCACGCGCGCCCTCCTCGGCGCACCAGATCGACCAAGGCTGCGACATTTTCGACCGGGGTCTGCGGCGTTACGCCATGGCCGAGGTTGAAAACATGCGGGCGGCCCCGGAACGCCTCGAGAATGCGCCGGGTCGCCGTCTGCAGCGCCGCGCCGCCGGCGATCAGCGCCAGCGGATCGAGGTTGCCCTGGGCGGCGCGCCCGGGGGACAGAGCGCTCGCCGCCCAGGCCGGATCGACGGCGCTGTCCAATCCGACGGCGTCGACGCCAGTCAGATCAGCGAAATTGACGAGCCGCGACCCGACGCCCTTCGGAAAGCCAATGATTTTGACGTCGGGATGCCGGCTCTTGACGCCGGCGACGATTGCTTTGGTCGGCGCAAGGCACCAGCACTCGAATTCGCCGGCGGGAAGAACGCCGGCCCAGGTGTCGAAGATTTGGACCGCTTCGACGCCCGCGTCGATCTGCCGACAGAGATAGCGAATCGAAGCTTCGACCAGACGATCGGTCAATTGCTGGAACAGCTCCGGCTGGCGATAGGCGAGAAGACGGGCAGGCCCCTGATCCGGCGTGCCGCGCCCGGCGACCATATAGCTCGCGACGGTCCAGGGCGCGCCGCAAAAGCCGATCAGCGCTGTCTCGGGCGGCAACGCCTCGCGGATGCGGATAATCGTCTCGAACACGGGTTCGAGACGGCCTAAATCGATCTCGCTGTTCAGTTTTTCGAAAGCCTCCTCCGATTGAATTGGCTCCAGCCTTGGCCCTTCATTGGTCTCAAAACTCACTTTCTGGCCGAGGGCGTCCGGCACGACGAGAATATCGCTGAACAGAATCGCCGCGTCGAAACCAAAGCGCCGGATCGGCTGCAAGGTCGCCTCGGCGGCGATTTTCGGGGAATAGCAGAAATCGAGAAAGCTCGGCGTCTTCGCGCGCAGCTCACGGTATTCGGGCAAATAGCGTCCAGCCTGCCGCATCAGCCAGATCGGCGGCGGAAATAGCGCCTCTCCGTCGAGGACGCGCAGGAATTTCTTTGCCGCGGGCGGAGCTGACAAGAGGCGGTCTTTCATAAAAGAGAGAATCTTAGAGACTGGCTTATTCTTATTCATATTGGGGGGTCGATTAGTCTGCCGCAGCGCTTTCCACAATCGCTTTTGCGGCGGCAAACTTATCCCCTGAAATCACCTGACTGGATACGCTGCCCTGCCGTTAAGATTTCATTAACGATTGGGCCGGATTAACGCTTCTTTAACACTTTGCGGCCACCAAGGATGCGAACAGCGCGCGGCGTTGTTCACAGGCTTGTGACGATGGCGTCACCAGCCCCGGGCCTGTGCGTCTTTCTGTGATCTCTTGGCCGGAGCCTTACGGCGTTTGGCTGATATTCGGGCTTGCGATATGGTTATCCACTCTTATCCTCACTTATGAGCCCCGCCGATAAGAGGGCGAAAATGTCGTCGGGAGGCAGGCCATGGGGCGCCATCACGTCAATCTGCATCTCATTTCCGATGCGACGGGCGAGACCCTGATCGCGGCGAGCCGCGCCGTTGCGGCCCAATATCATGGCGTCTGCGCCATCGAACATGTCTATCCGATGGTGCGCAGCCATGCCGAGCTCGAAAAGGCCATCGTCGAAATCGAAGCCGAGCCGGGGATCGTCCTTTTCACTTTGGTCGAGCAGGATCTCGCGCGCCGGCTGATGGAGGCTTGCGCTGCCATTGGCGCGCCGAGCCTTTCCATCCTCGCGCCGATCATGAGCCTGTTCGAATCCTATATCGGGACGGCCGTGACGCCGCGTCCGGGCGCCCAACATTCCCTCAACGCCGATTATTTCCGCCGCATGGACGCGCTGAATTACACGCTAACGCATGATGACGGACTGCAATCGGACAGCTATGAGGCGGCCGACGTCGTGCTGATGGGAGTCAGCCGCACCTCGAAAACGCCGACGAGCATCTATCTCGCCAATCGCGGCGTCAAAACCGCCAATCTGCCGTTCGTGCCGGATTTGCCCCTGCCGAAATCGGTCGAGAACTTGCGCAATCCGCTCATCGTCGGCCTGCTGGCCTCGCCGGAGCGGATCGTGCAGATCCGGGCGAATCGCCTTCTCACCATGAACGCCGACCCCGAATCGCCCTATGTCGACCGCAGGCTCGTTGCGGAAGAAGTGGCGCAGTCGAAAAAACTGTTCGATGCACGCGGCTGGCCGACCATTGACGTAACGCGGCGCTCGATCGAGGAGACCGCGGCGGCGATCATCAGTCTGCACAAGCTGCACAAGATGAAATTCATCTCGGCTGCATGAGCGGACTCTGGCTTGGCGACGCGCCGCTGCTGCTCGCCTCGAAAAGCGCTTCGCGCGCCGCGTTGCTGCGGGCCGTCGGGATTCCATTTGAGGCGAGGGACTCCGCGCTCGACGAGCGCGCTGTCGAGACCCCGCTGCTTCAAGGCGGGGCCGGGGCCGGCGAGATCGCGCAGACGCTCGCGCGTGAAAAAGCCCTCGCTGTCGCAGCGCGCGAGCCTGGACGGCTGACGCTCGGCGCCGACCAGACCCTCGCCTGCAACGGCCGGCTGTTCACGAAAGCGGAAGACCTCGCGGGCGCGGCTGCGGCGCTCAACGCGCTGTCCGGACAAACCCACGAGCTGCATTCGGCGCTATGCCTCGCCCGCGATCAAAAAATCCTGTTCGAGGCGTCGCGCATCGCGCGGATGACGATGCGGGCGCTATCGCCCGGCTTCATCGCGGCCTATCTTGACGCGACAGGCGAGGGCGCGCTGGGCAGCGTCGGCGCCTATCAGGTCGAGGGGCTGGGGATGCATTTGTTCGAACGGATCGAGGGGGATTTCTCGGTCATTATGGGCCTGCCGCTGCTGCCGCTTCTGGCCTTCTTGCGCGAAGCGGGCCTTGCCGCGTCATGAATGCGGCCGCGCCTCGCGCTTTCGTCGTCGGCTGGCCGATCGCGCATTCGCGTTCGCCGATCATTCATAATTACTGGCTGCATCAGCTCGGTCTTGCCGGGCGTTATGAGGCGGTGGCCGTGGCGCCCCCCGATTTCGCCGATTTTGCGCAAAATCTCGCCGCGCGCGGCTTTGTCGGGGGCAATGTCACGCTGCCGCACAAGCAGAATGCGTTCGGGCTCGTCGCCGAGGCGACCCATTCGGCGCGACGGCTCGAGGCCGTCAACACGCTGTGGATCGAGGATGGCAGGCTCTACGGCGACAACACCGACTCGGAAGGATTCCTCTGCGCTCTCGATGAAGCTGCCCCGGGCTGGGAGGCGATCCCCGGCGAGGCCGTGGTGCTCGGCGCCGGCGGCGCGGCGCGCGCGATCGTCGCGGCGCTGATCGACCGCGGGCGCAGCGTCGTCCTCGCCAATCGAACGCGCGCAAGAGCGGAGGCGATCGCCGCCCATTTTGGCGATGCGCCGAAGGTGATCGACTGGCGCGATCTGCCGGCCGCGCTCAAAACGGCGGGGCTTCTGGTCAATACGACGTCGCTCGGGATGAAAGGCCAGCCGCCGCTCGATCTTGACGTCGCGCTGCTGCCGCAAGACGCCGTCGTCCATGACATCGTCTATTTTCCGCTGGAGACGGCGCTTTTGCGCGCGGCGCGCGCCCGGGGCCTCAGAGTGGCGCCAGGGCTCGGCATGCTGCTGCATCAGGCGGCTCCGGCCTTCGCGCGCTGGTTCGCGACGCGCCCAAAAGTGACGCCGGAGCTGCGTCGCCTCGTCGAGGCCGATATTGAAAAAGCGCTTTGATGTATGTGCTTGGCCTGACAGGCTCGATCGGCATGGGCAAGACGACGACGGCGGGCATTTTCCGCA
Source organism: Methylocella silvestris BL2 (assembly GCF_000021745.1). NCBI lineage: Bacteria > Pseudomonadati > Pseudomonadota > Alphaproteobacteria > Hyphomicrobiales > Beijerinckiaceae > Methylocella > Methylocella silvestris. The sequence continues at coordinate 2,773,791 of NC_011666.1, forward strand.
AGCTCGGCGTTCCCGTGCATGATTCGGATGCCGCCGTCCATGCGCTTTATGAGGGCGAAGCGGTCGCCGCCGTCGAGGCCGAATTTCCCGGCGTGACGCGCGAGGGGCGCATCGACCGGACTTTGCTTGGGGCCAGGGTGCGCGACGATCCGGTCGCGATGAGGCGCCTCGAGGCGCTGGTGCATCCGATGGTGCGGCGCAAGCGCGAGGCGTTCTTGCGTGAGGCGGCGTCCGCCGGCCATAAGGTCGCCGTGCTCGACGTGCCGCTTCTGTTCGAAACGGGCGCAGACAAGGAGGTCGACGCCGCTGTGGTCGTGTCGGCGCCTGAAGCTGTGCAAAAGGCGCGCGTGATCGGCCGGCCGGGCATGACGGCGGAATGGCTTCAGGTCATAATGGAGCGTCAAATGCCGGACGCCGAAAAGCGCCGGCGGGCGCAATTCATCATCGATACCGGCCGCGGCCTCGTCGAGGCTGAAAATCAGGTGCGCGGCGTGCTGCGCGCCGTCGCCGCCACGGCGGCGGGCGCTGGCCGAAATTAAATCGTTAAAGGCCCATCTTGCGCGAAATCGTCCTCGATACGGAAACGACCGGCCTCGATCCAAAGCAGGGCCACAGGATCGTCGAGATCGGCGCCGTCGAGCTTTTGAACTCCATTCCGACGGGGCAGTCCTTCCACGTCTATATCCACCCCGAGCGGGACATGCCCGACGAGGCGTTCCGGGTGCACGGCATCTCGCTCGAATTTCTGACCGGCAAGCCGCTGTTCGCCGAGATCGTCCCCGCGCTCATCGATTTTTTGGGCGAGGCGAAGATCATCGCCCATAACGCCGAATTCGATTTCCGCTTTCTCAACGCCGAGTTTTTGCGCGCGGAGGCCGAGCCGCTGGCCTGGGAGCGGGTGGTCGACACGCTGGCTTTGGCGCGGCGCAGGTTTCCGGGGGCCTCGAACAGCCTCGACGCGCTTTGCGCGCGCTTTGGCGTCGATACCTCGCGCCGCGTCAAACATGGCGCTTTGCTCGACGCCGAGATTCTGGCCGAGGTCTATGCCGAATTGTGCGGCGGCCGGCAGGCGGCGCTTGTCTTCGGCGGCGGCCTCGGCTCCGACGCCGCCACAGAGGCCGCGCTGATGCGCGAGCGCCCCGAGCCTTTGGCGCCGCAGCTCAGCCCGCAAGAAGTCGCCGCCCATGCCGCCTTTGTCGCCACCCTCGGCGAGAAGGCGATCTGGCAGGCCTATCTGTCGCCTCCCGCCGCTGCGGCGGAATAGGCTTTTTCCGACCGCGAGGGTGGCAACAACGGGTCCGGGCGCCCATCGTTCGAGACGCCTCTCGGGCGCTGCTCAGGATGAGAATGGCGTTTCGCCGGATCGCCTAAATCTCCGCCGGCTTGGGGCCGCCATAGGCGTAGTCGAGCCATTCGACCGTGTGCAGCACGGGCACGCCCGCGCCGGCGCCGATCTGCGTCATGCAGCCGATATTTCCGGTGGCTATGCCGTCCGGCGCCGTTTTCAGGATGTTTTCGATTTTTCGCGCGCGCAATTGCTCGGCGATTTTGGGCTGCAGGATGTTGTAGGTGCCGGCCGAGCCGCAGCACAAATGCCCTTCGGGAACGTCGCGCACCTCGAAGCCGGCGGCCTTCAAAAGCTCTTTGGGCAGGCTCGTGATTTTTTGCCCATGCTGCATCGAGCAGGCCGAATGATAGGCGAGCGCGGGTTTTTGCGCGGCGAGGGGCGCCGGCAATTTGAGGCCGCCGAGAAATTCGGTGACGTCCTTGGCGAGGGCGGAGATTTTGGCGGCCTTGGCGGCGTAGGCTTCATCAAGGCGCAGCATGAAGCCGTAATCCTTGATGACCGTGCCGCAGCCTGACGCCGTGATCAAAATGGCGTCGAGGCCGCCTTTGTCGATCTCGGCAGTCCAGACGTCGATATTGTGCCTGGCCTGCGCCAGCGCCTCATGCTCCTGGCCGAGATGATGCACCAGCGCGCCGCAGCAGCCTTCCTCGGGCGGCTGCACGATTTCGACGCCGAGCCGCGTCAGGAGCCGGATCGCGGCGTCATTGATCGCTGGCCGCAGCACTTTTTGCGCGCAGCCTGCCAGGATGGCGACGCGGGCGATGGGTTTTTGCGCGGGGCTGACGCTGGCTTGCGGGAAATCCGTACGCTTTGGCAGGAATCGCGGCGCGAGCCGGAGCATGGCGTTGAGCCGATCCCCCGTCTGCCCGAATTTCGCCAGCAGCGGCGCTAACGGAGCGGCGAGCGCGGCTCCGCGCAGCGCCAGGCGAAAACGCTCGGGATAGGGCAGGACAAAGCCGAGCAGCGCGCGCAACGCGCGGTCGGCGAGCGGCCTTTTATAGGTTTCTTCGATGCGCACGCGCGCCTCGTCGACGAGATGCATGTAATTCACGCCCGACGGGCAGGTCGTCATGCAGGAGAGGCACGACAGGCAGCGGTCGATATGCTTGACCGTCTCGCTGTCGGCAGGGCGGCCATTCTCAAGCATTTCCTTGATGAGATAGATGCGGCCGCGCGGACTATCGAGCTCGTCGCCGAGCAAGGTGAAGGTCGGACAGGTCGCCGTGCAAAATCCGCAATGCACGCATTTGCGCAGGATCGCTTCCGAGACGGCAAGGCGAGGGTCGGCGAGCTGTTCCAGTGAAAAATGCGTCTGCATGTCAAACCTGCGCCTGCATCCGGCCGCGCTCCAGAATGCCGTAAGGGTCAAATTGCGCCTTCAGCCGCTCGGAGAGGGCTTTCAGCGCGGGCGGCTGCGGCTGGAATACAGGGGTCGCAGCGCGCAGCTCGCTGGGCGCCCGGATGAGGGTCGCATGTCCGCCGCCATGTACCATGACCGCGCCGCGGATCAGTTCGGCGCCGGCGTCGGGCGCGACGTCGGGGTCGAGCGCGACCCAGACGAGGCCGCCGGACCAGTCGAACATCGCCTCGCAGGGGAACGCCCGGCTGATGGTCGCGGCGACGCCGGGTCCGGCGGTAGGGGCGACCGAAATCTTCCAGATGATTTTCTCGCGCGGCGCGGCGAGCGGGACGACGTCGCGGATCGCCCGCCAGATCGTCTGCGTCGCCTCTGCGCCGAGCCGCTCGGCCGCGCCAAATTCGCTGAGGGTCGCCTTGAGCCGGTCGAACCGCTCGTTGACCGAGGGGGCGAAGCCTTCGAGCCGCAGCAGCGTCGCGGAAGCGGCAAAACCGAGGCTTTGCGCGGCGAAAGGCGGCAAATGCGCCGCGCCGGAGACATCCGCGGGCGAACCCATGGCGGCGCAGAGCGCGGCGACGGCAGGCTTCGGAGCAAGTCCGTTGAGGACCAGCGTCGCCGCTGTTTCGGCGCGCGGCAGGACTTTGAAATTCACTTCGGTGACGACGGCGAGCGTGCCGAAGGAGCCGGCAAGCCCGCGCGAGAGGTCATAACCGGTCACATTCTTGACGACCGTGCCGCCCGCCTTGAAAGCCTCGCCGCGGCCGTTGATCGCCTTGACGCCCAGCACATGGTCGCGCGCGGCGCCCGCCTTGACGCGGCGCGGCCCGGAGAGATTGGCCATCAGGCAGCCGCCGATCGAGCCGGCCCCCGCGCCGAACAGCGCGGAAAAGGATATTGGCTCGAAGGCGAGCTCCTGGCCGTTGGCGGCGAGCAGCGTCTCGATCGTCTCGATCGGGGTCGCGGCCTGCGCGCAGAGAACGAGTTCTTCGGGCTCATAGAATGTGATGCCGGCGAGCTTTGAAAGGTCGAGCCGCCGCGCAGCGTTCCAGGGCGCGCCAAGCGCCGATTTCGAGCCGAGGCCGACAATGGACAGCGGCGCGCGCGCCTCGGCCGCTTCGCGCACGCTCGCGGCGGCTTCCTCGGGCGTTGTCGGCGTGAGGATGCTCATCGAGGCGGCGTTTCCTGTTCTCTTTGACCCGAGTCCTTCGCCGCGCCGATAAGCGAGCGCTGCGGGACGTCCCGTTTTAGAGCGCGATCGCTGTCTAGGGAAGCGCCCTCGCGGCGCGTCGTGCGCCCCGCTTGCGCAAAACAATCTTTCGACTGGCCCAAGCTGAGCTGGGCAAAGTTTAATCTGGGCGCTGGGCGCCCGCCCGTTATTTAATCAGATTAGATGGGACGGATCGTTGTTTTTAGAAATTCTAAAACTCGCGCCAGGGCCGCATTGATAGAGCGGATTTGAACAAATTATCGTGCGCCAGGGGCCCCCTACGACCATTGGCATAACGCTTGCACCATGCAAGTTGCGCTGAAACTTGTAGCTGATCAGTAGACGATCAGGCCGGGGAGAAAGCGCACTTTCTCGACTAATTCTCGCAAGGAATCCTTGATGATTTCCTCTACTCCCAAACGACGCGCCAGCACAGGCGCGGCGCCAACAGTGTTGCGTTCGTTTCTATCGCGTTCGCTTTTGACGACAACAGCGGGGCTTGCGCTTCTTTGTGCGACAGTCCCGCTCGCTGTCACCGCGCCGGCCTTCGCGGCCGAGGCGGTCGACCCGACCGCCATCGGCCCGCTCGCCGTCACCTATGGCGATTATAAACTTCCAGCAGTAGTCGACCCGCTGGTCGACGACACCGTGGCGACCGAACTGTGGGCGCGTGTCTACCGCCCGGTGAAAATCAGCGGAAAGCATAATTTCATCATCATGCTGCACGGCAATCACTCCACGTGCGGCCACATGGTTGACGGCAGAGCGGGTCGCGTCGACGACAGCTCGCAATACACCATCGACGGCACGTGCCCCGCAGGCTATGTTGTGGCCCCAAGCCATCTTGGCTACGCCTATGTCGCCGAACGGCTCGCCTCCTGGGGCTATATCGTCATCAGCCTGAACGTCAATCGCGGCATCAACGCCGCCTCGGGCACATCCGCGGATTCTGGCCTCAACATGCGTCGCGGCCGAATGGTGCTGCGCCATCTCCAGCAGCTGGCGAAATGGAACAACAGAGGTGGAGCGCCCAAGACCCTCGGCTTCAACATGATGGGCAAGCTCGACTTCGCCCATATTGGCCTCATGGGCCACTCGCGCGGCGGCGAAGGCGTGCTCGCCGCCTATAATCTCTACAACGATCCGGACAGCCCGTGGCCGAAGCTGATCGGTCCGAAGGCGCATTTCGACGCCATGTTCGAGCTCGCTCCGGTCGACGGGCAGACCAATCGCAGTTTCTACGCCTATAATGTCCCCTGGAGCGTGCTGCTGCCGATGTGCGACGGGGACGTCTCCAATCTCGCCGGCGTCAAGGTATTCGACCGCACGCTGCGAAGCCTCGGCGAGACCGTGCCCTATCCGAAGGCGAGCTACACGGTGTGGGGCACCAACCATAATTACTACAACACGGAATGGCAGACATCGGATTCAACAGGCTGCAACGGCGACGGCAACGTAGCGCTATTCGACCCCGCCCAGGCGGGATCGGCCAATCAGCGGACCGCCGGCCTTTACGCCATGATGGCGATGTTCCGCGGCCATCTCGGCAAGAAGCCGGACGCGAGCTTCGCCCAGCTTTTCAATCCGGACTACACGCTGCCTTTCCAGCTTTCGCGCATCACCACCATCACGCGCGGCTTCAGCAACTACGCTGTCGCACAACAGGCCTATCCGCTTTCGAGCACCGGCACGTTGAGCAACGCCACGGCGACTTATACCTCCCTCATCTCGCAGTTGTTGCCGAACCATGACCCGACCGTGGTGGCCGGCCTCGTGAACTGGCCGGCTGACCCGGCGAACCCGGCGACGAGCTATTTCCAGGCTTCCTGGAGCCCGACCGGACAGTTCATCACGAAGCAGTACAAGACGGTGGAAATGCGCGTCTCGCTGCAATGCGCCGACGGAACGGTGATCACCGCCAGCGGCTGTTCGATAGGCCCCAACGCCGCGAATGCGAACGGGACGACAGACTTCAACATCGCCGCCGTTCTGAGCGACGGAACGCTTTCGCAATCCGTGCCCCTTTCGAAATATGTCAGCGTTCGCGGACCGGTTGGCGGCCCGAGGACCAATCTGTTCCATCCGATCCTGCAGACGGTGCGGGTGCCGCTGGCCGATCTCGGCCTGCCGGCGGACGCCACGGTCAAGAAGGACTCGACCGGGCCGCTTCTGAAGGCGATAAGACTCACTTTCAACGCGCCCACCGCGCGTACGGGGGCGATTTATCTGACCGGCATTACCCTGACCGACCTCGTTGCGACGAAGGCGAGGGGATCCGCGCTGGTCGCCATGGAGAGCGAATCGATGGAGGAACCAGCTCCGCTAACGCCCGTCATGAACAATGGCGCTGTGATCACAGAGCCGCCGGCCGTCATCCTGCCCGCCGGCTCGGTATCCTCGGTAAGCTATACGCCGACGGTCACGAGCGCGTTCGCGCCCAAGACTCAGACGCCGCCGCCCGCGAAGAAAGTCCAGCTGACGCTGACGAGCCCTGTGCCCGTCGAAGTCAAGGACTCGCTTCTGACCCTCGACATCGGCGGCAAGACCTTTGTCGAAGGCGGCTATGGCCCGCATGGCGATCTCAAGACCGTCGTCTTCACGGTCGATCCGACGGACTTCGCCGCTTTGCCGGATCAGGCTCAGATCTTGTTGAAGAACGGCAGCACGCACCAAAGCTATGGCGCGTTGAAGAAGGGCCTTCTGAAGAAGTAACGTAAAAAAGCGCATCCGGGAGAAGCCTCGGATGCGCTTGTCGCCCTGAAGCAGGAAGGTAAACGCTCCTCCAACCAGCGGCGCCCTTCGCCGTTCTCTATTTCGCCTTGTCGGCGACGCCCTTCAGCCCCGCGTCATAGATTCCGGCGATCGAATCTTGCGCTTTGGCGTTGTCCGAGCCCCTGGCTTTCTTAAAAGTTCCCGTCCAGGTCAACAGAGAGCCGGAGCCCTTCGGTTTGACTTCGATCGTCGACCGATAGGCCGCGACCGGCAACGGGCTTTCGAGGATCGCATAGCTGTAGGCCATCGCCTTATCGTCGCGCTTGATCAACTCCTCGACGAGGACGCCGCCGTCCTTCAGGGTCAGCGTCCGGATCGGCCGCCCATTCTTGCTCGAAAGCTCGCATTTCGCGATCGCCGGATGCCAGTCGGCGATGCCGCAGAAATCGCCGACCGCCGCCCACACTTTTGCCGGGGCGGCGGGGATCTCCGTCGATTTCGTGACCGTGAGCGCCAGAGCAGGCGCGGCGGCGGCCGTCGCGAAACCGGCGGCGTAAAGCAGGGCTTTCGGCATAGGGGCTCCTCGGGACGCGGCCTCGCAGCGAGCCGCTTGAACCGAAGCGACTGTGACGCTGCCGCTTAAAAGATCAAGGGTTCGCGCGGGCGAGCGGCGCTATTTTGTTTTGTCCGCAATCCCTTTCAGCCCGGCTTCATAAATGCCGCCAATCACCTCTGCCGCCTTGTCGTCGTCGACGCCCTTGGCTTTGAACGTGCCCGCCCAGGTCACCTTGGAGCCGGACTCTGTCGGCTCGACTTCGATCGTCGAGACATAGTCCTCGACGGGAAGCGGGCTCTCGATGATGATGTAGCGATAGTTCAGATCGTCGTCGTCGCGATCTTGCAGCTGCTCAAAAATCGTTCCGCCGCCCTTGAGGGTGAGGGTGCGGAATTGAGCGCCGTCCTTCGTCGAAATCTCGCATTTCTCGATTGCGGGATGCCAATCCGCGATGCCGCAGAAATCACCGATCGCCGACCAGACTGTCGCGGCGGGCACGTTGATTTCGGCGGACCGCGACACGTCGACGGCGAGCGCGGGAATAGCGCCAGCCGCCGTGAGCGCGGCGGCGAGAATGAGCGTCTTGACCATTTTGCGTTTCCTCCGGTTCCGGCCACGTTGCGGGCCGGTTGAACCCGAGCGGAAATGTGACCAGAGCTCGACCGCGGTCAAGTCATAAAAGGGAGAGCGCTCATATCGGGGCGGCGGCCCGTCCAACACCACGAAGCCGATGCGAAGGCGTGGCCGACGAAATCTCTTGAACTATAATAGTGGCTATTATATATTGAATAGGTGGGCCCGTCGCAATCGGGCGCGCTTGTTTCTGCCGAAAAGGGCGAGAAGTCGTGGTTCAGCTATACAATCGGCTTCGAGCGCGACGCGGCAGAGACGAAAATGAAAGCTTACAGAACGAGATCATTTCAGCGCGAAGCAAAAAATGACGGAGTATCGGACGAGGATTGTGCTGAGGCGTTACGCAGAGCCGAAAGAGGCCTCATCGATGCCGATCTCGGCGGCTGTTTGATCAAGCAAAGAATTCCAAGGGGGAATCGTGGCGCGGCGAAGGGCTCTAGCGCAATAATCTTTTATAAACGGGAAGAGATCGCGGTGTACCTGCATATCTTTCCCAAAAGCGGCAAAGCCAATCTGACGAGATCGGAGTTGGAAGCCTATCGGGCGTTCGCTCAGGAGTTGGAAAAGCTGACCGCCGAAAAATTCGAGGAGCTTGTCGCCAAAAAAGGATGGAGAGAGTTACAAATATGACCCAAACGAAGCGCTATCGCAGCGATGCGTTCCGGTCGCTTCATGAAGCGGCAGAAGATCTTCACGACGTTGGCGTGATCGATAAAGCGACGATGCGGAGCTTCGATCTGAGCTGCCTGACGCCGGCGGAGCCTCTCGCTCCTGAAGCGATCAAGAAAATTCGTGAGAATTCGCATATGAGTCAGGCGACCTTCGCTTTGGCGCTCAATGTGAGTACGATTCTCATCAGTAAGTGGGAACGCGGCGAGGTGCGGCCGAGCGGGCCTTCGCTCAAGCTGCTTGCCCTTGCCGCTAAAAAGGGAATTGAGGCTATTCTCTAAAGCTTCCGCAGCTCGACTTCCTCGATGCTGTGGTTCGGCCCCTTGGTCAGCACCAGATTGGCGCGGGCGCGGGTCGGCAGCAGATTTTCGCGCAGGTTGCGCAGATTGATCTCGCGCCAGATGGTTCGCGCCGTCGCCTCCGCGTCTTCATTGGAAAGATCGGCGTATTTGCGAAAGTAGGACTGCGGATCGCGGAACGAGGTCTGCCGCAGCCGCATGAAGCGCTCGACGAACCAGAGTTCGAGATCGGTTTCCTCGGCATGGAGATAGATCGAGAAATCGAAGAAATCCGAGACGAAAGGCAGTCCGCGCCCATCCTTGGCGGCGCGATTGGGCAACAGCACGTTCAGCCCCTCGACGATCAGAATGTCCGGCCGGTCGACGACAATGCTTTCGCCCGGCAAGACGTCATAGGTCAGATGCGAATAGACCGGCGCGCTGACGTGCCGCCGCCCCGCCTTGACGTCGGAGAGGAAGCGCAACAGAGCGGTTCCGTCGTAGCTTTCCGGAAAGCCCTTCTTCGTCATCAGCCCTTCGCTGACCAAAACGGCGTTTGGATGCAGGAAGCCGTCCGTCGTGACGAGATCGACCTTTGGCGTGTTCGGCCAGCGCGACAGCAGGGCCTGCATGACGCGCGAGAGCGTCGATTTTCCCGCGGAAACGGAGCCCGCGACGCCGATGATATAGGGCGTCTTGCCGCCTTCTGCGCCGAGAAAGCGCTGCGTCGCCTTATAAAGCCCCTGCGTCGCGGCGACGTAGAGGGCGAGCAGGCGGGACAGCGGGAGATAGATGGCGACGACCTCGTCGAGCGAAATCGGATCGTTGAGGCTTTTCAGCCGCGACAGATCCTCGCGCGTCAGAGTCAGCGGCGTATCGGCGCGCAGAGCCGCCCATTCCTCGCGGCTGAAGCGATGATAGGGGGAAAGAACGCCGGCGGAGTCCGTGGCGCGCTGGTCCATGGCGTGGCCCTCCGGTCGATTCAAGGAAAGCGGCGGCGCATCGTCGAGCAAATCCAGCGGTTTGCCCGACAAGGCCGCGGCGGGCCGGCTGGTCAATCCGGCGGGCGCCGTCATCGCGCCGCGCTCTTTGCGCCGGGGCGCGCCGCCTTCTCCTCATGCCCCGACTGGCTGGTCCGGCGCTCGAGCTCGGCCAGCGCCTCGTCGAGGGTCACGCCGCGTGAGGCGAGCAGGACAAGCAGATGATAGAGCACGTCGGCCGCCTCGGAGACGATCTCCGGGCGCTTGCCTTCGACCGCGGCGATGACGAGCTCGACCGCCTCCTCGCCGAATTTCTTCGCGGCGCGGCCGGGGCCGGCCTCAAGCAGCGATTTGGTGTAGGACGAAGACGCCGTGGATTGCGCCCGGGCGGAGATGATCGCGGCAAGGTCATCAAGGCTGAACGAATGCATCCATCTGTTCCGGCGCCGGAAAGCGTTACACTATTCCATCCAGCCGCATCCGCAATCCGCAATTGGCCATATGGAGCTTGGCTTCGGCGATGGTGAATTCACCGAAATGGAAGATCGACGCCGCCAGCACCGCGCTCGCGCCGCCGTCGCGCACGCCCTCGACAAGATGATCCAAGGTCCCGACGCCGCCCGAGGCGATGACCGGCACGTTGACGGCGTCCGTCACCGCCTTGGTCAAGGGGATGTCGAAACCGGTTTTGGCGCCGTCGCGGTCCATCGAAGTCAGCAGGATCTCGCCGGCGCCGAGCGCGACGACTTCCCGCGCATAGTCCACGGCGTCAAGGCCTGTCGGCTTGCGTCCGCCATGGGTAAAAATCTCCCAGCGGCCCGGCCTGACCTGTTTGGCGTCGATCGCCACGACGACGCATTGGCTGCCGAATTTTTCCGCCGCCTCGCGGACAAAATCGCGGTTCGCCACCGCCGCCGTCATGATCGAGGCTTTGTCCGCGCCGGCGAGCAGCAGCGCGCGGATGTCGTCCAGCGTGCGAACGCCGCCGCCGACGGTCAGCGGCATGAAGCAGGCCTCCGCCGTGCGGCGCACGACGTCGAGCAGGATCGGGCGATCGTCCGAACTCGCGGTAATGTCGAGGAAGCAGAGCTCGTCGGCGCCGGCGGCGTCATAGCGAATAGCGGCTTCGACCGGATCGCCGGCGTCGGTGAGATCGACGAAATTGACGCCCTTGACGACGCGGCCGTCCTTGACGTCGAGGCAGGGGATGATGCGGGATTTAAGCATGGGTCACGTCTTGATTGGATCTCCTGCCGCCAGTTCCGCGATTCAGCGGGGAACGCGCGTCACGCCGCCCGGCCTCCACCGACATATGACGCCTTCGTTCCCCGCGCCAGTCGGCGCAAGGTTGCAGGCCCATGGAACCGGCGGCGCCGGGGGCGGCGATTGCGGGTGCGCGACTGCGAAAACCGCCTTATTTTTGTTCACCGAGATGTCGCAGGGCTTCGTGCCGCTGTTCGGGCCGCCATATTGCGCCGAGTAGCCATAAATCGCGGGAAGCGTGTTGCAGACCGGAATTGGCCCGGCGGGCGTGATCGGCACGCTCGTGCCGCCCGGCGCGAAGACGACGCGATAAAGAGATGCGTTGCCGGCATAGGTCTGCGGATCGTTCGGCCAGGTGTAGGCCTTGTTCAACACGCCGTGGATCGTGTCGTCGCCGATACAGGCGGCGGGATCGGCCGCGACGTCGGTGCAATGGCCGAATGGCGGTTGCGTCGAGTAATATTTCTGATTGTTCTTGGGATCGACGTAGCCATAGGGGAAGGTGCAAATGTTCGACGGACAGGTCTGTTGCTTGATGAAGGCGCGGCCCTGGCAGGTGTGATCAAGCGCCGAGCCCGGATTGTTCCAGCACCCGCCGCCTTCCGGACAGTCCTGATCCTTCTGGCAGGCCATGCCATATTTCGTGGAGTCGGCGAGGCAGAATGACTTCCAGCGGTAACATGTCGAATTATGGTTAGAATCGTCGCAAGACTGGTCCGGCGTCGTCGGGAAGGCGTAGCGTCCGCAGTTCGAAAAACAGGCGACCGTGGCGTCGCCGCCGACCGGCTTGCCCTTGTTGTTGATGATGACAAAGCCATAAATTCCGCTCGTCAGGTCTGACCGCAGCAGGCGGAAAGCCGGGATGCAAAGGTTGTCCGCCCTTAAATCCATGCCGTGCTGGGTCAGGGGATAGTTTTCAGCGAGCCACTGAATATCGTGGCCGCCCTGCGCGTCAAAGGGATCGACGCTCGTTCCGCCGACCGGCTGAATGTCCATGGTCAGATTGACGCCGTCGACCGCGCTGATGTCGGGCGAATCCTTGAAATAGCTGATCGTCCCGTCCGGGCTTGTGACGTGTTGATAGAAGGTCCATTCCGACACGGTCGTGCCGACTGAGGCTCCGAGCTTGGCCTTGCTGCAATCGTAGACGCCGGCGCAGCCGCCGGTTTCGCATTGGGCTCTGTCGCTTGAGATATCGTAGCGGCACCCGGTGCGCGTCCAGAGCCTTGGGCCGGTTGCGCCCGCTCCGATCGTCGCCTCCCATTCAAGCGGAATGTCGATTGTCAGGACGTTGAGGTTATTGGCGGCGCCGAACGGCTTCATGACCCAGGTTTTTTCGCGGGGAAACACGGACGTGAGCGGAGCGCCCGGCTTGCCTGCCGCGTTGGCCGCGCCGAGGAGGGTCTGATTGGAGCAGTTGACGAGTTGCACCACACGATGCGAGGGCGCAAACGGCGTCGGCGATGGAAGCTGCGCGAGGCAGCGATCAACGGCAGACCGCGCCTGCGGTGACTGGACCTCGGCGGCGATTGCCGCGCCGCCGAAGCGCGGCGATACGATGGCCCACCAACATAAACACAGGAACGGGGTCAGCATCACCGTAAAAAAAATGCGCGTTCCCCAGCCACGCGGCTTTGGCCGTTGAAAAGCGGCAAAATCCATATGTCCCCCCTGATCGCTTTTTTCTAAAGGATTGTGAGCAATATTGCTGCGCTTAGCGCGACTGACAAGCTAAAGATCAAAGGCTTGCAAGGGACGGCGCCGCGGCGAATCGGCCGCAAGACACGTGCTTAGGCCGCGGTTTTGGCCCGCGCGATCAGCTCCAGCGCTGCGGCTGGATCAAGCCGACCGTCATAGAGCGCGCGGCCGGTGATCGCGCCTTCGAGTTTTGCGCAGTCCGGCTGCAACAGCCGCTCGACATCCGCGAGCGAGGCGAGGCCGCCCGAGGCGATCACGGGGATTTTCAGCGCCCCGGCAAGCGCCAGCGTTCCCTCGATATTGAGGCCGGTCAGAAGGCCGTCGCGCGAAATATCGGTATAGATGATGGCGGCGACGCCGGCGTCCTCGAACCGCCGGCCGAGCTCTTCCGCGGTAATGTCGGAGGTTTCCGCCCAGCCTTCGACGGCGACGCGCCCGTCGCGCGCGTCGATCCCGACCGCAATCTTGCCCGGATGCAGCCTTGCAGCCTTGCGCGTAAATTCGGGGTCGCGCAGGGCCGCCGTGCCGATGATGATGCGCGAAACGCCCTTTTCGAGCCAGGCCTCGACGGTCGCAAGGTTGCGCACGCCGCCGCCGAGCTGCACGGGAATTTTGACGCGCGCGAGCACGGCCTCGACGGCGGCGGCGTTCTGCGGCTTGCCGGCGAAGGCGCCGTCGAGATCGACCATATGCAGATAGGAAAAGCCCTGCCGCTCGAATCGCTCGGCCTGCGCCGCCGGGTCGTCGCCAAAAACAGTCGCCTGCGCCATGTCGCCCTGCACAAGACGAACGCAGCGGCCGCCCTTGAGGTCGATCGCCGGAAACAGGATCATGGCCGCCACCTCAGGAAATTGGCGATCAGCGCAAGGCCGAGGCTCTGGCTTTTTTCCGGATGGAATTGCGAGCCCAAAATATTGTCGCGCCCGATCAGCGCCGCGACTTTTCCGCCATAGTCGGTCGAGGCGATGACGCTTGCCGCCTGCGCCGGCCGGAATTCATAGGAATGCACGAAATAGGCGTGCAGCCCGTTCTCTCCGGTCGGGATGTCCCGCAGCGCCGGATGCTCGCGGGCGGGAAGCAGCGTGTTCCAGCCCATGTGCGGAATGCGCAAGGACGCGTCGCCCGGCGCCATCGCGTCGACCTCGCCCTCGATCCAGCCAAGGCCCGCCGTTTCGCCATGTTCGAGGCCGCGCGTCGCCAGGAGCTGCATGCCGACGCAGATGCCGAAGAAGGGCCGGCCTTTTTTCAGCACGGCTTCGTTCAGCGCCTCGACCATGCCGGAGATCTCATCGAGGCCGCGCCGGCAATCGGCGAAGGCGCCGACGCCCGGCAGCACGATCTGGTCGGCGCGCGAAATCTCGCCGGGATCCGGCGTGACGCGGATCGACGCCGTAATCCCCGCCTCGCGCGCGGCGCGCTCGAACGCCTTATGGGCGGAATGGAGATTGCCCGAGCCGTAATCGACGATGGCGATTTTCAACGTCCGGCGCCTCGCCGGTCGGGCTCCGGCATGCTGCCGATCACCCCGGCGGCGGATCTTGCCGGCCCCGGCGCGGCGGCGGCGGCCGTCGCGGCTTCAGCGCTCGGGCCGATCTCGCGATAAAACGCCATCTCCGCTTCTTCGAGCCGCGGCGCTGCGACGATCTCGGCAAGATCATAGCCTTGCCGCCAGAGGCGCCGCTCGATGAGGCGGTTGGCTTCGAGCCCGAGCCAGAAATGCATCAGGAAGAAGATAAACAGCACAGCGCCGGCCGAGAGCGTTGCGGCCGCAAAGAGGCCGATCACAACCAGCGCGGCGACAAGCCAGAGGGCGGCCGCGAGGAAAAAACCGCGCCAGACCAGGAACAGCGGGCCGAACAGAAAGGCCGAGCCGGAAAATCCCTCCCGCACGAAAGCCGCGTCCGCGGCCGCGCTCGCGCCTCCAACCGGCAGATGCACCGAATAGACGGCCATAGGCAGTGTTCCTTGCTAGGTCGCCTCGTCCTTCGAGACGCGAGCTTTGCGCGCGCCCCGGGATGAGGCGGGGTACATTGTTTCAGCATCCGCTGATCCAAAAAGCCTTCAGCTTTTCGGGCAGATGCTCTGGAGCACGATGCGTTCATACTGAATCGCATCATGCCCTCTAAGCTTTTGTTTCAACGCATGATCTTGGTCGAAAAAGTCTGCAACTTTTTCGGATCATGCTCTAGCCGGCGAGCGATCCCTTGGTCGAGGGGATGGCGCCTTTCTGGCGCGGATCCACCTCTATCGCAAGGCGCAGCGCCCGCGCGAGCGCCTTGAAGCATGATTCGGCAATATGGTGCGCGTTCTCGCCATACAAAGTCTCGATATGGACGGTGAGCCCGGCGTTCATGACGAAGGCCTGAAAGAATTCGCGCACCAGCTCCGTGTCGAACTCGCCGATCTTCGCGCGCCGGAACTCGGTCTTGAACACGAGGAACGGCCGGCCCGACACGTCGATCGCCGCCCGCGTCAGCGTCTCGTCCATCGGCAGCAGCGCGTTCGCGTAGCGTGCGATCCCGGCGCGGTCGCCAAGCGCCTGCCGCAGAGCCTGCCCCAGCGCGATGCCGGTATCTTCGACCGTGTGGTGCTGGTCGATATGCAGATCGCCCGTCGCCGCCACGGAAATGTCGATCAGGGAATGGCGCGCCAGCTGCTCCAGCATATGGTCGAAAAACCCGACGCCGGTCGAGACGGTCGCGGCTCCCGTCCCGTCGAGATCGACCGATACGGCGATCTCGGTTTCCTTGGTCTTGCGGGATATGGTTGCGGCGCGCATTTTTTCGGGCTCGGTCTCTTGGGAGCAAGCCGCGTCTCTAGCAAGCCGCAGGCGAATTGGCTAGGTTCGCGATCAGATCGCCAGCGAATGGCGGGCGCTCCCGCCGGGCGCGAGATAGGCGTCGAAGCGCGCGCAAATGTGGCGCACGAAGGGTTTTCCGCGCTCCGTCAGCCGGAAGCCGTCCGGCGCCCGCTCCACAAAGCCTTCGGCGTCGTCGCGGACAATCGCCTCGGCCTCGCGCAGGATCGGCTCCGCCGCGGCGCCAAAGCGCCTCTCAAGATCACCGGCTTCGAGCGAAAAGTCGCACATCAGCCGTTCGATGACATAGGCGCGCAGGCGATCATCCGGCGTCAGCGCGAAGCCGCGCACGGTCGCAAGCCCCTGCGCCTCGACGAGCGCGGCGTAGACGCCGACGGTCGGCGCGTTCTGCGCGAAGCCTTGCGGCAGCCGCCCGATCGCCGACGCGCCAAACCCGATCAGGGTCTCGCAGCCGTCCGCCGTATAGCCCTGAAAATTGCGGTTGAGCTTCCCGGCGGCGAGGCTGTCGCTCGGTTTGGCGAAATGATCGATGCCGAGGGCGACATAGCCCGCCCGGCGCAACCCGTCCGCCGCCGCCCGCGCCTGCGCAAAGCGTTCGAGCGGAGGCGGCAGGGCCGCCTCGTCGATCAGCCGCTGGTTGCGCATCCGGTGCGGCAGATGCGCATAGCCAAACAGCGCGATGCGGTCGGGCGACAGGCTCAAGACCTGATCGACCGTGCGGGACAGGCTCGCGACGCTTTGGCGCGGCAGACCATAGACGAGATCGATATTGACCGAGCCGACGCCTCTGGCGCGGAACAGATCGACCGCCTCCTTGGTCGCGGCGAAGCTCTGGATGCGGCCGATCGCCTCCTGCACGTCTTCGTCAAAGTCCTGCACGCCGAGCGAGACGCGCGTGACGCCGGCGCGGACGAAAGCCGACGCCTTCTGCCCGCTCATCAGGCGCGGATCGATCTCGACGGCGAATTCCGCGCCGGGCTCTATCGCAAAACAGCGGTTTAGCGCGCCGGTGAGACGTTCGATATCGGCGGGCGACAGGATATCGGGCGAACCGCCGCCCCAATGCAGATGGTCAAGGCGCATCTTGCCCGGCAACGCCGCGGCGGCCGCGTCGATTTCGGCCAAAAGCGTATCGACATAAGCGGCGACCGGCTCATAGCGCCGCGTCGCCTTGGTCGAACAGCCGCAATACCAGCAAAGATCCGTGCAGAAGGGGATGTGCAGATAGGCCGAAACCGGCTCGCCGGGCGCCAGCGCGGCGAGCCATCCACGATAGACATCCTGATCGACGCCCGCGTGAAAATGATTGGCGGTCGGGTAGCTGGTGTAGCGCGGCAGAGCGGTCGCATGGCGCGCGACGACGTCCGGCGCAATCGGATCATGGGTCATGGCCGCGAAATCCTTCTAGCTTACGCGGGATAACGCCGCCTGCGGCGGGGCGCCATGTGCAGGATCAACCCCGCGTTGACCGGCATTTGGCTGCAGCCTAGGCTTCGGTGCGGAGCAGGCCGGAATCATGGCGGACAGCGACAGGGAGGCCGAGAAGAAGGAGCTCGAGGCGCTGACCGCCGCGCTCAATCGCTCGGCCGAGCGCGTTCAGACGCTATGGCTGAGCTTTATCGTCTTCATGCTCTATCTCGCCATCGCCGCCGGTACGACGACGCATCGCATGCTGTTTCGGGGCGATCCGCTAAAACTGCCAGTGCTCAATATCGATCTGCCTTTGCTCGGCTTTTATACGCTGGCGCCAGTTCTGCTTGTTATATTTCAATTCTACGTGCTGCTTAATCTGATGCTGCTTGCCCGCACCGCTTCGTCGTTCGAGGCGGTGTTGCCGAAGGTCTTTCCACCGGCGATGCCGGGAAATGACAAATTTCGCATGCGCATTGAGAATGCGCTGTTCGCGCAACTTGTCGCGGGCGCGAAACTTGAGCGGCTAGGGCGCAACGCTTGGCTGCTCGGCTTTATGAGCTTCCTCACCGTAGCCGTCGCGCCAGCGGCGGCGCTGTTGCTGATCGAAATCCGGTTCCTGCCGTACCACCATGACGCCATCACATGGCTGCATCGCGGCTTGCTGTTGCTGTCGCTTGGCCTGTCCATCACGTTCTGGCCCGCCTATCGAAACGGTTTCGGCGAGCGCTGGGGTCCGGCGAGCGCGGTGGGATGGGCGGTTGGAGTGGCGGCGGCGAGCGTCGTGATGGCCTATGCGTCGCTCGTCGCAAATTTTCCGGGCGAGAAGCTCTACGCATGGACCGAGCCGACGCGACTGTGGCTCGGCGTCTATGAGGCGAGCTTCAGGACCATGAAGTGGCCCGAGTTCGCAGCGGCAGAGGAGAAAAGGAAAAAAGATAGATTTGGCATCGTCGCGCCATTCTTGGCTGCGCTCTGGCCAGCGAGCGCGTTGAGCCTGCGCAACGAGGATCTGATCGATGACTCGCGGCGCAAGCAGATCGCAGACCGTCGCACGACTAATGGCGAAGCGCATGAACCGAGCGCTGACGGGAGCGGCGCGGGAAAAAACTCGGCAGGCCAGACAAAATGGATCGAAAGCATAAATCTGCGCGACCGCAATCTCATTGCGGCCGATCTGACCAATGCCGATGTGGAGCAGGCCGAGTTTTCCGGGGCCGATCTTTCTCGCTCATTGCTGTTGAGGACATGGACGCCAAGGGCACATTTCGCAAACAGCGATACTAAGCCGGCGCAGCTAAAGGGCGCATCGCTCGCTGGGGCGCAGCTGCAGGGAGCGTCGCTCGATCGAGCGCTGCTGCAGGGAGCCGCGCTCAAAGAGGCGCAGCTGCAAGGCGCGTCGCTCGTTTTGGCGAATTTGCAAGGTGCGTCGCTCATTAACGCGCAGCTGCAGGGAGCATCGCTCGGGGTGGCGCAGCTGCAAGGCGCATCGCTCGTTAGGGCGCAGCTGCAGGGCGCGTCGCTCGACTGGGCACAGTTGCAGGGCGCGTCGCTCGCTGGGGCGCAGCTGCAGGGAGCGTCGCTCGATAGGGCGGAGCTGCAGGGCGCGTCGCTCGACTGGGCACAGTTGCAGGGCGCGTCGCTCTACCAGGCGCAGCTGCAGGGCGCGTCGCTCGATTGGGCGCATTTGCAGGGCGCCTCGCTCGAATGGGCACAGTTGCAGGGCGCGTCGCTCGCTGGGGCGCGGCTGCAGGGCGCGTTGCTCGATAGAGCAGGGCTGCAGGGCTCGTTGCTCGATGGGACGCAGCTGCAGGGCGCGTCGCTCGATAGGGCGCAGCTGCGGGGCGCGTCGCTCTCTGGTGCTCTGACTTGGCGTGCGGATGTGCTTAACGCAAACGCCGGAGGAGCCCTAATCGCTTTGCCATTCTCGGGCCAATTTTTCGATTGCGAGAATATTCGGTTACAGATCCGGCGTCTCTATCGAATATGCACAAAAGGTGAGAAAGACTTCAAATCCTTTATGCGAGTTTTCGACGCCGTCCCCGAGGGTGGCCTCAAAAAAAAGGCGACCCTGCGCCTCACGAAAAGCCTGAAGGTCGAAGCTTTTCCGGACCAGGCACCGATCGTTAGAAAAATCGCCGCGCGCTGGACCGCGCTTGCAAAAACGCCGCTTCCGCCAGCGGATCTTCTGCAAGAATGGCCTGACATCGCCTGCGAAGAAATCGGCGCGCCCTATGTCGCGCGGGCGCTGCTCGGACGTCTGAGGGATTATCGTTTCAAGACCGAAGCCGCCGCTAAAGCCGCTAGGGCCGATTTTTCCAGCGGTCTGCTCCGCAAGGCATACTGCCTCGGCGCTAAGGGCCTGACCGACGCTGAAAAAGCCGAGCTCCAATCCTTCATCGACGCCGCGAAGGTCCCAGCGTCGTCCGCGCCTTGACTCCCGCGGAGTCAAATCTCCCCCATGACATTCGAATCGCGGGCGACGCGCCAGCGGCCCTCGTCCTTGCGCAGGATGGTCAGCGTGTGGCCCCGCATACGCTTTTCTGCGCCGCCGGGCGGGGTCATCGTCACCCTGACTGCGTTTCGCATAAAAGCCCAATCGCCCAGAACCTTGATTTCGGCGATCTCATAGGAGCCGTCGACCGCGACGCCGCGCAGGAACTGCAGTCCCGCGGCGAAGGCGTTTTTGCCGAAGGGCGGCTGGCCGGTGACGCTGAAAATGGCGTCCTCCGCGATGAGGTCGAGGATTTTGACAAAATCCCCGGACTTGCTGGCGGAAAACCAGCTTTCCACCAGATCGCGGATTTGGCGTTCGTCTTCGTGCATGGCGTTTTCCTGCAGGCGGTCTTGCCAGTCTATTCTAACGCTCTGCGGCCGACACGTCCGCGCGCAAATCTCTTCCCTCCCCTTGTCGCTGCGCCGCCGATAACCTAGTTGGGAGTTGGAGACTGTTTGAGAATTCGCTTCCTCTGAAAGCCCTCATGATGAGGAGATCGCGCAGCGGTCGTCTCGTCCTTCGACGGGCTCAGGACACGAGGGCGTGTCCTGGACCCATCCTTCGAGACGCCATTTCTTGCGAAATGGCTCCTCAGGATGAGGGGGTGCGGGTTCTTAAACAGTCTCTTGGCACCCTCCCGCCCTGGAAAACCCTTGACCGCTTCCGATTTCCCCGTCTGGCACGGCACGACCATCGTCCTCGTCAAGAAAGACGGGCGCACCGTCATCGGCGGCGACGGGCAGGTGTCGATCGGCCAGACCATCGTCAAGGGCAACGCCAAAAAGGTGCGCCGGCTCGCCAAGGGCGAGGTCATTGGCGGCTTCGCCGGGGCGACGGCCGACGCTTTCACTTTGTTCGAACGGCTCGAGGCCAAGCTCGAACAATATCCCGGCCAGCTGATGCGCGCCTGCGTCGAGCTCGCCAAGGATTGGCGCACCGACCGCTATTTGCGCCGGCTCGAGGCGATGATGCTCGTCGCCGACGCCAAGGCCGCGCTGGTCCTGACCGGCAATGGCGACGTTTTGGAGCCCGAAGCGACCGAGCGCGGCTCGGTCATGGGCATCGGCTCCGGCGGAAATTACGCGCTCGCCGCGGCGCGGGCGCTGCTCGACACCGACCGGGACGCCGCGGCGATCGCCCGGCGCGCGCTCGAAATCGCCTCGGAAATCTGCGTTTATACCAACCGAAGCGTGGTGATCGAGGAGATCGCCTCGAATTAGGGCCGCCGCGCCCCGATCGCCCAACCCCCCGGCGACTTGGCGCGCAAGCCCGGCGTCTCCTATATTGAAAAGAGCATGACCGACTTTTCCCCCCGCGAAATCGTCTCCGAACTTGACCGCTTCATCGTCGGCCAGCACGACGCCAAGCGCGCCGTCGCCATTGCGCTGCGCAACCGCTGGCGGCGCCTGCGCCTCGAAGGCTCCATGCGTGACGAGGTTCTGCCGAAAAACATCCTGATGATCGGCCCGACCGGCTGCGGCAAGACCGAAATCTCGCGCCGCCTGGCCAAAATGGCCGGCGCGCCTTTTTTGAAGGTCGAGGCGACCAAATTCACCGAAATCGGCTATGTCGGACGCGACGTCGAGCAGATTGTGCGCGATCTGGTCGAGACCGCAATTTCGATGATCAAGGAGGACAAGCGCAAGCTTGTCCGCGCCAAGGCTGAATTGGCGGCGGAAGATCGCATCCTCGATGCGCTGGTCGGGCCGGGCGCCTCGCCGCCGACCCGCGACAGCTTTCGCAAAAAGCTCCGCGCCGGCGAACTTGAAGACAAGGAGATCGAGGTCGAGATCGCGCAAGGGTCCGGCGGGGCCATGCCGATGTTCGAACTGCCGAACATGCCGGGCGCGCAAATCGGCGCGATGTCGCTCGGCGACATGTTCGGCAAGGCCTTCGGCAAGGGCGGCAAGCCGCGCCGCATGAGCGTCAAGGACGCCGTCGAGCCCCTCATCACCGAGGAGGGCGACAAGCTGATGGATCAGGACGTGATCGTCCGCGAAGCCATCGTCGAAGTCGAGAACAATGGCATCGTGTTTTTGGACGAGATCGACAAGATCTGCGTTCGCGAAGGTTCGCGCGGCGGCGCCGACGTCTCGCGCGAGGGCGTGCAGCGCGATCTCCTGCCGCTGATCGAGGGCGCCAATGTGCCGACCAAGCATGGGGTGGTGAAGACCGACCATATTTTGTTCATCGCCTCGGGCGCCTTTCATGTCTCAAAGCCTTCGGACCTTTTGCCCGAATTGCAGGGGCGCCTCCCGATCCGCGTCGAACTTGCGCCGCTGACGGAGGATGATTTCCGCCGCATCCTGACCGACACCGAAGCCAGCCTTCTCAAACAATATGAAGCGCTGATGCGCACCGAAGGCGTCGAGCTCAGTTTCACGCCGGACGCCGTCAATGCGCTGGCGAAGATTGCTGCGCAGGTGAATTCCAGCGTCGAAAACATCGGCGCGCGGCGGCTGCAGACGGTAATGGAGCGCGTGCTCGACGAAATCAGCTTTTCCGCGACCGATCGGTTCGGCGAAAAGATCGAGATCGACGCGGCCTATGTCGAACAGCACATCGGCGATCTTGCGCGGAACGCGGACCTCTCCCGCTTTATTCTCTAGCTAACCCCTTGTCCGGGCGCGGTGCGCCGCCGCCTTGGCGCGGTTGCCGCAGACGGCCATACTGCACCAGCGTCGCGCATGTGACTTGGTTCGGTCTATGAACATGAGGCTGCACACCGCGCCTTCGCAGCGCCGCAGCAGGCTTAAATCCTCATTGCAAAGGAGATCGGCGATCGCCCACGCCAGCGGCTGCAGCAGCTGATCGTGACGGCTGAGCGCCGGGACGCGCTCGATCTGAAAGCGCGGCGCGCCGTCTGCGTTGGTCCCGATGACGAGGCGCGCGCGGCTCTCATCCTCCGCGAGCAGCTCGTTAAGAAAAGAAAGCTGATCCGCTTGAGGCAAGACGGAAAGATCGGACAGCAGCGCGCGCAGCTGCTCGCGCAGGTTTCGCGCTCGGGCCGCGATTGGATCGAGGCGGTGAATCCCCCCTTCGCGCATTTCCGCGCATGCGCCGGCGTCGATCGCGCCTGATTTTTCCAGCCAGACTAGAAAATCCGCGCCCGAGCCGAGCCATTCGATCCTGTCGGCCGTGATCGAGTTCAGAAAATCGATCGCCAGATGGCCGCCGATCAGATGGGGCTCGGGCGGAATTTTAGGGGGCGCCGTCATGATCGGTCTCCAGCTGTCCGGCGCGGCCATGCGCCGTAACCGCTAAAGCGGTTATTGACAGGTTATATGCCCATAAGTAACCTCTAAATAGCGGTATTTAAAGGTTATGGCCTATCTCGGTTTCTGGAGGAGCCTCATGGCGCGCTTCAATTTCATCACCGTCGACGATCACCGCCTGTTCTATCGCGAGGCGGGCGACCCGAAAAACCCCGCGATCCTGCTGCTGCATGGCTTTCCAAGCTCGTCGCATATGTTCCGCGATCTCATCCCGCTGCTTGCGGAAAACTATCATGTGATCGCGCCGGATCTGCCGGGCTTCGGCTTTACCGAAGTTCGACGCGACCCGCCGTTCAAATTCAGTTTTGACACTCTCGCCGAGGTCATCGCGGCCTTTACCGACGCTGTCGGGATCAGACGGCACGCCATTTACGTGTTCGACTATGGCGCCCCTGTCGGCTTTCGGCTGGCGCTTGCGCGGCCCGAACAAATTACAGCGATCATCTCGCAGAACGGCAACGCCTATGAGGAGGGCTTGAGCGAGGGCTGGAACCCGATCCAGGCCTATTGGCGTGAGCCGACCGCCGAGCATCGCGCGGCGCTCCGCGCCTTTCTCACGCTTGAGGCGACCAAATGGCAATATGTCCATGGCGTCGCGGACGAGGCCGCCGTTGCGCCGGAATCCTATACGCTCGACGCCGCCTTGATGGCTCGGCCAGGCAATGATGAAATCCAGCTCGATTTGTTTCTGGATTACGCCAGCAATGTCGCGCTCTATCCGGCGTTTCAGGACTATTTCAGGCGCGAGCGCCCGCCTTTGCTTGCAATTTGGGGCTGCAACGATCCCTTCTTCCTTCCAGCGGGAGCCGAGGCATATGTTAAGGACAATCCCAAAGCGGAGGTCCGCTTTCTTGATACGGGCCACTTCGCGCTGGAGACGCATTCGGCCGAGATCGCAGCGCGTATGATAGATTTTCTCGACAGAAGCGCCGTCGCCGCCGCCGCATAGGGCCAGACGCCCGACGTCAGCGTCTTTCGCTTGGCGCATTCCAGCCCTATCTTTCTTGCAAGCGCCGCCAGCACACGAGCGGCGCGGCAGGAGACTTGTCATGAGGAAAATAGCCGGAGTGTTTGGCGCTCCGAAGCCGCATTGGGTGGGCGACGGCTTTCCGGTTCGCACGCTGTTCTCGCACGGAAGCTTTGGCGAGACGGTGAGCCCGTTCCTGCTGCTCGATTATGCCGGCCCCGCGCGTTTCCCGCCGGCGTCGACGCCGCGCGGCGTCGGCGTGCATCCGCATAAGGGGTTCGAGACCGTCACGATCGTCTATAGCGGCGAAGTCGAGCATCGCGATTCGACCGGCGAGGGCGGCGTGATCGGCCCCGGCGACGCGCAATGGATGACCGCCGCCAGCGGTATTCTGCATCAGGAGCATCATTCGCAGGGTTTTACGCGCGATGGCGGCGAGCTTGAGATGATCCAGCTCTGGGTCAATCTCCCGGCCGCCGACAAAAACGCCCCGCCCGGCTATCAGACGCTGCTCGATCGGAACATTCCCTTTGTCGATCTGCCTGACGAGGCCGGCCGCGTGCGGGTCATCGCCGGCGATTTCCTGGGGACCAAAGGTCCTGCGCGCACTTTCACCCCGGTCAACCTGTGGGATGTTCGCTTGCGCCGCGGCGGCCGCGCGAGTTTTTCGGCGCCCGAGGGCCATACGCTCGCAATCGTCGTGCTCAAGGGCGCCGTGCTGATCAATGGCGAGACGATCGCTCGGGAGGCGCAGCTCGCCCTGTTCGAGCGCAAGGGCGGTTCGATCGCCATCGAGGCCAATAGCGACGCGGCGCTGCTGATCCTTTCCGGCGAGCCGATCGACGAGCCGGTTTTCATGCAGGGACCGTTCGTGATGAACAGCCGCGAGGAAATCCGCCAGGCGATCGATGATTTCCAGCACGGAAGGTTCGGCCGGATCCCGGCTTGACGGGGCGCTTCACCCCGTGGTGCTGCTCTCCCATGTCGCGTGGCGGACGCCGTCTTCTTTTTCCATGGCCGAAATGACGCCGTCGATCTCTTTCGGATCGATGGCGGTGCTGATCAGCGTGGCGACGATATCCACCGTCTCGCCGCCGCGGTCGGCGAGCTCCACGTCGCCGGCGGGATAATTGGCGGCTTCCAGTTTTTCGACGAGCTGGTCGCGCAGCGCCGGCGCGTTGTCGCGGCGCGCGGTCACCCGCACTTCGTAAGTTGCTTCCGCCTTTTGCTCGTCGATCGGGATGCGGGCGATGGCGTTGACCAGCGGGCGCAGCAGCGTGTTGCCGGCGATGACGAACGCCGTGAGCAGCGCGCCCTCGGCGATCATGTCCGTGCCCGTGCAGGCGCCCACCGCCGCCGAGCACCAGAGCGTCGCGGCGGTATTGAGGCCGCGCACATTCATGCCCTCCTTCATGATCACGCCGGCGCCGAGAAAGCCGATGCCGGAGACCACATAGGAAATGACCCGGACCGCCTCCTCCGAGCCGGCGATCCGCTGCGCCAGATCGACGAAGGCGGCGGCGCCGACCGCGACCAGCACATTGGTGCGCAGCCCCGCCGTGCGTTGCCGGTACTGCCGCTCGGCGCCGATCAGCGTTCCGAAGGCAAAGGCGGATGCAAGGCTCACCGCCGTGTCGGCGAGGGACCAGAGATCGAAGGTTTCGATGAAGCGCACGGTCGACGTCCGAGATCGTCCGGCTTTGGCCGGCGGCGTCAGCCATAAGCGAGGCGGGAGCGAAACGCCAGCGTTCACGCTGGCTTTGTGGGGCCCGCCAAATTCATGCAAACGTCACCGTGGATCGCCAAACTCAAGCGTTGTCTTTCAAGAATTTCGGAGCCGCGCCATGCGCTTCTTTGCGCCGCTGCTTTTTTGCGCGACAGCGCTGGCCTCGCTCGCCGCGGGACTTGAGCCCGGCGCCGCCGAGCCGCCGGCGAAGCCGGGCCTCGAGAAAATCGGGCACATCATTGTGCTCTATCTTGAGAACCGCAGCTTCGATCATCTCTACGGCCTGTTTCCCGGCGCCGACGGACTCGCCAACGCCAAGGACGCGCCGCCGCAGACCGATCTCGACGGCCGCCCGCTCGACAAGCTGCCGCCCGTCATGAACGTCAATCTGAGGCCTGCGGTGATCGACAATCGCTTTCCGGCCGATCTCGCCAATGCGCCGTTCCGCGCCGACGCCTTCGCCGGCCTCGATCAGACCACCGGCGATCTCGTGCATCGCTTTTACCAGCAGCAGGCGCAGATCCACGGCGGCAAGATGGATCGTTTCGCCGCCATTTCAGACGGCGGCGGCCTCACCATGAGCTATTACGACGGCTCATCGCTGCCGCTTTGGGATTACGCCAGGCGCTATGTGTTGATGGATCATTTCTTCCACGCGGCGTTCGGCGGCTCGTTTCTCAATCACATGCTGCTTGTCTGCGCCTGCGCGCCCCGCTACGAGGACGCCCCGGAGACGATCAGGATCAAGCTCAAGGAGGATGGCGCCCTCGCCAGGGATGGCGCGGTCACGCCGGACGGCTATGCCGTCAATACGATCTTCACGAGTTTTACGCCCCATCCCTCGAGCGTCACCGATCCGACGCGGCTTCTGCCTCCCATCGACGCGCCGACCATTGGCGACCGCCTGAGCGAAAAGGGCGTCGACTGGGCGTGGTATTCCGGCGGCTGGAGCGAGGCGGTCGCGGGCAGGCCGCCGTCCTCCTTCCAGTTCCATCACCAGCCCTTCGCCTATTTCAAGGCTTATGGCGATGGGACGCCCGGACGCGCCGCGCATTTAAAGGATGGCGTCGACTTCATCGAGGCGATCAACTCGGGGACGTTGCCGCCAGTCGCCTTCTACAAGCCGATCGGCGTCAACAACGAACATCCGGGCTATACCAGCGTGCTCGCCGGCGACCGCCATGCCGCGGACATTATCCAGTTGATCGAGCGCAGCCCGATCTGGAGCGACAGTCTCATCATCGTCACCTATGATGAAAATGGCGGCTATTGGGATCACGTCGCTCCGCCCGTCGTCGATCGTTGGGGGCCCGGCATGCGCGTGCCGACCATCCTTGTGTCGCCTTTCGCGAAAAAGGGCCTCATCGACCATACGGCCTATGACACGACGGCGATCCTGAAGCTGATCGAGACTCGGTTCGGGCTCGAACCCCTCGGCGAACGCGACGCCAGGGCGCAGGATCTGACGCAGGCGCTGGAGCTGCCCTGAGACGTTTTACTGCGCGATCTTCGCGCGCAATTCCTTGAGTTCGACTTCGAGCTCCGTGATGCGCCGGTCGCGCTCGCCAAGGGCGGCGGCCACATCGGCGGCCTCGAACCGCTGCGGGATATGTTGCGGGCAATTGGCGTCCCAGGCCGAAACCGTAAAGAGGATCGCCTGTTCCCCGCGCGCGCGGTAGCCCTCCGGCATCAAGCGGGCCAGCCCAGCGGGGTCATTTTCCACAACCCGCGCCTCGCCCCAGATCTTGACGCGCCGGCGCTGCGCATAGTCGATCAGGAACAATTGCGCTTTGGGATTTTCGGCGAGATTGCCAAGCGTCACATATTGGCGATTGCCGGCGAAATCGGCGAAGCCGATGGTCTTGTCGTCGAGCACGCGCAAGAACCCCGCCGGTCCGCCGCGATGCTGGATATACGGCTGCCCGTCCCGGCTCGCCGTCGCAAGAAAAACGCTGATCTGCGCGCCGATGAAGGCGGCAAGATCGGGCGTGATCCGTGTTTCAAACGAGCCCTTCTCTTCGAGCCGCGCATAGGCCGCGCGCGAGCCTTTGCGCGCCTGCGCCGCCTTGACGGACGGCGTGAAGACGACGTCGCTCGAAAAACTCTGGGTCGCGCTCATCATGGTCTCCGAAATTTGTCCTCACGAGATCAGGGGCGTCGGCCGCATGTTTGCTCGGGCCGACGCCTTGCAGCTAGGCCGCCTGCGCGCGAACGACCGGAAAGTCGATGTCGGTCGTCAGCGCTTCGTTGAGATAATTGGTCAAGACATTCGCGGCGACGTGGAAGATGATCTCAATGATCTGCGCGTCATCGTATCCGGCGTTTTTCACCGCGAGAAACGCGTCCTCGTCGATGTGGCCGCGCGCCTGCGCCACTTTGAGAGCGAAGCGCACCGCGGCGTCCGCCTTGGGATCATTTGACCTGCCGGCGCGATTGGCCGCGACCTCCGCCTCGTCAAGCTTTGCGAGGTTGCGGCCGAGATAGCTGTGGGCCGAAAGGCAATAGTCGCATCCGTTGAATTCGGCGATGGCGAGCGCGATCCGCTCGCGCGTCGGCGCGGGCAAGGCCCCCTTGGAGAGCGCGCCGGAGAGGCCGAGGTAGGCCTCGAGCGCGGCGGGGCTTGTGGCGATGAGACGAAACAGATTGGGCGCAACGCCAAGCTGTTTCTTGACGGCCTCGAGTAGCGGGCGCGAGGCGGCCGGGGCGTCGTCGATTGTCGCGGGGGTTGGGATGCGGGACATTGGCTTCTCCTGTCGCGAGAGGCCAGAAGCGGCCCCGCCTACAAAAGTAGCGCCTTCCCGATTTCAGCAGTAGACGCTATGATTGAGAGATATCCTCCCGAAATATGGAAGCCTCTTGGACCGGCTCGAAACCATGGCGCTGCTGCTGAAAGCGATTGAGGCCGGCAGCCTTTCCGCCGCCAGCCGAAGCCTCGGAATGCCGCTCGCGACCCTCAGCCGGAACATCTCGGACCTTGAGGCGCATCTTGGCGCGCGCCTGCTGATCCGATAGGCGCGGCGGCTTGCGCTGACCGACGCCGGGCGATCCTATGCGCTTGCCTGCAAGCGCATCCTCGAAGAGGTGGAGGACGCCGAACGGGCCGCCGCCGGCGAATATCGCGCGCCGAAAGGCGAACTCACGATAACGGCGCCGATCGTGTTCGGGCGGCTCCATGGCGCGCCGGTGGTCGCTGAATTCCTGAAAGCCTATCCTGAGATCGACATCCGCCTCCTTCTCGGCGACCGCATCGTCAGCCTTGTCGAGGATCGCGTCGATCTGGCCATTCGCATCGGCGACCTGCCCGACAGCAGCCTCGTCGCCAGACGTGTCGGAGCCGTCCGCCGCGTCATCTGCGCCAGTCCGGCCTATTTCGCGGCGCGCGGCGCGCCGCTGCGGCCGGAGGATTTATCCGCTCACGACTGCATCAGCTTCGAGGCGATGACGTCTTCGACGCAGTGGCGTTTTGGGACCGGCAAAGCGCGGCAAACCGTGCCGGTTCATTCGCGCTTTGTCGTCAATACCGCCGAGGCCGCGATCGACGCGGCGATCGCGGGCGTCGGCGTCGCCTGTGTCCTGTCCTATCAGGTGGCGCGGGCGCTTTCCGACGGATCGCTGGCCCTCGCGCTCGAGGATTTCGAGCCGCCGCCCTTGCCCGTCAATCTGATCCATGCGGGCGAGCATGTCGCGCCGCTGAAATTGCGCGCCTTCCTCGATTTCGCCGCGCCGCGCTTGCGCGACAGGCTGGCGCTCGCGGCTCCGCCGGCATGATCGCCGCGGCGCTTCCTCCGCGATGCCGCGGCGCTTGTTCGGCAATGGCGCGGCGCTTGCCTTGTCGGCAAAAGCTTGCGATAGCGCGCGACCCTTCAAAAAAGCAGCGGCAAGGAGCCGGGTCGATATGGCGAAATTCCCGGAGCGCGTTTTTTCCGGCGTCCAGCCGACGGGAAATTTGCATCTTGGCAATTATCTCGGCGCGATCGTCAAATTCGTCGAGCTGCAGCGCACGCATGACTGCATCTATTGCGTCGTCGATCTGCACGCGATCACCGTGCCGCAAAAGCCCGAGGAGCTGAAAGCCTCGATCCGCGAAGTGACGGCGGCCTTCATCGCCTCCGGCGTCGATCCGAAGCAGCACATCATCTTCAACCAGAGCCAGGTCGCCGAGCACGCCGAACTCGCCTGGGTGTTCAACTGCGTCGCCCGCATCGGCTGGCTGAACCGCATGACGCAATTCAAGGAGAAGGCGGGCAAGGATCGCGAGAACGCCTCGGTCGGCCTTTACGCCTACCCCTGCCTGATGGCGGCCGATATTCTGCTCTATCGCGCGACCCATGTGCCGGTCGGCGAGGACCAGAAGCAGCATCTTGAGCTCGCGCGCGACGTCGCCCAGAAATTCAATCTCGATTTTGCCGCCTCGATCGCCGCCAACGGCTTCGGCGAAGCGTTTTTCCCGCTGCCGGAGCCGCTGATTCAGGGTCCGGCGACGCGCGTCATGAGCCTGCGCGATGGCGCCAAGAAAATGTCGAAGTCGGATCCGTCTGATTATTCGCGCATCAACCTCTCGGACGACGCCGACGCCATCGCGCAAAAGGTGCGCAAGGCGAAGACCGACCCGGAGCCGCTGCCGTCGGAGGTCGAAGGGCTCGCCGCCCGGCCCGAGGCCGACAATCTCGTCGGCATTTTTGCAGCGCTGAACGGGCAGACCAAGCCGGAGGTTTTGAGCGCTTTCGGCGGCGGCCAGTTCTCGGCGTTCAAATCGGCGCTGGTCGATCTGGCGGTCGCGAAAATCGGCCCGATCGGCGCCGAGATGAAGCGGCTGACGGCGGATGCGGCCTATATCGATAGCGTGCTTGCCGACGGCGCCGCGCGGGCGCGCGTCATCGCCAAGGACAATATGGCGGCGGTGAAGGATATTTTGGGGTTCGTGCGGTAGCGCGCCCTCAAAAACTTCCGACCAGCGAGCCTACGCCAATCACCGCGACGAGCGCCAAAATGGCGCTGACGACGGCGACCATGACGATGTCGAGATAGCTCTCCTTGTGCGTCGTGCCGCAGACGGCCAGCATCGTCACCACCGCGCCATTGTGCGGCAGGCTGTCGAGCGTGCCCGAGCCAATCACGGCCACCCGATGCAGAAGCTCGGGGTTGAGGCCGATGTCGGCGGCGAGCTTCATATAGGTCGGCCCGAGCGCGTCGAGCGCGATGGTGAGGCCGCCCGAGGCTGAGCCGGTCAGCGCCGCGAGAATATTCGTGGCGACAGCGAGCGACACCAGCGGGCCGCCCTCGATCGACAGCACCCACTCGCGCACCGCGGCGAAGGCCGGCGTCGCCGCGACGACCGCGCCGAAGCCGACGAGGCTGGCGACGCTGAAAATCGGCAGCACGGAGGCGTTGACCCCGGCGTCCATGGTCGCGCGCAAATTCGGCGCGGCGCGGAAATTGAGCGCAAGGACGGTCAGGATGGCGGCCGTTAGCGCCACAATGACCGACCAGACGCCGCCGACCGCCGAAAGGCTCGTCGGTCCCCAGCGATCCTGGCTGAGAAAGCTGACGTCGAGACGCGGCAGGATCACGAAAGACATGAGGAGATTGACGACCACGACGACGACAAGCGGCAGGGCGGCGAGAACGATCGGCGGCGCGCTCGCGGCGTGTTCGCCCTTCTGGATCTCCGCGGGGTCGAATTCGCGCGCCGTCGTCGCGCGCTCGCGGATGATTTCATCATTTGCGGCGTCATTGCCCGCGGCGGCGTCCTGCGGGCCAAATCCCTCGCCCGCGCGCCGCGCCCTGGCCTCAGCCCGTTTCAGCCACCAGAGGCCAAAGCCGAGCATGATGGCCGACGCCATGATGCCAAGGCCGGGCGCGGCGAAAGGCGTCGTGCCGAAGAAAGGCATCGGGATCGCGTTCTGGATCGCCGGCGTGCCGGGCATGGCGGACATCGTAAAGGTCGAGGTGCCAAGCGCGATGGCGGCCGGCATCAGCCGGCGCGGAATGCCGGCGGTGCGAAACAGAGCGAGCGCCATCGGCGCCAGCACGAAGAAGGCGACGAACAGGCTGACGCCGCCATAGGTGACGATGGCGCCGGCGAGCACCACCGAGAAGATGGCGCGCTCAGGTCCGAGCTTCGTCGTCATATATTGCGCGATCGCGGTGACCGAGCCTGAATCGTCCATCAGCTTGCCGAACAGGGCGCCCAGCAGGAACAGCGGAAAGAATTGCGCGACGAAATCGGCCGCCGATCCCATAAAAGTCTGCGTCCAGCTCGCCAGCAGCGGCTCGCCCGAGAAGACCGCGGCGACAAGCGCGGCGATCGGCGCGAGCAGCAGCACGCTCCAGCCGCGGAAGGCGAAGAAGATGAGCAGGGCGAGCCCGAGGAAGATGCCAAGAAGACCCATGGCTCACACGCCTTTTTCGCAATGTTCGAGATCGGGGCGAAGATGGAGTTTTGGCCCACGCCAACCCGAGACGAAGGGGTGGGACGACGCAAGATTAGCTTGAGCTGTACTCAGTCGCGCGCCGGGAATCAAGGCAGCCGGCTGCGATCGTCAACCTCGAATGCGGCAGAATATCGTGAAGAAACAAACAGATAAGGCGGTTTCCCGATTGCGTGACGCGCTTGCGATCCCGCAACGGTGTGGCGCCGGCGCCTGAGGTCAGGCCGGGATTTTGGGCATGCGCGCGCGACGGGAAATCTCAATCCTTCGGGCAGTAGAGCCCATAAAGCACGCCCAGCAGCGTCAGCGCTTTTGGATCGGAGACGGAATAGAAAATCCGCTTGCCCTCGCGGCGCGTCGCAACAAGCCCTTCCGTACGCAACACGCCCAATTGCTGGCTAAGCGTCGGCTGGCGGATGTCGAGCAGCGCCTCGAGTTCGCCCACCGATTTCTCCCCGTCGGTCATCTGGCAAAGCAGCAGCAGCCGATCCTCGTTGGCGAGGACGCGAAGCAGCGACGTCGCTTCGGCGGCGGCCGCCCGCAGCGGGGCGACGTCGAGCGGCGCGGCCGGATCGCGCGTCATGGGCTGTTGCGTCGCTCGTTCATCCATTATTATACCTACAAATAATATATTTACAGACATTATGTTAATAGATATTATATCTTCAAGTCGGCCGTTTAGCTATCCGCAATTTCGTCGGGGAGCCGAAAAAGAACGCCGCCAAGGGGATGTCGTCATGGATGTGAATGTTGGAACAATCGACCGGACAATCCGGATCGTCGGCGGCGCAGGGCTGATCGTCGCCACGCTCGCGGGATGGATCGGCCCGTGGGGCTGGATCGGCGTCGTCCCGCTCGCGACCGGCGTTTTTCGGTTCTGCCCGGCCTATCGGCTGTTCGGTTTCAGCAGCTGCGGGCGGTGAGGAGATGAGCCTTTCCGCCGAAAACTATCGCGCTCTCACGCGAGGGGTCTCGAAGAACCTCGCGACGCTGCGCGCCGATCTGCCTGCCGTGATGAAGGGTTTTTCCGATCTCGCCCGGTCCGCGACCGAGGATGGTGCGCTCGACAAGAAAACCAAGGAGCTGATCGCGCTGGCGCTCGGGGTCGCTTCGCGCTGCGACGCCTGCATCGGCTTTCATGCCCAGACCCTCGTCAAGCTTGGCGCGACGAAGGCCGAAATTGAGGAAATGTTGGGGATGGCGATTTATATGGGCGGCGGTCCGTCGCTGATGTATGCCGCGAACGCGCTGGCGGCGTTCGAGGAGTTTTCTTTGGCGGCGTGAGGACGCGCCGCCGGAAGCCGATTGCGCTTTGCGCGACTGCCCTAGACGGATTCAGCTTTTTTGGCTATAAAAAATTAAAGGTGGACTGAGGCGGATCGGCACAGGCGGAAATCTGGCTTTCGGCTACCAACCCGGTACCGGGAACGGCGAACTTCGCGCCAACGAAGTCGCCGACCCGGCAAAGGGTCAATTAGTTATTATCATGTACCACCTCCCGACCGGCTTCACGGCCTTTATGCTCGGGGTTGAAATGCTCCTCTGGGGAGCGGCTATGAAGGCGCGGGCGTCTCCGGCGAGGGGTTAACCCGACGCTTCATTCCTGAAAGGCGGCCTCTTTGGCCGCCTTAATTCTTTGGGGCGAGAGGCCCTCTACCGTCCGGCGCCATGTTGGCCAAAGGCGGCGCGACGCGATGCTCATTTGAGATTCCGACCCGCTCCGTCCTGACCTCGGCCGGTTCATCTGGCTCAGCGAAGCCTTCAAATTCTTCCTCGACGTCTGGCTTCGCTTCAGATGGCGCGTTACGGTGGGATGGATTGTCTGTCCTCAAAGTCCATCCTGCACGACCATTGGATTGGAAGAGGGGGGACGTGGAGAGCATAGCGGAAAGAGTATTGCGGGGGTCCTTGCCGCCAATCTCAATGTTTGCAGCCCTCAGGCTCCGTAACAAGTCTGCGGTAGAGACGGGCTCCTCGAAAGTTTCGAGAACCTTCAAAACGCGGTCGTAGACAACTTGATTATTTGACCCCCGCCGGGCGACCGAGCCAAGTTGTTTCCACCCAGAAATAACAGCGCGGTTAATGACCGCCGTTTCTTGAGACAAAGAAAGTGTGACGTTTCTCAGATCGGTGCCAACCGTGTTCTCGCGGGATTGCACCTGCATGAGCTCAACATAATGAGCGCGCGATTTTTCAAGCTTCACGAGCCTGTCTCGCAAATATCCAATCTCGTCGTCAAAGGCTTTTAGAATGCGGTCGTCCATTGGCTCGCTCGATTCTCCTATCAATCGGACTTAACCACAAGCGTTGGGAGTTGGCAAGTTTACAACGGACAAAATTAGAACAAACGAGTCTGTGCAAAACCAACAATTACCAAGTGTATGCAGTTGACAAACAAAATTGCGTTCGAATCGGAACTATTGACAAGGCCACCCGAGGGCCGCTGCCCTCCGAGGCGCTTCAATGCCGGTGGCGGTGATGCAAATCCGGATAATGCGGGTGGGCATGGGTCAGCGGCGCGTGGCTATGCCAGTGCGAGTGCGGCTCGCTCATCGGCTCGTCATGGCCATGGCTATGATGCGCGTCATGGACATGGGCGTGCTCGTGCTCCAGCGGCTCATGGGTGTGCTCATGCGCGTGCCGCTCGGCCAGATGCAGCCACAGGCCAGCGCCCATCAGAAGTCCCGCGGCGACCAGTTTTGCCGTCAGAGGCTCGTGCAGCAGCAGGACGGCGAGCAGGGCGCCGATAAAGGGCGCCAAAGCGAAATAGGCCCCTGTCCGCGCCGCCCCAAGATGCCGCAGCGCCAGGATGAAAGCGACCAGGCTGACCCCAATGGCGAGAAAGCCGACCAAAGCGGCGGCGCCCATGAGTCCGGCCGAGCCCGGCTCCGCGCCGCGCCACAGCGCGAGGCCGATATTGGCGCCTCCCGCGGCGAAGCCCTTGATCATGGCGATCTGGACCGGATCCGCCGACGACAATTTTCGCGTGAGATTATTGTCGAGGCCCCAGGCGAGGCAGGCCCCGGCGATCAGCAGGGCCCCGCGATCGAGCCGGACGCTCCCGCCATTCCAGGACAAAAGCACCGCCCCGGCGAGAATCGCGAAGGCGCCAAGCAGCAGGCGCCTGTCGACATTCTCCCGGAACAGCGTCCAGGCGATCGCCAGCGTCGCGACGGATTCGAGATTGAGCAACAAGGCGCCCGAGGCCGCGTCGGTCTGCGCCAGACCCAGCATCAGCGCCAGCGGCGCAAGAAACCCGCCGAAGAGCACAATGGCAATAAGCCACGGCAGATCGGCGCCGCGCAAAGGGGCCTCACGCGTCGAGGCTCCGAATGACGCGCGCGCGATTTGGGTGATGGCGAGGCCCACGCCGGCGCCGAGATAGAGGACGCCGGCGAGCAGTTGCGGGTCGAGCGAGCCCAGCAGCAATTTGGACAGAGGCGTCAGCGCGCCAAACAGGAGCGCCGATAGAAGCGCGAGATGAACGCCGGGCCACCTTTGTCCCAAATTTTTCGAAAGCATTGAAGATCTTGCCATGCGGCGCCGCCGCCGCATGGCCCTTTTGCCAGATGTTGAGGCCCGCGCCGCCTGAAGACGCCGGGCCGGCCGCCTGAGCCGTCAGTTATAGGTGCTCATGTCGTGCCCTTCGGCGCGCATCAACAGCTCGTTCAGATCTTCCATCGGCACGATCGCCATCATCTGGCCGTTCATCTTGGCGAGCTTGATGGTGACGGATTTTCCGCTTTTCATTTTCATCGTGACTTCTTTTTCGAACTGAAGTCCCTCAAGACCGGCGGCGAAAGCCATCGGCGCAAAACTCATCGAGCAAGCCAGCGACAGAGCGATTAATCGATTGAGCTTCATGACCGTCTCCCCAAAAGCCGTCCGCAGCGCAGCCGGCGTCTGCGCAAGCCGCCGGCGACCGGCCGCCAGCGCAAAGGGTTAAACGCAGCAGCGGCCTCAAACGTTACGCGCGTCCCCCCAATAAGGCTCGGCCGCCGCGGCGCTCACGCCTGCTCCTCCAGCGCTTCGAGCTCAGCGATCATCCCCTCGATCATGGAGAGGCCGATCTGCCAGAACGCCGGGTCGCGCGCGTCCAATCCGAACGGTTTTAGGAGCTCGCCATAAGGCTTCGAGCCGCCTGCCGACAGCAGGGCGAAATAGCGCTCGGCAAAACCCTCGCTCGCATTCTGATAGACGCCATAAAGCGAATTCACGAGGCAGTCGCCGAAGGCGTAGGCGTAAACATAAAAGGGCGAATGGATGAAGTGCGGGATGTAGGCCCAATAGGAGCGATAGTCGTCGGTGAATTCGATCGCCGGTCCGAGGCTTTCGCTCTGCTCCTCCATCCAGAAATCGCAGAGATTATCGGCCGTCAGCTCGCCCTTGCGGCGTTCGGTGTGGACCTTGCGCTCAAAGCTGTAGAAGGCGATCTGCCGCACCACCGTGTTCAGCATGTCTTCGACCTTGCCGGCCAGCATGGCGCGCCGTTCGGCCAGCGTCCCGGCCCGCGCCAGCAGCGCGCGGAAGGTCAGCATCTCGCCGAACACGGAAGCCGTTTCGGCGAGCGTCAGCGGCGTCGGGGCCATCAGCGCGCCATTATGGGCGGCGAGCACCTGATGCACGCCATGGCCGAGCTCATGGGCGAGCGTCATCACATCGCGCGGCTTGCCTTGATAGTTGAGCAGCACGAAGGGATGCGCCGAGGGCACGGTCGGATGCGCGAAGGCGCCGGGGCTCTTGCCGGGCCGCACCGGCGCGTCGATCCAGCGCTCGTCGAAGAAGCGCCGCGCGATGTCGGCCATCTTCGGCGAAAAATCGCCATAGGCGCCGAGCACGGCGTCGCGCGCGGCGTCCCATTTGTAGACGCGCGCGGGCGCGTCCGGCAGCGGCGCATTGCGGTCCCAGAATTTCAGCGCGGGCTTGCCGAACCATTTCGCTTTCAGCCGGTAGTAGCGATGCGACAGGCGCGGATAGGCGGCGCGAACCGCGCCAACCAGCGCGTCGACAACCTCGCGCTCCACCCGGTTCGAAAGGTGCCGCGAATCGGCGACGTCCTGAAAGCCGCGCCAGCGGTCGGAGATTTCCTTGTCCTTGGCCAGCGTGTTGGTGATCAGGGCGAACTGGCGCAGATTGTCCTTCAGCACCGAGCCGAGGATTTTCGCCGCCTTTTCCCGCGCCGCCTCGTTGGGATCCTGCAACAGATTGAGCACGGGCTCGATCGACAGCTCCTTGCCGTCGAGCGGAAAGCGCAGCGCGGTGATCGTCTCGTCGAACAGCCGGTTCCAGGCGGAATAGCTCGTGCTCGATTTCTCGTGGAACAGTTTTTCGAGCTCGTCGCTGAGCTGGTAGGGCTTTCCCTTGCGGACGTCCTCGATCCACGGGCGATAATGCGCGAGCGGTTCCTGGGCGAGGGCGGCGTCGAGCGCGCCGTCGTCGAGCCGATTCAGCTCCAGTTCGAAGAACAGGAGATCGGACGAGGCGTTGGTGATTTTTTCCTGCGCGTCGCCATAGAATTTCGCGCGGACGGGATCGGACGTGTCCCCCGCGTAGATGAGGCCGGCATAGGACATGATACGCCCCAAAAGCTCGTCGAGCGCCTCGTAATGTTTGACGGCCGCAGTGAGCGAAGCCCCGGACGAATCTGCGGCGAGCTCGGCGATGCGGCCCTTGAAAGCCTCAGCGAAGGCCTTGCACTCGGTTGCCGCTCTCGCAAGATCGCCGGCAAATTCGGGCGAATCCGGCGCCGGATAAAGGGCGGACAGATTCCACTCCGGCAGATCGCCAAGATCGACGGACGGATTTGCCGCGCTCTGGCGGGCCGCCGCCTCGGGGCCATGAAAAATGTCGGATCGGCCGGAAATGCGCATGTCGGGATACCTCGAGGCGGGGACGAAACGCTTGCGCGCGTAAAACTCATATCGGAGCGCCGCCGCCGAGATCAACCGCGACGGCCTGGTCCGCCCTGTAACACGGCTGTCACGCGGCGGGGCCATAGCGGCGCTGCGCGGTTTTAGCCGGCGCCGGATTCGGCCGGCGTTCGGCGATCGGCCGGGCCCAAGCGAAACCGAACAAAACGGGGGACTAAATGCGATCCAGATTCAGGGCTTCGGCGTGCGGGCGCGCCGGGGCGGCTGCTTTGCGCCATATTGCCGCTTCATCCATTCTCGCCGTCCTCTGCGCCGGCGCGGCGAACGCCGGCGGCTCTGTCGATTTCAGCGGCGCCACCTACGTCAACAAGGGCCTCGTCGGCGTTGGCCGGGTTCCCTCCAACGCGCTGGACAAATACAGCGAGACGCTCGGCGGCTTCGGCTCCGGCATGGCGCTCGATCTGCCCAGCTGGAAAAAGGACCGGCGCGGCTTTTACAGCGGACAGCTCTACATGCTGCCGGACCGCGGCTGGAACACGCAAGGCACGACCGACTTCCGCGGCCGGCTGCAACATTTCGAGATACGGCTGACGCCCTTTTATGGCGCGGCGACAGCGAGCCAGAATCAGCTCAGCCTCAATTACCGCTCGTCGACGCTGTTCCGCGGCGGCCTGACCACGGGCTTCGACGCGATCGGCGTGAAGCCGGCGGCGGGGCATTTCCCGGATCTGCCGGTCGGCCAGAACGGCAAACTCGCCATCGACGCCGAAGCGGTCGTGCGGCTGAACGACGGATCGTCCTGGATCAGCGACGAATATGGCGCCTATGTCTATCATTTCGGCGCGAATGGCCGCCTCATCGACGCGCTCCGCCCGCCCGAAGCCTTCATCCCGAAGCGCAAGAATGCGGCCGGCGAGATTGTCGAGAATTTTTCAGCCAATAGCCCGCCGGTCGGCGTCACCTATAATCCGAGCCTCGGCAACCCGCTGATGGGGCGCCAGAACAATCAAGGCTTCGAAGGCCTTGCGATGAGCCCGGACCGCAAGACGCTGTTCGTGCTGCTGCAGAGCGCGCTCATCCAGGATCTCGATCCGAGCAAAATCAGCACGACGCGCCGCAACACCCGTCTGCTCGCCTATGATCTCAGCCGCGGCGCGCCGAAGCTGAAAGCCGAATATGTCGTGCAGCTGCCGCTCTATCAGGATCAGACGACAGCCAATCCGAAGCTTCTGACCGCGGCGCAGAGCGAGCTTTTCGCCCTGAACGATCACCAGTTTCTGGTTCTTGCGCGCGACAGCGGCGGCGGCTTTGCCGTCAGCAACCCGGGTTCGGTCTACCGCAGCGTCGATCTCATCGACATTTCCGGCGCGACGAATATCGCCGGCGGCCAATATGATGCGGCCGGCGGCTCAATCGCGCCGCTCGGCGTTCTCAGCGGCGCCATCACCCCGGTCGCCTATCAGAAATTCCTCGATATCAACGAGGCGGCCGAGCTCGCGAAATTCAACCTGCACAACGGGCTGCCGAACGACGGCAACGATCTCTATGAGAAATGGGAAAGCATCGCCGTCGCTCCGGTCGGCGACGCCGCCGCGCCGAACGATTATTTCCTCTTCGTCGGCAGCGACAATGACTTCATCACCCAGAACGGCCGCATGGCCGGCGTCGCCTATCAGGACGCCTCGGGCTTCAACGTCGATACGCTGGTTCTCGTCTATCGCGTGACTTTGCCGACCTATGTCGCGCCGGGCCGGCCGCGGCGCTAATAAACGCAAGATTCTGGCGCGCCATCGGGCGCGCCAATTTCCCGACAACTCTTTCGCGCTTCGTTAACACCGCGTTTACCGTAATCGGGGAGATTCATGCGCCAGGGGCGCGTTCGCCCCTTTTCAGCTGCGGACCGTTTCGGCGTTTTTGATTCGAGCGTCACGACGGCCCGCGCGCGAGGCCGCATGTCCCCAAGAATTCTGATTGTCGACGACGATCCTCTCGAGCGCCAGCTGGCCGCCGAGATCATTCGAAAATTCGGCTTTGCGACGGAAACCGCCGATAGCGGCGAGGCGGCGCTGGCGCGGCTGAAAAGCGCGGGCGCCGCGCCGGTCGATCTCCTGCTGCTCGATCTGGTGATGCCGGACCTCGACGGCCTTGGCGTCATCGCGCGCCTCAGGGCGCAGGCGTTTACGCCGCCGATCGTCGTGCAGACCACGGCCTCAGCGGTCGACGCGGCAGGCGCCGCGCTCGGCGCGGGAGCGCTCGATTTCGTCGTCAAGCCGGCGAGCCCCGAGCGGCTGAAGGCCGCGATCGGCAATGGCTTGCGCCTCGCCGCGCTGGAGGCTGAGCTGCGCCGCGCCGCCCGGCAGGCGTCCGGCCATTTCTCTTTTGCCGATTATTTTGGCGCGGGCGAAGAGATCGAGCGCGCGGTCCGCCTCGCCGAACGCGCCGCCAAGACCGCAATGCCGGTCCTGATCGAGGGCGAGGAAGGCGCCGGCAAGGAAACCATGGCGCGCGCGATCCACGCCGCCTCCGACCGGCGCGGCCGGCCTTTCGTCACCTTGCGCTGCGCCGGCCTTGCGGCGGCGGATATGGAAACCCTGCTCTTCGGCGAAAGCGGCGCGGGGCCGGAGTCGCGGCGCCCCGGCAAAATCGCCGAGGCGCAGGGCGGCTCGCTCTATATCGCCGACATCTGCGAATTGTCGCAAAATCTCCAAGCCCGGCTGCTACGCCTCGTGCGCGACGGCGAGATCGATTTTTTGCGCGGGCCCCGTCCGGTCCGCGCCGATATCCGCCTCATCGCCTCGACGCGGCGCAATCTGATCGAGCGCGTCAAGGCGCATCGCTTCCGCGAGGATCTTTACTACCGGCTGAACGTCTATCCGATTTTCGCGCCGCCGCTGCGCCGCCGCCGCGACGAGATCGAAGGGCTGGCCCGCGGCTTTTGCGCCCGCTTCGCCGCCGAGGCGGGGAAAATCCTGCGCGGTCCGAGCGCGGAGGCCGTCAGTCTGCTCTCCGCCTATGACTGGCCGAAGAATATCCGGCAATTGGAGACCGCCATGTTCCGCGCCGTGGCTTTTGCCGAAGGCGCCGATCTGACGGTGATGGATTTTCCGCAGATCGCAGCGCAGGTCGGCGGATTCGATGTGCGGATCCCGCCGCTGCCGCTCGCAGCGCCCGAGCCGGCCGCGGCTCTTGCGCCGGAACGGCCGGCGGCGGAGATCCGCGACCCGAATGCGCTGGCGCTGATCGAT
Organism: Methylocella silvestris BL2; assembly: GCF_000021745.1. Taxonomy (NCBI): domain Bacteria; kingdom Pseudomonadati; phylum Pseudomonadota; class Alphaproteobacteria; order Hyphomicrobiales; family Beijerinckiaceae; genus Methylocella; species Methylocella silvestris. Next base: position 2,814,731 of record NC_011666.1, read on the forward strand.
CCGTCCGGCGACATGCGCCGTCTCGTCGAGCTTGAGGCCGAAGCGATCCGTTTCGCGCTCGGCCATTATCGCGGCCGCATGTCGAAAATGGCCAAGAAGCTCGGCATCGGCCGCTCGACGCTGTACCGGAAAATGAAGGAATATGGCTTCGCCGACGCGGCGCCGGAAGAGGCGGCGCCGGATCAGAGCGGGGATTTGCGGCAGGATCTGCAGCGAACGGACGCCGCTGCATGAACGTGGCGCCGGCGCAACGAGGCGCGGAAATCACCGATGAGCGGCCGGCGCACGGAGCCGCGCCAGCGCGCCGGCCATACGCTCAAGCCTTTGAGTCTAAATATGTTTATCCTTGGCCGGCGGGATTGCATTCGGCCGATGAACGCGTTGACGTCACGGAGGTTTGTAGCGAATCCGGCGCGCCATCGGAGCAAATGAGCGGCGAAAGCGGGTTTGAGCGGCGCCCGAACGCCCGCCGCACTGGCGGCGTGATTTTAGCGACCTATGTTTTCTATGGCTGGGATCAATCGTGCGATGAGCCGTGACGTTGCAAGGGTTTGTATGAAAAGCGCCTCGGCGCAGGCGCTTTGCCTCGCGCTGCTTCTGGCGCTCGCCCCTGCCGGCGCGGTCAGAGCCGATCCCGCGAGCTCTGCGGCTCCGCAGGTTTCGCGGGCTGACAAGAAGCTGTCGCCGCATCTTGCCGCTCTGTCCGATATAAAGAAAATCCCGCTGCCGCCGCTCCCGCCGGAGTCGCGGATTGGCGCGGCGCCCGCGACCGCGCCGCAGCTTGCGCCGCAAGAGTCGCAGGCGGCGCTGCCCGAAGCCGCGGAATTTTCGGCGCAGGCTCCGACCGCGCCCATTCCGGCCGGCGCGCCGGAAGCAGCCCCAGCCGCCGCTCCTTCCGGCGCCGCCGATTCGCCGCTCGCGCCGAATGCCGCCGCGCCTGTCGGCGAGACCGGCGCCGCCATCCCGGACGCTGCCCCGCTGCCCCCGCTCAACGCCGCGATCAAGGCGGCGCTCGAGGCGCGCGGCGAGAAGGATCGTATCGACCGGGTCTCGGCTTCGCGCAGGCGCGAGCAGGACGCCGTCGCCGCCTTCTATGCGGCGCGCGATTTCGCGCCGCTTTGGTCGCATGAGGGAAATCCGATCGCCGAGGTCAGGCCGGCGTTGCAGCGGCTTCAACTTGCGGCCGAGGACGGGCTGTCGGTCAGGCCGCCGCGTTTTGCCGCGACCGGCTCCGACGAGGAGATCGCCGGCGCCGATATCGCGCTCAGCGCCGCGATCGTATCCTATGCGCGCCAAGCCTCAGGCGCTCGGGTCGATCCGCGCCAGATTTCGGCGCTGATCGGTTTGCGCCCGGAGGTCGCCGACCCGTCCGTTGCGCTGGCGACCGTCTCGACCGCCGGCCAGAACGCGGGAGCGGCGCTGCTCGCGTTCAATCCGCCGCAGCCGGCCTATCAGGCGCTCCGGGCAAAGCTCAACGAGACGCGGCGGGCGGCGGCGCCTGTCGCCCGCGCGGCGGCGATTCCGACGGGGCCGACCCTGAAAGTCGGGATGCGCGATCCACGCGTGCCGCTGATCCGCTCGCGGCTCAGCCTCGACGGGCGCGAGGGCGAGCCCGAAAATCTCGTCTATGACACGCAGGTCGCGAGCGCGGTCGCCGATTTCCAGAAGGCGAACGGCCTGCCCGGCTCCGGCCAGCTGAACGCGCGCACCATCGCCCTGCTCTCCGGCGGCGATCAATCCCGCGTCGAGGCCGAAATCCTCGCCAATATGGAGCGCTGGCGCTGGATGCCGCGCGACATGGGCGAGAGCCGAATCGAGGTCAATATCCCCGATTACGAGGTTTCCGTCATCGAAAACGGCGCCGTCATCTCGCAAAATCGCGTCGTCGTCGGCAAGGAGGACACGCCGACGCCGGTGTTCTCCAACACGATGCAGTTTCTGATCGTCAACCCGTATTGGACGGTGCCGCAGTCGATTATCCGCAAGGAAATGATGCCGAAGATCGCCGCCGATCCGAATTATCTGCATCGCATGGGCTATGAGGCGGTTTGGAAGAACGGCAAGCTCGGCGTGCGTCAACCGCCCGGCGAACGCAATGCGCTCGGGCGCATCAAATTCATGTTCCCCAATGATTACGCGGTCTATCTGCACGACACGCCGTCGCGCGCGCTGTTCGAGCAGCACAAGCGCGCCTTCAGCCACGGTTGCGTCAGGGTCGACGACCCATTCCGCTTCGCGCAGAGCGTGCTCGGCAAGGGCTGGAGCGAGGAACGCGTGCAAAAGCTCATCGGCGGCAAGGAGCGCTATGTGCATTTGGCGAAGCCGCTGCCGATCCACCTCGAATATTTCACCGCCAAGGTCGACCCTTACGGCCAGCTGCAATTGAGCGAAGACATCTATGGATTCTCCCGCAAGGTGAGGGCGGCGCTTGGGCTTGAGGGCTGATCCGGCGAAGGTCACTCGCTATTGGGGATGGCAAGGCGCATCAGGCGATCGACCAGGCGGTCGGGCGTCAGCGCGCGGGCGAGCGGCCCGAAGCGCGCGATCAAGCCGACGCTGTAGCGCGGGCGCGGATGCGGCGTCGTCGCCGCCTTGAAAATGATCTTTGCGACATGTTCGGCGCTCATGACGCCAAAGCCGCCCTTGGCGAGGAAGCCGTGCATGCGCCGGGCGAGGTTGCGTTTGAACGGCGCGTAGAGATCATCCCCTTCCAGTTCCGAGATTGATTTTAACAACCTCGCTTCGAATTGCGTCGCGATGGGCCCCGGCAGCACATTGACCACCTCGACGCCGAAGGGAGCGACTTCGGGGCGCAGCGCGTCGGCGAGCGCTTCAAGCGCGAATTTGCTGGCGTGATAGGCGCCGCCGCCCGCGACGCTGACGCGGCCGGCGACGGAACTGACATTGACGATCCGCCCCCCGCCGGCCCGCCTCATCCCGGGGAGGGCGAGCTGAGCCAGGCGCAGTCCGCCGAAGACATTTGTCTCGAATTGCCGTCGCAGGGCGTCCAGCGAAATATCCTCGAGCGGACCATACTGGCCATAGCCGGCGTTGTTCACGAGGACGCCGATCGCGCCGAAATCCGCCTCCACCGCCTCGACCGCGGCGCGCCGCGCGTCGTCGTCGGTCACATCGAGCTGCAGCGTGCGGCAGCCGATGGCGCGAAGGTCCTCCATCGCGGAGAGCTGCCGCGCGGTCGCAAAGGTCTCGAAGCCGGCGCGCCGGAACAGGGCGGCGGCGGCGCGGCCGACCCCGCTTGAACAGCCGGTAATCAGCACGGGGCCGCGGATCAAAAGAGGCGGGGAGCGGTTCACTCTGTCGCGCCTCCTCAGCGCTCTGGGAAAGTCAAGGCGCCCGCTCACTCGCCTCGCGACCCTAACTTGACGCTCGCGGCCGTTTCCGGCACGAAACACCTTCAATGCCGGGCCCGCCAGGCTTTACCTTGGCTTCAGCCTTGCCGGGCGCAGGCCGCGGCAGACACGTCTCGGAGCTGAAAGACCTTTGCAATGAACGATCTTCTGGCGCTAGCCGCGGACCCCTCTGCCTGGTTCGCGCTCGCCACCCTTATCGTCATGGAAGTCGTCCTTGGCATCGACAATCTCGTCTTCATCGCCATCGTTTCGCAAAAACTGCCCGAGCACCAGCGCTCGAAGGCGCGCCGCATCGGCATCGGCCTGTCGCTGATCCTGCGGATCGCCCTGCTCTTCACCATTTCGACGATCATCCGCCTGACGACGCCGGTGATCAGCGTTCTCGGCCAGGGCTTCTCCTGGCGCGACATCATCCTGATCGCCGGCGGACTTTTCCTCGTCTACAAGGCCACGAGCGAAATCCATCAGGCCGTCGATCCAATGGAAGGCGGCGAGGAGAAGATCAAGCCGCCGACGAGCTTTTCCTCGGCGATCTTCCAGATCCTGCTCCTCGACCTTGTCTTTTCGCTCGATAGCATCATCACCGCGGTCGGCATGACGGAGCATCTGCCGATCATGATCATCGCCGTGTTGACTGCTGTCGGCGCCATGCTTTTGGCCGCCGATCCGCTGGCGAATTTCATCCATCGCAACCCGACCATCGTCATGCTGGCGCTGGGCTTCTTGCTGCTGATCGGCGCGACGCTGATCGCCGAAGGGTTCGGGTTTCATTTCCCGAAGGGCTACATCTATACAGCGATGGCCTTCTCCGGTCTGGTCGAAGGGCTGAACATGTTTGCGCGCAAAAGGCGTTCGCCAAAGGCCTGAGGCGATGCCGGCTGCCGAAAGCGTGCAAAGCGTCGTCGACGTGCTGTTTCCGGTCGCCGTCGACACCGCCTATTCCTATGTCGCCCCCGCCGCGATGGGCCTCGTCCCCGGCGCTTTCGTCGAAGCGCCGCTCGGACCGCGGCGGGCGATCGGCGTCGTTTTCGCGCAGCGCCCGGCCCCGCCCGGCGCCTCCAATCTGCGCGCCGTCGCCGCCCGGCTCGACATCTCCCCGCTTGGCGACCGCCTGCGCGACTTTATCGACTGGGTCGCGCGCTGGGGCATGAGCCCGCGCGGCATGGTGTTGCGGATGGCGATCCGCGCCCCGTTTCACGCCGCGCCCGAGCCGAAGCGGGTCGGCCTGCGCCTGACCGGCGCCGCGCCGGCCCGCCTCACTCCGGCGCGGGAGCGGACGCTGGCCGCGGCGCAAGCGGGCGGCCTGATGACGAAGGCGGCGCTGGCCAAAGCGGCCGGGGTTTCGGCCTCGGTCATCGACGGGCTCATCCGTCAGGGCGTCTTCACGCTCGAAACCTTGGCGCCTGAGCCTGCCGCGCCGGTCGGCGATCCCGATTTCCGCCAGCCGCTGCTTTCGCAAGATCAGGCCGCCGCCGCCGCCGAGCTGGCGAAAGCCGTCTTGGCGCAGAGCTTTTCGGTGACGCTGCTCGAAGGCGTCACAGGCTCGGGCAAGACCGAAACCTATTTCGAGGCGATCGCCGCCGCTCTCCGCGCCGGGCGCCAGACGCTGGTGCTGCTGCCGGAAATCGCCCTGACCAGCCAGTTCGTCGACCGTTTTGGCGCGCGTTTCGGAGCCGCGCCGGTCGAGTGGCATTCAGGGATAGGCGCCGCGCGGCGTGCAAGGATCTGGAGCGCTGTCGCTTCAGGCGAGGCGAAAATCATCATCGGCGCGCGCTCGGCGTTGTTTTTGCCGTTTCAATCGCTGGGGCTCGTCATCGTCGACGAGGAGCATGACGGCGCCTACAAGCAGGAGGACGGCGTCGTCTATCACGCCCGCGACATGGCGGTGGTGCGCGGCCGGATCGAGCAATGCGCAGTGATCCTCGCCAGCGCGACGCCCTCCATCGAGACGCGGGTCAACGCCGATCAGGGCCGCTACCGGCGCCTGGTGCTGAAAGACCGATTTGGCGGCCGCGCCATGCCGAAGATCGAGGCGGTCGATATGCGGCTCAAGCCGCCGCCGCGCGGCAAATGGATTTCGCCTGCGCTGATCGCCGCACTCGCCGACAATCTCGGCAAGGGCCAGCAATCGCTGCTGTTCTTAAACCGGCGCGGCTATGCGCCGCTGACGCTCTGCCGTAGCTGCGGCCATCGGTTCCAATGCCCGAATTGCGCGGCGTGGCTCGTCGATCATCGCTTTCGCAAGGCGCTGATCTGCCACCATTGCGGCCATATGGAGCGCCGTCCGGAGCTTTGCCCCAATTGCGAGGCGGTTGAATCCCTGATGGCTTGTGGGCCGGGCGTCGAGCGGCTGGAGGAGGAGGCCGCCGAGCTGTTTCCCGACGCGCGGCTCATGATCCTGTCGTCCGATCTGGCGGGAGGCGCGGAGCGGCTCAGGGCCGAATTCGAAGCGGTGGCGCGCGGCGCCTGCGACATCGTGATCGGCACGCAGCTGGTCGCCAAGGGCCATAATTTTCCGGGGCTGACGCTGGTCGGCGTCATCGACGCCGATATCGGCCTGACCTCGGGCGATCCGCGCGCGGCGGAGCGCACCTTTCAATTGCTGCAGCAGGTCACCGGCCGCGCCGGCCGGTTCGAGACGCCGGGGCGCGCCCTGGTGCAAAGTTTTCAACCCGAGCATCCGGTGATGCGGGCGATCCTCTCCGGCGACAGCGAAAAATTTTACGCCGAGGAAATCGAACAGCGCCGGCGCGCCGGTCTGCCGCCATTCGGCCGGCTGGCGGCCTTGATCGTCTCGGGCAATGATGCGGCGTCGGCCGAGGCTTTCGCTCGCGCTTTGGCGCGGGCGGCGCATGATCTGCCGCGCTCGGATGGATGGACGCTCGCTGCGGCCGGAGGGTTGCCGACCGAGGGCGAACTTTCCCTGCTCGGACCGGCGGAGGCGCCCATCGCGATCCTGCGCGGGCGCCACCGCTTCCGCCTGCTCATCCGCGCGCCGCGCTCCTCCGATTTGCAGGGATTTTTGAACGCTTTGCTTGCAGCGGGACCGCCGCAACGCGGTGGGGTGAACGCGGCGATCGATATAGACCCGCAAAGCTTTTTGTAGAAAATTAAATTGTGCAAAATTATATATTTGCAATCCTGTTAATTGTCCGCAATTGATATCCGAAACCTGTAGTCGCGATTGATATTCAAAATCCTTCTTCCGCTGCGCACGCATAACCCAAATAGGCGATGACGGTTTGGATTACTAAAAGTTAATTCAGAAAGGGAATTAACGCGCACCGGGAAAACGGGCGGCATGAAAAAATTCAGACAGCAATTTTCCAGGGTTCGAGGCGTTGTTTTGAGCCTCGTCGCGATCGGCGCGGCCTTGGGATTCTCCCCCGGCGCAGCCATGGCGGCCAACCGGGGCTCCTGTTCCGGTCCCGACCCGAATCCTACGCCAAATCCGATCAAGCCGGGCGACAAGACCACATTCGGGGTCTATTTCTATTGCCTCGGCCCGGGCATCGGAAATTTCCTCAACGACAACGTCACGCTTCAGGTGTCGAAACTGCCCGCTGGCGTCACGTTCAGTCCCAAGACCGCAGCGGTCAAGGGCGGCGACGTCACCACCATTACCGTCACCACGTCAAAAACCACGCCCGCCGGCTCGAGCGTCAAATTCACGGTGGGGGCCAAAGGCAAGACCTGCGCCGCCTATACGCCGCCCTGTCCTGTCAGCTTCCAGATCAAGCCCGAAATCACCTGTCCGAAGTCAGCGAAGGGCGTATGCCCGAACGTCTGGTGGTTCAATGGAGTCGACCCGCAGCCGAAAAATTATGTGACGACGATTGACGCCTCGCCGGGTGGGACCGACTACAACTGGCAGATCACCGCCGGCTCGCAATATGCGCAATTCTCCAATAATTCGGCGACGATGGACACCAAGAGCAAGAATTCGGTGGTCGTCGAGCCGAGCGCGGACCCGGGCACAGGCGCGCCGACGGTCAGCGTGAAGGTGACAGTCAAGAGCAAGGACGGAACGGCGACGTCGGATGAATTCAAGCTCACCGTGCTGAAACCCTACAAGCTCGCGCCGAATGGCATTGTCGATGCGAAAGATGGCCAGGGCTTTCACTCCCGACCGACCTATCTGTTGCAGGATCAGACCGGCAAGACATTGCCGTTTCCCGTCACGGTCAGAGAAAATTTCAATGCCGGCTCGTCCAATCTGTGGCCTGGCGGCAGTAACTGGACCGCGGGCAATACCAAGGAGCAGACCCTGCTCGCTAACCCAACCGACATTCACGATGATCTGATCAAATCGGGGGCTGGATGCAATATTCTCATTCCGTCCTTGGGACAGGTCCCCTGCGCTCATCCGCCTGCAACGGTCAAGGAATGCGGTAACCAACTCTGCACGCAGCCGGTGATTTCATGGACGGGCGGGGTCTGGATCGGCGGCGTGGCCGCAAATCGCACCAGCGGCGTTCAGGTCATGTCGAACTCCTGGGTGCTTTACCAGGATCACGGACGAAACTGTGCGCGGAAGTCGCCGCTCTCGGCTGGCGCTGACAACACCTTCTGTCCCAAATAACGAACCATCGCGGGAGACCACGCGGATGAAGATCAAAGTCCTGGCCCTGCTGACGGCCGGGCTGGCCGCCGGGTCGGCCCGCGCCGAATTGCTTCCCGACGCCGACGCTCCTGAGCTGACGCAGGCGGCGCAGGTGATCGCCGTCGGCCGCGCCAGCCATACGGATGGAACTGGGCCCATTCTGATAGCGGTCGACAGCTTTCTGAAAGGGGGCGGGGCTTTGCGCCAGCTCGCGGTTTCGCCCGATTTCGCCGGCGTCGGCAAGATCGAGGAGCGGCAATACGGGATCTTCTTCCTCGGCCGCCGGGGCAAGGGCGGCGCCTATTCGGCGGCCGACCCCTATCATCCTGCTTTGGTCGCCGCCCCAGGGCAGTCGCTGGCCGCCTCGCCCGATGCGCTTGCCGGCGTCGCCGGGGCGCTCGCTTCCGTGCTGACCGCGCCCGCCGCGACTCTGATCGATCCCGTGAAAGGGGTGCAGGGCCTCGTCACAGCCGCGCCGGCCGACCAGGCGCAATATGTCTATTACGCTGCGGCGCAGGCCCTTGCGACAATTCCTTACCCTGAGGCTGGCCTCGCCCTCAAGGCGATCGCCGCGTCGGATCAGCTTCCCGCCCGTCTTTGGGCGATGTATGTGCTCTTCTCGATGGATGAGGCGTTGGACGACGAGGAAAAGGCCGACTATGTGCGGTCGGTTGCGCCCATCCTCGCCGATCCGGGGACTCTCGGGTTCAGCGCATCAAAACTGGCGAACGCCATTGACGCGCATGTGGATTCGCCAGAGCTCATCCCGGCGTTGACCGTCATGCTGGGGTCGAACGAGGTCGCCGTGCGCCGCGCGGCGGCGTCTGTGCTCAGCCGCCTCGCCGCGCCGGAGGTCGCCGCGCCGCTTGCGAAGACCGCGCTCAATGACAGCGACGAATCCGTGCGGTTCTACGCCGTGCGCGGCCTCGCCCTGTTACAGGATCCGACGACGGCGCCGACGCTTGCGACTTTTGACGCGAAGCAAAGCGAACTGCTGCAGCAATGGCGTTCCTGGGCGCGCGCCCGTTTCGGCTCATAGCAGCGCTTCGGGCGGCGCGGTCTGAATCCTGGCGCTCAGGCGCCGCTGTCGCCCAGAAGCTGGCGCAGGGCGTCAACGTCCCGAGCGGGCAACGAGCAGGCGCCGCCGGCGCAAACGAAAGCCGCGGCCTCGCCTGCGAGCTCAGCCTGGGCGCGCGCCGGATGGGCCGCCGGGATCTCGTCCGGCCGGTCGAGGTCCATCACGATCCGGTCGATGAAAGGGGCGCCGAGCGCCGCCTCATAGAGCGGCGCGCGGGCCGGTCCCGCCGTGACGATCTCCCTGACGCGCAGTCGCAGATCGATGGCGTTGAGGGTTCCGGCGTGGCCGACGATATTGCCGCGGATCGATGGCCCCATGGCCTTGATGAGCGCGTCGGCGCGATCGAGCGCGCCTTGATCTCCAGAAACGCCCGCGAGCCGGATCAGCGCGCCAAGATAGACCGGATGGGCGTTGGGGATGGCGTCGTCGGCCGTCGGCGCGAGCTTGACGATGACGTCGGCAGCGTCCTTCGCCGCCATCGTAATCAGCCGCGAGTCCGGATCGATGTGGCAGGCCTCGAGCGTCTGCGCAAAAGCGCGGGCGTCGGACAAATAATCGCGCGTCGCGGCAAACTCTTTTAAATTACGAACTTCATATAACGCCAGCGCTGCGCGCATCATGGTGGAATAGTCGAGCGCGAGACCCGGCTTGACGAGGACGCCGGCGCGGAAACTATGGGCGAGACGCGTCAGTCCCGCTTCGTCGCGATAGAGCATTGTCGCAACAATGAAATTATAGGCGCGCGCGGCGAGCGCAATCCAGCGATGCTCGCCGGTCAGCGTCGCCGCGTTGACCAAGGCTGCAATCATCAATCCGTTCCAGTCGGCCATGATCTTGTCGTCGAGACCGGGGTGGACGCGCGCCTCGCGCCGGTCGAACAGTCTTTGCCGCAAGGGGGCAAGACGCGCCTCTTCCTCGGCGGTTGGCCGCGCCGATTCGAGCCGGTTCAGGATTGTGACGCCATTTGGATAATGGGCGTCGACCCAATTGCCGATCCGCGCGGCGTTGTAGAATTTGCCGAAGAATCGCGCCTCGTCGGCGCCAAGCGGCTCGACGAGTTCGTCGAACGTCCAGACGTAGAATTTGCCCTCGATCCCTTCGGAATCGGCGTCGAGGCTGGCGCTGAAGGCGCCGCCCGGATTGGTCATTTCGCGTTCGAGCCAGGCGACCGTTTCGCGCGCGCGCTGCAAGAAGAGATCGTCCTTGAAGGCGTCGTAGCAGAGCGCCAGGCATTCGAGAATCTGCGCATTATCATAAAGCATCTTCTCGAAATGCGGCACGAGCCAGCGATCGTCGGTGGAATAGCGGGCATAGCCGCCGCCGAGATGGTCGTAGATGCCCCCTTCCGACATTTTTTCGAGCGCGAGCCGCATCGCTTGGCGGTAGGCGGCAGTGCCGGTGCGGGCGCCGGCGCGCCACAGCATTTCGAGGATCGGCGTATTGGGGAATTTCGGCGCGCCTTTGAGGCCGCCGTCGACGGTGTCGATCGCGGTCACGAGCTGGGCGGCGATATCGTCCATTTGCGCGAGCGAGAAATCGCCGCCGCTTGCGGTCGGCGCTTTTGTCAGATTGCGCCGAACCGCGCCGACATTGGCGGCGATCCGATGCGGCTCCTCATGAAAAGCGTGGGCGACCGTGCGCAGCACGGTGACGAAGGCCGGGCGGCCATATTGCTCGGTCTTGGGAAAATAGGTGCCGCCCCAGAACGGTTCGCCCTTTGGCGTCAGGAACATGGTGAGCGGCCAGCCGCCGCGCTCGCCGAAGGCGTGCAGCGCCTGCATATAGATATGATCGATATCCGGCCGTTCCTCGCGATCGACCTTGATATTCACGAAGAGCTCGTTCATGACGGCGGCAGTCGCTTCGTCCTCGAAGCTTTCATGGGCCATGACATGGCACCAGTGGCAGGCGGCGTAGCCGACGGAGAGCAGGATCGGCTTTCCCTGCGCCGAGGCCTCGGCGAGCGCCGCCTCCGACCACATGCGCCAATGCACGGGATTGTTGGCGTGCTGCAGCAGATAGGGGCTCGCCGCCTGACCGAGTTCATTGGCTGACATGACTTGGGCTGACATGGCTTAAGATCCTTGCCGTCGGCGATGTTCAAGGCTGGCTATTTACAAACTTTATATAGCCTTGGGAGTCCGGCGTTGAATGGGTTAGAGGGTTCCGCGCCGATCGGGCGCAGCGGAGATACGATCTTCGCCGTCGCCTCGGGCGCCGGGCGCGCGGCGGTTGCGATTCTGCGCCTTACGGGACCGGCCAGCGGCGCGATTGTCAAGGCCGTCGCGGGACGCCTGCCGCCTCCTCGCGTCGCGACGCTGGCGACGTTCAGAGATCCGGCGACAGGCGAAGCGATCGATCAAGGGCTCGTCATTTTTTTTCAAGGTCCGCGCAGCTATACCGGCGAAGACAGCGCTGAATTTCACATCCATGGCGGGCGGGCGGTGGTCGCCGGGCTGATCGCGGCGATCGGCTCTTTCGAGGGCGCGCGCGCGGCGGAAGCGGGCGAATTTTCGCGCCGCGCCTTGATGAATGGCAAGCTGGATCTTGGACAGATCGAGGGGATCGGCGATCTTGTCGCCGCCGAAACCGCATCGCAGAGGCGTCAGGCGTTGCGGCAGACGGCGGGGATGCTGGGGCGGCGCGCCGGCGGCTGGCGGGCCGCCTTGATTGAAGCCTCCGCGCGGATTGCAGCCGACATCGATTTTTCCGATGAAGGCGATGTCGCCGCGGCGCCCGCGCTCGACATCGCTCCCATCATCGCGCCTGTGCTTGCCGAATTGCGGGGCGAGCTTCATGCGGCCCGCGCCGGCGAGCGGATCAGGGAGGGGCTGACCATCGTTATCGCCGGGCCGCCCAACGCGGGGAAATCGACGCTGCTCAACGCTCTGGCCCGCCGCGATGTGGCGATTGTATCGAAACACGCCGGAACCACGCGGGATGTGCTGGAGGTCGAACTTGATCTTGGCGGTTATGCCGCGGTGCTGATCGACACCGCGGGGCTGCGCGAGACGACCGACCCGGTCGAGCAGATCGGCGTCTCGCGCGCTCTGGAGCGGGCGCAAAACGCCGATCTTGTGCTTTGGCTAAGCGAGCTTGGAGACTTTCAGGCGCCCGACGCGAGATTGACCGACGCCGAGCTGTGGCAGGTCGCAACGAAAGCGGATCTGGCGCCGAGCGCGCAAGCGGAGGCGGCGCTTTGCATCAGCGCGGCGAGCGGCCTCAACCTCGATGTGTTGCTCGACCGGCTGGCGCAATTTGCCGCAGAAGCTGGCGGGGCGGGTCACGACGGCGTCATAACGCGAGAACGCCATCGGAAATCCATCGCCGAGGCGGAGAGCGCTTTGGCCCGCATCCTGTCGGATTCCGCGCCTGTGGAGATCGTCGCCGAGGATTTGCGGGCGGCTCTTTTCGCGCTGGAGAGACTCGTCGGCCGGGTTGATGTAGAAGACATCCTTGGCGATATTTTTTCACGGTTCTGCATCGGGAAATAGGCCTGTTTCACGTGAAACAGGGCGAAGGATTAGTGGGCAATGCGAGTGGCGTTTGACGTGATCGTGGTCGGCGGCGGCCATGCGGGGTGCGAAGCCGCTGCGGCCGCCGCGCGGATGGGCGCAAAAACGGCGCTGCTGACCCATTCGCGCGCCACCATCGGCATCATGTCCTGCAATCCGGCAATCGGCGGCCTGGGCAAGGGTCATCTCGTCCGCGAGATCGACGCCTTGGACGGTCTGATGGGCCGCGTCGCCGATGCCGCGGGCATCCAGTTCAGGGTGCTCAACCGCGCCAAAGGACCCGCCGTCCGTGGCCCGCGCGCGCAGGCCGACCGCGCGCTTTACCGCAAGGCGATGCGGGCCGCTCTGGCCGAGACGGCCAATCTCTCGATCGTCGAAGGCGAAGCCGCTGATCTTCGCATCGAAAATGGGGAAGTCACGGGCATCGTGACCGCTGACGGCCGGGCGTTATCGTGCCGCGCCGCGGTCATTACAACCGGCACGTTTTTGCGCGGCGTGATCCATCGCGGCAAAGTCACAATGGCGGCCGGCCGGATCGGTGAAAATCCGGCGATCCGGCTTGGCGAGACGCTGGAAGCGCGTGGCTTTGCTATGGGTCGCTTGAAAACGGGAACCCCGCCGAGGCTCGATGGCAAAACCATCGATTGGGCCGGGCTCGACCGTCAGGCGCCCGATCCCGATCCGCAGCCTTTTTCCACTTTGACCGCGAGCATCGTCAACCCGCAGATCGATTGCTTCATTACACATACGACAGTGGCGACGCATAAGGTCATTCGAGACAACATTGGCCAGTCGCCGGTCTATTCAGGCGCGATTGGCGGACGTGGGCCGCGCTATTGTCCGTCGATCGAAGACAAGGTCGTTCGCTTCGAGGATCGCAACTCGCATCAGATTTTCCTGGAGCCGGAGGGGCTCGACGACGACACCATTTATCCGAATGGAATTTCGACCTCCTTGCCCGAGGAGGTGCAGGACGCCTTCCTTCGCACCATCCCCGGGTTGGAGCGGGTGGCTGTGCTGCAACCCGGCTATGCGATCGAATATGATTTTATCGATCCGCGTGAATTGAAATCCACGCTGGAAACCAAAAAACTGGGGGGCCTTTTTCTCGCCGGCCAGATCAACGGCACCACGGGCTATGAGGAGGCGGCGGCCCAGGGACTTGCGGCGGGATTGAACGCTGCTGCGCGGGCGGGCGGCGGCGCGCCGATCCTTTTTGAGAGGTCAGAGGCCTATCTCGGCGTCATGATCGACGATCTCGTCTGTCGCGGCGTCACCGAGCCCTATCGGATGTTTACGTCACGGGCTGAATACAGGCTGTCGCTCCGCGCCGACAATGCCGATCAGCGTCTGACGGGGGCCGGACTGAAATGGGGATGTATCGGTATGGAGCGGTCGTCCGCCTTTCGGACCAAAATGGCGGCGCTCCAGCATGCGCGCGGATTGCTTGAGGGCTTCAATCTGACGCCGAACGAAGCGGCGCAGCATGGACTGAAGATCAATCACGACGGGGTCCGTCGCGGCGCCTTTGAGCTTCTGGCTCTTGCCGACACATCCTTGGCAAAACTACAGGCGATTTGGCCGGAACTCAGAGAGATAGAGCCTTCGATCGCTGAACAAATCGAAATTGACGCCAAATATGCGGTTTATCTCGATCGGCAGAAACGGGATATTGAGGCGGCGCGCCGGGATGAAGCTCTGCTCATTCCTGACTCTGTCGATTACGATCTCCTCACCGGACTTTCGACCGAGATTCGAGGACGGCTCAGGCAAATTCGGCCCCGCAGCCTGGCGCAGGCGAGCCGCATTGAAGGCATGACGCCGGTTGCGATGACGCTGCTGGCGGCGACCGTGCGGCGCGTGGGCGCCGACTCAAATTGAGCCTTGTGAAGGAAACAGGCGGCCTAAATCTCTCTCGCCTGCGGGGACTCCATCCGCGTCTGGCGGAGCTCCCGGATGTTACATTGCGCCGGCTGGCGCTCTACGAAGCTCTGTTGCGCAAATGGCAGGGTTCGATCAATCTCGTCGCGAAATCGACCCTTGATGACATCTGGATTCGGCATTTTGTCGATTCGCTGCAAGTGTCGGCGGCGGCGCCGCAAGCGCGGCGTTGGGTGGATTTGGGTTCCGGGGGTGGATTTCCCGGACTTGTCACGGCGATTCGCTACGCCGACGACCCGAGCGCGGAAATCCATTTGATCGAGTCCGACCAGCGCAAATGCGCTTTCCTGCGGACTGTTTCACGTGAAACAGGCGCCCACGCCATCGTCCATTGCGGACGGATCGAGGACATAGCGGCGGCCCTCGACGCGCCCTTTGACGCAGTCAGCGCGCGCGCTTTAGCGCCATTTTCCCAATTGCTGCATTATGCCGAAAGATTTCTCGAAAAGGGCGCGATCGGCGTGTTTTCCAAGGGAGAACAGGCCGAGGCGGAATTGACGGGCCTAAGCGCCGCAGCTAGATATCAGATAGCCAGCGTGGCAAGCGAGACCTCTGATTCGGCGCGGCTGATCATCGTGCGGCGCCGCGTCGATTGATGGCGGCCGCAAGCTCAAATCTGCCGCTCATTCTCAAAAATCGGTCGCGTCGCGGCTGTGTGCTCTTTCGCGGGAGTTTCCGTGGCTCCTCCACCGCATCATTTGCGCGTTCTTGTTCTCGCCAACCAGAAAGGCGGCGTGGGCAAGACCACCACGGCGATCAATCTTGGCACGGCGCTCGCCGCAATCGGCGAAAAAGTTCTTCTCATCGATCTCGATCCCCAGGGCAACGCCTCAACCGGTCTTGGCGTTGAGCGCCGTAGCCGCCGCGTCTCGACCTATGACGTCATGATGGGTGCGGAATCGCTGAAGAAAGTGATGCAGCCGACCGCGGTGCCCGGTCTCTCGATCGCGCCCTCAACGCTTGACCTCCTCGGCGTCGAGCTTGAGATTGCCGGCCGCAAGGATCGCGCCCTTCGTCTCAAAAACGCCATTGCGCGCTTCGTCGAGGATCAACAGGGCGAGCCGCCGTCCGAGCGCTTCACCTATGCGTTGGTCGATTGTCCGCCCTCGCTGAACCTGCTGACAATGAATGCGATGACGGCCGCCGATAGCGTCGTCGTGCCGCTGCAATGCGAGTTCTTCGCGCTGGAGGGCCTGTCGCAACTGCTGGCGACGGTCGATCAGGTGCGCTCCACGCTCAACCCTGCCTTGACCATTCATGGCATCGTTTTGACCATGTTCGATTCGCGCAATAGCCTCGCCGCGCAGGTGGTCGCCGATGTGCGGAGTTTCATGGGCGATAAGGTCTATGACACTGTCATCCCGCGCAATGTCCGTATCTCGGAGGCGCCGTCGCACGGCAAGCCCGTGCTGCTTTACGATCTGAAATGCGCCGGAAGCCAAGCCTATCTGAAACTCGCCTCGGAAGTGATCCAGCGTGAGCGGCTCTTTCGCGCGGCTTGAGGTTTAATCACCCAAGAGCCGCTCGTTTAATAAGTATTTGTTATAATGCATGTTTTCCGAACGGGCGGAGCCTTCTCGGGAAAATCGAGCCTAAGGAGAGCGTCGATGATGAAACAAGCGAAAGCGGCCGAAGAGGCGAGGCCCCGCCTCGGACGCGGGCTTGCCGCTCTCATCGGCGAGGCGGCGGAGCCTGCGGGGGACGCCCGCTCGCGCGGCCAGAAGAAGGCGCCGATCGAATTCTTGCGGCCCAATCCGCGCAATCCGCGCCGCGCTTTCGATGAGGCCGAGCTTGAGGATCTGGCGTCCTCGATCCGGGAAAAGGGCGTCATTCAGCCGATCCTGGTGCGGCCGGCGAAAAATCTCGTCGACGCCTATGAGATCATCGCCGGCGAAAGGCGCTGGCGCGCCGCGCAGCGCGCGGGTCTGCATGAAGTGCCGATCGTGGTCGTCGAGGCGACGGACGCCGAGGCGCTCGAACTCGCCATTATCGAAAACGTCCAGCGCAGCGATCTCAATGCGCTCGAGGAAGCAGCCGGCTATGAGCGGCTCGGCGCCGAATTCAGCTATTCACACGCGGACATTGCGCGGCTCATCGGCAAAAGCCGCAGCCATGTCGCCAATACGATGCGGCTCACGAAGCTGCCGGAGCGCACGCGTGCGCTTCTCGCGGAAGGGCGTCTCACCGCCGGTCACGCCCGCGCTTTGTTGATGATCGACCAGCCGGATCAGGTGGCTGAGCGCATCGTCGCCGAGGGTTTGAGCGTCCGCGACGTCGAGCGGCTCCTGCAGGAAAAGGGCGATACGTCGAAGCGCGGCGGGCCGCGCAAGGCTGAGAAAGATCCAAACACGCGCGCGCTCGAATTGGCGCTTTCGACGGGGCTTGGCCTCAAGGTGACGATCGCGGCCGCTGGCGAACGCGGCGAGTTGCGTATCGCCTATCTGACGCTGGAGCAGCTTGACGCTGTCGTGCGCCGCCTCAACCCGGGATAAGCGCCGCGCTGCGCAATCGGCGGCCTTCAGCTTGCTGTGTGTTGCAACGATGGTGGGGGGCTCGACTCAACATTTGTGAAGTCGAACGATTGCCGCCGGGCGGGGCGTGACGCCAGCCGTAAAAAGCCTGTAGCTTTTCGGCAAGGCGCATTGATCGACAACGCGTCTACTTGACATGACAGTCATCATACTAAGATGCTTCGCCGCATGGAGACGGCGGCGGCGCTGTAGAACGCGATCGCTCCAAATTTAACGAGATCGCGCTCATTTTCGGCGAAGAGGGATTGTTGTTTCGATCACCGGACGTCCGCTTCTGAATGTCCGATGATCTGGATCCCTTTTGCCCCGCGAACCGTGGGGCCGCGCCGCTGAGCGGCGGCGCGCATAGACTACAAATCTTCCGACAGCTTGCCGATGTGTTTCTGGCTGTAGAGCTGCACGCCAACCTGCCGAATCAACTCCTGCTGCGTCTCGAGGAAGTCGATATGATGTTCCTCGTCGATCAGTAGCGCGTCGTAAAGCTCCTTGGTGACGCGGTCGTGCACGCTGATGCAATATTCGGCCGCCTCGGTGTAGAGCGAGCGCGCGCCGAGCTCGGCGGCGAGGTCGCAGGACAAGATCTCTTCGACCGACTGTCCAATGCGCAGCGGATCCAGAACCTGCATGTTCGGGAATCCCTCAAGGAACAGAATGCGCGCGGTGATCTTGTCGGCGTGGCGCATTTCTTCGATGGATTCCTCGCGCCACTGCTTGGCGAGATCCTTGAAGCCCCAATTGTCCAGGATGCGGAAATGCAGCCAATATTGATTGATCGCCGTCAGTTCGCTGCGCAGGCTGCGATTTAGATAGTCGATGACTCTGTCGTCACCCTTCATATTAGAACTCCCAAAATTTCAGCGGCGTCGAGCGTGAGGCTGGCGGCGACTGCGTCCTTCATTTCTAGACAGATTCTAAAATAGAGCCCGCGCCAACCGTTGCGCAAGCCATTTCTAGATAAAATACAGCGATAGTCGATATCGCGCCGGCGCGCCATGAGCGGCTGCGAGGCTCTGGCTCGTATTAAGATTCGAATGATCTCAGACAGCGGAAGGCAATTTTCATCTGACAAGTTTCGTTTGACGAACGCGCAGGGAGCGATTTGATGGCGGCGCCAAAGAGGAAATTCAAGTTCGACCCCGATTCGATCGGAAAGGCCGGGCCGGTGAAATCCATCGCGGAGGCGGGGCGCCGCGCGTCAGGCGATCTCGTCGCAAAGACCTTGGCGAATACCGGCGACCTCAAAGCGCAGGACGAATCGTTTAGGCTGCTGTTCGAGGGCGGCCCTATCCCCACGGCTTTGTGCGATCCGGAGTCGGCGCGATTTCTCGTCGTCAATGACGCGGCGGCCGCGCTGTGGGGGTTTTCGGCGTCCGAGTTGCTGGCGATGACGGCTTTCGACATCACGCCCGAGGAGGATTGGGAGGAGGTGCGGGCCTTTGCAACGCGCGATCCGGAAAGCGCGGCGAACCCGCGCGTCGGTCGCCATCTCAGATCCGACCGAAGCGTGATCCACGTCGTCGTGCATTCCCGCGCGATCGTCTTTCGCGACGGCCCGGCCATTCTCGTCACCATCATAGACGTCACGGACAAGCAGCGCGCCGAGCTTCGACTGGCGCATCTTGAGCATCATGACGCGCTGACAGATCTGCCCAATCGCGCGCTCTTCCGCATCAGGCTCGACGAGGCTTTGTCGCGTCTCGACTCCGGGCAGGGTGAAATCGCCGTGCTTTATCTCGATCTGGATCAGTTCAAGGCGATCAACGACACGCTTGGCCACACGGTCGGCGACGCGCTGCTTCGCGCTGTCGCGGATCGGCTGCGCGCCTGTCTGCGCCCGGGCGATACGCTGGCGCGTTTCGGCGGGGACGAATTCGCTTTTCTCTGCGGGCGCCTTGCCGGACCGGATGAAGCCGGCAAGCTCGCCTCTTTGATTGTGGATGAGGTGGGCGGCCCCTATGTCATCCAGGGTCATTGCGTCGAAATCGGCGCCAGCATTGGCGTTGCGATGGCCCCCGGGGACGGGCGCGACTCGGATTTGCTCCTGAAACACGCGGATATGGCGTTGTACCGGGCGAAAGAAGAGGGACGGCGCGCGTTTCGCTTCTTCGAGCCCGAGATGGACGCGCGGGCGCAGGCGCGGCGACAGCTTGAGGCCGATCTTCGCCAAGCTCTCATCGCCTCCGAGTTCGAGCTGCATTATCAGCCCCTCGTCGCCTTGCAGACGGGCGCCATCACCGGGTTCGAGGCGCTGTTGCGGTGGCGCCATCCGATCCGCGGCATGATTCCCCCGGCCGCCTTCATAGGCCTTGCGGAAGAAACCGGCCTGATTGTCCCGCTTGGCGAATGGGCGCTGCGCCAGGCTTGCGCCGAGGCGGCGAAATGGCCCAATCATCTCAAGGTCGCCGTCAATCTGTCGTCAGTGCAATTCAAGCGCGGCGATCTGATCCATTCGGTGCTGACCGCGCTCGCCAATTCCGGGCTGCCCGCCTCGCGGCTTGAGCTTGAGATCACCGAATCGATCCTGCTCGCTGAGAGCGAAGCCAATCTCGCGACCCTGCACAGAATGCGCAGCCTCGGGGTCAGCGTATCGATGGATGATTTTGGCATCGGCTATTCGAGCCTTAGCTATTTGCGCGCCTTCCCTTTCGACAAGATCAAGATCGACCGTTCCTTTGTGAGCGAACTTGGCCATGGATGCGGCTCCAGGGCGATCGTGCGCGCCGTCGCGGGCCTTGGCTCCAGCCTTGGCGTTTCGACAACGGCGGAAGGCGTCGAGACGAGCGAGCAACTCGCTTGGCTTCGCGCCGAAGGCTGCACGGAAATGCAGGGCTTTTACTTCAGCCCCCCGGTGCCCGCCAGCAAGATTGCGCCAATGTTAAAGGCCAATGAAACCGCCGATCCCCGATTCGCGCCTTTGCTCAAGCATTAGCTATGCGCATTCTTTGGATCCCTTTGAGCCCAGCCGAGTTATGGAGCCGAAGCAATTGGATATACGCCATTGGTCAGAAGGGCGACAAAACGCTTGTAATCGTGTATTTTGTCGCCAAATTCGTCACGAGACGGCGGATTTGGCCGATTTCCTGAGCGAAATCCGCTCATCGGCGCCGATTTCGGATGACAAGGCTAAAGTTATGGAACTGATCGACTTCTCTCAATTCACCAGCCGCCGGGCGGCGCGTGCGCAGCCGCGGGACAATGCGGCTGTGGCCGAGGCGCCCATTTTCGACCTTTGGGCGGACCTGCATAGCGCGAAGCCAGAGCCCGAGGCGGTCGAAGCACAGGTGATCGACATGGTCGAGGCTGACTTTTGGAATGATCTCCAGTTCCGCCTCGCCTATCCGACGCATCGCCTCCGCAGACATTAAGTCCGGCTCAGCGGCGCTGGTCCCGCGCCGAATCGGCGATGAACGCATTCGCGACATCGCGAATGCGAAGGCGGGGTATTGTTTTCATTTCGATTTTAACGCCCCAGCGCCCGGGTCATTGAGCTAAGCGCCCGGGACCGGGGCGAGAGCGTCACTTGCCCTCGGCGAAACGCGCGGCGCCAATCTCAGGCGCCGGCATCGTGCGCTCCAGCTGCTCGAACGCCGCCAACGCGAGGTCGGCCGGAATCATTTCGGTCAATTTGCAAAAGGACGTGGCGCCGCTGGAAAAGCCGCCATTTTCGGAAAGCTTGTTGACGGGCGCGCCGCCGCCGCAGACTGAAAAATATTCGCAGCTCTGACGGCAAAGCTCGACGCCCGCCGCAATGTCGCGCGTCATCGCCGTCATCGCTTCGCCGCCTAGCATGGCCTCGAGCGAATCGGTCAAAATATTGCCCACGATAAAATCATTATAGGCCGCATTCTTGAGGCCGAGCAGCTCCGGCGAAAAGCTCGACACCGACCCGTCGCAGGCGACATTCAGCATGCCGAAAGGCTCGACCTGCGCATTGCCCATGTCGCAGCTTTCGGGCCGGAAAATCCGTTCGAGCATGTCGTCGATTTCGCGGATGAATCGCACCTGTCCGCTCTGGCGCGCGAGAGTCCAGAAGCGGCTGAGGAATTCACGAAAACGGCGCGGCGTGTCGGCGGCGGCGAAGAGGCCGGAGACGTGATCGCCTTCCGATTCCTCCACATTGAAGCAAATGTCCTCGACCCCTTCGGCGAGATAGAAATCGAGCATCGCTTCCGGCGACTGCAAGCTTTCCGCCGAGAGCACCGAAATGACGTGAAATGGAACCTTCTCCCGCTGCAGCAGCCGCAGGCCGGCGATAGTCTGCGCAAAGGTGCCAAGTCCGGAGCGCGTCACGCGATTGGCGTCATGCAGAGCCTGCGGGCCGTCGATGCTGACGCCCACGCCGACGTCCCATTGTTTGAACAGCGCGCACCACTCCGGCGAAATCAGCATGCCGTTGGTCTGGATCGCGTGGCGAACGGCGACCTCGGGCGGCCGCAACGCCTCGATCGCACGGAGGGCGGTCTCGTAATAGGAAACCGGCAGCACGAGCGGCTCGCCAGCGTGCCATATGACCGTCAGTTGGTCTGCGGACCAACCGGAGGCGAAAATCTTGGAAAAGAGCGTGGTGATCACGCTCAGCTCCATCTTCGCTTTCTGGTTGCGGTCCGGCAGATAGCAGTAGCGGCAGTTGATGTTGCAGAAAGGTGTGGGCTGCACCACCACTGTTTCGATGGTCGGCGCGGCCCGGCCGGTCGACAGCGCGTTCAGCATGGCGCTCTCCAAGCCCTGCGGCGGCCTACCAGTTGCGCCAATTCCTCCAGCCGCCGTTGCGCCAGCCGTTGCGCCACGGAGCCCAGCCGCCATTGCGCCAGCCCCAGCCGCCGTTGCGCCAGCCGCCATTGCGCCAACCCCAGCCGCCGTTCCCCCAACGTCGCCGCCAGCCGCCATTCCCCCACCAGGCTTTGAGAACGTTGGGATAGCCCTCGACTTTATCTTCCAGTTGGGCTGGCTGATCGCCGACGATTTGCGAAACGCCGTCGCGAATCGCTTTCAGCCGCGCGGCGATGCCTTCGTCGGAGCCGGCAGCGCCCGCCGCGGCGGATTGGCCCGAGACAGGAAGCGCCTCGGCGCGAACCGCGGCCAGCGCCACGGAGACGCCGAGAGCGCCAGCGGGCAGGAGAACGGATAGAGCGTCCAAAGTACGGTTGCGCACAAGCAAACTCCCCTCATGTTTTTATGTAAGATAATGAGCCTGCGGCCTCTGCTGTCAAATCATAAAAGCCGTTGGCGCCGGAAGATTTACCGGCGGCGGATTTTCCCGCGAGCAACGCCGGTAAGGCAGCTTCCGCGTGTCCCCCGCGAGGCGCTTCAGCGCATATCATTCGAATAAGAAGCGCACGTGTCGACACTCGTATGGGCCATTGCCGCCCTGCGTCCACGAGCCAGATTTTTCGCGCTGAGAACGACCACTCGCGGCCGAAGCGCAAAAGGCCTCCGGCTCAATTTGAATGGCGCCCGCGGGCGGGAGCGTGAGCGTATATTCCCCGGCTGATCGCCTGGGGCCCCTGCCCCCTAAATCTCCAACAACGTTTGGAATCCGCCATAAATCATGCGCTTGGCGTCAAAGGGCGGATTCACCATGGTTTCCTTCAGCCGCGGGTCGGCCATGACCTTGGCGTTGATCGCGTCGCGCTGATCGCGGGACTCGTACAAGATCCAGGAAAACACCACGGTTTCATCCTCCTTGGCCTGCACCGCGCGCGGGAAGGAGGTGAGTTCGCCATAGGGCACGTCGTCGGCGACGCATTCGACGAAGGCGAGCGCGCCATATTCCTTCCAGAGCGCGCCGGCGGTTTGAGCCGCCTTTTTATAGTCTTCGATTTTCTCTTTCGGCACGGCGAGAACGAAACCATCGACATAGGGCATTGGACGCTCCTTTGCTGGCAATGATCGAAGGACGATCGGGCGCTGTAGGATCCGACAAGGGCCGCCGACGTTGTGCATTCAGAAGCTTTAGCGGTTCTCGCACGCGTCATTTTGACGAGTCATTTCGGAATGAATGCCGTCTCGTCGCAATGGACAAAGACCCTCATGGTTCGAGACGGGCTCTCCGAGCCGAGGGGAGTCAACGCCTCTCACTTCACCTCGAACCCGGCGTCCTCCGCGGCGCGTTTTGCGATCGCCGACCAGTCGAGCTCGCTGTCGCCATTGGCTCTCGCAGCGAGAAAGCGATCGCGGATAATGGCGGCGAAGGGCAGCGGGACTTCGAGCTTTTCCGCCGCCTGCTGCAACAGCCTGTTGTCCTTCTGGCCGAGCGGCATTTTAAAGCCGGGCGGCGAAAACTTGCCTTCCAGTATCAACCCGCCATAGGTTTTGTAGACCGGTGCGGAAAACAGCGATTCGGTTAACAGCTCGAAAACCTTCTGCGTTTCAATTCCACCCTTGGCGGTTAGCGCAAAGGCTTCGGCGAGGCTTTCTATGACGCAGGTAATCAGAAAATTGCCCGTGAGTTTGACAAGATTGGCCTGCGCCGGCTCCTCGCCCATGACAAAGATTTTTTGGCCGACCGATTCCAGCGCGGGCGTGATTTTCGCAATCGCATCCGGCTTGCCCGCCGCGGCGATAAAAAGCTTTTGCGCTTCCGCCGCCTCGGGCCGGCCGAACACCGGCGCGGCCGCATAAAGCTGCCCGCGCGCCGCATGCGCCTCGGTAAATTTGTCTGACAGCGCCACCGAAATGGTGCTCATCGAGACATGGACGGCGCCTTCGGCCAGCCCCTCGATCAGCCCGTCCTTGCCAAGCGTCACGGCTTCGGCGGCGCCGTCGTCGGCGAGCATGGTGATGGCGATGTCGGCGTCCTTGCAGGCGTCGGCCGGCGTGCGCTCGATGGCGACGCCAAGCGCATGGATCGGCTTCGTCGGCTCGTAGCTGCGGTTCCAGGCAACGACCCTATGTCCGTTTTTCACGAGATTGCGGACCATGGCGCTGCCCATGTTGCCAAGCCCCAGAAACGCAATATGCATGGAGTGCTCCTTAGACCCTGTTGCAGGGTTCGTGATCCGTTGCGGCGTCAAGCGTCAGAGGAGAGAAGACGCTCCTGTCGGCGGAAGACCGAAACGGTTGGGCGCCAGCGCGCCGCGTTCCGAATAGAAGAAGATGAGAAGCAGCAGCCCGATGCCGCTCAGCATCAGGAGCTGCCACCAGCCGGTGCGGTCGGTATCGTGCAGCCGCCGCACCGAAACGGCGATCAACGGCAGCAGCTGCCCGATCTCGGCGATGCTGAGAAAGAGGCCGGATCGCCAGCCGGCCGTTCCCAGCAGGCGATCGAGGATGAGCGCCGCGATGCAGATCAGGAAATAGATGAGTACAAAGCCCCAAAACTCCGCGCGCGAGGCGCGCCCGGTGAAGACGGCGTATTTGCGCAGGGCGCTAAGATAGTAATTCCAAAATTCCGTCATGGTCGCCTCCCCAGACTTTAAAACTATGCCTTCTGTGCTTCGCGCGCGCGTCGCGCCTCATAGGCTTTCAGATGCGCATAGGCGATGCGGAGCAGCGAAAAAGGGTCGGGTTCGGCTTTGCTTCGCTGCAAAAGATCGCCGATGATGTGGTCGGCCTCGGTCGGCGCCCCGCGCTCGACGTCGCGCAGCATGGAGGCGACAAATTCCGATCCCGGCGCGGTCAGCATGGTGCGGCCGCGGATGATTGACGGCTCCCGCGGCGCATAGCCATTGTCGGCGGCGATCCCCGCGCATTCATCGAGCGTGGCGATGGCGAGGTCCGAGGCGCCCGCGGCGGCGATGTCGCCGGCGGCGGCGCGCATGAGGCAGGTAATGCTCGCGGCGGCGGCGATGAACGTCCACTTCTCCCACATTTCCAGCGCGATCTTGTCGCTGCGGCGCTCGTCGAAACCGGCGTTCGAGAGCGCCGCGCCAATGGAAGCGACCCGCTCCGCCTGCCCGACGCTGCGCGCGCCGTAAGCCAGATTGTGAAAATTGCCGAAATGATGGATGCGGCCTTCGGCGTCGAGCGTCGTCGAGATCGAACAGAGGCCGCCGAGCACTTGCTCTGCGCCAAAGCTTTGGTCGAGCGCGTCGAGGTGGCGCATGCCGTTCAACAGGGGCAGGATCAAAGCGCCGGGACCGACGGCGGGCGCGAAGGATTCGATTGCGCCGTCGAGATCATAGGCTTTGCAGGATAAGATAATGAGGTCGAAATTCTTGGCCAACCGATCGGCGGAAATGGTTGGGGGCGCCGGCCAATCGATGTCGCCGAACGGGCTCTTGACGATCAGGCCGATCGCCGCGAGCTGCGCCGCGCGTTTCGCCCGCACCAGGAAGGTCACGTCGCGGCCGGCCTTTAAGAGACGGGCGCCGAAATAGCCGCCAATGGCGCCCGCGCCAACCACGAGTATGCGCATTCCCGGTCCTTTCCAAATCCTGCCGCTCGCGCCATTTCGTCTCGGCCTTGAGTCGGCGAGCGGCGAACTCTAGAACGCCGGCGCGGCGCGAACAATCATGCCGGACGGCCCGGCTCACCGGAGGGGCGAGCGCCCTTATTTTCGGTCAAGCCTGACTGCATTGCCGCCAAGTTGATTATTTTCTCGGCGGCGAGAACGACGCGGGCTAGGCGGCAATCCATCCGGGCGCCCGTCACAGTCTTGATTTGAAACGAATATGCATCGCCAAACGCGTCCCTGCGCCGCTTGGCGCCTCATTTGCTTTTAAGAGGACGTAGGCGGCTAGGGTTCCGATCGCTTTTTTGCGGTGCTGGTCCGAGAGCTGCGATCCAGCTGGGAGAAATCGGCTGGAGGCACGGCGGGACAAAAGCCCGGGAGACCAAACGACGTCAGGGATTGGCGTCAGAATGGTCTCGCCAATCCCCTCACAATGGAGGATTGGATGTTGCCGACGAAAAAGCTCATTTCCCTTTGTCTTGGCGCTGCGCTTCTCTTCGGAGCCGCAAACGCCGCATTCGCCGCGCCGAAGAAAGAGTTCAAGCTCGCCTGGTCGATCTATGTCGGCTGGATGCCGTGGCAATGGGCCGACGAGACGGGAATCGTCAAGAAATGGGCCGATAAATACGGCATCAAGATCGACGTCGTTCAGTTCAACGATTATGTCGAATCGATCAACCAATACACCGCCGGCGCCTTCGACGCCCTGACCGTCACCAACATGGACACTGTGGCTGTGCCCGGAGTTGGCGGCGTGGATTCGACCGCTGTCATCATCGGCGACTTCTCGAACGGCAACGACGCCGTTATCTTGAAGGACAAGACGAGCCTCAAGGACGTCAAGGGCCAGAAGATCAATCTCGTCCAGTTCTCGGTGTCGCATTATCTGCTCGCGCGGGCGCTGGATTCGATCGGCCTCAAGGAGCGCGACGTGACGGTGGTCAACACCTCCGACGCCGACATGGCCGCCGCTTTCGCCACTCCGGAGGTCACGGCCGTCACGACCTGGAATCCGATCGTCTCCGAAATCCTCAAGCGCAAGGACGCCCACAACGTTTTCAACTCGAGCCAGATTCCGGGCGAGATTATGGACCTTGCCATCGCCAACACCAAGACGCTGGAAGACAACCCGGATTTCGGCAAGGCGCTGGCCGGGATCTGGTATGAAACCATGGGGATCATGAGCGCCAACACGCCTGCCGGCGAGGCGGCGCGCGAAGCGATGGGCAAGGCCTCCGGCACGGATCTCGCCGGGTTTGAGTCGCAACTCAAGACGACGCGCATGTTCTTCACGCCGGGCGACGCCACGGCCTTCGCCAAGAGCGCGGCGCTGCCGAAGACGACAAAGCTCGTCAATGAGTTTTTGTTCGAGCACGGACTGCTCGGCGACAACGCCAAGAGCGCCGAAGTCATCGGCGTAAAATTCCCGGACGGCTCCGTGTTTGGCGATCCGAACAAGATCGGCTTGCGCTTCGTCACCACCTATATGGACTCAGCCGCCGCGGCCGCGAAGAACTAGCCGGCGATGCGGCTGCTCTCGCTTCGCCCTGGCCGGGGAGCAAACCTCCTGCTCCCCGCGATCCCCTTCATCTTGTTGATCCTCGCCTACACGATCGGGTCGGCGGTCCGGCACGCCGGCAATCCGGACGACAAGCTTCTGCCCGGCCTTGACGCTCTTGTCGCGGCCGTGCAGCGGGTCGCTTTCTCGCCCGACAAGCGGACGGGGGAATATCTGCTGTGGAGCGATACGTTGGCGAGCCTCACGCGCCTTTGCGCCGGCCTTGCGATCGCCACCGTGACGAGCTGCGTTATCGGCCTCACAGTCGGGCTGTTGCCCTATCTGCGCGTCCTGCTGACGCCGTTCATTGCGGTGTTGTCGATGATTCCGCCTTTGGCGATCTTGCCCATTCTGTTCATCATGTTCGGACTGGGCGAGGCCTCAAAAATCGTGTTGATCGTGATCGGCATTGCCCCCTTCATGACGCGTGATCTGGCGTTGCGGGTCAGCGAGCTTCCGGCCGAGCAGCTAATCAAGGCTCAGACTCTCGGCGCGACGACCTGGCAGATTCTGACGCGCGTCGTCGCGCCGCAAATGATGCCGCGGCTCATTGACTCGGTGCGTTTGTCGCTCGGGGCGGCGTGGCTCTATCTCATCGCCGCGGAGGCGATCGCCTCCGAAAGCGGCCTTGGCTTTCGCATCTTTCTGATGCGGCGCTATCTCGCAATGGATGTGATCCTGCCTTACGTCGCCTGGATCACCTTTCTCGCTTTCCTGTTCGACTTTATCCTCAGGCGGTTGCAGGGCGGCCTCTATCCCTGGTTCGCGGGGGCGCGCGCAAAATGACGACCATCAGCCTGCAGAATGTCTGGAAGGAATATGAAGGCAAGGTCGTCCTTGAAAAGCTTTCGCTCGAGATCGCGCCGCAATCCTTCGTCGCTCTTGTCGGCCCTTCGGGATGCGGCAAGACGACGTTTTTGCGGATGCTGCTCAGTGAAGAGACGCCCACGCGCGGGCGCATCCTCATCGACGGCGCGCCGCTGGCGCCGGAGCCGACGGTCGATCGCGGCGTCGTGTTCCAGCGCTATTCTGTGTTTCCGCATCTGACGGTCACGGAGAATGTGCTGCTCGGCAAGGAGTTCGCCCAGTCGAAGTTCCTCGGAATGCTTTACGGCAAGGCAAGGCGCAAGGCGCTCGAGGAGGCTGACGCCCTGCTGGCCGAAGTCGGGCTGACGGGGGCGGCGTCAAAATATCCGGCGCAGCTTTCCGGCGGCATGCAGCAGCGGCTTGCGCTGGCGCAGGCGCTGATCACGCGTCCCAAAATCCTGCTGCTCGACGAGCCCTTCGGCGCGCTCGATCCGGGCATCAAGGCGGATATCCATGTCTTGATGCTGCGGCTGTGGAAAGAAACGAAAATGACGGTCGTCATGGTCACGCATGATCTCAGCGAGGCGTTTCGCCTTGGCACGAGGGTGCTTGTGTTCGAGCGCAAGGAAAATAGCGCGCTGGAGCCCGATCGCTTTGGCGCGACGATCACGCGCGACATCGACGTCTGGCCGCCCAAACACGCCGCCTGGGCGACGCCGGCGGGAAAGAAGACGCCCACTCACTAAGCCGACATATGTCGCCGGGACGGCCCGGCGATCCGATACTCAACGGCCGGGACGACCTGGCGCTCACCAGTGTGGATGAAACCATGAGCCTGTTGGACGCTTCAACGCCTGAACAACACCGGGCCCGTTACCTCGAACTCAAAAGCAACGCCGCCGAGCGGCTGCATGCCCCACGCGAACGCGCGCCCTCCGCGTTGCGCGCGCTTGACGACGCCGAGATCATCTGGCGCGAACGAATTCCCGGCGGCTGGTACTGGACGCGCAAAATCAGGCGCGGCGAGACGCTGCGCATCGTCAACGTGACAGGCCGCGCCGCAGCCTCAATCCTGATCTGGAACGCCGATGATGCGAGCGAACGTTACAACGCCGGCGACACTGTAAAAATCCAGTGGAACGCGCTGCTCGGCAAGGGCGACGTGCTGTTTTCCGACATGGGGCGCGTGCTCGCCTCGATTGTCGAAGATAGCGGCGCGGGCCATGATTTCCTTGTCGGCGGCGGCGCGAAGGCGTCGACCGATCGACGCTATGGCGTCGGCTACCGCAACACGCGCGACAATTTCTGTCTCGCCGCCGCCAAGCTCGGCCTGAGCCGTCGCGACATCATGCCCTGTCTCACCTTTTTCGCGCCGGTGCGCACGGACAGCGAAGGCAAGCTCGGCTGGTCAGGCCAGGAAGCGCGGGCGGGAGACTTCGTCGAGCTTCGCGCCGAAATGAACCTGCTGGTGGCTCTCTCCAATTGTCCGCATCCCTACGATCCGCGTCCCGATTATGCCCCGGGCGAAATCGAGGCGGCCGTCTGGCGCGGGGCGCCGGCGGACGCAAACGACTCCTGCCGCACGGCGAGCGAAGAAGCCGCCCGCGGATTTGAAAACAACGCCGCGCTGTTTGGCGCCTGACGTCCGATCAAAGGATGACCATCGTGGGAAATGACGCCTTTTCGGTCGATCGCGCGACGGCGATCTTCGATGAAATCGTGCCCGCGCGGGCGCCGTGGTCCGGCTTTCTGAAGAAAGGCCAGGTCCTGCGCATCATTGATCTCGAAGGCCAGCAGGCCGTCGACGCGCTGTTCTATCGCGCCGACCATTTCGAGGAGCGCTACAGCGCGCAGGATACGCTGCGCGAGCAGGGCTCGGCCTATATCGGCCTCGGCTCCAAACTCATCTCGAATGAGGGCAATCTCATGCTGACGGTGGTTGGCGACAGCTGCGGTCTGCATGACACCTCGGCAGGCGCCTGCAGCTGCGAGAGCAACACCGTGCGCTTCGGTCATCACACAAAATATATGCACGCCTGTCGCGAGAATTTTGTGCTGGAAATCGGCAAATATGGCATGGGCAAGCGCGATCTGGTGAGCAACATCAATTTCTTCATGAATGTGCCGATCGAGCCAGGCGGCGAGCTCGCCATTGTCGATGGCGTCTCCGCTCCGGGTGGTTACGTCGACCTCAAGGCCGAGATGGATGTGCTGTGCCTGTTCTCGAACTGTCCCCAGGTCAACAATCCGTGCAATGGCTTCAACCCGACGCCGATCCGCGTCGTCATCTACGATTGCGCGGAAGGGTGAGGCGATGTTCAGCAAGGTTCTGATCGCCAACAGAGGCGAGATCGTCGGCCGCGTCGTGCGCACCTTGCGCAAGATGGGCGTCGGCTCCGTCGCTGTTTACTCTGACGCCGATCGCTTCTCGCCAACCGTGCTTGCGGCGGACGAACAGGCAAGGCTCGGGCCCCCGCCCGCCGCGCAAAGCTATCTCAATGTCGAGGCGGTCATCGCCGCCTGCAAGGCGACAGGCGCCGAGGCGGTGCATCCGGGCTACGGGTTTTTGAGCGAGAACCCCGGCTTCGCCGAAAGGCTGGCCGCGGAAGGGATCAAATTCATAGGCCCTCAACCGCAACATATGCGCTCTTTCGGCCTCAAGCATAGCGCGCGCGAGGTGGCGCAGCGCGCCAACGCGCCGCTGCTGCCGGGGAGCGGCCTGCTCGACTCGGCCGAGGACGCGCTGAAGGAAGCCGAGCGCATCGGCTATCCGGTGATGTTGAAAAGCACCGCCGGCGGCGGCGGCATCGGCATGCAGCTTTGTTTTGGCCCGGATGAATTGGCTGCGCGATTTGAATCGGTGCGACGGCTCGGGGCGAATAATTTCGGCGACAATCGCGTCTATCTCGAAAAATTCGTTGCGCGCGCGCGGCATGTCGAGGTGCAGATTTTCGGCGACGGCAAAGGCGGCGTCGTCGCCTTGGGCGAACGCGATTGCTCGCTGCAGCGGCGCAATCAGAAAGTGATCGAGGAGACGCCCGCCCCCGGCCTGACCGACGAGAGCCGCGCCGCGCTGCGCGAGGCCGCGATCGCGTTGGGCCAGGCGGTCAATTATGAATCCGCGGGAACGGTCGAATTTGTATATGACGCGGATCAGCAAAAATTCTATTTCCTTGAAGTCAATACGAGACTGCAGGTCGAGCATTGCGTCACCGAAATGGTGTTTGGCGTCGATCTGGTTGAATGGATGGTGCGTCAGGCGGCGGGCGAATTCGCCCTTCCAGCCCAAAGCAGCCTGCAAGCCAAAGGCGCGGCGATCGAGGCGCGCGTCTATGCTGAAGATGCGTCGAAGGATTTTCGGCCGTCGACGGGCCTGCTCACGCGCGTAAAATTCCCCGATGACGTCCGCGTCGACGGCTGGATCGAAACGGGCGTCGAAGTCTCGCCCTATTATGATCCGCTGCTGGCGAAGGTGATCGCCGCCGGCGCCACCCGCGAGGAGGCGATCGGCAAACTCTCCCGCGCGCTGCTCGCCAGCGATATCTCGGGCATCGAGAGCAATCTTTCCTATCTCGCGGCGATCCTCGACCTGCCGGCGTTCCGCAGCGGCGAGATGATCACGAAGACGCTCAGCGAGTTCGCCTTTGCGCCGCGGACGGTTGACGTGCTGGCGGGCGGCACGCTGTCGAGCATTCAGGATTGGCCGGGACGGCTTGGCTATTGGAATGTCGGGGCGCCGCCATCCGGACCGATGGATGACCGGCATTTTCGTCAGGCCAACAGGATCGTCGGCAATCTCGAAGGCGCCGCCGGGCTCGAACTCACCCTGCGCGGCCCGACGCTGAAATTCAACGTCGATACGGTGATCGCCCTCACCGGCGCGCGCATGGCGGCGACGCTGGATGGCGCCCCTGTCCCCTATGATCAGCCGGTCGCCGTCACGCACGGACAGGTGTTGACTCTTGGCGCGGTCGTGGGTCCTGGCAACCGGACCTATCTCGCGATCCGCAACGGTTTTGAAGCGCCGGACTATCTTGGCTCGAAGGCGACATTTGCGCTCGGAAAATTCGGCGGCCATGCGGCGGGGACGCTTCGCACCGGCGATGTATTGCGCGTTGCGTCGGTCGGCGCCGTCGCTGCGCCGCGCGAGCAACAGGCGAGCGCGGACCTGTCGCATCGATGGGAGATCGATGTGCTCTACGGTCCGCATGGCGCGCCGGATTTCTTTACCGATGAAGACATAGGGGAGCTGTTCGCAACAGACTATGAGGTGCATTACAACAGCGCGCGCACCGGCGTGAGGCTGATCGGGCCAAAGCCCCGCTTTGCGCGTCCGGACGGCGGCGAGGCGGGCCTCCACCCCTCAAATATCCATGATAACGCTTACGCGATCGGCGCGGTGGATTTCACCGGCGACATGCCGATCATTTTGGGACCGGACGGCCCGAGTCTCGGCGGCTTCGTCTGTCCCGTGGTGATCGTCAAAAGCGACCTTTGGAAGATGGGCCAGCTGCGGCCGGGCGACAAGGTCCGCTTCCGGCCCGCGCCCAATGCGGCCGGCGCGCGGGAGCTTGGCGATCCGATCCTGCGTCAATATGGAGAAGGCGACGGCGCCGTCTGCTGCCGCCGCGCCGGCGACAGCTATCTGCTGATTGAATTTGGACCCCTCGCGCTCGATCTCGGCTTGCGCCTTCGCGCCCATCTCCTGCATGAAGCTTTGCTCGCGGCCGCGATCGACGGCGTCATCGATCTGACGCCCGGCATAAGATCGCTGCAACTCCATTATGATCCCAATATCATATCGCAGGAGAGGCTGCTGGAGCGGACGGTGGAGCTTGAACGCGCTCTTCCGCCGGTGGACGAAGTCGAGATCGAAAGCCGCATCGTGCATCTGCCGGTGTCGTGGAACGATGTTGAGGCGCAGCTCGCCATGCGCAAATATCAGGAGCTTGTGCGGCCCGACGCGCCCTGGTGCCCGTCGAATATCGAATTCATCCGCCGGATCAACGGCCTCGACAGCATCGAGGCGGTGCGCGACATTATCTTCAACGCGAGCTATCTCGTGATGGGGCTTGGCGACGTCTATCTCGGCGCGCCGGTGGCGACGCCGATCGATCCGCGCCATCGTCTCGTCACAACGAAATACAATCCAGCGCGAACCTGGACTCCCGAGAACGCAGTCGGCATCGGCGGCGCCTATATGTGCGTCTATGGCATGGAGGGTCCGGGCGGCTATCAGCTGTTTGGCCGCACCATACAGATGTGGAACAGCTGGCGCTCGACCGATGTTTTCGAGCGCGGCAAGCCGTGGCTGTTGCGTTTCTTCGATCAGATCCGCTTCTATCCCGTCAGCGGCGAGGAGCTGGCCGACGCGCGAGAGGCTTTTCCGCACGGCCGCTATCCCCTGAAAATCGAGCCGGCGAGGTTCAGCCTGAAACAACATAAGGCGTTTCTTGCCGACCATGCCGAGGAGATTGAAACGGCGCAGACGCGCCAGCGCGCAGCCTTCGAAGCGGAGCGTCGCCGCTGGGAGGAGCAGGGTCTCAGCCTCTTCGTCGAGGATCAAACGTCCGACCCGTTGGAGGACGCTGTGCTGCCCGATAACGCGATTGCGGTCGAAGCGCCGATGCCGGGAAACGTCTGGAAGATCGAGGCGGCGGTCGGCGATACGGTCGCTATCGGCGACACATTGGTTGTGCTGGAATCGATGAAAATGGAAATCGCGATTCCGGCTCCGGCGGCCGGCCGCATTGCCGAGATCGCCTGTCAGGCGGGACGCCCGGTGCAGAATGGCCAGAGACTTGTGGTGATCGCGATGGAGGACGCAAGATGACGCCGGACATGCTGCAAATCGCGATCCTTCGCGAGGCCTATCGTCAAAAGACATTGTCGCCGAAGGATGTGGCGCTGGAAATGTTGCGGCGGATCGACGCCTATGATGATCCGGCCGTGTGGATTTGTCGCGTCAAAGACGCCGACGTATTTGCGCGCGCGCATGAGCTGGAAGAGGACGCGGGCGCGCTGGAGCGCCTGCCGCTCTATGGCGTGCCCTTCGCGGTCAAGGACAATATCGACGTTGCCGGCCTGCCCACGACGGCCGCCTGCCCGTCCTTCGCCTATACGCCGGAGGTTCATGCAACGGTTGTCGCCAGGCTCCTTGCCGCCGGCGCGATGTTGATCGGCAAGACCAATCTCGACCAGTTCGCAACAGGCCTCAACGGAACGCGCTCGCCCTATGGGGCGCCGCGATGCGTGTTTGACAACCGCTATATTTCCGGCGGTTCGAGTTCCGGCTCGGCGGTTGCGGTCGCTGCCGGGCTGGTCGCTTTCTCGCTTGGAACGGATACGGCCGGCTCCGGCCGCGTTCCCGCGGCCTTCAACAATCTCGTCGGCGTCAAGCCGACGAAGGGGTTGATCAGCACGGCGGGCGTCACGCCCGCCTGCCGTTCACTCGACTGCGTCAGCCTTTTCGCAGCAAGCGCCGCCGACGCGCAAGCGGTTGCGGAGATTGCGCAAGGGTTTGATGCGAGCGATGATTATTCCCGTCAGGGCCCTGCGGTCCGACTCCCGCTCGAAAAATTTCGGTTCGGCGTGCTCGCCGTCGAACAGCGTGAATTTTTCGGCGATGAGGAGGCTGGCGCCCTTTATGAGGCCGCAATCGGCCGTCTGGGGGCGCTGGGCGGCCAGGCCGTCGCCTTCGATTATGCGCCCTTCCGCGACGCTGCGGCGCTTCTTTATGAAGACGCCTTCGTCGCCGAACGGCTCGCCGGGATCGAGGCGTTTTTTGCCGCGCAGGCCCAGGATATGGACCCGAATGTGCGCGCGATTATCCGCAAGGGCCAAAACTTTTCGGCGGCTGACGCCTTCAAGGCCGCCTACAAGCTACGCGCCTTCGCGAGAAAGGCTGAAGGCGAGTGGGCGAAATTCGATTTCATGCTATTGCCGACGGCCCCGACGATCTTCACCGTGGCGCAGATGGCGGAAGATCCGATCGGAAACAACAGCCGCCTCGGTCTCTACACCAATTTCGTCAATCTGCTCGACTATGCCGCTGTCGCCGTCCCCGCCGGCTTTCGTCCCGCGAGCAAGCTTCCGTTCGGCGTCACGCTGATCGGTCCGGCTTTTTCGGACAGCGACCTCCTTGTGCTGGCCGACCGGCTGCATCGCGCTCTGGGGCAAGGCGTCGGGCGCGCGGTTGGCGAGGGCGCCGAAATTCCGGCCGCCGCCCTCTTGCCCGTCCCGGCTGAGGCCATACAGGTGGTTGTCGCCGGCGCGCATATGTCGGGCCTTCAGCTCAATCATGAGCTGACGGGCCTCAGCGGCCGTCTCGTTGAAACGACGCGGACGGCGCCGTTTTATCGGCTGATGGCGTTGCCGGGAACGGTTCCGCCAAAGCCGGGCCTCGTCCGCACGCCGGGGTTTGCAGGGCCGGGCATCGAGGTGGAGATTTGGTCGCTCAGCCCCGAAAATTTCGGCCGCTTCATTGCCGGCGTGCCGGCGCCGATGGGGATTGGCAAGGTGACGCTTGCGAGCGGCGCCGTCGTTCCCGGCTTCCTATGCGAGGCTTTCGCGCTTGAGGGCGCGGCCGACGTCACCGGCTTTGGCGGCTGGCGCGCCTATCTGGCGAGCAAGTAAAGGCGGCTGTCGCCGCTCAGCGTTGGCCGATCGGCGTATCGCCGAACAGCCCCTTCATTTCGCGCGGCTGCGAGCGCCAATATTGCGGCGGCGCCTCGACGGTTGCGCCGAGTTCTGCCGCCGCATGCCAGGGCCAGCGCGGATCGTAAAGCATCGCTCGGGCGAGCGCGACGCAATCGGCCTTGCCGTCGGCAATAATCTCTTCGGCCTGTTGCGCCTCCGTGATCAGGCCGACCGCCATCACGGGAAAGCCGACGGCGCCTTTGAGGCCTTCGGCGAAGGGGACCTGATAATTCGGCGCGACAGGGATTTTCTGCAAGGGCGAGACGCCGCCCGAAGAGGCGGTGATCCAGTCGGCGCCGCGTTTCTCGATCTCTCTGGCGAAGGCGATGGTCTGGGCGAGGTCGAGGCCGCCTTCGACCCAATCCGTCGCCGACACTTTGACGCCGACCGGCTTGTCGGCCGGGAAGGCCGCGCGCACCGCGTCGAAGACTTCAAGCGGATAGCGCATGCGGTTTTCCAGCGAGCCGCCATATTGGTCGCCGCGCTGATTGGCGAGCGGCGACAGAAATTCATGCAGCAGATAGCCATGCGCGGCGTGAAGCTCGATGGCGTCGATCCCCAGTCGGTGCGCGCGTCGTGCCGCCTCCGCGAAGGCCTCGCGGACCCGGACCAGCCCCTCGGCGTCAAGCGCCAGCGGCGTTTCCTCGCCAGGCTGATGCGCCAGCGGGGACGGCGCAAAGGTCTGCCAGCCGCCGCCCGACAAGGGAATCTGCTGGCCGCCCTCCCAGGGCACGCGGCTCGATCCCTTGCGGCCCGCATGGGCGAGTTGCATCGCCATGACGATCCTCGAATGGGCGCGCACGGCGGCCATCAGCGGCTGGAAGGATTCTTCGGTCGCGTCGTCCCACAGGCCGAGGCAGCCGGGCGTGATGCGTCCCGCCGGCTCGACGGCGGTCGCCTCGAAGCAGAACATGCCCGCGCCGGAGAGCGCCAGGCTGCCGACGTGAATCATGTGCCACTCATTCGGCTTGCCGTCGTCATGGGCCGAATATTGGCACATCGGTGAAATGACGATCCGGTTGGCGAGGG
Organism: Methylocella silvestris BL2; assembly: GCF_000021745.1. Lineage (NCBI taxonomy): Bacteria > Pseudomonadati > Pseudomonadota > Alphaproteobacteria > Hyphomicrobiales > Beijerinckiaceae > Methylocella > Methylocella silvestris. The sequence continues at coordinate 2,851,254 of NC_011666.1, forward strand.
CGACGCCGCGCAGGCGGAGGGGTGAAAACAAGGCGCTCATGTGACCTTCCGTCGTTCTGGCGCTCCGCGTCGACGCGGAGCCTTAAAGGATGCGGCCTCGACTGCGCCGCGCGATTGCGATTCAATCCAGCAATGTATCGCGCCGGCAATGTGACCTTGTTCGGCGATTCGCCGCAAATCGCGGGCGGCCATCGCGCCATCGAAGCCTTGAAATGAAACGCGACGAATTCGGATCGTTTGAATGATGGAGACGTCGGACGCGCGCTCTTTGGAAATTCTTCCCTCGAAGGCGGCGCGCCTCGGCTTTGGGCTTCTGTTCGCTTTCGCCGCCGGTTGGGTCGACGCCATCGGCTTCGTGTCCCTCGGCAGCTTTTACCTTTCCTTCATGAGCGGCAACACGACGCAATTGGGCGTCGCGGTCGCCGGCGGCGAGCACGCGATGATCTGGCGCGGCGCCAGCGTTATCGCGGCCTTTTTTGCCGGCGCCGTGTTGGGGACCCTTATCGCCGACGCGGCCCGTCTGTTCCGCATTCCGTCTCTCCTCACGGTCGAGGTTGCGCTTTTCGGCGCGGCGATCGCCCTGACCCGCTCGGCCCCCGGCTTTGCCGCGCTGCTGCCCGTCGCCGTCGCCATGGGGATGCAGAACGGCCTCAGGCAAATGGTCGGACGCGCGGACGTCGGCAAGAGCTTTGTCACGGGCGCGCTGTTTTCGGCGGGCCAGTCGCTGGCGCGGGCAATGACGGGCGGGGCCCCGCGTGGCGAATGGCTCGTCTTTCTGGCGACATGGTTCTGCTTCGCCGCTGGCGCGGCCGGGGGCGCCTTCTCGCTTGCGAGCTCCAGCCTCGTCGCGAATCTCGGCCTTGTCGCCGGCGTCTTCGCCGGTCTCGCCTTCTTCACTTTTCTGATCGCGCTCGATGCGCGAAGCTCCGAACAAGATCCTGGATCGGCGGGCCTGTAGGTCCGGATTGGCATGAGGATTGCGAACCGGTTCTGGGCAGGCGAGGCTCGCGTTCCGCATAAAAGGGAGCGGAGACTCGGGGCGAACCAGGAGCATTGCGCCGTCCGATCCTGTCCGACAGGCGAGACATACTGCCGCAGACTCTGCCGTTCCTTTCAGGTTGTGGATTGAAAACGCCTAGTCTTATCGTGCGTGAATGCGTTATAGAGTTTATGTGACGCTTTTCCTAAGCGCGCAAAACTTGACTTGAAACAAGCAGCTCTATAACAGAAGCAAGCTAAGCATAAACTTAACTTACGGACAGCGTAACGCATGCTTCGCAGGATCCTTTTAGGTTTTGGCGCCAACGCGTTTAGTCAAGGCGTCAGCATCGCGATCCAGCTTTTTTCGCTGCCGCTGTTTCTTCTCTACTGGGATTCTTCGACCTACGGGACATGGCTTCTGCTGTCCGCCATTCCGGCCTATGTCAACATGGCCGATGTGGGCATGGTCACCACCGCCGGCAATAAAATGGCGATGGCGGTCGGGCGCAGCGATCTTGCCGAGGCGAATAACGTCTACCAGAGCGCCCAGCTGTTCATGGCGATCGTCTGCTGCGCGCTCGCCGTTATTTTGACGCCCGTCGCGCTGTTCGGGCCGCTGCCCGACTTTATGACCACGGATATGAGGGTCGCGCTCGCAGCGATGCTATGCGGCGTTCTTATCGCCCTTTACGGCGGCCTTTCGGAAGCTGTGTTCCGCGCGACCGGCCGCTACGCCGTCGGCACCATGCTCGGGCAGCTTGTTCGCCTCGCCGAATGGGGCGGCGCCATGGTCGGCTTGATCCTGTTCCGCAGCTTTTCCGGCGTCGCGCTATGCAGCCTGTTCGCCCGCGCCGTCGGCGCCGGCATCGGCATAGTTCTGGCGCAGCGGGGCGGTCAGGGCCTTCTGCTCGGCTTCCGTCACGCCAGCACGGACGAGCTGAAGAGCATGGCGCGGCCGGCAATCTCGTTCATGGCCTTTCCGCTCGCCAACGCGCTGAGTTTCCAGGGCGTGACCCTGCTCGTCGGCGTGATCGCCGGCGCCTCCGCGGTGGCGGTGTTCAACACCTATCGCACAATCGCGCGGGTGGCGGTGCAGGTCACCAGCATGTTCAGCCATGCGCTCGGTCCTGAATTCTCGCGATTGTTTGGCAATGGCGACATGGCGACGCTTGAGGCGGTGTTCCGCCGCTCGGCAGCGCTCAGCGCCGCCCAGTCGGTCGCCGTCAGCGTCGTGCTGTATTTTGTCTCACCGTGGCTATTGCGGGTCTGGACTCACGGCCGGATCGAATTCGACCCAAGCCTTATGGGCTGGCTCCTCCTTTACGCAGCGGTCGGCGGGATGTGGCACGCGCCGCGCGTCCTCCTGCAGGCGACCAACCAGCATGTCGGCATCGCCGGGTGGTCCCTTGTCGCCGGCGTTCTCTCGGTGGCGCTGGCATGGGCGTTCGGTTATTTCTGGCAGGTTGACGGTGTCGGCGCCGCGATGTTCGTCTCTGAAGCCTTTATCGCCGCGATCTGCATTTATATTGCCGCCGACTTGTTTGCGCAGTCGAAAACGGAGGTTAAGGTAAGGCCAACATTGGGCGAGTAACGGGGCTCCTCGCCTCGCACACGTCCAAATTGGCGGCGACTGGCGGTCCGCTGTCGTCCGAACGCAGCTTGCAATTTATCTGTCGCGAAAAAACGATAGGGGAAGTGAAGTGAGCGTTTTCAAGAAATTGAAGGAATTTTTTATCCTTCCATTCTCAAAGAAGGTGCCGACTGAGCTCTTGGGCGAAGCTGATCAATGGGCCATTCCCCGGAACTCGATCAATGCGCAGTCCTTCATCGTTTCCGCCGGGGTCGGTCGTTCGATCACCTTTGAAGAAGCGATCATCAAAAAATTCGATGCGACAGTGGTTCTGCTCGATCCGTCCCCGACCGGGGTCGAGACGATGAAGAAAAAGAATGATACGCGAAATATTGATTTCCTTGAGATGGGGCTCGCCAGCCAAGCCGGCGAAGTCTCCTTCGGACTTCCCGATCGAGCCGACGAGGGATCCTTCAGGAAGGGCGGAAAAGGAGACGGAATCGTCTTCGAATGCATATCTTTGGCGGACCTTCTCGCCAGATATGGCAAGAATAAAATTGATCTTCTAAAGATCGACGTCGAAGGATTCGAGTATGAGATCATCGAATCGATTTTTGAAAAAAATCTGGAGGTTGAACAGATTTGCGTAGAAATCCATCATAACAAAGTAATCGCTATTGATAAGACGTTAGCGGATGCGGCTCTTTTAATCCTCAAGCTGTTTAAGCATGGTTACCGTATCGTATATAATAAGAATATGGATTTTACTTTTTCCAAGCAGCAATTACTTGCCAAAGCAAATTGATCCCAAAGGCTCCGCTTCGCCGGATTGCGGCCTCAATTTGACTCCGGAGCGCGCCAAAGCAGATTGCCTCGGGCCGCCGAGACCTGGAAAAAGCGCCGGCCACGTTTCCGGCCTGCGTCACGATCGTTTGGGGCGAAGCCTAAATCCTAACGCCAGTTCGGACTTCGACCAGAAACTCAACGCCTTTCAGGCAGGCGGATGAGCGGAGATCCGCAAGATAACCCCCCGAATTTTGGCCGCGTTGTAGGAAGTCATGTCTTGAAAGTCGCCCTCTCAACGATCGGCAAGTTTCACACCTTCGATCTCGCCCGCGAGCTTTATGCGCGCGCCGCGCTCGCCGGCGTCCTCACCGGCTATCCGCGCTTCAAGCTGAAGAACGAGGGCGTGCCGCCTGAACTGATCCACAGCTTCTCGCTGCTGCATGGGGCCTATATGGCTTTTCCCTGGAAGGATCGGCTGCCGGACAAGGCCATGCTGCAATGGGAATGGCTCGACGCCGAAACCTTCGCCAGCTACGCGGCCTGGAAGCTCCCGCCTTGCGACGTTTACGTCGGCCTGTCCGGGTCGGCGCTCAAGGCCGGCAAGCTCGCCCATAAACGGGGCGCGCGCTACGTCTGCGACCGCGGCTCGACCCATATCCGGGCGCAGGACCAGATTCTCACCGAGGAATTTGGGCGCTGGGGCTTCCCCTCTCACCCTGTCGACGCGCGGGTCATCGCCGCCGAGGAAGCCGAATATGAGGAGGCGGATCTCATTACCGTTCCCTCGAGCTTCGTCTACCGCACCTTTTTGAGCCAGGGCGTTCCGGCGCAAAAGCTGCGCAAGCTCTCCTATGGCGTCAATCTCAAACGATTCGAGCCGGCCGGCGCGCCAGCCGAGGGACGGTTCGACGTCCTATTCGTTGGCGGCATGAGCCTGCGCAAGGGACTGCCCTATCTGGCGGCCGCCTTCCAGCAAGTGCGGCATCCGGCGAAAAGCCTCACCTTCGTTGGATCGACCTCCGCTCCGGTGATCGATCTTTTGAAACAGCGAAAGCTTTGGCCGCAGGAGGCGCAGGCGATCGGGCATGTGCCCCAGACCGAACTGAAAACGCTCATGAGCCGAAGCCATGTCATGGTTCTGCCCAGCGTCGAGGAGGGGCTCGCCATGGTTCTCGCCCAGACCATGGCTTGCGGCTGCCCGATCCTCGCGACGCCGAATACGGGAGCAGAGGACATCGTCACCGACGGCGTCGAGGGCTTTATCGTTCCCGCCCGCGACGTCGATGCGCTCGCCGAAAAAATGCAGTTCCTCGCGGATAACCCCGAGGCGCGCAGCGCCATGGGCGCGCGCGCGCTGGCGCGGATGCAGGGCTTCGGCGGCTGGCGCCAATATGGCGACGAGGCGATGGCGATCTACTCCGAGCTGGCGGCGGCGAAATAGCGTCAAGCGCCTCGCAAGCCTCCCCGGGCCGTCGCGACGCACAAAAGGCGGAACCGTTCGACTGGCGTCGAGTTTAAGCTTCGCTTGCATCACGGAGCCGCCCCCTTGGACGACATTGAAGCGCAGCACGAACATGTCGCGGGGGATGCCGGCGTCGCGCCGGGCCTGGAGGACGGACTGCTCGGACGCCTGTCGCGGCCCGACATCCGCCTCGCCGGTCAGGTGAATGATGCGATGCACGAGAAATTCCAGGGCCAGCTTGCGGCGCTATCGGGGGCCGGGCCCTTCGTCATCGCCATGACGACGCTTGGCGGCGACCCGGAGGTCGCGCGCGCGATGGCCGCGGATCTGCGCCTTCTGCGCGCCGCCGAGGACGCCCGCTTCATTTTTCTCGGCAAATCCGCAGTCTATTCGGCCGGCGTCACCTTTATGGCCGGATTTCCCCGCGCTGAGCGCTGGCTCGAGCGCGACACGCGCCTCATGATCCATGAGCGCAAGCTCGAAAAAAACGTGCATTTTTCCGGGCCGCTGGAGGGTTGCCTGTCGATGGCGCTGGCGCTCGTGCATGAGATCGAAAACGGGATCCGGATCGAGCGCGAGGGGTTTGAAGCGCTCATCAGCGAGTCGCCGGTGACGCTCGAGGACGTGATCCGCAAGGCGCCGCAAAACTGGTACCTCGACGCGGCCGAAGCCCTCGAGCTGAGGCTGGTGGCGGGGATCGTATAAGCGCAGCCGCTAATCCAGGCGGATCACGGTCTCGCCGGCGCGTTGGGGTCGGGCACGTTTTCGCGCAGCCGCTGTCCGAACGCGACTTCCGAGAGCCCCATCTTGATGCGGTCGGACACCGCGGCGCGGCGGATCAATTCGTCGAGCGGAATGCGCGTGTCGACGAGGCCGTGCTGGAAGGCGAAGGACGGCAGGAAGCCGTTGAGCAGCACCCGCCAGTCGAGCGGAAACTGCGGAAAAATTGAGCGGATCAAGACAAAAATCGTCGTGGTGCAATTCGCCGTCAGCGTATTGTAGAACTGCGGGTGCAATTCAAGCCGGTTCGCCTCCCACACATATTGGAGCAAAAGCGCGCGCGCCTGCTCCGGCGTGACCGCAAGCCGGTACAGCCGCGTATCCTCATCCTGCGCCTTGCGCAAAAACAGATAGTCGCGCTCGTCGCCGGCGAGGAAGACGAGCTCATATCTTTTGAAGAAGCCTGCGATGGCCGAAAAGGCTTCGCCGCGCTCCGGCCGAATCTCGATCGAGAACAGCAAATGGCGGCCGTCCTTGAAGCCGACGCTCACCATCGAATGGGCGATGAGCGGGCCCATGAAATAGACGAGGTAGAAATCGGCCGAGGTAAGATCCGAGAGTTTGTAGCTGCGCTCCTCCCAGGTTTCGGTGAAATCATCCGGCGAACGCCAGCTGAAATTGCGCACATTTTGCATGGTCAGAACGTCGCCGCGCAGGACGCCGGTGACGCCATGGGCGACGGGCGGCGCGAAGTCGCGATCGTTTGTCGGGTGGATCGTGCCCCACCACAGGATCAGCGCAAGATAGGCCGCGCCATAGGCGATGAAGGCGTGCCGCGCGCGCCGCCAGAATGTCCCGGCGATGGTCAGCGCGGCCAAAAGATTAAATAGCGCGATAACGCCTAGCTTTGGCGCGGTCTCCAGGGGCAATTGAAACCAGAGCGCAAAACTGCCCCACAGCGCTGAAAACAGGACGATCAGGACGAACGCGCCGATGGCGAAACTTCGTGAGAGGCGCCGGATCATGCGGTCTTTCTTGGAGAGATTTGCGGGGCGGGGCGGCAAAGGCGCATGGCGCCCCTGCGGTAGAGAGGAGATAGCAGCCGCCGGCTGCCGGGGAAAGCCGGCTGGCGGCGGGCCGGCGAGGCCTTGGAAGCCTCCCGGCGTCAACGAAGCTCCAGCGCTTGTGCCGGGGCGCAATCTGGCCAATAACTCGGCCGCTTGATCAAGATCAATAATCCGTGCGGCGGCCGGCGCGCGCCGGCGTAATCAGACAGGATCGCGCTTGACCGAAATTTCAGACCTTCATCATGTCGTCGTCGTCGGCGCCGGATTTGGCGGGCTGCACTGCGTCAACAGCCTCGCGGGAGCGCCCGTCAGGATAACCGTCGTCGACCGGCGCAATCATCATCTGTTTCAGCCGCTGCTCTATCAGGTGGCGACCACCTCGCTCGCGACCTCCGAGATCGCCTGGCCGATCCGCCATGTTTTCGCCAAGCGCAAAGATGTCGAGGTCCTGCTCGCGGCGGTCAACGGCGTGGACGCCGAGTCCCGCAAAGTGCTGTTCGAGGATGGCGGTTCGGTCGCCTATGACACGCTGGTGCTGGCGACGGGCGCCCGCCACGCCTATTTCGGCCATGACGAATGGGAGCCCTATGCGCCGGGCCTCAAGACGCTGGAGGACGCCACCACGATCCGGCGCCGCATGCTGCTCGCCTTCGAGCGGGCGGAGCGCGAGACCGATCCCGACCGGCTGGCGGCGCTGCTGACCTTCGTCATCATCGGCGCCGGACCGACCGGAGTCGAACTCGCCGGCACCATCGCCGAACTCGCCCACGAAAATATCGTCGAGGATTTCCGTCATATCGACACGCGCAAGGCGCGGATCGTGCTGATCGAGGCCGGCCCGCGCATCCTGCCGGGCTTTACCGAAGACCTCTCGGCCTATGCGACCAGGGCGCTCGAAAAGCTTGGCGTCGAGGTCAAGGTTGGCGCGCCGGTGTCCGAATGTTCTGCCGACGGCGTCGTCTTCGGCGGCGTAAAGCTCCCGGCGCGGACGATCCTCTGGGCGGCGGGCGTGCAGGCTTCGCGCGCGGCGCAATGGCTCGGCGCCGCGGCCGACCGGGTCGGCAGGCTCCTCGTCGAGCCGGATCTCAGCGTGCCGGGACATCCGCAGATCTTCGCGATCGGCGACACCGTGTCGATCACGGGCCCCGACGGACAGCCGGTGCCGGGCATCGCGCCCGCCGCGAAGCAGGAAGGGACCTATGTCGCCTCCGTCATCAAGGCGCGCCTCGCCGGAAAACCCGCTCCGGCGCCCTTCCACTACAAACATGTCGGCAGCCTTGCGACCATCGGCAAGCGCGCGGCGATCGCCGATTTCGGCTGGCTGAAAGTGCGCGGCGCGCTCGCTTGGTGGCTATGGGGGTTCATACACATCTACTTCCTGATCGGCTTCCGCAACCGTCTCGGCGTCGCGCTGAGCTGGCTCTGGGCCTATTTGCTCGGCCATCGCAGCGCGCGGCTGATCACGCAAGGAAAGCAATGGGCCGGCGAGGAAAAGACCTGATGCCCTCGCGGCGCCGCGCCATTTAATGGCCGGTTAACTCAATCCCGACGCGTAATATTCATATTTTGCCTCCATCAAACGAGTTGCCGGGTTGAACAGCGCGGCAACTCAAAGTCAGGAGACAGGCCGCCGCGGGGACGGGCGGGCGTCGGAGATTTGATGCGTTTATCGAGACGAAAGATGGCAAGCCGCGTCCTGTTCGGCCCCCCTCTCGCAGCGGCGCTTGCGCTGGCGGCCGGGGCGTCGGCGCCGCAACCCGCCGCCGCTTTCGATTTCTTCGGGCTCTTTGGCTCGGACGAGCCGCCCGCGCCCACCCCCACGACGGCGCCTTACAAAGTCGAATTCGTCATCCGCGGCGATGACAGCGTCAAGCAATCGCTGCAGGACGCCTCCCATCTTTATAAATTGCGCCAGGATCCGCCGCCCGACGCCGCGGCGCTGGCGCAGCGGCTTGCCGCCGATTTCGCGCCCATGCTCGATGCGCTCTGGGCGTCCGGCTATTACAATGCGCGGATTTTCGCCCGCGTCGGCGATGTCGAACGCGAACTCAAGGGCGCGGATCCCGAGGCTTTCGCCAGAGCCGCAAGCGCTTTCGCCGGCCGCGCGGTCGCGCCCGTGACGATCACCGTCGAGACGGGCGAATTGTTCCGTCTGCGCGACGTCTCCGTCCTCGATTCAGCGACGCGCGCGCCTTTTCCGCCCGAAACCCTGCCGCTCTATGTCCTGAAGCTGAAACCCGGCGATCCGGCCAGAGCCGCTGATCTGCGCGCCGCCAACGCCAGGCTGATCGATTTTTTTCGCGGCAAATCCTACCCGCTGGTCAAGGCGCCGCTGCCGCAGCCGGTCGTCAACCATGCGACCTTGACGATGGATGTCGCCTTTACCGTCGATCCGGGGCCGCAGGCGGGGTTCGGCGCGGTGTCGATCAGCGGCCCGCAGGGCTTTGATCCGTCGATCGTGCGGTCTTTCACCTATCTGCGCGAGGGCCAGCCCTATACGCCGAAGGCGCTCGCCGAGACGCGCAGATCGATCAGTTCGATCGCCGCCGTCGGTTCGGTCCGTATCCGCGAGGGCGACAAGCTCGACGCCAACGGCAATCTGCCGATCTTCATCGAGGTCGGCGACCGCCCAAATAATCTCGTCGGCTTCACCGCCGGCTATTCCACCGTCGATGGTCCGACCGGCAGCCTCTATTATGAGAACCGCAATCTGTTCGGCGGCGCCGAAAGCCTCCGTCTTGAGGGCGATGTTTTCTATGCGCCGCCGATCTATGGCGTCGCCTCGAACAGCTTCAACAGTTTCAGCGGCCCGCAGAATTTCGACAGTTCCGGCATTGGCGGCAGAGTCTCGGCGAGTTTCGTCAAGCCGGCCCTGGCCGGTTCGCGGGTCGATCTGCTGCTCGGCGCCGCCGCGGAAAGCAATCGCTCCGGCGGCGGCAGTTTCGGCGGCTACGCCTGGCAGGACGCCGGCGGCACGGCGGCTCTGCGCTATCGCATCGACGAGACGCTGTCCCTGCAGGCCGGGCTCAAATTCGAGAAAGGCGAGGCGACCGACGCGCTTGGGACCGTGAATTATACGTTTCTCGGCATTCCGCTCACCCTGAAGTATGACGGAACCGACAATCTGCTCAATCCGAGCAACGGCTTTCGCGTCGCGGCGACGGTGACGCCCTACCCGAATGTGTTCGGCAACGCCGGCTTCACCAAGGCGAGCGTTACAGGATCGGCCTATTACGCGATCGACGAGGACGCGAATTATATTCTTGCCGCCCGCGCCGGCATCGGCTCGATCTTCGGCAATGACGGCGGCCTCGCCGCCATCCCGGCCAATTATCGCTTCTACGCCGGCGGCCTTGCGACGGTGCGCGGCTACCGCTACCAGACGATCGGGCCGCAGACGCCGCTGGGCTACACGGTTGGCGGCCTCAGCGCCTTCAACGCCGGGGTCGAAGCGCGCATCAAGGTGTGGGACAATATCGGCGTCGCGCCCTTTTTCGACGCCGGCGGGGCCTATTGCGACTCCATCCCCCACGGCGGCTGCGGCGACACGCGTTTTTCCGCCGGCCTCGGTCTCATCTATTACACGCCGATCGGCCCGATCCGGGTCGATGTCGCCAAACCGCTCGATCCGCGTCCGGGGGATTATCCTGTCGTTTTCTACGTCAGCATAGGGCAGCCCTTTTGATGGCGCGCCGCGCTCTCCTCCCGCTCGGCCTCGTCGCGGCCATGGCGGCGCTCTGCGTGCTCGCCGCGCTTTATCTGCTGACGCCGGCAAGCCGCGCCTCCGAGCAGGACAAGGGCGTCCTCGCCGATCTCATTTCGCGCGCTTTGTCGACGCCGACGAGCCGCGTTTCGATCGGCTCCGTCGAGGGCGCGCTGTCCTCCGACGCGACGGTGCGCGACCTCAGCATCGCTGACCGCGACGGCGTCTGGCTCACGATCAACCGCATCCGCATCGTCTGGCGCCGCCTGGCGCTGCTGCAGCGGCGGCTCGAGGTCGATCAGCTCGACATCGACCAGATGAATATGAGCCGCCGGCCGATCCCCGCCGAGGCGCCGGTCTCCGGCGAAGACCAGCCGCTGCTGCCGGAACTGCCGGTGCGGGTCGACATCAAGCAATTTACCCTCGCCCGCGCCGATCTCGGCGAGCCGGTGCTGGGGGTAAAATCAGCCTTTTCGACCGGCGGCCACGCCCAACTTGGCGCCCCCGCCGAGGGATTGCAGGCGTTTCTCGACGCGCAGCGGCTCGACAAGCCGGCGACGTTCAACCTCAGGCTCAACCTCGTGCCGGGCACGCAGCGGCTCGACCTCAAGGTCAATCTCGACGAGCCTGCCGGCGGCATCCTTTCGGAGCTTGGCAATATTCCCGGCCGGCCGCCCGTGCGCCTCAATATCGACGGATCGGGCGTGCTCGACGCGTTTAACGCCAAGCTCGTCTTCGACGCCGGCGCGGGCATTGGCGCGACCGGCGATGCTTCGCTCAATCGCGAGGGCGCGGCGCGCCGGCTCGGCCTCGACCTCTCGGCGCAGGCATCGGGCATGCTGCCGGACATCGCCGCCCCGGTGTTTGCCGGCACGACGCGGCTCTCCGGCAATATCGTCTTCAACGACGACGCCAGCGTCGCCATTCCAGGCGTCGAGTTGCGCGCCGCGGCGGCGCGGCTCGTCGTCAAGGGCGCCGTCTCGAAGGACCAGATCGCCGATATCGGGATAACCGCCGAAAACGTCCCGAACGACGGCGCCGCGACAAAACTCCGCGACGTCGAGATCGGGCGGCTAGCGCTCGACGCCCATGTGACGGGCGCGCTCGATTCGCCGACGATCGATTCAACGCTTTATGCCGAAAAGGCGAAGCTGCCGGCGGCGGCGCTCGATCGCCTTGACGCGAGTTTTAAGGCTGCGCCGACCGGCTCGATCGCCAATACCTCGACGATGTTGCAGATCGCCGCCGACGCCAGCGTCAAGGGCCTCGCTTTGACCAATCCCGCGCTGGCGCAGGCGGTCGGCTCCACGGCGACCTTTACGATGCGCGGCAAGAGCAGCGTCAAAGGCGTCATCGACTTCGATGTGCTCGATATCAAATCGCAGACGCTCAGCGCCGGCTTCAAGGGCCGGGCGGCAGGCAGCGAGTTGAAGGGTCGTCTTCAGGCGACAATCCCCGATCTCTCCCGTTTCGGCGCGATCTCCGGCGTCTCACTCAAGGGCGACGCCGCGTTCAAGGCCGACGTCGAAGGCACGCCACGCGCCAATAGTTTTCGGGCGATGATCGACGCCAGGGCTGATCATTTCGCGACGGGCCTCGATCAGGTCGACGGGCTGTTCGGCGGCGCGCTGACGCTTGCGGGCGGCGCGCGGCTCGATCCCGACGGCGGTTTTGGCTTCAAGGATCTGAAGCTTGTCGGGCCGAATGCGGCGGCGCGGATCGATGGCGCGGCGACGCCGGCCCTCGCCGATCTTTCCGCCGCTATCGCCATTCCCGATCTCTCCAAGGCCGACAAGCGGGCGACGGGCCGCGGCGACATCGCCGCCCATGTCACCGGGACGCTGCAAAAGCCGGACGCAACGGCCTCGATCGCGATCCGCGACGCGAGCCTGCTCGGCCGGCCGGTCCCGCGCCTCGATCTCAAAGCCGTCGCGACTAACCTCAGGGAAGCGCCGGACGCGCGGATAACGCTCGATGGCGAGATCGACCGCAAGCCCGCGACCGGCGCGCTTCATCTGGCGCGCCCGGCGGCGGGCGGGTTTGTGCTGGACGGCGTCGACGTCGGCATCGGCGCGGCGACGATCAAGGGCGGAGCGACGCTTGACGCGGAGAATTTCGCGGCCGGCCAGCTCGCGGTCCATGCGCCGAACCTCGACGATCTCTCGGCGCTGGCGCTGCAAAAACTCTCCGGCGCGCTCGATCTTGACGCCAGCTTCAGCCATGACGGCGGCCGGCAGGACGTCGCGCTGAAGGCGAGCGGCAAACAGGTCGCAGCTTTTGACGTCGCGCTGGAGAGGCTCGCCGCCGATCTTGCCGTTGCGGACCTTTATCGCCGGCCGGCCCTTTCCGGTTCGCTGTCGGCCGATCAGGCGCGCATCGCCGGCGAGACCATCTCGCGCATCCGCTTTGACGCCAAGCCCTCGGGCGAGGCGAGCGACATTACGCTTTTGGCCAATGCGCGTGGCTTCGATTTTTCCGGACGGGCGAAGCTGATCGACGCCGATCCGGTGCGGATCGAGCTCTCCAAGCTGGACATCACACGCGATCGCGGCAGAATTGGCCTCGCCGGACCGGCGACGATCATCGTGCGGGACGCGGGCGCCGACCTCAAAAATCTCGCGCTTAATCTGAACGGCGGCCGGCTTTCCCTCGACGGTCGCGCCGCCAAAACGCTCGATCTCAAGATCCTGGCGCGGAAAATCCCGCTCTCGGTCGCCGATATCTTCAGCCCCGGCCTCGGCCTTTCCGGTTTGCTCGACGGCGAGGCGACCGTCAGTGGGCCGGCTGCGGCGCCGGCGGGCGGCTATAAAATCAGGATTTCGCAACTGGCGGCCGCGCAGACCAAAAACGCCGGGCTGCCGCTGATCGATATTGACGCCAATGGCCGCTTCGAGCGGGGCCGCGTGACGACAGACGCCAATGTCGTCGCCGGGCAGGCCGGGCGGCTCAGGATCACCGGCTCCGCGCCGCTCGCCGCAGACGGCGCGCTCGATCTTACCGTCAAAGGAAATCTCGACGCCGCCCTCGCCAATCGCAATCTGGCGGCGGCAGGGCGCAGCGTGACCGGCCGGCTGACCATCGACGGCGGCGTGCGCGGCGCGGTGGCGCGGCCGCAGGCCTTCGGCGCGATCACCCTCGCCAATGGCTCGTTCCAGGATGCTGTGCAGGGCGTGCGCCTCAACGGCGTTCGCGCGCGGCTTGTCGCCAATGGCGACCGTATCGCCATCGAAAGCGCCTCGGCGACGACGCCGAATGGCGGAACGATCAATGCGACGGGCTCTGTCCGGCTCGATCCCGCCGCCGGTTTCCCCGGCGACATCCGTGTCTCCGGCCGCAACGCGCAGCTGCTGCAGAGCCCGGTCGCGACGGCGGTGGCCAGTCTCGACCTCACTCTGTCCGGCCCGCTGGCGCGAAACCCGCGCATCGGCGGTAAAATCGATATCGCCTCGCTCGATATCCTCATTCCCGACCGGCTGCCGGGCGCGCTGCGGCCGCTGCCCGGCACGCGGCACATCGACCCGACGCCGACGGCGGCGGCGCGGCTCGAGATCGCGCGGCAAAGACGCAGCCGCGGCGGCCCCGCGTTTGACGCTGCGCTCGATCTTCTGATTGACGCGCCGGGGCGGATCAGAGTGCGCGGGCGGGGTCTCGACGCCTCGCTCGGCGGCAGCCTGCGCCTCACCGGCACGCTCGCCGCGCCAAAGCCTGTCGGCGCCTTCAATCTGGTGAACGGTCATTTGAAAGTGCTGACCGCCGATCTCGATTTTACGCGGGCGAACCTCACCTTCGCCGGCGATCTCTCGCCAACGCTCGACTTTCTGGCGACGACGCAAACCGGCGGCGCCTCGATCAGCGTCGCGATCACCGGCGATCCGGCCGATCCTGTCTTCGCCTTCACCTCGAGCCCCGACCTGCCGCAGGATGAAGTCATCTCGCGGCTGCTGTTCGGTTCGCCCTCGGGCCAGCTCTCGCCGACGCAGGCGCTGGCTCTGGCGCAGGCGGTCGCAATCTATACGGGCGGCAATGACGCGCTCGAAGGGTTGCGCCGCTCGCTTGGGCTCGGGGCGGGGGATTCGAGCAATCCGCTGTCCAATTTCCTTGGCGATCGCGTCAGTCTCGGCGTGCAGACCGGCGCGACCCCGCAACAGACCGGCGTTGGCATGACCGTCAATATCTGGAAGGCGTTCAAGGCGCGCGGCGTGATCGACGCGACGGGGGCGGTCTCGGTCGGCGTCGGCGCCGAGAAAGAATGGTAGCGGGCGCGGCGAGGCGCGCGCGGCAAATCTCGAAAGTCAGGACGAGCGAGTGAATTCTGCAGCAACCACACTCACGCTCTATGAGCTGGCGGCGGCCGATCCCGCTCTGCGATTCAGCCCGCATTGCTGGAAGACCCGGATGGCGCTGGCGCATAAGAGGCTCGACGCGCTGCGCCTGCCGTGGCGTTTTACGGAGACGGAGGCGCTCGCCTTTTCGGGCCAAAGCCGTGTGCCGGTGCTCGTCAACGGCGCTGAAACCATTGCCGATTCATGGCGCATCGCGCTTTATCTCGACGAGCGTTTTCCGGATGCGCCGTCGCTGTTTGGCGCCGCGGACGCCATTGCGCCCGTCCGCTTCATCAACAGCTGGGCCGACGGCGCGCTTTCGCCGGCGATCGGCCGCATTATCCTGCGTGATATCCATGACCGTCTCGGCGACGCCGACAGAGTCTATTTTCGCGCGTCCCGCGAGATAAGATATGGGCAAAGTCTGGAGGACGTCGTCGCCGACCGGCCGACGCATCTTTCGAATTTGCAACGCGTTCTCGCCCCGCTCCGCGAGACCCTGAAGCATCAGCCCTTTTTATCCGGCGAGGCGCCCGCCTATGCCGATTATTGCGTGTTCGGCATGTTCATGTGGGCGCGCTGCGTCAGCCTCGTCGAATTGCTTGAGGACAGGGATGTCGTGTTCGCCTGGCGCGACCGCCTGCTTGACGCTTTTGGCGGCCTCGCTCGATCCGCTCCACGCCATCAGCCTTAAGAGGATCGTCCGCATGACTGAGGACGTCCAGCTCGAACATTACGCCTTCCGGACGTCGGACAAGATCCGCTACGGCGACACCGATCGCCAGGGCCACGTCAACAATGCGGTGTTCGCGACCTTTCTCGAACTCGGTCGGGTCGAGGCGCTCCTGTCCGCCGCCTCGCCTGTTCTGGAGCCCGGGACCGCGCTGGTCATCGCGCGGCTCGTGATCGATTTTAAATCCGAAATCACATGGCCGGGCGAGGTTGTGATCGCAACGCGCGTCGCCTCAGTCGGGCGCAGTTCGATGAAGCTCGAACAAGGACTGTTCCAACATGGACGATGCGCCGCGACAGCCGAGAGCGTGATCGTGCTGACGGATGAGGCGACGCGGCGCTCGCGGCCGCTCTCGGCCGCAGCCGCCGTCTGGCTGCTCGACCCCGCGCCGCGGTAGAGCTGCGGCGGCGCGTCCTCTACCATCCCGTCGCATGTCGCGCGCCCTCCGCGGGCGCCTGCGCTTCGCTAACCCCGCAAGTGTTGGCGTCGTCACAAGCCGTTCACGCAAGATCATTAGATAGGGGCGCGTCTGTTGGCGTCGGCGCGGGTGGGCGCGTCGGCGCTATCCATTGGTTGCAGCGCGCATCGGCTTGGCTGGCGGGGGCCAGAGGGCCGGCGTCGCATTGCCTCGTTCATAGACCCGGGGGGGGGGAATCTACATGATGCTTAAAAGACAACGCCAGCTGCTCGCGACGGCGCTGCTGGCCGCTTTGGCTTTGCCGATGGGCGACGCCGCAGCGTTCGACGAGCTGGTTGAATCCAACAGCGCCGGTTTCAGCAAGCCGCTGAACGTGCAGGTTGGCCCGCGCCCTTATTATCTCGTCGACCAGCTTCAGAATGGTCCGCTGAAGAGCAAGCTCAAGGCTTGCTCGGAGAAGCATCTGACGCGGACGCGGTTTTCCATCTCGCATCGCGGCGCTCCGATGCAGTTTCCCGAGCATACGGTGGAAGGCTATCAGGCGGCGGCGCGCATGGGCGCAGGCATCATCGAATGCGATGTGACCTTTACGAAGGACCGCGAACTCGTCTGCCGTCATGACCAATGCGATCTTCACACGACGACCAACATTCTGACGATTCCGGCGCTTGCGG
This sequence comes from Methylocella silvestris BL2, assembly GCF_000021745.1. Classification (NCBI taxonomy): domain Bacteria; kingdom Pseudomonadati; phylum Pseudomonadota; class Alphaproteobacteria; order Hyphomicrobiales; family Beijerinckiaceae; genus Methylocella; species Methylocella silvestris. The sequence continues at coordinate 2,867,690 of NC_011666.1, forward strand.
CGAAATGCACGCAGCCGTTCACGCCGGCGAATGGGGGGACGCCAGCGTCAGCCACCTGCTGCACCAGCGACATCACCCTCGCCGAGTTCAGGTTGCTCAAGGGCAAGATGGACGGGTTCAACCCGAATGCGACGACGCCGGAAGAATATCAGAACGGGACGCCGAGCTGGCGCACCGAGGCCTATTCGGCGACCGGAACGCTCGTGACGCTCAAGGAGCATATCGCGCTGATGAACAGTTTCGGCGTGAATATGACGCCCGAGCTGAAGGAGGCGCGCGTGCCGATGCCCTACCAGGGCGACTTTACGCAGGAAAAATACGCGCAGAAAATGATCGATGCGTATAAGGCTGCGGGCGTCTCGCCGAAGCGCGTGTGGGCGCAATCGTTCAACATCAACGACATCTACTATTGGATCAAGAACGAACCGGCGTTTGGCAAACAGGCTGTGGCGTTGGCCGAGACCGATGTTCCGGCCGATCTGCCGCCCGCCATCGCCGCGCTGCCTGGCATGCGCGCCAAGGGCGTGCAGATCGTCGCCCCGCCGATCTGGGCGCTGATCGCGCTCGACGGCAGCGGCAAGATCGTCCCGTCCGCCTACGCCAACGCCATCAAGCAGAATGGCTTCAAGATCATCCCCTGGTCGCTGGAGCGTTCGGGACCCCTGACCGACGGCGGCGGCTATTACTACCAGAGCGTCTCAAGCGTCATCAAGGGCCCGGGCGACTACTATAATGTGCTCGACGTGCTGTCGTCGAAGGTCGGCATCCTCGGCATCTTTTCCGACTGGCCCGGCACCGCCACATACTACGGCAACTGCTTCAACAAGCCATAACACAACACCCGGCGAGGATGCCCATCGACAAGCGACGTTGGCGGCGAAAGCTCGCCAACATCGTGCGCCGGCAGCGTAGAGAATCCGGATTGCATCAATCCGAAAACGCAGCCCTCGCGACGTCTACCCGACCGTCTGTGGCGCGCTGCCCTGGCGCGGGCGGGGAATGCGGACGCCGCGCTCTTTCATGTCGCGCAATTTGATGTAGATCATGGCCGTCATCAGCGCGTCGTTGAAGGCGTCATGCTGGTCGAGCATCGGCAGATCGAGATCCTTCAGAATCGCCGCAAAGGAAAGATCGATCGTCGCGCCCGGCGGCGCATCGCCATATTTGCGCTCGTAGTAGAGATTTGAAACCTCGATCAGCGGATTGGGCAGCTCAATGCCGAGCAGGCCGAGCAGATATTTGTCGATCATCCTGACGTCGAATTCGAGATAATAGCCGATCAGCGGCCGTCCGCCGATGAAATGCAAAAACTGCGGCATGATCTTTTCGATGCGCTTGCCGGCCTCGACGTCGGCCTCACGCAGCCGGTGCACCTTAATCGCTTCGGCGTTCATGCGCGCTTCGGGCCGGATCACGGCCTCGAAGCGCTCGCTGGTCAGGATGCGGTTGCCGCGAATCTTGACGGCGGCGATGGTGATGATGTCGTCGCGCCGCGGATCGAGCCCGGTGGTCTCGCAGTCGAAGGCGACGGCCTCGTCCTTCGGCCCTGGCTTGAACATGAAGCGGTAGGATTGATCGCCGATGCTGATTTGATGGAACAGCCGCTTCAGCGCGCGCGGGATCATCTTAGAACATGCCGAGATTGAAGTGGCGGCGCACGATCTCGCGAAACTGCTTCACGACTTGAAAAGCGTCGCGCAACAAGTCGCGCTGCAGGCTTGACAGCTCCGCGGGACGCACCAGCGCGGATTGCGCGGAGGTCCTGGCGAGCTCTGCGGCGAGCTGCGCATCGAGCCGCAAGGTCATCAGAAAATAGAGCGATTGCGTCAGCTCGCGTCCGAAATCGCGGCTGAGCGCGCCAAGCTCGACGAGGCGCTGGATCCGCTGCGCCGTGCCGGTCTCGACGAGCCCGCGCTCCAGCGCGAGACTGCGCACGCCATGCACGATGGGAAAAATGCCGCCCTTCTTCAGGTCGACGGCGTCGCCGCTTCCATCGAGCGTCAGGAGATTGTTGAAAAAGCCGATCGGCATCGGAAAGGCTTCCGTGGCTCTGGCGAAATGCGACAGATAGGCGCTCGACTGCCGCGCCTCGCCGATCAGCGCGGTTTTCGCTTCAGCTAGCAGGGAGGCGTCTCCGGCGACGGCGTCGGCGTCGTAAAAAATCGCGACATTCATATGCGCGTTCTCGTCCGGGATCGCGATCCAGCGGCGGAAGGCGCCGAGATAGGCGTCGAGCGGTTGCGACCACATCGGATTGCGGACCATGACGTTTCCCGGGCAGGGCGCGAAGCCGAAGCTTTCCAGCGCCGCCGTGAAATCGCGGCGGAACGCGTCAAGGTCGGCCTCATCGACCGGCCGCGCCAGGATCAGCGCATTGTCCTGATCGGTGCGCACGGTCTGCTCGCCGCGTCCCTCGCTGCCCATGACGATGAGGCAGGCTCCGGCCCGGATCGACGGCGGCGCGAGAAATTCGAAAAGCTTTGAAAATAGCCGCCGGTTGAGGTCCGAGACGATCTCGGCGACGACGGCGATCTTGACGCCCTGCCGGCGCAGCAGGCGGACCTGATCGCCGATCTCGCGCGCGGCGATGACGAGATCGGGCATGCCGTTGGCGCGGTCGATGCGGCCGGCGACCAGCTGGGCATTGCCGGCGACGAAGCTCAAAAGCTCGATATCCTCGAGAATGCCGACATAGGCGCCGCCATCGCGCACGGCGACGCGGCGCTTGTTGGTCTTCGTCATCAGGATCAGCGCCGCATAGACGAAATCCTGCTTGTCGAGCGCGACGAGATCGAAATGCGTCACCGGGCCGACGGGCGCCGCAATGGGCATGCGCTTCAGCACGACGGCCTTCGACAGATTCATGCCGGTGATGATGCCGATGCGATCGCCGTCGCGGACGAACAGGGCGTTGGAATTGATCTCGCGCATGCGATGGCCGGCGGTCTCAATCGAGTCGGCGGCGTCGATGAAATGCGCCGGCTGCAAATTCATGTCGCCGACGCGGGCGCGCATCAGGGCGCCGACGGTCGTCTCTTCTTCTTCGCGCGCGATGGCGTCGAGCTTGTGCGAAATTTCGAGGTAGAAAAAAGCGGCGAAGCGGGGGTTGGCCTTGACGAGATCGAGCGCGATAGCCTTTGGAAGGAGATAGAGCAGCGCCTCGTCCCGCGCGAAAAAACCATGTCCGCTGTGGCCCTGGATCAGGCCGCGGCTGTCAAAGAAATCATTCGTCTCGAGAAGAGCGACGAGTTCGTCGCCGGAGCGCTCCTCGACGACCCCCTTGATCACCACATAGAGGGCGTCCGGCGGCGCGCCCTCCTTGATGATGACTTCGCCCGGCCGGAAATAGGCGATATCGAGGGCGCGGCGCAGGGTCTCGAGTTCCTGCGGGCTTAGCCGGTCGAAGGGCGGATTGGTGTTGTCGAAGGCGTTTGGCATCGCCTGAAAGCTCCGGGCGCGGACTTGGCGTGATCCGCGCCCGGGTGTCTCTTGATTTAGTGCGCCGAGGCGCCGGTGGCGCCGATGCCGGTCTGGCAGCGGACGAATTGCGCGTCGAAGCCGGCGCGGTCGAGCTGCGCCCGCTTTGAATTGTCAAGCAGCGAGATCAGCCAGATGGAGACGAAGGCGAGGCTCATCGAGAACAGCGCCGGGTTTTCATAAGGAAACGGCGCCGTTCCCTTTGGATTGCCGAGCGTCACCTCCCACACGGCGGGCGAGAGCACGACCATGATCACCGCCGAGAACAGCCCCAGGAAACCGCCGATGAGCGCGCCGCGGGTGGTGAGGCCGCGCCAGAACATCGACAGCAACAAGACAGGGAAGTTGCACGAGGCGGCGATGCAGAAAGCGAGGCCGACCATGAAGGCGACGTTCTGTTTCTCAAACACGATGCCGAGCACGATGGCGAGAAGGCCAAGGCAGATCGTGGCGATCTTCGACACGCGCATTTCGTCCTGTTCGTTGGCCCTGCCGGCCTTGACCACGGTCGCGTAGAGATCGTGGCTGATCGCCGAAGCGCCTGCGAGGGCGAGCCCGGAGACGACGGCGAGGATGGTGGCGAAGGCGACCGCGGAGATGAAGCCGAGGAAGAGGTTGCCGCCAACGGCTTCGGCGAGATGCACCGCCGCCATATTCGAGCCGCCCTTGATCGCCGCGATCGGACCCTTCGCCGCCACGATCGCCTCATCGAGGAACATCGGGTTGGTCGAAACGAGCGTAATGGCGCCAAAGCCAATGATGAAGGTCAGGATGTAGAAATAACCGATGAAGCCGGTGGCGTAGAACACCGATTTACGCGCGGCCTTGGCGTCTGACACGGTGAAGAAGCGCATCAGAATATGCGGCAGGCCGGCGGTGCCGAAGATCAGCGCGACGCCAAGCGAAATCGCCGAGATCGGGTTTGTGACGAGGCTTCCGGGCTCCATGATGGCGAGATGCTTCGGATGCACTTCGACCGCCTTGGCGAACATCGCCTCGAGGCTGAAGCCGAAGTGCCAGAGCACCGCCAGCGCCATGAAGGTCGCGCCGAACAGCAGCAGCACGGCCTTGATGATTTGCACCCAGGTCGTCGCCAGCATGCCGCCGAAGGTGACGTAGATGATCATCAAGGCGCCGACGATGACGACCGCGATCCAATAGTCGAGGCCGAACAGGATCTGGATCAGCTTGCCGGCTCCAACCATCTGGGCGATCAGATAGAAGGCGACGGTGACGAGCGAGCCGCAGGCGGCGAGAATGCGGATCGGCGTCTGGCCGAGCCGGAAGGAGGCGACGTCGGCGAAGGTGTATTTGCCGAGGTTGCGCAGCGGTTCAGCGATCAGGAAGGTGACGATGGGCCAGCCGACGAGAAAGCCGACGGAATAGATCAGGCCGTCATAGCCCGACAGATAGACGAGGCCGGAGATGCCGAGGAAGGAGGCCGCGGACATATAGTCGCCCGCGATTGCGATGCCGTTCTGGAAGCCGGTGATGCCGCCGCCGGCCGAATAGAACTGAGCCGCCGATTTCGTCCGCTTGGCCGCCCAATAGGTGATGCCGAGCGTCAGCAGCACGAAGGCGAGGAACATAAAAATGGCTTGCCAATTGGTGGCCTGCTGGGTTCCGCCCGAGAGATCTCCGGCGGCGAAGGCGGCGGCTGGAAGCACGGCGAGCGCCGCGGCGGGGACGATTGTGTTGAGGCGGATCATCAGCGGGACTCCTCAACAATGTCGCGGATCAGTCCGTCATAGGTGGCGTTTGCGCGCAGCACATAGATTCCGACCAGGACAAATGCGGAGATGATCACGGCGAGGCCGATCGGAATGCCGATGGTCATGACGCCCGTGCCGATCGGCGTGCCGAGAAATTTCGGCGCGTAGGCGATCAGCAGAATGAATCCGAAATAGATGGCGAGCATGATCGCCGCGAGCGTCCAGCCGAATGAAGACCGGGTTTTGACAAGCTCTATGTATTTTGGATTGCGCTGGATGGATTCGTATCCCTGCACAGCCATGAGACGTGGCCCCCTTTTACGGCGCCGTTTGAGGCGCCTTATTGTTTCGACTTGGCGCCACACATTGCTCCATCGGCATTTCTTGCGCAATCCTCTGCGGCGCCAAATCAGCGCGGATGGATCCGCGCCGCCAGCGCGTTGCGGTTGCGGGTTACGGCCGCCTGAATGTCGCTCAGAGTGTTGAGCAAGATATTGAAATATAGATGGATTATCGCCTTTTGGAGGGTAGAAGAATCTCCTCGACGTCGCAGCGGAGACGAGGCGACGGCCCGCTGCAGGCCAGCGGCGCGGGATTTTACGACTTAAGGCTTAAGCGGGGCAGCGCGACGGGTCGCCCCAATTTGCGGCGAAATTCGCGCCTAAAACGTCCGCGCGAAGCGATAAATCATCGGCCTCCTTGCCTGTCGTGTTGTGCTATGCACAAAGTTGTCTTTCCCGATGAACCGCCCCGCGGCGGTTTTTGCCATGACGGAGCCTTTCGTGACCAGTTCCGGAAAAGCGCGGCCTGAAGAAACGCTTGAAACAGGGTCGAGCGCGCCACATGTCGCGGAGCGCACGCTCGAGGAGGCGATCGGGGCGCAGATCCGCATGCACCGCAAGCGGCTCGACATCACCGGCGGCGAACTCGCGGCGGCGGCGGGGCTTTCGACCGGCATGCTGTCCAAGATCGAAAATGGCCAGATCTCGCCCTCGCTCTCGACCCTTCAATCGCTGGCGCGCGCGCTCAATCAGCCGCTGTCGTCCTTCTTCACGCCCTTTGAGGAGCATCACGACTGCTCCTTCGTCAAAGCCGGCCGCGGCGTCAACATCGAACGGCGCGGCACCAAGGCTGGCCATCATTATCAGTTGCTCGGCCATTCGCTCGGCAAGGACGTCATGGTCGAGCCCTATCTGATTACGCTGTCCGAGGAGGCGCGGCCCTACGCCTCGTTCCAGCACGCCGGCATCGAACTCATCTATATGCTGACCGGAAAAGTGCTCTATCGTCACGCCGACCGAAGCTATGCGCTGGAGCCGGGCGACACGCTGTTTTTCGACGCCGGCGCGCCGCATGGGCCCGAAGAGCTGACCCAGCTGCCGATGACCTATCTCTCGATCATCATCTATCCGCTGGATTAGCTGCCGGGCTTCTTTTCCCGATTTTACGGCTTGAGCATGGCCCGAACCTCGTCGAGCCGCGCGATGCGGTACGCGTCCGTCACCGACAGCGCCCAGACAAAAAATCCGCCGGCGTAGCGCCCGAGGACGCTGGCGTCGGGGGCCGCGAATTTCGTGGTGAGCCAGGCGAAGACCAAGGTGAAGAACGCAAAGCCGAGCCCGCGTCCCGGACGCCCCGCGAGCACATGGCCGACGCCCGGCAGGACGATGGCGACTGCGAGGATCAAGCGGCTGTTCAAATGGTCAAAGCGCATGAGCTTCAGCGATCCTTTCTGGCGCCGGAAGGACAAGGAGACAATCGACGATTTGCGCGAGCGACCGGATCAAGGCGGACAATTCCTCCGGCGCAAGGCGCTCAAGATCGAAGCGGCTCTGGCGCAGGAGAAGATAGGCTCCCCTGGCTCCCTCGCGTAGCCGATAGACAAGCCTCGCGCCTCTTGGCGTGACAAGCATCTCCTTGACGCGCGGGTCGGACAAAAGCCCTGCCAGCGGCTCGGCGAGACGGCTCAGCGTTTGCGCCGCGCCGTCGCCGCGTCCTTTGATCAGCGTGTCCTGCGGCCATTGCGGCGGGACCGACAAGCGCAGCGGCAAGTCCGCCGCGGGGGAGTAAAATTCGACATTGGCCGATCTGCGCACGATGTCGAGCACGCCGCCGACGGGCAGATCGCACGCAAGGGTGACAGTGAGCCAGAGCTGCGGCAGCCGGCGCCAGGCGATGCTCTCGGACATCAGCGAAACAGAGATGGCGCGACCGCCGACCACGCCGCGCAGGGCCGCCCATCCGTCGGGCCCCACGCCGATCTCAGCCTCGTCGAAAAGCGCGACGCAATCCAACAGGAGCGCTTTGCGTCGCGCCGCCTCCGCGCCAAATCGCCTCCTGAGCCGGCCGAGGACAGACGCAAGCGCGTTCTCGCCGCCCGTTTCGAAGATATGCTCCATGAGTGCGCGGCTCCAGCCTCTTGCGGAAAGCCCGCGCGCCGAAACGCGCGGACTCATCTTGCTCAATAGCCCTGCGGGCGCGGCCAGGGCATCGTGAACTGGTCGCCGCGCCGCACATATTTGTAGCGATGCAGGACAAACCAGGCCGAGGCCACGATGTAGAAGGCCATCATCGCCAGAAGCTGCGTGCCGTAGCCGAGATAGACCGCGAAATAGGCAAGGCAGCACAGCGTCATCAACAGCAGCGAAGGAAAGGGATGCAGCGGATGCACATAACCGCGATCGATGCTTTTGAGCGGCCATTTGCGGCGGAACAGGATGATGCTGATCGCCATCAGCGTATAGCCGAGCAGGCCGGACAGGATCGAGAAAGTGATCGTCTGGTCGAGCGGCGTCGAGACGGCGAACAGAATGGCGATCGGCACGAAGAACACGATCGAGCGGTAGGGCGTGCGATATTTCGGATGCACCGCGCCGAACCAGATCGGCATGTAGCGGTCGCGGCCCATCGCGAACCAGGCGCGCGAGGCGTCGTTGATGCAGCCGTTTGCTGACGCGAAGGTTGCGAACAGCGTGCCGAAGAACAGGAAGATCTCCAGATAGCTGTTGCCGGTCAATTTCGCCGCGTCATAAAGCGGCGTGATCGACTGGCCGAGATATTCCCAGGGCATCAACCCCGCGCCGATATACCAGGTCATCGTCGCGGCGATCAGAAGCGTCATCATGCCGGTGAGCGTGCCGAGCGGCAGCGAGCGCGCGGGAGAGCGCACTTCTTCGGCGGCCTGAGTCGTCCCCTCGATGCCGAGATAGAACCACAGACCGAAATGCAGCGCGGCGAGAATGCCGAGCGAACCATAGGGCAAGCCCGTCAGCAGAGCGTGCAAGCGCTCGGTCTGCTCGCCCGACCACGGCCTGATATAAAAGAAGAGCGCCACGATCGAGACGAATGCGGCGGCGGTGATGATGAGGTTCAAAGTCAGCGTCGCCAGCACGCCGCGATAGTTGAACCAGGCCAGAATGACGATGGTCAGAACAATGACCGCCTGTTTATCGACGGCGCCGGCGACGCCGAGGTCGGTCGCGAAGGACTGCAACAAATCGCCCGCGACGATGGCGTTCGACACCTCCAGCATCGTATAGGCCATGACGAGGTAGAGGCCGACGTTGAAGGCCATCAATGGCCCGATAATGTGCTTTGCCTGCGCATATTGGCCGCCGGCGGCGGCGACCGTCGAGGTGATCTCCGAATCGATCATGGCGACGCAGGTGTAGAGGATTCCGGCGAGCCAGCAGGCGGTGAGGGCGGCTACGGCGCCGCCCTTCCCGACGGCAAAATTCCAACCCATGAATTCGCCAACGAGGACGATGCCGACGCCAAGCGCCCAGACATGGCCGGGGCCGAGCACGCGCGACAGCGCGACCTTTGCGCCGGCTGGCGGAGCGAAGGCCGTCGCGGCCTTCGCGGCGGAGATCTCGGGACGATTCATAGAAGTCCCTCCGCCTGCTCAGCGACCAGGGTGTCGACGATTTCGCCTTCCTGCGACGACAAAAGATAATCTTCCTCGTAACGCTTGTTGACGCGTATGAGGTCAAAGAGCATCCAGGCCGTGAGCAGCCCGGACAAGCCCCAGGCCGCGATATTGAACAGCGCGATCATGCGGTCCTCCCGATTTTTTTCTTTGAGCGTGGTTGTCGTGGGGATTTTTCCGAAGGCCTCTCCGGGCGGCGCGCTTTAGTCACGGACCCGTCGCTCGCCAAAGCGTTCAGCGATGACGTCCCTGTACTGGCGCTCGGAAATTTTGATGAGAACGACGAAATAGGCGATTACGACCGCGAAGGAGAGGGCCAGCGTGCTCCAGTTGACGACATAGTCGAAGCGCGCGCCGATGATCGGCGCCGCCGTGGCGGGCGTGAAGCCGAGCTTCTCCCATTGTCCCGCCATCACGGCGTTCTGTCCGAGCGTCGTCCAGCTTTCCGGATTGACGGCTATCGTCGTCGTGCCGCCGCCGGCGAGCCCGAGAAGCAACGGCAGATAGAGCGTCACAATGACGAGGGCCATCATCAGCAGAGCGTCAAAGATCTGCCCGGCGGTGGATTGTTTGGGGGGTTCGTAAGCCATCAGCGGCCTCCAGCGCGGTTCGAGCGCAGAAGGTCGAGATAATAGAGGTCGCGGCTATAGATCGCGGTCCTGTCTTCGCTGTAGTGCCGGATCATGGCGATGACGGCGACGAAATTGAGCAGCAGCACGCAGAGGGCGAGGATGCTCATCAGCCCGTTCAGCCCCAGTTCGGCAAAGACGCCATCCATGGTGTAATAGATGAAGGCGTAAAGCGCCCAGACGAGAGCGAGCGCGCCGAGCGCCGCGATGGAGTCGCGCCTGAACATTCCGTCCACGCGCGGGTCGTGATGGGACATTTTCCTCTCCTGTTCTTTTTAAGAATTGTTATTTCTTTTTACGAAAGAGATTGCGCTCTGGGGTCGTTGTCAAGCAAAATCGGAAAATCGACCCGATGCGATGTTTTTCCCGCAAATCTGCTGAGTTTTCGTCGGAACGCGGCCGACCCATGAATTTTTTCGCAAAAATTTGCGCGATTCTATCTGGAAAAGACTTTTTCTCGTTCCGGGTAGCCTTTGGGGGTAGCCCCATTCGCGCCGCCTCTCCCACCCGATGATAATTTTTCAAACCCGTCAAAATATCACTTGCTGTTTCCTACTAGGATCGCTAGTTTCTTCATAAGAAACATGACGGGGAGTCATTCGGGCCATGTGCGGCATAGTTGGATTGTTTCTGAAAGACCCGGCGCTGGAGCCGGAACTCGGCAGGCATTTGGCCGTCATGCTCGAAACCATGACGGCTCGCGGCCCCGATAGCGCGGGCTTTGCGATCTATGGCGAAGGCGCGCCGGACGTGACCAAGATCACTCTCCGCGCCCCCGCCGATTTCGACGTCGCGCTTTTCGCGGCCGAGCTCAGCGCCGCGCTCGATTTTGACCTCGAAATCACCCAGCGCGGCACCCATCTCGTGCTCGCCGCTCCGAGTTCGGGCGAACAGCGCACGCTCGCCGCGATCAAGGCGCTCGCGCCGCAGCTGACCGTGAGCTCGGTTGGCGCCCACATGGAGCTCTACAAGGAAGTCGGCCTTCCCGCCGATGTGGCGCGGCGGTTCGATCTTGCTGGAATGTCCGGCACCCATGGCGTCGGCCATACGCGGATGGCGACGGAATCGGCTGTGACCACAGCCGGCGCGCATCCCTTTTCGACGGGCAAGGACCAGTGCCTCGTGCACAATGGCTCGCTGTCGAACCACAATCTGATGCGGCGGCGCCTTTCGCGCGAGGGCGTTTCCTTCGCCACTGAAAACGACAGCGAAGTCGCCGCCGGCTATCTGTCTTGGCGCATCCGCGAGGGCGACAGCCTTGGCGAAGCGCTCGAAGCCTCGCTCAAGGAGCTCGACGGTTTCTATACTTTTGTCGTCGGCACCGACACGGGCTTTGGCGTGTTGCGCGATCCGATCGGCTGCAAGCACGCCGTCATGGCCGAGACCGATCAATATGTCGCCTTCGGCACTGAATATCGCGCGCTCAGCGCTTTGCCCGGGATCGAGCGCGCCCGAATTTTCGAGCCCAACCCCGCCACTGTCTATTTCTGGGATCGCGCAGCATGACCACGGAAGCTCCTGCGAAAATCTTCGACCTCGCCTCGAGCTCCGTGCGTGAACTCAACCAGCTCCTGCACAGGGTCAGGGAGGGGGGCAATCTGCCGCGCTGGCGCGTCCTCAATCCGCGCGGCGTTCACGCCATCGCGGCGGGCGTCGACGCCGATGTGACCATAGAGATCGACGGCGACGTGGGCTATTATTGCGCTGGCATGAACAAGCAGGCGACCGTCATCGTCAACGGCAACGCCGGCCTTGGCCTGGGCGAGAATATGATGTCGGGCCTCATCTATGTGAAAGGCGACGTCAGCCAGGCCGCCGGGGCGACCGCGCATGGCGGCGCCATCGTGATCGAGGGCAACGCCTCCGGGCGCTGCGGCATTTCGATGAAGGGCGTCGATATTCTCGTCAAAGGCTCGATCGGTCCGATGTCCGCCTTCATGGCGCAGGCCGGAACGCTCACGGTCTTCGGCGACGCCGGCGAGGCGCTTGGCGACTCGATCTATGAGGCGAAACTCTATGTTCGCGGCTCGGTCCAGAGCCTTGGCGCCGACTGCATCGAAAAGCCGATGGAGGATGTCCATCGCGCGGAGCTTTACGAAAGACTGAAGCGCGCGGGCGCCGCGGGCGAGGTCGATATCAGCGACTTCAGGCGTTACGGCTCGGCGCGCGCCTTGTATCATTTCCACGTCGACAATGCGGGGGCCTATTGATGAACGACCAGATTCGCGTCCCCCCGACCCTGCCGCGTTTTTCGGCGACATTCGATCCGCAGACGGCGTCCGAAATCCGCCGCGCGGCGGCGACCGGCATCTATGATGTTCGCGGCGGCGGCGCCAAGCGCAAGGTCCCGCATTTCGACGATCTGCTTTTTCTCGGCGCCTCGATCTCGCGCTATCCGCTGGAAGGATATCGGGAAAAATGCGGCACGTCGGTCGTGCTCGGCGCGCGTTTCGCCAAGAAGCCGATCGAGCTGAAAATTCCCGTCACCATCGCGGGCATGAGCTTTGGTTCGCTGTCGGCGCAGGCCAAGGAAGCGCTCGGACGCGGCGCGTCCGCGGTCGGCACCTCGACGACAACGGGCGACGGCGGCATGACGCAGGAAGAGCGCGGCCATTCGTCGATCCTCGTCTATCAATATCTGCCCTCGCGCTATGGCATGAACCCTGACGATCTCCGTCGCGCTGACGCCATCGAGGTCGTGGTCGGCCAGGGCGCCAAGCCCGGCGGCGGCGGCATGCTGCTCGGTCAGAAAATCTCCAAGCGCGTCGCCGCGATGCGCACGCTGCCGGAAGGCATCGACCAGCGCTCCTCCTGCCGCCATCCCGACTGGACCGGCCCGGACGATCTCGAAATCAAGATCGAGGAGCTGCGCGAAATCACCGATTGGGAGAAGCCGATCTATGTCAAGGTCGGCGCTTCGCGGCCCTATTATGACACCGCGCTGGCGGTGAAGGCGGGCGCCGACGTCATCGTGCTCGACGGCATGCAGGGCGGCACGGCGGCGACGCAGGAAGTCTTCATCGAGCATGTCGGCATTCCGATTCTCGCGGCGATCCGGCCCGCCGTGCAGGCGTTGCAGGACCTTGGCATGCATCGCAAGGTGCAGCTCATCGTCTCGGGCGGCATCCGCAACGGCGCAGACGTCGCCAAGGCCTTGGCCCTCGGCGCCGACGTCGCCTCGATCGGCACTGCGGCGCTGATCGCGCTCGGCGACAACGACCCACGGTTTGAAGCCGAATATCAGGCGCTCGGCACGACGGCCGGAGCCTATGATGATTGGCATGAAGGCCGCGATCCCGCCGGCATCACGACGCAGGATCCCGAGCTCGCGAAGCGGCTAGACCCCGTCGCGGCGGGGCGGCGCCTTGCAAACTACCTTTCGGTGTTGACGCTCGAGGCTCAGACCATCGCCCGCGCGTGCGGCAAGAGCCATGTGCATAATCTCGAACCCGAAGATCTCGTCGCGCTGACGGTGGAGGCGGCGGCGATGGCCGGCGTTCCGCTGGCCGGAACGTCATGGATTCCGGGAAGCCCCGTGGGTTGAGTCTTTCAAACAGCGGCCATCTGCGGCAACAAAGCGCGCGTCAATAGGGCGGAATGATCATGTCGGCATCCTTATCCGAAATCGCCAAAGAGTGTGGCGTCAAGAATTTTCTCGTTTCCTACACCGATCTGTTCGGCACGATGCGCGCCAAGCTGGTGCCGGCCCGGGCGATCGACAAAATGGCCCGCGACGGCGCGGGCTTTGCGGGCTTTGCGACATGGCTTGATATGACGCCCGCCATGCCCGATTTGTTTGCCGTGCCCGATCCCGCGAGCTTGATTCAGCTGCCGTGGAAGCGCGACGTCGCCTGGCTCGCCGCCGATCTCTATATGGACGGCAAGCCGGTCGAGCAGGCGCCGCGCGGGGTTTTAAAGAGCCTGACCGGCAAGCTCGGCGAACTTGGCTATGAGATGCGCGCCGGCGTCGAATGCGAGTTTTTCCTGCTCGCGCCGGATGGCACGCGCATCGCCGACGGCGCCGACAATCAGACGAAATCCTGCTACGACCAACTCGCGCTGATGCGCCGCTACGACGTCATCACCGAGATCTCCGAAGCCATGGAGGAGCTCGGCTGGAATCCCTACCAGAGCGACCATGAAGACGCCAACGGCCAGTTCGAAATGAACTGGGAATATGACGAGGCGCTGAAGACCGCCGACCGCCACGCCTTTTTCAAATATATGGTGAAGTCGCTGGCCGAAAAGCACGGCATGCGCGCCACCTTCATGCCGAAGCCCTTCGCCGCCCTGACGGGATCGGGCTGCCACTCCCATGTCTCGCTCTGGCGCGGCGAGGACAACGCCTTCGAGGACGAAAAAGGCGAGCTCGGCGTCTCCGAGCTTGGCTATCGTTTCCTTGGCGGCCTCATGGCCCACGCCGACGCGCTCTGCGCGCTCACCAATCCGACCATCAATTCCTACAAGCGGCTCAGCGCTCCGCGCACCGTGTCAGGGGCGACCTGGGCGCCGGCCTCGGTCACCTACACCGGCAACAATCGCACGCATATGATCCGCATTCCGGAAGGCGGGCGCTTCGAGTTCCGCCTCGCCGACGGATCGGCCAATCCCTATTTGCTGCAGGCGGCGATCCTGGTCGCGGGCCTCGACGGGCTGAAGACCAACCGGCATCCCGGCGAGCGGTCCGATTTCGATATGTACGCGGAGCCGCATAAATGCAACGGCGCGAAACGGCTGCCGCAGAATCTGCTCGATGCGCTCCGCCTGTTTGAATCCTCGCCCGTGGTCAAGGAGGGCCTTGGCGAAGCGTTTGTCACGTCCTACGCCAAGATGAAGCATCAGGAATGGCAGGATTTCACGCGTCACCTGACGGATTGGGAGCGCGAGCAGACGCTCGACTGCTGACCGGACGCGGCGGCGATCGCCGCGTATGATCTTCTTCAGGTCCGCTTTTCGCGGACCACGGCGCCTGCCGGCAAGGCGCGCACAGGATATGACGCATGACATTCTCCGGCTTTCAGCTACTCAAGAACGCGCTGAACGGCGGGACCGGCTGGACGCCGCATTGGCGCAAGGCCGAACCGAAGGCCGCCTATGATGTTGTGATCGTCGGCGGCGGCGGCCACGGCCTTGCGACGGCGCATTATCTCGCCAAGGAATTCGGCATAAATAATGTCGCGGTGATCGAGAAAGGCTGGATCGGCTCCGGCAACGCCGGGCGCAACACGACCATTATCCGGTCGAATTATCTGCTGCCCGGCAACATCCCCTTCTACGAGCTTGGCATGAAGCTTTGGGAAGGGCTGGAGCAGGATCTCAACTACAATGCGATGGTCTCGCAGCGCGGCGTGCTCAATCTCTGCCATAGCGATGCGCAGCGCGACGCCTTCGCCCGCCGCGGCAACGCCATGCGCCTGCACGGCGTCGACGCCGAACTGATCGACCGCGAAGCGGTGAGGGGCATGGCTCCCTATCTGGATTTCGACAATGCGCGCTTTCCGATTATTGGCGGTCTGGTGCAGCGTCGCGGCGGCACGGCGCGTCATGACGCCGTGGTGTGGGGCTATGCGCGCGCGGCCGACCGGCGCGGCGTCGACATCATCGAGAATTGCGAAGCGACGGGGCTGCGGCGCGAGGGCGGCAAGATCGTCGGCGTTGAAACCACCAAGGGATTCATCGGCGCAAATCGCGTCGGCCTGTCGGTCGCCGGCAATTCCTCGCGAGTCGCAGCGCTGGCCGAGATGCGGCTGCCGATCGAAAGCTATGCGCTCCAGGCGTTCGTCACGGAAAGCATCAAGCCGCTGATCGATTGCGTCGTCACCTTCGGCGCCGGACATTTCTACATTTCGCAGTCAGACAAGGGCAGTCTGGTTTTTGGCGGCGACCTCGATCCCTTTCCGTCCTATGCCCAGCGCGGCAGCCTGCATGTCTTTTCCGACGTCGCCGAAAACGCCATGGCGGTGATGCCGATGCTCGGGCGCCTGCGCATTCTGCGCAGCTGGGGCGGCGTCATGGATATGAGCATGGACGGCTCGCCGATCATTGATGCGACGCCAATCGAAGGGCTGTTCTTCAACGGCGGCTGGTGCTACGGCGGCTTCAAGGCGACGCCGGCGGCGGGCTTCTGTTTCGCGCATCTGATCGCCAAGGGCGAGCCGCATCACGCCGCGGCCGCCTACCGGCTCGATCGCTTCGCAACCGGACGCATAATTGACGAAAAGGGCGTTGGCGCAACGCCCAATCTGCATTGAGCGCGGCCTGCGCCGCATATCAACAAGGCTGGATGATGCTGATCAACTGTCCCTATTGCGGACCCCGCGATCTTCTCGAGTTCGCGGTCAAGGGAGAAGCGCGCGCGCGGCCGGACGCCTCCGGCGATCTCGACGGCGCCGCATCACGCGCGGGCTTCGTCGACGCCGTCTACCTCCGCGACAATCCGGCCGGGCGCCACAAGGAGCACTGGCTGCACGCCTCCGGCTGCCAGAACTGGCTCCTGGTTGAGCGCGACACGCGCACGCATGAGATTTTGAGCGCGTCCTTCGTCGCAAGCGACGGGGAAGGCTCAAAATCATGAGCGGCTTCCGGTTGAAGGACGGCGGCCTGATCGACCGCTCGCGTCCGCTGAAATTCACCTTCGACGGCAAGGCCTATAGCGGATATTTCGGCGACACGCTCGCCTCGGCGTTGATCGCCAATGGCGTTCGTCTCGTCGGCCGTTCGTTCAAATATCATCGTCCGCGCGGCGTGCTGTCGGCCGGCCATGAGGAGCCGAACGCGCTCGTCGAATTGCGCCAGGGCGCGCGGCGCGAGCCGAATGTCAAGGCGACGACGATCGAATTATATGACGGTCTTGTCGCGCGCAGCCAGAACCGCTGGCCTTCGCTCGCCTTCGACGCCATGGCGGTGAATGGCCTTCTGAAGCCAATCTTTTCGGCCGGCTTTTACTACAAGACATTCATGTGGCCAGCCTCCTTCTGGGAGAAGCTTTATGAGCCGGTGATCCGGAGAGCGGCGGGCCTTGGCCGCGCCAGCGGGATCGAAGACCCGGACACATATGAACGCTCGAACGCCCATTGCGATGTCTTGGTCGCGGGCGCCGGACCTGCCGGGTTGATGGCGGCGCTGACCGCCGCGCGGGCGGGCGCGAGCGTTATCCTTTGTGAAGACCAGCCCCGCGTCGGCGGCCAGCTTTTGTCCGATCGAGAGCTCATCGACGGCAAGCCTGCGCCCGAATGGGCCGTCTCCGCCGCGGCCGAACTGGCCGCGCTGCCGAACGTGCGGATCATGCTTCGCACCACTGTCGCCGCCGCCTTCGACGGCTGCTTCGCGGCGCTGGAGCGCGTTTCGGATCATTATCCGGAGCCGCCGGCGTTCCAGCCGCGGCAGCGTTTCTGGCGCATCGTCGCAAAGCGCACGATCCTCGCCGCGGGATCGACCGAGCGGCCGCTTCCCTTCCCGGACAATGACCGGCCGGGGATCATGTTGTCGTCCGCGGTGCGGACCTATCTCAACCGCTTCGGCGCCGCCGCCGGCCGCGCGATGGCGATCTACACGTCAACCGACGACGGCTGGCTGACCGCGCGCGATTTTCTGCGCGCCGGGCTCACGCCTGTTGTGTTGGTCGATACGCGAGCGAGCGCCCCCGCCGCCTTTGCCGATGTGGCGAAGGCGGTTCCGGTCATGCTTGCGGGCTCGATCGTCGGGACCGAGAGCGCCAAAGGCCTCAGCGCGATCACCGTCGAGGCGGGCGGGGCGCAGAAGCGATTTGAGGTCGACGCGCTGGCGGTGTCGGGCGGCTTCAATCCCGCGATCCAGCTTGCCAGCCATTTCGGCGGCAAGCCGGTCTGGTCGGAAGATATTTCCGCCTTCCTCGCGGGCGCCACGGCTCAAGGCGTCGAGCCGGTCGGCGCGGCGGCCGGCGTATTCGGGCTCGCGGAAACCTTCGCCCAGGCGGCGGCGGCCGGCGCGGCCGGCTTAGCCGCGCCAGCCCCAAAGCTGCCGACCGTCGCGCAAACCGCGACAGCCGGCGCGCTCGCGACATGGCGGCCAGATCCGGCCAAGGACGGCAAGATCTTCGTCGATCTCCAGCATGACGTCACGGCCTCCGACGTCGTGCTCGCCCATCGCGAAGGCTATCGCTCAGTCGAACATCTGAAGCGCTATACAACGCTCGGCATGGCGACCGACCAGGGCCGCACCGCCAATATCGACGCGCTGGCGATGATGGCCGAACTGACCGGGCGCACCATCCCCGAGACGGGCGTGACGCTGGCGCGGCCGCCGGTGGTTCCGATCGCGCTTGGCGCGGTCGCCGGCGATCATCGGCGCGGCGCCTTTCGGCCCGTGCGGGAAACGGCGATCCACGCCCTTTCCAGCGAGGCCGGCGCGCCCTTCGTCGACGTCGGCCAGTGGAAGCGGCCGCAATATTTCCCTATTCCCGAAGACGCGGACCTCGCCGCGACCGCCGCCCGCGAGGTCGAAACGGTGCGCACCCGCGTCGGCGTCACGGATGTCTCGACGCTCGGCAAGATCGAGGTCTTGGGCGCGGACGCGGGCGCCTTTCTTGACCGGGTCTGCGCGACGCGCGCGAGTTCGATCCGGCCAGGACGTTGCGGCTATTTCGTCATGCTGCGCGAAGACGGCTTCATGATGGACGACGGGATGATCGCGCGCTTCGCGCCGGACCATTTCCTCGTCTATGCCTCGACGGCGCACGCCGCCTCCGTCTACCGCCACATGTTGTATTGCCGTCAGGCGCTATGGCCGGAGCTTGACGTCAACCTCGCGGCGGTCACCGATGGTTGGGCGCAGCTCGCGATCGCCGGCCCGAGCTCCCCTGCCGTCGTGCAGGCGCTGGTCGATGCGCCGCGCGCGATCACGCGGACGACTTTTCCGCCGATGTCGGCGGCTGAGATCACAATCTGCGACGGCGTTCCGGCGCGGCTGTGCGCGCTCTCTTTTTCCGGCGAGCGCGCCTTCGAGGTCGCTGTCCCGGCCGGCTACGGCGCCGCGTTGTTCCGGCGCATTCTGGAGGTTGGCGCGGCTTACGGCATTGCGCCCTATGGCAGCGAGGCGATGGGCGTGATGCGCATCGAGAAGGGCCATCCGGCTGGCGCCGAAATCAATGGCCAGACGACCGCCTATGATCTCGGACTCGCCCGCGCGCTTTCAAGGGACAAGGATCATATCGGCCGCGTGCTCTCGGCGCGTCCGGCGCTGAACGATCGCAAACGCGCGCGTCTCGTCGGCCTGACGCCGCTCGACCCGAACGATCGCCTGCGGGCGGGGGCGCATGTGATTGAAAAGGGCGTCGCGCCTTCGGCCGAAAGCGATCTCGGCTGGCTGAGCTCGGCCGCCTGGTCGCCGACGCTGCGCTCCTTCATCGCGCTCGGCTTCGTCTCCGGCGGTCCCGACCGGCTCGGCGAGGAGGTCCGCATTTTTGACCCCGTCCGTGGCGGCGATTGTCCGGCGCGGATCGTCGCGCCCTGTTTCTACGATCCAAATGGCGAGCGCCCGCGTGTCTGATTCATTGACCCTCCCCGGCCTCGCGCTGGATCTCGCCCCCCATTATCTTCATCCCGGCCGCAGCGGGCCGCCGGGCGATCCGGGCGTCATCCTCGAACTGATTGGCGAGGAAGACCGCTTCATTATCGAGGCGCGCCGCGGCCGTGTGGCGGAGCTGTTGGCGTCGCTCGCGAAGAGTTTTGGCGCGGCCCCCGTCGACGCGCCGAGAACGATTGCGGCCGGCGGCTTCGATTTCGTCGGGGTCGGGCCTTCGCGCTGGCACGCCATTTCGCGCGGCGACGGGCGGGCGCAGCGGCGGGCTGCGCTGGCCGCGGCGGCGCTTGAGAGCGCGACCGTGTTTGACGTCTCGCATGGCTTCGTCACGTTCCAGCTTTCCGGGCGAAGCGTCGTCGAGACGTTGGCGAAGCTCGCGCCGATTGATCTTGGCGAACAAGGCTTCGCGCCCGGCGCCTGCGCCATGACGCAAATCCACGGCATGAGCGTGCAGCTTCGGCGCACGCTCGATGGCGGATTTTACGAATGCGCTGTTCCGCGCAGCTTTGCCGGCAGCCTCTATCATGCGTTGACGGACGCCGCGCTTCGCTTCGGATTGACGGTCGCGCCCCCGCAAGCCGCGATCTGATCCTTCGCGAAAGCCGACAGGCCTCCTGCGGCCGGGTTTTCATCCGGCCGGAAAGCAGGCTAAACCGCCTCGCGAATGTTTTGGCGAGGGAGACGCATCAATGGCCGATGTCCGCGTGATTTGCGCGATCGGACGGCGGGGACAGCTTGGGCTCGACGGGCGCCTGCCTTGGGAGGGCAATCCCGGCCGCGAATATAAGGCCGACGTCGCGCGCTTCTTCGATCTGACGCGCGGCCATGTGCTGATCGCGGGACCCCGCACCATCGCCTCTTTTCCCGACTGGGCGCGGCCGGAGCGGACGCTCGTGGCCGTGCGTTCAAGTGACGAACCCGAAGAGGTGATTGGCCGTTTTCCGGGCCGCGTCATATTCATCGGCGGCGGACCTCCGGTGTGGAGCGCCTATGCCCGCTTCGTCATGCATTGGGACGTGACGAAGCTCCCCTATGACGGCGAAGCCGACCGCTATCTCGATCCGGCCTGGCTCACCGCCGGGTGATCGAACGCAGGAAAGACAAGCGATGGCTACGGAAACGACCGGAAAAACGGCCCTCATCGTCGGCGCCTCGCGCGGCCTTGGCCTCGCCATGGCCGAGGCTTTTCTTGAGCGCGGCTGGCGCGTCATCGCCACGGTGCGGGGAGCGGGACGGACAAAATTGCATGATCTTGCCGCCAAAGCCGGGGGCGCGCTCGAGATCCTGACGCTCGACGTCACGTCCCAAGACGAGCTTGCGGCACTGGCGCAAAAACTGGTGGGCCGCAGGCTCGATCTGCTGTTCGTCAACGCGGGGGCGCTCGATGATCCGCCAAAGCCGATTGGCGAGGTTTCGACGGATGAATTCATACGGCTCATGTTGACCAATGCGCTTGGCCCGCTCCGGGTCGTCGAAGCGCTGCAAAGCCTCGTTCCGCGCGACGGCGCGATTGGCGTCATGTCCTCGGGGCTCGGCAGCGTCAGCCGCAATGTTGGCGGCGGCTATGAGGCCTATCGCGGGACCAAGGCGGCGCTGAACACCATGATGCGCTCCTTCGCCGCCCGAGCGGGCGGGGAGCGCGCCATTCTTGTGATGGATCCCGGCTGGGTGCGCACGGATATGGGCGGCGCCAATGCGGAGCTTGCCGTCGAGGAGAGCATCCCGCGTCTCGTCGATACGATCATTGCAAATCGTGCAACGCCGGGCGCAAAATTTCTCAATTATCGCGGCGAGACCGTGCCCTGGTGAGCGGCCTCAACTTGTCTTAAGCCCCGCGGCTGACAACAGGGCGCGCAGGAGAAGCGCGACCACGCCAAGAGCGGCGACGCTCGCGCTCCAGATCAGGACCAGCCAGCCGATCCGTCGCAGCCAGAGCTTTCCCGGGCCGCCCTCGCTCAATGATAGCCGTCCCCAACCTTCACTTTGCCGCGGAAGACATAATAGGACCAGGCGGTGTAGGTCAAAATGATCGGCACGATGAACAGCGCTCCGACAAGAGCGAAGCCGAGGCTTTGCGGCGGCCCGGCCGCGGCCCGGATCGAAAGGTCGGGCGGGATGATGTTCGGCCACAGGCTGATGCCAAGCCCGCTGTAGCCGAGGAATAGCAAAAGCAGCGCCAGCACGAAGGGGGCGGAATGCGTATCCCGCCTCAGGAAATGGAGGATGCCGAAGGCTGCGGCGAGGACGAGGACGGGCACCGGCGCGAAGAAGAACAGATCGGGCAGAGTGAACCAGCGCTTGAACACGGCCGGATGGGCGAGGGGCGTCCAGATGCTGACGACGGCGATGACGGCGAGCAGCGTCAGGGTGATCGGCCGCGCCAGTTCGATCATGCGCCGCTGCAGATCGCCCTCTGTCTTCATGATGAGCCATGTCGCGCCGAGGAGCGCATAGGCGACGGTGAGGCCGACGCCGGTGAAGAGGCTGAAGGGCGTGATCCAGTCGAAGGCGCCGCCGGTATAGGAAGGGCCCTCCACCTTGAAGCCATTGATCAGCGAGCCGAGCGCGACGCCCTGAAAAAACGTCGCCGTGTAGGACCCCCAGGCGAAGGCGTGGGTCCAAAACCATTTGTGGTCCGGGTCGGCCTTGAAACGGAATTCGAAGGCGACGCCGCGCCAGATCAGCCCCGCGAGCATCAGCACGAGCGGCAGATAAAGGGCGCTGAGCACGAAGGAATAGACGATCGGAAAGGCCGCGAGCAGACCGGCGCCGCCCAACACCAGCCAGGTTTCATTGCCGTCCCATACGGGGGCGACCGTGTTCATCATGCAATCGCGATCCTCATCGTCCTTGACGAAGGGAAAAAGGATGCCGATGCCGAGATCGAAGCCGTCCATGACGACATACATCATGAGGCCGAAGGCGATGATTACGGCCCAGATGATCGGTAGATCAATGCCCATCGCGTGGTCTTTCAAAAAGCGCTGGCGGATGATGAATTGCGGCGGTCAGATTGAAACGTCCGGAGCGGCCGAGAGCGGCCGCGAGGGCCGTTCATGCAGCGGGGTATTGCCGCTGAGGTCGATATCGGGCGCCGGCCGCTCGGGGCCAAGGTCCTGCGGCCCGACGGCGATCAGCTTCAGCATGTAGTAGAGGCCGGTTCCGAACACCAAGAAATACATCACGATGAAAACGCCGAGCGTCAGGCTGAGCGCCAGCGCCGAATGGTTCGACACCGCCTCCGAGGTGCGCATCACGCCATAGACGACCCAGGGCTGCCGCCCGATCTCGGTGGTCAGCCAGCCGGCGAGAATGGCGATGATGCCGGACGGGCCCATCAGCACGGCGAAGCGCAGGAACAGCCGCGAATCGTAAAGATCGCCCCTGGCCCGCTGCCAAAGGCTCCAGAGCCCCAACAGCAGCATCAGCATGCCAAGGCCGACCATGATGCGGAACGTCCAGAATACGATGGTCGAATCCGGCCGGTCGGCGGCCGGGAACTCGGAAAGGCCGCGGATCTGGCCGTCCCATTCATGGGTCAGGATCAGGCTGCCGAGGTGTGGAACCTCCACCTTATACTCGGTTTCCTGTTTGCCCATGTTTGGCCAGCCGAACAGGATCAGCGGAAATCCCTTGGCGCCGGGCTCATTGCGCCAATGGCCTTCGATGGCGGCGATTTTCGCCGGCTGATATTGCAGCGTATTCAGCCCGTGCTGGTCGCCGATGGCGATCTGGATCGGCGCGACGATCAGCGCCATCCACATCGCCATGGAGAACATGGTGCGCACCCGCGCCGTGTTCTCGCCCTTGAGAAGATGCCACGCGCCCGCCGCGCCGACGAACAGCGCGGTGGCGAGATAGGCCGCCACCGTCATATGCGCGAGCCGGTAGGGAAAGGAGGGGTTGAAGATCACCTTCAGCCAGTCGACCGGCACGACGCGCCCGTCGATGATCTCAAAGCCCTGCGGCGTCTGCATCCAGCTGTTCGAGGCGAGAATCCAGGTCGCCGAGACGAGCGTGCCGAGCGCGACCATGATGGTTGCGAAGAAATGCAGGCCGGGCCCCACCCTGTTCCAGCCAAACAGCGCGACGCCGAGAAAGCCGGCCTCGAGGAAAAAAGCGGTCAGCACCTCATAGGCGAGCAGAGGGCCCGTGACGCCGCCGGCGAAGGCCGAGAAATAGCTCCAGTTGGTGCCGAACTGATAGGCCATGACGAGGCCGGACACGACCCCCATGGCGAAGTTCACGGCAAAGATTTGCGACCAGAACCGATAGAGATCGCGATAGGCCCTGTCCTTCGTCAACAGCCAAAGCCCCTCGAGCACCGCGAGATAGCTCGCAAGCCCGATGGTGATCGCCGGAAAGATGATGTGAAAGGAGACGGTGAAGCCGAACTGGATGCGGGCGAGATCGAGAGCGCTCAAGCCAAGCATTTCGGGCCCTTCTCAGCTTCTTTGACGGCCGGTCGAAGCGACGCTTTCGCCTCAGGGCCGCCGGAAATTTCGGAGACTATAATCGAAGAGGCCGCTCTTGTATCAAGCGGGTCCGCGAAAAATCGCGCCGCAGATGCGGCGAAACGCGCGCGCGGCGGCGCCTTCCGGCCCGACCGGAGGGAAGATCGTGCGGCGAAGGCCGCGCGTCGCGACGACGGGACGCGGGCCGTTCGTGTCGACCGCGTTCGGTCAGCCTTTGCGGATCTTGGCGCGGCGGTTTTTCAGCTTCGTCCGCTCGTTCTGGACGTGCGCCTTTTTCAGCAAATTCATGCCGATTTCAGGGCTTGGCTCGCCGTCGATATTGATCGTGGCGAGCTTTTCATCGATTGCGGCGATCGCCGAGGCGATATCGGCCGCCTCGGCCGCGGCGAAGGCGGCGCTTTTCAATCTGACGCCGACCGCCTCGCCGTTCTCCTCGATAAAACTGATTCCAGCTTTATCGAACGCCGCGACAAGTTTTATGGCGATGCCCGAGCTGCCATCAATCTCGGCGTCCTCCGCCTGGAGCTGCTTGATCTTGGCCAGCGACGCGCCGGCCTCCTCGGCCAGCTGCTCCTGCGACCAGTCCAGCAGCGCGCGAGCCGCCTTGATCTGGCGAATTGAAATCTTGGAGAGCGTCAAGGCGATGTTCCTTCTGATGCCAAAATATAGCACGAGACCGCGCGGCAAAGCTGATGTTTTCGGGGCGCGCGCCGCGCTCGGCGCCGCGCCGATCGCCAATGGCGGCGGAGGAGCTGCGGCTAGGGCGCGACGGCGCCATTCTCCTTTTTCCAGGCGTCAAAGCCGCCCGCAATATGGCGGGCGCTTTTGAAGCCGGCGTCCTGCGCGGCCTGCACAGCCATCGCCGAGCGCTCGCCGAAAGCGCAGTAGAACAGGATTGTCTTGCCCGCCGCGGCCAGCTCATGCAGCGCGCCGCCGGGACCGATGCTTTCCCGCAGGTCCGGATAGGGTGCATGCAGCGACCCCGGAATAATTCCCTGCTTTTCGCGCTCGCGCTTCTCACGCAGATCGACAATCGCAATGTCGGGGCGCCCGAAGAGCGCGAGCGCCTCGGCCGCCTGCGCCGCCCAGCCCTTGCGCGCAATCTCATCCTGGTGGAAGCCGACGCGCATATTGGCCGGGACCGCGACATCCATCATTTTCGGGTTGGGCAGGTTCAGATTGTTCATGAGGTCGACGTATTCATCCACCGATCGGACCTTGAGGCGCGGATTGAACAGCCTTTCTTCGCCGATGGTCGACACCGTGTCGCCCTTGTAATCATGCGCCGGATAGACCAGCGTCTCGTCCGGCAATTTCAGCAGCCTGTCGAAGATCGAGTGATATTGCGCGCGCGGGTCGCCATTTTGAAAATCGGTGCGCCCGGTGCCACGGATAAGCAGCGTGTCGCCGGTAAAGACGCGGCCCTCCAGCAAGAAGGAATAGGAATCATCGGTGTGGCCCGGCGTAAAGAGCGCCTCGAGGCTCAAGCCCTCGATGTCGATGCGGTCGCCGTCCGCGACGCGCATGGAGACGACGTCGGCTTTGGTCTGTTCGCCCATCACCGTTATGCAATGCGTGCGGTCGCGCAATGCGCCAAGGCCCGTGACATGGTCGGCGTGCAAATGGGTGTCGACGGCTTTGACGAGCTTGACGTCAAGCTCGTCAAAGAGCTGCAGGTAGCGGTCGACCTTTTCCAGCACGGGATCGATGATCAGCGCCTCGCCGCCCGGCCGGCTGGCGAGGAGATAGGTATAAGTGCCGGACACATGATCGAAGAGCTGGCGGAAGATCATCGGCTGCTCCTGGGCGTGCTCCAATCCAATATGATCGGCAGGAACATGCTCAGAACCTTGAACCTCGAGCGCGTCAAGCGCCGCCGGAGATCGGCCCGCCGCTACGCCTTCGGCTGCGGCACGATTCGCAGATAGGGCTTCGGCGCGTTCCAGCCGTCGGGATAGGTTTTCTTGGCCTCCTCATCCGTGACCGAGCCGGCGATGATCACATCCTCGCCATGCTTCCAGTTCACCGGCGTCGCGACCTTGTGCTTGGCGGTGAGCTGGAGCGAGTCGATCACGCGCAGGACTTCGTCGAAATTGCGGCCCGTCGTCATCGGATAGATCAGGATGAGCTTGATCTTCTTATCGGGCCCAACCACGAAAACGTTCCGCACGGTCTGGTTGTCGGCGGCGGTGCGCTTGGTCGGATCGCCCGACACCGGCGCGGGAAGCATCCCATAGAGCTTCGATACGTTGTAATCGACGTCGGCGATCATCGGGAAATTCGGCGCGACGCCCTGCGTCTCCTGGATGTCGCTCGCCCAACCGGAATGGCGATCGAGCGGATCGACTGACAGACCGATGATCTTGACGCCCCTCTTGTCGAACTCAGGCTTGATCTTGGCCATGTAGCCGAGTTCGGTGGTGCAGACCGGCGTGAAATCCTTCGGGTGGGAGAAAAGCACGGCCCAGGAGTCGCCGATCCAGTCATGAAAACTGATTTTGCCTTCGGTCGTTTCCGCCTCGAAATCCGGCGCAATATCATTGATCGCAAGAGTCATTCACGCGTCCCCTTTGTCTATAGCTTTTGTCGAGACTGCCAGTTTCTTGCGGTCAAGGAAAACGTTTTTCAGCCTCGATCAATAAATATATCGGCGTCTATTCGCCACGGCGCGGGGCGACGCGTCCGGCCAAGACGCGCCCTCAAGCGCGCCCGGCGCTCGGATTAACGCTGCGTACCAAGGCGTGCGCTTCACTCGGAGGGCCCAGCGGTGACGCGCTTTTTCTCCGCCTTTGGGGATTCGAGAAAGGCGGGGTTCTGCTGATTTTGCAGATAATCGGCGAAGGCGCCGGTGAATTTTTGAAATTTGTACTGCATGATGAAGCTGCGTTTCTTCGCCTTTTTGATCACCGACGAAGGATTGAAAAAACCCCGCGCATTCTCCCTGGTCAGCACGAAGGGCGGTCGCCCCTCCTTGGCGAGCACATAGGACATGATGAGGGCGCCGCTGCGGTGGTTGCCTTCGATGAAAAGCTGGGGGTCGCTCAGGATGCGGTTGAACGCGCCGGCCGCGCGCCGCCACACGCTCTTGCCGCGATTGAAGGCGTACCAGTCCATCACATCGCGGATGCCGGCGCCGGGCTCGTCATAAAAGCGCGCTGCGGTGGCTTCGAGCAGGCGGTGATGACGCGCGACGACGTCCGGATCGACGCCGCATAGAACGACCGCGTTCAACTTCAGCCAATAATTCAGCTGCCCCATCGCAAATATGTCGATGCGATCGGTCAGCAGTTGATCGACGAGGGCGTAGCCCTGCATCATATTTTCGATCACCTCATCGTCGAGGGGATCGCGCCGATCGAAGAGATCTTTGTTGATTTGCGGGAAAACGCGCTGAACCTCGCGAAGGGCGCGCTCGATCTCCGCGAGGTTCAGCACGCTCATGTTTTTCGCGCGTCCCTGACTGTGGCCGCAGGCGCTCTACTGCAGTTTTGAAACGGCGGTCTTCGCAAGCTCGACCACGTTCCGCGGCAGCGCGATATAGCCAAGATCCGCTGCGTAGCCCTGCCCCTTATCCAGCCCGAATCCGACGAAGGAGGCCAATATCCGCGCCTCGTCGCCGGGATAGCTGCGGTAGAGCAGGAGCCAACTGTAGGTGACAATCGGATAGGCCTCCTTGCCCGCGGGGTTGGTCGTCGCCTTATCCAAGGCGCCGATGCCGACCTCGGCGCTCGATGCAAGCGCGGCGGCGCCAGTTTCCGCCGTCGCTGTGACGAAATCCCCGTCCTTGTTCTGCAGGCTCGCCATCGGCAGACCAAGCCGATGCGCAAAACCATATTCGACATAGCCGATCGATCCTACGCTGATCTTGATCCGCGAAGCGACTCCTTCGTTGCCCCGCGCCAGCATCGCGCCATGCGGCCAGGAAACGATTTTGCCGACGCCAGAGCCGGTCGGCGACCAGTTTTTGTTCACGGCGGCAAGATGCGACGTAAAGGCATAGGTCGTTCCGCTCGAATCCTGGCGCCCAACCACGGTAATGTCGGCTGACGGCAGATTGAGGCCGGGATTTGCCGCGGCGATCCGCGGATCGCGCCAGCTCGTGATCTTGCCGGAAAAAATGTCGACATAGACGTCTTGCGGCAGTTTCAGCGCGCCTTGCAACCCCGGAAGATTATAGGCGAGCACAATCATGCCGGCCGTGCTCGGCAATTGAATGACGCCGCGCTTGATCTTCTCAGCCTCGGCGGCCGGCAGAGGCAGGTCGCTTCCGGCGAAATCGACGGCGCCTGCGATAAAGCGCGCGAGGCCCTCGCCGGAGCCGACCGCCTCATAGCGCAGGGAGACGTCCGGTTGCGACTTGACGAAGCTATTGATCCAGGCCTCGTAAAGCGGCGCGGCGAAGGTCGAGCCGGCCCCATGCAGATCGACGGCGGCGGCCATGGCCGGGGCCGAAATATTTGCGACGAGCGCGCCGGCGAAAAACACGCCGGCCGCCGTCAAGGCGATCGTCTTGACGCGGATGTTCATAGGGACGGTTCCTGCGGACTGCCTCAGAGCAAGACTTAGCTGAATTCGCCGCGGAGATATTTCTTGGTCATTTCTTCCCGCGGGGAGTCGAACAGCTCGTTCGTATCGCCGATTTCCACGAGATGCCCGGTGCGGCCGCCTTGCGAAATGTCGACGGAGAAAAACGCCGTCACATCGGCGACGCGCCGGGCCTGCTGCATGTTATGGGTGACGAGCGCAATGGTGTAATCTTTCTTGAGCTCCAGCATCAGCTCCTCGATGCGCCGCGTGGCGATCGGGTCGAGAGCCGAGCAGGGCTCGTCCATCAAGAGCACGGTCGGTTCAGTGGCGACCGCCCGCGCGATGCAAAGACGCTGCTGCTGGCCGCCGGAGAGGGAAAGGCCGCTCGCCTTCAGCTTGTCTTTCACTTCGTCCCAAAGCGCGGCGCGGCGCAGCGCATGTTCGACCTTTTCCGCGGCGTCGCCCTTGAAGCGGTTCAGCCGCAGACCGAAGGCGACATTGTCGAAAATGCTCATCGAGAACGGGTTGGGCTGCTGGAACACCATGCCAATGTGGCGGCGCACGACCACAGGATCGACGCCGGCGCCATAGATGTCCTGACCGAGGAAATTCACCTGGCCCTCGAGCCGGAAGCCCTTGATCAAATCGTTCATGCGGTTGAGGCTGCGCAGCACGGTGCTCTTGCCGCAGCCCGACGGGCCGATGAATCCGGTGATCTTGCCCTTCTCGATCGGCACGTTGCTGTCGCGCACCGCGAGAAAGGCGCCGTAGAAGATTTTCTGCACCGAGCAGGAAATGGCGACGTCCGGACCATCCACCGGCTTTGGGCGTTCAAGGGTGGCGACGTCGGACATGAGTTGGCTCCTTAGACCTGCGGACGGCCGATGAAACGGCTGAGAATGTTGAAGCTGAGGACGATCAGCACAAGAACAAGCGAGGCGGACCAGGCGAGTTCGATCTGATTGTCGAACGGCATGCTCGAAAAATTAAAGATGAGGATCGACAGCGATGCGGTCGGCTCCGTGATGCTGCGCAGCCAGTAATTGCTGAACAGGGCCGTGAACAGGAGCGGCGCCGACTCGCCGGCAACGCGCGCGACGGCGAGGATAATGCCCGTTACGACGCTCGGCAGAGCCGTGGGCAGGGTCACGCTCCAAACCACCTGCGCTCTTGTGCAGCCCATGCCGATCGCCGCATCTTTCATTCGCTGCGGCACCATCCGCATCGCGCCTTCCGCGGTCAATGTGACAGTTGGCAGCATCAAGACGGCAAGGGCGATGCCGCCGGCCAGCGCCGAATAGGTTCCCATGACGACCACGACAGCCGCATAGACGAATACGCCGGCAAGAATGGAGGGGAAGCCGGTGAGGACTTTGGACAGAAACCGCGCCCAATTGGCGAGATGGCTGTCCGGGCGCAGCTCGGCCAGGTAGATGGCGGCGAGAAGGGCGAAGGGTATGCTGAGCGCGGAGGCGATCGCCACGGTGACGAGCGTGCCCTGGATCGCGTTGCCGATGCCGCCGCCGGCCTCGAAGCCGGCCGGGGGCAGCTCCGTGAAAAGTTCGGGACTGAGGCGCGCGCCGCCCTTCACCACCAGCATGTAGATCACGGAGAGAAGGGGGACGGCGCCCAGCGCCGCGATCGTCCACGCCCCGCCCGTAAGCAGGACGCTTTGCATCGCGCGCAGCTCAAACGGATTGCGCTGCAGGTTGATATCGGGAACGACGGCCGAGGCGGCCGCCTGTCCCGCGTTGAGAGGGGGCTCGCTCACGACCGCCATTATGCCTTCACCATCTTGCGCTGCGTCCAAAGCAAAATCAGCGTTCCGATGACATTGACGATCAGCGTGATCGCCAGCAGCATGAGAGCCGCATACATCAGGGCCTGACGTTCGACCTGGGCGGCTTCGGGAAAGTTCGACGCCAGCAAAGCGGCGAGCGTATTTGCCGGAGAGAACAGCGAGAGCGAGATCTGGTTGGCGTTGCCGATCAACATGGCGAGCGCCATGGTCTCGCCGAGGGCGCGGCCGAAGCCAAGCACGAGCGCGCTGGAAATTCCGCCCGACGCCGTCGGCACGATCACTTTGAGGATCGCCTCCCAGCGCGTCGTCCCCATGCCATAGGCCGCCTCCTTGATCTTGTAAGGCACAAGACCGATGGCGTCCTGTGAGATGGCGGCGACCGTGGGCAGAATCATGATCGAAAGCACGATGACGGCCGGCAGAAGCCCGGGGCCGCTGAGCGAGGTCGAAAAGAAGGGGATGAAGCCGAAGTGGTCGTTGAGCCAGTTCGCGCCGGGCCGCACGAAGGGGATGACGACGAAAATGCCCCACAGGCCGAACACGACGCTCGGGATCGCAGCCAGCATTTCGATCAGGGTGCGGAAGGTGACGGCCAGTCGCGGCGGCAGAAAATCCTGCGTGAGGAAGATCGCGATGGTGACGCCGACGAAGCCGCCGATCAGCAGCGCCAGCAGCGAACTATAAAGCGTGCCCCAGATCTGCGGCAAAATTCCGAAAGTCGAGGTCTGGACGTCCCAGCTCGTGCCGACGAGAAAGCCGGCTCCGTTCCGCTGGATCGCGGGCAGCGCCTGATGACCGATCTGATAGAGAATGTAGGCGACGAGAGCAATAATGGCCACGGCGCCGAGCGTCGAGATCACGAAGAAAACGCGATCGACCACATAGGCTGCGGCGGAAGGCGGGCGCGAGAGCGATCGGCTATCAGGTAACACGAACTGGACAGTCAAACTGGCGCCCCTTGAAAACTTAAATGACTTGGAAGCCGCGCCGCCGTTGCTGGCGGCGCGGCGTTCGCAGACTTATTGGATCTTGACGGCCGCAGCTTTGACCTTCTCGATCACGCTGGCCGGAAGGGGGATATAGCCCATGCTGTCGGCGAGCTTCTGGCCCTCGGTCAACCCGTAGGCGACGAGCTTGCGCAGATTCTCGGCCTTTTGCGGATCCTGCTTTTGATAGAACAGCATCCAGGTGAAGCTCGCGATCGGATAGGCCTTGGGGTCCTTCGGATCGTCAACCCAGGCGATCAGATCCGGCGGAAAATCGACGCTGGCCAGCGCCAGCGGCCCGCCTTCGCCGCCCGCCGCGACATAATTGCCTGCTTTGTTCTGCAGCACCGCGACGTCGGCCTTGGTCAGCTTGGCGTAGCCCCATTCGATGTAGCCGATCGCGCCGGGGGTCTGTTTGATGGTGGCCGTCACGCCGTCGTTCTTCGGCGCGGCGACGATCTTGTCGCTCTGCGGCCAGTTCACCGTGGTGCCGAAGCCGACCTGGTCCTTGAACGCCGGGCTGATCGCCGAGAGGTGCTTCGTAAAGACGAAATTGGTGCCGCTGGCGTCCGAGCGCCGCACGACGGTGATGGGCATATCGGGCAGCTTGAGGCCGGGGTTCGCCGCGGCGATGCGCGGATCGCTCCAGTTCGTGATCTTGCCGAGGAAAATTTCAGGATAGACGTCGCGCGGCAGCTTGAGATCCTTCGGCTGGCCGGGAAGATTATAGGCGAGCACGATTTCACCGGCGGTCATGGGCAGCAGGACGACGCCGTTCGTGACCTTGGAGATCTGATCTGGAGTCATCGCCGCGTCGCTGGCGGCGAAGTCGACCGTCGCGTTGATGAGATCCTGGATGCCGGCGCCGCTGCCCTTGGCCTGATAGTCGACCGTTACGCCCTCGGTCGCCTTGCTGAAGCTCTTGAACCATGCCGAATAGATCGGAAAGGGAAAGCTTGCGCCCGAGCCGATGAGCCGCAGGTCCGCCGCATTGGCCGAAGAGCCCTGCGCGGCGAGCAGCAACGCTCCGGCGAAGAGCGACTTAAGTTTTATTGATACGTCCATGTTTTGGATGCCTCTGGCGATGAATTGTTCCAGACTGAATTTGCGAGACCTTTTCGGGCCGCTCCTATCAAGTCGTTGGCGTCGAACATGCCCCGGGCCCGTGTGGCGGGTGGGGCAAGCCTGTGATCGCTTCGCCTCCAGCCGACGCATCGTGTGACGCGGGCAGCTTAAGAGCGGAGCTCAAGTCGTATTGGGTGATTGACCACTTTCTCTGCGTCGACGCGGTAGCCGCCAGATGCGCGGAACCGTAGCCGCGCCTTATGACAGGTCGATGACAAATTTGTTCCGTTGCCGCCGACAACGGCCGGACGCCAAGATGGCGGCGCGGCGTTAATCCGCGGCGTTCGCCATTTTCGCCGCGGCGTCCGCGAGCTTGCGGGGCGCGGAGCCCGCGAGCGCCTTGCCGCGGCCGGAAAGGCTCGGATTGGTCATAAAGTAGGTTTGCGCGCTGAACGGCGTTTCGCCGTCGCCGCGCTCGACGCGCCGGCTCGAGCCGTCCGCAAGGATCGTCCAGCTCTGCTCATTGTCGAGGAGATTGGCGAGCAGCACCTGTTCCAGCACCTGTTCGTGCAGGGTTGGATTGGTGATTGGGAACAGCGTCTCGACCCGCCGGTCGAGATTGCGCGGCATCAGATCGGCCGAGGAGATATAGACGGCGGCGTCGGGATGGGGCAGGCGATGGCCGTTGCCGAAGGCGTAGATGCGCGAATGTTCGAGGAAGCGCCCGACGATGGATTTGGCGTGGATGTTCTCCGAAAGGCCGGGAACGCCGGGCCGCAGACAGCAGATGCCGCGCACGACCAGCTCGATGTCGACGCCGGCGCCGCTCGCCGCATAAAGCGCGTCGATGATTTCGGGATCGGCGATGGAATTGCACTTCAGCCAGATCGCGCCGGGCCGGCCGGCCGCAACATGGGCGACCTCCGCTTCGATATGATCGAGCAGCCGGCGCTTGGCCGAAATCGGCGAAATCGCAAGGCGCTCCAGCGCCGCCGGCGGACTCGAACCGGTGATGTAGTTGAAGACGCGGGCGACGTCGCGGGCGACGGCGGGGTCGACCGTAAAGGCCGACAGATCGGTATAGATGCGGGCGGTGATCGGATGATAATTGCCGGTGCCGATATGGCAGTAGGTCACGAGGCCGCCCGGCTCCTGCCGCACCGCCATGGATAGCTTGGCGTGGGTTTTCAGCTCCGGAAAGCCGAACACGACCTGCACGCCGGCGCGCTCCAGCGAACGCGCCCAGCGGATGTTGGCTTCCTCGTCGAAGCGCGCCTTGAGTTCGACGAGGGCGGTGACCGACTTGCCGGCTTCCGCCGCCTCGACGAGCGCCTTGACGATCGGGCTGTCCGAGGAGGTGCGATAGAGCGTCTGCTTGATCGAGACGACATTTGGGTCGCGCGCCGCCTGCTGCAGGAACTGCACGACGACGTCGAATGACTCATAGGGGTGGTGAACGATGATGTCCTTTTCGCGGATCGCCGCGAAGCAGTCGCCGCTGAACTCGCGGACGCGCTCGGGAAAACGCGGCGCGAAAGAGGGGAATTTGAGGCTCGGCAAATCGGCGCCGACGAGCTGCGAGAGCGCGCTCAGCGCCAGCATGCCGTCCTGGACGACGACCTCCTCCGGCGGCAAAGCGAGCTGCCCGGCGACGAAGTCGCGCAAGGACGCCGGCATGGCGGCGTCGACTTCGAGCCGGATCACCGATCCGCGCCGGCGCGCCTTGATCGCCGCCTCGAACACCTGAACGAGATCTTCGGCCTCCTCGGCGAATTCGATGTCGAGGTCGCGAACGACGCGGAACGGCCCGATCGCGCCAAAGTCGCAGCCGGGAAACAGCCGGTCGGCGAAATGCGCGGCGATCTCCTCGACCCGGGCGAAACGCGCCTCGCCATGGGCGCCGTCGTCAAGCCGGAAGAAACGGGCGAGCTTGGCCGGAAGACGCACGAGAGCGGTGAAGGCGCGCCGGTCGGCCCGCTGCACCACTTCCAGCGCCAGCGACAATTCGAGATTCGGAATGAAGGGAAATGGACGCGACGGATCGATCGCGATTGGCGTCACCATGGGGAAGATGGCGTCGGCGAAATAGCCTTCGAGCCGGGCGAGATCCGCGCCGGTCCAGGCCGCCTGATCGATGATCGCGATGCCTGCGGCCTTGAGTTCCTGCCTCAGTTCGCTCCAGACCCGTTCCTGATCGGAGGTAAATTGCGCGGTCGCTGTCCGGATTTCGGCGAGCAGTCCGGCCGGCGTCAATCCGTCTATGGAAGGGTCCGTAAGGCCGGCCTCGACCTGTTCGATGACGCCCGAGACGCGGACCATGAAGAATTCATCGAGATTGCTGGCCGAGATCGACAGGAAGCGCACGCGCTCGAGCAGCGGATGGGAGGCGTTGGAGGCCTCCTCAAGAACCCGCCGGTTGAAGGCGAGCCAGGACAGTTCGCGGTTGATAAAACGCTTCGGATCGCGGGCGAGGCCGCCGTGGGCGGATGCGGCGTCAGCGGGCTTGATCGTCTCGTCCGCGCGCTCGAGCGAAGTTGTCATATTGGCTCCATTGCCGCCGCGCGCCGGGAAGCTGGCTCCGGCGCGGGCGGCAATTCACCATGCCGAAGTGACAAACGCGTGACGCTTCCGGACTCGGGGAGCGGGCTGGTCGGCCGAACAAACTTGTCCGATGCCGAGGTTGGATCGGCTATATGACGCGCTGATTGAAGTGATTGGTTCGGGAGGCTAGCCACCGAAGAATGGCGTCTATATTTTATTATCTCAGCGAAAACGGGCGTTCTGGTCACGCTCCAAGGCGGGCGTCAAAACGATGGATGCGCAACCGCTGTGGAAGACGCTTTGCCGTATGGGATATTCCGGCGCGGGCCCCGGCAGACGCCAGAAACCCGCGCGGAAAAATCAGGCGAGATCGAACCGGTCGAGGTTCATCACCTTGGTCCAGGCCGCGACGAAGGCGTTGACGAAAGCGCCGCCCGCGTCGTCGGTCGCATAGGCCTCCGATAGAGCGCGAAGCTGCGAGTTCGATCCGAAGATTAGATCGGCGCGCGTCCCGGCCCATATTTGTTCGCCGGTCGCGCGGTCGCGCGCCACGAAGACGCCGTCGCCCTCAGCACTCCATTTCGCCGTGAAGCTGGTTTTGAGCAGATTCGCGAAGAAGTCGTTGGTCAGCGTCTCCGGCCGATCGGTGAAGACGCCGAGCTTCGACCCGCCGAAATTCGCGCCGAGCACGCGCAACCCGCCGATGAGCGCCGTCATTTCGGGCGCAGTCAGCGTCAGCAGATGCGCGCGGTCGACCAGCAGCTCCTCCGCCGACCAGGGCAGGCTCACGCCGGCATAATTGCGGAACCCGTCGACCTTGGGCTCGAGCGGCGCGAAGGAGTCGATATCCGTCTCATCCTGCGAGGCGTCGGTCCGGCCAGGCGTGAAGGGGACGGCGACGTCGTGACCCGCCTTTTTCGCCGCCGCTTCGACCGCGGCGCTGCCGCCAAGCACGATCAGATCGGCCAGCGAGACCTTCTTGCCATCCGCTTGCGCGGCGTTGAACTCTGTCTGAATGTCCGTGAGCTTGGCCAGCGCCGCCGACAGAAGCTCCGGCTCATTGACCGCCCAATCCTTCTGCGGCGCGAGGCGAATGCGGGCGCCATTGGCGCCGCCGCGCTTGTCCGAACCGCGGAAGCTGGAGGCCGAGGCCCAGGCGGTCGCGACCAGCCGCGAAATCGACAGCCCGGAGTCGAGGATCTTTGCCTTGAGCGCCGCAATATCGGCAGCGTTGATCAATGGATGATCGACGGGCGGAACCGGATCCTGCCACAGGCGCGGCGCAGGAACTTCCGGACCGAGCAGGCGGGTATGTGGGCCCATATCGCGGTGAGTCAGCTTGTACCAGGCCTCGGCGAAGGCGTGAGCGAGCTGATCCGGATTCTCGTAAAAGCGCCGCGAAATCTTCTCATAGGCCGGATCGAAGCGCAGGGAGAGGTCGGTGGTCAGCATCGCCGGCGCATGGCGCTTGGCGGGATCGTGCGCGTCCGGCACCGTGCCCTGCGCTTCCGGGTTCTTCGGCGCCCACTGATGCGCGCCGGCGGGGCTCGACGTCAGCTCCCAGTCATATTCGAACAGGTTTTTGAAGAACTGATTGCTCCATTGCGTCGGCGTCTCGGTCCAGGTCACCTCGATGCCGCTGGTGATGGCGTCGGCGCCGGCGCCGGAGCCGTAGCTATTGGACCAGCCGAGGCCCTGCATCTCGATCGGCGCGCCTTCCGGCTCAGGCCCGACATATTGGTCGGGAACCGCGGCGCCGTGGGTCTTGCCGAAGGTATGGCCGCCGGCGATTAGCGCGACGGTTTCCTCATCGTTCATCGCCATGCGGGCAAACGTCTCGCGGATGTCGCGCGCCGCGGCGATCGGGTCGGGCACGCCGTTCGGGCCTTCGGGATTGACATAAATCAGCCCCATCTGCACGGCGGCCAGCGGATTGGCCAGATCGCGCTCGCCGCTGTAGCGCTTGTCTCCGCCAAGCCACTCGCGTTCGGGCCCCCAGTTGACGTCATTTTGCGGCTCCCAGACGTCCTTGCGGCCGCCGCCGAAACCCGCGGTCTTGAAGCCCATCGACTCGAGCGCGCAATTGCCGGCCAGAATCAGCAGATCGGCCCAGGACAGTTTGCGGCCATATTTCTGCTTGATCGGCCACAGCAGCAGGCGCGCCTTGTCGAGGTTGGCGTTGTCCGGCCAGCTATTCAGCGGCGCGAAGCGCTGCGCGCCCGCGCCGCCGCCGCCGCGGCCGTCGGCGATGCGGTAGGTGCCCGCGCTATGCCAGGCCATGCGGATGAAGAGCGGGCCATAATGGCCAAAATCGGCGGGCCACCAAGGCTGCGAGTCGGTCATCAGCGCGAAAAGGTCCCGCTTCACCGCGCCAAGATCAAGGCTTTTGAATTCCGCGGCGTAATCGAAGCCCTTATCCATGGGATCGGCCGCCGGCGGGTTCTGATGGAGGACCGACAGATCGAGCTGGTTTGGCCACCACAGCCGGTTGGTCATCTCGAAAAGAACGGCGTTGCCGTCCACCTTGCCGCCGTCCATGGGGCATTTGGCTTCTACGTTCATATCGTCTCCGCCCTGATTGGTTTTTTACCTATGGCTAGAATGTCACTGTGAGCTGAGCCTAGGAAATAGATTAATCCGATTGCAATGATCGGAATGAATGGCTTTGCAGAGGACAGGCGCTGGGCGCGGCGCACGCTATGAGAGAATAATCCATTGCCCTCTCGTCGCTTAAAATGTCCCGCTTAGGAAAATCCGATTAGGAGACATGGTCTAGATTTAAATTAAGTCTAATTAATATTTTGCGCTATTGCGCTCATTCTAGAATAGATCAGTTTACACCTTTGATAGAAATAGCGTAAATCGCCTACGCTCTCAGCGGGCGGTTGGAAATTCGGTTGTCTAGTTTCGAGGAGCCATTTCGTGAGAAATGGCGTCTCGGAGTATGCGTCAGGGCGCGTTGTTGACGCCCTCGTGGTTCGAGACGGCCCTGCGGGCCTCCTCATCATGAGGGCTTGGGAGAAATCGCGACTTTTCAACCCGAGCTCTCAGCAGGACCCTATCTATACAATAGATAGGGCGGCTGTTTCTGTATGCTTGTCGTAGTCGCCGATTTGCATTGTTCAATTTACAGAAGGAGGTGAGTATGAGCATTACAATTATCTTCGGCTCTGATGGCGGGGCGACGAAGGGGGTTGCTTCCAAAATCGCCAGCAAGTGCCAGGCGCGATCGGTCGACATCAAAGTGGCCACGACGGAGGACTTCGAGAATTGCCATCTGCTGATCCTCGGTTCGCCCACTTATGGCGACGGCACTCTGCAGTCGGATTGGGAAGAGCACATCGGTAAGCTACGGAGCGCCAATCTGAAGGGCAAGAAGGTCGCCCTGTTCGGCACCGGCGACCAGCAAACCTATCCATCGTCCTTCCTGAACGCGATGGGCATCCTTTACGACGAGATATCGGAGCGTGGCGCAAATGTGGTCGGCTTCACCGAGACGGCGGGCTTTGACTACCTCGAGTCCACGGCCGAACGGGATGGCAAATTTGTCGGTCTTGCCCTCGACCTCGACACCCAGTCCGGCAAGACCGAAAAAAGAGTGACCGCATGGCTGAGCCAGCTGCTTTGATTGAGGAGGCAGAGCCGCCCCCCTCGTCCACGCCCTGCCTGTTGGCCGATGCGGCGCCGGTGCTGCGGCTTCTCCATCACCAGGTCTATGAATACAGCCGGGGCGTGCGCGCCCTGTTTCTGTTGACCGTCAACCGCAAGGAACTGGAGCTGGCGCTCGCCAAGCTGGACACGCGCGGCATCCATCATTTCGTCCAGGAGCTGAGCCCGTTCAAGGCGAACCTCTTCTTTGGCCGCTCGGCATTCGTCGCCGTGGCGAGCTCCCTCGTGACGCGTCCGCTCAACGCGCTCTCGGCGGAAGAAGATTTCATGCTCGGCACGCTCCTTGGCTACGACTGCGAGCAGCAGTGCCGCCGCTTTCTGGCGCGCTCCGGGCGGCGCATGACCGAGGAATTCGCCAGCCCGCTGAATGATCAGGGATAGCGCCCGCTCCTGGCTTGGTGTCCGCTAGGATAGCGAACCCGGATGTCGCCAGGGATAGGCGGTCGCTTCGGTCCCAACTCGTCCCGTTCGAGATTGTGTCCGCCCCGGCGGTCAGCATCGCCGTCCGCATGATATTTGCTGGTCAACGCAGAAGCCGCGTTGCAAGGAAGACACCCCATAGGATGAGCACAACTCCGGCGCCGCGATTAAGCCGCCAGCTCGCCGGCGCAATTTTCTCGCCAAGCATGAACACAGAAAGCGCGCCCATCCACAGCAGGTTCATGGCGCCGAAGACGAACATCAGCCCCATCAAGGCCCAGCAGCAGCCGACACAATAGCCGCCATGCCGTATGCCGAGCATGAACGCCGCCCAATTGCCGTCGCGCCACTTGGCAAGAAAGAAGAGGAACGGCGATCGACATTGCGTGAGGCATGCTTCCTTCAACGGCGTGAATTGGAAAGCGCCAGCCAACACCAGAAGCGCTACGCTTGGCGCGACGCTGGCGCCTTGTAGCGTGGAGGAGAGGAGGGCCGCGCGTGACAGAGCCACTTGGCCCGCTGCCGCAAAGACGGAATATACACTCCATACGGCGACATAGCCCAATACGAATAAAGTCGTCGCGGGCGCTGAACCAATCGCGGACCTGCGCTTATGCGCAAAACTGCCAAAGACGTCGATCGCCGGGAGGGCTGTCGGTAGCATCATCGCCGCCATCATGACGATCCATAGAAGGAAAGTGGTCGCAAATTGCTCCAATGGCGCGCCCGCCATCCCTGGCGTCGCCATGCAAATCATGTCGCCGCCCTCGCGCGACATGTTCATACGCGCCAGATAAAGCCAACTGAGCGCTACCACTACAATGAGACTGCCCATTGCGACGATGCGGTCGCGCCTCCACGGCGCCATGTTCAGGCGCCGCTATAAGAAAAATTGGAAAGATATCCGTTTCGGCCGGAAAGCTTCCAATCATACCCATAGTCCGCCAATCGGAAATGTTTGGAGCGCGCGACTGTTGCGGGCTCGCCCGGGGCGATGCAAAGCGGATGATTTTCAATCGTGATCGCTTTGCCGTCTTGGCCTTCCAGCGCCTCGATCTCCGCGTCGGCGATTCCGGGAATCCTGAGGCTTCTATTCTTCCCATTGCCTTGATAGTCCATTGCGACGCTCTTTGTACCCAAATGCTCGCCGAAAAAGGACGCGAGCACGGCCGGGTGGCCGCCGGCTTGTCCAGAAAAAATTGTCGCCAGTGCATTCCTTTGCGTCTCGCTGGCCTTCTCATCGATGTAGGCTGCGACCTTCCATTTGTTCTCAGCCATGTTGCCTGCCGCATCCACCAAGAGGGCGACATTCAAGCCGTCGAGCGCGACGTCGTCAAACACGCCATGCTTGATATGCCACGCTACAATCGCGGTGCAAAAGCCTTCGGTTGGCGCGCTACCGAACACGCAGGGACAGGCAGCCTCGCAGTTGCACGTCTCGAAATAGGCGCCGGTGAGCTTCCATTGTGTCATAACACCCTCCTTGTTGCGATGGGGCGAGCGCGGCTCGAGCGGGTTCTCGCGAGAAAAAGACGGACTGATCTTGCTCTGTCAAAGAGGCTTGGTCAGTCTATGCCGCTGGCGCCGAAAGTCCGCCTGGTCGCCTTTATCGGCAGGGATCGCCGACGTTGTCGCAATGGGTTGCTTGGCGCGCATGGATCACTCCCGTTGCACGCGGCGGCAAGGACCCTGGGAGCTTTCTCCTTGGGCCGCCAAGACATGCGGGGAGGACTTTAACGATCGCAGTCCCGGTCCGTATTGGAGAAATGCGACAGGTCAGCGGCTCAAGCCTGGAGCGCTCGATCTAATCACTGGGATCTTGGCGCTGCGGGAGACAGATCCAGCAAGCCGGAGAACCGAAAAGTCGGTGAAATGTGAACACGAGGGTAGAGCTCCTCCGGCGTCATTCCGTACAGCTCAAGGAAATCATGTATCATGTGGCTCTGGTCGTAAAAGCCCACGTCATGGGCCACTTCCGCCCAGCTCCCCAGCCGCTTTTTCTGGAAGACGGCGTTGCGCAGCCGTATCACGCGCGAGAGCTTCTTCGGCGTCGCGCCGATATGATTGACGAAGCGACGCTCCAGGGCGCGCTTGCTCAAACCCACGCCTTTGGCCAGATCAACAATTCGGCAGTCTCCCCTTAAGGCGAGGAGCCGGTCGCAGGCCCACCGGACGGTCGCGTCCTCCTGTTGCGGGTTGAAGACCGATAACAAATATCGCTCAATGCGCGCGATGCGATCCTGCGCAGTCGCAATCCGAGCCAGATCATCCTCAATCCGCTCTATCGCGTATCGAGGAAAGACGTCCCGGCAATCTACTCGCCCCTCGGCGCACTCCTTCGCGGCTCCGCGGCGAAAAACGTTGAGCCCCCAAGGAGTGAGTCGCGCCGAAACTCCGGAGATGACGCCATCACCCCCGAGGTCGCTGCGAAAACTCTGAAATCCCGCCAAGCCGCTCCGAATCCGATAGGTGGCGGTCTTATGAGCCGTCACCAAAAGATCCTGGTAGAGAAAGCACAGATAAGTCGCCGTATCGGGAAGAATGGAAAGAGACGAGTCTGTCTTGCCCGTGAGGTTCTTGTAGTCCCAATAGGCATAGATGTAGGGCGCGAGGGCCGGACTGGGACGAAAAACCGTCAGGCTCATATTTCCCCGATCCGAAAAGCGGCCCTCTAGGGGGCGCAGACCCTGTCGTCCGCGCCGCTTTCGCGTTTCCGGCGCCTAATGGCGCTTCGCTCGAGCTTACGGTGGCGCGGCCGGAGTCGCGTGGGCCTTTCGGCGTCGCCGGCTTCCTCTTTTGATCCCGAAGCTGCCGTCCTTAGGTAAAGATTATGACCAGAGGGCGTCACCGTCAATACGGGTGCGATTTCGAAGGCTGCCGCTGCCGAGAACCCCGAGCCCTCGACTCGTTAAATCGCAACCAGATACGGATTGACGCGAGCTTGGCGCCGGGGACGAAATTGTCGGCTCGTTTGTCGTAGCGCGTGGCGACGCCGCGGTCGTGTTTGATCGTCTTGAGGAAACGCTCGACGAGGTTTGGTCCTTCGGCGGTCCTGATCGACGCCCAATCCCGGCGTAGCGCCGGGCGCAGCCGCGCGGCTGCGCCCGGACGGATTTCCAAGCTTACGGAAGCTGATAGCAGTAATATTGGATTTTGGCCGTTCCGAGCGTCGTGCCGACCCCGGTCAGGAAGTTCAGGAAATTCGTGAGTTCGGTCTCCTGATCCGCCGTACGGCTTTTGACGATCTTGATGCCATATTGCTTGATCTGGTCGTAGGGATGGGCCGCGTCATTGTAGAGATATTCGTGGTGAGACGTATGCGTGCTGTCGTACCACACTTCCGTCGTGCTCGGCTTTGTGCAGACGGCCGATTTGGCGACAAATCCATAGGGAAACGTCCCGTCTTTCACTGCGGCGTAGGTCGTGTTGATATTCGGCCGAATCTGGGCAAAACCGGTAGGATATGTCGTCGTCGTCGGAATGGACCAGGGCGCGGACGACAAGACCTGCGACGCCGCCTTTCCGTAAGGCGCTTTGGTCGGATCGGCCAGGACAAAATTTGTCGTTAAGGGCGACGGCAGGCCTGCGCTGATATCGACGTGATTGGTGGCTCCCGACCAAAGCACCAGGGAGCCTGTGGCGTATTGAAACGGACTTCCCACCACCAAACTGGCGTAGCTGGTGAGTAACTGTTGCGGGGCGGCAAAGTCTGCCGACAGGAACAGATCATACGGGCCGGCCCCGGCGCCGCTGATGATGGCGTTCTTCAAATTTGTGGTGGAATCGACGACCGTCACGAACTTATAGGTATTCGTGGCGGCGTAGTAGGAGCTGAAGGTATTGATGATGGCGTTTAGCGTCGTGGAGAAATTCGCGGCTACGCCGATCGTGATCGTCGTCGTCGCGGCGTAAGCGGGCGAATAGGCCATCGCCAAAGCCGTCGCGACGCCAAGAGTCAGCTTTCTCATTTTTCGACTTAACATGATCTTGTCCTTTCCAGGAGATAGGATGTTCTATGACGAATTCATCTGCTTCGGCGCGAGGGCCGAACATGCTCGATGCAGCGCGTTGACTGCGCGAAAAACACGCTCGCGAACCAACATGACTGCCAGGGGGAATGACGCGCTGATGGGCAGGAAATAAGCTTCAACGATATTGAAGCCGAATCTGCCAGGCTGCGGTCCTAGGGGATCTTGTAGCAATATTGCTTGAGGATGTCCGTCCCTACAGACGTTCCGACGCCGGTCAGGAAGTTGATGAAACTGGCCAGTTCGGCCTCTTCATCCGTCGCGCGCGTGCGAG
The DNA here is from genome assembly GCF_000021745.1 of Methylocella silvestris BL2. Classification (NCBI taxonomy): domain Bacteria; kingdom Pseudomonadati; phylum Pseudomonadota; class Alphaproteobacteria; order Hyphomicrobiales; family Beijerinckiaceae; genus Methylocella; species Methylocella silvestris. Next base: position 2,910,780 of record NC_011666.1, read on the forward strand.
CGATCTTAATCCCCTTCAGCGCCAGTTCGAGATAGGGATGCGCCGCATTGTTGGAACGATATTCGTGGTGGTAGGTGCCATCCACATAATGCTCCGCGCCGCCGTAATATTGGCAGATCTGCGATTTGGCGACGAACCCATAGCCGTAAATGCCACCGTCGACCGCAGCGAAGGTCGAGCCGATATCGTCGCGCGTCTTGACATGATCTCCATGGAGCGCCGTCAGAATGCCGGGCGTCGTCGCCAATACTTGGGCGGTCGCCTTGCCATAGAAATCCGTGGCCGGATCAGCGATCACGAAATCCTTCGTTAAAGAGGACGGCAGGCCGGCGCTGATATCCACTGATGTGGAATAAAGCATCAGCGAGCCGATGGCGTATCGGAATGGACTGCCAACCACGAGGGTCGGATTACTTGTCGCTAAATCATACGGCGACACATATCCCGAAGACAGGAACAGATCATAAGGTCCCGTGGCGCCGCCGCTTACGATGGCCGATTTCAGATTATCCGTCGTGTCGGTGGTCACGACGACATTATAAGTCAGATTGCCATTGATTATGTAGTAGTTCTGGAAGGATGCAATAATGTCGTTCAATGCGTCGGAAAAACTTGGCGTCGCGCCAATTCTGATTGTCGTTGCATGGGCAGGCGAATACAAGAGCGCTAAAGCGGTTGAAACGCCCAGCGCCAATTTTTTGACTTCACGACTTAGCATGATACTTCCCCTTCTTGTTGAAGCTCGATAAGCGGAGTGTGACTTCCGCCTTGAGCCATTTATCCGACCTGGCGCCGCCGGCCGGATAATCCATTGTCCCGCACGCGATCAGCGCAGCCGCGGTGATGCGCGCAGCGGGAAAACTCGTAGAGACGCGTGTGTGATCGACGATGCGGAATTAACGCGGCGGTCCAATTTGCGTCGCGACAATGAATCGCCGCGCCAGCAATGGGGCGAGCGACTCTCGGACTGTGTCGCGCCGGAGGCGCGCGCCCGTGTATGTATCTTGCGCAACCAGATCCATGGCGTTGTGACGCCTCCCGCTGCGCGTGAATCCTCCGCGCGTCGCTAGGCCCGCTACAGGCTCAGGACACTGCGAAGCCACCGCGTGGCCAATTTGCCATACCGTCCGGATATATGAGGCGTCCGTCGCGCTGCGCGGGGTTGAAGCGCATTTTCCGGTTGACGTAAGCGGAGCCGTTCCGTACTTAGCGAGCATGTACTATATCTTCTTTTATATAGCAAGCGCTTGCTGAGCGCTGATACGTGATGTGTGAGTTCGCCATGCCCTCAACTTCAGTTGGAACGTCGAACAAGACGCGCGCCGTCGCCCCGCCCCGCCGCCAGCGCCTTTCGGCTCGGTTGCGCGCTTTGCACGGCCCCTTCGCCACGATGACCGCGATCGCGGCCTTGCTGGCGCTGCCGCGTCCCGGGCTTGCGGGACCTTCGGGCGGCGTGGTGATCGATGGCTCGGCGAACATCGGCCAGGCCGGCAGCGTCACCAACATCAATCAATCCTCCAACCGGGCCATTATCAATTGGCAAGGCTTCTCCATCGGCTACGGGGAGACCGTCAACTTCAATCAACCGGGCGCGTGGGGGGTCACGCTCAACCGCGTCGTCGGCAATGAGGCGAGCATTATCTCGGGCGCCCTCAACGCCAATGGCCAGGTCTTCCTCGTCAATTCCGCCGGCGTCCTCTTCAGCAAGAGCGCGCAGGTCAATGTCGGCGGGCTCGTCGCCTCGACGCTCGATATTTCCAACGCGAATTTCATGGCGGGGAACTACGTCTTCTCCGGCTCGTCGGCGGCGTCCGTGGTCAACCAGGGCTCCATCCATGCGAGCGATGGCGGCTATGTCGCGCTGCTCGGCAAGACCGTCTCGAACGAGGGCGTGATCACCGCGACGCTCGGCGCGGTGGCGATGGCCTCGGGCAACAAGATCACCCTCAATTTCGCCGGCGACTCGCTTTTGGACGTCACGATCGACGAGGGAACTCTCAATGCGCTGGTCGAGAACAAGCGGGCGATCCGGGCGGACGGCGGCCGGGTCATTCTGACGGCGAAGGCGGCCGACGCCGTCTTGTCGGCGCAGGTCAACAATACGGGGATCATCCAGGCCCGCACCATGGCGGCGCTGAAGGGCGGCGCAACCACACGTGGAACGGCGCGGATCGGCTCGATCAAGCTGATCGCCTCCGGCGGCACGGTGAGGGTGGGCGGCACGCTCGACGCCTCGGCGCCCAGGGGCGGCAAGGGCGGCAAGATCGAAACCAGCGGCGAGAAGGTCAAAATTGCCGATAGCGCCTTCGTCACGACCAAAGCGTTGAGCACGGCGAACGGAAGCTGGCTGATCGACCCTGACGGCTTCTCCATTGCGGCGACGGGCGGCGACATCACCGGCGCGCGGCTCGGCGCCTTGCTCGACGAAAACAACATCACCTTGCAATCGACGAGCGGCAAAGGCAAAAGCGGCAATATCAGCGTCAACGACGCCGTGAGCTGGGCGGCCAACACGCTGCTGACGCTGGACGCCACCAAAACCATCCATATCAACGCGCCCATTACCGCCACCGGCGACGGCGCCGGGCTTGTGCTGAATTATGGCGGCTACGCGACGACAGGGAGCGCCGCGGCCGGGACCGATTATCGAGTCAACAGGAACGGCGGCGCTTCGATCACGCTCAGCGGCGCCAACGCCAGCCTGAGCATCAACGGAAACGCCTACACGCTGATCCACAGCATGGCGGATCTGACGGCGATCACGCCCCTTCTCTTCGACGCCAACGGCAATCCCGTGTACGACCCGGACACACTGCTCCAGGCCTATGGGCCCGGGGGGACGGGCTATTATGCGCTGGCGCAAAACCTCGACGCCGCGGGCGTCACCTATAACGGCCCCTTGATCTCCAACCTCTCCGGCGTCTTCGCAGGGCTCGGCCATACGATCAAAAACCTCAAGATCGACTCCACGGCGCCGAACGCGAACGGTCAATACGCCGACGCCGTTTTAATCGACCAGATCGGGGAAGGCCGCAACTCCCCCGCCGTGGTCCGCGACATCAAGCTGGCGAATGTCAATATCGCGGGCTTCCAGGAGGCAGCCGGCCTGGCCGGCAATAACCTCGGTACGATCAGCAACGCCTATGTGTCGGGAAAAGTGCGGGTGACGGACGGCGGCTCCGCCGCCGGGCTGGCCGCAAACAATGGCGGACTGATCACGAACGCCCACACCAATGTCGCCGTGACGGCCACACATGGCGGATCCAACGTTGGCGGGCTGGTCGGATTCAATTCCAGCAGGGGCGTCATTCGCTATTCTTCCGCCGATGGGTCCGTGCGGGCCGCCGGGTACAGCACCTCCCCGGACAGCGGCCTTCTTTTCAGCAGCGGCATCGGCGGCCTTGTCGGAACCAATATCGGAACCATCGCCTATTCGAACGCCAATGTGACGGTGACGACAAAAGACAGCGTCAACGTCGGCGGTCTCGTCGGCGTCAATTACAACTTCAATACGCCGGGGGACGGCACGGCAGGCGTCATCATCAACTCCTCCGCAACAGGCAATGTGACGGCGAACTACACCAGCAGCCAGTTGCTCGGTCAGCCTGGATTTGGCGTCGGCGGATTGGTCGGGAGCAACAGCGGAGGCACGATCACGGGCGGCTTCGCCAGCGGGGACGTCAAAGTGCACGCGACGGCCGCTTCCGGCGCCTATGATATCGGCGGACTGGTCGGATATAATGAATTCGGCACGATCTCCCATTCATCCGCGACCGGCGATGTTTCGGGCATAGGTAAAAATGTTTCCGAAATCGGCGCCCTGGTCGGAATGAATCTGGACGACATCGCAAATGGCTTTGGCGGCATCGATCATTCCACCGCCAGTGGAACCGTGACAGGAAACGACGCTGGCGGACTGTTCGGAGCTGGAAACCTGCAGGCGGTATCGGACTCCGTCTTCACCGGATCTGTGAATGGCGTCGGACCGGCCGCGGACGCCGCCGCGGCGGCGCAAGCCAGAGCGCAGACCGCTGCGGAGCAGGCCACGGCGGACGAAGACGCTCGGCAGATCGCAGCGATCGCTCAAGCGGCGGCGAGCTCAGCAACGGTCGTCGCGACGACGGACGCGGAAGAGTCAGCGACGCCTCCGAACCCGGTGAAGGCGACCGCGGCGGGCAAGCGCGCGACGGCGGCGATCGCGGGACCGAAGACCGAGGATAATGTCAAGGTCGAGCAGCCCGCGCCGCGCGTCGCATCGACCGAGGAGACGTCCGCCGCGTCAAGCGAACCGGCGCCCAGCCACCGCAAGGCGGAGACCAGGACAGCGCAGAAATCCGCTGTCAAAGGCAAGGGCGCGGGGTTCGGCGCCGCGATCCGCAGCATCGACATCGATGGTCAGCATTACGATCTACAGGACGACGCCTCGAAGAAAAACGCGCCGGGCCGGAAAGTCCAATAGCAGGCCCTCGCCTCGGAAAGGTTTATCGTCATGAAGCTCCGCACGTTCCTTGTCGGCTGTGGCGCGCTGGAAGCCATGCTGGCCGGCGCATTCCCGGCCCGGGCGCAGACCCCGGCGCCCATCGTGCCCTTTAATATCGGCGACGCTGTGCGCGAGAGCGAACAGTCGCGGCGGCCTCCGCTGCCGGCCCCGGCCGCCGCGCCCGTGCTGCCGCAGCTTGTCGAGCCGCAATTTACGATGAAGGACAAGGAGACGCTGTTTGTCCGCAGCATCGAGATCGAGGGTCCAGACCTCGGCGCCGGCGCTGAGGCGCGCGAGCTGATCGCGCCCTACGAGAACCGCACATTGCAGCTTGGCGAGATCTACGGGCTCGCGGACCAGCTCACGACGCTCTACCGCACGAAGGGCTATCTCGTCGCCAAAGCCTATATCCCGGCCCAGGACGCGCGCAGCGGCGCGCTGCGGATCAAGCTCGTTCCCGGCCTCTATGGAACTATCACGATCAAGAACGACTCGCTCGTCCGGGACGATTATCTGCGCGGCGTGATCGACCAGGCGCTCGCCGGCTCGCCGGTCATCCAGAAGGACCCGCTCGAGCGCGCGATGCTGTTGATTTCCGATCTCCCGGGCGCCGGCATGCCGCGGGTCGCGATCGGGCCGGGGCAACAGCCGGAGACGTCGGATTTCGTGTTCAGCGCGCCGGAGGCGCGCCGCCTCGACGGCTATCTGCTCGGCGATAATTTCGGGTCGCCCTTCACCGGCCGGGACAGGCTGAGCGGCGGCCTCAATCTGAATTCTCCGCTCGGCTATGGGGACCGCCTCTCGGCGTTCGGCATCGTCTCGGAGCGGGCCGGCCTCGTGAACGGGCGCGCGTCCTATTCCTTTCCAATCTTCTACGATGGGCTGCGCGCCGAAATCGGCGCCTTTCGCACGACCTATGCGCTGAGCGGCGTCTATGAGGGTCTCGATGCGACGGGCACGGCCGACGCGGTAACGGCGACGCTGACCTATGCGATGCGGCGCCAGCACGACGACAGCATCTATATCTCGGGCAACTACAGCCATATGTCGTTGAACGACAAAGCGCTTGGCGTTTCCTTCGCGCAGAGGACGATCGATCTCGGCACGGCGGCGATCACCCGCGACACGTTCAGCGACTTCATCGGCCTGCCGCTGACGACGAGCACGACCTTCTCCTTCACCGCGGGCTATGTGAACTTCCCGGACCCCAAGCAGGAAGTCGCCAATATCGCGACGATCGACACCGCCGGCAATTACGCGAAAATCAATCTCTCCTTTATCGCGACCCTCGCGCTCGCCGAGAGGCTGTCGCTTTCGGCCAATGTCAGGGGGCAGAAGTCGCTGTCGGGCAACCTCGATTCCAGTCAGCAAATGAGCCTCACCGGCTATTGGGGCGTGCGCTCCTATGATGAAGGGCTGAGCGGAGACAGCGGCTATCTCGTGACGCCCGAGCTGAAATACGCCCTGCCTGACATTTACGGCTATCGCCATGCGGTCGGCCTCTTCACCGACGTCGGCGCCGCGTGGCTGGAAAACGGCTCCTACACCCTGGCGCAGAAGAGCTACACGCAGCTGAATGATTTCGGCCTCAGCTACAATGCGACCTATGAATATTCGCCCGGGCGGTTCTTATTGGCGAAGGCGCTGGTCGCCCACACCTATGGCTCCGACTTCGGCGCGAAGAGCTACGACCGGACCACCAAGGGGCTGGTGCAGGTCGGCTTCACGTTCTGAACCGGCAAAGTCCGCCGCGGCGCGCTTTTTTGGAGCGCAGACGCCTGGCCGCAAAGACTTAGCGGTCGAGGCGCGGAGACATTCGCGATGCAGATGCAATGGTTGTCGGCCGTCGTCGACTTCGGGGTGATCGGACTTCTGGCCGCACTCAATATCGTCGTGATCGCGATCGTCCTGGAGCGGTCGTTCTTCTATCGCTCGCTCGACCCGAATCTTTTCCAAAACGTCAAGGCGCTCGAGCTGGAACTGACCAAGCGCCTCACCATCGTCGCTTCGGTCGCCTCCAACGCGCCCTATATCGGCCTCCTCGGCACGGTTCTTGGCGTCATGCTGACATTCTACAATATGAACCTTGAGGCCTCCACCGACGCCAGCAAGATCATGGTCGGCCTTGCTCTCGCATTGAAGGCGACGGCCGTCGGTCTTGTCGTCGCGCTCGTGTCAGTCGCCGCCTACAATGGGCTCCTGCGCAAGACAAAGGTGCTGCTGCTCCAATGGGAGATCGCCCATGGATGAACGGCCGTTCGAGTCGCTTAACGTCATTCCCTTCGTAGATATCATGCTGGTGCTGTTTACCATCGTGCTGACCACGGCCAATTTCATTGTGACGGGCCGCATTCCGATGTCGTTGCCGCAGGCTTCGCGCGCGCCGATCGAGAAGCATCAGGACAAGACGATCGAACTCAACGCCAACGGCGACATCTATTTCGACGGCGAAATTTTCGCGCAAGACATGTTCGAGAGCCGTTTGCGGGCGCTGCCGCCCGAGACAACGTTCCTCGTTCGCGCCGATCGGACGCTCGCGTTCCAAAAATTCATCGACGTCGCCGATATCCTGAAGCGGCTGAACTTTACCAAGGTCGCCGTGCAGACCCAGAGCGTGTCGAAATAGGCCCGCCAGCGAGCGTCTCGAAGTCGGGATCTTCAAGCATCCTCATGCCCGAAAAAAAGGCGCGCGGACGATCGCGGTTCACAATCTATCACGGCCTGGCCGCCTCGTTCGCGCTGCATTGCGCGCTCGCCCTGCCCTTCGTGCTGGAGGAGCTGGCGGCGGGGCCCGATGAGCCGGAGATCCTCGTCGTCGAACTGCAAGGCGTCGTCGCGGAGACCCAGACCGAACAGAAGACTCTTCAGGAGACCAAGGGGGCCGCGGAGCAGGATGCGGCGGATGCGGGCAGGCCTGCGCAGGCTGCCGCCGCCCCCCCGGAGCCGCCGCCGCCCGAAGATCCGCCAAAGGATGTCCCGCCGCCCGAAGAGACTTTTCCAGAGCCGCCCGCTCCCGCGCCAACCCCGCCTCCGACTGAAGCCGCGCCGCCGCAGCCGTCGCCGGGGGCGGGGGCCAACACGAGCGCCGGCGCCGAGGAGCGCAGCGCAGCGCAAAGGATCAGGACGGAGCGCGACGCGGAGCTCGACCGCCTCAAAGCCTATGTCAAACTGCTGACGAAAAAGGTTCAGGCCCACCTCGCCTATCCCGACGAAGAGCGGCAAGCCGGTCTGCAGGGCGCGGCGACGGTTTCCTTCACCATCCTTCCGGGCGGAGCGATCCGTCCGGAAAGCTTGAAGATCATATCGACCAGCGGCCAGCCGAAGCTCGATGCGAGCGCGCTGAAGACGATTCGGCTGAGCGCGCCCTTCGATCCGCCGCCCAGGGAGATGACCGTGGCGGTCGCCGTGGCCTTCGGCCGCAGGCGCTAGGCGCCGGGCGTCATCAAAAAAATTCCCACGGGCGGTTTCGCCCCCAAATCATTTGATGTATTCCATAGACTTAATACACTTATATCCGTGAGGACCCCATGTCGGTCGAGTTCATCGGCATGATCCAGCCGCGCAAACAATCCGAAATCCATCCGGCCGACCGGTCCGTCGTGCTCGATCGCGGCTATCTGCAGGATTTCGCCCACGCCCACGAAGCGGGCGGCTTCGATCGCGCGCTCATCGGCTATTATTCCGATACGCCTGACGGCCTCCTGCTCGGCGGCTACATCGCCGAGCAGACAACCCGCCTCGGCCTTCTCATCGCGCATCGGCCGGGCTTCGTCGCGCCCCCTGTCGCCGCGCGGGCGTTCGCGACGCTCGACCAGCTGAGCGGCGGCCGGGCCGCCATTCATGTGATTTCCGGCGGCGACGACGCCGACCAGCGGCGCGACGGCGACTATCTCGACAAGGACGCGCGTTACGCCCGGACCGAGGAATATATCGAGATCCTGCGATCGATTTGGGGCGGCGACGCGCCAGTCAGCCACGCGGGGCGCTATTACCGCTTCGAGGCGGCCTCGCCCGCCGTGCGCACGGCGCGATCGCAACCAATTCCCATCTATTTCGGCGGCGCCTCGGACGCCGCTGTGGCTGTCGCGGCGCGCCAGGCCGATGTCTTCGCCCTCTGGGGCGAGACCCGCGCCCAGGTCGCCGAGATCACGGGCCGCGTGCGCGCGACGGCGGCGCGGGCCGGCCGCGTCATCCGCTTCAGCCTCTCCTTCCGCCCGATCCTCGCCGATACGGAGGCGCAGGCCTGGGCGCGGGCGGAGAAAATCCGCGAGACGATCATCGCCGGCAAGGGTGAGGCGTGGCTCGGGCGCTCGAATGGCGAAGCGCCGGTCAACGAAGGTTCGCGCCGTCTCCTTGCGGCCGCCGCCCTTGGCGACCGGCTCGACAATTGTCTGTGGACGGGAGCCGCGGCGCTGACCGGCGCCCGCGGCAACACCACCGCGCTTGTCGGAACGCCGCATCAGGTCGCCGAAGCGTTGCTCGATTATTGGCGGCTTGGCGTCTCCACATTTCTCCTCCGCGGCTTCGATCCGCTCGAGGATGCGATCGACTATGGGGAGCGGCTCATTCCGCTGACGCGCGCCCTCATCGCCGCCGAGCAAACCGCCGACCACACAAGCGGGGCGCCGCGATCATTGGCGAGCGCCGCGGCGTCGTTCTAGTCCGGCAGGGTTCGAGAAGGCAGGACAGATGTATCTCGACAAGATCGACGATGTCGACGTCGCCATAGCCGGGCTGGCGCATGAATTCGCGCAGACAGCCGCCGCCCATGACGCGGCGGCGTCCTTCCCCTTCGACAATATCGCGCGCCTTCGCGACGTCGGCGCGCCCGGCTTCGTCGTCCCCAAGGAGTTCGGCGGCCGCGGTTTCGGCCTCGCCCGGGCGGAGGCCGTCGTCAACCGCATCGCGCGCGGCGAGCCTTCGACGGCGCTGGTGCTGACGCAGCAATATCTTTTCCATGCGACGATGCTGCGCAGCGCGGCCTACCCGCCGACCCTTCGCGAGCGCATTTTCCACACGGCGGTTGGGGACGGCGCCCTCATCAACAATCTGCGCGTCGAACCGGAGCTCGGCACGCCCGCCCGCGGCGGCCTGCCCGCGACGCTCGCCCGGCGCACGCCGCAAGGCTGGTCGCTCAGCGGCCACAAGACCTTCGCCACCGGCTGTCCCGCCCTCGCCTGGCACGCGATCTTCGCCCGCACCGACGAGCCGCAGCCCCGCGTTGGAATTTTCGTCGTCCCGGCCGGCGCGCCGGGCCTCCGGATCGAGGAGAGCTGGCGTCACCTCGGCATGCGCGCGAGCGCCAGCCACGACGTCATCCTCGAAGACGTGAACATCCCGGAGGATCACGCGGCCGAGCTCGTTCTGGCCGAACACGCCTCCGGGCCGGACGCCTTTCAGGCGGCGTGGCTGTCGGTCCTGTTCAGCACCGTCTATGACGGCGTCGCCCGCGTCGCGCGCGACTGGTTCGTCGGCTTCCTGCGCGATCGCCGGCCCGCCAATCTCGGCGCACCGTTGGCGAGCCTGCCGCGGATGCAGGAGGCGCTGGGCGCGATCGACGCCGCGCTTTACGTCAGCCGCGCGCTCCTTGACCAGCACGTCGAACGCGTCGATCGCGGCGATACGCCGGCGCAGCAGGACAGCTACTACCTCAAGCACGCCGTGACCGCCAATGCGCTGAAGGCGGTCTCGAAGGCGCTGGAAGTCTCGGGCAATCCGGGCCTCTCGCAGGTCAATCCGCTCGAGCGGCACTATCGCGACATTCTCTGCGCGCGCGTCCACTCGCCGCAAGACGACAGCATCCTCGTTGGCGGCGGGCGGCAAGCCCTGACCGCTGCGGGCGCTTTATCCGCAAATTGAACCGGAACCGGGAGCCATGACATGACGAACCGTCAAGACAGCGACAAACCGGCGGGCGTCGCATCGTCCCGCCGCATTTTTATCGCCGGGGCCGCCGCGGCGGCCGTCGGAGCGCCCGCAGCCCTCGCGGCCGGCCGCGTCTTCGCCTTTCCGCGCGCGGCGATCGACGCGCAGGGGCTGCCGATCTGCAGCGTCGCGGCCGACGGTCCGGCGCCCGCGGCCGGGCCGCTGAAGAAAATCACCTTCGCCTGGAACGCCGGCGCGCCCTGCCTCGTCGCCGTCACTGTCGCCAAGGATAAAGGCTTCTTCGCAAGACATGGGCTCGACGTCGACCTCATCAACTACTCCGGCTCGACCGACCAACTGCTCGAGACGCTCGCGACCGGCAAAGCCGACGCCGCAATCGGCATGGCCCTGCGCTGGCTGAAGCCGCTGGAGCAGGGCTTTGACGTCAAGATCATCGCCAGCACTCATGGCGGCTGCCTGCGCCTTCTCGTTCCGGCGGACTCCGGGCTCGGCGATCTCAAGGACCTCAAGGGAAAAACGATCGCCGTCAGCGACATGAATGCGCCGGGAAAAAACTTCTTCGCGATCGCTCTGAAAAGGGCGGGGCTCGATCCCGTCGCGGACGTCGATTTCAAGCCGTTTCCGGGACCGCTTCTGCGCGCCGCCGTGGAGAAAGGCGAGGCGCACGCCATCGCCGATACGGATCCCAACACCTTCCTCTGGCTGAAGGACGGCAAGTTCAAGGAGATCTCGTCGAATCTTTCGGGGGACTATGCGCAGCGAGCCTGTTGCATCGTCGGCGTGCGCGGCGGGCTGGTCCGCGACGATCGGCCGACCGCCGCGGCCATCGCCCGGGCGCTGCTCGAGGCGGCGGACTTCGCCCATGCTCATCCCAGTGAGGCCGCCGCCACCTATCTGCCTTTCGCGCCCGGCAGCGTCTCCCTCGACGATCTGACGACGCTCGCGAAATATCATACACATCAGCACCATCCCGTCGGTCAGGCGCTGAAGGATCAGCTCGCAAGCTATGCGGAAGAGTTGAAGCTCGTCTCCGTCTTCAAGCCGACGACGGATACGGCGAAATACGCCGCGCGCATCTATGCCGATGTCCTCAGCTGATCGTCACGCGGCGGCGCCGGCTCTCGCCGCCGTCGAGAAGCGATTTTCGGCGGCCGCCGAAAGAGGGTTTTCGCGCGCCGCCCTCGCCTCTACCGCGGCGGCGACATGGCTCGCTTTGGCCGCGCTGACGCTGCGATGGCCCGATGTCGGCGAATGGGGTCGCGGATCGGAATTGGCGATCGCCGCCAGCGTGATCGGCCTTTGCCTAGCGGCGCTCGCTTGCGTCGAATTCGGCGCTTTCGGGCCGGCGGCCACGGCCCGCGCCGCGCCGTTGCGCCGCTTGACGCCCTGGCTCTGCGCGCTGGGGATTGCCTTCTCGATATGGGAATTGCTGGCGGCCAAGACCGGCGTGTTGCCGCAACCCTTCTTTCCGCCGCCGCAGGCGATCCTCGAAGTTTTTACTGACGACTACGCAAAGCTCGCCGAGAGCGTTTTGGCTTCGGTCAAGCTTGAGCTGCTTGGCTTTGCTTTCGGCGCTTCGGCCGGTTTCCTGATCGGCGTTTGGCTGGGCTGGTCGCGCCGCTTCGGCTATTGGGTCCACCCGGTGCTGCGGCTGATCGGGCCGTTGCCGGCGACGGCGTGGCTGCCGATCGCCTTCTTTGCTTTTCCATCGAGCTGGAGCGCCTCGATTTTCCTGATTGGGCTCACCACCGGATTTCCGGTCGCGGTGCTGACCTCATCGGGGGTGTCGAGCGTCAACACGGCCTATTATGACGTCGCGCGCACGCTCGGCGCGGGCCGGTGGTTTCTCGTCTGGAGGGTCGCGGTCCCCGCGGCGCTGCCGCATGTCTTCGTCGGCCTGTTCATGGGCCTTTCCGCCTCTTTCGCGGTGCTCGTCACCGCGGAAATGATGGGCGTCAAGGCGGGCCTCGGCTTCTATCTGCAATGGGCGCAGAGCTGGGCGTCTTACGCCAATATGTATGCGGCGCTGCTCGTCATGTCGGCGATGTGCGCCGGCCTCATTACGCTTCTTTTCAAGGTCCGCGCGCGCCTCATGTCCTACCAGAAGGCCGAGGTGAAATGGTGAGCCTTGCTTATGCCGAAGCCCCGGCTGCAGGCCTCGATCTCGCCATTCGCGATGTCAGTCACCGGTTCGACCTTGGCGGGACGTCGCTGCCGGTGCTGGAGCGCATCAGTTTCTCCGCGTCGCGCGGCGAGTTCGTCGCGCTGCTCGGGCCGAGCGGCTGCGGCAAGTCGACCCTGCTGCGGCTCGTCGCCGGCCTCGATCGGCCGACGTCGGGCGAGATCAGCGCCGACGGAAGGACGATCCTCGGCCCCGATCCCTCGCGCGTCGTCGTCTTCCAGGACCCGACGCTCTATCCCTGGCGCACGGTCTGGCGCAACGTCGCCCTCGGCCTCGAGGCGCAGGGTCTTTTGCGCAGCCGGCGCGGCCGCGTCGACGACGCCCTGCGTCTCGTCGGACTTGAGTCCTTCGCCAAAGCCTATCCGCATCAGCTCTCGGGCGGCATGGCGCAGCGCGTCGCGCTGGCGCGGGCTCTCGTCAATGATCCCGATCTTCTGATCCTCGACGAACCGCTCGGCAGGCTCGATTCCCTGACGCGCCTCGCGATGCAGGGCGAAATTGTCAATCTGTGGCGGCGCGCCGGCTTCACGGTCTTGCTCGTCACGCATGACATCGAGGAAGCGCTGCTGATGGCGACGCGGGTCATCGTCTTCAGCGCGCGGCCCGCCAGGGCGATCGCCGACATCCGCGTCGACAAGCCCTATCCGCGGCATCGTGACGATCCAGATCTCGTGCAGCAGCGCCGACAGATTCTCGCCCTTCTCGGGCTGGAAGCGTCCTGGTAGGACAGGAGTCAACGCCATGAGCAATCTCTACCGCTTGCGCGATTTCGTCGTCGCGGCGACGCGCGCCATCGACGGCGAGCCGCCGGACGAAGCGGCGCAGCTTGCGCGGATCAGGCCTTTGCTGGCCGAACTCATCGCGCAGGACGATTGGCTCCCGCCGGATTACGCCATTCCGGGGCCGGACTATTACCGCCAATATCTGCTGCACGCGGACCCGCTCGCGCGACTTTCGGTGGTGAGCTTCGTCTGGGGTCCTGGCCAGCGCACGCCGGTACATGATCATCGTGTCTGGGGACTCGTCGGCGTCCTGCGCGGCGCGGAGATTTCGACGTCCTATTTCGCGTCGCCCGGCGGCGCCTTGATCGCCGGCGCGACGGAGCGCCTGGAGCGCGGCGACGTCACGGCGGTGTCGCCGCGCCTCGGCGACATTCACACCGTCGCCAACGCCTATGACGATCGAACCTCGATCAGCATCCACGTCTATGGCGGCAATATCGGCGCGGTCGCGCGCGCCGTCTTCGATCCGGCGACGGGCGCGCAAAAGCCGTTTATTTCGGGCTATTCTAACACGGCCGTGCCCAATCTCTGGAGCCATGGCGAGACCGGCCGAAGATCGTCATAACAGGCCCGTTGCGCTGCGCCGGCTCCGGCCCTCGGCAACGGCCGATCTGGACGCCGCCATCTGACCGCGTCAGCGCCGCCATTCGTCAAAGTCTTTTTTCACATCAACCGCAGCAGCTGCGGCGGCGTCGTGAAGCCAGTCGGGCGGCTGCGCAACAAGATGTTCCCGAATGGCTTGCCTGTCCGAATTGTTGACGGCGTGAATTGAGGCCAGATCCATCGCCATGGCGCTCAGCAGTCGAAGACTGAGCTCCGCGCCCGCGGTCTCGCCGAGTTCGATTTTGCGAGAATCGGCGGCGATCCGCCGGACAATAAATTTGCCGACGTCGCGAAGGAATGGATCGGGCGATCGATATTTGCCCGTGGCGAGGTCGGAGAAAGACGGCGCTGAACCGCCTCGGCCATGGGCCCAGTTCCACGCTGAGGGGACCAGCGCCTTCGCCTCACGGACGACGCCGCCGCCGCGCCAGCGCGCGGCCGCGACGAAGCGCGGGCGTCCCAACCCTCCCCCGCCCTTTCGGCGTGACGCGAACCTTTCGACGACAGCATCGGCGGGAAGGCTCAGCCGAAGCACGTCCTGAACCTCGCCCGGCGGCTCCGCCGCTGGATAGCTCGCGACCTCGTCCCAGAATTTGCGCGGACTGTCCTCGGCGCCTTCGACGAAAGGCCGCATCAAGGTCGCGTTCTCATCGAGCAGCATGGGCCCTGGTCGATCAAGTCCCTCCCCATATCCATCGAGGATCGCCTTGGCGGCGGCATGATTGTCGAGGGCCGCGCCCGGAGCGAGCCTGACGCTTGTGGCAAGGCGAACGAGATCAAACGGATATGCAATCACCGCCGCCTCATCGAAATCGTTCACGCCCCATACCAATCGGCCGTCGCCGTCGCGCCACGTGCCAAAATTTTCCGTGTGGGCGTCGCCAACGCTTGGCGCCGCCGGCGCCTCGCGCAGGGTCGGGCAAATCGTCTCGATGCGCTGCGCCCAGCGGAAAAACGTCGCACGCAGGAATGTGAAGGCGTCCTTCTTCATCCTCACATGCTTGTAATCAAGGTCCGCTTCGACGACGTGGCATTGACTGCGAAGCCACTCTTCAAAGGCCGTGTTTTCGTCGACAAAAGACATCTCGGCTACTCCTTCCGGCTTCTGGATTCGCCTTCATGACGGGCCTGGATTTCGTCAAACGCGTTGATCACGGAGGAGGACAACAGGAGAAAGATTGATCGCGATGCATGTTGTGGCCCGCTCTTTGGTCCGCAACAGAGAACTGTCTGAGCGACGGTTGCTTGGCTCGTATCGCCAATTACGCAGGCGCGGAAATGATGCGCAAGAGCCGTTCGGGCTCGGCGCCCTCCGCGCGGCGGTTCGTCGAGCCGGCGCGTTGAGGCCGCCGCTCAGGCCACGCCGAGCTCAAGGCAAAAGTCGATCAGCGCCCTTACCCTCAACGAGGGCTGATGGCGCGAGGGATAAAAGGCGTGAAGGGGGAACGTCTCGTCGGGCCAATCGGGAAACAGCTCGACCAGCGCGCCACTCTCGAGCAGCGCCTCGCTGCCGAGCGCCATCACCTGCGCAACGCCGACGCCGGCCGTGGCCGCCTGCAGCATGGTCCCGACGTCGCTCACCGTGAGCGGCCCTTCCACCTCGACCGGCACGATCTTGCGGCCTTTGCGAAACTCCCATGCGAAGGGCCGGCCGCTCGCCGGATCGCGATACTGAATGCAGCGGTGGCGGACGAGATCGCGCGGCTGCGCGGGCCGCCCGTTCCGCTCGATGTAGCGCGGCGAGGCCACCGTCAGAATGCGCGTGTCGAGCAGCTTGCGGGCGATCAGGCCGCCGGCGCGGGGTTCGCCGAAGCGGATTGCGAGGTCGAAGCCGCGCGCGACGAGATCGCCCGGCGCCTCGGTCGTGATGAGCTCAAGCGTCAAATCGGGATAGCGATCGAGAAACGCGCCGAGCCGCGGCGCCAGCGCGAGCCGCGAGAAGAACGGATCGACCTCGACGCGCAGCCGTCCGCGAACATTGGCGCGGGCCGCGCCAAGCTCCGCCGCCGCATCGGCCAATTGCAGGAGGAGGGGCGTCGCCTCGGCGTGAAAGCGGCGCCCGTCGTCGGTCAGCCGCAGAGCCCGCGTCGTCCGGTCGAGCAGGCGAACGCCGAGCCGCGCCTCTAGCCGCGCGATGGCGCGGCTGACGCCTGAGTCCGATAGCCCGAGTTTTTCCCCGGCGCGGACGAAGCTTCCCGTCTCCACCACCGCGATCAACACGCCGACGCCAGAGAGGAGGCGCGCGTCGAAGGTCATGGCTGCTCCTGATTTTTTTGTCATCTATAATCTGACAAGGCCGCAGTTAACGCATGAATGCGCCTGTGCGACAAGGAGCGCGTCAAAAGGAGACATCGATGTTCGCGATCACCGGTATTACAGGCCGTGTCGGAAGCGCCGTCGCGGAACGGCTGCTCGCGGAAGGCGTCCCCGTCCGGGCCGTGGCTCGCGACGCAGCCAAGGCCGAGCGCTGGAGAAGACGGGGATGCGACGTGGCGCTGGCGGAAATGTCCGACCGCAACGCCCTCGCGCGCGCCTTCGCGAACGCCGCGGGCGTTTTCATCCTGTTGCCGCCGCTGTTCGACCCGGCCCCTGGCTTTCCGGAAATGCGCTCCATTATCGCGGCCGTGCGCGGCGCATTGGAGGAGGCGCGGCCGGCTCGCGTCGTATGTCTTTCGACTGTCGGCGCGCAGGCGGCGCAGGAAAATCTCCTCAGCCAACTCGGATTGATGGAGCGGGAGCTCAGCGGCCTTGACCTGCCGGTCGCCTTCCTGCGCGCTGCCTGGTTCATGGAGAACGCCGCCTGGGACGTTGCGCCAGCGCGCGAGGAGGGCGTTCTGCGCAGTTTTTTGCAGCCGCTCGACCGCGCCATCCCGATGGTCGCAACCGCGGACATCGGCGCCCTCGCGGCCAAAGTGCTGCAAGGAGACTGGATCGGCCGGCGAGTCATCGAGCTGCAAGCGCCTGCGCTTGTGTCGCCAAACGATCTCGCCGCGGCGCTCGCCAAGCTGCTGGATCGGCCCGTCGTCGCCGAAGCCGCGCCACGATCGCAGTGGGAGGGCGTCTTTCGCGCGCAAGGCATGCACAACCCCGAGCCGCGCATGCGGATGCTGGACGGCTTCAACGAAGGCTGGATCGCCTTCGAGGGCGGCCCCCGCGTCGCATCCGTCAAGGGGCCGACGCCGCTGGAAACGGCGCTGCGCCCTCTGCTCTAACGTCATGAACGCCGGATCGCGCCGCGGCGGACGCGAGGGGCTTAGACCGGCACGACCCCGACGCTCGCGCGCGGGAATTTGGCGATGACGTCGGCCGGGATGTTCAGATGCGACGTCACCATTTGCGGCGGCGTGTGGGTCAACCAGTCCGACAGGCCGATGTCCTGATAGGAATCCGCGCGAAACACTTCGAGGAACACGAGGTCATTGGAGCCGACATTCTTGATGTAGTGGCCGAAGTTGCGCTTGATGTAGCCGATGTCGCCCGGATGAAAATTGGTCGTGACCGCCTTCGGCCCGGTGTCGAACACAGTCATCTGGCCGGCGCCCTTGATGTAATACTGCCACTCGTCGGCGTTCGGATGCCAATGCAATTCCCGCATGCCGCCGGGATGAACGGTGACGAGGGCGGCGGCGATTGTTTTCGAAACTTTGAAATTGTCGCTGTCGGCGATCTGCACCATTCCGCCCTTGGTCTGCTTGGCCACAGGGCCGCTTCCGAGCGAGAAGACGAACGGATTGGGCGGCAGGCCGGCGGAGCTCTTGACGGCGGCGAGGTCGGCCGCAAGCGAGCCGGGGAGTTCGCTTTGGAAGATGTAGGTGTCGGTCAGCGGGATCTTGCTGAAGGTCTCGGCCGGCACGCCAAAATTTAGAGCGAGGACGTCCGGCGGCGTGTGGGCGAACCACTCATTCAGCAACAGCGTGTCATATTCGGACTGCTTGCCGTCGTCGAAGCAAAGCAAAAACTGTGCGCCATCCGGGCCTAACCCCTGCAGGGAGTGCGGATAGCCGGCCGGAAAATACCACAGATCGCCTTCCTTCACATCGGCGACCGATGCGCGTCCCTGTGGGTCGAGCACGGTGACGCGGCATGAACCATAGGTCACGAAAGCCCATTCCGCCGCCTGATGCCAGTGCATCTCGCGGATCGCGCCCGCGGCGAGACGCATGTCGACGCCTGAGATCGTCGTCGAAATCGGAAAGCTTTCCTGCGTGACCTGGCGCGCCCAGCCGCCGTTCTGGATGCGCCGCTGCGCGTTGTTGAATGTCGCCCAGAACTCCGGCAGCGCGCCGACGTCCGTCGGCGGCGGATTGATCGAGGTCGGGAACTGACCCGACATGACGTCGTCATGCGGCCCCGGAATGGTCACGCTGGCCGGATTGCCTGTGGTGTTGATGACGCCCTGGGGCGGCTCGTCCGGGTTACCGAAAGAGGGGCCGGCGACTGCGGGGCCAATCCCCGCGACGCTCGCCGCCGCGCCGAGCGCCAGTATGTTACGCCGTGAAAGCTCGTCCATGTTCGTTTCTCCCATGCTGTCGTTTAGGGCGCGGCATGTTTCGCGGCGTCCTCGATCACCGCCGCCACTTCCTTCGGACGCGATTCATAGACCGAGTGGCTCGCGCCCTTGAGTTCGATGGTATGGCTCTTGGCGCGGGCATAGTACCATCGCTCAAGATCGGGATTGATAATTTTGTCGTCGTCGGCGACGATCCCCCAGCTTGGCTTCGTTTTCCACGCGGCGGCTGTCATTGGCGTCGTGAAAACCTGAGCCGCCGTCAGGATCTGCGAGCTCGCCTCAAAGTCGGCCTGCTCGCGCGGCAGATCGGCGGCGAAGTCCGCGTGGAAGTCAGCGCGATTGAGAAAAGTGTATCCGTCGGCCGTGTGCTGGATCGCGCCCTCCTGCCTCTGCGTGAAGCTGGGCATGCCCTTGCCGAGGGCGCCTTCATCTTCGCCGACGTCCGGCGCATGGGCGGCGACATAGACGAGGCCGACGACATTCGGATGCACGCCCGCTTCGGTAATGATCGAGCCGCCGTAGCTGTGGGCGACGAGGATTGTTGGACCGCTCTGCAGGTCGAGAACGCGCTTTGTCGCCGCAACATCGTCGGCAAGCGCAGTCAGCGGCTCCTGGACCATTGTGACATGGTATCCATCCCTGACAAGGATTTCGTAGACCGGCTTCCAGCCGGAGGCGTCGACCCAGGCCCCATGAACCAGCACGATATTCTTCGCAGGTTCGGCGAGGGCCGGGACCGAGACGCCGGCCAAAAGCAAAGCCGCGACCGCGGCGCGATGAAGATTACATCCGCTCTTAAGCATAATGGCTCCTTATGTCTTATTGTCTTCGGAAATGGGCTGCACGGGCGGGTTGACCTGACTGGCGCGTTGCGGCCGCCCCATAGAGCTGGAGCGGCCGAAGGATGTTGGCGTTCAGCAATGCTGAACGGCCGGTAGACAAGGCGTCGATTAAGGACGCTTCAATGCGCGTCGTCGCTGCTATAGCCATGCGTGCTGTCATAAATGCTCGAATGCGAACCAACCTCATTGGAGGGGCTGAGGGTCTTCGAGGACATAATCACCATTCGGGTGTTGCCGCCGGGGCCGGTGATTTCCCCGTAGTTGATCGAGGAGTTCGCGCTGCGAGCCGAAGCCCCGCCGGCAAGGGCCAGCGCGACGAACAGCGACGAGGCGTAGATCAGGCGTTTTTGCATCGGAATGCTCCATCGTGAAAGTTAATGCGCAAAGCCCCCTGGCTGTTGCGGCCTCCGCTCCAATTTTCGGAACAGATGACGATGTAACAATACAACTTCTGTAGATCGCGTCTTTCATACTTAGGTTTGCCGGCATATCGCGGGCGACGCCTTTTTCTCGTGGATGTTTGAGCGCGCAATCCGGAGCGCGCTCGCGGTTGGAGAGCTGGACCAGGGTGATTGTGGATTGGACGCGTCGACGATCACGATGGCGCGAAGCCGCGCAGCCGCTCCGGCCACCGACAGCCCGCTGGGGCAAGGCTTAGCGCCGATAGGCGCCTCGCCTTATTTTGTCATGTTGTCTTCGACGCAGGCGAGGAGGGCGTCGGCGTCGAACGGCTTTGCGAAAAAGCCGGCGGCGCCTTTGGCGATCGCCTCGGCGCGCGCGCCGTCTGTCGGGTGCGCCGTCATCAAAATGACCGGAAAGCGGCGCGCCATCGGGAGGAGACGCCCCTGAAGCTCAAGGCCGCTCATGCCCGGCATGTGAACGTCGGCGATGAGGCAGGCGGTCTCGTGAAGTTCGGTCGAGGCGAGAAAATCCTCGGCCGAGGCGAAGGTGCAAACGTCAAGCCCGATCGAGCGCAAGAGGCTCGCCGTCGCGGAGCGGACCTCGGCGTCGTCGTCGACGATTGAGATGGTTTGAGACGGCAACGCAAATCCACTGGTTGAGCGGAGCGGCCCCCGCGTTCAGCGACGTTACGGCAAGGCGCAGGGCCAATCATATTATACTGAAGTTTGAAAACGCGCCGCCGAGACGTCCCTGACGTTCAAAATCTCGGCCATTCGCACGAGATCGGCGAGCGATTGCGCGCCCATCTTCTTCATCATGGCGCCGCGGTGGATTTTTACGGTGATTTCGCTGAGATCAAGCCGCGCCGCCACCTGCTTGTTCATGAGGCCGGCGACGACGAGGCTCATCACTTCGCGCTCTCGGGCGGTCAGCGATTGATAGGCCCCGCGCAGCCCGGCCTCCTTCGCCTCGCTCGCGCGGCGCTGCCGGTCGCGCTCGATCGCCGCGGCCACGGCGGACAGCATGGCCTCGTCCTCGAAAGGCTTTGGCAGGAAGTCGATCGCCCCCGTCTTCATCGCCTGCACCGACATCGGAATATCGCCATAGCCGGTCATGACGATCACCGGAATCAGGACGCCAGCCTGCGCGAGTTCGGCCTGGAAATCGATCCCGCTCAACCCCTTTAGCCGAACGTCGAGCACGAGGCAGGACGGTCCGTCCGGCGCGCCCGCGGCGCGAAACGCTTCCGGCGCCTCGAACAGCGCCACGCCATAGCCGCTCGCGCGCAGCAGGCTGCCGAGCGCGCTTCTGACCTCGGCCTCGTCGTCGATCACGCAAACAATCGCCGGCTCCTGCGCATTCGCTTCGGCGCTGTCTATCATGCCGCGGCCTCCTCCAAAGGCAGAGTGAAGTGAAACGTCGCGCCGCCGTCGTCATTGTTCTCGGCCCAGATGCGGCCGCCATGCGCTTCGACGATCGAGCGGCAGATCGACAGCCCCATGCCCGTTCCGCTGGTCTTGGTGGTAAAGAAGGGCTCGAACACGGCGTCGGGGTTTTGCTCCTTGATCCCGTCGCCGCTGTCGCGCACGCTGATCCGCGCAAAGCCCGCTCCTTCGCGCTGCGTCGCGACGCAAAGATCGCGCCGGCGCGGATCGATCGCCGCCATCGCCTGCGCGCCATTCATCGCCAGATTGATGACGACCTGCTGGATCTGCACGCGATCGCCGAGGACCGGCGGCAGATCGGCGGCAAAACTCTGCCGCAGATTGATCGCGCCGGTCGCGAGTTCGCGCCGCATCAGCGCGACGGCCTCCTCGATCGCTTCGGCGAGGGGCAGCGGATTTTTGGGCGCGGCGCCTTTTTTCGTCAGCGCCTTCAGCCCCGCGACGACCTCGCTCGCGCGCCTTCCGTTCTCGACGATATGGTCGAGGCAATCGCGGACCTCCTGCGCGGCCGGGGCCTCGCGCGTCAGCCAGCGCCGGCCGGATTGAGCGTAGGTGGTGATCGCCGCCAGCGGCTGGTTGACCTCATGGGCGATCGAGGCCGCGAACTGGCCAAGCAGCGCCACCCGCGCAGCGTGGGCGAGTTCGGCCAGCATCTGGTCGAGCCGCGCCTGCGTCAAGTTGCGTTCGGTGAGGTCGATGGCGGTGACGATCATGCGCCTCCAGCCATCCTCCGGCGTGACGACGCAGACGCGCAGCAGAACGTCGATGGTTTTTCCCCGCAATGTGCAAAACTGCGTCTCCGCCTCGGCGATCGCCGCGCCATTGGAGAGCTGCGCCAGCAATTGGGCGAGCGTCTTCTCCGCCGCCGCGGTTGAAAAAAGCGACATGCTGCGTCCGATCAACGCCTCGCGCCCGGGCGCCTCGAAAAGCTTCACCGCCTCCGCATTGGCTTCCGTGATCTCTGCGGCCGCCGCCATCTGGCGCAGAATCGCGCGATGCGAGTCGAGATAGGCGCCGATGTCGCTGACGCCGGCTTTCTGCAGATCCTCGATGGCTGCGAGCCGCCCGGACCAATCCGCCTCCCATATGGCGAAGCCGGCGGCGCGGAAAATGGCGCCATAGCGCTCCTCGCTGCGGCGCCGCTCGGCCTCGGCTTGGCGCTCCGCCGTCAGATCGGCGCTCGTCTCGATGATCCCGGCGGGGCGGCCGTCCGAATCGTAGCGCGCGAGCCAGCGGCTGGCGAGCGCGATCCGCGTTCCATCGCGCCTGCGTCGCATGAGTTCGCCGGACCAGCGGCCCTCGGCGGCGAAGCTGTCCGCGACCTCCTCGGCCGGAAAATGCGTCTCGAGCATCTCATGGCAGAGTTTGCCGATCGCCTCCTTACGGGTCCAGCCATAGAGCCGCTCGGCGCCGTCGTTCCAGTAGAGGATGCGATTATCGGCGTCGCGGATGACCACCGTGTCGTGGGTGAGCTCCAGCATGCGCGCCTGCTCGGCCGCCGTCGACTCGGCCGACCAACTCCTGACCGCAAGCAAAGTGGTGATCGCCAGCGCCGTCAGGCTGACGCCGAGGCGGACATAGGCGCCATCGAAAGCTTCGCCCCAATGCGAAGAGGCGAAGGCGACGAGAACCAGAACGCAGCAGCCGGCCCCTGCCGCCAGGACGAAGCGCCGGTCGGCGACCCGGGCGACAAGCAGCACAACAGCCGTGTAGAGAACGGCGACGGCGCCGTCGAGCGGGCTCAAAACATCCGCCGCGAAGATCAGGGCCGCGGCCGCCGCAGCGGCGAGGATTTGCAGGCGACGCTGACTCGACCAGCGTTTTTGCCGGCGCGGCAGCGGCGCGTCGGCCCGGCGGCGCGAAACAGCGCCGGCGCGGCTGTCGTCGCGGCTTTCCGGGCGCAACTCCTGAGGCGAAGAGGCGGGTTCGAACATGAGCGTTTCAGCACCCTGCTCAAGGGGAAAGCGGCCATTCGCCCGGAGCCGCTCAAACCTCCGCGCCACAGGCTCAGGCGCCCCCCACGATCAGCTTGCTTACCTCAGCCGTCCTGCCTCGACAAGACGGCGCTTCCCGTCGGGGGGATGAGGAGATGCGCGCCAATCCCGCGCTTTGGTTTCCGATCGCCGGGCGGCGGCAGGCTCCGGGCGAGCCCGGGATTCGACAAAACGCAGATCAGGGAAACGCCGGCGGGATAGGCCTTTTGATGCTGGGAACAACGACAGTCCAAGGAGTCCGCGCGCTCGGCTCCTCATCTCTGTGAGGACCGACTTTTTGCAATTGAGAATTCTTCGCCGATCGGCAGCGGCGTGGACGGCCGAGGCCGTTCGAATGCGCATCGCCAGCCGGGAAGGCCCAGCGCCGCAGCCAAACCCAGCGTTCAGCATCGATCTTGACAACCGTTATCGGTGACGCGGTAATCTTGAGCTGATCATTCGCTTCGAGATAAAGCCTCCCTCAACGCCAGTCTAATTTTTCTGCATGTCTTCTTCTGTGGAAGACGTAACCTTGACAATTCGTCCCACATAAAGTGACGACGACCCTATTTGTCTGTATGCAGACATCGAGCACAAACAATCGATCGACGAGATGCCTTAATGGCGGTTTCGCCTGGCGGAGCGCGTCATGTCTAGGCTTTGGGAACGGATGCGTCGGCGATTTTTCGGGATTGCCGCGTTAGGGCGAAGGTTCCGCTATGACCGGGGCGGCGGCGTCGCGCTCATGATCGGACTCGCGCTCCCTGTCATCATCGGAATGATTGCGCTGGGAACGGAAATCTCTTTCCTGCTGTATAAGAAGTTTCAGATGCAATCGGTTGCGGACTCGGCTGCGCTTGGCGGCGCCGCGGCGCTTCAAAGCGGCCACCCCGCCCCCGGGATCGAAGCGCGCGGGATTTCGAGTTTCCTCGGCTTCGTCGATGGCGCCGCCGGCGTAACCGTCACGGTCAACAATCCGCCGGCGACCGGCTCCGCGGCGAATAATGCTTCCGCGGTCGAGGTGATCATCAGTCAGCCTCAGACGCTCAGCATGGTCAGCCTGTTCGTCAGCGGCCTCTTTACGGTTGGCGCGCGCGCCGTGGCGACGCGCGGCACGACCTCGTCCTGCGTATTGCAGCTCGGCAGCGGCGGCCAGTTCAGTATGAACAATGGCGCAGTGGCCAATCTCACCGCATGCGGGCTGGCTGTCGACTCGACGAGCGCGGCGGGGCTATCGTTGACCGGCGGCGCGCAGCTGAATGCGCTATCGGTGTCCGTCGTGGGCGGAGCCTCGCTCTCGAATGGCGCTGCGATCAATCCCTCCAGCGCGCTCAAAACCTCTCAGGCGAACGTGGCCGATCCCTACGCCGGCGTGACGATGCCTGCGATGAACTCCTCGTGCACGACCGGCAGCCCCACGACACAGGTTCAAGGATCGAACGCGACCATCAGTCCGGGCGTCTATTGCAATGGGATCTCATTCAATTATGGATCCGCCACGATGAATCCCGGCGTCTACTTTATCGACAAAGGCGTCTTCAACGTCGCCGGCGGCGAGACGCTGACAGCTACGAATGTCACGATTATTCTGACCAGCAAGACGACGAGCGGCTACGCCACGCTCAGCGTCAGCAACGGAGCGACCGTCAATCTCAGCGCGCCGACGAGCGGCGCAACGGCGGGTATTGTCTTTTTCGGTGATCGGAACGCGCCGAGCAGCAACACAAACATTGTCGCTGGGGGCACCGCGTTAACCGTGAATGGCGCGGTCTATTTTCCGTCCCAGAAACTGCAGTTTGAGAACGGCTCAAGCAACGCTTCAGCCTGCACGCAGCTTGTAGCCTCGACGATCACACTTACCGGCGGGTCGAAATTTCAGAACAATTGTCCCACTGGGGTCGTCGGGATTGGCGCAGCAAACAACGCTCTGGTCGAGTGAGGAATCGTCGCGGCGCCTCATCCAGGAAACGGCTAGTGTTGAAGCAAATCGCAAGCTGTCGCGCTCAGCGTGGCCGTATTGGCGCTTCCGAACGGCGTGGCGGTTCCGAGCCAAGGGATTATAAATTGGAAGGTATAAGTCGCGGCCACCTGCACGCCGCATGAAGGATATGTCACGGTGAACGCCGCCGGCAGGAGCGTGACGCCCCATGCCTGTGTGACCGCATAGCTCTGAATCTGGCTCGCGGAGCCGCAGAGCGTGGTGTTGATCGCAGCGCAACGCGCGGCGGTCTCTGTCGCCCAGCTGAGCGTCGTATTGGCCCAGAGCAATCGCCCCATATCCATGATTCCGATCAGGAACAGGAGGAGCACCGGCAAGATCAAGCCGAATTCGATGGCTGCGGAGCCTTGAGACGCAGAGGCGTCTTTCGATTTCAGGAACGTCATCGCTCAGTTCTGTCTGAACAGCGACGTGGCGGTTAACGTCGCCGGCAGCGGCAGCCCCAAATTGGGCAGAATGGTTTGATGCGCAAGCGCCGCGTTGATCTGAATATATTGTCCCGGCGCATAGCCGTTGGCGCATGTTGACGTGCAGGTCGTCGCCGTGATGCCAGTGGCTGCTGGACAGCCGCAGAATTGCGATGGCGCGGGCGTCGCGGTCAGGCCGGTTGCTCCGCTGGCGCTCACCACAGCGCTAGCGATACCGGAGGAGCTCCATCCGTTCTTGGCCGCATACATCATGCCTGCTTCGACGGCGGCGCTCACCTGCATCCCCTGATAAATGGCGAAACCGATCTCTGTGACTCCCGCGACCAGAATGAGCAAAAGCGGAGTCGCCAGCGCGAATTCCAGGGCCGCCGTGCCCGCTTCGCTCCGGCGCCAAAATTGATTTCGAGGGATGACCTGAAACGCGCGTGCGCAACCATGGCGTGTACGATAGATATGAAAATGTATTCGTTTTGGAACTACTACCATTGGAGTGCTTAAGCTCAGCAAAAGATAAATAATTCTAGGCTCTTGTTAAATAATATGCCAATTAATATTTAAAGATAACTCGCACTTATTAGTGTCATAATGTGATTAAGCAGCGCCGGGTTGGAGCGTCCGCTCGTCGGAATGTTTGAAATAGCGAAGGGGATCCCGATGCGCGGATTTTACAACAATATTGTTAGCTGGCTTTCTATCGACTCGGAACAGGGCGTCACCGCAATCGAATATGGGCTCATCGCCTCCTTGATCGCCATCGCGATCATTGTCGCCGTGACGCTGGTCGGCACCAACCTGTCCGGTTTGTTCACCTATGTCGCGGGCAAGGTGGTCGCCCCGTAGGTCTGGTCGGCGCGCGCCGAGCGACGCGCAAATTTGTTCCGCAGCGATCAGGTTTGAGCGTTCACAATCAGCGTTTGGCAATTTAGGCGAGGCTGTTCATGGAGAACCCGGCCGATGACGTCGTCCGAACCTTTGTCGGCTTGGCGCCCCATGAACACTGTGCGAGCGGAGCTAACATCTGGACGCGCGTCCGCGCTGTTCATCCGCCTTTGCGTCGTCGCCTGGTTCCTGGTTTTGGGCGCGGCGTCCTTTACCGGCGTCGCCAGGTTGATTGGGGACATCGCGAGCGGCCGGCCGAGCGAGGGCGCCTGGGCGGCTTTGATTTCGGAGGGGTGCATCGTCCTCTTCTACGCGATCATCTGCTGTATCATGTTGGTGCGGCCCGATCCGGTCAGCCGCGCCAACGGGCTCGGACCCGCGCTGCTGGCGCTGGCCGGCAGTTATGGCGCGTGGCTGATTCCTCTGCTTCCGCGCGGCCACGAGCTACCGTCGTTAAATGTGGCGTCAGCGGCGATTCTCATTTTCAGCGAATCGCTGATGATTTACACGCTCCTGTTCCTGGGCCGGTCGTTCAGCCTTACGCCCCAGGCGCGGAAGCTTGTCACCAACGGCCCCTACGCCATCGTCCGGCATCCGCTTTATTTGGTGGAGGAGGCCGCGATCGCCGGCATTCTGTTGCAATATGCCTGGTTCGCCGCGCTGCCGCTCCTGGCGGCCCATGTCGCCGTGCAGATTCGGCGCATGCAGATCGAGGAGAAGGTCCTGCTGAAGGCCTTTCCGGAATATACCGCATACGCGCGGCGCACGCCGCGCCTTATTCCCGGCGTGTGGTGACGCCGTCCGCGATGCCGTTGCACGAGGCGGCGATCGTTTCTCCAGCCAATAAAAAAAGGGGGATCAAACGCGCAACTTAGCATCAAGCGTAGCTCGCTATTTTAGGCTCGACTCCAGGTCTGGCGTCACCGCGATCGAATATGGCCTCATCGCCGCTTTGATCGCGCTCGCTATCATAGCGGCAGTGACGCTTGTTGGAACGAAGCTAAGCGCCGTCTTCGCCTATGTCGCGGGGAAGGTGGTCGCCCCTTAGTCGTTTGAGCGTCAACCCTGTCGCCAGGGTTCGGAAGGCGAAACAGCAATCGATCAGACCGCCTGTGAGATGCCAAGAAAATCGCGGCAAGACAGTTTATGAACCTTCCCTTCATCTACGCAATCCCTTGGACCGCAGCGCTTATCGTTCTTGTCGCTAGCGCGATAAGGGATGTGAAGGACCGGATCATTCCGAACGAATATGTTGTCGTCATCGCCGTGATTGGCGTCGCGCAATGCGTGGCGTTGAGACCCGGGCTTGCTTGGGTGAGTCTGCTGGTTGCCGCCGGAACGTTATTGGGGTTAGGCGTCCTCGCCCATTGGAATCTGATTGGCGGGGGCGACGTAAAACTGATCAGCGCCGTGACGCTGCTCGTCCCGCCCAATCAGGCGCCCGTGCTCCTGATCGGGATCGCGTTGGCTGGCGGCGTTCTGAGCTGCATCTATCTCGCGGCGCATTATGGGTTCAGAAGAACAAAGCTGTCGCAGGCTGGCGAGGCAGACTTTGTTCCGCCGATGAGCGGTTTTGCCCGACTGGTAAAGGCGGAGCACGCCCGGATCGCCGCAGGCGATTCGTTGCCATATGCGCTGGCCATCCTGGGCGGCGTAACTGGTTACATGGCAAGAGAGTTCATTTAATGCTGTTCCGCAAACTCTTGATCGTCTTAGGCGCCGTCTTCGTCATTGCAGGCGTCGGGCTCTGCATCGCGTGGGTGGGCCAGCTGAGAAATCGGGAGATCGAAGTCGCAAGCCCGGCCGCCGCCCCGGCCGCAAGCGAACAGGCGATCTTGTCGGCGACGCGCGCCATTCCCGCCGGCGAGTTGCTGCGAAGCGATGACATCGGCTGGAAAAACGTCGGAGCCGCAGGGGTTCAAGCCGGAAATCTCTTGCGGGGCCAGGTGGCGGAGACGGAATTCTTCGGCGCCATTACCCGGCGCGATTTCGCTGCTGGCGAAGGGCTGATCGCCAGCGACCTGGTCAAACCCAATGATCGGCGATTTCTGGCCGCCGTGCTCAAGCCCGGACGCCGCGCCCTGTCCGTCTCCGTCGATGCGGCGCAGAGCGCCGCAGGCCTGGTCTTGCCAGGAGACTACGTCGACGTGATCTTAACGCAGGACTTCGGCGATAAAATCGATATCGGCCGCAGGACGGTCAGCGAGACCGTCCTTTGGAATGTCCGAGTCATCGCCGTTGATCAATCGCTCGACGCGCAGACGAGCACCGTCGCCGAGCACACGGCGCTTGGCGCCGAATCGCATATCCCGAAGACGGTCACGCTCGAAATGTTTGAGCGTCAAGCCGAGACGCTTCTCGTCGCCGCGCAGCTCGGCAAGTTTCAGCTCGCTGTGCGGCCGCTCGTGGGCTCCGGCGACGTCAAGATTGAAGACCAACATATTGCAAAACCGCTTTGGGCGTCCGACGTCTCGCCCGCTCTCAAGCGATTTGCGGCGGCGCCGCCGCCCTTGGCAAGGACCGAGCCGCCGCAGCCCCCGCCCGCGCCATTGCCTTGCGAAAAATCTGCGGCCGGCCCGCTCGAATGTTCAGTCCGGCGCCCTCCGCCCGCGCTGTCACGCTATCATCCGCCCGCTGCTGCGCCCGGTGGAATTCCGCAGTCGCCGTCCGAGGCGCCGCCCAGGGAGGCGCACAATGAGTAGGGATCTCGCATCATGACCTCAACTCGTTCAGGGACGCCAAATGCGAAGATCTTCGTGTCCGATCATGATTCCGAGGGCGTCATCCGCCAATCCCTCAATGATCTCGGCGTCAGCGACGCCGAGTTCGTAACAGGCAACATAGAAACCGCCGCCGCGGCGCTCGCGACGCAGACGAGCCCGAAGCTGCTGATTGTCGACGTCAGCGGCGTCGCTGATCCGGTCTCACGCATCGACGAGCTTGCCGAACGATGCGAACCCGATGTCGGCGTCATCGTGATTGGCGATCGCAACGATATTATCCTCTATCGCAACCTGAAGAACGCGGGGGTCGTTGAATATTTCTTTAAGCCGTTGGTGCGCGATGTTGTTAAACGGACTTGCAACAATGTTTTGACCGGGAACAACAAGCAGTCGACCCCGCGCGCGGCCAAGCTCATATTCGTGGTGGGCCTGCGCGGCGGCGTCGGGGCCACGACGATCGCGACCAATGCGGCGTGGTACTTGGCCGAAGTCCGGCAGCGCTGGGTTATGCTGGCCGACCTCGACCTTTACAGCGGAGACGCGGCGCTGCAGCTTGACGTCTCTCCCAGCCACGCGCTTCGCGAGGCGTTCGCGAAACCCGAGCGCGTCGACAAACTCTTCATCGAACGCGGACGGATCCATGCCGCCGAGCGCCTGGATTTGCTGGCTTCGCTGGAATCCCTCGGCGAACCCTTTACGATCGACGAGAGCGCTGTTCTGTCGCTGTTAGGCAAGTTGCAGCAGCGATATCGCTTTGTCTTCGTCGACCTGCCGGTTAGGGCGGCGATAGGGATAATACGGGTGCTGCACCAGCCAAGCACCTGTCTGCTTGTCAGCAACGGCAGTCTGGCGTCGGCGCGCGAAGTCGCCCGTTGGCGCGCGCGGATCGGAGCGAACACGCCCGAGCGCAGGACATTGCATATCCTCAACATGAGCGGCGCACCGGGTAGCCTGCCGAAAGCGGAATTTCTTCGCGCGGCCGGGCAGAGCCCCGACATCATCATTCCCTATGATCGCGAAATTGCGGTCGCTTCAAATCGCGGAATAACGGCGACGCAGAAATGCGCGTCGCTGAACCAGGGCATTGTGCGGCTGCTGCGCGACCTGATGGGAGAGCCCGAAGAGGCGCCGCGTTCGATGCTTAGCCGGATCTTTGGTTGAACATGGGCAGCTTTGGCCGAAAAAATACAAGTGACTCGCCGGCCTTGAACCCGGAGCAGGCGGCCTCGACGGAATTGGCGAGCGGAAACGGCGCTACAATCGCCGCGAGATCCAGTATAGCCGAGGCGAAGGAGCTCATCCGAGACCAGATCTTTATGCGTATCGAGCCCCTGGTCGCGGTGCGGATCAGCAAACAGGAGCTGGCGATCTTCGTCAACCAGCTGGTCGCCGAGATCGCGAATGAACGAAAATTTCTTCTGAACCATGATGAGCAGCACACGCTCGCGACGAGCATCGTTGACGAAATGGTCGGGCTCGGCCCAATCGAGCCGCTTCTGCGCGACCGGACCGTAGCCGATATCCTCATCAACGGACCGCGCATGATCTATGTAGAGCGGCGCGGGAAGCTTGAGCTGACAAAACTGCAGTTCCGAAGCGACGCTCATGTCCTGCACGTCGCCCAGCGCATCGCATCCTCGATCGGACGACGTATCGATGAATCCAGCCCCATGCTGGACGCCAGATTACAGGATGGAAGCCGCGTCAACGTCATTATCCCGCCGCTCAGCCTCAAGGGTCCTTGCGTATCGATCCGAAAGTTCTCGAAGACAACGTTGGACTTCAATAGTTTCATCGCAAGCGGCACGGTGTCGCCGGACCTTGCCCGGGCGCTTGAGATCGCGGCGCGCTGCCGCCTGAATATCATCGTCTCCGGCGGCACCGGCTCGGGCAAAACGACCATGCTCAATTCTCTTTCGCGCATGATCGACCAGGGCGAGCGCATCATCACCATAGAGGACGCGGCTGAACTTCAGCTCCAGCAGGCCCATGTTGTTCAATTGGAGACGCGGCCGCAGAACATCGAAGGGCGCGGCGAAATCAGCCAGCGCGACCTCATGCGCAACGCTCTCCGGATGCGGCCGGATCGCATCATCATGGGCGAGGTGCGTGGTTCGGAAGCATTTGATATGATGCAGGCAATGAACACGGGCCATAATGGCTCCATGTCGACGGTCCATTCGAACACGGCGCGGGACGCATTGGCGCGGATCGAGAACATGATCTTGATGGGCGTCGGCAACTTGCCGATAAGAGCGATTAGAGCTCAGATCTCGAGCGCGATCGACCTCGTGGTGCAAACCGAGCGTATGCGGGACGGCGTGCGCCGGGTCACCGAGGTCGTGGAGGTTGTCGGCCTCGAAGGGGATGTGATTACGCTCGGCACCTTGTTCAAGTACCAATTCCAGGGCGAAAACCCGGACGGCAGCCTCAAAGGATTCTTCGAAGCGACGCCGTGCCGGCCGCGGTTTCTTCCGCGCCTCGAATATTTCGGGTTGGGTGCGGCGTTTCTGGAGACGCTCGGCGTCAACGAAAAAACATTCGAGGAATAGACGCATGTCGCTTTTTGGCGCGTTGGCGATCACCACGCTTCTTTTCGGCGCCATGGCGATCGCCGTCGCCCTTGTTTTGAGCCGAAACGCAGCCGCGCAAATGTCCCGGCGTTTAAATCTCGTCGCCGCCGACGAAAACAGGCAATTGGAGGCCGACACGCTCGCCGAATTGGTGAAGGCGCAAACCAAGAAATTCGACGCGCAGGTTCGACGCATATTCACACTCGGAATCGAACGCACCTGGGCAATGCAAGCCAGCTCGCTCACGCTGGTCTTGTTGGCTCTCGTCTTGGCCGGCGGCGCGTGGGTGCTGTTTCACAATGTATTGGGCTTTTCGCAATTGCCTGCAGTGGGCATCAGCATTTTCGCGTCCTATTTTGGGCCGCGTCTCGTTCTGGTACGCAGGCAGCGGAAGACCGAGCGCCAATTCATGGATCTGTTTCCCGACGCGGTCGACACCGTCGCGCGGATGATCCGAGCGGGCCTGCCGATTACGGCGGCCGTGCGGACCATCGCCTCGGAGGCGGGGGCGCCCATCAGCACGGTCTTCGCAATGATTGCCGACGAGTTGAAGATCGGCGTTCCAATCGAACAGACGCTGGACGCCAGCAGCAAGCAAATTGGGCTGGCGGATTTCCGTTTTTTCGCGGTGGCCGTCGCGTTGCAATATTCGACCGGCGGCAACCTTATGGCGACGCTGGAGGCGCTTTCCCAAATCGTCAGGAAGCGCCGGGCGTTGCGCCTCAAGGCAAAGGCCGCGACCGGAGAAATTCGCATCACGGCCTACGCGCTTGGCGGAATACCGGTTCTGACTTCGGGAGCGCTATTTGTCTTGCAGCCCGGCTATTTGGCGCCCTTGTGGACGGATCCGCGCGGCCCTGTGATCCTCATGGCCGCGGGCGGCTTGCTGTTCCTGGCATATCTTTCAATGCGAATGATCATGCGCGGCGTGACGGCCGCATGAAAACGATCTGAGGAAATCCATGTCGGAGTCCCTGATTTGGCGATTTGCTACGGTTCAAGACCTGATGGCTCCATTGGGCATGCTTGCGCTTGTTATCGGCGGCGCGGCGCTGATCGGTTCGGGCCGCCGAACGCGCGCCGATCTGGTGGCGCAGCGTGTGGACAGGCTTCAATCATCCGCTATCGCAGCGCCGAGCAGCGACGAACCGGAGGCGCATCTGACAGCGGCGCGGGCGCCGCCTCTCCTCGCACTGAGCCTGTCGCCGGCGGAGCGGCGACAGGTCGTATGGCTCTTTTCCAAACTTCAGGCGCCAGCCGACCAAGCCCTTCTGTATTTCACGATCGCCCGGTTGGGTATTGCCGCAAGCTTCGGCGCGCTGACCCTGATATTTGTCGGGCGCCTTTCGATCGTGGCCGGTTCATTTTTGACGCCGCTCATGGCCGGGCTCGCGGCTACGGCAGTTGGCTGGATACTGCCCGCCATCTTCATTGCTTTTGGCGTGCGGCGTCGGACCAAAGCCGCGGCGGCGGGGCTTCCCGACGCGCTCGAGTTGCTGGTTGTGTGCGTGGAGGCCGGCCTCTCGCTCGAAGATGCGCTTCAGCGGGTCGCCCAAGAGCTCAAGAACTCTCAGCCGGCGCTGGCCGACGAGCTTACGTTGACGTGGGCTGAAATCAATATTCTGCCAAGCCGCGAACAAGCGCTCGCCAATCTCGCAGATCGCGTGAACGTCCCCACCGTCAAATCCATGGTCAGCATGATTTCACAGAGCATGCGCTACGGCACGCCGCTCGCCCAGTCGCTACGCGTCGGCGCGACGGAAATGCGCAACGACCAAATGACCCTGTTGGAAGAACGCGCTAACCGCCTGCCAGCGCTCATGACCATTCCTGTCATGCTTTTCATTATGCCGACGCTTTTTTTGATCGTAGGCGGGCCAGCGGCCCTGCGATTGATCGACATGTTCCGAAGCGGAGCGCATTAGATTGCATGAGATTCGCTTTCGGTTCCGAAATTCGAACGTGTTGCGTCGCTCACTGACAGCTTATCTCGCGCGTCCTCGTTTAAGGCGCGGCCGGAGGCGCTCAACTCAGCCCGTTATCAACGCAGTGCCGTGAAGCTCAAGCCGACTTCCACAAGAAACCGCCATAATTTTACCAGAGTTTAACTTTCTTCTGTCTTTTATTGACTTGCCGTTTTCGCCACTACGAAATACGAAGTATTCAAGTCTGCTCTCCTACATGAATGGCTAAGTTCGTGGTTCAGGCCGACGAAATTGTTCGGCCGACACTATCGGGGCGCTTTCGATCCAGCGCCGAATAGTAAATTTGCCGGCGGCTTCGCTCGAGCGGGCTGATCTTTCCTATTGGCGACGCGTCAACGAGAGCGCGTCGTTTCTTCAACCCACATTTTGTCGCGCAATCCATCTTGGGTCAGTGGTCTGAAGAGACCGGAAGGCAGCGGCGCATGTTGAACGGACCGAAGGACGTCAACCACGCCGCGCGCTGGCAGGCTGCGTCGACGGCGGATCTACGACTGCCGCGCGCGCAAATTACGGCGGCGTTCGCCGCGGCTATTTTAGCGACCGCCATGGGGTTGGCCGAAACTCAGCCAGCGAAGTCGCAGGCGGGGAGCACGATTCAATACGAGCCCGCGCAAGTGCGCCGCGTTGCGGTGACGCGCTACAAGTCCCGCACCTTCCGGATGGAGACGCCGTTTTCGTCGGCTGTGGTCGGTTCTGCTGATATCGCTGACGTCCTGCCCATGTCCGATCGCGTGATTTACATTCAGGGAAAGCGAGTCGGAACCACGAACGTGTCGATTTTCGACAAGGACAAGAAGCTGATCGGCGTAATCGACCTCGAAGTGACGCTCGATATCCAGAACATCGCGGCGAAAGTTCGGTCCGGCACGGATAGCCGCGGCATCCGGGTCTCCAGCAACAACGACCAGATCGTATTGAGCGGCGAAGCGAGAAACGCCGTGGATGCGGACCGGGCCGTGTCAATCGCCAAATCAATGGTCACGACCGCCGATGGAAAGCCGCCGGACGATCCCGGCAAATTCGTCATCAACGCCATGAGCGTCGCCGCCGCGCAACAGGTGTTGCTGAGAGTCCGATTCGTGGAAGTGAATCGCATAGCGGAGCGCGACATTGGGGTGAACTGGTTCGGCGCGGCAAATAAGACTCAAACCGCCGGCGTCAACACCGGAAACGGCATCGCCAGTCAAGTTGGCCAAAGCCTGACCCCGACGCCCGGCGGAATTCCTCTGTTCCAGACGTTAGCGACCCTCGTTCCGGGAGGGCTGGCGTCCACGGGCTCCTTGCCATTCGGCGTTGGCCTGATCAAACTCGCCGGCGGCAACGTCGACCTTCTTATCTCAGCCTTGGAAAAAAAAGGACAGGCGCGCCGGCTCGCGGAGCCGGACCTCATCGCGCTTTCCGGCGACACGGCCAGCTTTCTCGCGGGCGGCGAATATCCCGTGCCGTCTGTGCAGTCCTCCTCCGGAACCACCCCCGTAATCACCACGCAATACTATCCCTACGGCGTGCAGTTGACCTTCATTCCGACCGTTCTCGCCAATGGAATCATCAATCTGCGCCTGAATCCTTCCGTCAGCGAATTGGATTACAAGAATGTCGTGGTGACCGCTGGCTTCGCGATCCCGTCGATTACCAAGCGGGAAGCGCGCACCACCATCGAACTCCGCGATGGGCAGAGCTTCGCCATCGCGGGTCTTCTCCAATCGGACAGCACGCATGATGTGAACCAAATTCCGTGGCTCGGTTCGGTGCCGGTTCTCGGCGCCTTGTTCAGCAGCAAGTCCTACCAACAGAATGAGACCGATCTCGTGGTGATCGTCACGCCTCATCTCGTCGCGCCGGCGGCGCCGGGGCAGGTGGTCGCGACGCCCTTTGACAAAACCCTGCCAGCCAATGATGTCGACTTTTTCGTGATGGGGCGTCCGGAAGTTCGCAAGCAATATACCGACTATGTAACGTCGGGTGGAGGATTGACAGGTCCTTACGGCGATATAATGCCCCTTGAACCGAGGTAATGGAGCCCGCGATGCCGGAGAACGCGCATATTGCGAAACGAAGCGGCTTGATTGGGCTTATGATTGTGGCTGCGTGCAGCGGCGCGCGGGCCCAGGACGCCCGTGTGCAGTGTCATTGTTATGTCTTGCCTCCTGCCGGTC
Source organism: Methylocella silvestris BL2 (assembly GCF_000021745.1). Classification (NCBI taxonomy): domain Bacteria; kingdom Pseudomonadati; phylum Pseudomonadota; class Alphaproteobacteria; order Hyphomicrobiales; family Beijerinckiaceae; genus Methylocella; species Methylocella silvestris. The sequence goes on from NC_011666.1 coordinate 2,946,628, forward strand.
AAGCGATGCAGGACGATCCATTTTGGGATGAATTTGGTCATTATTTTCAACGGATCGATCGTGCGTCCGTCGTCTCTGGCGACGCCAGAGATGTGAACGCGGTCACTCACATCATCGACCCTTGGCCGCGCTATGTCGGCAACCGGCGCATTCCGGCAAACGGCCAGCGTATGGTCGGCGCGATCGACCGCTACCAGAATCCGAAGTTGCTCGGCGCCAAGGCGCCGACGCTGTCTCCGATCATTGTTCAAAGCCTGACCGGGAGCGGCGGCAGCGATTCCGGGTCCAGCGGCATGGGAGGCGGCGGCGGGCAATAAAGGCGCGTGGCGACCGTCCGCGACGCGGGCCGAGCGAGGTTTTCGCGACGGGATCAGCCCCGTCGCCAGTTCAGGGGCACACTCCACCAATGGCGCGCGTTACTCTGCCACTGACGGTCGGATTCACCGCCCTCCTGCTTGCGGGGTGCTTGCCTGGCGAAGAGCCGCCGGCTGCAAATGTCGACGCTGAACGGACCACTTTGTCCATTCAGAGACCGGGGGACGTGAATTATTACCCTTCGGACGAACCGTTGCGGCTTGGCCAGGAATTCTTCAATCGCGGGATTTACGGAACGGCGCAGCGGTATTTTCAGGATGCGGTGGAAAAAGCTCCAAAGGACCCGAAAGCGTGGATTGGACTTGCCGCCTCCTATGACCATTTGAGACGCTTCGATCTGGCCGACCGCGCATATGGCGAAGCGATAAAGCTCGCCGGGCCAACGACGCAAATCCTCAATAATCAGGGTTATTCCTATATGCTGCGCGGAAAATTGATCCTGGCCCGGGATAAATTCACGGAAGCTTTCCAGCTCGATCCGGATAACCCAACGATACAAAACAACATCAATCTGTTGAATTCGAGCTACAAGTTCATCCAGCGCGAGCCCTAACCGCGACGATCCGACGCGCCCGATGACGGGTCCATCGCGCCCAACCATCGGCTCCAGGCGGCAGGCTATGTCTATTGCGACGCGCGACATTCCCGCTGCGATTCCGGACCGGCCAGCCGCGGGCGTGGGAGTTCTGCTCGCATTCGTGGTCTCGCTATTTGCTTCAGCGTTCCTGCTGTTCTCGGTTCAGCCGATGGTTTCGCGCATGTTGTTGCCGAGACTGGGCGGCTCGCCGGCGGTCTGGAACATTTGCGTCTGCTTTTTCCAGGCGGCGCTGCTTCTGGGCTATTGCTATGCCCACTGGCTGGCCGCGTGGTCCCGGCGTCGCGGCCAGGTCGCGCTGCACGCGATCGTGCTTGCCGGAGCCCTCGCTCTCTTGCCATTGTCGCTTGGCGTCGATGCGCCGCCGGTCGGCTCGCAGCCGGCGACCTGGCTGCTGGCGCGGTTGATGCTGGCCGTCGGCGCGCCCTTCGTCGCTATCGCCGCCACCGCCCCGCTGTTGCAACACTGGTTTGCCCGAACCAGCCATTTGCAGGCGCGGGACCCTTATTTCCTGTATGTCGCCAGCAACGCCGGCAGTCTTCTGGCGCTTTTGGGCTATCCCGCACTCATCGAGACGACGCTCGGCCTGTCTGGCCAGGCGCAGCTGTGGTCCCTCGGCTTCGCCGCGACCGCTGCGGCGGTGCTGGCCTGCGGCGTCGTGGCCTTGCGTCGCGCCAGGCCTCCCGCCGCCCCGGCCGACGCGGAAACCGACGCGGCGGCGGCCATCACCGTCCTCCAAGGGCTGCGCTGGATGATTCTGGCGTTTGTTCCCTCGGCGTTGATGCTGGCCGTCACGACCTACATCACGACCGATATCGCCGCGACGCCACTCTTCTGGGTCGCCCCCCTCGCAATTTATATCCTGACCTTCATGCTCGCATTTTCGCAGCGCCCCCTGATCGGGCTGCGCGCTCTGCTGCCGCTACAGGGAATTGCGCTCGCCGCCGCCGCCCTGGCCGGCCTCAACGGGACGCCCACCGCCGCCGGGCTGATCCTCTCGCTTGTGGTTTTTGCTCTGACGTCGGCGGTTTGCCACACCGAGCTGGCGCAACGGCGCCCCAACGCACGTCGCCTGACCGGCTATTTTCTCCTGATCTCGATCGGCGGCGCGCTCGGCGGGTCGTTCAGCGCGCTTCTTGCGCCCGCGCTGTTCCGCGGCCCCTTTGAGTATCCTCTCCTTCTGATCGCCGCCTGTCTGTTGCGTCCGCCGCCGCCCCGATTGCCCACCGAGGCGCGGGAGAATTGGGCGATCCGCGGCGATTTGCTTCTCCCCGTTGTCCTTATGGGTGTAGCCGTCGCGCTGCTTTGGGCCGAGAGCGCAGCAGGACCGGAGTTCCTGCGCCCGGCCGCGCGCATTGCGGCCGTTGCGATCCCGGCAGCGGTGTTGCTGTGGTTCACAGGACGTCGCGTGCGGCTCGCAATGGCGCTCGCCGGTTGCCTGCTGCTTCCGATGTTTGTGGACGCCTCCGACACCTTGACGATCACGCGGAACTTCTTTGGCGTTCACCGCGTGCGCCGCGTACCGAGCGAAGACCTTATCGTGCTGCAGCACGGCACCACCGTTCATGGCATGCAGGGGACCCGCCCTGACGAGGAATTCACGCCGCTCGGCTATTATGACGCAGCCGGTCCGTTCGGCCAGATGTTCGCTGCGCTTGCTCGCCGCGGCGCGCCGATCGTTGCTGTCGGCGTGCTTGGCCTCGGGATCGGCGGCCTCGGTTGCTACGCGCATCCCGGCGAAGCCTGGACGTTCCGGGAAATCGATCCGGAGGTGGAGCGCCTGGCTCGCGACCAGCGCTGGTTCCACTTCATGGCCGGTTGCGGCAACCATCCCGCCGTCGTGCTCGGCGACGCTCGATTGACCCTCGCGGCCGACGCCAATGTCAAATACGATCTGCTGGTCATTGACGCTTTCAGCTCCGACAGCATCCCTATGCATCTGATCACCAGGGAGGCGCTTGCGCTTTATCTTTCGCGCCTGACAGCGAATGGAATCGTGCTGTTCCATGTGAGCAACCGCTACCTCGATTTGACGCCTGTGGTGGCCCGTCTCGCCGCTGACGCCGGCGCGCCCGCGCGCCATCTTTTTGCGCCGCCAATCGGAGCCGCGCTACGCAGCATCGGCGCCGAGGTTGTCGCCGTCGCGGCGCCCGGCGGCAATCTCGACTTTCTCGGCGACAGCTGGGACACGCCGAAGCCCGGCGCCGCGCTTTGGACGGACGAGCGCTCGAACATCCTTGGCGTTATTCGATGGCGCTGACCCGCCGCCGCGAAAACTGCGCTCGTCAGGCGGCGGGTTTGGCGTCGAGCCGCGCTCCCAAACGCGGTTCGATCCGCTCGTTCCGCAACAATTCGGCGGCGCGATCCGCCTGAACCGGTTCGCTGTAGTAGAACCCTTGCACTTTCGTCGGCGAGGGAGCGGACGTCAGCAGCGCGCGTTGCTTCTCCGTCTCCACCCCTTGGGCGACAACCTCGATGTTGAGCTCGCGGGCAATGCCGATGATCGCCCGCACCATCGCCAAACTGCCTGAATCATGCGTCGCAGCCTCCATCACCGAGCGCGGTATTTTCAGCCGGCTGACATGATAAGTCCTGAGATAGCAAAGCGATGAATATTGGGTTCCAAAATCGTCGATCGCGATCTGCACGCCGAGCTGCTGAAGACGGTCGAGCACATTGTTATGCATTAAAGTGACATGAGCCAGCATGGCTTCGGTCACATCGAGCTCCAACTCCTTCGGCTCAAGGCCCCATTTCGCCAGGGTTTGCATCACATCGTCAACGAACTTGTCTCCCGTCTTGAGCTGACCCAACGAGAGATTGACGGCGAGGGTTGACGGTGCGATTCCGGCTTTTCGCCAAGCATTCATTTGCTCGCAAGCATGATCGAGCACCCAATGTCCGAGCGCGATAGAGACGCCCGCCTTCTCTCCGATCGACATGAAATCAGCCGGCTTGAGGACGCCCCGACGCGGATGATTCCACCGGATCAGCGCTTCCATGCCGACGATTCGACTGGTGGCGAGCTCGAGTTGGGGCTGGTAGTACAGCTCCAGCTCGTTACGGTCGATCGCGCGCGCCAGATCGGCCCTGAGGGCGACTCGCTCGCGAGCCTCTTTGTCGAGTTCCTCGGAATGGAAGCGGAATTGATCCCGGCCTTCCTCTTTGGCGCGATAGAGAGCGAGATCGGCTTGCTCCAGCATCTCCTTCGGCCCCGACGACTCGGACGTATAGGAAGCAATGCCGATGCTGACGGTGATTTGCATTTCGCTTTCACCGAATCGATAGGGCGCCGTCAACAAGTCACGGATCGTCGCAGCCAACGCCGTAGCTCCCGAAGGGTCGGTTAACTCCGATTGAAGAATTGCGAACTCATCGCCGCCCAAACGCGCGGGAAGATCGGCTTCTCGGCAACCGCTCGTCAGGCGGTCGGCGACCGCCTTGAGCAGTAAATCGCCCATGCCATGGCCGAGCGTGTCGTTGACGTCCTTAAAGCGATCCAGATCGAGATAAAGAACGGCGAACGGGCTGGCGCCGCGCTTGGCGGCGGCGAAGGACTGCTGAAGACGGTCGAGAAATGTCGCCCGATTGGCCAGCCCGGTGAGGGAGTCGGTCCTCGCGAGCAAAGCAATCTTTTCCTGCGCCTCTTTGCGCTCCGTGATGTCGGTCATCGTGCCTTCGATTTCGAGCAGGCGCCCCGCAGAGTCGCGGACCGGCGTAGAATAACCCTCAACCCAGCGATAAACGCCGTCGCTCCTCCGAAGCCGGAATTCTAGCGACGCGGGCCCGCCGCCCTCCGTTGCTGCCGCCACGAGAGATTCCAGCACCTTTGCCGTGTCGTCTGGATGCTGGAGGGTCTTGTAGAGCTCTGGCGACTCGATCATCTCTGCTGGGTCATAGCCGAACTGGTCCACATTTTGTGAGACATAGATCATCGGCAGCGGGGGCTCGCCGCGCAGGCGAAACAGCACGGTCGGACTTCTCTCTATGATCGCGTTCGCGTTCTTGATTTGTGCAATGTAGCGCTCGCGCATCATCGAGCCGCCGATTAAATCCGCAACCGTCTGCAAGATGTCGACGTCGATTGACGTCCATTCACGCTCGGTTTTGCAATCGTCGAAGCCAATTCGTCCCCAGGGTGTTCCCTCGATGGTCATGGGCACGTCAAGCATCGTCACGATCCCAAAGCGCGTAAAGAGAGCCTTGGCGGCGCCGTCTTTCATGGCTCGCGCCAGACCGGTGACCGCTCGTCCTTCGCCGAGCGGCGCAAGCCAGGGGTCCATTTCGAGCTCGGCTGGCGCCATTTGAGCAAAGGAGCTCTGATCGAGCGGGTCTGGCGCGTTTGGGGAGCTCCAATAATAGCGGAGCACGGGAACAGGCTCTTTGCCCTCCTCGTGCTTGGTCTCGACGATGAGGACGCGGTCGACGCGCGCCGCTTCCCCAATCGTCTTGAGCACCTTGGGGATCGCGTCCTTGACCGTCGCGGCGGTCAGCAATTCGGCGGCTACGATTGAAACCGCGCGCAGGAGCTCGCTGCGCTGTTTCAGCGTATCGGCAGTACGCACCCGTTCGGTGACGTCGCGCACGATCGCGATGGAGCTCCAGGCGTCGCCCCGAGGGACCGCGGAGACCGAGAGATCGATGGGAAATTCCGAACCATCCTTGCGGAGGCCGTACAGTTCGACGGTTCTCCCCACGACTGCGCCTTCTCCGGTCTGGCTGAAGCGCGTCAACTCCGCGTGCGCTTTCGTCCGGTACCGTTCGGGGGTCAACAGCTGATGTACGCTGCGCCCCAGGATCTCTTTTTCCTTATAGCCGAAGATGCGCTCCGCGGCCGGGTTCCAGAAATTCACATTGCCTTCAACGTCAGCCTTGATAATGGCATCATGGGCGTTGTCGGTTACACGACGAAACCTCGCTTCGCTTTCGCGCAGATTCGTCACCAATCCCCGGAGACTCAAGTTGTTTCGTCGGGTAATCTCCACATAGGTCATGATCGCCGCGGTCAGAAGCAGTCCCATCGCGGCCACCAATACGGCGGGCTCGTGACCAGCCAGAAAGGTCGCGCCGGGGATCGGAGTGACAACCATCGTCCATCGCGCATCCGCAAGCGTGAGGTCGCCAATCCAATGCAATCCCGCTTCGAGTTCGCCGCGCGGCCTCGCCACAGCCGGCACGGAACGCAGCAGCGAGGAGCGTATATAGAACGGAAACTCGGTCAGACCGGCCCCCGCCTGAAAGAAGCTAATATCTACGCCCTGAGGCGATTTTTGGCCGCGAAGAATCTCGTCGATCAGCGCGCCGGGAGCAATCGCCACCCGAACGAAACCCACAAGGTTGCGGCGGCGATCTTGCGGCGTATCGTGCGGCAGGCCGAAGCCAAATTCGGGCGCGAGCAAAAAAACGACTGAGGGGCGGCCGGAATTGGCTTGCTTCATCGGCGCGGTCGCGGCGAGCGGCGCGCCGTCGAGGATGCGCTCCATGGCTTCTCGCTGAGCCGGGTCGGATTGGATGTCGAAACCAAAGTGCGGCGACGTCTCGCTCCGGTTGCGCGCAAAGAGGATCGGAAAATATTCGTCCTGCCCCGCGGCTGAAACGGGCCTCGCGTCAGGACCAAGGGTGTTGATGCGGTCGTCCCGGCGCAGGCGCGGCGCCCAGGCGATCTCCAATGACGTATCGAAGATCCCGTTCTCTGGGTCGGTGACGCGATCAAATTCAAGATGGGTCACCGCCTTGTCCGAAAGCTCGAACTGGCGCGCCACCGCCAGGATAATATGCTCAAGGTCAGTCAGCCCGTTCTGTAGCGCAAGACGGCGGTTTTCGCCGGAAAGCTCCAGTCCGGTCTGAACATTCTTGTCCTCCCAGTAATACGCCACCCTGAAACCAGCGCCGACCGACAAGATGACGCCGATCACGCCGATGATAAGAACCGGCAGGACACGCGCCGCCCATCGCGCGCCATATTGTCTTGTCGTTGTCAAGGCGCTCCGAACGCGGCGGCCAAATCCATAGGACGCATCAAGCCATCTCATGGGTTTCCTCCTTCGATCATTGCCGTGGGGCGGGGCGCTCTTCGTCGGCCTTGTCCGTCGATGGGGTCGGCTCGCCGCTCTCCGCCGCGGGCGCGAGCGCGCCCCGACGCAGCATTTCCGCGGCCTGCGCAGCCGGCGCCGGACGGCCAAAGTAGTAGCCCTGGATACGTCGGCATCTTGAGGCCATGAGAAATTCGGCCTGGCCCGCGGTCTCGACGCCTTCGGCGATGACTTCGATACCGAGTTCGCGCGCGAGTCCAATCGTCGCCCGCACGATGGTCGCGCTGCGCGGGTCAGAGGGCAGGCGACTGACGAATTCCCGCGCGATCTTGATGCGGTCGACGCGATAATCGCGCAAATATTCGAGCGAGGAATAGCCGGTGCCGAAGTCGTCGATCGCGATTCGCACGCCGAGCGCGCGCAAGCGATCAATCGCGCTGACTTGCGCCTGGACTGTTTGCATGAGCACGGTTTCGGTGAGCTCGAGCTCGATAGTCGTTGGATCAAAGCCGCCCACAGCGAGGGCCTGCGCCAGATGTTGTTCGAAATCGAATTCGACGGCAAGCTGCGCTGCGGAGAGATTGACCGCCATGATCGGTGGATTGATTCCTTCGGCGCGCCAGATCCGGAGCTGCCGGCACACCTCGGTCAACACCCATCGGCCAATTGGGGTGATCAATCCCATCTTCTCGGCAAGAGGGATGAAGAGGCCCGGCCCGAGCAGGCCGCGTGTGGGATGATTCCAGCGCAGCAACGCCTCAACCCCTGTGATGACGCCTGACGGCAATTCGACCTGCGGCTGGTAGTAGAGTTCGAGTTCGCCTCGCTCGATCGCCGCGTGAAGGTCCTCGATCACGCTCACACGGTCGCGCATGGCAAGATCGAGCGCCTCGGAATAGAAGCGGCACTGGTTGCGCCCCACATCCTTCGCTTCGTAAACTGCGACGTCCGCCTCTCTCATCAGATCTTCGGCCTTCGTCATCACGGATCGATAGATCGAGACGCCGATGCTTGTCGTGATATGAATCTCGGCCGCGCCGATATCGAAGGGCGCGGCCGTCAAACCGCAAATCGAGGTCGCGTAATTCGCAACCTCGGCGGGATCGGCAAGATTGGTGAGAACCACAGCAAACTTGTCGCCCCCAATGCGAGCAAACAGATCCCCCTCACGCAAACCGCCGCTCAGCCGCGCCGCCACCGCCTTCAGCAGCGCATCGCCAATCGAATGGCCGAGCGTCGCGTTGATATCCTTGAAGCGATCAAGATCGAGGTAAAGGAAGGCGAACGGATTGGCGCCGCGTTTCGCCGCCGCAAACACTTCCGAGAGCTCTTGCAGGAACGCCGCGCGATTGGGTAGACCGGTGAGGAGATCCGTGTAGGCTAAGCGAGTCATCTCCGTTTTGGCCATCCCGGCGGCGTCCGTCGTCGCCTCGAGAGTTTGCGCGCGGGTGATCGCGGCGGCGATAAGTTCTGCAAGCGCGCGAAGGGCGTCGCTGTCGACCGCCGACCACGCGCGTTCCGCGCTGCAATCGTCGACCCCTAGGGCTCCCCAGCATTTCCCTTCCACGAACACTGGCGCCACGAGAAATGAGAGAACGCCGCGGGAGTCGAGAAGACGCCTGGCGGGCTCATCGGCCTCCCGCGTAATAATCGCCTCAGTCTCTCCTTCGGAGAGAGACGCAAGCGAAAGAGATGAAACTTTGATTGCTGCGGGGCGCGAGGCAATTTGCGCTTCGAGCATCGGCGGAATACCCGGGGCGCTCCATCCGTAGCGCGCCGGCCTTAAAAGACTCGCATCGGTCGCGCTATCGCGCTCGTACAATTGGACGCGGCTCACGCCCATGGACCGGCCGGCAAGCTCAAGCAGTTTTGGGACCGATCGATCGAAATCCAAGGAACGCAGGAGTTCAGTGGCGCCAGCGGCGACAATCTTGAGGCTCTGGTTGGCCCGACGCAATTCGCTTTCGGCCAGCTTGCGCTCGGCGATTTCTTTTTCGACGTCGACCGTCCATGACTCCCTTGCGATTTTACGCCGAACGCGGGAGGCGATCCACCGATTGACGTTAAGGCCTGCAATCCCGACCAGCGCGGCGAATGCCGCCAGGAGAAGGGCTGCCGAGATTGATGTCGGATCAGATCGGATGAGGAAGGCAAGGATCACGGGCAGAACGGCCGGCGCGACAAAGGCGACAAGCGCAGGCAGATAGGCTGAATTGCTGATGACCGCGCCGGCCATCACGCCGGCCAACATAAGGGCTATGAAAGCATGATACGCCGGATCGGGCGTCAACAAGATAACCGATCCGGCTAGCGCCCAAAGGCAACCCGTCGCAGCGGCGCCGAAAACAAACCGACGGCCCCAGCCACCGGCTGCTTCAACTGACTGCAGCTCATGTTTGTAGCGCCAGCGGTCGAAGATTCGCGCTGAGATGACGATGCAGAATAGCCCAACCCATGCGGCGAGAACCCACGCCGGAAAAATCGGCTGCAATATGAAAGCGCAAAGCAAAGCCGCGACCGCATTGATCGCCAGGATCGCAGGCGTCCGGTAGAGGATCCGAACCTGTTCGCGGAGCGCCTCCATTTCCAGCGCGGCCGGATCGGATGCGCGTGACTGCTCCATCGTGACGTCTCCGCTATCCGCAGCATGACGTCTGTCGTCGACGCATATTCTCCGGCTCTAGGTCGCTTCAGCGGTGAAGCAACCTCCAAAACCAAACGCGCAGGCCCCGTCCGAGACGTTCGCCCGCGTTACATTGCGTGACTTCAGGCAGTTAAGACGGCAACCTGACTCAAGGCGCCTTCGGGATGAGTGGCTGCGAAAAGCTTCTTAATTAGCCTTAACGATAAATCATATATCTTTTAATCACACTTAACAATGCGAAACGACCCCTTACCGGCGTCGCCGTCAGCGCCCGGCGTCCTTGCCGCGATCGAGCCAGACGGTCATTCCGGGTTCAAACCCGTCCGTTGCCGAGACAGGCTCGGCGCGAAGCAGGAAGCTGTTGAGGTCATGGTCGCCGACCGCCCGCGCCGCGCGCCAGACCGCGAATTCGCCGAGCGGCCGCAGTTCGGCGACTTTCGTTTCGATACGCTCGCCTTTGGCGTCGCGCAGCCACAAGGGCGCGCCGATGGCGAGGCCGTCCAGCGCATCTTCCCGAATCGTGAAGGTGAACCACCGCTCGCGTCCGGCTTCCAGCGTCATGATCGGCTGGCCCGGCGCGATGACTTCGCCCGGCGTTCCGACGAGGAGCCGCACGGTCCCGTCGACGGGCGCGCGGATCGTCGTCTTCGAGAGCTTGGCCTCGAGATCGGCGAGGCTCGCCTCGGCGAGGCGCACCTTCGCGTCGGCCGAGGCGCGCTCTTCGGCCGTGGGGCCGGCCGTATCGCGGGCATAGATCGCGCGGCGTAGGACGAGAGCGGCCTGGGCCTTCTTGACCTCGGCGGCGCCCTCGTCGAATTTCTGCTGCGTCGCATAGTCCTTGCTCGCAAGCGCCTGCAATCGCGCGAATTGCTGCTGGGCGAGGGTCAGATTCGCCTCGGCGATGCGAACGCCCTCCGCTGCGATGTCCACCTGTTCCTTGCGCACCCCCGAATAGACATTGTTCCGCTCCGCCCGCGCATTGGCCGCCGCCGCCTTGGCCTCCACGACGGAGGCTTCGAGTTCGGGATTGCTGAGGCTCGCCAGAAGGTCGCCCTTGGCGACGCGCTGGCCGGCGACGACGCGCATTTCGGCAAGACGCCCATTGATCTCGGGGGCGATGCGGATCTCCGTCTCGCGCACGATCCCGAGCGGCTCCGCGGCGGATTTGGCGACCGGCCGGCTGCGATAGACCAGAGTGAAGGCGCCGCCGGCCAGAATGGCGAGGCCGACAAGCAAGGCCGGCCGCAGAGACGATCTACCGCTCATCGCGCATTCGCTCCCGGTTCAGAAGATGGGTCGCCGCCACGGTGAGCAGACCATAGACGGCGGCGAGAGCCCAGAGCGTCATCCAGTCGCGCGACACGTCGCGCAGGCTTGCGCCCATCTGGTTGATGCGGACAAGCCCGTCGATCGCCGACGTGCTTGGAAAAATCCGGCTCGCAATGCGGATGGCGTCGGGAATGGCTTCCTGCGGCCAGGAGACGCCGACCAGGAAAAAGAGAGGCAGGCTGGTCGCAACAAAAACCAGCACGGCGGTCTCCCGCCGCTTGAACCACAGGCCGGCGAATTGGGCGAGAAAGCTCACCGCCAGCAGGAAAGGCGCCGCGAAGAGGAAAAGAGCGAGCGGCTGGCCAAGCGTCGAAAAGCCGTAAAAGCGCGGCAGGATGATGAGATAGAGGATGACGCCGGGCATCGCGAGGCAAAGATGCGCCAGCGCCTGGCCGAGGATGAAGCGCGCGCCGCCGCGCTGGCGCCGCGCCTCGCGTCCGCCGCGCGCAAAGGCGACGCCGCCCAAGGTCGCGACGCCCATGAGCAGCGTCTGCTGCAGGATCAGCACGAAGGCCGCGGGAACGACATAGCTGGCATAGCCGCCCGTCGGATTGAACAGCGGCTCCGAGACGACCTCGACCGGGGAGCTTCGGATCAGCGCCGTATGGGCGAGGCTCCCGTCGGCGCGCGCGCCGCCCGAGGCGATCTGCTGGCTGACCGCGCCGGCGGCTTCGGAAATGCCCTGCAGCGTTCGATTGTAAAGGAGGAAATAGGCGGAATCGACATAAGCGGCGATGCGGGAAGGATTGCCTTTCAGGATCTCCCGCTGCGCGCCTTCCGGAATTTCGAGGATCGCGAAGACCTCGCGTTTGGCCAGCAGGGCCTGCGCGTCGGCCAAGGTGTCGGCGCGCGCCGCGACTTTGACGGCCTCGTCCGCGTTCAAGGTCGAGACAAGCTCCCGGCCGAGCTCGGTTCCGTCCTGGTCGACGACCGCAATCGGTATGTTGCGCAGCACCTGACCGAGATAGGGCTGCGGATAGAACAGGCCGTAAATGACCGGCGCCAGCACGATCAGGCTGAAAGCGCCGCTGTCGCCGAGAACGCGGCGCCATTCGGCGACCATCGCCGTGCCGACGCCGCTGTGCGGATCGATTTCGATTGCGGGCGTCTCTTTGGCGCGGCGCAGCGGGGCCTTGGCGGTCGCCCGCAGGCGCAGCCAGGCGAGCATGAACGCAACGCCGGCGATGCCGGCGAGGATGGCGAAGGGTTGCGCCGAGACTGACGTCGGCAAGCCGCGCGCCGCCTGATCGAACAGGATCTGAATGTACCAGCGCAGCGGCAGCAGCGAGCCCCAGACGCGGGCAAAATCGCCCATGCCGAACAAGGGGAAGCCGACGCCGGCGAAACCGAAAGCCGGAGAACAGAAGATGGCGGTGAGGCTCAGCCCGATTGCAAGATTGCGGACGAGCAGCTGAAGCAGCGCTCCGATGGAAAGATAGGCGATGACGAGAAGACAGGCGGAGGCGCCCATCATCAGAGAATCGCCGCGGAAAGGGATCTGGTAGAGGCCGTGGATGATGACGGCGACGAGGACCATCATCAAAATGAAGACGCCGAACAGCGGCGCGAGCTTGCCGACGAGCGCGGCGAGCGGGCTGCCGCCCGCCGCCCGGAGCCACGCCCGCGGATTGCGGGACGAAAACTCCGAGCCGACGGCGTAACCGCCGGCGATGGCGACGACGACATGCAACACCGTAGGCAGCACGGCGCGCAGCAGGAATTGCGCGAAATTCAGCGCCGGATTGGTGAGGACATATTGCTCGGCGACGAGAGCGCCCGGCCTGTATCCGGCGGCGGGGCCTGTCGCCGGCAAAAGCGTCGCTGTCGCCGCGTCGATCGCCTTGGCAATCGCGCTTGCGGCGTTGTTGCCTGGGGTGAAGAACTGCCTGTTATAGAAGACCATGATCTGGGGGCGTTTGCGCGCCAGAAAATCGCGCTCAAAATCCGGCGGGATGTAGACGGCGGCGATGGCGGCGCCGGAGCGTATCGCATGCATTGCGCTCGTCAGGTCGCCCGATCGCTCGGCGACGGTTACGACCGGCGCGGAGGTCACCGCCTGCACATAGATGCGCGACGTCGCCGTCCGATCGGCGTCGACGACGCTGACCCTGAGATCGCGGACAACGGCGTTGCTGAAGGTCGCGGCGAGCAGCGCGAAGGCGAACAGCGGCACGCCAATCACAAGGAAAAGCGCGACCTTGTCCCGCGCCATCCAGCGCAGTTCGCGCGTCGCGACGGCGAGTACGCCCGGCGCGGCGAGGCGCTTCATCGCCGCCCGGCCGGCGCTTCGGCGTAGACGCTCATGCCCGGCCGAAGCTCCGGAATCGGCGCGACGGGATAGGCGCGCACCTCGAAGGTGCGGAGGTCGAAATCGCCCGTCGCGCGCGTCGCCCGCCAGCCCGCATATTCGCCCTTGGCCGCGATGACCTTGATTTCCGCTTCGATCTTGCGGTCTCCCAGCGCGGGCGCGCGCATCTCGAAGCGATCGCCGAGCTTGAGATTCTTGACAAGATCCTCGCGGAGGTCGAAACGCAGCCAGAGGTCGCCGAGATCGACGAGGGACAGCAAGGGCGCGCCGGGCGAGACATATTCGCCGAGCTCCGCCCCGATCTGATAGACCTGCGCTGCGATCGGAGCCTTGACGACCAGCTCGTCGACCTGCGCCTTGATCGTTTCGATCGACGCCTTGGCCTTTTCGACATTGGCGCGCGAGACGGCGCGCTCCTCCGCCGTATAGCCGGCGACGGCTTCGTCATAGGCGAGTTTCGCCTGGTCGGAACCCCGTTGCGCGACCAGCAGCGAATTGGTGACCTCGTCAAGACGCTGGAGCGGCGCGTTGCCGTGTCCGGCAAGCTCCTTCACGCGATCGTAAGTCCGCTGGGCGAGGGTCATGTCGGCGGCGGCGCTATCGACGGCGGCCTTGCGTTGCGCGACCACTTCGGCGCGGGTGCCGACCTCGATGCGCGCGAATTCGGCGGTGGCGACGGCCAAAGCGGCCTCGGCCTCGCGCAGCTTGGTCAAGAGCTGCGGATTGTCGATCTCGATCAGCAATTGGCCCGCGGCGACATTCTCGCCCCGCGAGACCGGACGGCTGGCGACCCTTCCGTCGACGCGGGCGGCGATGTCGATGCGCGTCGCCGCCGCCTCGCCCTGAATGACGAGCGGCTGCGGCTGCGCCAGATACCAGAGCGACAGGCCAACGACGGTCGTGACGATGAGAGCGACGATGATGGCTGGGCCCCGGGCGGCGGATTTTGCCGCGCCGCTATCGCTCGCCTTGAGGCCGCTTGGCGGCGAATTCGAATCCCGCGGCGGCGCGGGAGAGGACGACGTCTCGATAGCGTCGGCGTTATGATGAGGGACCGCCATTCAATTCCTTCCGTTGGTCGCCATATGCCGAAACCAAGGCGGGGAAGCGTCGATCTTCACAATTTCCGTGAAGAGGCCCGGCGCAAAACAGAGGGGCTCGCGCTCGTCTCATGTTGGATGTCGCGCAGCTTGTCAACGGTAGAGAAACAACGGTTGCGATTGCTTCCCGCGGGACCCTGACCCATTCGAACGGGAGAGTCCCTGCTCTTTCCCGGTAGAGGCCTCCACGCGCGAGGTCGCCGCCGCCTCGCAAACCCGCCATGGCGGCGTCGTCAATATGTCGCACTTTCGCTCCGCCGCCGCGCGTCGTGCGCTCGACCGGAAAAACCGGTAGATTGCAGCGCCCTGGACAAACGCATCCGGAACAGCGGGTCGAGGGCTGGCGCCGCGGGAGGCAAGCGAGGAAATGGTGAGAATAAGAACGATCGATTTGAATCTCCTGCGCGTCTTCGAAGCCGTGATGCGACATCGCAGTGTGATACGGGCAAGCCGCGAACTCGGCGTCACCGCGTCCGCCGTAAGCCACGCCTTGTCACGCTTGCGGCAGGCGCTCGGCGACGAGCTGTTCATTTCCGGCGAGGCCGGCATGGAGCCAACCGCGCGGGCGCTCGAACTCGAGCCCGCCATACGCGACGGGCTTGAACGAATCGATCATGCCGTCGGCGCGCAGCCGTTTGTGCCGACGGACGCTTTTCGGACCTTCCGCATTGCCGCCACCGACTACGTCGCCGTCGCGATTCTTCCGCAGCTGGTCGGCCGACTGGCCGAAGTCGCGCCGCAGATCGACCTGCGAATTTTTCCGTTCAACCGCACCGACGTCGTCCGGCATCTCGACGAGGGCCGCATCGATTTCGTCATGGGCTGGTTTGGCGATCTTCCCGACCGCATGCGCCGCGCCACCATCGTCGTCGAGAAGGAGGCGATGGTGGTGCGGACGGGGCATCCCTTGACCGAAGGTCCCCTCACCAAGGAGCGGCTTTTCTCTTTTCCGCATATCGTCGTCGAGCTAATCGGAACCGAGGAAGCCGCGGTCGACGGATTTTTTGACGATCGCGGCGTGTGGCGGCGCGTCTGGATCGAACGCCTGTTGATCGAGGCCGACGCCGATCAAGGGGAGGTCGGCCGCGTAGCTGTGTCGGTCCCCCACTATGCGGCCGTCCCGCCCATGGTTCGCGTCAGCGATATGGTCGCCACATTGCCGAGCGCGCTCGCCCGCGCGGCCGTGGAGCAAGGCTCGCTCGTCATGCTCGATCTTCCTTACGAACCTCTGGCGGTGCCGGTCGAGATGGTTTGGCATCAGCGGACGGAACGCGATGAGGGGTCCCAGTGGCTGCTCGGCGAATTGATCAGCGCCGTCAAACCGGCGGCCGTCGGCTGAGCGTCCCGCGGCCCCGCCTCGGGCGTAAACAATGCGGCATGAAGCTTGTTCACGAGCCGCGTGAGAAAATATCAGCGCATCGCCTCCTTGACCTCCTTTGTCGAAGCGGAGACTGTAGCGTGGCAGATGACGAGGGGAACGTGTGATCGGGCCTGATCAAGCGTTGACTTCGTCATCTCAATAAGAACAACCATTTGGAACGGCTGTTGTGTCATTGCAGCGCGTCGGACAGCTGGCCCCGGCGCGCTACAGGCATGCGATCTTTTATCCGCCCTGTGGTTTTCCCGGACCATGCCGGCGGACCCGGCGTAGCGATAGGGTCTGATGCTTTCGACAATCCTGTGATTGTTATCAAAGTGACAGCTCTGTGACGCCGCCGGCTTTTGTCTGCGGCGCCCCGCATGCATTGGACGGAATCGATCCAAGAGGAGTAAATTGGCGCGATCTTTTCCCAAGGATCGCGCGGTATCGTCTTCCGCTGCGGCCGCAGCTCGAACCGCCTCGCGGACCAACCGGCCCTGAGGACGCAGTGACAACATGCCTGACAGGACTCCGATGGCGGAAATTCCCCCCAACAAGCACGAAAAATACGAAATTCTGATCGCAGCGGCGAAGCGGCTTCGGACGCCCAAAGTCGCCGTCGCGCATCCTTGCGATCAAACCTCGCTGGAAGGCGCGATCGACGGCGCGCGCCTTGGGCTGATCGATCCGATCCTGGTCGGGCCCGCGGCGCGCATCGCCAAAGCGGCTGCCGAAGCCGGTCTCGATATTGCGGGATTTGAGGTCGTCGACACGGAGCACAGCCATGAATCGGCCAGTCGCGCCGTGGCGCTCGTGCGGGAAGGCAAGGCCGAGGCCCTGATGAAGGGGAGCCTGCACACCGACGAACTGATGGGCGCCGTCGTCAAGACCGACGGCGGGCTGCGCACGTCCCGACGGCTAAGCCATTGCTTCGTCATGGACATTCCCGGCCACGCCGACCCCTTGATCATCACCGACGCCGCGGTCAATATCTTTCCGACACTCGCTGATAAGGTCGACATTCTGCAAAATGCGATCGATCTCGCTCATGCGCTGGGTTTCCCCGAGGCGCGCGTCGCCATTCTCTCCGCCGTCGAGACGGTAAATCCCAAGATTCCATCGACAATCGAAGCCGCCGCGCTTTGCAAGATGGCGGATCGCGGCCAGATCACCGGCGCCCTTCTCGAGGGTCCGCTGGCGCTCGACAACGCCATCAGTCCCGAGGCGGCGGCGATCAAGCATCTGTCGCCCCCAGTCGCCGGCCGCGCCAACATCCTCCTCGTGCCCGATCTCGAAGCGGGCAACATGCTGGCGAAGAGCCTCAGCTTTCTCGCCGGAGCGGATGCGGCGGGGATTGTGCTTGGCGCCCGCGTGCCAATTATCTTGACGAGCCGCGCCGATTCCGTGCTCTCGCGCCTTGCGTCCTGCGCCGTGGCCGCGCTGATCGTCGAAAGCCGCCGGGCGGACGCCAACAAGGCCGTGGTCTAGCCATGACGACCGGCAACGCCATCGTCGTCGTCAACGCCGGTTCGTCGAGCATCAAATTCTCGCTGTTCCGCGAGGAGGGAGCCGATCTCTCCGTTTTTCTCAAAGGTCAGATCGAGGGTCTCTATACGGACGGCGCGCATTTCGCCGCCCGCGACACAGGCGGGGAACTCGTCGCCGAGAAGCGCTGGGGCGGAGAGACCGTCACGCATGACGACGCCATGCGGCGTCTTCTCGATTTCGTGCATGGGCGTCTTGGCGATTATCGGGTTGACGCGGTCGGCCATCGCATCGTGCATGGCGGCGCCGAATTTTCCGAGCCGGTTCGGCTCACGACTGAGGCGCTCGCCCGGCTCGAGCGGCTGACGCCGCTTGCGCCCTTGCATCAGCCGCATAATCTCGCGCCGGTGCGGACTTTGCTCGACATTGCGCCGCACATCCCACAGGTCGGATGCTTCGACACGGGCTTCCACGCGAGCCAGCCGCCGCTTGCGCAGGCCTTCGCATTGCCGGCCGAAATCACCGAGCGCGGCGTCCGCCGCTACGGCTTTCACGGCCTCTCCTACGAATATATCGCCTCCGCGCTGCCGCACTATGATCCGAGCCTCGCGCAGGCGCGGGTGATCGTCGCCCATCTCGGCAATGGCGCGAGTCTCTGCGCGCTGCGGGCGGGGCGCAGCGTTGCCAGCACCATGGGCTTTACCGCCGTCGACGGCCTGCCGATGGGCACACGCTCGGGCGCGCTCGACCCCGGCGTCATTCTCTATCTGCTCGACGAGTTGAAGATGGGGCCGCGCGAGATCGAGCGGCTGCTCTATAAGCAATCCGGTCTGCTTGGCGTCTCGGGCGTCTCGAGCGACATGCGCAGCCTCGAAGCGAGCGATAACCCGCGCGCGCGCCTCGCCATCGACCTGTTCGTCTACAGGATCGGCCGCGAGATCGGGTCGCTCGCCGCGGCCCTCGGCGGTCTCGACGCGCTGGTCTTCACGGCGGGCATCGGCGAGCACAGCGCGTCGCTGCGCCGGTCGGTCTGCCTCGGCGCCGCATGGCTGGGGCTTGTCCTCGACGAGGCGGCGAATGAGTCCGGCGCCTCCCGGATCAGCGCGCCCGGCAGCCGCGTCTCGGCTTGGGTCGCGCCGACAGACGAAGAGCTGATGATCGCGCGCCACGCCAAAAGGCTGCTCGCCGGGGCCGACACATGACCACCGAAGAGCGACGGGATTTGACGGTTAGCCATAGCGTGCGAACATCGTTGCGGAGGCCCGGCAAGACAAAAGGATCATCCGCCACGATGATGTCGCCGCGATCGTCTTTAAGGCCCGTCACGGGTCCCACTTCCGATGACCCTGCACTTTAAGGAGCGCGTTCATGAGCGAAGAAACCAGCACGACGGCGCGCGTGGTCGATGACGAGACCTTTATGTCGGTCGCCGATCTCAAAGCCTATGTGACTCAGGTGGATGCGGCCAAGGCTTCGGAGTCCTACGCCGCGCAAGAGGCAGCTCACAAGGCAAAGCAGGAGCTTATCGACAAGCTGCTGAAGCCGATCGTGCTTACGCATGAAAAACTGGAGGCGTTGAAGCATCGCATTGAGCTCGCCGCGGAACGTGACGAGCATGAGCTCATGATCCTTCGTTTTCCTTCGGAGCTCTGCACGGACCATGGCCGCTCGATCAATCTCCCGGAGGAGGATTGGCCGGACTCGCTCGTCGGCGCGCCGCGGCAGCTTTACGTGGCGTGGAAGGAAAAATTCCAGCCGCTCGGCTACGGGCTGAAGGCGATGATCATCGAATGGCCGCATGGCTTTCCGGGCGATGTCGGCATGTTCTTGACCTGGAAATGAGGCGCCGCCGCGGGTGATCGCGCCGTCGACGATTTTCCTTGACGCGGAGCCGTTCGCAGAAGCCGCGGCGCTCCAGACTGCTGAGAGGTAACCGTCGGACGGCGGCGTGCCGCTTTCCGGCCCGATGGGGTCATCTGGTCGATGAGAAATCGGTCCAGATTCAAGAGCTGGCGCATTTTCAAGCGCGAAAACAGGCGTCGGCGCCAGAAGAGGAGCTCGCTATGGATAACACGACCAAGCCCGCGGAGATCTTCAGCGCATTTTCGCAATTCTGGTCTTCCGCCCTCCCTTCGGCCGTCTCGCCGCCGGCCGGCGGCGCAGCGGACGAATCGCGGGGCGGAAGCAAAGCCGGCGCAAGCGCATTTGGTCCCGCGGCCGAATATTGGCTCGACGCCTGGCAGCGCTCCATCCTGTTTCTCGACGTGCTGCGCCAGCGCGGCGACACCTATCTCGAGCGGACGACGGAAATCGCGCCGAATGTCCTCAGTTTCAAGGCGAGCCTCGTCATGGACGGCCGCAAATTGCCGCGCCCGGTCAATTACGTGCTGGCGCGCATCACGCCGCCCGAAGGAGTCGCCACCGATCCGGCCAAGCGCCCCTTCATTGTCTTCGATCCGCGCGCCGGCCATGGGCCGGGCATCGGCGGCATGAAGGCGCAGAGCGAAATCGGCCAGGCGCTCGCCGCGGGCCATCCCTGCTATTTCGTCGGCTTCCTGCCGAAGCCCGAGCCGGGGCAGACCATCGAGGATGTCTGCGCGGCGGAAGCGCGCTTCGTGCGCGAGGTCGCGGAGCTCCATCCGCAAGCCGAAGCCAAGCCCTGTCTCATCGGCAATTGTCAGGCCGGCTGGCAGATCGCGATGACCGCCGCCGTCGATCCCGCCCCCGTCGGGGCGCTGATCCTTGCGGGGGCGCCGCTATCCTACTGGGCCGGCGTCCATGGCAAGAATCCGCTGCGCTACCTCGGCGGGCTCCTTGGCGGCACATGGTTGACGGCGCTCTCCGGCGATCTTGGCGCGGGCATCTTCGACGGGGCTTCGCTCGTCGAGAATTTCGAGCGGATGAATCCCGCGAACACCTATTGGAAAAAGCCCTATAACGTCTATTCGAAGATCGACACGGAGGCGGGGCGCTTCCTCGACTTCGAGACCTGGTGGGGCAATCCCGTGCTGCTCAACGCGGGGGAGATGCAATGGATCGCCGATAATCTTTTCGTCGGCAACAGGCTGACCTCGGGCGAGATTCGCACCTCGGGCGGCGTCAAGGTCGATCTGCGCAACATCCGCGCGCCGATCGTCGTCTTCTGTTCATGGGGCGACGACATCACGCCGCCGCAGCAGGCGCTCGGCTGGATCACCGATCTTTACGCGACCGACGCCGAACTGGCCGAAGGCGGACAGACCATTGTCTATGCGCTGCACGAGTCGATCGGCCATCTCGGCATTTTCGTCTCCGGCAAGGTCGCCACGAAGGAGCACGACAAATTCGTCAATTGCCTCGACGCGATCGAGCTGCTGCCGCCCGGTCTCTTTCAGGCAGTCATCACCGAGGTCGACGGGACTGTCGCGAACCGCGATCTCGTCGAGGGCCGCTACCTGCTTCGTTTCGAACCCCGCACGCTCTCCGACATTCGCGCGCTCGGCGGCAATGACGCCGAAGACGACAGGCGGTTCGAGACGGTCGCGCGCGTTTCCGAGGTCAACAAGGCGTTGTATCGCAAGTTCCTGTCGCCCGCGGTGCGCGCCCTCAGCAATGAGAAGACAGCGGAATTCCTGCGAAAATCAGAGCGCAACCGGCTGCGTTTCTCGGCTTTTTCGTCGAAAAATCCCTTGATGCAGCCGATAAGCGCCCTCGCCGAGACGGTCCGCAGCCATCGCGCGCCGGTTCGCGCCGATAACCCCTTCCTTGCCGGCGAGCGCGCTTTTTCTGAGGCGATGACGGCGAGCCTCGAAGCGTTCGGCAAAGCCCGCGACACGCTGACCGAGAACATCTTCCTGTCGGTCTACGGCGCGCCCCTTGTGCAGGCGATTGTCGGGCTCGACCCGAGTGAGATCAGGCCGCGTCAGGGGATTGCGCATGATCTGGCGCATGAGGCCGCGACGGCGCGCCTGCGCGCGTCATTGGTCGAGGGACTGGGTCACGGCGATCTTCTGGACGCAGGACTGCGCGCGCTCGTCTACGTCTATCGCGGCCAAAGCGCGATCGACGAGCGGGCTTTCGCGGCGCTGATAAAACTGCGCGAGAGCCAGCAGCCGGGGGCGCGCCGCAGCATGGCGCAGCTGAAGGACGCGCTGCGGCGCCAGGCGCTGATCGTGCGCATGGACGAAGAAGGCGCCGTGGCGGCGATCCCGAAGCTTTTGCCGGCCTCTGCCTCTGACCGGACGGTCGCGGTCGACGCCATCCGCAAGATCGTTCTCGCCGAAGGCGACGTTTCCGAGGAAACAGCGCGCCGCCTTTCCCGTATCGAGGCGCTGTTCGGCCAGCCGTCCGAGGCCCTCGCCGTGACCGCCGCGCCGGCGCCGCGCCTCGCGGCCCAATGAAAGCTCGACGCTGGCTGCGATCATGCGTGAGAGGCTTCTTCGATGATGACTGTTCCCTTGGTCCTGCGCGACAAGAAAGCCCTTGTCGTGGGCGTCGCCAACAGCGATTCCATCGCCTATGGCTGCGCAAAAGCCTTTCACGCGGCCGGGGCGGAAATTGCGTTAACCTACGTCAACGAGAAGACGCGCGGCTTCGTCGCGCCGCTTGCCGAAGAGCTTGAGGCGGACATCTTCAGGCTCCTCGACGTCGGGGCTGCAGGTCAGCTCGAAGCGACGTTCGACGAGATCAAGCAACGCTGGGGCCGGCTCGACATTCTCGTTCACTCCATCGCTTTCGCGCCGAAGGAAGACTTGCAGGGCGGTCTTTTGAACTGCTCGGCGGAAGGGTTCGGGAAGGCGATGGACGTCTCCTGCCATTCGTTCATCCGCATGGCGAAACTGGCGGCGCCGCTGATGAGCGAGGGCGGAACGATGTTCGCGATGACTTATCTTGGCGCCAATTGCGTCGTTCCGAACTACAATGTGATGGGACCCGTAAAGGCCGCGCTCGAGGCGTCGTGCCGCTACCTCGCCTATGAGCTTGGCCCGATTGGAATTCGCGTGCATGCGATCTCGCCGGGACCGCTCAAGACTCGCGCGTCGGGTGGGCTGAAAGACTTCGATACGCTGCTGAATGAAGCGGCCCACAGAGCGCCGGTTGGCGAACTCGTCGATATTATGGATGTCGGCTACGCCTGCACCTATCTCGCGACGCCCTTCGCCCGTCGCATCACCGGCGGCACTGTTTATGTCGATGGCGGCGCGCACATCGTCGTTTAGAGAGCGGGATGTGAGAAATCTGCGATTTTTGCGCCACGCTCCCTGTTGGCGTCAGCTTGGCGCAATCCCAAATCATCGTGATCTGAGCATTTTCCGCGGGCGACCCCGCCAGATCGCTGAAATGCCGCGCTCAAACGCCCATTGGCCATCGTCATGTCGCCTGCCCGGGCGCCCTTGGCGCGCCAGCGCCTTGTTCCAGCGAACCGCCGCTTTGACGCGCAGGGTGGACGAAAGACGCAAAATCTGCCCAATAGGCCCTCTGTAACGTAAACGCTATCCGTCGCGACGATGGGGGACCGATGGACGTCAAGACGACAGATTTGCCCGGCGTCCTGGTTTTGAAACCGCGCCGGTTCGCTGACCAGCGCGGCTATTTCGTTGAAACCTACAATCGGCGGACATTCGCCAAGGCAGGCGTCGACGCGCAATTCGTCCAGGATAACCAGTCCTTTTCAGCCAAGGCCGGAACGATCCGCGGCCTGCATTTCCAGCTGCCGCCGGCGGCTCAGGCCAAGCTTGTCAGAGCGGTGCGCGGCGCGATCTTCGATGTGGCGGTCGATCTGCGCGCCGGCTCGCCGACATTCGGCCGCTGGATCGGAGAGACGCTGACCGCTGGCGGCGGAGAACAATTGCTGATTCCGCGCGGCTTCGCTCATGCCTTCTGCACCCTCGAGGACGATGTGGAAGTCGCCTATAAGGTCGATGATTTCTATGCCCCGACATGCGACAGCGGATTGATCTGGAACGATCCCGATCTCAAGATCGAATGGCCTGTCGAGGCCAGCGCCGCCGTCCTTTCGGACAAGGACGCCAAGCTCGGACGTTTCGCGGATTTCGTTTCTCCATTTCGTTTCGAGGCGGGCGCGCCATGAAAGACGCGGCGCCGAAACGGATCCTCGTAACGGGAGGCGCCGGCTTCATCGGCTCCGCCGTGGTGCGTGAGATCATCGGCGAGACGCCTCACAGCGTTCTCGTCGTCGACAAGCTGACCTACGCTGGCAACCTCGATTCGCTCAAGCCTGTCGCCGCCGATCCGCGCTATGACTTCATCCGCGCCGATATCGTCGACGCGCCGCGGATGCAGTCGGTTTTTGCGCAGTTCCAGCCGGATATCGTTATGCATCTGGCGGCGGAAAGCCACGTCGACCGCTCGATCGACGGTCCCGGCGAATTCATCCAGACGAATGTCGTTGGAACCTTCACCCTGCTGCAGGCCACCCTTGGCTATTGGCGCGGCCTGCCCGCCGCGCGGCAGACCTCGTTCCGTTTCCACCACATCTCGACCGACGAAGTGTTTGGCTCGCTCGGGCCGGAGGGTTTTTTCATCGAGACGACGGCCTATTGCCCGAATTCGCCCTATTCGGCGTCAAAAGCGGCGTCCGACCATCTCGTCAACGCCTGGCGGCACACATATGGATTGCCGACGGTGCTCAGCAATTGTTCGAATAATTACGGCCCCTACCATTTCCCCGAAAAGCTGATCCCTTTGACGATCATTAACGCGCTCGAAGGC
This sequence comes from Methylocella silvestris BL2, assembly GCF_000021745.1. NCBI lineage: Bacteria > Pseudomonadati > Pseudomonadota > Alphaproteobacteria > Hyphomicrobiales > Beijerinckiaceae > Methylocella > Methylocella silvestris. Next base: position 2,970,567 of record NC_011666.1, read on the forward strand.
AAGCCTTTGCCGGTCTATGGCGCGGGCGCCAATATTCGTGACTGGCTCTATGTCGAGGACCACGCGCGCGCGCTGTTAACCGTCGCGACGCAGGGCGCGGTCGGCGGCTCCTATTGCATCGGCGGCCACAATGAAAAAACCAATCTCGACGTGGTCCACGCCATCTGCGCTCTTGTCGACGAGCTTGCGCCGGATCGCGCCATCGGGCCGCGCGCCGGGCTTGTGAGCTTTGTCTCGGACCGGCCCGGCCATGATCTGCGCTATGCGATCGATCCCAGCAAAATCGCGGTCGATCTCGGCTGGAGGCCGCGCGAGACATTCGAGTCGGGGCTGCGGCAAACGGTTCAATGGTATCTTGAACATCGCGACTGGTGGGAGCGCATAAGGACTGGCGTCTACCGCGGCGAACGGCTTGGCGTCGCATGATCCTGATTTTTGGCGCTGGCGGACAGGTCGGACAGGAACTTCAGCGGGCGGCATTCGGCAAGGGCGTCGCCTGCAGGGCGCTGTCGCACGCTGAGGTCGATATCGCCGACGCCGCTGACGTCGCGCGCGCCTTCGACGAAACGCGTCCGACGCTTGTGGTCAACGCCGCCGCCTACACCAAGGTCGATCTGGCCGAAACGGAAGTCGACGCGGCGCAGCGCGCCAATGAGATCGGACCGGGCGTCGTAGGCAAGGCCTGCGCGGCGCGCGAAACGCCGTTGATTCATATCTCGACCGACTACGTCTTCGACGGGACCAAAACAGGCCCCTATGTTGAAAGCGATCCCCTTGCTCCGCTCGGCGTCTACGGCCGCACAAAGGCGGCCGGCGAGGCCGCCGCGCGCGACGCCGCGCCGCGGCACGTTATCTTGCGCACCTCCTGGGTCTATGGCGAGTTCGGCAATAATTTTTTGAAAACCATGCTGCGACTCGCAAGAGACCGCGACGAGCTGCGCGTCGTCGCCGATCAGCATGGCTGCCCGACCTCAACGCGCGACATCGCCGCCGCGATTCTGCGCATCGCGCCACGGCTCGAAACGAGCTCCGATTTATATGGCCTTTATCATTTTGCCGGCGTTGGCGCGACGAATTGGCATGGCTTCGCCAGCCGCATCGTCGAGGCGCAGGCCAACATCACCGGCCGGCGGCCGACGGTTGCGGCGATCACGACAGCCGACTATCCGACGCCGGCGCGGCGGCCGGCCAATTCCGTTCTCGATTGCAGCCTGTTCGAGAAAAGCTTCGGCTTTAGCGCTCACAACTGGGGCGAGGAAACCGATGCGGTGGCGAAAGCGCTCGCAAGCAAGGGTTGAATTTGTCTATCTAGCGGGGCGCCGACTTTTTCGGCGCAGACGTCCGGCATTTCATAAGCCAGAATTCATAAGCCCGCAGCGGCGAGAGGCGATCGATCATGCGTAAAGGGATAATTCTCGCCGGAGGGTCCGGGACGCGACTGCATCCGCTGACGCTGGTGACGTCCAAGCAACTCCTGCCCGTCTATGACAAGCCGATGATCTATTATCCGCTGTCGACCTTGATGCTGGCCGGAATCCGGGAAATCCTGATTATTTCGACGCCGCAGGATCAGCCTGCCTTCCGGCATCTTCTCGGCGATGGAAGCCAATGGGGCATTAAGCTCGATTATGCGGTTCAGCCGTCTCCGGACGGACTTGCGCAGGCTTTTCTCATCGGCGCCGAGTTTCTGGACGGCAAGCCTGCGTGCCTTATCCTTGGCGACAATCTTCTTTACGGCCACGGCCTGTCGGAAACGCTGCGGCGCGCCGCTGCCTCAGCCGGCTGCGCCACCGTTTTTGGCTATTCGGTCGACGAGCCCGAGCGCTACGGCGTCATCGAATTCAATGAAGCGGGCGACGTTCTGTCGATCGAAGAGAAGCCGCAAAGGCCGAAATCCAGCTGGGCGGCGATCGGCGTCTATTTCTACGACGCCGACGTCGTCCAACTGGCGCGCAGCCTTAAGCCGTCGGCGCGTGGCGAGCTCGAAATCACCGATCTCAACAACCTTTATATTCGGCAGAAACGATTGAAGCTTGAAAGACTGGGACGGGGCTTTGCCTGGTTCGACGCTGGCACGCATGATTCCCTGATGGAGGCGGCCGAGTTCGTCCGCGTCCTGCAAAAACGGCAGGGCCAGCTGATCTCCGCGCCGGAAGAGGTCGCCTATCTCAACGCCTGGATATCGAAGGACGCTTTCGCTCAGCTCGCGCTTAAGCTCGGCAAAACCAAATATGGGCAGCGCCTGCTCGACCATTTCAAAGTCTGACGCCGACGCTGCTATTTGACGAAGGAATAGGCTGCAAGGCCAGTCGTCGTCGGCCCGGAGATCAGGCCAACGACTTCCATGACTTTCTGCGCGTCGGTGATTGGCGCATTGGAGACGTAGAGCAGATCGCGGTTCTGGATGCGGAAGCCCTGGGCGACGAACAGGCTCGCGGCGTCGCGCAGGTTCAGCCGGTACACGACCGGCGTCAACTGATGCGGCGCGGCGATGGTCGTGTTCGGGTTGAGCGCGCGAACGACGCTTTCAGGCTCGAAACGGAAGACGAAGACGCCGGCGGGATCCGAGCGAAAATCCAGCAGTCCCCCCGCCTTGGCCAGCGCCTGCGAGAGGCTGATGCCTTCGGCGTCGAAGGGGATCTCGGCGTTGCGGCCCGTCGCGCCATAGGCGATGAAGGTTTGCGGATCCCGGATCAACGTCAATACGTCGTTGGGGCGCATGAAGATGTTTTCTCGTGGATCGGCAGAGACGCGCGTCATCGCGACGCGAACCGTCTCGCGTCCGCGCGAGAGCTGAACATAGGTTTCGTTCACTGGAGCGCGAATTCCGCCCGCCGTTGCGATGACGTCCATGACGCGATCGCCCCTGACGCTCAGGGGCACGCGCGCGCCATTGGCCACTTCTCCCGTGACGGTGACGCTATTGCTGACCGACCTCGGCATATTGATCAAAACCTGCGGCTCGATCGCCTTGCCCGCCAGCGCGCGTTCGACAATGATCTGCACCTCCTGCGTCGTGCGCCCCGCCACCCTGACGCGTCCCGCGTAAGGCACGCTGATCGAACCATCGCGGCCGACGATCTGATCGGGAATCGTCGAACTCTTCGAGCCGGTGCTGAAGCGGTCGCTGACCAGCGGCGCGGAGAATAGTCCGCCGGCGCCGGCCTCCCAAATGGTCACGGAAACCGTGTCCCCAACGCCGATTTTCGGCTCGACCGAGGGTCTGTAATCGCCAAAATGGGCCAGAAAACTGTCCGCTTCGCGATGGCGCAATATGTCGAGGACGGAGGAATTGATGTCGATGACTTCGTAGCGCTGGAAGCCGGGATAGGAAGATTGAGCCACGACGTCGTCGTTGCTCGGCCCCGATCCGGGCAGAATCGTCGCGCAGCCGGTCAGAGCGACCGCGATCGCGCCGGAAAGCAGAATGCGCGCGACGTTTGCAAAGTCATTCCGCATTCACGATCCACCCATAACAGCCGAGGATTATCATTGCCGGCGGTTCGAAACCACTGAGAAACCCCATCCCTATGGCCTTAGCGGGAAAGTGTAGCGAATAGGTCACAACAAACCCTTGCCCAAAATATGTCCTCGTTTTCGCGCCCCATCCCAAAATGGAACGGTCCAGCCTATTCGACAGACAGGTCGGCGCGCTTCATAAGGGCGCTGAAACGGATTGATCAAATGCGCTGCGACCATGCCGCTCAAAATCAAAAATCTTAGGGCTCTGCCGTACCTTGCCGAGCTGATTGCGTGCAGCCGGATTTTCGACGAGGACTGGTACAGGAAGGAATATCCCGCCTTTGAGATGGGCGAACTCGGTCCCATCATGCATTATCTGGTTGAAGGCGTTTTCGAGGGCGCGCGGCCGCATCTTCTGTTCGACCCCGACTGGTATCGGACGGTCGCGTCTTGCAAAGCTGCCAATCCGCTGATCGATTACATCAAATCTGGCGCGGCCGCGGGATTTGATCCGTCGCCCTATTTTTCATCCGCCTATTATCGCAAAAGCGCCGGCGCCCTTCGCGGACTGACGCCGCTTGGCCATTTCATTGCTTATGGCCTGCCCTGCAACGCCACTCCGACGCCGCTGTTCGACCGCGACTGGTATCTTGCCCATAATCCGGACGTCATGCGGGCGGGTTTCGATCCCTTCCTGCATTTCGTCGCCTCCGGCGCGCGCGACGGACGTTCCCCCGGCCCGCTGTTTGACGCGCCCTGGTACCGCATGAAAAATCCCGGCGTGCGCGACGCGGGCGTCGAGCCTTTGCGTCATTATCTTTCTCGCGGCGCCGCCGAAGGGCGTAGGCCCCACGATGGTTTCGACCCCGTATTCTATGTGGCGCAAGCGCCGCATGCGTCCGTTACGCTGGAGCAGGCTTTGGCCGACTATGCGGAGCAAGGGCGCGCGAACTGGCGCAGCGCAGACGCCGCGCTGCCGCCGCCTGGCTCGCCTGTCGCTGTCTTTGACGATTTTCCCTGGCGCCGCAGCGCTACGTCAGAACATCCTCATGCGCCTTTTTCGGTTCTGATCATTGACGTCGCCGGGCCGCCGCCCGCCACGGCCGATCTTTGCGCGGCGCTCAAACAGGCGCCGCAAGTCGATCTTTACGTTGTCGCCAACACGCCTGACGCCGCAATGCAAGAAGGCGTCGCCATGCTCGATCTGTCGCAGCCGAATCTTGCGGCGTTTGAGTCCGGCGTCGTCCTCGACCGGCTCCTGCGCGCGCTTAAATTTCGCGATTCCGGCGCCCTTGTCATCGAAGCGAATTATGCAGCCGCATCGCTCTCGTCTCTCTGCGCGGAGCTCGCGCTTGCGCATCATCAGGTCGACGCCGCCGCGCCGCTGACCACAGCCGGTTGGGCCGAGCTTCTTCGCCGCAAAATCGGCTATCGCGAAACGCCGCGGCCGACGATTTCCACAATCATTCCGAATTACAATCACGGGCGCTATCTCGACGAGCGCATCGGCTCGATCCTCGCCCAGACCCTGCCGCCCGACGAAATCATTTTCCTCGACGACGCGTCGGACGACGAGAGCCTCGCAATCGCACAACTGTGGCAGGCGAAATCTCGCGTTCCCTTCACCATCATCGCGGCCGAGGCCAACAGCGGCTCGCCTTTCAAACAATGGGCCAAAGGCGTATTGGAGGCCCGTTGCGACCTTGTCTCGATCGCCGAGAGCGATGACAGCTCTGCCCCCCGCTTTCTCGAGCGTATGGTTGCGTCTTTTCGAAATCCAAATGTCGTGCTGGCCTACAGCGACTCCGAAACGATTGGAACGGAAGGCGAAACGCTCGCCTCAAGCTGCCGCTTCTACACGGACACGCTGGACGAGACGAAATGGCGGTCGGGATATGTGGAAGACGGCGCGCGCGAGATCGCGACAACCCTCGCCGTCAAGAACACTATTCCAAATGTCAGCGCGGTTCTCTTTCAGCGCGCGGCGCTCTGCGGCGTCCTCGAAACGATCCAGGGCTTTCGCTATTGCGGCGATTGGGCCGCCTATGTCGCATGCTTGCGGCAAGGCGCAATCGCCTTTTGCCCGGAAGCCCTGAACCGGCGCCGGCAAGACCCGGGGAGCGTGACGCAGGATGGCGAGCGCGCGACGCTGGCCGTGCAGGAGGCGCTCGCCATCAAGCGGTCGATCCTGCAAGATATCGCATGCGCGGACCCGATATTTTGGCTCAGCCTCGCGCAAACGATATTCGAGTATGAGGGGCGATCGGCGGCGCTGCTTCCTGGACGCCCCGCGTTCACGGCCAATAAGGACCTGACCCGATCGCTTGATGATATGTCAGATATCATCGCAAAGCGACGGTCCTTCTATGCTGAACAGAAGCAAGAGGTTGCGCATTTTCTGCGTAATCTGGCCGATTGCGACGTAACGCTGGATAGGGCCGGGCGGCAAGCTCTCGTTGCTCGCGTCATCGTCGAGTTGCGGACGCTGGCGAAAGACTTCGGATAGGTCGCTTGCGCGCCCTTATTTGCGGCGGGCGACGACGATATCCTGAAAATTATGGATGGCGCCCGCGACATAGGATTCGATATCGAACCATTGCGTCCAGACGGCGTCGATCCATTTCCGGTTCACGAAGGTAATCCCGTAGTCATAAGCCCGCGACGTCAGATGGCCGGACTGAAGCGTGAAGTGAAACCCGTCTCCCTCCTTGAGGGCCGCGCTCGCCGCCTGAAGCGCATCAGGCGGAATGCCCAAAAGACCCAGGATCGCGGGGTCGGCCGACGCCCGTTCGATCGCCTTCTGTCCGTGGACGGTGAGCATCAGCAACGCGCCGGGCCGCGTGACGCGGTGCAGCTCTGCAAGATAGAATCGGTGGTCGTCCTCATTCATGTGGGTGAAGACGGAAATACTCACCACAGCGTCGAAGCGTTGATCCCCGCAAGGCAACCGCTGGCGCGGCGCTGTGTGCAGCGCCTTGACCCAGGGCAGATTGCCGCGCGCCCATTGGATCATGCGAGGGTCGACGTCGACGCCGACATAGACGCCGCGATAGCCCTTGAAAAGCCGCGCCACGCGTCCGACGCCGACGCCGAAATCGAGCCACGCGCGATAGGCGTGGAGGTCTGTTTCATGAGCCGACGCCAGCGCCCGCATGATGTCGGCGCCGTGCCGTGCAAAATCCTCCGGACGGCTCAATCCGGAGGTCGCCAGCATCAGATCGAGCGGCGGGAACGGCGCTATGGTTTCGCGCGCGGCCTCGCCCAGATGCAGGGCGGCCTCGTTATAGGCGAACCATGGCTCCAACGCGCCTTCAAAGCCGAGTTCGACGGCGTCGGCGGCGCCGTCCTTCAGGGCCGGCGGGTCAATTCCATGATCAGCGTCAGATAATCCATAAGCGCGATACATCGCCAGAACATCCTTCGCCATGTCGGCTGGCGTATGATCGTAGAACGTCGCGGCGCTGAGACGCGTCGCCAGCGCCGGATCGTCGGCGACTCTGCACAGGACCTCGGTCAGGCTTTCGACGTCGCCGCGCAAAAAATGGAAACCGTTGCGGCTGTCCTCGACAAATTCCGTCATCCCGGCCACATCGGAAATAATGACCGGCGTGTGGGACGCGAGCGCCTGCAGCAGAATGAGCGGACTGTTCTCGTACCAGGTCGAGGGAATGACGAGATAATCGAGATCGCCTAGCGCATTCGCCAGCTCCGCGCGCGGCAGAATCCCGAGGAATGCGACGGCAAGACCCTCGGCCTTTTGCCGCAGCGTCGCGTAATAGGCCGGATCCTGATCGTCCGGTCCCCAGATTTTCAGGGTCAGATTCGTCCGGACGCTCGCGCGCAGGGCGTCGAGAAGGAGATGCGCGCCCTTGTGCGGAAACAACTGGCCGATGAAGCCGAGCTTCAGCCCGTCGCCTTCGAGGCGCAGACGTTTTGGAGCGCGATCGATGTCGACGCCGAAATGGCTAACATGCATCGAAGCCGGAAAGCCATTGTCCTGATAGGCCTGCTTCAGGAAAAGCGTCGGCGCGATCGCTTCGCAATAGACGCCCATCGCCTCGCGCAGGATATCAGGCCGCGCCACAATGTCATTTGGCGTGAATCCGGCAATATGGAATGGCTGATCCTGGCGCTTGCCAAGCCTTGCAAGCTGCTTTGAGACAAACGGACGCAACCGCGGATCGGCGCCGAGCCGCGTCAGCGGCTTCGCCTCCGGCCTTGCGCCGACAAGCTTCAGGAAACAGGCGATGCAATTGGCCCGCGCCGCGTCGGGGCCGGCGCAGAGCTCACCCTGCGCGTCCTCGAGCCTGTTGTTGTAGCAAAAGCCGAAGAAATCCGTGAGCGTGGCGAAGGTCGGAACGCCCATCGCGCGCGCCACCTCGAGCAGCGCGGTCGTGTGGCTGATCAAATGGCAGACATGGATGACGTCCGGCGCGATTTTGCGCAACAGACGCTCATGCGGATGACGCAGCGCCGGCTGTTCATAGGTGTCGCGGACGTCGCGATTGGGAAAAAGATTCTTGTCGATCGAGACGACGCGGACCCCCTCATAGATGCGCTCCTCGACAAGCTCCTTTTGCGCCGGCTCGCCGGCCAGCGTCGCGGTTACGACGACAGGCTCCTCGCCGAGCGCGATCAGCTCCTTCGCGAGCGTGAGCGTATAGGCTTCCGTGCCATAAAAGTGAGTTGGGAAAAAGCAATGGACGTAAAGCGCAATTCTCATCACTTGCCCTTCACGTCGCGGCGTCCGCGAGGCTTTTCAACGTGCGCGCCACCCCGTCCTCGAACGAAACCCGCGCCGACCAGCCGATTTCGCGCCGCGCGCGCGAGGGATCGAGAATTGAGAGGGGCGTATCGAAGGGGCGAGGGGGTCGGCGCTCGACTTTGACCGGTCTGCCAAGCTGCGCTTCGAGACAGGCGATGATATCGTTCAATGAGCGTCCTTCTCCGCTGCCAATGTTCAGCGCTCTCGATGAATTTTGCGCTTGCGCGGCGCGGATCAGCGCATCGACCGCATCGTCGATATAGACGTAATCGCGCACCGTCGAGCCGTCGCCGAACAATATGATCGGCGCTCCTGTCAGCGCCGCCTTGCTAAACTGGGTGACGGCGCCAAAAAGCCGCTCGGGATTTTGGCCCGGCCCAAAAAGATTGCCGATCCTGAGCGAGGCCGGGCGAAGCCCGATCGTGTCCGCGAACAGATCAAGATAAGCTTCGACCGTGCGCTTCGACAGGCCATAGGCCGAGATCGGGTTCAGTGGATGATCTTCGCTCGCCGGCGCCTGGCGCAGCCGGCCGTAGATCGCCCCGCCCGAGGAGGCGAAGATCAAGCGGGGGGCGGCGCCCGGCGCGATGCTTTCAATGATGCGCAGGGAGCCGACGATATTTGCGCGCGCGTCCTCGGCGGGGGAAAGACTCGCTTCCGATGGAACCGTCGACCAGGCCAGATGATAGATGCAATCGACGCCCGACGTGATCTCCCGCAGCGGCGCGGCGGGGTCGGCCAGGTCGATGCGGCGCCAGGCCAGACGCGGATGGGCTGCAAACGGGCTCTGGCCGCGCCCGGCGGCGATCACGCTCGCGCCGGAGGCGAGAAGAGCTGGAACGAGGGCTCGCCCGAGAAAACCGCTGGCGCCGGTAACGAGGGCTTTGCCCGTCATGATCGCGGCGCTCGCCTACAAGGGAAAAAGAACGGCGTCAGGAAGGCCGGGCGCCATTTCGAAATCCTTCGGCGCAATGTCGCGGTAAAGGCTGCAATAGGCGGCCGCCATCGCCCCGACGGAAAAGCGCGCCTTCGCGATCGCCCGGTTGCGGCGCCCGAGCGCTTCGATCCGGTCGCGGTCGTCAAGCAGCGCCGCAATGATCCCAGCCGTTTCGTCGAGCGTGTCGCCAAGCGTTTCATCGCCGCCCAGAATTTCCGGCACGGCGCCGATGCGATAGCCCGCCACTGCAAGCCCGCAGCTCATGGCGAAGGGAACGACCTGCCCAAAGCTTTCCTGACGCACGGGGGCGACAAATATTTTGAATCGCGCCAGGAAGGCCGGCAATTCCTCAAAAGGCACATAGCCGGAAAATTCGAAATGCGGCAGCAGCCCTTCCTCGATGACGCGGCGGCGGAAATGCGCAAATAGCGAGCCGTCGCCAATGATGATCGCGCGCGTCGCCGGGCGTTTCTTGACGACCGCGATAAAGAGTTCGATCGCCTGAGCATTGAGCTTGTCGTTTTCGAGCCGGTAGATCATGCCGATCGTATCAAAGGCGCCCGCAGCCGGGATGGCGGGCCGCGCGAAACGGTCAAGATCTATGCCCGGATAAATTACCTTCGCCGGCGCCTTTGAACCAAACCGGTCGAAGACGCTTTGCGAGACAAACACGTTGCAGGCGACCGGCGAATCGGCAAAGGGCGCGACCGGAGTGTTGACGTTCTGCACGACAGGACACTCGAACTCGGCCGCGACTTCGAAGATCGCCCGGTACCATGGTTCGTCCACGTCGCCCCAATAGTGAATATGGACGAGATCCGGGCGGAACCGGCTGAAGACGGCGCGCACCGCATGCCGCGAAACCGGCTGAGGCGCCAGACGGATGGTCATTCCCTTATGGGCGCCATGCGGCGGCAAGGAGGAGGTTATCGTCTCCATTTCGATGCGATGGCCGAGATAGTCGTAAAGGTCGACGACGAGTTGCGTCGATCCTCCGACCCAGACATTGGCGATCGCGTGCAGCACCTTTGGGCGGCGTGCGAGCCCTATCCTCTGGCGCAGCCGCACCGCGTAAAGCGGCGGATGGAAGAACCCGGACGAGCGCCGCAAATTCCGCCAGAACGCCGCGCGGTCGAGCCGCCGCGTCCAGGCTCCGCTTGCCGGGTCGAGCGCCAGACGGGCGCTGCGAAAACGCGCATCCCCGATCTTTCTCAGCGCGACAGGCCAGCGCCAGAGCAGCGCGACGGTTCTCCAGACCAAAACGCAAAGACCGATCCCGAGACGCGGCGCAAGGCGCAGCAAGGACGCCGCCTGCATCAAGGGCTTCAGCCCGGCCAGGCGGTCCTCGACATCGGCGAGATGATCCTGTGCGATGATCAGCTCGCGCTTCAGCGACAACCGTTCGCGGGCGGCGTTTTCAGCGGCCTCCGCCTCGGCGCCAATGCGCGGACCTCCAGCGAATTCGGCCACCATTCCTCCATGCCGCTGAATTGACCGGCGCGCCGCGGCGTAGCGCGTAAAACTAAATATAACAAAAGTTTAGCGCAGTTTCTGAGGGGCGTGAGATGGGGAGCGCGTCTCTCAGGGCGAAAAGGTCAGATAGCGCTTTTGCGCAGGCGGGGCAACGAACGCGATGACCTCACGCCAGCTGAGGCGTGAGGCTAAACAGGGAAAGGCCCGGATGATAGCAGGGATCGTCGCGCAGGCGATCTGCCCAGCGGTCGAGGACATAGGCGCGCTCGGCGGCATGGGCGCCGAGCCGGCGGAAGGTCGCTTTGCCTCGGCTTGCCGATTCGAAATGGGTGAGGCGCGCGAGGGGCGTCCAGAGCGTTTGGAATCCCATTTCCTCTAGCCGCAGGCAGAGATCAATGTCGTTGAATTCGACCGGCAGATGGATTTCGTCGAAGCCCCCGACGGCTGCGAATTTGGTCCGCTCGACGGCGAGACAGGCGCCGGTGACGGCCGAGATTTCGTGCACGGCGCCATTACGGCCGAGCCAGCCCGGCGCGCTGGCCTCAAGGCCCGCGTCGCAATGGCCGGCGCTTTCGCCCATGCCGAGGACGATTCCCCCGTGCTGGATGCGCCCGTCTGGATAGAGCAAAAGGCAACCGACCGCGCCGATGTCCGAGCGGCTCGCCTGAAACGCCAGCTCGCCGAGCCAGTCGCTTTCAGTGATTTCGACGTCATTATTGAGGAAAACCAGCACCTCGCCGGTCGCGGCCGCCGCCCCGAGATTGCACAGACGGGAGAAGTTGAAAGGGCCAGGAGCGTCGATCCGGCTCACTCTTTTGTCGCGCTCGGCCGCGCGCAGCGCCTCCAGCGCGTCAGGCTCCGTGCTGCCATTGTCAACCAGCACGAGATCGAAGGCAGGGTAGCGGGTTTGCGCCAGCAGGCTTTCGACGCTCCGACGCAGCACTGAAGCGCGGTCGCGGGTCGGCATGACGATGGTTACATGCGGCGCGCGCGGCGCCGGCGGCCGGGGCGAAGCGGGCCGGGTCGGATTCGCGCGCGGCCGGGTTTCGATCAACGGACGCGGTATATGGGCGACCTCGCGACGGGTCAGGCCGCGCAGAAGCTCATTGGCGAAAGCCGCCTCCTCGCAGACGGGTAAAGACGCCAGGCGCGCGCGTGCGAAAGAAAGCCGCGCCAGCAGCAGCCGGCCGACATAGGGCCGCGCCGTTTCGAGATCGGGGCTCCAATCTGGTTTGAAAAGCGGCTCCGGCCCAAGATCTTCGTCGCAATAGGCTGCGACCGCCTGGGCGTCCCGCGCCATCGTTTCGATGAAGCAGGCAAGCGCGTGAGGCGCCAAACGATCGCCGAAGCCGACACATCCGGCAAGATCGCGATCCTCGCCCTGGAGCAAATCGCCGTCGCTGGCGACGATGCGGCCGTCCGCCAGCGCCGCAATCTTCTCTTTGGCGCCCGCGACCCGCAGCGACCAATGCGGAAAAATCTGCGCCCGCAGGCTGCCGATCGTCGCTTCCACGGCTTCCGGCGGCGTATCGGCGTCAAGGCGCGCACGGAGCCTGATCCTTGGCGCAGCCGTCCAGTCGCAGCGCGGTCGGTCCAGTCCGCGCCAATCCGGCGCGGCCGAAAGCCGGTCGCGATAGGCCGGCCACTGCGTCAAGGGCGTGTGCTGCGTCGCCCAGCGGAAATTTAGCTCGGCCTCGGGCCGCCAGCCGAGCGCGAAGGTCGCGAGCGCGCTGAAAAATCGGCCGCGATCTCCCGCCCAGCCGAGGCGAAGCGCTTCCGCGGTGGGGATCGGCTCAATTGCTTCCAGAACGAAGCTGAATCGGCCGGCGCGGGCGACGGGCGAGATCCAGACCGCTGTCGTCCCCGCCGGTGCGATAAGGAGCCCCTCGCCGCGGCCCAGCACGGGACCGGGGAGCAAGCGCCAGCCGATTTCCATGCCGCCGCGCCGGAAGCTGATGATGGGGCGCACAGGACGATCGAAGAAAGAGAGACGGTAGCGGAGCTTGAACCAGCCCGAAGGCGGACTTAACGCCGCCGGCTCGATCGCCAGAAAGGGCCGCCCGCTCAGCGCTTCGAAATGCGGCGCGTCGCCGACGACGTCGCGCGCGGGGACAAGCAAAGGGACGGGCGCAGGGGTTAGTCCGGGCCTCGCCATCGGCGCGGTCAGGCCGAAGCGGCGGGCGCTGGCGCGAGGACGCGTCTTGCCTCGGCATAGACGTCCAGATCCTGCTCGATCAGGGCGCGGGCGGCGCTCATTTCGCGCAGGATGTCCGCAAATCCGGTCACTGTCTTGCTGGGGCCGAGCGCGACGGAAGGGAGCGGCTCCGGCAGATCGAGCACCGCGCCAACAAGGTCAAGAAAAGAGTCGACATCGTCGCGCAGCCCGACAGCGTCGAGTTCGGCCAGAGAATCGAGCGCCGCGGCGGGGGCGGGGTTCGGCGGCGGGTCGAAGGCGTTTGGAGCCGCCAGTTGATAGACGAGCGGATTATAGAGCAGCGTCCGCAATTCGTCGGAGGCGCGCAGGAGCAGGCCCTCAAGCGCCGCGCTGTCGCTGAGATCGACGTGACGGATGTGCCCGGCGCAGGTCTGCAAGGCGGGCATCAAGGCGTTGGCGTTCGCGGCGGCCTCGGGCAGCGACGCCCATTTCAGGATCAGCAGCCGCTCCGACATTTCCTCGAAGGGATCGCGCAGCAGCACGCCGACCTTGAAGCCGCGATCGCGCAGAAGCGGCTCCCACACGCGCCAGAAAATACGCCCCGACGCGAAGATCGAATTGCTGAACGGAATGGCGAAAATCGACCGCGTGGTCTCCTCGGGCAGAAGTTCGAGGGAGCGGTAGGGCATCTGAAAGCGGCCGATCAACATTTCGTCGAGGTTGGAGGAGCGGAACAATTGCGTTTCAAGGCGCAGGAATTTGCTGTCGATGCGATTGTCGTCCGGATGTCGCCGATAGATCAGCACATTGTTTTCGCCGTCCCGGATCTCGAGATGGGCGGCGGCGGCAATGCCGGGGCAGTTCGATTCATCCGCCACAAATCCGCAGACGCCGCTGTTATGAAGGCCCTGCTCCTTCAGCAAGGGACGATAGACGAAAGCGTCGATGGCGATATGATGCTCGGGATCGAGATGAACGATGATCCGCGGCGTCGCCGCCGGATTGTCCGGCATCAGCCAGCCGATGATCCTTTCGCCCATATCGTCGTCGATGCTGAATAACATTGGCTTCCCGGACTGCTCGGCGGCGCGGCGGCCGATAGGGCTCCGCTTCGCCAGATCGCGACGATTTTGGACGTTCATCCATCCAAAATCATGAAACATGATCGATTCCAACTATTTGGAGCATGACGCAGGTCCGCGAAGGTTTGCGGCGTTTTCGGCGTCATGTTCTTGATACCCGCTCTAATCCAGATGCATCCGGTCTCGAACCCCGGCGATCAGCAGCATCATTACGGCCCACAGCCCGAAGGCGCAGACGCCGACGAAGGCGACCGATCGGGCGCGGCGCGGATATTCCGCGATGTCCGGCTTTTGCGGCGGGACGAAGGCCGCGAGATAGACGTGCTGGCGCTCGGCTTCCTCACGCGCTTTCTCATAAGCAGCCAGCGCGACCTCAAGAAGACGCTGCGAGAAGCGGCGCTCCAGTTCCTGCTGTTCGAACAGCGAGATCGTTCTGGCGGCGGTTTTGGCCTCGCCATTCTGGCTGGTCATCGCCTCCGTCTGCGCCAGGATCTGCGCGTCGAGCGCCTTGATTTGCTCCACAAGCACCCTTTGTTGCGGCGCGTCTGATGAGACGATTATCAGATTGGCGTCGCGCTGGCGCTCCAGCGCAAGCTTTTCCTTGACGACGCCGAGCAGCGTCTTCGCCGCGAGATCGATCGTCACCTGCGGATCGACCGTTCCTTCCTGATTGCGCACGTCCCGGAGGCCTGTCAGGGCGGCGGCGTAGCGGACGCCGGCGCGCTCCACCTCCTGCTCGGCCATGGCGAGGGCGTCCTTGCGCGCCCGCTTGGCGACGTCGTCGATCATCCGTTCGGTCGCTTTTTGCAGCGCCTGCGCGATCGCCACCGCGTCGTCCGGGGTGAAGGCAAGGACGCGGACGAGGACGAGTCCGGAGACGCGATCCACATTGATGGAGATCATCGACTGCCAATAGTCCCACAGCCGGTCGTCATTGCCGGATGCGTCAAAGCGCGACAAAAAATCCGCCTGCGGGCGCGAAAACATGGTTCGCAAAGAGATGCTGGCGCCGAGGTCGCGGACCGCATTGCGGCTGCGCAAATAACTCGCCGCCATATAGGGCAGGCGCCCCATGTCGTTTTGCCCCCCCTTGCCGAGGAGCATCGAGACCATATCCTCATCAGGGACAAGATCGCTCGCCGTGCGGATGCTGAAGCGGAATTCGGCCGCATATTTGTCGGCGGCGACCAGCCCATAATAGACGCCGGCGAGCAGAATGGGCAGCAGAACGCAAAAGGCGAATGACAGTTGATGCCATCGCCACGAGCCGAACTGATCGATGGGAACTGAAACGCGGCGTAAATCCTCGCGCAGAACAAAATGCTCGACGGCGGATTCTTCCGCCGTCCCAGCCGGATGCCGGTCGTCTGGTTTGCGTTCGAGGTGCGTCTCGCTCATGCAAGCATCGCTTCGCCGGGAATCGGCTCCGATTCAAGAATTTGAGCGCATTCTTTTCGGTCAGACCGATTCAATCCGACCCGAATATGCTCCACCGCGTCACGCGAAGCAGCGGTCATCTCGCGTGATCGCGGACGCCCGCGACGGTCAGGGAGACGACCGACCAGATTGTCAAAGCGCCAATGAAAATCATCAGGATCGAGAAGCCGCGCCGAGGAAACAAAGAACTTTCTGGCGTCGTCGGGTCCTCGATGGAAACCAGATAGATATGATGGCGGTTGGCGTCTTCGCGCGCATTTTCAAGGAGCTTTTCGGCAACCTCAACCCTTTTTTCGGCGATATTTTTATCAACCTCCAGCCGGTCATAATCGGCGAGGGCGGCCGAAGCTGTCGTCGGATCGCCGCCGCCGGCGGTCATCCTGGCTTCGAGCGCGGCGACATGCGCCGACAGAATGGCGTGGTCGGATTCCAGAATCTTGATTTGAAGCGCGTCAGCGTCGAGCCCGCGGCGCGCGCTCGCCAGCTTCACTTCGACCTCGACCAGATCGCGGCGCAACTCCGCGACGGTTTCGCTTAAGGAGTGGGCGTCGTCGAGCGGGTCGATCGCCATTCGCACATTCCGGAACTGCTCGAGGCGCGCGCGATTCGCGGCGAGCTTGTCCATCGCTGCTTTCACCTCCGCCTCGCCGCGCTCGGTCAGGTCGCGGCGCATGCCATCGAGCAGCTGATTGATGATGATGTCGCAGCGGGCGCGAATGGCGGCTGCGAGACGGACGGAATCCGCGCGCGCGAAGGTTTTCACCCTGACGGTCACGATGCCGGAGGCGATCTCCACTTCCGGAACGACCGCCCGGCGCCAGTATCGCAGGAAATCCTCCCGCGATTGCGCGGGATTGAAGCGCGCGAGAAAGTCGGCGCCGGGGGAGCTGAATATGGCGCGCAGATCGATCTCCGGCGCGAGATCATCGACGACGGCCGGGCTGCGGATATAATCGGCGACAAGAAAAACGTCCTGATTGGCGTTGAGCGAGGCGAGCGTGCCAAGTCCGGACGCCGCCAGCGCGTCGCTGCCCGGCAGCGTTTCGGTCGCGCCGCGAACGGCGAATCTCATCTCAGAGATAAATTGATCCGACGCCAGAAACTGAAAATAGACGAAGCTCGCCGCGACGGGCAGAACCACAAGAATAACAAAGCTGCGCCAGAACAGCGCGCTATCGTACTCCTCGGCGTCTTGCGCCACGACGGCGCGGCCAAATCCCGGCCGCGCGCTGGCGGTTTTCACGGCGACGGCGGCAAAGCGGCGGATTGTCAGCCGAACGCTCGCCGGCACGCCGAAAACGCCCGCTTGAGCGCCCGGCTGCAAATGCGGGCCGGCCTGCCTTTCCGCCGCAACCTCTTGCCTGGTCTCGGCCATTACAGGGACCAATCGCCTCGCGGCCTCGGAGTCAAATGATCAAAGATTTCAGTGGAAAAACTGCATGGAGCGCGACGGTCGAGCAGAATATTTGCAGCGAAACACAAAGTCGACATCTCCGTTAATAAAACGTTACTCAAGCGGTAATCCATTCGCTTCCATCGGACCGTTTACAGTTATTTTTTTTACTCCCTCCTCAATAATGTAGAATAGATAATAAAATCAAAGGGTTGGAACCGCCTAAAAATTGACAGGATTGTACCAATTCTATGGGTTTGGCGTCGCCCTATTCGTTGGAACGCTCCGGCTCGCCACCTATGTATCGCTGCTCAGGCGTGAACTTTGCTCATAGTGCATCAAGATCGATCAACATTTCGCCCGCGCGCGTCCGGCGATTTTTGAGAAACACCCCACTATAGCCGCCAATGCGGCGACGACGTCACAATCTATCGTTTCGATAGAGCAAGAATTTGTCGTTTCTTGGCCCTTGACGCTCGCGGAGTGCGTGGGGCAGAAGAGGATACTATTATGAATTGTATATCATCAATTCGTTTTTGCTCTGCCATTCGAGAGCCCAGTCCACATGGACCCATTCAAGGCCGGTTGCGTTTATGAGAGATAACAAGAGCGACCGACTTACGCAGGCGGCGAAAAATGACGCCGCACCCGTAATCATCGGACGCTCATGCAGATTGCCCGGCGCCAATTCTCCCGACGCGCTTTGGGATCTGCTATCGGCGGGGCGATGCGCCGTCTCGCGCATTCCGTCGGATCGATGGTCGCTGGAGCGGCTTGGCCACCCGCGCGAGAGGGAGCGGGGCCGCAGCTACACCTGGTCGGCCGGGGTCCTCGACGACCCGTGGGGGTTCGACCCGGCGGTTTTCGGCATTTCCCCACGCGAAGCCGAGCAGATGGATCCGCAGCAGAGGCTGCTGCTGGAACTCTGTTTCGAGGCGATCGAGGACGCCGGCATCGCCCCTTCGACGCTCGCCGGCACGCAGACCGGCGTCTTCATCGGGGGATCATCGCTCGATTACGGCAATCTTAGGCTGCACGATCCAGCCGCGGCGGACGCCTATTTCGCCACCGGCAATACGCTGGCCGTGCTGTCCAACCGGATTTCCTATGTTTTCGATCTGCGCGGGCCGAGTTTCACCATCGACACGGCGTGCTCATCGTCGCTCGTCGCCCTCGACGCCGCCGTCGCCGCGATCCGGAGCGGGGCGATCGACACAGCGATCGTCGGCGGCGCCAATATGCTGGTCAGCCCTTTCGGCTTCATCAGCTTTTCGCAAGCCGCCATGCTGTCGCCAACCGGCCTCTGCCGAGCGTTTTCTGCCGACGCCGACGGCTATGTCCGGGCCGAGGGCGGCGTTGTCTTGGTGCTGCGCGCGCAGGATCTCGCCCGCGCCAATGGCGACCGCGTTCATGCCGTGATCGCGGCGTCAGCGGTCAATTCCGACGGCCGCACCAACGGCATCTCGCTCCCCTCGGCGTTAAGCCAGAGCGCTTTGCTGGAGCAGATCTACGGCCAAAGCGACGTCGACCCGGACGATATCGCCTTCGTCGAGGCGCATGGCACGGGCACCCGGGTCGGCGACCCTGTCGAGGCCGAGTCGATCGGCCGCGTACTCGGGCGGCGGCGGCGGAGCCCGCTGCCGATCGGCTCGATCAAGACGAATATCGGCCATATCGAGCCGGCGTCCGGTCTTGCCGGCGCAATGAAAGCGATGTTGGCGCTCGAGCATGACGAATTTCCGCGCTCGCTCCATTGCGGCGAACTCAATCCCGACATCCCCTTCGACGATCTCAATCTCTCCGTCAGCGCCAGACCGGCGGCTCTGGCGAAAACCGGCCGGATTCGCTATGCCGGCGTCAGCTCCTTCGGCTTTGGCGGCACGAACGCGCATGTCGTGCTCGCGGATCCGCCAGCGTGCGCAGCGCGGCGCATGTCGAGCGACTCCGTCAGGCCGCCCCAGTTTCTAATGCTCTCCGCCCAGAGCGAAACCGCCCTTGCCGAGCTCGCCCGGAGCTATTCCGCACGGCTGAAGGGCGCGGACCCCGTGTCGTTCCAGCGCATCGTCGCGGCGACGGGGCGTCGGCGCGAAAGCCATAGCGAACGGCTCGTCATCCCGGTCGAGTCGCCAAGAGCTATGGTCCAGGCGCTCGACAAGGCGGCGCGGCAGGGCTCGGCGGCGCCGACGCTGGCCGTCGCCACCGCGATCGCACGCGACGCGCCGGTCGCTTTCGTCTTTTCCGGCAACGGCAGCCAATGGCCCGGCATGGGCCAGCACGCCTATGAGACAAACGCCGGCTTCCGCGCCCGCTTCGACGCGATCGACGCGCTTTTCCAGCCGCTCGCCGGCTGGTCGCTCGCTTTGATGATGTTTGACCCCGATATCGCGATGAAACTGGGCCGGACCAGCATCGCCCAGCCGCTCGTTTTCGCCATCCAGGCGGCGACGGCGCATTGTCTCCTCGCGCTCGGCCTTCGTCCGGCGATGGCGCTCGGGCACAGCATGGGCGAGGTTGCAGCCGCAGAGGCAGCCGGCGCCCTCGACCTTGAGAGCGCTGTGCGGGTGATCCATTACCGGAGCCTGCGCCAGGAACTCGTGCGCGACGCCGGCGGCCTCGCCGTGGCGTTCGGCTCGCGCGAAACGGTCGAGGCCCTTGTCGCAGGCATCCCGGATCTTGTCATCGCCGCCCATAATTCGCCGCGAAACTTTACCGTCAGCGGCCCGTTGGCCGCGCTCGACGAACTGGCGCGGGAGAGCCGCGCCGCCAGGGCGCGCGTCCGGCGCCTTGACCTCGCCTATCCGTTCCACAGCGAACTCATGCAGCCCGTCGCGGCGCCGCTCCACGCCGATCTCGCCGGGCTGGCGCCAAAGTCAAGCCGCATCCCATTCATTTCGACGGTTGCTCCGGGCGTTCTCTCCGGCCCCGAGCTTGGCGCCGTCTATTGGTGGCGCAATGTGCGCGAGCCGGTCCTGTTCATGGAAGGGATCGAACAGGCCGTCCGCCTCGGGGCCCGCGTCTTCGTCAAGATCGGCCCCGGCGGCACGCTCGTCGCCGACATCAGGGAGACCGCGGAAAACGCCGGCGCGTCGATCGCCGCCTTCCCGGTCCATCACCAAAAGCCGACCGGGGAAGACCCGTTTCGCCGCGCTGTCGCCGAAGCCCTGGCGCATGGCGGGGCGGTCGACAAGACCATTGCGTTCGGCGACGATCCCGGCGTCGTCGACGGATTGCCGGCTTATCCCTGGCAGCGCAAATCCTATCGGGTCGGCGAGACGCCCGAGACGTCGGGATTGCTTAGCGTCTGCCCCTGGCATCCGCTGATCGGCGCGCGTCTATCCGCCGATTCTCTGGAATGGCACGGGCAGATTGATCCGTTGCTGGTCCCGGCCCTGGCCGATCACCGCATCGACGGACAGATCCTGTTGCCGGGCGCGGCCTTTGCCGAGATGGCCCTCGCCGTCGCCGCTGACTGGCTCGGCGCGGCGACCGCTGCGATCGAGAATCTCGAAATCCACCAGCCGATGATTTTCGCGGCAAACGCCACGCGCCAGAGTCTCTGCCGCGTGACGCCAACGACCGGGACGATCGAGATTCTCAGCCGCCCGCGCCTGAGCAACACGCCCTTCGTGCTCCACGCCAAAGCGAAAGCGATTCAGAAGCCGGGACGAACGCCCGGCGCGGCGATGCCGAAAGCGCGGGACAAGACCATTTCCGGCGCCGCGCTTTACGCCGAAGCGTTGCGATCCGGCCTCGAATTCGGTCCGGCTTTCCGGCAGGCCGCGTCGGCCGCCCGCAGCGGCAAGACATCGATCATCGTTAACCTGAAGGTGGCGGCGGCGGATCCGCGTTACGGCCTCGATCCCGCCCGCCTCGATTCCTGCTTTCACGGCCTCATCCTCATCTTTGCGGATCTGACGCGCGCGAGCCATGCGCCGGCCTATCTGCCGGTTCGGTTCGGCGAAATCAGGCTGGAGCGGCCAGGCGCCGCCATCGCCCAGGCGCATATCGAGATCAAACGCTGCGACGCGCGCGCCATCGTCGCCGATTTTACCCTCGTCGACGCCGACGGCGAACTGATCGCCCGGCTGCGCGACGCCCGATATCAGGCTCTGCGCGCGCCGCAGCACGGCAGTCTCGCGGTCCATTCCGTCGTCCAGTCCCTGCCGCTGGCGGAAGAGCCAACCGCGACGCGCCGCGATCCTTCGCTGAGGCCGGACCTTCTGACGCGCGCGGCGAAGCCGGAGACGGCCATGGCGGCGGCAAGATCGCTGCCGGCCGACCTCGTGCTGATCGAAGGCTGGGCGGCCGCCGCCGCCTATCGGCTCGCCTCGACGCTCGCCGCGAGCGGCCGGATCGCTCCCGATGAACTCATCGCCGCCGGGCGCTTCCCCCCCGCGCGTCGCGACTGGCTCGCCAATCTTTTGAAGGCGCTTGCCGACAGCGGCCTCGCCGAGGCGGAGGGGGCGGCCTACAATCTCGCGCAAGATCTCGATCTTCCAGACCCCGATGAAATTCTGCAAACCTTCGCCGCCGATCATCCGAGACAGTCGGCCGAGCTCCTCCTCGCCGCTGGCGCCGGCGCGGCGATGGAGGCGCTTTCGCGTGGCGAGGCGGCGCCCGCCCCGAGCGAGTCGGCGATCGAATCCTTCGAACTCGGTTCGCTCGCCGTCGTCGCCGCCGCCAATCTGCTCGCCGATCTGCTGAAGAGACTATCCGACGACTGGCCACGCGATCGGGCGCTGCGCATCCTGCAGATCGGACACGGACCCTTGTCCTCGCACGCGGTCGAACTGGCTCTTCGCCATGGCGGCCGGCTCACCATCTTCGAGCCCGATCAGGGCCGTCTGCAGCGCGCCCGGCTGGCGTTTGCGCGCGACGTTCGCGTCGTCTTCCTCGACAGCCTTGATTCGGCGCCAGATCGCGGCTTCGATCTTGTCGTCGCCGCCGACGCCCTTCATCGCATCGCCCCGACCAAGGCGATTCTGGCGCGCATCGTCGAGCTAATGGCTTCCGAAGGACTGATCGCGGCGATCGAACCCGAGACCTCGCTTTTCCGCGATCTCGTCTTTGGCCTCGATGACCGCCGGCTGGCCGGGGCGGGCCAGACTGGAAGCGTCCCGACCATTCGCGAATGGTCCGGGCGGACCGCCTCGGCCGGGTTGCGCGCTTATGGCGCCGATCCCATCATGACGACAGCCGGACGGGCGATCCTCGTGTCCGGCCAGAAGCCGAAAGCGACGACAAAGCGGAGCGTTCCGGCGACGGCGCTGATCGTCTCGGACGGAGATCTGCAAACAGGCGAGATCGCGGCGGCGCTCGCCGCGCGCCTGATCGCCGCCGGCGTCGAATGCGCGATCGAACAGGCGGGCGCGCTTGATCGAAGCCAGCCCTTTGAAGCAATTGTTTTTCTCTGCGGCCTGGCGCGGTCCGGCCAAAGCTCGGTCGACCATCTTGCGGCGCGCTGCCTGTCGCTCAAAACATTCGCCGAAAGTCTTGGCCGCCAAGCTGGGATTGGCAAACAAAAAGCGCGGCTCTGGATCGCGACCCATGGCGCGCTCAGCGCGTCCGACGAAGCTTCCCCGGTCGAGGCCGGCTTTTGGGCTTTTGCGCGCAGCTTCGCCAATGAATTCCAGGGGCTTTCCGTCCGTCGCGTCGACATTGCGCCGGGGCTTCCGCCCGCCATCGAAGCGGAGCGTCTTGCCGGCCTCATTGCTTCTGGAACCACTGAAAGCGACATTGTCGTCGATCAGCGTTCGACGCGCGTGGTCAGGCTGCATGCGCAAGACCGTGGCCACGCTCCGGATCACTGGGCGCCTGCCGCAGCCAGCCGGCTCGAAAAGGGCGAAGGCGCCGGGCTCGACCGGATCCGCTGGACGCCGATCGACCGCACGCCTCCCGGGCCGGGCAAGATCGAGATCGCCGTCGCGGCAAGCGGCCTCAACTTCCGCGACGTGATGTGGGGCCTGTCGGTCCTTCCCGACGAACTTCTCGAGGACGGTTTCGCCGGTCCGACTCTCGGCCTCGAATGCGCCGGCCATGTCGCCGCCATCGGGCAAGGCGTCACGGGCTTCAAGCTTGGCGACGCGGTGGTGGCTTTCGCCGGGGGCGCCCTCGCCAGCCATGTCACGGTCGACGCCAATCTGGCGGCGATGGTCCCGGCCGGCCTTTCGCTCGAGGCTGCAACGACGATTCCCGTCGCCTTTCTGACCGCTTATTACGCCCTGATGGGCTGCGCGCGTCTTGCGCCCGGCGAATGGGTGCTGATCCACGGGGGCGCCGGCGCCGTCGGTCTCGCCGCGCTGCAAATCGCGCGCTGGCGCGGCGCGCGGGTCATCGCCAGCGCCGGCTCGGTCGAAAAGCGCGATCTCGTCAGAACCCTCGGCGCCGAACATGTTTTCGACGGGCGCTCCGGAAACTTCGTCGATGAGGTCCGGCGTGTCTCCGGCGCGGGCGTCGCCGTCGTTTTGAACAGCCTCTCCGGCGAGGCGATGGAGCGCAGCATCGGCCTGCTCGAACCGTTCGGCCGGTTCATCGAACTCGGCAAACGCGACTATCTCGCCAACACCCATATCGGGCTGCGTCCGTTCCGCAAAAATCTGTCCTATTTCGGCGTCGATCTCGATCATCTCATCCTGGCGCAGGCCGAAAAGGGCCATCGCCTTTTCGAGGAGGTCATGGGCCTCATCGCCGAGGGCGAATTCTCGGCGCTGCCCTATCGCAGCTTTCCCGCCAGCGAATTCATCGACGCCATGCGGCTGATGCAGCAATCGGGGCATATCGGCAAAATTGTCATCACCCCGCCAAAGGCGGGCGCCATTCGCATTCCGCCACAGAGCCGGTTCGCGGTCGCGCCCGACAAAACCCATCTCATCACAGGCGGCTTTGGCGGCTTTGGTCTTGAAGCCGCGCGCTGGCTTGTCGAACGCGGCGCCCGCCATCTGGCCCTCGTCGGCCGCAGCGGCGCAAACACCCCTGAGGCGCGCCAGACGCTCGCCGATTTCAAGGCGGCTGGCGTCAAGGTTCACGTCGCGGCGCGCGACATCTCCAACGGCTGGGAGGCGAAGGCGCTGGTCCAGACCATCGCCAAGGAGATGGCGCCGCTCGGCGGCGTGATCCATGCCGCGATGGTCCTCGACGACGCCCTGATCGTCAATCTCGAAGCCCAGCAACTCAGAAAAGTGCTGGCGCCAAAAGTCGCCGGCGCGGAGCATCTCGACCGCCTCACCCGCGGCGTGGCTCTCGATTATTTTGTCCTATTCTCCTCGGCGACGACCGTGATCGGCAATCCCGGTCAAGGCGCCTATGTCGCCGCCAACGGCTTCCTCGAAGGGCTCGCGCGGCAAAGGCGCGCCGCCGGGCTGCCGGCGCTCGCCGTCGCCTGGGGCGGCATCGAGGACGTTGGCCTTCTTGCCCGCAATCATTCGCTGAAGGACACGCTGGCGAGCCGCGCCGGGGTCAAGGGGATGAGCGCAAGGCGGGCGCTCGATCTGATGAGCGAGGCGCTCTCGCGCTCAAGCGCGGGCGAGGACGACGCCATGCTCGTCATCGCCGAAATCGACTGGGCGACGGCGCGGACCCACTTGCCGCTGTTGTCGTCGCCGACCTATGCCGAACTCATTCGCGAGGACGAAGCCGCCGAGGCCGACAAGCGCGAAAAGATCGACGTCGCCGCCCTCCTTTTGACGCGCGCGCCGGAAGACGTTCGCAAAACAATCGTCGAGGTGATCGTCGAGGAAATCGCGCATATCCTGCGGCTGCCGCTGGAAACGCTGAACCGCAGCAAGCCGCTGTCCGAGATCGGGCTCGATTCGCTGATGGCGGTTGAGCTTGGCGTCAGCCTCGAAGAGCGGCTTTCGCTCGAAGCGCCGCTGTCGACGTCGGCTGGCGGCTTCAACGTCGGCGAACTCGCCGATCATATTATCGGATCTTGCGTCCATGCGACGAGCGAAGGGTCCGCCATCGCCAAAAATCTCGCCGAGAAACATCTTGGCAAAGCGATCGCCGCAAATATGGCGCCGCTCACCGCCATCGTCGAAGACAAGAGCCGCGATCTGACGCAGATCCTACGGTAAATTTGATGGGCTGCCCCGTCGCCTTCGACATTACGAGACTGGCGACGCGCGTTTTGAACCGCACGCCAAACGGCATCGATCGGATTGATTCGGCCTTCGCGCGACGGTTTCTCGGCGCCCCCGCGCCCGATCATTTTGCCATGATGATGACGTTGCAGGGCCCGCGCGTCATCGCCGCCGCCGGCGCCGCCGATATCGTCAATGGCATTTTCGCGCATTGGGGCGAAGACGAAGCGCCTGACGCCGACGAAAGCTATCGCCGCATCGTCAAATGGATTTCAGGCGACGCGAATACATTCGAAGGCGCCGAACGCGTTGCGCGCGGGCGAACCGGACAAGCCGCCGGCGTGATCCGCTGGCTCGGACATCATGGCTTTCCACTTGGCAAATCTCCGGCCGCGGCTTTGCCCAAAGGCGCGCGCTATCTCAACGTCAGCCAGTTTCCGCTGTGGATCCCGAGCTACTTTCGCTGGCTGAAGCAGCGCCCCGACGTCCGCGGGGTCTTTTTCATTCATGATTTGCTGCCGATCGAAGCCCCCGAATATTTCCGCAAGGCCGAGTATGAGCGTCATATGCGCCGCCTCGCCAATCTGGCGGAGTTCGGCGCAGCGGCGATCGTGACGACTGAGGTGGTCAAGGAGACGCTGCAACGTCATCTGGCGCCGCTCGGACGAGCCGATATGCAGATTCTGGTTGCGCCAATTCCGGCCTCGCCGATTTTTTCCGGTCGCGCCGCCAAGCCGGAACCGCAGTTCGGCGCGCCCTATTTCGTCGCCTGCGGCACCATCGAGCCGCGCAAGAACCATCTTCTGCTGTTGCATGTGTGGCGCGAACTTGCGCGCCGCGATGGGGCGGGGGCGCCAAAACTCGTTTTGATCGGCGCCCGCGGGTGGGAGAACGAAAACGTCGTCGACCTGCTCGAACGCTGCCGGGCGATCCGGCCCCATGTCATCGAAGCCTCGGGTCTTTCGACGCCAAGCCTGAAGGCGCTGCTCGAGGGGGCGCGGGCTCTGCTGATGCCGTCTTTTGCGGAAGGCTTTGGCTTGCCGATCGCCGAGGCGCTCGCCTGCGGAACGCCGGTGATCGCGTCCGATATCGCCGCCTTTCGCGAAAGCGGCGGCGGCTGCGTCACGCTGGTCAGCCCGATCGACGGGGAAAAATGGCTGGAGACGATCCGCGCCTTCGCGGTCCCCCAGTCTCCCGAACGCGCGACGGCGGAAGCGCGGGCAAAGCGCTTTGAGGCGCCGAACTGGGACGGCTATTTCGCGACGGTCGAGGCGTTTCTGGCGAGCCTATAAGGGCTTCGTCGACGCATAGCGCTGATTGGGGCGCAGCTGGGCGACGGCGGGTTTGGCGCTGGCGGATGCGGCGCTGGCCGGCCGGCTGTCCTCGCGCCGCAAGCGGCTCGCAACCTTAAATGTGTTGACCACGAACAAAGACACGAAGATCCCGCCGACGAGGCAGAAGACGAGATCATAGGCCGAGAACGCCTGGCCGGCGATCATGATCTTGGAGGGGCCGGACATATACATCCAGAAATTGATCAGGATGAGGCCGAGGCGAAGTTCGGTTGGTCCAAGAGCCAGGAAGGACAGCTGGAAACTGCCGGACACATGATTGTAGAGGAACACATACATGCACAGCAGAAAATAGCCGATCAGCACAAACAGCGCCACGTCGAGCCGAACATAGGCTGAGAAGCCGAGGCCCGCCAAAATCAAAAGATTGCACAGGGCGTCGACGGCGTGGTCCAGAAAATAACCGTAGCGCGGCCGCTCGATATGGCGAAAGCGGGCGAGGCTCCCATCGAGCGAGTCGCCAAACCAGTGGACGAAGAACCCAAACGTCGCGAGCCAGAAAAAAGCCGGATCAAACCGGCTTCCGACATATCCCGTCAAAACAACAAAAGCGCCGAAGACGCCGAGCGCCGTCAGTCCATCAGGCGTTACGGCGCCCGGTATGCGCGCGCAAATCCAGTTGAGAATGGCTCGCTCGCGTCGGGCGAGAATATTGGCCTGAACGCGAATCGTCGGTTGCGTCTTAATCCTTGATGCTGTCTCCTGCCCGAGACTGATCGAATGGGTCAAAAGCCGTTCCCCCGACTTACGCGTTACATCACGGTATGCTCGTAATTACATGATCGCAGCTTCCCCAAGCGCGACCAAGGCCCCTCATTCGCCTGCGGCAAAATAGTCCGGCACTGTGTCAAAAAAAAGCCATGTCTCTCACAATCGCCATCGTTTTTCTCATCTGGATCGTGATCGAGATCGTGAGCACGCTGTCCGCGTGGCGATACACCTGGGGCCTGCCGCGCGCGGAAATTCCAGGGCGAACGCCGCCCGTCGCGATTATCGTCGCGATCAAGAACCGCTCCGCCGTCTCCGCCGAATTTCTCATCCGTCTGCGCGCCCAGGCCTATCCCGACTATCGCATCATCGCGGCGGTGGAATCGACGGACGATCCCGCTTTCGCTCTTCTGCGTGAGGCAGAAAGCGAGCCCGGCGCCCAGATTGTCACAATTGTGGCCGGTCCGGTTGAGCATGGCGGCCAGAAGGTCTGGAACCTGCTCGCCGCCCTCACGGCGCTCAAGCCTGCGGATGAAATCATCGCCTTTACCGACGCCGACACGCTGCCATCGCCCGAGTGGCTGCCGCGGCTCGTCTCGTCGCTGACCGACGCCGGACATGACGCCGTGACCGGCTATCGCTGGATGATCCCGACGGACGGCCGCATCAGCTCGGCGGTCGTCGCCGCCGCCAATGCGTCAATCGTCACGACGCCCCGCATTCCGGCGGTCATCAATCTTTGTTGGGGCGGCGCAATGGCGCTGCCGCAGACGACGCTGGAGCGGATCGACATCGGCGCCTATTGGCGCGGCGCGATCAGCGACGATCTGCAGATGACAAGGGCGCTCGGCGCCGCCCGATGCGCTATTTTTTCGCCGCGCCAGAGCCTGCTCCTTTCCCCGGTCGAGATGGGCTGGGAGGAGGCCTTCGCCTTCGGCCAGCGGCAATACCGCCTGATGCTGACTCATGTTCCGCTGCTCTGGCTGTTCGCCGCTTTCGTGATGGCCATGCCGGCCGTCGCCGCCGTCGCCGCCGCCATTCTGGCGCTCCAGGGACACGCCAGCGCGATCGCCGCGCTGATCGTTTCGATCGGGCTCGGCGAATTGCGCTATTGGAACAGGCGCCGCATCGTGCGCGCGTTGTGGCCCGAGACGGCGCATGCCGACCTTGCTACCTATTGGCGGGTCGAGCGGTTCATGCGGCCGTTGTGGCACGGTTTTCATCTCGTCTGCATTTTCGCGGCGCTCGGCTCGCGCCGCATTTCCTGGGCCGGCTTCGAATATCTGGTGCGAGGCCCGCAGGACGTCATGGTGCTGCGCCGGCCGCCGCCACGGGACTAAAGGTCTGTTTCATAGACCCTGAAGGTGCGCGTATGGCGGGCCGGCAGGCTGGCGACGAGATTGAGAATCGCGTGGTTCGTCTCAAGCATCCAGCTGATTTCCATCTCCTCGACTTTGGCGCGCCGCGCCTGCTCGATCGCCTGCGCCAGCAGCAGCAAAACCGCCATCGACCCGATCCGCGTGCCGCGCCAGCGGCTCGCGACGCCGATCATCGGCAGCCGCGTCATGCGCGTGCCGCGCCCGTGGATCCGGCCCAGCATGCGCGCCCAGCCAAAGGGCAGCAATTTGCCGTCGAGTCCCTGCAGCGCCTCATTGACGTCAGGGATCTGCGACACGACGGCGATGTCTTCGCCCTGCCATTGCGCCATCCTGATCCATGAGGGTTTGGAGACCGGCAGCATCAGATTGGCGATCATTTTGGCTTCGCGTGGACTGACCGGGATCGAGCTCCAATTGTTCTGCCAGGCGTCATTATAAAGTTCGAGGACGCGCGGAAACTGGGTCGACCATCGCAGCAGCGAAAGGCCATAGGTCTTGATCTCGCCGGCCGGAGGGAATCGCGCCGCGAGCCTTGCGACGCGCTCGGGAAAATCCGTCTCCGCGATCGTGCAGACATAAGCGAAAAGATCCATCGCCTTGCGCAGCCCCAAGGCTTCAAGATGCGCGCTATAGAAGGCTGGCGCATGGTTGGTGCGCACGACATGAGGCTCGTCAAAACCGTATACGAGCAAGCCGGTTTCATGATTGATCGAGAGGCTGAACGGCCCGCGCATTCGGCTGAGCCCATGCCCGCGCAGAAACGCACCGGCCCGCGCAATCAGCGCGGCGAAAACCGCGCGGTCGTCGATCGCGTCGATCAGGCCGAACTGGCCGCAGCCATCGTGATATTTTTCGAGATGAGCATGATTGACGATCGCAGCGATTCGCCCGACAGGCGCCCCGTCGCGAAACGCGACGAAAGCCTTGATGTCGTTTTCGAGCATCAGGGGCGAGGTTTTCGGATCGAAAATCCAGCCCATCTCGTCGGACACCGGCTCGACCCAGCGCGGATTGCTCGCTTGTCCCCGCCGCGCCGCCTCGATGAAGGCCTTAAGATCCGCGGCGCTTCTAACCTCGCGAACCTCGACGCCGCTCAAGCGCCCTCGCCCTTGGCCGGTCCCGTGACGGCGCCGAAAAAGTCGCTCTCGCCGATCGCCTCGATCGACTCCGCCACGGCGTCGACCGCGAGGCAAATCTGCTCCGCGCTATGCTCCGAGGTCAGGAAGAAGCGCAGCCGCGCAGCGCGTTCAGGCACCGCGGGATGGATGATCGGCTGCACATTGACGCCGCGCTCGTAGAGCTTCTGGCTGAGCGCGACGGCCGAGACCGAATTGCCGACCAGAACGGGAATGATCGCATGGCCGGAGCTCGCGCCCGTATTCAGGCCGCGCGCCCTGGCCCTGTCGAGAAACAGGCGGCAGACCTGCCGCAAACGCTCCACCCGCTCGGGTTCCCGGCGAAAAATCGCCAGCGCCGCGGCGGAGGCGGCGGCAAGCGGCGGCGAGAGCCCGACCGAATAAACAAATCCGCCCGACATGCATTTCAAATATTCGACGAGCGCCGTCGGCCCGGCGATGAAGCCGCCGCAGCCGGCCAGCGTCTTCGACATTGTGCCCATCCAGATATCGACGTCGCGCGGATCGACGCCGGCATGTTCGAAAAGGCCGTATCCCCTCTCGCCGAGAACGCCGAGCCCATGCGCCTCATCGACCATCAGCCAGGCGTCATGCTTCTGTTTCAGCTCCACGAGCCGCGCCAGGTCGGGACTGTCGCCGTCCATGCTGTAGAGGCCCTCGACGACGACCAGCGCGCGCTCGAACTGGCCGCGCAGGGACGTCAGCAGGGCGTCGAGAGCGTCGACGTCATTGTGCGGGAAACTGCGGCGCTCGGCGCGCGACAGCGCCGCGCCAAGAACAATGCTGTTATGGGCGAGGGCGTCATGCACGATAAGGTCTTTCGGCCGCATGATCGCGCCGATCGTCGCGACATTGGCGCCATGGCCGCTGACGAAAACGACGCAATCCTCCTGCCCGTAATGAGCCGCGAGATCCCGCTCCAGCGCGCGATGTCCCGGACGCTCTCCGGCGACGACGCGGCTCGCCGAGGCGGACGTCCCAAAGACGTCGATCGCCGCATGCGCAGCGGCGCGAACCTCCGGATGCTGGTTCAGCCCGAGATAATCGTAGGACGAAAAATTGACGAAGCGCTTGCCGTCGATCACGGTCGTCGCTCCGGCCGCCGTCTCATGCAGCCGGAAAAACGGATTGTCGAGGCCGACGACGGCGGCCATGGAGCGCTGCAGCCTGAGCTCCTGATAGCCCGGCAGATTCTGGAAATCCATTATGCCGGAGCGGGGCGTGCGCTGTTGCGGCGCTGGAGCGGCCTCGGTCTTCGGCGGAGCGGGATGGGCGCCGAGGCGATTCAGGACCAGCCTGTCGAGCCTTTGCCGATCCTCCTCGTCGAGGCCGGACTTCTTGCGGGGCTTCATGATGAAATCCGGTGCGTTCAAGAAAACGGGCTGGGAAGCGTCCCGCTTGGCGTAAAGCCCTGAGCGAGCGGCGGAAAGACAACGGGACCTCAATAGAGGATAACCCCGCAAACGTCCATTTGCAGGCGGCGGCAAGGCTGCTAAGCAGCGCTGCGCCGCCCGCGCCGACGATTTTGCGTTTCCGGCGCAAAATCATCGTGATCCAAACGCCCCCGCAACGCCATTTCGCAGGTTGTATTGTCCGTTCCTGAAGCCACAGCCGACTATCCCCTCTGCCCGGTCACGGGCGAGCCGGCCGCGGCGCTGATCCAGACCGTCAGTTGCGAATTTCTGGCGCGGCTGTGGGAAATCGAATTCAAGGTCGACGCGCGCCCGAGTTTCGGCGGGGCGACGCATCTTTCGCTTTGGCGCTCGCCGACGGGGCTGATGTTTTTCTCGCCGGCGCCTGTCGGCGACGCCGATTTCTACAAAACGTTCTACAAGACCCTCGGCCCCAAATTATTTCCAAGCGAACGCCGTCCGCGCGCCGAATTCCGCCTCGCCGCCAGCCATATCGCGTCGGGCGCGCGCGTTCTTGACGTCGGTTGCGGCTTTGGCGGCTTTCGTCCTTTTGTCGCGCACGCGGACTATCTCGGCCTCGATCCGCATTTTTCCGGGGAGGCGGCCGACTGGTCGCTATCCGAGAGCCTTGGCGAGCATCTCATCAAGAATGCGGGCGCCTATGACGCGGTTTGCGCCTTTCAGGTGCTTGAGCATGTCGAAAGGCCGGCGGATTTCTTCGCCGAAATGACGGCGGCGGCAAAACCCGGCGGCCTCGTCATCGTCGGCGTTCCGCATGTCCCCTCGGCGATGACGCGCATCCCGAACTTCCTGCTCAATGCGCCGCCGCATCATTTGACCTGGTGGAGCGAGGACGCGCTGCGGGCGCTGGCGGGCAGAAATGGGCTTGCCGTCGAGACAATCCAGCCCGTCGCATGGTCAAAAATGGACAGCCTCGTTTACTGGATCGAGCGCTGCTCGCCGGTGCGGTGCCGCGACGTCTATTTCAAGCACGCATGGCCCTGGCACGCCGCGGCCCTGACCGGCCTCATTCTGGGTTATGTCGCGAACAAGCTTTTTGGGCCGCCGCGAAAGACGAAGGACGAAGGCGCTGGCCTGCTGCTGGCGGCGCGCAAACCGCTCGAGCGTTGACGCTGGTCCGAAAAATCCGCGGCTTTTGTGGCCCTGACGCGATCAATGCACCTTTCGATAGAACTCGATGGCGTCGTCGAGATCGCCGAAGGCGAGCAGCTTGCCGCGATGAAGCACAAGGCCGCGTTCGCAATAGGCTTTGACGGTGCCGATATCATGCGACACCATGATCATGCTGCTGCGGCCGCGCTTTTCGTCAAACGCCTGTCGCGCCCGCAAGGCGAAACGCGCATCGCCCACGGCCGTGAGTTCATCGACGAGGTAGCACTCGAAATCCATCGCCATCGAGAGGCCGAACGCCAGGCGCGCGCCCATGCCGGATGAATAGGTGTTGACCGGCATGTCGAAATAATTGCCGAGCTCGGCAAAATAATCGACGAATTCGATCACGCGCCGCGTGTTCGCGCCATAGATCCGGCTGACGAATTTGACGTTTTCGCGGCCCGTCATCGCGGAATGGAATCCGCCGGCAAAGCCAAGCGGCCAGGACACGCGCACGTCGCATTTGATACGGCCAGAATTGGGCAGTTCCGTGCCAGCAATCAGACGCAACAGCGTCGATTTTCCGGCGCCGTTGGGCCCGAAGATGCCATAGGAATAGCGCGTATCGAAGGTGTAGGTGACGTTGTCGAGGACGACCTTGCGATGGTTTTCCGTCTTGTAAATTTTGGTGACGCCGGACAGGCGGATCATCGGCTCATCCGCCAAGCTTCCGCTGGATCGCGCGCCAGGCCGCCATCCCTGTAACATAGAGCAGCGCCGAGGCGACGACGCCAAGCAGGCTGTACACGAGCCGATACGGGCCGCTCGCCTCATATGCGAGAACCGGATGGACGAATGTCGCCAGATAGACTTTCTTGCCCTCGGCGTTGACCCGCGCCCGTTCAAGCGCCGCGGCCGCCAGAGTATATTGCTTTTCGGCGATCTGGCGTTCGAGCTCGAGCTCGTCGAAACGCGTTATCTTGCCGGAGAGCGCCTGCGACGGCGCATCGCCCTGCGATGTCACCTGATCTTCGAGGCTCGCGATCTGTTCGCCGATCACATCGACGCGCGTGCGCAAGATCTGCACCTGCGGCGCGGCGGGGCCGACATTGCTGCGCGCCGCGGCGCCGATGTCCTGCTCGAGGCGGATTTTCTCCAGGCGCAACTCCGCCACCAATTTGCCGATGCCTTCGGCCGTCCGCCGCGGGTCGAGGGTCGCCTGCGTATTGCGCAGATCGCGCAGCGCCACGCGCGCCGCGCTGAGGCGGGATTCGGCGCGCGCAAGCTCCATCCCGGCCTGCGCGACAGCATCCTTAAGCGCGCGGGTCGACAGGCCATTGACCAGCCGCTCGCTCAAATCGACCGTGGCGTTGGCGACTTTCAGCGTGTCTTCCGGCGAAAAGGCGCTGACCTTGACCGTCACAATTCCGGAGGGCGATTCGATCGATGCTTTCAGCTGCCCGACCCAATATTTGACAAAGGCCTCGATTGGCTCGCCCGCGTTGAAGCGCGAAAGCCAGTCAATGGAATGTCTGGAATAGATCGCACGAAGATCGATCTCTCGCTCAAGTGCTTCGACGATGGCTTGGCTCTTGACGTAATTGGAGACAATGAGGGAATCCTGAATTTGCGTGAAGGAGGCAAGGCCGGTCAGCGCCGAGATCGCGTCGGTCGCGACTCGCTCTCCGCCCCTGACCGCAAAACGCGCCTCGGAGGTATATTCGCTCGACGCGATCAACGAGAAATATGCGACCGAGGCGACCGCCGGAATGACGAAGAGGATGACAAACCCGATCAGCGCGCTGCGCGACCGGCGGATCTGGCTGAAGCCGTGATGGCCGATTCGTACGCCAACCGCCCAAGACGGCCGGGCGACTCGCTTGCCTTTGACGAGGCGCAAGCCGCGCGCCGCACGCCGCCATTCTTCTGCCGCGCCGGCCGCTCTGGCGAGCGCAACGGCATGAGCCTTGGCGAACGCCCCCGACTTGACGGAAGACGCGTCCGCTTCTCCGCCGCTCATTCCGGCCTGACCCATGTGTCTCTGGTTCGCTTTCCCTGCATTGCGGCGGACATTATAGATATTATCTTGAAAATGACGAAATGCTCCACTTAGAAGAGCACAGTTATTAAATCATTTTGTCGCGATAACGGCGCCCACCGCTGCCGTAGCTAGAACCGACGTGTTGCTTCGCTGATTCATCGGCCCCGGAATCGACGATCGGGTATGAGGCGTGACGATGCTTTCGAAAAGGGGCGGCCGCAGTCGGAAAGTCGACATACAGGCGAAGTGTCTTAGCGCAGGCGCGTCAAGGCGGCGGCGTCAAGATAGCCACCGGCGCCGGCTTGACTCATTCTCGAATTTGACTTGATGCGGATGCGCAGAGACGGCACTCTCCCGCGAAAGAGAAGGCGAAATGCACGGTCGCCTCTCCAAAACCTGCCAAGCCATCGAAGGATCGATCCGTGGAAGCGCTGAGCCTGTTGCAAGAATTCGAAATTCACCCTAGCGGCATCATTCACGTTGGCGCCAATGATGGTCTTGAATTTGACGCGTACCGCCAATCCCGAGCCGATACAGTCGTCTACGTAGAGCCAATTTCCTCCATTCACGCGAGCCTCAAGGCGAAAGTCGAGTCCTGCAAGAACCACTTTGCGGTCAGGGCGCTCTGTTCGTCGAAGTCCGGCGAGAAAGTGACGTTCAATATTTCAAGCAACGCGGGACTTTCGTCCAGCATGCTTGACCTTGGCAATCATGCGAAGATTCACCCGTCCATAAGTTTCGTCGCCAGCGAAGAGATGACAACCATCACGCTCGATGACTTGCTTGCTGACAAATTTCCGCAATCGCGCTTCAATCTCCTCGTGCTCGATGTGCAGGGGGCCGAGTTGATGGTCCTGAAGGGTGCTGTTGAAACATTGAAGTCGCTCGACGCGGTCTACACGGAGATCTCCGAGGCGCCTCTCTATGACAATGGCTGTACCTGGCGCGATCTTGATTCCTTTCTCGGCCCATTCGATTTCTGGCTGAAGAATATGACAATTGGCAGGACGGGCTATGGAGATGCGCTCTTTGTGAAGAATGCCTCCTTCTTCTCCCCCCTTCGCATGAAGAAAGTCGACCGGCCCGGCGTAAATGTGGCGCTGCACAAATGCGCCACGCAGAGTAGCATCAGCGCTTTTTCCAGGGCGCAGGAGGCGCAAAATGCCGTGAATGGCGTTGTCACCGGATCCTACGCATTTCATACTGCCGAGGAAGCACGGCCGTGGTGGCAAGTTGATCTTGGCGCGCTGACCTCAATCGACCAAGTGATGGTCTTCAACCGCCTGGATATAGCGGCCGATCGAGCTTTTTCATTTGTTCTCAAGCTGAGTTCAGACGGCCAACGCTTCGAGCAAGTCTATGCGCGCAGTGGCGAGCCTTTCGGAGGAGCCGATGGAAATCCCGCCCGCATCAAACTGAATGGTGCGGTCGCGCAATATGTTCGTATTGAACTAGCTGGGGGAGGCTACCTCCACCTCGATCAGGTCGAGGTCTATACGACGACGTAAAAAGCACGGCCCTATTTTGTCGCGCCTTTGACCTCTGAGATCTCCAGCGCGTCCAGCGGATAATCGATCATCATTTCTCTTTGCTCCGGCGTATTCGCCCAGTCGCCAATCTTGATATATTCGCCCGCCGTGTCGACGATGCTATAGACATGCTCGATGCCGGGAATCGAATCATATCGTCCACCCACTAAGGCGAATTCATTGAGCTCGGGGCCGAAGAAATGGACGGAGCGAATCTTCGTCGAGAGCTTGCAGACGGCGTAGCCGAAAGTGCCAAATCCAAAGGCAAGATGCGGCGCATCGATCAACGCCGCGAGATCCTCGGCCAACGTGCCAGACTGGGCGCGGAAAGGAATTCGCGCGTTCGTCAGATATGTCTCAAGGGCGGGGATGCATGGATTGCCGCGGTCCTCGTAGACGAGCCGCACCCTGCTAATCGTCCCGGCGGCGCGCAGACGATCTACGATTAGCTTGTAGAAAGCGAGGGGCGGCTGCCTGTACCAGGCCCAGGCACGTTGTGGTCCGTCAAAGATATCCCCTGACCTGATGTGAATCGTTAGCTCATCGGCAGCTCGCTTTCCGTCAGGCCGCAATTGGGCGAGGACATGCGGACGTATGGTCTCGCGTATGATTTTACAGTGCTCCTCCTCCGTAGGCGTCAAATTGGGAGCAAAATCGGTCATATGAAGAAATACGCCGCCGACACATGAGCCGTCCGCGGGAAGCGCCTCGCCAGCCGGGATAAGGGTCAGGTCGTCGATCATAGACGGTGTCTTTGGATCGAACAGGTCGTGCCGTCCGAGCTGGACATATTTCAGCCCGGTCTTTTGCGCGAGTAGGATGGCGTTGGCGGTCTGTTCGAGCAGATTTCCGAAGCGCCCGCTATGATTGATCTTGAGCCCGGCGACCGGGAGCGCGTCGTCCGCCGCCGCCGTCTTTTCCAAAGTATAATACCACCAGCTTTGAGCGGGGTCTTCGAGTCGATGTTTAAGGTTTGAGAGGCTATGTTTAGCTCGGAAATCGACGAAAGGAACAAGGTCGGGACGTACCAAGATTTCGACCTGCGCCAGATGCAGCGCTTGGCGTTCCTCCAACGAAAGCCGCACATATCGGCCGCTGACGCGGCTCGCGAGGGAGACATTGAGAGGCGATCCTGTGGGGCCGCCAGAAAAATAATGGATGCCCGCATGGATCACCGACCAATTCTGGCCATCGTGCGATATCTCTATCTTAAGAGTCCGGGCGCGCTCTGGTAACATGTCGAGACGATTGTGAACAACGATCCGCTCAATCGGATAGAGAGCAAGGAGATCAATCTGCCACCAGGGTTTGTCTTCAAAGTCTGTGTGGAATGCATAGCCCGGCGGGAAAATTCCTGAGACGGCCTTATTCGCTTCGTTGGTAACTGACCATTCGGACAGGCTGCTTTGCGATGCTGGCTTTCCGATCGCCACATTCGCAAGCCGGGATCCCGCTTGCAGCGCAGATATTTCGTATTGCTGCAGGCGATGAAAATATTCGACCCGTTCCTCGCAAGCGGCAAAATTCTCCAATGTCAGATGTGTTGGAAGAAACGGAAAAAACCACAGCAGCTTGTCTTTGTGGCCAGTGTTCGGATAGTCGATTGATGTCGGATAGAGCGTGCGCGACGGCTCGCGGCGAACAATGTTCGATCTGATGTACGATAGTTCAATTATACCGAATACTGGAATGCCGCACACAGGATATATTCCGTTCTGCCCGTCGCAATTATTCGCATGTACATGAAACAGTGTATAAAACTTGTTTATCTTGCGAAACATTTGGCAGAATTTAGCTCTGTACACGGAGTCCTCAAGACAATTCACGTTGTGGATTTCCATAACGATTTGCTCGAAACGGCAGAGCGTCTTTTCCCCGATCGCCACAAATGCGTCGAATTCCGCGCCTTCCACGTCGATCTTCAGAATAAGGCGATCGCCGGTGATATTATGCCGGGTCAGATGATCTTCGATGCTGTAGAGGCTTTTCGGGCTGTCGGTTATTCCCGCGACGCCTTCCTTGAAGAAATGCATTCTGCTGGTGGTCGCGTTGACGCCTTCGATCGTATGATCGAACATGTAAACGTCGTGACCCGCCTCGGCCATTTCCCTGTCAAATTCATATTCGAAGCTAATTCCGTAGCTCACGATGGCCTGATCGACGGAGAGATCGTCCACAAGGACATAGCCCCCATCTCCCTTGGGCCCGATCCGACGCTTCGGCTTGTCGATATCGTAAGGGGTCAGCAACGACAACGCTTCGACGACTGGATTCATTCCTGGCCTCTTCTGGCATGTACGCTCCCACGCTAAGTCGGATCGGAGCATCCTCAGATAAAAAAGTTTTATGCGACGCTCAAGCTATGGAAATCGATAAGTTGGAGAGGATCAACAAGTTACTCCGGAGCCTCACCAAGAACGGACCAACCTGAGGTGGTGCGCCTCGCACGCTTGCTTAAAAAGATCGAGCCGATCCCTCGGAACCAGAGCGTGATTCCAGGCGAGGGGATCATGTGCGACATTCTCCGAATAGATGGCGACTTCTTTTCGCAAGCAAAAATCCATATAGCCCATTTGCTGAATGAATTTTGTCAGCCCAACCATATGGTGAGGATTCGGCGGCAAGACTTCGATAAAAACAAATGGGCGGTCGCGGGCGATCGTTTTTCGGGCGCCCTCCAAGAAGGCGAGTTCGTGCCCTTCGATATCCGCCTTGATCAAACCAACGCTGCCCGGCAACTCAACATTGTCCAGTTGCGCCTTTGTCGCCTCTAAGGTTTTTTGATCATTCGGCCTGAAATTGCGCTCGAGCGTGCTGCTCGTCTCAAGCAGGCCATGTCTTTGGTCTGGCATATATAGAACTGCCAATCCTTCGCTGTCACTAAGGGCAATCGGCCGAATGTCCACGCGATCGGAAAGACCGTTTGCAGCCACATTTATCTTAAGGATATCGAGAGCCGGCGGATAAGGCTCGAAGGCCACGATCCGCGCATCGGGTCTCGTAATCCCGGCGAGAACGGAATAGAGGCCATCGTTCGCGCCGACGTCCAAGAATAGACCTTGATTGCGCGCGATGATCGCCATCGTGAGCATCGGAAGGGGAGCTTCGTAAAATCCCTGTTGCATCTGTCGAGCAACTAGGTCTGCGCCATCACAATCATCCAGGACAAAATCGCGTTCGGCGAAGCGTAGCTTTAACAGAGCCATGTCATCCTCTTACTTCGGTCACTCTTGGCGTTGCGATTTTGTATCTCTCACCGCTGGGCCCATTTTGCGATACAATTCCGCAAGTTCCGCTCCCTGATCGGCCGCCGTACGCATGGAACTAGCGACTTTTGGCGGCGCTTGGTAGCGCACGACATCCGCGTCAAGCTTGCGAAGGAGATCCGTCAGATCACACGCGTCTGAGACGTCGATGATGAAGCCATTTTCACCTGGGATTATGCCTTCGCCCATGGCGCCGCGATTCGACGTGACGACCCAAAGTCCCTGGGATTGCGCTTCCCGCGCCACGAGACCAAAGCTTTCCGGCCAGATCGAAGGCGCGAGCAATACATCGAGCGACGCATAGAGGTCGCCGACCTGATCCTGCGCATAGGCGCCGCACAAGGCGACAGGCGTGTTGCCCCAAATTCTTTCGCTACGCGCTCCCGGCTGCATCGAAAAATCAATCATCGTTAGCTTTAAATGATCGAAATGGTTCATTCTGAGCACCGCTTCAATCAACATCGCGCCTTTGTGCGCAGAGCGGCCGCCGATGTGGCCGAGAGAAAGCCTGCCATCCAAACCCCTTTGCTTTGGGGTCGCTTTTATTTCTGAAAGCCCGTTGGGGATCGCGCTGACGTGCCGGTAGCCAACCTTGCGGTATATATCAGCGAACGACTCCGAAACTGAAATCACATGCTCCGCGGCTTCGAGGAGACTGCCTAGGCGCTGCCGCCGCGCAATCGATTCCGACAAAGAAATGCCCGACGGAGGCGCCGCTTCAAAAAGATCAGACGATGGCATGCGCAAGATATCGTCTCGATCAACAAAAAACTGATGGTCCGAAATCCACCATCCGTCATGCACAGTGATGAGATAAGGTATCCTGCGCTTTAGCGCGACCTCGACGATTGAAGCGGTCAGGCGCTGAATGCAATGGAAGTGAATAATATCCGGTCGAATGCGGTCAAGAATTTGCTCAAAAATCGGAACATGCTCTACGTTGAAGGGGCGCCACTCCATATGTGGCTCGAGCGGAGTAGAAATTCGGAAGACAGGAATGCCCCGGTACTGATCCAGACGGAACGTCCCGGCTGGTCTGACGCCCTCGTCTACGGCAAATGCGCTGAGTTCGATGTCAGAGCATTCGTCAACGATGTAATCGACATTGTCCTTCACGACGCGCGTAGCTCCGCCGTATGTCTGGGGCGGAAAGAAAACATTGCAGGTTAGAACCTTTATCTTGCGGCAGCGATTTTGATCGGCGTCAGCGACCGCGATAGGCGATCCCAATTTTACTCGCAAGAGCGCCGCCGCCGCGTCGAGTGAGTAATTTTGCAATGCTTTGCGCCGGGCGGCTGCGCCGATGCTGCGACGCAGTTCTCCATCTTCAATCAGAATCGTCAGCGCTTTTCTCCACGCCAAACTATTATCATCGACGATGAGCGCATCGACGCCGTCTTGAAGCACCTCTAGGTAAGTTGCGGTTGCGCTGACGATAGAAGGCACTTGCAAGATCGCTGCCTCTAACCATTTGATTTCGCTTTTACAGCTTGCCATTTGGCCTGGCGACAAAACCGCAAGACTGATGTCCGAAGCCCCGAGCAACGACCAATATTGGTCGAGGTCAGCTATCATACCAAGCCGTGTGACGCGGGATGAAAATTGGTCGAACTCCGGACGAAGTTGCAGATGGCCAACGACAACCAGCCGTACGTAGTCGTACCGTTCCAGCACGAAAAGCAGTGCTGGGCCCGCAAGCGTATTGAAATCGCTGTTATGGGCCTTCGTGCCGGAGCCATAAAAAATGGTGACGACATCTCGCTGAGGCCTCGAGACCCGCCCCATTTCGATGGCAGTCTCGTTCCTCTCATCGAGACCGTTTCGCAGAACGAAACACTCGCGCTTTTCGACGATGAGTTCGATATGAGAGGCAAGCGGCGTTGTCGAGGCTATGCCATAGTCGCAAAGACCCATGGCGTATCGAAATAGGGGCACGCCATAGTATAGGCCGTTATATTCCGATTTCGAAATCTGGCCCTCATACGACTCGAAGATATCGGGATAAGACGCTGCGTCAAAAATTAGATCGTCAATCTCATAATAGGTTGGAACGCCAAGCGCCTTTGCGGTCAGAATTGCCTTTAGGATGCCTGGGAATGCAGGAACGCGATAAAAAATCGCGGCGCGCGCGCCGATCAGCGATCGGGTGAAAGAGGTTAGATCATGTTGATCGAAGACCTCTGCATCGAGGCCCGCGCGTCGGAACTGTCGCTGCTTTTGCTCCACTCGATAATGTTTGCATTGAGTCAGATCCTGATTGGCCAATATTGTAACGTGACCGTCCGCTGTCGGCCCCATTTCGGGCGGCAATGTTGTTAGCTTCCCGATCAGTGAGCGTATTTCAGCGAGCGTCTTGAGCATATAATCATCTGCTGTGGTCCGGCTGCCCCCGCTGTACAGGACCATCGCGGATTGCGATCTAGCCGCGAAATAACGTTCAATAAGGTGGTCTACAGTCGAGCGGAAGTCAGCGCTTTTCTCCCACTTCCGCCGGGCGCTGGCTAAAATCTCAAATGCCTTCTCGAACAAACCGTTAGCCGCCGCCATACGGGCTGCGTGAAGGGCTGACCATATCGATGCATTCGGGAGCGCCAAAGCCGCGGCGAAATCGGATTGCGCAGCCGCAGCTTCGCCAATGGCGGCGTAGGCGTCGCCGCGCAGATGCAGAATGCCCGGACGCAATGGATTAAGGGCCAGAGCCCGATTGTAGGCGGCGATCGCTAGCCGATGTCGGCCCCTGATCAGATGGTAGTCGCCGATCGCTGCAAATAATTCATCGGAGCTGTCACCGTTGATTTGATTTGTCAGACCTTTCTCAAAACCTGTTTGGAAAAGATGCCGCAAAACATCGATGCGATGCCGTAAACCCTCCGAGGCTCGCGTCGGTAAGGTGGACTTATAGCGACGCCAATCGAACGCTTCCGGATATCGGCGGCTTGGCAGGAGGTCCTGAAGGCTTTTTTCCTCATTCGGCGATAAGCCGTTCGGCATTCCGATCTCGAGCCAATGGCGATAAAGCTCCACATCCCTTTTGTTCCGTTCGAAGCCGTAAGCTGACCGGTAGAACTCCGGATCGAAGACAAAATCAAGATTTATCGGCGCGAGTCGTTCAATCCCCGCTTCGAGAAACAGCGCTATCCCCTCTTGTTGCGTTCGCGGTACTTCGGTGAGCCAGTTTTGTGCGCAAGCCACAAAGTCGCCGAGGCGGAAAAGAGTTATCCAGGACGTTTCGGCATCCCCAGCCGGATTGCCCTCGCGCTTGTAGCGGCGCCCTTCTTTACGTCCATGCTCGAGATAATGGAATTCGAATTGCCATTCGTGATCGAACGCCTTGGCGAGATCTTCATGCAACTCTTTGTATACGTGGGCCTGAAAATCATCGGGCAGCGCGCCAAACCGTGAAACGAAATCGTTTCTCGCCTCGGCCCGACTCTTCCATCTCCCCTCTTCCCTTCCGTGCAATACATAATGTCGGCGCAGATCCTCATCGGAGTTCAATCCATGAAGATCGCTATAGTGGAAACGATAAAAGACGGGGTCAAAATCAAGCAGATCCGAAGATTTCAAGGACTTGGCGAAGGGAATCGATTTCTTGATTCTGGAAATGACTCTTAGCGGCAATGTTTGAGTCCTCGCCTTAGAGAACAGGGTTTCTGCTGTCGTGTTTGCTCGTCTATTGAAATTGAGCCTGCAGCCATATCAACTTCGCGCTCTCGGTA
This sequence comes from Methylocella silvestris BL2, assembly GCF_000021745.1. Lineage (NCBI taxonomy): Bacteria > Pseudomonadati > Pseudomonadota > Alphaproteobacteria > Hyphomicrobiales > Beijerinckiaceae > Methylocella > Methylocella silvestris. The sequence continues at coordinate 3,013,004 of NC_011666.1, forward strand.
CTGTTTGCGGACGGTACGCCAAAAATTTCCAATTTCTACCGCATGATCCGCCTCGCCATCTTTTCCGAAATGAGTCCCAATGCGAGACACCCCGTAGAAAATATGAACAGATATGGCACATTCAGCAATGCGTCTGGATAATCGTCATAGTAAGAATAGCGAAGCCATTCGCCGCATTGAAGTAATGGATTGAGCGCGATCCAATGATTATAGGGCTCAGGGATAGCCGGCGGAAAGAAGATGACCCCTGACGAAATCCATATGAGGGGGATGGTCAGCGCATTCGCCCACGCCCACGCCGGAATTACGATCACAATCAGCGCGTTGATAACGCCGATGCTAAAACTAAAATAGATCGTCGCTGCAACGGCAAACACAATTCCCGCCGCGTCTCGTGGCGCAAATCCGTTCGAGAAAACAACCAAAATCGTCAAAAGCGAAAGAAATACCGCAATTGAGTTTCCGCCTTCCAGAATACCGCGAGCAAACAAGATATCAAATATTTTGACCCGACTAAAGTAAAGAAGCGGTCGATTTTCGCTGATCGCATTGATGATTCGACGAGAAAGATATAAATAAATGACAAACGGAAGAATAGAAATCCCAAAATACATGACTTGGTCGCTACCGACAGGGGCGATTTTGTTGAATATTTTAAATATTACGAGTAAGGCGACGAGATGAGCAAGCGGCATAAACAGGATAATTAAAAATCCGGTATAATAAGGACCCGCTCGAACGCGTATATCACGCAAAAGTATAGCGTTAATGACCGCGAGCGTGATTGCTAAAGAAGTGGCCGGCTCTACCCTTGTTGGTTCGATGATCTCGTTTGAATTCATAGTTCCACCTTATAGAGCGAGCCGACGCTCATACCTCCATCCGCGGGGAAAAAGTATCGAACGCGCCCCGCGAGATGACCACCCCAGCGCCTCCGTCCCATACGCTATCGTATTAGCAGATTGCGGACAAAAGAGTGATCCTATGAGCAAGAATCGATCGTTGAGAACACTCCGTGGGATTGTCGGACAGATTGACCGCTGCCTAAAGGACGAGGATCTTGTACATCGACACGGGATCGACCAATGCCGATCGCCGCTGCATGGCCGCCCTGACCAAGCAAAGGCGGTCGGAAAACACGGGACCCGGACTGCGCCGGACACGTAAGACGTATCTATCACCGCCGAGAAATCGGCGGTTGGAAGTTTCCGGTCTTGAGCCACGCTCAAACCAGGCCAATCGATTGCACGAACAGACCTACACTGCGTAGTTTAGGCTGCCACGGATTGATGAATCCGCTCGGCTCAATTCGGCGAGAGGCGTTTGCGGCGTCCAACTCTTTCAGCGCCGATAGGCGGATCGCCGCTCTCCGAGAGCTTGGGAAACCCCTCAGCGGCTTCCAGTCCAAAAATGCTGCTGACGAACCGTCGCGATTTCCCATCCCCTTTGCCGCATCGGATGATGACGCCGCCGAAGAGCGCCGTTTTCGAGGCGTCCATTGGCCGGGCCGCTGTGTATGGTCAGAGATCGCGCGAAATGTTCCGTGGCGGCTATGCAGCACCGTTCCCTAAATCGCCGTACTGCGTCATCGCATCGTCACGCGATGGACGCGTTTTTTTTATCAAAAAGATCGAGTTATTCCTTAGATACTCTCTCGGGCAGCGTCCAACTGGTTGGTATCCTAGCGCCCAAATGGTCAAGCGAATCAAATTCGCTGCCGATTGCTCTCTGAGCTGCGAGCAGGAACTGCCCCGGTATTCCCAGCGGAAGAGATGGATTGTGAAATTCCAGATTGAAATAGTCCTTTTGCTCGATCGATAAGAACTGCTCCACGCCGCGAAGTTCTTTTAGCGGATTGTCACGAAAGTCCTCAAAGTATATTAATCTATATTGATGCGGTTCAAGATTGTGTCGCAATTTGGATATTGTATGAGAATAACAACTATGTTGGAGCAAGTCTCCCGAATCGAAAAAAGCGCGATATTCAGTTTCGCGCCACGTCGGAATTTGATGAAAAACCCCGTTGATTTGTGCCTGAAAACGAGTGTGGCTCCACAGGCGGACAAAAGGATCTCGCATCGTGTAAGTAACTTTTACATTATCACTTATATTTTTGATATGCGCCCACGCAGTTTCGTCAAGTACTGCAGTAATGTTGCTGAATTCAGCACAATATCTCTTCGCTCCACGATCCTTATACAAGTTTCTAAACCAGATATCATCGACTGGCTCATCCAGATACGATTCAAACCATCGCAGGTTAAATTTCAATATATCGGGATGCAAGTCTGTGCTTACCCAGTTTATATAGGTTTTGAGAGCTTCTACTCGGCCATTCCTATCGAGGAATTTGACGGGCGAATGGACATGAGCGAAGTAATGGATTTCTTTAATTGGGGTCAAAAAAACATCTGGATGATCCTCAAACTGTCTTGCTAGCCAGCTGGTTCCAGACTTCATTGCTCCGACGTTCAGCCAGAGATTATCGAGCGCCTTCATGGCTGACCTTGCTTGAGGAAAAGATAATCCGAATCAATATCCCGAACCCAGCGGCTCGAGTGTAACAGTTGTCTTATTTTATGGTATTTTTAAAGCTCTCGCGTCAAGTCATCTACCTCGTCTCGCTCCGAATTGGGATTGAGGACTATCTTGGTGGCCCGCATGCCCAAAAGCCCAACAAACGAAGCATCGCAGGACAGAACTCACCCTACAGCTGTACCGTACGCCAATCGTTCATATACCGATATAATTATAGCTCGCCTCGCACAACATGGCTTGACGGATGAGCGTCTTGGCCTGTCAGATGGAGAGACGCATGAAACAGCTAATCATCTTGATCTCTTTTCTGACAATTGCGCTCGCTTGCCAAGCGCAAAGCATTGTCGATCTCCACTCCGCATATCCTCCAAACTACATGGGGTTTTCCAGCGTCGGGGCTATTTATTCCCTTTGTCCCGATGGCGGATGCATTGGAGGCGACACGCTGCGCGCCGCTGGTTTTCAACGGCTAACAACAACGCAAGGACCCTTAATAGGAGAATATACGAACTTCGTAACGTTGCATAATGCAACAGGTTCAGCCCCGGCGTGGATAAGTACGACGGCATATCCCGCCGACAGTTACGTTCACAGCGCGGCATCGGGAAGTGATCAGATTTATTTCTCGGCTCAAGGTGGCATATCTGGCGGAACGGCTCCGAATTGCAAGAGCGGTACGTGCTCCGACGGGTCGATATTGTGGACTTGGCAATCCGGGGGCATCAACGATCAGAAAGTCGCCTTCGGAATAGATGGCGACATGTATGCCGGAGCCGGCCATCATTGGAACGCCGCGAGCGCGCTGACGATCTGGCCAGGTAGTATGCCCTCATTAGGTGGAATATCCGCCGGTGGTTTTGGTGTGAATACCGAGATTGATCTGGCCAATTTCGATCGCGACTGTCCTGCGGCCCGTCCGGGAGCGTGCCAACTCTATGGTTTGTTTATGGCTGGGATTTCAAGCCATCTTGCGACCGTCGGCATCCTTGGCGGGGGAGCAGCGTCGCCAGGATTGTATCATTGGGGGTTGGCGATGCTCCCTGGATTTGCAGTTGATTATGGATTGAACGAGAGTAGTTATGCTTATGTCGGCATTCAGCAAGCAGGAGGCGTCTCCACAAATGGCATTGCACAATCTGTCGGCTATCATGCGACTGGAAAGCAAACGCTCGCATCTCTGCAATTGACGGCAAGCGCGCCTTACGCCATCAAGGCTGATGGCTCATATGCGAGCGGCGTCATTGACACGCAATCGGCCGCCACGATGTACGCGATGGCGATGGCGGACAATCAAGCAATCGGATTCGACGGATTCGACGCCACGTTGAAACATTCAGACGGTGCGTTGCGTTACGCCGCAGGTGGAGACCAACGTGTAGCGTTGTCGGATGCCGGTTCTCTGATCCTTTCCGGCCATCTTTCTTCAAATGGTAACGGACCCACCCTTTCGGGATGCGGGGCTGGGGCGTCGCTTTCCGTAGGCTCCAACGACGTGCACGGCACCGTCACCGAAGGAGCCGGCGCGACAAGTTGTGCAGTTATTTTCTTCTCTGCATATAAATATGCGCCAGATTGTGTTCTTCAAGATCACGGGACGGTTGGGACGACGAGTATGGCAACGACTCCGACGACCCTACAATGGTCACATGCAGCGGCATCTTCCGAAAGATACACCTATCATTGCATGGGTAACTAAAGCCGAGGATAGCGGCGACGAAGGTCGTGGTCTTCCAGTACCATGGGGCGCGTCGACGGGCAGGCGCCCCCTGCGCCGTTAGCTGCCATAACGGCGCGCCATATGGTCGGGGTCCAGGTCTCGTTGACGAAGGCGAAGCGGGTTGAGTCCTCGCGCCGCTTCAGGACGTCGGAGGTTCCTGCTCGCTCGCGGCCCGGTGGCGTTTCGGTTGCGATAGAGTAGCGGCGAGAAGCTGTTCTTCCAATTGCAGTTCGCTTTCGGCGGAATGGCCGGCATGGCGCCGTGTTCTTCGGCCTGCCGGCTGATGGAGTTGCTCTCATATCCCTTTTCGGCGTGCGCGGTCAAAGCCTGCGGCATCCGCTCGCGACGCGCGGGATGATCGCACCATGGGCGCCGAAGGATTCGATCAATCGCAGCGTATTCTATTAGAGGAAAGGAAAAGAGCCATCGATGACGTCATCATCGCAGGGAGGCGCGCGTCCTTCTCAGCAGATCCGGGGCAATTGCTCGCCCATCAGCCAATCCGCAATCCGGCCGCCTCCGAACGAAGTCGTCATCTGTACGAAGCGCTGTTCGTCGGCGGTCGCTTCTCCGATCAGAGCCGCGTCGCGGCCGAGGGGATGCGCGCGCATCGCGGCAACGAGGGTCTCCGCGGCGTCCGGCGCCACGATGGCGACCAGCTTGCCCTCATTGGCGACATAGAGCGGGTCCAATCCGAGGAGTTCGCAGGCGGCGGCGACCTCCGCCCGAACGGGGATCGCGCCCTCATCGATGAGGAATCCGACGCCCGATTGCTGGGCGATCTCGTTGAGGGTCGTGGCCAGGCCGCCGCGCGTTGGGTCGCGCAAGAGCCGGAGCGAGGAACCCGCGACGCGCGCCATTTCGGCGACCAGCCCGTGCAAGGCGGCGCTGTCCGAGAGGAGTTCCGTCTCGAATCCGAGATCGCGCCTTGTCGACATGACCGCGACGCCGTGATCGCCGATGTAGCCGGAAATGATCACCCGGTCGCCCGGGCGGGCGCGCTCGCCCGAGAGATGGAGGCCCGGCGGGACGACGCCGATGCCGGTCGTCGCGATGAAGACGCCGTCGCCTTTTCCACGCTCGACCACCTTGGTGTCGCCGGTCACGATCGCCACGCCGGCGTCGCGCGCAGCGCACCCCATGCTACCCGCGATCCGCTGAAGGTCCGCGAGCGGAAAGCCCTCCTCGATGATATAGCTGGCGGCCAGATGCAGGGGGCGTGCGCCGGCCATCGCGATGTCGTTTATCGTGCCATGCACAGCCAGCGATCCGATATCGCCGCCGGGAAAGAAAAGCGGCGAGATCACGTAGCCGTCCGTCGACATCACCATGCGGCCGGCCGGGACGTCGAACGCAGCCTGGTCGTTGCCTTGATCGAGCATCGGATTGTCGAACGCCTCGCGGAAGATCTCGTCGATGAGCTGGGCCATCGCCCGGCCGCCGGCGCCGTGGGAAAGGTCGACGCGACCATTCTGGAGATCCAGCTTGCGGGTCCGGAGCCTTGGCGCTCTCAAGCGACAGCCTTTTCCGCGGCGGCCCTGGCATTGGCCCGAAAACGACCGTAGGTCCAATGCGCCGCGCAGGCGCCCTCGGGCGACACCATGCAGGACCCCATCGGCGTCTCGGGGGAGCAGAGCGTTCCGAATAGTTTGCATTCGGCCGGCTTCTTGAGGCCGCGGAGAATGTCGCCGCATTCGCAGGCCGGATTGTCTGCCGCAGGGATGGTCTCGATCGCGAAGCGCGGTTCGGCGTCCAGATCGGCGTAGGTTTCGCGCAGACGCAGCGCGCTCAGGGGGAGTTCGCCCAACCCGCGCCACGCGAACGATGGACGCACTTCGAAGATGTCCGCCATCTCACGCTGCGCGATCCGGTTGCCCGCCGCGGTCACCAGGCGGAAATACTGGTTCTCCACGTCGCGCCGGCCTTCGTTGACCTGGCGAACCAGCATCAGGATCGCCTGAACCACATCGAGCGGTTCGAAGCCGGCGACGACAACCGGCTTCGAAAATTCCGCGGCGAGACTCACATATGGCGTGGTTCCTGTGACCGTGCTCACATGCGCGGGGCCGATGACGCCATCGACCCGCACGGCGCGAGCGTCCGGCGAGCCGAGGATTGCCCGCATCGCCGGCGGGGTGAGGACGTGGTTGCAGAACACGCTGAAATTCGACAATCGCTTCTTGCGCGCCAGCCGGATGGCGACTGCAGTCGGCGGCGTCGTCGTCTCGAACCCTATCGCAAAGAATACGACTTCACGGTCAGGCTCCGTCTCGGCGATGCGGATCGCGTCGAGAGTGGAATAGACCATGCGGATGTCGGCGCCAGCGGCCTTGGCCTTCAGCAGATTGGCGCCTGCGGAGGCGGGCGCGCGCATCAGATCGGCGTAGGTGCACAGCGTCGCCTCCGGCCGCATGGCGAGTCGGATCGCGTCGTCGATACGTCCCGTCGGCAGCACGCAAACGGGACATCCCGGTCCGTGCACCATCTGCACGTTCGGCGGAAGGAGATCCTCGATCCCGTAGCGCGAGATGGCATGGGTGTGGCCGCCGCAGAACTCCATGAACCGATAGGGGCGGCCGCGAACGGCCTCGGTTGCGATGGCCTCGGCGATGGAGCGCGCGAGCCTTCCGTCGCGGTACTCGTCAATATGTTTCACGGCCGGGATCCCTTCACTTCCGCCAGAGCGGGAACGGCGGCCTCGCGCATCATGGCGAGGGTGCGCTCCGCCTCGTCGGGATCGAGCCTGGCGAGCGCATAGCCGACATGGATCAGGAGGTAGTCGCCGATCTGGACGTCTTCCAAAAGGGCGATGGAGACGATCTTCGAAACGCCGCTCAGCGTGACGCGCGCCATATCGTCAGGGAGAAGCTCTTCGACGCGGATCGGAATGGCAAGACACATGGGATTACCTCGTGGACGACCGATATGGCATGCGTTCGGCGATCAGATGCGCCCGCGCCATCGCAGCCTGTCCGAGCGAGAGTCCGCCGTCATTCGCCGGCGCGGCGCGCGGGAGCCACGCGACGAGGTTGCGCGCGCGGAGCGCCGATGTCAGTCCTTCCGCCAGGACACGGTTCGCCAGGCAGCCGCCGCCGAGCACGACATCGGGCCGGCCCAATCGCGCGACGCCTTGGCCGATCCACTCGGCGAGGCCCGCGACCAGCGTGCCGTGAAAGAGCTCCGCCCCCTCGCGCGCCTGCAGACCGGGCTCGAGAAGGCTGGCAAGGAGAGGCGTGAAATCGAGGATGTCGCCGGTGATGCGATAGCCGCCGCGCAGGCATCTTGGGATGCGCACGAGGGCCTCGAGCTGCATAGCTGCCTGGCCTTCGTAACTCTGCTCTGCGCACACGCCCAGCAGCGCGGCGGCGGCGTCGAACAGCCGTCCCATGCTGGTCGTCGTCGGCCCTTGAACGTTGGCGGCCAACATTGCCGCCAGACGCCCGGCGAGCGCGTTTCCCGGGAATCGCCAGACGGCTTCCGCGCCGCGACCCAACGCCGTCAAAGCCGCAACGCCCATGCGCCAGGGCTCTCCGGCGGCGCGGTCGCCTCCGGGCAGAGCAAGCGGCCGGAGATGGCCGAGCCTGCGCCAACCGGCGCCCTCCAACAGCATCAGCTCGCCGCCCCATGCGCTTCCGTCATCGCCGTACCCATGCCCGTCGAGCGCCAGCCCCAAGATCGGTCCGCGCAGATGATGTTCGGCGGCGACGGCGGCGAGATGGGCGGCATGATGCTGAAGGCGCAGGATGGGCAGATCCATCGCCTCCGCGAACCGAGTGGAGCGATAGTCCGGATGAAGGTCGCAGGCGACAAGCTGCGGCGCGACATCCAGCATCGTCAGCATGCGTCGCGCGGTCTCTTCATAGAAGCGGATCGCGGCCGCCGTGTTGAGATCGCCAACATGCTGCGACACGAACGCCTCGCGCCCGCGCGTGACGCAGAGCGTCGCCTTGAGGTGCCCGCCGACGGCGATCACCGCCGGACCATCCTGACCGAGATCGATGGGTTCGGGCGCGAAGCCGCGCGATCGCCGGACATAGGCCGGACCGCCGTCTATCACGGCCATCACGGAATCGTCCGCCCGCATGAGGATCGGCCGGTCATGCGTGACGATCATGTCGGCGACGCCAGCCAGAGCTTGAAGTGCCTCGGCGTCGGCGATGATCAGTGGTTCGCCGGCAACGTTCGCGCTGGTGGCGACAAGAGCCACAGGCTGAAGCTGATCCAGCCAAGCGGCGCCTTTCGGCTCTCCCGCCAAGGCGTGGAACAGCAAATGATGCACGGGCGCGGACGGCAGCATCACAGCGACGCGATCCAGCCCCGGGGCAACGGAGGGCGCCAATCCCGCGCGGGCTCGCATCAGAACGGCGGGGCGAGCAAGCTGGCGAAGGAGCGCCCGTTCGCCGAGGCTCGGCGTCGCGATATGCTCAACCGAGGCCTCGTTCGCGACCATGACCGCAAAGGGTTTCGCCGGGCGACGCTTGCGGCGGCGCAGCGTTGCAACCGCCCGCTCATTCGTTGCGTCGCATAGGAGATGGAAGCCGCCGATTCCTTTGAGGGCGACGATTTGTCCATGACGGAGGGCGACCGCGATCTCCTCGACCGGATGGCTCAGGCGCGGGCCGCAGACCGGACAGGCGATCGTCTCGGCATGGAAACGGCGGCTGGCGGGATCGGCATAGTCGGCTGCGCAATCCTGACAGAGGCCGAAACCCGCCATCGAGGTGTTGCGGCGGTCGTAGGGCAAATGCCGCGTAATGGTGAAACGTGGCCCGCAATGTGTGCAGGTCACGAACGGGTAGAGATGGAAGCGGCTCGCCGGATCGAATAGCTCGTCTAGACAGGATCGGCATGTCGCGGCGTCGGCAACCATTCTTGTCCGCCCGGCGTCTCGCCCGACGCTTTCTCGAATCGCGAAGCCCTGCTGTCCGCCGCGGGGCATGGGCGTCACGTCGACGGCGTCGATATGTGCGAGCGGCGGGCTCTCGTTTTGTAGCGCCGCCAGGAAACCGTCGAGAGCCGCGCCTTCGACTTCCGCCAGCACGCCGTCTTCGTCGTTGAGGACGAAGCCGGAAAGACGAAAGCGCGCCGCCAGGCCATGCACGAACGGACGAAACCCGACGCCCTGAACCGCGCCTCTCACGCGGATGCGCAAGCGCTCTCTCCCATTGTGCGCCTCCGCCAAGCTCATCGCCGCAAATTCCTCATGCCTGCTGGGTCGCGGCGGCCGCCGCTGCGGATGCGCGCGATTCGATCCACGCATAGAACTCAGGGAGGCCCTCGCCGGTGCGCGCGGATACGATTAAGACCTGCATCCGTGGGTTCACGCGCAAGGCAGCCTCGATACAGGCGCCGACGTCGAACTCCAGATGCGGCAGCAGATCGGCCTTGTTCAGCAGCATGAGATCGGCCGCTGCGAACATGTCCGGATATTTGAGTGGCTTGTCCTCGCCTTCGGTCACGGACAGAACCACCACCTTTTGCTCTTCCCCGAGGTCGAAGGCGGCCGGGCAGACGAGATTGCCGACATTCTCGATGAACAGCAGACTGCCCGGCTCAAGCGGCAGATGATCGAGGGCATGGCCGACCATATGGGCGTCGAGATGGCAGCCTTTGCCGGTGTTGACCTGCACGGCCGGGGCGCCTGTGGCGCGGATCCGATCGGCGTCGCGCGAGGTTTGCTGATCGCCCTCGATGACGGCGATCGGCCAGCGATGCTTCAGGTCCGTGATCGTCCGAACGAGTAGCGACGTCTTGCCGGAGCCTGGGCTCGAAACGAAATTGAGCGCGAAGGCGCCGGCGTTCCGCAAACGCGCGCGGTTGGCTGTGGCGAAGACATTGTTCTTCGACAGGATGTCACGCTCGATGCTGATCGTGCGCTCCTGGCTCATGCCGGGGACATGCAGGCCGGCGAGACCGCCGCCGAAATCGATCGCGCCCTCAGCGCGCCCGTGGCTGTGGTCGCCGTGGACATGCGGACGCGCATGCCCGTGATCGAGCGCGGGTCCGTTGTGAGCGACGTCCGGCTGTTCGGGAGCCGTCTTTTCGGCGATGACCGCCGTTCCGCAGCCGCATACCGTACACATCACTCAACCTCCATCTCGGCCACGCGCAATTCATCGCCTGCCGTCATTTGGACCGGAGCGTTCCCACAGATCGGGCACGCCGCGAAGCGTTCTTCAAGCGGCACAGTCCGGGAGCAGCTTGAACACCAGCCCTCTCCGAGTACGATATCGATATCCAGCCGGGCCCCCTCCGCGATGGTGCCGCGCGTGACCGCGTCGAAGCAGAAGCGCAGCGCTTCCGGCTCGGCATGCCCAAGCGCGCCGAGCCTGAGCCGGATCATGCGGACGCGAGAGAAATCCTGCTTGCGCCGCTCGTCCTCGACCAAGGCGACGACGCTCTCGATGAGAGATATCTCATGCACGTTCACTGTCTCCCTGCCGCACTCCGAGCCGCGTCTTGAGCGTCTGGATCACGATTGCGGGTTCGACCGGCTTCAGGAACACGCCGGATATGCCGATCTCATGGAGTCCCACGGAGCCCATCAGCGCGTCGCTGGCCGTGCTGACGATGTAGCAGGGGATCCTGCTGCCGCTTGCCTTGAGCCTCTCGGAAATCATCGTTCCGGTATCGGCGAGGTCTGTCATCAACTCAGCGAGAATCGCATCGGGCATGATCCGCAAGGCGGTCCGTTCGCCCTCACGATTGTTTGCCGCCTCTCCCACCGAGAAACCCGCGGCCTCCAGCGCTTTTCGCAGGGTCGCTCTGGCGTGCGCGTCCGCATCGATCAGAAGAATTGTCCGGCGCCGGTCGCCGAGGCCGATATTCATTGCGCCGCCGGCTGGCATAAGGCGCGGATCTTGGCGGTCAGCATGCTCAAGGCGACGCGAAGATTCTCGACGGCGCCCGTCGTGAGTTCTTCAACAAACTCGAACTGATAGCCGCGAATGGCCAGCAGGAAGGCCTGTGGCGACTTTCCGTAGTACTGGCGGGCGATGGCCAAAATAGCCTCCGGCCGCATGATGTGGCTGGTGAACTCGATCGACGGAGCCGCCGACAGATCGCGCACGTCATAGGGCGACGGGCCGGCCTTGGCCGAGTCGACAAACCACACGATGTCATGTTCCGCGACGTCCAGCGCATCTTCGATATTGAGCTGGTAATTGTCGTAGGCGGTGATGTTGGGCCACCCGAGCCCGTTGATCCCGGCCGCTGCGGCCGGTCCCAGCCCATCGTCCTGGCGTCCGGGGTTCCCGTAGCCGAGGACGAGTATTCGCGGCGGGGAGGAGGGCGCCGCTTTCGGGCCGGAGATGCTCATTGCTTCACCCTGGTCGCGATGATCGCACCGTCGGCGTCTTCCAGCGTGACGATAAGCGGCATCTCGCCCAGCGCGTGCGTGGCGCAGGAGAGGCACGGGTCGTAGGCCCGGATCGCCACCTCAATGTGGTTCAGAAGGCCTTCGGTGATCTCATGTCCGGTGAGATCGTCGACAGCGACTTTCGTCACCGAGCGGTTCATCGCCTCGTTGTTGTGCGTGGTGGAGACGATCAGGTTTGCCGCGGTCACCTGATCGTTATCATCGACCGCGTAGTGGTGAAGCAATGTCCCGCGCGGCGCCTCGATGATCGCAACGCCTTCGGAGCGCCGCTCGCCGCTGACGACGAGGTCGGTCCCCTGAAGATCGTCGTCGAACAGCAGGTTCTTGATCGTTTCGGCGCAGTGGATCATGACGATCAGGCGCGCCCAGTGATAGGCTAGGGTGGCGTGGACCGGACCGCCATGCCCGAGCGCCATGAAGTCCTTGCGGGCCGCCTCAGCGATGGGCGTGCCGATGAAGGCGCAGCAATTGAGCTGGGCCAGGGGTCCGACGCGATACCATCCGTCTTCGCGTCCGAGCGAGCGGATGTGAGGAAACTTCATATAACTCCAGGATCGGACTTCCTCGATGAGATAGTCGCGGTAATCGACCGGGGGGACGCCGTCGAAGATCGGCTTCCCCCCTGCATCGATGGCGCGGAGCGCGCCGTCGTAGAGATCCATTCCGCCGTCCGCCCCGACGAGGCTCATGTAGCTCGACGGGAAGCTGGCGAATGTTTCGTGCAGCGTCTCATGGGAGCGGATAAAGGATTTGTGCAGCTCCAGAGCCTCACCGCACCACTGGATGATCGGATCGATGTCCTTCCTGAGCGCGTCCCGGTTCTCCACCGTGAGGTTCTGGTTGACGCCGCCGGGGATGCACAGCCGCGGATGGATACGGCGGCCGCCGGTAGCGGCGATGACCTGCTGCCCGAATTTTCGGATGAAGATCGCCCATTTGCCGACTTCCGGGAAGGCTTCGATCACGCCGATAATATTGCGCTGCGCGACCGGCGCCTCGAACCCGAGCAGGAGGTCGGGCGACGCCAGATGGAAGAAATTCAGAGCATTCGACTGCAGCACCTGGCCGTAATGCATCAGTCGCCGCATCTTTTCCGCGGTGGGCGTCAGCCGGTCCACTCCGGCGATCGCGTCCATCGCTTTGCCGGCGCCAAGATGATGGCTCACCGGGCAGATGCCGCAGAGACGCTGGACGATGACCGGAACTTCCCAGTACAGCCGCCCCTGAATGAACCGCTCGAAGCCGCGAAACTCCACGATGTGGAACCGGGCCTGTTCGACCTCGCCGGCCTCGTTGAGCCTGATGGTGACCTTGCCGTGACCTTCGACGCGGGTGACCGGATCGATGACGATCTTGCGCGGCCCCCGGCTCACCGGCGCCGGGCCGGCCTGAGCGTCGCTCATAGCTTATGTCCCGGAATGTCGTGCGTCATTCGTATTTCAGCAGTTGGTAGGACAGCGCCGGCTCCGTCCCGGTGAGCAGGGCCTTGAGCGCCGCCCAGATGGCGTCGCCGGAGGGCGGGCAACCCGGCAGGAAATAGTCGATCTTCACCACCTCATGCGACGGGTAGACGCGATCCAGGAGCAGCGGCAGATCTTCGTCGTTCGGGATCATGCCGCCGCCTTCGAGGGAGACCCCATGGAGATAGACCGCCTCCAGGCACTCGCGGAGTCCGACCGTGTTGCGCATCGCCGGCACGCCGCCGTTGATCGCGCAGGCGCCGACTGACACCAGGATGCGGCAATGCTTTCGGAATTCTATGAGTTCCTTGACGTTGTATTCGTTCGAGCATCCGCCCTCGACGAAACCGACGTCGACCGGCCGGTCGAACGACTTTTTGTCGTCGAAGGGCGAGACGTCGAGATCGACGAGATCGATCAACTCGAGGATGCGCTCGTCGATGTCGAGGAGCGACATGTGGCATCCGAAACAGCCCGTCAGGGAGCAGGTGGCTAGCCTCGGTTTTGCCGAGGCGTGGCTTTCGGCCGAGGGGACCTTCATGCTTTGACCTGCTTTCGCTTCGCCTCGATGTCGCTGCCGATCGGCGATTTGTCGAAGCGGCGGCTGCCGTTCGGAACCCGGTAGTTGTCGCGCTTGATAACGATGCAGGCGACCGGACAGACTCTCGCCGCCTTGTCGATGGCCGCCATCTGGGTGTCGCCGAGGCCGCCTTTCGCGTCAACGTTCAGCCGCATGGCGATGCCGCGGCCTTCGAAGCCGAACACGGTTTTGCCGTCCTCCATCCGCGAGGCGCTGATGCAGCGCGAACAGAGGATGCAGCGATCGTGATCGAGGTAGATGTCGGGGTGCGTGGCGTCGATCTTCCGTCCCGGCCATTGGTAAGGCTGGGGCGGCGCGACCATCCCGAGACGATAGCCGAGCGCCTGCAACTCGCAGTCCCCGCTCGCGACGCAGTAGGGGCAAGGATGATTGCCCTCTACAAATAGCATTTCGATGATGGCGCGCCGGTCGGCGGTAAGAAGCGGCGTGTCGTTCTCGATCACCATGCCATGAGCCGCCGGCGTTACGCAGGCGGCGCTGTTGCGGCCGTTGATCTTGCAGGTGCAGACGCGGCAGTTCCCGGAGGGCTCGAGATCTGGATGAAAGCAGAGACGCGGGATGTAGATTCCCACCAAGTCGCAAGCCTGGATGACCGACTGGCCCGCCGACGCCTCGACTTCCACTCCGTCGATCGTGAAGCTGAATGTTTCTGCGCGCATTCTAGGGCTCCTGCGGCGCGGGTTCGCGCCCCTGAATCTCGACCGCTTCACGCAAGGCGTCGCGCAAGGGGACGAGCGGCTCGAAGGGAACAGGCGCGAGCCTTGCTTCGTAGAGCTCGGGAAAGCTAAGCATGGTGGTCAGGATCGGGTTCGGCGCCGTCTGGCCGAGGCCGCAGCGGCTCATCCGCATGACGGTGTTCGCGAGCGCTTCCGTCGCAGCGATGTCTGCAAGGGTTGCGCGGCCGGCGACAATCTTTTCCATCCCCTGCTTGAGCAGGGGGGCGCCGACGCGGCACGGAGCGCACCAACCGCATGATTCATGGACGAAGAAATCCGCGAATTGCAGCACGATATCCAGCACGTCGCGGTTCGGACCGAAGATCATGGTCGAACCGCCGGTCGACAGATCCTCATAGGCGATGCGCCGGCCGAAATCCTTCGGCGCCACGGACTGGCCGGATGGGCCGCTAATCTGGACGTATTCGGCGTCCGGGGCGCCGACCAGGTCGAGAAGCTCGTTGACTGTAATGCCGAACGGGACCTCGTAGACGCCAGGACGTTGGCAATCGCCCGAGACGCTCATCAGCTTCGTGCCGGTCGATTCCTTCGTCCCGAATCCCGTGAACCAGGCGGCCCCTTTCTCGACGATGCGGGCCGCGCAGGCAAAGGTCTCGACATTATCGATGGCAGTCGGCTGGCGCAGGTATCCTCGCTCGGTCGGAAAGGGCGGCCGGTCTCGCGGCGCCCCGCGCTTCCCCTCCATGGATTCGAGCAGCGCCGACTCCTCTCCGCACATATAAGCGCCGGCGCCAAGCTGGATCCTGATGTCGAAATCGAACCCGCTGCGGCCGCAGATATCGGCGCCCAGCAGACCAAGGGCCCGACGATCTCTCAGGACCTCCTGAAGCGGGTCCCACAAATAGGCATACTCACCGCGCAGATAGACGACTCCGCGCCGCGCGCCGAGCGCATAACCGGCGATCGTCATGCCGTCGAAAACGAGATCGGGGAATTCGGTTAGCAGCAGCCGGTCCTTGAATGTTCCGGGTTCGCCCTCGTCAGCGTTGCAGATCACGTAGCGATTCTCGCCGACCGCCTTGCGCGTGAGGCGCCATTTCATGCCGGTCGGAAAACCGGCTCCGCCACGGCCCCGGAGCTTGGAATTGCTGATTTCTTCGATCACCTGCTCGGGCGACTGGTCGAGGGCGGCCTTGATCCCGTCTGCTCGACCGGGCCGGCCGGACAACAACGGCCCAGGCTGAACGAGGCTCGAGCGGATTGCCGCTTTTGGAAGCATTGCGCCCTGCGGCTTATGCTGCGGAAATCGAGGCGGCCCATCATCGGGTCCGCACCGCCGGAGAGCCGCGACGATCTGCGGGACATCCTCCGGCGTGAGCGCGGTCAGGACCGTGCTATTGATCAGAGCCGACGGCTCCTGGTCGGCCATGCCAATGTCGCTCGTCCATTCGAGAGTGAACTGGCCGTCGGCCGATGTGTCGCCAAGCGAGAGCCCAAGCGCTTCCTCAAATGCGCGCGCGACGTCTGTCGCGCCCTTCATGAATGAGATCGGCGTCTTGGAGAGACGGATGCGGAAGCGACCCCGAGGCGCGCGATCGAGGAAAGAATAGAAGGACGCCATGTCCTCGATTTCGACGGCGTGGACGCCGAGTCCCGTTGCAATCGCCTGGACAGCATCATCGCTGATGAAACCAAAGCGCTGCTGGACGGCGAGGGCAATATCTGTAAGGCGGGTCCGGTCGGCGCCAAACTCCTTGACGATGTCTTTCACGGCTGCGTCACAGTTCGTGCTCATCGGTCGATCCCGGACCTTGGCCGCGAAACCGCGCGCTCGACAACGGCGCGCCCCATGGTCGCCAATGCTAGACGTTTGTTCAGCAGTTCGGCGGAACGCACCCGAATGTTTTGGAACAGTACGGTATGCGTCTGTTGCACGGTCGATCTTCAACCTTTTGGCAAGGGCGGACGTCCCATGCGCGCTGCTCGCAGCGCCGCCGTCACTGGGAAAGAGGTACACTGAATCAAGCGGTCAGCGCAAATACGCTTCGATTTCAGGTTCCAGCAGGGAGGCGGGAGGATGCGGGCGCTTAAGCTGCAGGCGCCTTCCGAGGGGGCGACGTTCGTTCAGCCCGCCGCTTTTGAAGCTTCGCCGCGATCGACCAGCCAATGACGCCGAACAGATAGCCAAACTGCAGGAGCGTCAGAAAGAGCGCGGCATATGTTGCGGCGTGAGAAAATCGTTCTCCGACGAATATGGCGACCGCAAGCGTGGCAAACGCGACGACAGCGCAGGAAGGCGCGAGAATGTAGGCTCTAAAATTACAGCCTAGGATAACTCCGAAGATGAAAGAAGCAACCGAAAGTATATACATTAAAGTCGCCCTTCCGGGTTCATCGATAATATCTAAGCCACGCAGTATCGTTAAAGCAGCATCCTAACGTCGCATAAAACTCATGGTTCCTTTTTGTTTCAGCGATTCTGATTCTGATTTTCATTTTAGATTTACGAAGCAGCCGGAAAATTTACACACCCGCAATAGTTGTGGATTTACACGATTCGACGCTGCTCAAGCTTGTTCGCGCGCAATATCCTTGGCGTGGTGGAGGGATTTGCGCCTAAATCAGTCCGTTGCACGAATCCTGAGGTCGGGGACCTCCGCCCGCATTACGCTCCTCGCCCCAAACGTCCTGTTTGCGTCATAGAGAGTTGAAGAATTTCCTTCATTCAAAAAGCGATTGATCGTTAACTGCGCGGGCCAACAATAAACTTCGCGCGAGGACGTGAGAGAGGAAACGCGGTGTGTAATATTTGCCCCGATACCAGTTTGAATCGCCGTAGCCTGGTGCTGGCCGGCGCCGCGGCAATAGCTGCCGCCCCGCTTGGCGGCGTGGCCGAAGCTCAACCTGCGGCGGCCGCCGCGGACACGCCGGACGCGGCGCTGAAGCTTTTGATCGAAGGCAACGCGCGCTATGTCGCCAACCAGCCCCGCCAGCGGGATTTTTCGGCAGGGCGGGCGAGCCGCGCGCAGGGCCAGGCGCCCTTCGCCGCTATCCTTGGCTGCGCCGACTCCCGCGTCGCGCCGGAGCTGGCGTTCGATCAAGGCCCCGGCGATTTGTTCGTCGTGCGCGTCGCCGGCAATTTCGTCACGCCGGATGGGCTGGGAAGCCTGGAGTTCGGGGCGGCCGTGCTCGGCACGAAGGTGATTCTGGTGCTCGGCCATACAAGCTGCGGCGCCGTCAACGCCACGGTGGCGGCGCTTCAAAACGGCAATGATTTGCCGGGCCATATCGCCGATCTCGTCAGCGCAATGAAGCCCGGCGTCGAGCCCGCGCTTAAGCAGGCTGGCGATAATCTCGAAGGCCGCGCGGTGATCGCCAATGTGCGCTACAACGTCGAGCGACTGAAGCAGGCGACCCCGATCCTCTCCGAGCTCGTGACCAAAGGGAAGCTGCTCGTAGTCGGCGGCGTGTATGATCTGGCGACAGGAAACGTGACGCTGCTTGATTAACGACCGGGTGGGGGCGCGTTACGCAGACATCCCGATACCGTCTCGCCGTCCGCGAATGTATAGAAGGTCCGGCCGACGCGAGCGGCGGGCGCGAGATGCATCGATATGAGGGCGATCGGGCCAAGGCAGGAATTGCCACAGCCCGCTCGCCGGAGAGATACGTCTCGGGCTAAGCATAGTCACGGTACGCATAACGCCGCCCGAGCTGTAGCCACGGCGGCCTAGCAGGGCATCGATGGGACGACTAACGGCTGCGCGCCAATAGTGGAAAGCGAAATGTCCTGGCCGAAGTTTGCCGCATCGACACTACCCCGTTCAGCAACCATCGGGTGATAGAAAACCACTGGGTCTGCTTTGACCTATGCCCGGCGTATCGTCACGCCCCGGAGGGCGCCTACCGCGGAGGTTATGTTCGGTGTGGAGTAAGCGTCGATGACAGGACGCCCATTGCGAATATTATGCGGACTGAATTTAGCCGCCGTGTGCACCAGTGCGCCCGCCGATATTGGATGGTTTGTTAAATGTGCCCCCGATACGAGACGCGACATGGGCCGCAGCACTGTTGAGCGCTGGGGGAGAAGCGCAAGGTTTGGCTTCGATGCTTAGGACCACGACGACCAGATGTTGAGCATGGCTCAACTTGACGTGACCCTTAACTTTCGACTATTCGCGGCAGCGGTGGGACTAGTAGTGACCGGTACGCCGATGCTGACGGTGCATTTGGCGGCCGGTGCGTCGGTCTGCGCGGCGCTGCATCCCGTACGTCTGGGCGTCAGCAGCATCTGACACTGTTAGGACAATAGGCAGAACAGAGAGGCCCAGTGCGGCTGGTCCTAAAAGGGAAAGCGCCTTTCGGCGGGATACCATTTCTGAGTCAAACTTATCACTCATGGCTTTCCTCCCCTAAACGGTCCTTGTACGTGGCCGGCGGCCCTAAACCTGGGCGTCTTATATTTCTTTCTATTACGTCGAGCACTCACTCGCAACTCATTGTTGCTTCCCCGGCCAGATCGCATTGATCCGCGTCAGATCGGTCAAACGCGGGCCTAAGAGATCTCGAAGCGTAGCTTCCGCTCGGTGCTCGAGACGCGGATCTTCGAGTCTCACGCGCTAACGCGAAGCTACAGGCTTGAATCCGTGGGCTGCATCCCTGTGGCGAGGCTGGCGCCGATTACCCTTAGGATTTTACGCGAGTTTTGTGCTAACCATGAAAACTCAAGTAATGAAGGGTCGCGCCAAGCGGCTGCCGCAGCGGCCAATGCGGCTCAAGCAATGAGCCTGGATGGGTCGGCGAAATAAAAATCACAGGTGAACTCTGTGATGCCGGCGGCAGCTCGAGGGGGAACCGCCATGTGGTGTAGAACCGCCATATCCATTGCCGCAGCTGCCTTCCTTTGCATCGCCGCTATTTCGAGCGACGCCATGGCTTATCGCGGCGGACACCGCGGGGGCGGCTATCATGGCGGCGTCCATCGCGGGGGCGGCTATCATGGAGGCGCCTATCGTGGCGGCGTCCATCGCGGGGCTGTTTATCGAGGGGGCGTCTATCGTGGAGGAGCGTATCGCGCGGGCGTCTACCGTGGGGGTGTCTATCGCGGAGGCGCTTATTACGGAGGCGCCTATCGTGGAGGCTATGTGCGTCGTGGTGTTTACACTCCACCACTCTGCGGATATGCGCCCTACCCGCCTTGCTATTGAGACAATAAGCTTCGACGCACGCAGACAAACGTAACCCACGCGCCAGCGGGCGTGACCTTAAGCGCAAAATTCTCATCCTTTGAGTTCTGAACCAACGTCTGGTGTGTTGGGAAGTTATGACGTCCGCGCCGCCGTACATGGGCGGTGGAGCTTCAGCTGCTATTGCAATGGCGATGCTGTTGGCGGAGCCTACCGTGGATGTGCTAGTGTGTCGAGGTCGTCGGACTGGGGATGCGTCCGCGCGCAACTGCAGTCCCGGATAAATCTTGCCTATCCGGCTCAGAAAACATGCCAAGCGCAGACGAACTCGATCCCCGCCGCCGTCCCTCGGCGAACCGCATTGGCGCCGCCATTTCCATGGCTCTGTCTACATACGCGCGCCGCAGCCATCGCAAGCCCGTGCCGCTTTCGGAGTTTCGCGATGCGATCGCGCTTGGCCTCCCAAATGCTCGCTTTTTCCTGTCTCAGCCGGCGGCGATTTCCATCGAGCAGGAGCAGGCGCTCGTTCGCGAAGCAAAAAATCTTGGCCTGAGCCGTGGCGACGCTTTGCCCGACGCGCAATATCTGTCGCTTTCGGGTGGAGGGGACAAGGGCGCGTTTGGCGCCGGGCTGCTGGTCGGTTGGACGGCGCATGGCGGCCGTCCAAATTTCAAACTGGTCACCGGCGTTAGCACAGGAGCTCTGACGGCGCCATTCGCCTTCCTTGGCCCTGAATATGACGCGGCTCTCACCGACGTTTACACCAACACCGACCCATCGAAAGTCTTTAGAAAGAGATTTCTCCCTCTCGCCGCCCTTGTGCAGGACGCGATGGCGGACACGAGTCCGCTGCTTGCATTGATTTCAACATATATCAACGAAGAATTACTCGCGAAGATCGCCGCAGAATATGGCAAGGGACGGCTTCTGCTGATCCAGACCACCGATCTCGACGCTGGCGTGCCGGTGCTATGGAATATCGGCGCGATCGCCGCGAGCGGCCATCCCAGCGCGGCCGATGTCATCTGTCGAATCCTGCTCGCATCTGCATCCATACCAGGGGCGTTTCCGCCGGTGCTATTTGAGGTAACCGCCAATGGCAAATCGTATCAGGAAATGCACGTCGATGGCGGCGCCGTGAGCCAAGCATTTCTTATTCCGTCCAGTCTTGACGTGCGCATTGCGCAAGAAAAGTCAGGCTTCGGTAGAAAGGCCTACGATTGTTATATTATTCGCAATTCGCGCCTGACCAGTGATTGGAGCGACGTGCAGCGGGCGACCCTTCCAATTGCAGGGAAAGCCGTCGCGATAATGATCAATTATGTAGGCCTTGGCGATCTCTACCGGATCTATCTGGAAGTCCAGCACGCTGGCGCAAACTTCAACGTCGCATACATTGACGACGAGTTTCAAGCAGAGCACAAGGTGGAATTCGACCAGGAATATATGCGCGCTTTATATCGCTTCGGCTACGAAAAGGCGGCAAAGGGTTATCCGTGGGACCATTCGCCGCCCGGCTTTCGGGCAGCAGCCCGGTGACGGGCACGAGCTCCGGGTAGCTGATCATCTGGCGCAGCGCCCGATGTCTCAAGGTGGTAGTTCGACGGCCGCTCCTCAGGAGCTCAGCATATGACGCCAAACCGCGTGGACGATCCTCTCCTCGTCGTGGTCGTTCCCAGGGCGTCCCTCGTCCGACCCGGGCTGAGAACGCCGCGAGCGGCCGCGATCGCCGGGATCATTTTTTCGGTCCTCCTGATTTGCAGCCTCTGGCTGCTATGGCGCTCCGTGCCGGTCGATCCGCTCGATGCTGGCTTGTGGCTCCAAACGCATTCGAGAAGAGTATCGCTCGCTTTGAGTCTCGTTCCTTTTGCGGGCATCGCCTTCTTCTGGTTCCTCGGCGTTCTACGCGATCGCCTCGGGGAGAAGGAAGACCAGTTTTTTGCGACTGTTTTTCTCGGGAGCGGCCTCATGTTTCTCGGGATGCTGTTCGTCGCCGCTTCGGCCATGGGAGGATTGATCCGAGCCCATTCCGCCGGGTCAGGGGAGCTTCCGGGATCCGCCGCCTTCGCCTTTGCCCGCGCATTCACATACAACGTCATGCAAATCTACGCGCTGAAGATGGCGGGCGTCTTTATGATCACAACGTCGACTCTGGCTTTAAAGACCAACCTCACGACGCGCTGGATCGCATTGCTGGGATATGCATTGGCTGCATTGCTTCTTATCGGCAGCGGTTATCTTGACTGGGTTTTATTCATTTTTCCAGCGTGGGTTTTACTGGTCAGTCTCTACATCCTGATCGACAATCTGCGCGAATCGCCTGGCGCAGGAGCAAAACCGGGAGCGAGACAAATATTCACCTAAATCGAGCGCTCGCGAGGTAGCCGTTCGACGTCCGATTTCCAATACTCAATAGGTGGCGAGCGCATTGGCTGTATCGACCATCGGCTGCTGGCTGACGGAAATTAGCCCGGCGTCAGGTCGATCCAGATCCTGAATTAACAAAACGACGGCGGCGATCAGGAGAGCCATGATATAAACTGGCAATCTCCAGTCCCGTTCCGCGGCCCCGCTGGCGTAGCCCGAGAATCCAACGGCGACAATCGAGATGCCGTAGAGCGCTAGAATGACGATATTTGGCACGCGATTGCGCAAAGCAGTCAGGCGTTTTTCCTGATTATCGAATGTTTCGTTCAATGCTTGAATATAGAGCCCCGTCGGGGCCATGGCATTGTTCTTCGCCATAACCAATTTGACATCCGACCAAAGCGCCTCTTGAATCTTGTTGGAGCGCGCAATCGCAACCTGTGTTTCCGCCGCCGTCGGGACGTGGTTGGTGAGGTCCAACCGTATCTGGACATAGTCGCGCAACAGCTTCAGATTTTCGGCGTCATGCGGCGCCGGCAGCAAGCGCGCTCGCAGGGCAGCCGTTCCGATCGAATTCGCCTCGTCCAGAAGCGCGGCGCGCCGTTCGTCAAACCGCGTCAGCGCCATGGCGAAGGTGAAGCCGATCATCAGCGCCAGGAGACCGAGCATCGCGGCTTCCAGGGTGGAGATATTGGCCTCCCCTCCGGCGCGCGCCCCAAAATGGTGACCTGCTTCACACGCCAGAAAAAGAGCGGCGAGACTGATGATGAATACGGCGGTGAGTGGATAATGCGCGAACTCCGGCATGGATCTAATCCGCAGGCGGCGGCGGAACAAGCGCTCCCCGCTTGGCGATCATGCGACTACTCCGTTACGGCGTCCACTATTCGGCGGCCCGCCGTCAGCGCGTCCTGGACGCCCAGGCCGGATTATCTTTGGCGCCTTGACCGCTCGCGCGCCGACGCGATCGAGGCTACGGCAAGGGCGGCGAGTGTGGCGCTCCGTTGGGAGTCAGCCTGTAAAACGCCGTCGCCGCCTCCTCAAGATCCTCGAAAATCATCGCCGCGCCGATATGATCAAGGACGCCGGCGCGCTCCAGAATGTCGCGCGGCCCCTTGTGCAATTCGGCGATCCCCAACACAACGCCCTTTTCGGCGAACAGAGCCCGCACATCCTCCAGCATCGCCGCCGCCGTCGAGTCGAGCTGGGCGATCGCGCCAGCGTCGAGCACGAACCAGCGCGCGTCAGCCGGCAACTCGCGGGCGATCGTGGTGAACCGCGCCTTGAGGTAATCGACGTTGAAGAACAGCAGGCTGCCTTGAAGGAGGAAGAGCGTGAGCCCCGGAATGGGTCGCGCCTCTTTGAACCGGTGAAGTTTGTAAAAGCCGCGGCGGCCCGGGATGACGCCGAGCATGGCGTCATGCGGCCGCATTTCCTGGAGCAGCACGTAAAGAAGCGTCGCGCCAATGGCGATCACGACGCCCCGCAACACGCCAAGACTGATAGGCCCCGCCATCCCGATCAGGGCGAAAACGAACTCCACGCGGCTGATGCGCCAGATTTCGCGCAGGCTTGCAACATCGACGAGGCTGATCGCGGCGGCGACCAGAATGGCGCCCAGCGCCGGCGTCGGCAAAACGCGCAGCGCCTCGTTGAGGTAGAGAAGAGTCGCAGCGAGAGCGAGAGCCGCGACGATGCCTGTGGCCTGTGATCGCCCGCCGACAGCCAGGTTGATGGCCGTGCGCGAGTCGGAAACGGTGACGGGAAAGCCGCCGAACAGTCCCGACGCGAGATTGGCGCCGCCAAATCCAATCAGCTCAGCGTCGGCGTCGACCTCGAACTTGCCGCGCGCGCCGAAACTGCGCGCCGTCACGATGCCCGAACCAAAGCTGACGAGCCAGACCGCGGCCGCGTCGAGCGCGACCTCGGGCAGGGATAGATGAGACATGTCCGGCAGGCCCAGCGCAGGCAGTGCGTTCGGCAGGCTTCCGACAACGGCGACGCCGCGTTGCTCGAGGCCGAAGATCGCGGAGACGATGACTGCAAGGACGACGACAACGAGAGGTCCCGGAACCGGCGAACGCAGCGCCGTCAGGATCTGGAGCAGCCCGAACGCCAACATCCCGACGGCGAGCGAGAGCAGATGAATCGAGCCGGCTTTCCGGACCAGCTCCAGGATGGGAGCGACAAGCCCCCCGGATTCGATCCGCAGGCCGGTCAGCCGCCCGATCTGTCCGACCAGGATGGAGATCGAGACGCCGCTGATAAATCCGACCAGGATCGGCTTCGACAGAAAGGCGGCGACGACGCCAAGGCGGAGCCAGCTGGCGAAAAGGCAGTAAACGCCGACGGCGAGGGCGACCGCCGCCGCCGCGGCGACGCGCTCATCCGGCGCATTCGCCGATACATTGGCGAGAGTCGCGGCCAGCACCGTCATCGTCGCGGCGTCGGGTCCGACGATGAGCTGGCGCGAGGGTCCAAGCAGGGCATAGCCCAGCAGCGGGAGGATGCTCGAATAAACGCCGACCTGCGGCGGCAGGCCGGCGATCGCCGGATAGGCGATGGCGCTCGGGATCGCCACTGCTGCGACCGCGAGGCCGGCCATGGCGTCGTGGGGCAGCCAGTTTGGCCTGTAGCCCCGGAAGCTCTGCAGAATCACCGATCCACCCGGCCAGCCCACGCTTGCGCCCCCGCTCAATTCTATTGGACGAAGCCTCGCGCGTAGCCACCGGATAACCTGCAGAAGCAGCCAGCTTCAAGCCAACCCGCCTCGTCGAGCAAGCAATTTCTCATGGGAGTCACGCAATGATGCCGGCGCCCGCCGCGCCGCCCGACACGGGGAGAATCGCATCGGAGACCGCGACGCTTCGGCCGGTCGTCAAAGGCGCGATTTCGGCCAGAGCCCGATGCGCGATGGCGTAACCAGGATACCAGACGCAGAGATGGCCGCCGCCGTTGTAGAAGCAACCTGCTTCGTCTGCGGTAGCCGCTCCGCTCGCTGTTAGAGCGGCGACAAACATGGTGGCGAACGATGTTGATTTCACTCTCATCGCTGTCCTCCTTGCTTTCACCGCAGCGCCAAAGCTCAGCCTCGACGCCGCTTATCGCTGCGCGTCGACACGCGCCGAGGACGGCGACCTCTCGCCCTCATCTGGTTGCGCCAAGCCCCGGAATGAGGCGACGACCTCAAATCGACGCCGTGCACCGCAGCATACAATTGTATCACAATTTCAAGCGGTTGCCTATCCAATCAAAGGACGCCAACCGCGTTCCCTCCTGTTGCGCAACCGGGAGCAATGACTAATATCGCCCCCAGTTCGCGACAAAGCGCAGAGCGCGCCTTGACGTTCGGAGGCGTTATGAAATTCAGCGCGGGCCTGCGACGGACAATTGGCGTGCTTTGCCTCGCTTCGATCGTTGGCCTCGCCGCGTGGGTCTGGCATTTTTACTACCGCCCGGTCATTCTTACCGTTGCGGTCGGGCCGCCGAGCTTCGACGACGCCGATTTGATCGCCTCCATGGCCCGGGCTCTGGCGGCCGACGGCTCGCATATCCGCCTTTCGATCGAACAGACTCCCGGGCCGATTGAATCGCTCGAGCGGCTGAAAAAGGGGCAAGCGCAACTCGCCGTCATCCGAAATTTGGGAGACGTGCCGGATCGAGTCCGATCGATCGCCATCCTGCATAGCGATCCCATCGCAATCGTCGCGCCGAAATCGGCAAAGATAGAGAACTTTCGCGAGTTGGCCGACAAGACATTGGGGCTGGTCGGGCCGCCTGGCTCCTATGCGAGGCTGATGACGTGGATGCGGCAGCGCTACCATGGCGAATTCGCATCGGTTGACATACCGCCCGTGGTCGCCGAGATCGCGGCGGCCATCAACGCAAAGAAGATCGACGCGCTGCTGTTCATTATTCCGACAACAAAGAGCGGCGCGCTATCGGAGCGGTGGGCCTCGGTCCGAAGACTCACTCGCAAGTCGATGAGCTTCGTGTCTATCGATGACGCCGAAGCGATCGAATCCGCCGCGCCCGAATTCGAGCAAGGCGAAATTTCATCCGGCGCGTTCGGAGGGTCGCCGCCGGTCCCGCCCGAAAATGTGACGACCCTGCTCGTGACGACCTATCTCGTCACCGACCAAAGCGTGCGCTCAGACATCGCGACAGAATTGACCCGTTTTATTTTCGAGAATCGGCAGCGGTTTACCCCCGACGCGCCGGTCGCCGCGCTGATCAAGGCGGCGAGCACCGACAAGGACGCAATCATCCCCGTACATAAAGGCGCGAAGGAGTTTTTCGACGGCGAGGAACAGACATTGATGGAACGTTATGGCGACTGGCTCTACACGGGACCCATCATCCTCGGCGCGCTTTATTCGGCGCTGCTGGCGATCTGGCACATGCTCAGGCCATCGCCGCCGGAGGCTCCACTACTGGCGAGCGTTCCCGAAATCTCCTACAGCATCAAAAATGCAACATCATTGGGCGAGCTTGACGCCATAAGCGCGCGGGTCGACGCCGCTATCGAACGCATCTCGGCGGAGGCGCTCGACGGCAAGCTGGAGGACAGCAAAGTCGGAGCCAATTCTCTCGTCATCGCGTATATCAACAGGCTCGTGCGAGAGAAGCGCGCCGAGCTTCAGAAAAGCGCCGGCGCTTGACCATGACTTGGCGCCAACGCCTTTAGCCATTTGAACGGCATTGCCATGTTGCGACCCCGCGCGCAGCGTTGGTTTTCGCCTAGCCGCCGACAACACCAAGCCCAGCTATCATGGCTCATGCGTCCTTCCCGAGTTCGTCCAACGCCGCGTGTTTGGCTATCCGAACGCTTTGAGTTGCGTCTTATGATCGGCGTCTTTAAAAGCCAGAGCCCTGACTTTGGTCCCCGCAGTCAAAATCCAACAGCCGGTAGTGGTCCGGATTCTCAATCGACTAAATTTCTCAAATTGCTTGCCGCGGCGCACAGAGCCTAGCGTGTGCGCCTCCTCGCGCACCGTTGCGCCGCTGATGACAATCGCCAGAGACAGTCGACGCGATTTGACAGTCGATGCCAAAATCGCGTCGGGCGCGCCGATGAGTTTGTCGGCCTGCCGACCGATTCCATCGCGATCGGGGCGGCGTCCTCGCTTCACGTCGGCCGCCTTTCTCGCGTCCGATGCCGCGTAATGATGACCGTCCACAAGATCCGCGCAGACGAAGGCTCAAAGAAGTTATAAAGTAAAGCGTGGAGCTCCGGCATCTCTGCTATTTCGTCGCCGTCGCCGAGGATGGCAGGCTGACGCTGGCCGCCGAGCGGCGGCGGTCATGGCCGATCTCGCCTTTGATGCGCTCGTGGAGGAGCCGCGCACCGTCGCCGAGTGATCATCGGCTGGCCGCGCGGAAGGCGCCATTCAAGAGCTCGCGAGTGAGATCTTCCTCGGCATGTCGCGACCACGCCAACGCTGCAGATCATCGTCGACGATGATCTGAAGCGTTCGGGCGTCGAGCTTCAGCCGGCGCATCGTATCGACAATTTAGCGCCTTGGATGTCCGTTTTCGGGGTTGACTCATTGATGCTCGAGCGCCGCGGGGCCGGTCGTTGTGCGGCTGAAAAGGTGGTCTTGACCGGCTGCCACCATCACGGTTGCACAGCGCCCAGCTTTGTTTTGGTGTGGTGGAGAAATGGCGCGCCCGAAGAGATTCGAACTCCTGACCCCTAGATTCGTAGTCTAAGGTTATAGGTAATCCGATGTGATCGGAGCGATCTTTTAGATGCGTAATCTATTGACGAATCACACATAGCCTGAGATGTTGGGAAGCGTAAGCGAGCATAAGCGATCAAAAATGTGCTTCCCAATTGCTTCCCAATCGGGCGCGAATGAAACTCACCAACGCAAATGTCGCCGGGCTTAAACTGCCGGACGGAAAATCCGACCTGCTGGTTTTCGACGACTCTCTCCCGGGCTTTGGCGTGCGCCTGCGGGCCGGCGGCAAGCGAACTTGGATCGCCCAGTACCGGGTCGGCTCCCAACAACGCCGCTTAAGTCTCGGGACGGTGGAAGCCATCGACGCCACCGAAGCTCGCCGACGGGCTAGGGAGGCGATTGCGCGCGTTCAGCTGGGCCAAGACCCTCAAGCCGAGAAAGTCGTGGCGCGCGCCCCTAAAAACCCCGGAGCTTACATTAGGCGATCTCGTCGACCGGTATTTGCCCTATGCCGAGCGAAAACTTAAGGCCTCGACCTATTCGGGGGTTGTCCTGCATTTGCGAAAGCATTGGGCGCCGCTTCATCCTTGCGCGCTCAAAGAATTGGAACGACGTCACGTCGCAGCCAATCTTAGCCGGATCAGCGCAAGCAGCGGCCCCATTGGCGCCAACCGTTCGCGGGCGGCCCTGTCGGCGTTGTTTTCTTGGGCAATAGGCGAAGGCGTCTCGGACAGCAATCCGGTCGTCGGCACAAATCTGTCGAATGAAGTCTCGCGCGACCGGACATTCACCGACGAAGAATTGAGGCTGATCTGGCTGCACGCTGGCTCGGGACAATATGGCGCGATCGTCCGGTTGCTTATGCTCACCGGACAACGGCGCGACGAGGTCGGCGCCATGAGATCGATAGAGCTTAAGCTAGAGCAGGGACTTTGGACGATCCATCCGGCCCGGACGAAGAACGGCAGGGCGCATGACGTACCCTTGTCCCCAACTGCCATCGAGATCTTGCGGGCGTGCCCGCGGCTGCCCGGGCGGGAGTTTGTTTTCGGCGAAGGCCCAGGGCCATTCTCTGGATGGAGCAAAGCGAAAGCATCTCTAGACAAGCGGATGCTATCGGCCGGGCCGTTGGCTCCGTGGCGCCTGCACGACCTACGCCGCACGGTCGCTACCCGGCTGGGTGACCTTGGCGTCCTGCCGCATGTCGTCGAGGCGATCCTCAACCATGTTTCTGGCCACAAGGCCGGCGTCGCTGGGGTCTATAATCGATCCGTCTACGCCCCCGAAAAGCGAGCGGCGCTGGAAAAATGGGCGGAATATATCTCGAACTTGAACATTGGAACCTAGAAATGGTGCGGGCGAAACCGACCGAATGGAGCCCCGTTGGCATCGAGGGAGCTAACCTGGACGACATCTGTTCGGATGCGTTTTTCCACAAAATAATTGCCGACCACTTAGGCACATTTGATGAGGATACGAGCTCCGAAATAGCGAAACGTATAAGGCGCATTCTCGGCGAATTGCGAATCGGGCTTCATTACAGAAAGCGGCCGACAGAGGGAAGTAAATCAGCAGCTCTCAGAGCCTGCGAAATGAGATTAAACGAAGCCGTCGAATCTATCGCGCAGTTGGACGACGACAGTCGCCAGCTGGTGATCGATGCGTCTTACTCGGACGACAAGGGTGACGATCCATTCCGAAACAAATACGAGGCAGCATTCCGACAAGTCAAGGCTCTAGCACGATGGGTTCAATCGGCAGGCGCGAGCGTGGAAAAACGTTCTCCACCAGGGAGAACATTCGAATCCGATGAGGCGCAGGCGGTCGGCAAGCTATTGAAACTCTGGCAAGATACGAAGGGGCGTTCGCGAAGCGTCGAAAAGCGTGTCACGCCGAAAGACCCGACGGTAGAGGAACTGACTTGTTTCGCGCGCGACACACTCGCCCCTGTCTTTTGTGTATCTTCCCGAAAACCGAATCTCGCAGGACACATAAACCGCGCGCTCTATGGAAATAATCAACCAATCAAGAAATAGGAACAGATGTTGTTCCAAAAAAATAGAACTCTCTGTAAGCGCTCCTGATCCCCCGTTAGGCTTCCTCAGCTGATCACTTGTGATCTTAGCACGAGGAGCACAATGGTTACCCTCCCAAACCTATCATTGGATCTGGAAAAGAGCCGGATTCTCAACACCGCTCAAACCGCGGAATTTATCGGGGTAAGCGTCCCGCATTTCCGCCGCCTCTATCGTACGGGCAAAGTGCCAAAGCCGATCAAGATCGGAGAGAGAAAATACGGCTGGCGCGCCGGCGATATTGTCGAATTGCTTGCCTCTCGCGTCAGGGAGGCAATCTGAGCAATGGCCCAGAAATGCGAAGGCCGGCGCGCGTGGGATGCGGCCGGCCTCGGAATTGGTCAATTGCTTGGCGGCGTTGACTGCTCCGAACTTAAGCGTTCCCGAGTCGAATCGCAACAGCGGTTTTTGATCTCCCGCGTTTGCGTTGGGCGCAATTGCGCGCCGCTGGTCGCCGAGCTTGCCTTTCCGATAAGGAGGGCGATATGAGCGCGGTTTCGGCAGAATCCAGAATCGTTGGGATACTCCCCAAGCTAGCCAAATTCCTCCGGCTCCTTTCTTCGGACAAGGAAGGCGAGGTATTCGCGGCTGTCGCTGCTATTAACCGCACCTTGGCTAGGGCCGGATGCGACTGCAATGATCTTGCAGGGATGATCGAGAGGCCTTTGCGACAACCCGGGGCGTCCCGGTGGTCCCCGGCAAAGGCTTCTTCCCGCCGCGGATACAGACGCGCGCCTCTCTGTAGTGAACTCACCGCGGTTCAACGGCAGGCATGGCTCTCGGCGATTCATGGGCAGCATTGGTTGTCGGTTTGGGAGCTTGATTTTGTGGCGGAAATGCTGGCGCGCGACGAGGCGTCCCTGCAGCAGATGTCGGCCAACCAAGAAGCCGCTTTTAACCGCATCATTGATCGCGCCTTCTCCATGGGGGTGAGATCATGAAGCATGCAAGCCTGTTGCCGGCGCCGCTCACGCCCGAAGACGCCGATCTGGCCGACTTCCAATATATGAAGCTCGACGTACGCCGGCTGAGAGACAGTCGTATCGCATCAGCTATATCCGGCGAGGAGTTTCGTTGCGCCGTGCTTCTTTGGTGCGCCGCATGGCATCAGAAGCCCGCATCCAGCCTGCCAGACGATGATCTTGAGCTTTCGCAGCTCGCAGGGTTCGGTCGCGCCCTCAGCGAGTGGCTCAAAGTTCGCGAGGGCGCGCTCTACGGGTGGATTAAATGTGCCGACGGCCGCCTTTACCATCCTGTCGTCGCCGAAAAAGCAAACGAGGCCTGGGCCGAGAAGCTCGCTTTCCGCTGGAAACGGGAATGCGATCGGCTGAGGAAAGTGAATAAGGCACGCCAGGAAAATGGGCTTGATCCGCTGCCGTTGCCGCTAAATCCAGCCGAACCTGCAAGGCCCTCCAATGGAACCGAGCAGCTTTCCAACGGAATGGATCAATCTTCCGACGGAAATGCGGGCGGCTTCGTTGGAAAGGCCGATCCGTCGGACGGAATTCTTGGATTTTCTTCCGAGACGGACGGAAGCAGCAGCGGAAATCTTTCGGAAAATGCTCTTAGAGGGAAAGGGAAAGGGAGAGGGATAAAAGAAAGAAAGAATGCAGGTCCGCCGCTTTGCGACGGCAACCCCGGTTCGAGTGATCTCCATCGCCCGACCTCACCGAGCGATGAAGCCGACCTCTTCCGACGTGCCAAGCAGATCCTTGGAAATTCATCGGGCGGCCTAATTTCGAAATTGCTCAAATCCAAATCCGGCAACATCGCCTTGGCGCGGTCAGCGGTCGAGATCGCGGCGACCAAAGCTGACCCGCGCGAATACGTCGGCGCCGTGATCAGAGGCTCGCCTGAGGCGAAGACGGCAGCCGATCTCCTGGCCGAGCAGCGCGCCCGCGGCGATCGATGGTGAGGGCCGATGCAGACGATCTCCGACATCCTTCACGACAACCGAATTTCTCTCAGGCGAACAGAGCATGGAAACTATCGAACTGTCTGCCCGCAATGCAGCCATAACCGACGAAAGAAGCGCGATGAATGTCTTTCCGTCTCCGTCGACCGAGAAGGCGTGCGATGGAACTGCTGGCATTGTGGATGGCAAGGCGGCGAATTCTTCGCGCAGCGCCGGGACGATCAGCGAGGCGGCAGCCGCATGGGCTATGCAGATGCGCCACATCGGCCGGGCGACCTTGGAGCGTCTCGGCGTCGGATCCGGTACGACGTTTTTCCCTGAACTCGAACGAAAATGCGAGGCGCTGTTTTTTCGCTATCCGGGCGGTTGGAAAGCGCGCGCAATCCCGGACAAAGCTTTTGTGGCAGGCAAGGGATTCAAGCTTTCATTTTGGAACATCGATCGCGTCCTCGCCGCCGCCCCGAGCCGCATCTACCTCACCGAGGGCGAGTTCGACGCCCTTGCGCTTGTCGAGGCCGGCGTTTCGGCGGACGCCGTGCTCTCCGTCCCGAACGGCGCCAAAGAGCGGGCGGCCGACGCGCCGGCGGAGCAAAAAGGCTATGAGTTCGTCGACGAGGCGCTCCTAGCCGGCCTCAGCGGGACGAAGCAATTCGTGTGGTGCGGGGATGGCGACGGACCCGGCCTGTCCCTGCGCGCCGACATGGTGAAGCTGCTTGGCGCCGCGCGTTTTCATTTCGTCGATTGGCCGGATGGCTGCAAGGACGCCAACGATCTCCTCGTGACTGATGGTCCTGAAGCGCTGAGGGCTCTTGTCGAGAACGGCGCGCTGCCTTGGCCCGTCGCGGGGCTATACCGCATGCGGGAGCTCCCCGAACCCGCTCCGCTGACCTTGTGGCGGCCGGGCTTCCCCGAATGGGAGAGCAAGGTCATGCTGGCGCCGCGGACGCTCTCCGTGGTTACCGGCCATCCCGGTCACGGCAAAACGGCCTTATGGTCGCAGCTCTGGTTCAACGTGGTGCGCGCCTATGACGTCGGGATCTGCGTCGCCTCATTTGAAACCCGGCCCAAGCCGCATCTGCGGCGGCAACTCCGCACCCTGTTCGCGGGCGGCCTTGAGAAAGACCTGACGGAAGGCGAGATCGCAGCAGCCGACGCCTGGATCGATGAGCGATATCTCTTCGTCGTCCATCCCGAGCAGAAGCCGACGCTCGAATGGTTCCTCGACATGGCCGAGGTCGCCGTCATCCGTCACGGCGCCCGCATCGTGCAGGTCGACCCGTGGAATCGGCTTGAGGGCGCCCGTGAGCGCAACGAATCCGAAACGGATTATATCGGTCGCTGCCTCCGAACGATTCACGCTTTTGCGCACGACCTCAATTGTCACGTGCAGGTGCTGGCGCATCCCGCAAAGATGGACAGCGCCCGGAGGGGCTCGCCGCCAAGCCTCGAGGATATCTCCGGTTCCAAGCACTGGGACAACATGGTCGACCAGGGCTTCGTCGTGCATCGACCGGAGATTTTCGACGGCAGCAACCGCAAGACGGAAGCGGCGCTCTATCACCGCAAGGCGCGGTTCGAGGAGCTCGGCTTTCCCTGCAAGCTCAACCTCGATTATTCGCTCGCAAAGGGCCGCTACGTCTCGACCGATTATGCGACATAGCCATGGAAAAGACCGAAATGACGCAGGCCGAAGCCCTCGCCTATAACGCCGGCGTCAGAGCGACGCTAGATTACGCCAAGCTCGTCGCCCAGGCGCTGAGCGCGGATCCATCGTGGAAGCCGACCCGCATTCCTTTCGCGGCTGATGCTCTCGACGAGTTCGCCGAGGCGGCCCAGACGCTTTTCATCCCGATGCCGCCCAATTGCGCTGAGGACGCCATTGTCGCGCCTCCCTTTCCAACCCCTCAGTCGGGCGGAACAGAAACGCCTGCTTCAACCGAATTGCGCCAGGAGGCAATTGCTCAATGATCCAGCGCCCCATTCATTCCGGGAACGGTTGCCGGTTGCGATTCTTCCGCAGCCCGCGCCTTCGCCCGGAATTACCCTGGCACGCTGTGTCAGACCTGCTCGAAGTTCTGGCCTACCCGATTGAGGTTCAGCTCGATCTTCTGCGCGGATTGCGGACGGGCTGGGGCCGACGGGTCGCGACAATCGCTGTTTCAGGCGGCCCAATTGTTATTGCTCCGAACCCATTCGCCATTGAATTGATCGCCCCTGCAATTGAAGGGCAATTGGTCACCCCAGAAATTCAAGACGAATATCGGCATGCGGCAACTGAGGCGCTCCTAGAATTGATCCCCAACATTGCCGGCGACGCGCCCTATCGCTTCCTCGACGCTTGCCATCACAATTCGTGGCTTGGCCAATGAGTGGTGGTCGCGCCTCCGAATACCCTCATTTGACTTCAATCTTTGAGCGTTCTTGAGGCCGGGCGTACAGCCCGGCTTCGGTGTGAGCGCTGCCAGCGGTTTCGCCTTCGCTAATTCTCGCTCGAATGTCATCAAATGTCCTCATTTGTTTTCATGCGCGATGCGTTGCAACGGTTTTCCTTATATCCAGCAACAACGTACGCTTCGTCAGCCGTTATCCTTTCATTCCCTTTCAGGCGGATGCAGTTCCCGGACGCGCGCCTGAATGTCATCATTTGTCATCAGGCGATGAGCGTTCTGCGTGCGCAACATCGTCAGCGGATTTACCTTGCGCGCGCGCGCGAGAGGGCAGTCCTACGGCGGGTTTCAGACAAGTGGTTTCAGCGAAGGTTTCAGCGGCCAACGCGAGATCGGCGATTGAAACCATAGACCGACGCAGCGGCTTCTGTTGATCGACGAAACATTTCCGCGATTTTCTCGAACTATTTTTGCACAGGTGATCCGCGCCACAGTGTGCATGGATGACTGTTGATGTGCGCAAGTGTCCGTAAGAGTTCATAAATGGTGCAATATCAGATAGTTGTGCATTACGTTCGTTTGTGAGACGCTTCCTAGGCGCAAATCAGCTGTAGGGAGTTTTCATGGCCGAGGCGATTCAACCACACCGGCGTTCGCCTAACGGCACACACCTGCCGACGCTGGCGATCCGGTGCCCGCCTGATCTCAAAACGGCGTTGAAACGTCGTGCGCGCGACCTCGGAACGACGCCGTCAGTTATCGTGCGAGCGGCGCTCGCAAATCATTTGGGCGCGGAGCCGATATCACCAAGCAGCCACAGGAGCTGATGCAATGGCGATTGACCCTCAGCACATCATCCTCGCCTCGTTCCGCATATCTGCGCCGCGGGGATCGCGAGTCAAGATCGCGCGCGCCGCTGAAGAGTTCGGCATGTCCGCCGCCGAATTCGTCCGCTTGGCGATGGTTGAAAAGCTGGCGATCGCCGGCGGCCCGGACGGCGCCTCTGCCCGTGACAAGGCCTCCTAATGAGCCTGAGCCAGCCGAGCCCTCCCGATCCGACGCAAACGGCGAACCAGCAGCAGCAATACAATAAGAACGCCGCGCAGTCGCAAGCGCAAATGAACATGGTCAATCAGTCGACGCCCTACGGGACGTTGACCTATACGCAGACCGGCACCAATGCGGACGGGACACCGCAATATACGGCGACGCAGCAGCTCAGCGCGGCGCAGCAGAAATTGCTGAATCAGCAGCAGGCGACGCAAGGCCAGCTCGGCGGCTATGCGAAGGAGCTGGCTGGAAACATGTCCGGCTCGCTGACCAACGGCCCGGATCTGTCGAATGACGCCCTCATCAAGACGATGATGGGGTGGCAGACCGACTATATGCAGCCGACGTTCAACAATCAGAACTCAAATCTGGATTCGCAGCTCGCCGCGCAGGGCATCACACAGGGCTCGGCGGCTTACGACAATGCGAAACGCCAGCTGCAGCAAAGCCAGAACGGCACGGTCGAGAACGCCTTGGCGAACACGGAAGGGCAGGCCTACAATCAGTCGCTGTCGACCTATCAGAACCAGCTTCAGACGCTGATGGGCCTCCTCGGCGGTTCCGGCCCGGCGAATTTGGGCGCCTCGTTTGCGCAGACCCCAACCGAGCAGATCCAGCCAGCGAATTATGCCGGGCTCGCCGAGCAGAATTATAACCAGCAGAACCAGCAATATGCGAACACGATGCAGGGCTTGTTCAGCATCCCAAGCGCGGTGCTCGGTGGTTGGGCGCAAGGTGGTGGGCTTGGCAAAGCTGCAACCGCACTTGGCCTCAAATGAGCGAGCGCCAAGAGAAATGCGACGTTGAGCAGATCGGAGTGCTGGCGAATGGCTTGCCGCTCTACCGTTTTCGATACGTCGGGGATCCTGAACTCCACCTCGGGCTGATGGCTGAGGATGTTGTCGGCGTGGTGCCGGAGGCAGTCACCATCGGTCCCGACGGGCTCATGCAGCTCGATTACGAACGCGCGTTAGAAAATGCAGCGCTTTGGGCGTCCGCCACCGAAGCGCCGCAGTCAAGGCAGTGAGAGGGATTCATGGCTGATCCAACCTTTGATTCGAGCGCGCTTAGCCAAGCGCTGCTTCAGTCGCCCTCCTACATCAATCCCGCTTACGCGACGCCCGGTCAGATCGCCCAGCTCCGCCTCTTTGCCAACGAGCTGACGAAACCGACGCCGGTCGCAAATTGGGCGCAAGGACTCGGCTCGCTCGCTCGCGCGTTGGTCGGCGGCAACGCTGCGTATCAGGCGGGCCAGCAAGAGCAGCAGGCGCTGGGCGTGGCACAGAAGCAGGCGACAGACGTCAGCGCGGCGTATGCGCCTTCAGTCGGCGCACCGCCAGCGATCGCTCCCGGCCCGCAGTCCAGCGTCGTCCCCGCCGATCAGGAAGCCTATATCCGGCAGGCAGCGCAGCAGCGCGGCATTGATCCGGATACGGCGGTTCGAGTCGCGCGCAGCGAGGGCCTCGGGGCATCGGCCTATGCCGGCGACGACAATTCATCCTTTGGGCCTTTCCAGCTCCATTATGGCGGCGTCGCTCCCGGCGGCAACGCAACGCCGGGCATGGGCGATGAGTTCACCAAGGCGACAGGCCTTGATGCGCGTAACCCAAGCACATGGAAGGCGCAGACCGATTTCGCACTCGACAACGCGGCAAAAAAAGGATGGGGAGCCTGGCACGGCGCCAGGGCGGCTGGCATCGCTGATAATCAAGGCATCGGCGGCGGGCCGCAGGGCGGCACGCAGTTGGCCGGTCCCGTTCGACGCCAGATAGCGCCGCCGCGCCGCAAGTCGCCCAGGGAGGCCCGGCGCCTATCCAAGCCGAGCCCCAAAGCCGCATGCCGGTTTCGCCGGCTGCGATTGGCGCAGTGCTCGCGAACCCGAATATCGATCCTGGTATTAAGCATCAGCTGCTCGAGACGATTTCGCCGAAAGCGATGACGGACGCCTTGGGGAACACGTCGGTCTCCTACCAAAATCAGGCACCCGGCGCGCCGATCTTCCGCGGCGGCGTGCTGAGCCATGTCGGGCCAGACGGGACCATCCCAACCGTGCTCGGCGGATCTGGGCAGAATCCGACCAACAGCGTCGCCGTGCCGACAGTGCCGGGTGAGCCGTCCGGTGTTCCGGCGCCTGGCTCCGATAATGTCGGCGCGGCGATCCTGGGGCCGGGCTCCGCGATTGGCTCAATCATCCAGCAGAGCCAGGAGAATGCGGCGCGAGGCGAAGAACTCGGCCAGTCCGTTCGTTCGCTCGCGAATTACAAGGATGCCGGCGTCCATGCGCAAGCGGCGCTCGCCCAGCTTGGCTCGGTCGAGGAGCTTGGCAAGAAGGCTGGCTATGGCGTTATCCCGCAGGTGCAGAAGGTGCTCGGCGAATATGGGATGGCGACGCCAGGCCTGACCGACATTCAGGCCTACAGTTCGGCAATTGACGCTTTAGCGCCGAACCAGGCGCTTGCCGGATCCTTCAAAAATGCGCTGGGCGGTCTCATGACGACGCCGCAGGGCCGCGAGATCGCAGTGAAGAACCTCGAACTCATGGGCCAATATCAGGCGCATATCGGGAAGATTGCAGCAGATACGACGAAATCGGCGCAACAGCGGATGACGGAGATTCAGAACCTTCCGCCGCCAAGCTTGCAGCTGTCGCTGCCGGAAACAGGCCCTGGCGCGTCCGGGTCGGCCCCGCCGGCAGGGTTCAAGCAAGCGAAAGACGGCGGGTTCTACGCGCCTGACCCGAACCGGCCCGGCAAATTCCTGAAGTGGAGCCCATAATGCCGGTTTCAGCGATCGACTACGATCCTTTTGCAGACGGAGCGCCGGCTCAGGCTGGCGGCACGGTCACGCAAGTCGATCATGATCCATTTGCAGACGCCGGACCTGGCGCGTGGGATGCTGCGAAAGGACATCGCGCAAAGCGGTCTCGCGGGTCTCGAGAAGGGGATCGCTCATATTCCAAGTCTGTACGGCGATGCGCGGGATTTGGCGTCGCGCCTTGGGCAAACTGTGGCGGCCTATGGTCTTGAGAAATCCGGCCAGCTTCCCGCTGGCAAGACCGCCGCCGAGTTGCTCGCCGACGCCAACCGGCCAATGCCGCAGGTCGACCAGAACGCCGATCCAAGTCTGCTGGGCCGCGTCGCGCGGGCAGCGGACAATTTCGCGATGCCGAACTCGACGCAGGTTGATCAGGCCGTTCAAAGCGTGGCGGGTCCTTATCATCAGCCGCAGACCACGGCCGGCCGGTATGCGGACACGATCGGGCAGTTTATGCCTTTGGCCGCGGCCGGCGGCGCGCCGTTGCGGTTTGGCGTCTTGCCCGCCGTGGCGTCGGAGGCGGCTGGCCAAGCGACCGCCGGCACGCCATGGGAAGGCGGCGCCCGCGCCGTGGCCCCGATCTTGGCCGGCGCCGGAGCATCGTTTGCGACCGGGCCCGGCGTCGAGCAGACCATGCTGGCGAACGCCGCGCGAGGCGTCGACGCGCCAACCATGCAGGCTGCTCAGCAGATCATGCAGCATGCTGCTCAGCGCGGGATTCGGCTGACCTCGGCCGAAGCGATCCAGCAGGCGACCGGCGGCGCCACTCAGATGGGGCGCATACAGCGCCTTGTCGAAGGGACGCGCGAAGGCGGCGCTATCATGGCTCCGGCGATGGCCGAGCGGCCCGGCCAAGTGACGGGAGCCGTCAACGATACGCTGGATCGGATTGCGGCGGCCACGACGCAGCCGTCCGTCGTCGGAATGCAGGGGCAGGAAGCCGCGACCGGCGCGATCGAAAGAGTAAGGAACCGGATCAACGACGCGGCGCGGCCGTTCTACAAGGCGGCCGAGGCGCAGACGATCGATCCGCATGATTTCTCGGCGATCGGGAATAGCCCGGCTTTTCAGGCTTCGCTCGCGCGCCTTCGCGCCAATCCGGTGCTGGCGCCGCAATATGCTCATCTGCCCGATAACTCGATCGGCGTCGTCGACGCGGTGACGAAGGACATGCGCGCGCGAGGACAGGCGCTCTCCAATGCGGCCAACCCAGGATTCCAGCCGCAGGAGGCGGCGAGCTATGGTTCGGCGGTCGGCGACGCCCGAGACATCGCCCGCGACCCCGCGCGCGGCGGCAGCGGCGATTACGATACGGCGCTTCAACTTCAGAGGGCTGGGCGCCAGCAGTTCCTTGATCCGTTGCAGGCAGGCCCGCTCGGGACGATGAGCCAGACGCCAGCGGTTCGCGCGCAGACCGCGGCGCTGTTCCCGTCCGCGCCGCTTGAAGGAGCGGCCGACGAAACGGCCCAGGCGATCGGCCATTTGAACCAGCAGAATCCGGCGATCGCGCCGGCTCTTGCGCGGCAGCATTTGGCGTCGACTTTATCAGAAGCAGGGCAGGCGAATATTCCCGGCGAAAATCAATGGGCCGGAGCCAAATTTGCAGCGCAAGTCGCCGGCAATCCTCTCCAGCGCGAAACTTTGAACGCCGGCCTCGCCGCGTTGCCGAATGGCGCCGCCGCGGCGCCCGACGTGCAAGGCCTGCTGACGGCGCTGGAAGCCACGGGGAAGCGTCAGGCCCCTGGTTCTTTGACGGCCTTCAACGCCGAAGATCTGAGAAATCTTTCCGAGCCGGGCTCGGCCGCGGCGCTCGGGCAGGCCTTGATGACGCTGAGCCCCGGCGCGATCTGGGGGAAGGCCTCCGACGCGCTGGCGCGTGCTCGGCTCGGGAGCAGATCAGAGGCGCTTGCCCAAGCCCTTCTCGCCGATCCTGGACATGCCTTCGGCATCCTGTCCGACGCCCAGCGCGTCGCTCCTGTCGGACGGGTTCAGCGTGATCTCGCCGCCGCTCTTCTTGCCGGGCGCTCTGGCGCGGTTTCTCAGACGCCGCAATAAGCTCCTCATTCCGTCAACCGCTTCTGAAATGCCGTCCGTCAACAGCCACGCAACGAAAACTGCAAAGGCTATAAATTCGATGCGGCCGTTTGATATTTCCGGCCAAACAACCCAGCAGGTGATGACGACGATCGAGATCTGAAACGAAATCCACTTCATCCGCAATCCTCGCCGCTGCGAGCGGCTTCGACAATGCCTTGGAGAGAATCGCGCCTTGGCGGGACGATCAAGCGAGGAAAGGGTGGATTAAAAAAATTGGCGACAACCGCCCGCCGCCGGCGGGTCATTCGTCGTTGGCGGAGTTCAGCTTCTCCACGGGAATTGTCGGCGCGTCATTTGCCGCCTCTCGCTTGAACCGCTGTTCCTCCTGATCGATGACCCGTTCAAGGTGGTCGGCCAGGCGTGCCGCGTCAAATCCATGAGCAGACGATATTCTCTTGAGCGTGGAGATCTCCGCCCGCGCTTTGGCGATAAAAGCTGCAATATCATCCATTAGTCTATCCTTTCCTAAACCGGACGCCTGGTCCCTCGCTGCTCTCCTCCACGAAGATTACGCTGGCGGCTTTGAGGGCGGAACGGAACATCAACGGATCGGACGGCCCGAAGGCGCTCCGGCTTGGGCGACGCGGAAGCCGTCTACGCGCACGTCAATCGAATGGTCGGCCCAATGCTTCGCAATCGCGGGGTCGATTTGAATCGAGGGACTCCCTTTCCACGCCGCTTGGAAAGGGAGGTCTTTGCTCGCTTTTTGCTGGCTTTACTTCTGGCCGCGCCCCATACCAGGATCCGGCTCACCGGACGGCGCATTGCCGCTGGAGGGCGCCATTGATTGCGTTCCCGTGCCATCGGAGGGACGTCCCGACGTTGTCGTCGGGTCAACGGGATCGGCGGCCGAGCGCCCTTGAGGAACGACCACGTTTCCGCTATCCGGCGCGGGCTGAGCGTTTGCGGGCGAGCCAGCGCCGCCCTTCGGCGAGGTCCCGGTTTGTGCAAATGCGGCAGGCGCGAGGGCAAGCAAAACTACAGTCGACGTTACCAGTATCTTCATGTGCAATTCTCCATATGTCGCTGCGACCTCGCCCTAACGGCGGCGCCATTGAAAGGTTCAGCTGCCGGCAATAATTCGAAAAGCGCGAGCAGGTATCGAAATCGCGGCGGGATCGGCGCGCTCCGCGCCCCTGGTCGCATGGCTTAAATCCGCCGGAGAATGCGTTTTGCCCTAGAGAGTCCGCTAGGCGAGCGAACCAGAATTGGATTAGCATAACGCTAATCGGGGCGGTCCGGCGCTGTTCAACCATCTGCCCGGCACAATAAGATTTCATAGGGGGAAAGCATGATCGCCACCGCGATATGCCCTCGGTGCGGCACGCAAAATGAATTGACGGAATGCAGCAATTGCGGCTCGTTGGAATTTCGGTTCGGCCCGTTGAGCGATGGCTCCGAGGGGATGATTTGCAAGAAATGCAACATCGGATTTTCAAACTTTTACTGCCAATCGGGATGCGGGACGTTGATCTCAGCTCAATCCTTGGGAACGCCTGTTTCTCGTATCGCACGGAACGTGAAGGCCGGGATCGACGCGCATGAAGGGCGCGGCAATTGCTTTATCGCCACTGAATTGTACGGAGCGGACGCCCTGGAATTAGAAACGCTGCGCGCCTATCGGGACAAGGTGCTGCTAAAGAAACGGGGGGGCAGGGCGTTTGTTGCCGCCTATTATAGCGCCGCCCCCAAAATCGTTGTTGCGATGCGCAGATCGCGGCTTCTACGAGCCTTGATATCTGCTTGTGTTAGCTTTTCGATTTCGATGGTCCGGCGCATGTATCCGACATATCGGCGATGAGGCGAGGAGCTCGCCCGACGCTGCTGTCAGGCCTCTGTTGACCGTCAAGCTGTGGAGGAACTTCTGATCGAAGTCTTTGTTTGGACCGCAGTCTAAAATGACCGCTATTAAATGTTTCGACTGCGGCGGCCGGTTACGTTCTGGTTCTTGGAGGAGGCGGCGTCATGAAGTTGATGATCGGAGCAGCAATCGCGCTTCTGGCGTCGTCACAAATTGCGGCCGCGCAAAATACGAATCCCACCGGTCAGAGCAGGAACGACGCGGGTGCGGGAGAGAAGGCAAATACGGAGGGCGGGAGCACGGGCGCCGCAGCGGGTCAGGACGGCTTGCCCTCTTCCATCCCGCCAGGCGCCAACAAGCCGTCCGGACAGATCGACAAAGGTAAGGGAGAGGACGCCCATTGAGGCGCGACGCGCGGACGATCACGGTTTTGAAGGTGGAGTGAACGTCCTCACGCGGGGAGGTACCTAGGCCGTCCGAAGGCCAAACGCCAATGATCTGCCTGCGGCTTTGAACCGGGACCTGACATGCGCGCGCCGCACTGCTAAACGCCGTAATCGCTGCGCCGGAACCCCGGGGGCGTCTCCGAGACTGAGGGCCGAGCCGTCTGCATCGCGCGGCCGGCGGCGCCGCCGGGAACACTAGGGCGTATTGTGAGTTGAAATTCGCTTTACTCGGACTTGGTGCTCGAGGCGAATGCAATCAGTCGCGAGCTTGTCGAGAGGGCGATATGAAGGGTGGCGAACCGTTAGACGCGTCGCGGATTTCGACCGGGAGCGCCGGTCTGGACGCCGTTTTGCGCGGCGGACTGCCAGACAATCGGGTTTATTTGCTGGAGGGGGCGCCGGGTTCGGGGAAGACGACCCTCGCGTTGCGTTACCTCCTTGAGGGTGTCGGCAGGGGAGAGCGGGTGCTCTATGTGACGCTTTCGGAAACCTCGGAAGAGCTGGAAGCAGTCGCGGCGTCCCACGGATGGAGCCTGGACGGCGTTGATCTGTTTGAACTTGCCTCAGCCAACGAGGTGCTGGGCGATGGGCGAGAACAATCGATCTTGTACCCTTGGGAGATGGAGCTGGGGGGAACTGTTCGCCTGATCCAGGAGAAGGTCGAAGAGGTCCGCCCGTCCCGCGTCGTGTTCGACAGTCTGTCTGAGATGCGTCTCTTGGCGCAGGATCCTCTTCGTTACCGGCGACAGGTGCTGGCGTTGAAGCAGTTCTTCGTCGGTCGGCATATAACTGTCGTCCTCGTCGATGATCTCACGGGTGAAAACGGTCAACGCGACGCCCACCTGCATAGCCTTTGTCATGGGGTGATCAGTTTGGAACGGCTGACCCTCGATTTCGGGGCCGCGCGGCGCCGCTTAGAGGTTCAGAAGCTTCGAGGAGTCGACTTCGTGGCGGGCTTCCACGATTTCACCATTCGGACGGGCGGGCTGGAAGTCTATCCCCGCCTAATTGCTACCGAGCATCAGGCTCCTTTCGCGGGCGATCCGACGCCAAGCGGCGTTATCGAACTCGACAACCTGCTTGCCGGCGGCCCCCTGCGCGGCACAAGCACGCTGGTCACGGGCCCCGCCGGGGCGGGCAAGACGACCGTAGCGCTTCAGTATCTCTATGCGGCCTGCGAGCGCGGCGAGGCCTCGGCTCTGTTCGAATTCGACGAGCGCGTTGGCACCCTGCTGGTCCGCGCCAGGGCGATGGGTCTCGACCTGCAGAAGCATATTGATAGCGGCGTCTTGACGATCATGCAGATCGACCCCGCCGAGATCTCGCCGGGTGAATTCGCCTGGACGATCCGTCGTCAGGTCGAAGACCGATCTGCGCGCGTGTTGGTGATCGACAGCCTCATCGGCTACCTGGCCTCCATGCCGCAGGAGGAGCAGCTGATCCTGCAGATGCACGAACTCCTCTCCTATTTGAACCACCAAGGCGTGGTGACCTTCCTGATCTACCCGCAGGCGGGATTGGTCGGGGGCATGGGAACCGGGACGCTCAACATATCCTACGTCGCCGACGCTGTCATT
Source organism: Methylocella silvestris BL2 (assembly GCF_000021745.1). Taxonomy (NCBI): domain Bacteria; kingdom Pseudomonadati; phylum Pseudomonadota; class Alphaproteobacteria; order Hyphomicrobiales; family Beijerinckiaceae; genus Methylocella; species Methylocella silvestris. The sequence goes on from NC_011666.1 coordinate 3,056,774, forward strand.
TTGATCCGCTTCTTTGAAGTCGAAGGACGCCTGCGCAAGGCCATCTCGATCATCAAGAACCGCGGCGGCGCGCATGAGGACACAATTCGTGAGCTGCGCATTGATGCGAGAGGAATTCGGGTAGGGGAGCCACTGACCGCATTCAAGGGTGTGATGACCGGGACGCCGCAATATGCTGGAGACACTGGCCCCTTGATGGAGCCGCGGGCCGTTGGAGATTAAAAAGGAGATTACGCTCAACCCGGTGCTGGTCTGCGCGCCCTTCGGCCGCGACGGCGAGACTCTGGCCGACCTGTTGCATAGCGCGGGCTATCATGCACAAGTTCATCCCAACCTGAGGGTGCTGGTCGATGAGATAGGCGAGCGTGTCGGCTCCATTCTCGTCACCGAAGAAGCTTTGACGTTGTCGGGCGTCCTTGGCGAAGCGCTGGCTTTGCAACCGCCTTGGTCCGATATCCCCGTCCTGCTTCTGATCTCCCGACAGAAGAGCGGCCGCTTTCCCGTGGATGGGCTGGTTGGCCGGACTCTGATTGAGATCACCAACGTGGTCCTACTCGAGCGCCCTCTTGGAGCTCGCTCTCTACTGAGCGCTGTAGAGGTCGCTCTGCGCAATCGCCAACGGCAGTTCGCGCTGCGAGATCAGATGGAGCTCCTCGCACAGAGCCACGAGGCGCTTGAGGCCAAGGTGCAAGAGCGAAGCGCCGAGTTGGAACAGGAGGTGGCTCAGCGATCACGCGCGGAGGCGGCCCTGCGCCAGAGCCAGAAGATGGAAGCCGTCGGCCAGCTCACCGGCGGCATCGCGCACGATTTCAATAATATGCTCACCGGCGTCATCGGCTCGCTCGACATCATGCGCCGACGCATCGCATCGCATCGCCTGGAGGACCTCGACCGCTTCATGGATGCGGCCGCGGCTTCGGCCAACCGCGCAGCGGGATTGACGCAGCGCCTTCTGGCCTTCTCGCGTCGCCAATCCCTAGACGCCAAACCGACTGACATTAACGGCCTCGTGGCGTCCTTAGAGCAGTTGATCCGCGGCTCACTCGATGAGCGCGTGCAACTTCAGTTCGTGCTCGATCCCCATCTGCCGCGAGCAGTTGTGGACGTGAATCAGCTCGAAAACGCGCTGCTCAACCTGGCGATCAACGCTCGCGACGCCATGCCCGAGGGCGGGCGGCTCACGATCGAGACGAGCGCCGTCGATCTGGACGAAGCCTGCGCAGACGAGCGGTACGGCACAGCAGTCGGCGCCTACGTCATCGTCGCAGTCTCCGACACGGGCGTGGGCATGCCGCCCGATGTGCTCGAGAAGGTCTTCGATCCGTTCTTCACCACCAAGCCGCTAGGCCAGGGAACGGGACTTGGCCTGTCAATGGTTTACGGTTTCGCTCGGCAAAGCGGCGGCCAGGTGCGGATACACAGCCAGCCGGGCGCTGGGTCCACGGTGAAAATCTATCTTCCGGCGACGGAGGCCGGCGCGGTTGTCGAGCCGCCTGTCGAAGGGAGCGCGCCGCACGGGGATGGCCAGCGCGTCCTCGTCGTCGAGGACGATCCCGCGGTTCGCATGCTCGTCCGCGAGGTGCTGGAGGAGCTGGGATACATGGCCGTCGAAGCAGCCGAACCGCATGCGGCTATCCCTTTGCTGGCCTCCTCGACGCCCTTCGACCTGCTGATCTCCGACGTCGGCCTGCCCGGAATGAATGGACGCGAGCTCGCCGAGATCGCGCGATCTTATCGGCCAGAGCTCCCCATCCTTTTTATCACCGGCTACGCCGAAAACGCCGCCATACGGGCCGCCTTCCTCGGCACGAATATGTCCATGGTCACTAAGCCCTTTCGCCTCGACGACTTGGCGGCCAAGGTCAGCGAGATGATAACGCGCCGGTAGGAGGCCAATCCGTTCCGAGCGCCCAAGGGGAACTTCTGATCAGGGATGACGTTCGGCGGCCAGCGAGGAGCGAAATAGCCTCGTGGCGCGCGCAGCGCCCGATCGCGCCCATCTCCGTACATCGCCAGCAATCGCAAACATCTAACTCAGAAAGATGCTCATGTTCTTCCATCGCAAAGAGCTAATTCAACCCGTTGTGGTCGGCACGCCAGACGCGGCATTCGGCACGTTTCTTCTCGAACAGTTCGGGGGCGCGACCGGAGAGCTGACCGCCGCGCTGCAATACTGGGTGCAGTCTTTTCACGTCGAAAATGCCGGCATTCGCGATATGCTTCAAGACATCGCGATTGAGGAATTTAGTCACCTCGAAATGGTCGGCAAACTCATTTCGGCCCATACCAGCAAGATCGACCAAACCTCAGTGTATGATGCGCCGCTTTTCAAACTGAAGGGCGGAGGTCCCCATTTTCTGGATAGTCAGGGGAGCTGCTGGACGGCCGCCTACATTCAAGAGGGCGGAAATGTGGTGCGTGACCTGCGCGCCAACATATCGGCCGAAGCCGGCGCCCGCCAAACATATGAAGCGCTCATTAAGGCTTGCGAGGACGAAGGGACGAAAAAGGTCCTCGTTCATCTGCTCACGCGCGAGATTACGCACGCCAACATGTTCATTAAAGCCCTGGATCAAATGGGCAAGCTGGACGACCCGTTCTTTGGGAACATCGAGCCGGATGAAACTGTAAAGCTGGTGTTCAATCTATCTCAGGGCGACGATGCGCGCGGCCCGTGGAATGAAGAGCCGGATTTCGAATATATCGCAGACCCTCAGCCTGAAGGCGGCATGCCCGCCCCGCCGGTCAATCCGGATGACGAGCGTTTGCCTGCGAGCAAGCCCGCCCCGAAGGGAAAAGCTCGGCCGCTTGAGAAAACACGCTAAGCGACTCGACCAACACCGAGGCGGCGAATAGCCGCCTCGGTGTTCTCTCTGGATCTCGCCAGCTCGCCAGCGCAATGGCCCGCCGCGAAGCTAGGAGCCGAATTTAGCGCAGGCTATGCCGCCGAGGCGCCGATTGCCTGCATGATCTCAGGGGCGGCTCCGTGATGAACCATATGTCCGCGGCGCGGGATGACGCGTAGCTCGCTGCCTACAATCTCGCAATGCAACCGCATCGATTGAGAGCTGGGTTTGATCAGCCGATCGTTCTCGCCCACCACGATGCTGACTGGCATCGCTAAATCACCGTAACTTTTCTGCGTGGCTGCCGCGTTTGGGATCATCAGCGCCGAGTCGGCGGCGTTTGCATGCAGCTGCGAGGGGCGCAACGCCATCTCTTTGATTGCTGCCGAAAAGGATTTCGACACTTCGGCCGGCGCGAATATTTTCTTCATCACGCCGCCCCAGGCCAGGCGCGCCAGCAAAGGGGAAATCGTGTAGCGCATGATGTCGCCGACAACCGGAAGGGCTCCGATGAATTGCAGTGCGGCGTCAAAGCGGTCGCTGGGATAGAAATACCCTGAAACAAGAACAAGCCTTTTCACGGAGGCCGGATGACGCAGGGCGAGCGCAACGGCGATCGACGCTCCAAGCGAATGTCCGAGCACCGTTGCCTGCTCAACTCCGAGCTGAACCATTGCCTTATGGATGAGATCGGCTTGCGCGGCCGGCGTCCAGATGGTGCCCCTCGGCCTGGAGCTGTGGCCGAAGCCCGGTCTATCGATCGCGATCACACGATAATTTTTGGCGGCCAGGTCGAGCAGCCCGCTCGTCTCGAAGTCCTCGATCTGGGTTCCGTTTCCATGCAAAAGGATCAGCGGCTCGCCGGCGCCGCGCTCCAAATAGTGCAGGCGAACGCCATCCACATCCAGGAAATTGCCCTCCGGAGGATGACGTTGCTCCGCCACATTTTTTTGCTCGTGGGCCAAAAGCGCCATGGCCCCCAATGCGATACTGGCTCCCGCGGCGATAAGGGCATAATTCGCGACACTGGAGTGGCGCCGCGCTGGCAAAAGAGCTTCGGGAATTTTCATGAGGTTCCTTGCATGCAGGCGGGTGCGCCGCTGGACGAATGTTGCGGTGCAACCTCGCGCAAGGGACATCGTTCCCCTGCGTTGGCCAGAATAAGATGTCCCGCTATCCCCGCCCGACGCGCACCGTCTCGACGCTCAGCGAGCCCGCTGGGAGCGATCGCAGGAGTTCGCCCTCCGGCTTTTGCAGATAAATCCACGCCGTCCAATCCGCCGGGCGCAGCACGACGATCTGGCGGTTGTGGATGGGTTCAACGTCGGCTCCCGGCGCCGTCGTCAGCATCGTGAACGCCGGCGGCTGATTCCCCTTCTGATCGCGCCATATGCCGGCAATGGCCATGAAAGGCGCGTTGTTCAGCGTGAAGCGATGCTTGGTCTTCGGCGACTTGCTACCCGAGAACTCGAAGAACGCCGACGCGGGGATAAGGCATCGGTTCGTGTTCGCGAAGCTGCGCCCCTCGGACCTGAAATTGAACACGGGTCCGCCGCGCGGCGTGGCGGAGGGAAACCCGAAGCTCATGGGAACAAGCTCGACGTCGGTGCCCGCGGCCCGCATGACTGGCGCCAAGTCGGTGATTCGGACGTCGTCGGCCTGGGGCAAGTCTGCTTCGCTCTGGCGCGGAGGAATGCCCCACTCCAGCAGCTGCATCATCTCGCAGTAAGCCTTCCAGGCGACATGCTGTTCGTAGTCGTTGCACATGGTCGGATCGAAGCTCGTTTCTGCGATAGCGTCAAAGGCGATGGCAGCCTAGCTTACCTCACTCCCAACAGCGCATCGACGTCAGGCACATCGCCAAACCGTTGGATCACGACGGCGTCTTGAAACTCGCCAAGGGCGGGATCGCCCGAGCGGCTAAAGGCGACGGCGCCGGCAGCTTTGAATGCCATTCGCTGAGCCTCGCTGACCGCTGCGCCGGCCGATTGGAATTCCTTCGCTTCACCCGGAACCAGATCGCCATCGTCGGTCCTGATGAACGGCAGAGCGACATAGTACGTCACTTCCGCCATGGGATTTCCCCTCGCTCCCGCGCCGCTTTCTCATCCTTAGCTTTACACTGGCCTTCGGTCGCACCGGAGCCGATGCTCCAGAAATATTCGCGGTCGCCTGTCAGCTCGGCGGCGAGCGCGTCGATTGCCGCCAGGACAACGTGCGCCTGCTGAGAGACAGGCCCATTCATGCGGACGCGATTTGAAATTCCGATCATCGCCTCGCGACAGGCGCGCAAGGCTCGCACTGCCGCCGCAAGGTCGTCTGGCATCTCGGGCCGATATGGTCGCCTCGACATTGCCGCACCTCCGCAATCGTTCACTTTTTGTTCTAACGATCTGCGAGGCGCGAGTCTAGGACGAAGTCGCTCTACCCCGGCGGCCCGGCCGGCGCCGACCCTACATTCCGGCCTCATAAATCGTGTTCGCGCCGTTTGGATCGACTTTCCGACAGGTGCTTCGGAGGCGAAGGCCCGCCATTAGCTGGCCATTGAGAGCGCCGCGAACCGTTTGACGTGATGCGACGGCGAGACTTCTCAACAGATTATACCCTTGGTGGGAGAGCGAAACGTCCCCGAGGGGATTAGCCTGGCCATACTCGTATTGACCGATGCGCTGCGGTTTTTCATCCGACGCCGAAGTGCAGCCAAGAATGTCGATGCCCGCAGCGTCGCTCTCGAAGAAGGAATAGAGCCAGCCGCCGAGCGGGGCGACATTCTTGCTCGTGACGTTTTCGCCGAGGACAAATGATCCGGGACCGCCGTGGGCGGCGATGACGAGCCGCGTGAGCCGCTTGCCCGCCCGTCCAAGCCAGGTTCCGGCTTTTCCCGCCGTGTCGTAGACGCTTGAACCCTGGGCAACAAACTGAAGTTGATGCCGATCATCGTTTGCGATCTGCGAGCTGACCTCGCTCCAGACCTCATGCGAGACGTAGTAATAGGTGAACGCTGGAGTGAGGGTGAGATCGTCGTCTGCCATGCCAAGAACCCCTCGCCTGGCCGCGCCTCGGGCGCTGGCGCCGTCAACCAGGCGAGTGAGATTGTAGCGGTGAACGCGGATCGCGCGTGTGCGATTGCGCGCGCGAAAGCCCAAGGCGCGGCTTACGCGCCAGCCAGTTCACGCGCGCTCTTCCTCATCCTCTTCCCACCCCGCCATTCCCGGCTATGAACTCGACACCCGCGCGCGCGAATCCTCAGTCGGCGCGGATTCCCTGACCCGGCGTACACAGGCAGGCTGCCACCGCGACGCCAGGACGGAGAGTCCGCCCCTAAGGCCGCCGAAGTGTTCCGGCTATTCGCCGCGGCCCAAAAGATAGGCTACCGAAAGCCTTCCGTCTCCGGCGCGGCAGCTGCAGGAATTGAGTGAACTAAGTGCATTGTGGGGATAGAGACACAAAGCCCATTTACTCGGTCTCACCTTGGATCGCTTCCTGAAGCGTGCGGACAATCGCACGCAATCAGGGAGAAGGCGATGTATAGCGAGCTGAACAAGAAACGATTTGCGAGTCCAAGATCGGAGTTCTCGCCGGGTCCATTTCCAATGCTCGAATGGCTGGAGATCGAGAAGCTCGTGGTTGATACTACTTATCAGCGTCAAATCGGAAGGCGCGGTGCTGCGAACGTGTTTCAAATCGCAGAGCAATTTGACTGGTCGAAATTCGCCCCCGTCATTGTAGCGCCGGTAGAGGGTGGCCGGTTTGCGATTGTCGATGGGCAGCACCGAACAACAGCGGCGATGCTGAGGGCTGTAAAGACGGTGCCCTGCCAGATCGTCCAAGCGGACAGAGCGAAGCAGGCGGCTGCCTATTCAGCCGTGAATGGGAACGTTACCAAGACAACGGCCCAACAGCTTTATCACGCCAAAGTTGCAGCTTGCGACAAGTCGGCTTTGCAACTGGCAAAGGTTTGTGCCGCAGCTGGGGTTGAGATTGTTCGGCGAAATATGGTTCAATCACAAATAAAGATCGGGCAAACGCAGGCGGTCGGCGCGCTCGCGCGGTGTTTATCGATCTATGGACCAGACACCCTGATCATCGCGCTTAAGTGCATTACTCGAACGGCAGGCGGGAATGCTAGCTTTGTGAGAGCAACTATTATCGATGCTCTCTGTGAGGTGCTGCACGAGGCGCCGGCATGGAGGGATGCGGACGCTCCATTGCTGGCCGCAATGGAAAAGTTCAGTTTCCCCGATGTTTGGGAGCAGATTTCCGCGGGCAGAGATCAAATCTTCCCCAGCACTGCGAAGAAAACGATGGCCGACGCCCTTCGGAAGTTTTTGAGGAGAAGACTCGGCCCAAGCTTAGGAAAGGAGGCTGCCTAGGTGAAACGAGCAGAGAGGCGCTTAAAAACGCCTCTTTTGCAACCCTGCACCATAAGCTATTGATCCGGCTCCAATTGGTCGCGCGGGATTTACTTCAGATAGCCCTTGGAGCGCAGATAATCGGTCAAAAGCTTTTCTATAAGGCTCGACAAGGAGCGGCCGTCCTCGCGCGCGGCCTTTTCCGCCGCTGCCTTTAGCGAAGGCTTCGTGCGAATGATCGTCTGCGTCGTTCGCTTCTCTTCGTCCATGGAAAAATGTCTATCAGACCGATTGACATTCGTCTAGGTCGGCGTATGTTTATCACTGTGATAGACAATCGGGCCGCAAGCGATCTGGAACATCGCCCGCAGCCCTAACCCCAGCCACCTGAGAAGAGGTCGCCATGGCTACGAAGATCAATACCACTCCCTCCCGCTTCCACAATCTTTCGGATGCGGCGCTTGCCGACGAGATCGGCCGAGTCGACGCCATCGCGAAGGCGGCTGAGGCCGAACTGAAGGCGCTCAAGGACGAATTCAACGCGCGCAGCCTGACCGATGTCGCCGGCGACGCCTTCTCGGTGACAGCGTCCGAACAGATCGCCGGCCGGCTCGACGCCAAGGCGGTGCGCGAGTTCCTCGGCCCGACCTATACGCGGTTCGAAACTGCGGTCGTGTCGACCGTGATCCGCATCAAGGCCGCCAGCCGCACGCTCGCCGTCGCCGCTTAAGGGGCTTCAGCACGCGAGCAGGCGGCCGCACCCGCCGCTCGCCCTCGTCAACCTTCAAATAGCCGAGAATTCATCATGCCGAACTCAACCGTTCCGGCAGCCGCCACCGGCTTGCCTTCTCAAACCCGCCGCCTTTTCCTTCGCTCCGGCAGCGCGGCAGCCGTGTTTGGGGCAGTAACTGCGGCGGCAGCAGCTTCTGTCGCTCCTGAAGTTTCCCCTGAGTTGGATCATTTGATCGCCGTCCATCGACATGCCCACGCGGCCTTTCTCGCGGCGCGAGAACGCCATATTGAGGCAGAGAGAGTTTGCGCGACGGCGCCGAAATGCTTGCCCTTTACGTGGGATGGGAAAACGCCGATTCGGCTTTCTTCAGATCAGGAGGAAGGGCTAATCCACGCGGCCCAAACGATCATTGGCTTGGGCTCTGCCGGGCTGAGCAGTCCTGCGGTATTGGCGCTCTCCGAGAAGCGCCGAAAGCAGATTACCGCAGCGATCAAGGGCGCAAGGAAGGATATAACCAAAGTCGTCCGCGACGCTTTCGCCAAGGTCGAAGAAATCCGTCGCTCATCTGGCATAGAGGAAGCCGAGCGCGATTTAGTTTGGGCGCGCGACGGCGAGCAGAATGCGCTCAAAGCGCTCTGTGGCTTCAAATGCGCGACGCTCGCCGAGGTCAATCACCGCGCCGATTATCTCGTGACCGTCGGGCCTGAAAACATAACGGCCGACGCCATCGTCGCGATGCTTCCCACCAACTACAAGCGGGAGGCTTGAGCAATGCCAAAGTTTGTCGGGCTGTTGCTCCAAAAGATAGACGAGATAACGTCAGCACACATCGTCCCGGACCGGGACGCCGATCCAATCTTCGCCGCCATTAACCGGTGGTCAGAGCTGATTGTCCGTTTCGAAAACCTTCCCCCCGACATAACGGAAGACGAGTACGACGCCGCCTGGGAGAAAGAGTTCGCTGCGCAAGAGGAGCTTTTTCGGACGGAGCCCGCCACAATCGAAGGCGTGATCGCCCTTGCGTCATTCTTGGCTCTAGAAGAGTGCGCCGAGCTCTGTAATACGACTCCCTATAATGGCAGCGACGTATCTTTCAGTACGGCCATGGCGACCATCGCCTCATCGCTGCAAAAGATCGCGGCCCAACAAAGCGCGTTTGGCGCAGCGCCGTGATCCTCGCCTGCATCACGCTCCGGCGCGGATCAAATAATGGTGAGAGAGCGGACCATCGAGACTTGCTTCCGCGCCCCGGGATGATGGTCCAACTCTCTCGCTGCGCAGAATGAACCGAACGTCGGGGTTGGCAACGGCGAATCGGAGCGGCGAGTTATCTTCGCGGCGAGCTGTGTAATCCCTGTCACGGTTACGCGGCGAACTCTGGGTGCCCTCGCAGCCGCGTCAATCGACTTCGGCGTCGGCAGGCCAAGCGCCTGCTGGCGGCGGCTCAGCGGTTGGTCGATGCAGCAGAGCAGCTGGAATTAATCCGAGGGTAAATCTTCAACATGGCTGATGGCGCCAAGCTTTGCTTGCTCTTCGACGGACACGTAGAGGAGAAAGCCGGTCACCGCGATGGCGCAAATCCAAGCCAGAGCTGTGAGCAAAAAACGTGACCGTCGCCACTGTATTGGTAAGGCCGCGTGTTGAAACGAAAATTCGCCTGCCGACATTTCGACCTCCTTTTCAAGATGTCGAAATATAATCGCGCCCTCATGCGCCTGGGTCCTTAAAATGCTCTTAGGGTATTATAGTCTTTTGCTTAAGAGCGCGCCAAGTCTATGCCATGCCATTCTCTAAATCGTTCTGAGCGCACGAAGCGGAGCACGAAAAATCGGCGGTGTGAAGTCACGTGCCTTGTTTGCTCGGCGCGCGACCAATTTAAGGCTGCATCGTACCAGCAGCGAGTTATGCGGCGCCCATTGATCCATTGCGTGCGGCAGCGCCGGTGGCCGCTCCAGCCGCCTTGGTGACCGCGCGACCCTCCGTAATTCCAGCCACTGCCGTTCCAGCGCTGCGCAGATGCCGGCTCCGGCGCCAGCATCGCAAACCCAAGCACCGCGGACATCAGTCCAACCATAAGCTTATGCATTCACGTCCCCTCCAAATTCTTCCTCTCGCGGCTTTAGCGCGCGATCCGGAAAAGCCCTTTGACACGAACCTGAATCCATCGTCGCGCCTGAAGCTAGGCTCAAGGAACGAAAGCCAAAGCAATTGGTTCGAACCCCATAAACTGACCAGGGAGGAAACCAATGAATCGACAAATCATGACTTTCGCCGTTCTCGCTACTTTATTGACGGGCGGAGCGGCTCTTGCGGATTCCACGACCAAAACTTCTCCACCTGCTGCGGGCAGCGATGCGAACGCTACGGATAAAGGCGCAACAGGTAACGGTGGAATGGCGGGGTCGCCGGCAGCTGCCGAAACGCCCAATGTCGAAGGGAAGAGCGGTTCGCAAAGCGGGGCTCATCCAAGCGACAAAATGGCGCCAGAGACAAAATGAGACGTCGTCATTGCATTGAATTGGGCCGGGCGACCTTTGCCCGGCATCTGTTCGTGAACGTGCCGTCACGGGAGGCATGAATGTCAACTCTAGCGCAGCGCCAACAAGCGATGAAGATTGCGCGCCAGCTCGCGAATTCGGGTCAACACTCCGGCTGGGCGTCGATCTTCACTGAAATGATGTCCGCCAAACAAATCACGCGGGGGTTTAATCCGCTGGATGATTATTTCCTTCGCGACGAATTGGACTTTCTTTGCCGGAGCGCGCGACGCCTGAACCGCACGCGTGAGATTGCGAGCATCAAGACTAAGCCGCCAGCTCATGCAGAGCGTCGGTCACCTCCTCGCTCTGATACGGCTTTGGGATAAATATTCCCCCTGCCGGCAACTCTCCCGAGCCGGGGAGAGGACGGCCAGAGGTAAGCAATAGAGCAATGGGCGGCCATCGATCACGGATAAGGTTTGCGAGTTTTAACCCATCCATATCGCCGGGAAGGCCGACATCAGAAAACACAATCCGGATATCGGTGCGGCTTTCCAAGATAATGATGGCGGCGGCGGCGCTGCCAGCTTCGAGAGCGACATACCCGGCGTCTTCAACGATACTGACCGCCAGCAGCATCAGCAGTGGCTCATCCTCAACAATTAAAACGATAATGTCGGGTTCCACACATAGATCGACCATTTGAACTGCTCATTGCATTCAAATACGGCGGGAGTTCCCCCTGGATCTGCCCTCTTCACGGAAGGTTTTCGGAATACTTTGGTTCCGACATTTTCAAGGCCAATTTGGAGATCGGCCGGTGGTGATCGTCACGGATGTGCGCTGATTTTCGTTCCGCCGGGGCCCCCGGTCGCCAAAGAAGCTGGACCCTTGGCCCGGCTCTTCAAGTCGTCTTAGGTGAATGCGGCAAGTCGTCTTAGGTGAATGCGGCAGCCCGCTCACCGGCCGCCGGGCATTCGATCTGCTTCCCATATGCTTCCCATCAGAGACTTCTGGGAAGCAGGCATTCGCCAGACGGAACGCAACATATTGATATATTTGGCGCGCCCGAAGAGATTCGAACTCCTGACCCCTAGATTCGTAGTCTAGTGCTCTATCCAGCTGAGCTACGGGCGCATGCTGACGGCTTTAGGGCGCGGCGAGGACTGGCTCGCGGGCGCTCGGGCCGTTCGGCGACGCAGACTTAGCCGCTTGCCGTTCGCGTGGCAAGAGGCCTTGCAGATCCGCCGCCGCCGCTTTGTTCCTATTTCTGCGCCAGCGCCGGCGGCGGCGTCCAAAGCGGGAAACCGAGGGTCGCGAAGATCGAATCCCCTTCGACGCGATTATAGGCGGCGAATTCATGGTACCAGCGGGCGGCGAGGTCGATGTACTGGTCTCCGGCCTTGAGTTTATAGGTGATGATCGGTCCAACCGCGGCGACGCGCCCCTGAAAGGATCCGAACTTTGCGGCGCCGGAGCCGGCGTCCGCCGTGATCTGCTGGTAGAAATAGCCGCCAACGCCGAAATAAAGGCCGAGCGGCAGATGCTCGCCGATCGACCATTCAAAATGCATGTCGACGCCGCTCAAATAATCGGTCGCGGTATTGATCGCGTTGATGGTGAAGCCAAGCGCGGCCGAGGCCTCCAATCCGGTTTCATGACTGAGATAGGTATAGGCGCCTTTGACATCGATCGCGGGCCGGTTGAGGCCGGTCTGGGCCAGCCGCCCGGCGAGGTAGTTTCCCGTCGGAAAGAACCCGCTCGCGGTCAGCTTCCAGTGCTGATCGCCGGCCTGCCATCCGAGGAGCGCCGTCAGTTCGGAATCGGCGAAGCCAATTGCGGTCTTCTGCACGTCGCTGCGCCGATTGATCCCGGCGGCGTCGACAAAGGGCGTCGAATAGCTTGATATGTCCGAACCGACGGCGTTGGTCGTCGCAAAGCCGAGGCGGCCACCAAACAGGGTGAGATCCGAATACCAGGCGAAAATGGCGAGGTTGGCCGCAAATTGATAGGTAACGCGGGTCGGATCCTTGGTCAGGCTGTGCTGATAGAGATTTCCGCTGCCTGTATAAAGATAGTAAGAATCATAGAAATAAAGGCCCGGTGGCGGCGTATAGCCGGGCGCTGGCTGGACCAACCCCAGCTGATACAGGCTGAGTCCATATTCCGAGGCCTGCGCCTCGCAGCCAAGAGTAAGACTAGCAAATAGAAAGGCTACGAATTCTTTTATTTTTTGCCCCTTGGGCATTGGTAGGGCGCCTTCATGCTTTGCCTGCCGGCGCGAACCTGCCCGGCCCGACTAGTCTAGGGACGTTGTTGCGTCAGTCGAGGCAAATAACTCCAAGTCGAAGCGCGATTGTATGATTTGCGCAATGCGTTACAATTCTGCTACAGCCACGGCGGCGCTTGCGCGCCGGCCGGGATGCAGCCAAAGGTTGTGGCCAGCGCTGGGCCGCGGCGTTCTTACTTACTGATCTCGATGCCGTTCTTTTCACGGAATTCTTTGATGACCAGTCCGATCGCCTCGATGACGGTCTTCTCGGGGTGCGTCTTGCAATAGACGATCGTTTCATGCTCCGCTTCCTTGCTGCGCGGAATATTGGCGAAATGCTTCTTGGCGAGGCCATTGTACCATCCGCTATACCAGGCGGTGAGGTAGTTCGCGTCTTCCTGATAGGTGCCGGCAAGCTGCGCGCAAGTGAGCGTCTGGACGTCGAGGTAGCCATCCTTGTCGGCATAGGCGCTGAGCGGCGTCGCCACCTGCGCGCTGGCGGGCGCGGCAAGACACGTTGCGAGTGTGGCGGCCGCGAGCAGGGTCCGTTGCATTTTTCCTCCGATTTTTTTGCCGTGACAGGCTGTTTACAATATCCGCGTCCAGGCCGCTGTGGGTCTTGCGCCGATTGGACGCCAAGACTTCTACTTTGAAGGCCAGGCTTTAGACAGGCTCCGCGACGTTTATTCTGTGGATCGAATACAACTTGATGGAATTGTCCATAATCGCCCGCTAAAGAATGCGAGCCCGCCGCGGCGCAGTGGTGAAGATCGCGCTCGTTGGCGTTGGACCTGGCCGGATCGGCCTGACGGCGGAACAGAGGCCAAAGCCATTGCGTCCTGCGTTGCTGACGGTCGCCGCTATTTTGCTGATCGCCGCGGCCAGCCTCGCCATCGTCCGCTTTGTTTCGCCGCATGCGACCTTGCGCATTGCCGAGGGCCTGCCGGGCAGCCCCGCCCATCGGTTGATCGATTCGTTTGCGGCGACGCTCTCGCAACAGCACCCCCGCCTTGTCGTCAAGCCGGTGGCGACGCCGGATCTGACGGCGAGCGCCCAAGCGATCGAGACCCATAAGGCAGATCTTGCGATTATCCGTTCGGACGCGGCCGTCCCCGCAAATGGCGCGACGATCGCCATTTTGCGCCGCGACGTCGTCGCGATCGTGACGCCGGCCAAATCGCCAATCGAGAAAATACCGGATCTCGCCGGCAAAACCATCGGCCTCGTCGAGGGTCCGCTGCAGGCCTATAATTCGGCGGCTCTCGACGTCATTCTGAGCTTTTACGACATACCAGCGCAAAGCGTGCGGCGCGTCGTGCTGCCGCTGGACGAAATAGGCCATGCGGTCGCGGACAAGCGCATCGGTGCAGCGCTGGCGATCGGGCCGATCGGACCGGGCGAGGTCGTCGATGTCGTCGCCGCGATCAAAGCGGCGACGAGAGGGGCCCCGAAAATCCTCGCCGTCGATGAGGCGGACGCGATCAACAAGCGCTTTCCAGCCTTCGAATCGATCGACGTCCCCGCCGGGGCCTTCAAGGGCCGGCCGCCGACGCCGGACGATACCGTGACGGCGCTCGCCGTAACCTACCGGCTCGCCGCGCCAAATTCGATGTTCGATATCGTCGCCGGCGCGATCGCCCAATCGCTTTTCACCGCCAAGACCAGGCTGATGCAGGTGTCGCCGCTCGCGGCGCAGATCGAGGCCCCGGACACCGACGACAAAAATCCCATTTTGCCCGTGCATCCCGGCGTCGCCTCCTATCTGGAGAACGGCGAGCAAAGCTTTTTCGACAAGTTCCAGGATTATTTTTACATGGGCGGCATGGCGCTGAGCGCAGTCGGCTCGGTCATCGCGCTCGCCATCAGCCGGTTCTCCCGCCGCAAATCGCACGAGGAGATGGCGCGGATCGATCGCCTGATCGGCGTCGCCGACGAGGCGTTGCGCACGCGCGATCTCGGCCAACTCGAAAAGCTCGAAACGGAGCTGGACGGCATTGTCGCCTGGTTCGTCAGGACTAATTCTGGCGCCGAAGGCGGCGCTTTTTCGGTCGGCCTCGCGCATGCCCGCTATGCAATCGACCGGCAGCAACGCTCGATCCTGCGCGAGGGCGGCAAGGGGTCTGCGCAGGCGCCGGGGGATGATGGGGGCTCCGCGCCGCGGCGGGAGACGGAGCCGCCCTCCGCGCTGGCGGGGTAGGGTTATCTCCGCTGCCGCGCCGCAGGTCGCGGCTTGACGCCGGACCCGCGCCGACGCCTTGTGCGGAAGACGCGTCCTCTGCGAAAAGGCCTTAAGCGCCGGGCAGACGTTGAATGTTTTTTATCGCGATCTGATTGCGCCCTAGAAAGAAGAGACCCATGCCGCTTACCGTCGCCGTCCAGATGGACCCGATCGAAAAGGTCAATATCGCCGGCGACACGACCTTCGCCCTGATGCTGGAGGCGCAAGCGCGCGGCCATCGCCTGATTTATTACACGCCGGACAGGCTGTCCTTCTCGGACGGACGCGTCCTCGCGCTGGCCTGCGAAATTGTGGTCAGGGATATTGCCGGGGACCATTTCACGCTTGGCGCGGAAAAGCCTGTCGATCTTGCCGGCGTCGACGTGGTGCTGCTGCGGCAGGATCCGCCGTTCGATCTCGCCTATATCACCTCGACTCATCTCCTCGAAATGCTGCCGCCGCATGTCCTCGTCGTCAATGATCCGGCGAGCGTGAGGAACGCCCCTGAAAAGCTGTTCGTCATGAAATTCCCCGAATTGATGCCGAAAACGCTGATCTCGCGCGACAAGAAAACCATCGAGGAGTTCCGCGAGGCGAATGGCGAGGTGGTGATGAAGCCGCTTTACGGGCATGGCGGGTCCGCCGTCTTCAAGGTCGCGCGAAAGGATCCGAATTTCGGCTCGCTGTTCGATCTGTTCGCAACGACCTTCCGCGAGCCCTGGGTCGTGCAGCAGTTCCTTCCCGCCGTGAGCCGCGGCGACAAGCGTATCATCCTGATCGATGGGGTCGCGCTTGGCGCCGTCAATCGCGTGCCGGCTGAAAACGACATCCGCTCCAATATGGTGCGCGGCGGCGCCGCGGCGGCGACGGAATTCACGCCCCGCGAGCGCGACATCTGCGCGGCGATCGGGCCGGAACTCAAACGGCTTGGCCTGATTATCGTTGGAATCGATGTTATCGACGGAAATCTGACCGAAATTAATGTCACCTCGCCAACCGGCGTCCGGGCGATCAGGCGCGTCGGCGGGCCGGATCTCGCGATTGCGGCATGGGACGCGATCGAGGCGAGACGGAACGAAAAAATCAATATAGTCTCCTCCCATGTGGGCGGCGACGGCGCGCGGGGCTCCGGCGAAGATAGGGCCGCTTCTAGAGCATGACGCCAATAGATGCGGAGACTTTCTGGACCTATATCGTGGTCTGAATAGCTGGAAACGATGACGTTCCTGTTTTCGGATCGGGTCGATTGAAAAGCACGAATGTGATCTAGTCGGAATGTTTGACGGCATGCTTGAGACGATTTCCCCAACGAAGCGGCGCCGCGCGTCCGCCCCGCCGCAGAGTTCGCTGTTCGATCGCGCCGGCGTCCGCGCCGAGATCGCGGCGCTCCATACGGACGGGCAGCGCGCCGGGGAATCGCCGCGCGCCGCGGTGCTTTCGATCCTGCGCGCGGCGCTCGACCGCGGGCGCGCCCGCGCCCGCGCGGCGCTCGAGGCCAATGGGCGGGGCCTCGCCTGCGCCGGGCAGCTCGCCCATATTGAAGACGAGCTGATCGCCGCGATCTTTCATTATGTCGTGACCTATCTTCATCCGCCGATTGCGGGCGCGCCCGAAAAGCCGTTCGCGATCGCAGCGGTTGGCGGCTATGGCCGATCGACCCTCGCGCCAGGCTCCGATATCGATCTGCTTTTCCTTCTGGACAAGGAGCCGGGCGAGCGCTGCCAGGCAATCGTTCAGTCGACCCTCTATTTATTATGGGATCTCGGACAGAAGGTCGGCCATTCGGTCCGCTCCATCGAGGAATGTCTCGAGGAGGCTCTGGCCGATTTCACCGTGCGGACCGCGCTCCTTGAAGCGCGCATGCTGATGGGCGACGCCAAGCTGTTCGAGACCATGCGGACGCGGTTCGAGCGCGAGATCGTGCATGGCTCCGGCGCCGAATTCGTCGCCGCCAAGCTCGCCGAGCGCGACGCGCGCATCGCCCGGGCCGGCCGCTCGCGCTATCTCGTCGAGCCCAACGTCAAGGACGGCAAGGGCGGGCTGCGCGACCTCAACACGCTGTTCTGGATCGCGAAATATGTCTACGAGGTGCGCGAGGCGTCCGAGCTCGTCGCCGCCGGCCTATTCTCCAAGGCGGAATATCGCCTGTTCTGTCGCTGCGAGGACTTTCTCTGGCGGGTGCGCTGCCACCTTCATTTCATGACAGGGCGCGCCGAGGAGCGGCTGAGCTTCGACCTGCAGCTGCCGATCGCCTCGCGGCTCGGCTATTCCGAGCGCGTTGGCCTCGCCAGCGTCGAGCGGTTCATGAAGCATTATTTCCTGATCGCCAAGGATGTCGGCGACCTCACCGCCATCGTCTGCGCCGCGCTTGAGGAGCGCCAGGCCAAGCCAATGGCCATGCTCGACCGTTTCGGCCCGTTCCTGCCGCCGCCCGCCTCCATCGCGGCGGGCGATTTCGCCATCGAGAACGGCCGCATCACCGTCGCCGGGCTCGACGCCTTCGAAGCCAATCCGGTCAACCTCATCAAGCTGTTCTGGGTCGCCGACCGCAACGGGCTCGCCATTCACCCGGACGCAACGCGTCTCGTGACGCGCTCGCTGAAGCGCATCGACGCCAAGCTTCGCGCCGACCCGGAAGCCAATCTGCTGTTTCTCGACATTCTGACGTCGCGCAATACGCCGGAGATCGTGCTGCGTCTCATGAATGAGGCGGGCGTGCTTGGCCGCTTCGTGCCGGATTTCGGCCGGATCGTCGCTTTGATGCAGTTCAACATGTACCATCATTACACGGTGGACGAGCATCTCCTGCGCACGGTCGGCAACCTCGCCGACATGGAGCAGAACCGCTATTCCGGCGAGCACCCGCTGGCGAGCGAGATCTTGCAGACGATCAGCAACCGGACCGCCCTGATCGTCGCCTCGTTCCTGCACGATATCGCCAAAGGCCGCGTCGAGGATCATTCCATCGCGGGGGCGCGGGTTGCGCGCGAGGTCTGTCCGCGGCTCGGCCTGAGCGACGCCGAGACGGAGACCGTCGCCTGGCTGATCGAGAACCATCTCGTCATGTCCGACACGGCGCAGCGCCGCGATCTTGGCGACCGGCAGACGATCGTGACCTTCGCGAAAAAGGTGCAGACGCTCGAGCGGCTGAAAATGCTGTTCGTCCTGACGGTTTGCGACATCAGGGCGGTCGGCCCCGGCGTCTGGAACCATTGGAAGGCGGAGCTGATGCGGACCCTCTATTGGGAAACCGAGATGGTGCTCGCGGGCGGTCATTCGACGATCGACCGCAGGCGCAGGGTCGCCCAGGCGCAGCTTGAGCTGCGGCGCGGCCTGCCGAATTGGTCGGATCTCGATTTCGAGGCCTATGCCCAGCGCCATCCGCCAGCCTATTGGCTCAAGGCCGACCTTGACCAGCAGATCCTGCACGCCAAGCTGCTGAATATGACGGAAGTCGAGATGCGCGCGCCGGTCACGCACATCGACATCGAGCCGTTGCGCGGGGTCACCGAACTGACCGTGATCGCTCCGGATTCGCCGCATCTCCTGTCGATCATCGCCGGCGCCTGCGCCGCCTCTTCCGCCAATATCGTCGACGCGCAGGTGTTCACGACGACCGACGGCATGGCGCTCGACACCATCGTCGTGTCGCGGGAGTTCGATTTCGACGAGGACGAGCTGCGCCGCGCGAGCCGCATCGCCTTCGCGGTCGAAAATGCGCTCGCCGGGGAAATTACTTTGACGGATATGGTCGCCGCCCGCGTCGGTTCGGCCGGAGCGCGGCAAAAGACCTTCAAGGTGCATCCAGAGGTCACGCTCGACAATTCGCTTTCGAACCGATTTACCGTCGTGGAGGTATCCGGCCTCGACCGGCCGGGCCTTCTATTCGATCTGACGACGGCGATTTCGGAGCTCGACCTCAATATCGGCTCGGCGCATATCGCGACCTTCGGCGAGAAAGCCGCCGACGTGTTCTATGTGTCGGACAATGAGGGGACGAAGATCACCGAGCCGGTGCGGCAAGAGGCGGTGCGGCGCAAGATCCTTCATATATTCGACCAACCTAAAGGCGAGTCTGCGCCAAAATCTGCTCGCAAATAGCGCATTTAGTCGCGAAAGCTCGGTTGCTGTTCCCGGAAAAACCTTCGCGCCGCGAAAAGCTTGATTTTTGCGCGCGCAGAACTGATATCCGAACTGCCTTAAGCTTCAAAAGAATGAGCCATGAACGATCTTAAAAATGCGGAAAACGGTCCCGACGAAGCAGACACGCCTCAGGGCGCGCCGTCTCAGGAGCCAGATCCCTTCGTCGTGCTCGAGAACCTTCAGGCCGAGAATACGAGCCTCAAGGATAAGCTCCTGCGCACGCTCGCCGACATGGAAAACTTGCGCCGCCGCACCGAGAAGGAGGTGGCCGACGCGAAAACCTATGGCGTCACCTCTTTTGCGCGCGACATGCTGACCTTCGCCGACAATTTGCATCGCGCGCTCGCCAATGTTCCGGCCGAGGCGCGGGCAAAGGCCGAGCCGGCGGTGCAGACCCTGATCGAGGGCTTGCAGCTGACCGAGCGCGACTTCGCCTCCCGCCTCGAACGTTTCGGCGTCAAGAAGATTGACCCTGCCGGCCAGAAATTCGACCCCAATCTGCATGAGGCCCTGTTCGAGCAGCCCGACGAATCCGTGCCGAACGGAACGGTGACGCAAGTGATCGAGCCTGGCTATGTGATCGGCGAGCGGGTGCTTCGTCCGGCGAAAGTCGGCGTGTCGCGCGGCGGTCCAAAAGGATAAATCGTTTCAATCAGCGCGTGTGGGCCGCGTTCTCTCGCCAAATTGAATGAGGCTCCGCCACGTCCCAAAGGTGCCGTGAGCCCGATTTGCGTCAAGAATTTGCGGGGTTTTCTGTCGCTCGCGAGGATTTGGTCATCCGAAATTGTGATTTCGGCCTTTTTCATGCGATTTCACAGTTTCGCGTCTTTGCTGGCCGCGAAGCCGCTGTCGCGACGGCAGGAGCGTGGTGTATTGACGCCGTTCCCGTTTTCGGCAAAGCATCTGAAAAGTATAAATTTGCGGATACCGAGCTTGCTGGGGCCATAGCGTCGTGACCTCGGCGGGTCGGCGGCTGCTCTTGTCGAATGTCGGCAACTTTAGCGGGCAATGATGGCGCCTGGCGATAGAGCGATTGGAACCAGACGGTTGCCTTGATAATTAAAGGCGCCCGGATTGTTTCGTCTTCGATCGCTGGTCGACGGGGCGCGTTGAGCGCACGCTGCAAATGGCAAAAAAGCGCGCGCCGCGATGTGACGGAAAAAGGATGCCGTGGGCCACCGCGCCCAGAATGGTTCTTGCACAGGGTCGGCCGCTGTGTTGGATACCCGACGATGGCAAATGGATTTGGCGATGCATAGATGACCATGGCGTCCATCGTATTCGTCTGGGAAAATTTCGGTCCCATCCACTCCGATCGCTGCGACGCCGTGGCGTCGCGAGTCGGCGGGGGGCGGAAAGTCATCGGGCTTGAACTTGGTGGAAACAGCCAAGTTTATGAATGGAACTCCGAATCCGGCACAAAATTCGAAAAGAAGACGCTGTTTCACGGCAAGAAGATTGACGAAGTTTCCTTCCTGCGAAAGTTTTACACTCTGGCGCGAACCTGTTTCGCCTTGCGCCGGGCGGATTTCTTTTTCTGCCACTATGAGTCGCCCTCGATCTTCCTAACGGCGGCGCTGCTGCGGCTGACCGGAAGCCGGGTCTTCGTGATGAATGATTCGAAGTACGACGACTATCGCCGCTACGTCGGGCGCGAACTTATCAAGAAAATTTTCTATCTGCCCTATACGGGGGCGGTCGCGTCGGGCACGCGGGCCGCCGATTACTTCCGTTTCCTGGGCCTTCCGGAAAAACGAATCGTCCTCAATTACGACACGCTGTCGACTGATCGGATCAGGAGGCTTTCCGGCGTCGACCGGGCGCCGGATGGTCCCCCTTTCGCAGCGCGCCATTTCACCATCGTCTCGCGTATGGTGCCGAAGAAAAACCTTTCCATGGCGCTTAACGCCTACGCGCTGTATCGCGCTGGAGCGGCGCATCCGCGCCAACTGCATATTTGCGGTTCGGGCCCGCTCGATGCCGAATTGCGCGATGAAGCCGCCCGGCTCGGCCTCTCGGACAGCGTGATCTTTCGCGGCTTTCTGCAGATCGATGAAGTCTGCCCGATCCTTGGCAAGACGCTCGCGCTGATCTTGCCGAGCACGCAGGAGCAATTCGGCAATGTGGTGATCGAGGCGCAGGCGATGGGGCTGCCGGTCATCGTTTCGGAAAATTGCGGCGCGCGCGATCTGCTGGTGCGCAGCGGCGTCAATGGCTTCGTGATCGAGCCTGACAATCCGGAGGGACTCGCCTATTTCATGGGCCTGATCGATAGCGACGAAGCGCTGTGGCGGCGGATGGCGATCGCAACGGCGCCCTTTTCGACCCTTGGCGACGCCTCGCGTTTCGCGCAGGCGATCGTCGATCTGACGGGCGATTTCGCCGAAGGCCTCGCGCCAATCAATGAGCCGCCGAAAACCTCGATCGCGGATCGGCTTTAAGGGAAGACGTCACGCCTCCGCTTCTGCCGGCGCGACGCGGCCTGGCGCGAGATCGACATTTGCGTCGCCCCAGGCCTTCAGCGCCATGATGACCGGTTCGAGGCTGCGGCCGCGGGCGGTCAGGCTGTATTCCACTTTGGGCGGCACTTCCGGATAGATTTTCCGCGAAATGAGCCCGTCTGCCTCAAGCTCGCGCAATTGATTCGTCAGCATCCGCTGCGTCACATTCGGCAGCCGGCGCCGGATCTCATTGAACCGCAATACGCCTTCGAACAGGTGAAACAGCACCACGCCTTTCCACTTGCCGTTGATGAAGCCGAGCGTGGCCTCCACCGCGCAGCCGGGGCTGCAATCGAGCCTTTTGTGGCGGCTACGCGGCGTAATGGTATCCATTTCAACACTATCGGCTCTTTATGTGCGTTCTTGCAGACATTGCTTATACGCGTCATTTCCTACCAGAAGTGCGTAGGAGGATGAAGATGCGCGCCGTCGGCTATCAGAAATCCCTGCCAATCGACGAAGACGAGGCTCTCGTTGACATTGAGGTCGATGATCCTGAACCTTTCGGGCGCGATCTTCTCGTCGCCGTGAAGGCAATATCCGTCAACCCTGTCGACACGAAAGTCCGGCGCCACGCCGCGCCCGAAGTCGGCGCCTGGAAAATTCTGGGATTCGACGCCGCTGGAATCGTCGTCGCGACGGGCCCCGACGCAAGCCTGTTCAAGCCGGGCGACGCGGTTTTTTTACGCCGGCGCGATCGGGCGGCAGGGGACCAATGCGGAGCTTCATGTCGTCGACGAACGGCTGGTCGGGCGCAAGCCCGCTTCGCTCAGCTTTGCTGAAGCCGCCGCTTTGCCGCTGACTTCGATCACCGCCTTCGAGGCGCTTTTCGATCGGCTGCGGGCAAAGGAACCGGTCACGGGCGAGGCGCCGGCGATCCTCATCATCGGCGGCGCCGGCGGCGTTGGGTCGATTGCTGTGCAGCTGGCGCGGAAGCTCACCGGTCTGACCGTCATCGCCACAGCTTCGCGGCCCGAGACCCGGGCCTTTGCGCTTGAACTTGGCGCGCATCACGTCGTCGATCATCGCAAGCCGATCGCGGCCGAAGTCGCGGCGTTGGGTCTTGGCGCGCCGCCTTTTGTGTTCTCGACGACCAACACCGAGGCTCATCTCGCCGAGATCGTGCAGCTGATCGCGCCGCAGGGCCGCTTCTGCCTCATCGACGATCCTGCTGCGATCGACGTCAATCCCTTCAAAAGCAAGAGCGTTTCGATCCATTGGGAGTCGATGTTCACACGCTCGACCTTCGCAACGCCCGACATGGCGGCGCAGGGCGCGCTGCTGAACGAGGTTTCGCGGCTTGTCGATCAGGGCGCCTTGCGCACCACGCTTGCCGAGACGTTTGGCGCGATCAACGCGAAAAACCTCAAACGCGCGCATAAGCTCCTTGAGAGCGGCTCCTCCCGCGGCAAGATCGTGCTCGAGGGATTTGGCGAGGCTGCGTCCTAAATCTGCGGCGCGGTCCAACGCACGATCTGGCGCATGACGTCGGCCGTCGCGGCGTTCAGCGCGGCGACGACCGTCGCGCCGTCATTGGCGGGCGCCGGGGCGGTCGCGGAAAAAATCTTTCCTGCCACAATGCGGCCCGCGCCGCCAACGATCTGCGCCGAGATTTCGACGAAGACCGCGCCGCGGCCCGCCACATATTCGAAGCTGCGAATCTGGCTGCGCAATTCGTAATCGGCCGGCATTCCGGGCGAGACTACGGCGCGGATCAGGCTGGCGTTCTGAAAACTCGCGATGAGTTTTGCCTGCAACAGCGCGGGCAGCTGGTTGGACCAGGCGGCGCCGGCCAGCAAGGCGATCTGATCCTCGCCGACGCGAACGACGATCCGGTTGGAATCGACCGGAGGCAGGGCGGAGGGGGCGGCGATGGCGATCTGGGCCCGGCGCGCCTGCTTCGCTGAAAAACCGGTCGGAGCGGCGTCGAGATCGAAGGTCGCCGGCGGCGCGGAGGCGCAGGCCGCCAAAATTCCCGCCGACGCAAAGACGATCATCAGCCGCCCCGGACGCAGGGCGGCGAGACGCGAAGCGGTTTGGCGGAGCGCGCCCGGCTCAAAGAAGATCATGCATCCATCGGCGGAACAAAGAGAGGCCTTATATAAAAGGGCGTCAGCAGGATGGATGATTAGAGCATGATCCGAAAAAGTTGCAGACTTTTTCGACAAGATTATGCGCCCAAACTAAACGGTCAAGAGTGGACGGCGATTCAGTTCAGAACGCATCGGCTCTCTAGCGCAGGCCCGGGTAGTCCGGAATCTGCTGCTTCTTGCCGAAGATGAATTGCTGCGGGTTCTGCTCGATCGAGCGGATCGCCTGATTGAGCAGATCGAGCGTCTTGCGCCCATCGGTCGCCAACGCTTCATATTGGCGCAGGCCCGACCCGCTGAAGCGGGCGAGATTGCCGCCAATATCCTTCCAGCGCGCATTGACGTCGTCTGCGAGCTTGCGGATCGAGCGCGCCGCCGCGGCGATCTCGTCGAACACGCCCTTATTGTCTCCGGTCGCAAGGAAGCCGTTCAGATTGGTCAGCACGCTGTCGACCTTATCGGCTGCGGAATTGAGCTTGCCAGACATCTGGGCGAAGTCGGAGACGATCGTCTTCACCTGCGCCGGGTCGACCGCCTTGATCACATTATTGGCGTTATCGGCGAGCGTTTCGAGCTGCGCGGTCAGCGGCTTGATGGCGCGGCCGACGTCGGCCATGGAGCCGAGAAAATCCTTTAAGCCGTCGGAATTGGCGGCGAGCGCGTCGGAAAACTTCTCGATATTCTTGACCGAAGCGGTGATCGAGCCGGAATTTTCGTCGAGCACCTTGTTGGTCCGGTCAAGAAACTCCGTCGCTTGCCCGGCGATCTTGCGCGCGCTCTCGATCAGATCCTGGAAATCGGAACGTTCGGCGATGATTGTGGGCGGCGCCCCGTCGGGGCCGGGCTCGAGCGTCTTGGCGTCCTCGGAACCACCGGAGAGAGCGACATTGGCGACGCCGGTGAGGCCGGTGGTCTCGAGCCGCGCCTTAGTGTCGACCCGGATCGGCACGCGGGCGTCGATCTCGATCAGCGCGTAGACCTTTCCCGGACTATCGGGAACAAAGTCGATCTTGGTCACGCCGCCGACCCTGACGCCGTTGAAAAGGACGGCCGCGCCGCGCAAGAGACCCGACACCGATCCGGTAAAGACGACCCTATAGACGTGTTGGCCGCCGGCCTTCTCTCCGCCCGAGAACCACAGGACGAAGGCGAAGGCGGCGGCCACCACCGCGAGGGTGAAGCCGCCGATCAGAGCGTAATTGGCTCTTGTTTCCATCGAGACGCCTTGTCCTGTTCCTTAAAGCCGCGCCGAGGATCGCCCACCTGACGGAGCCCCGCTGGCCTTGAGCATATTCCGATCAGATTGATTAAATCTGATCGATAGGAAAACGCTCAAGCTTTTGAATCCGGGCCGATTTCTATCGACCGAATGGTTTCATGCGGGCGCAAAGCGGCCTATGGCCGATCCCCCTGCGCCGTTTTCCGCATCGTCGACGCGCTGAGCTGGCGCGCCCGCTTGCCGTGAAAATAGGCCCTGAGCCAGGGATGCTCCGATGCGAGCATTGTCTCGATCGGCCCCGTCTCGATCACCCTTTTGTCGGCGAGGGCGGCGATGCGATCGCAGACCGAATAGAGGCTGTCGAGATCATGCGTCACCATAAAGACCGTGAGCCCGAGAGTCTTTTGCAGGGTCGTGATGAGATCGTCAAATTCGGCCGCTCCGATCGGATCAAGGCCGGAGGTCGGCTCGTCGAGAAACAAAAGCTCGGGATCGAGCGCGAGCGAACGCGCCAGCGCCGCCCGCTTGATCATGCCGCCCGACAATTCCGACGGAAATTTGTCCGCCGCGTCCGGCGACAGGCCGACAAGCTCGATCTTGAGCATGGCGAGATCGTCCGCGAGACGTCGCGAGAGGTTCAGATGCTCGCGCATCGGCACCTGCACATTCTGCTTTACCGTAAGAGCCGAAAACAGCGCGCCGCCCTGAAACATCACCCCGATGCGGCGCTCCAGCGCGTCGAATTCGATGCGGCTGACCTTGTCGAGATCGGAGCCGAACACTTCGATTTTGCCAGCGCGTTTCGGAATAAGGCCGAGAATGGTCCGGGTCAGCACGGATTTTCCGGTGCCGGAGCCGCCGACGAAGCCCAGGATCTCGCCGCGCCGCACATCGAGGTCGAGCCCGTCGAGAACAAGTTTTTCGCCAAAGCCGACGACAAGGCCGCGCACGCTGATCGCGATCTCCGGCGCAGCGGCGCGGGGGATTGGCGCGGCTGCGCTTTTTTGGCGCAGGCGCGACTTGCGGCGCGGGCGGCGAAGACGAGGTCTGCATCAGGCCGCCTAAAACCGGATCGTCGCGAAGAAGACGGCGAACAGCCCGTCGACGACGATCACCATGAAGATCGATTTCACCACCGAGGCCGTCACCTGGCGGCCGAGCGATTCGGCCGATCCCGCGACGGCGAGTCCCTCCATGCAGGCGATGAGGCCGATGATGAGCCCCATGAAGGGCGCCTTGATGAGGCCGCTGAGGAAGGTGCGCAGCGCGATCGCCTCGGGTAGCAAAGCGATGAAGCTTTTCGGCGTGATGCCGCCATAGAGCCAGGAGACGAGTATGCCGCCGGCGAGCGCCGCCATGTCGGCGAGGAAGGTCAACAGCGGCAGGCTCAGGATGAGGGCGAGGATGCGCGGCGCGATCAAGACGTCGATCGGGCGCAGCCCCATCACGACCAGCGCGTCGATCTCCTCCCGCATCTTCATCGAGCCGAGTTCGGCGGTAATCGCCGAGCCGGAGCGGCCGGAGATCATGATCGCGGTCAGCAGCACGCCCAATTCGCGCAAGATCAGAATGCCGATGAGATCGACGACAAGGATCGTCGCGCCGAACCGCCGCAACTGGAAAATGCCCTGCTGCGCGACGATCGCCCCGACGAGAAAATTGATGAGAACAATGATCGGCACGCCGCGCAAGGCGATCGTCTCAATCTGGGCGACCAGGGCCGTGCCGCGGAAATGGGCCGGCTGGATGACGCTCTTGCCGATCGAGGCGACCACCTCGCCCAGAAATTCGACGCCGCGATAAATATCGCGCCCCGAGGCGACGACGCTTTCGCCGACGTCGGCCAGCAGCGTCACGATGTAGAAGCCCTTGCGCCCGGGCGGCTGTTCGAAGCTGCGGAAATGGGCTTCCTTGAGCAGAATGTCGATTTCCGGTCGGCCGCCGGCGAAATCGGCCGAAACGCCTTTGGCGTCGAGCTGCTGCCGCGCGCCGTCGATCAGCCAGGCCCCGGCGGTGTCCATGCGCTGGACGCCGGCAAGGTCGAATATGGCGTGCTTTGCGCCGGCGCCGGCGCCGACCAGCGCCTGCGCGCCCTCCTCGATGTCGGCGCAAGCGTCAAGCGTCCAATGGCCGGCGAGTTTCAGGCGAACGCCCTCTTCGGAGGGTTCGCTCGAAAATGTCGGGCCTTGCGCAACGTCCAAGGTCAGCTCCAGGGGTCAGGCTGCAAGCGTCAAGCTCCACGCGGACGCCCGCATCCTATTGCATGTAGCCGTCAGCCGCGGCGAAGTCGAGGCGAGCAGCGGCCGGCGGCGCGGCCTGCGACATATCCAGCGCCGGCCGCAATTGCCCCGGGGCGCGGATTTTGCGATCAACGCTCATGGTAAAACGCGCGTCAAAACTTTCCGTCGCTGTCGAAAAATATCCCATCGCCGGCAAATTCGTCATTTCCCGTGGGCAGAAGACGGAAGCGGTCGTCGTGCTCGCGACGATCGCGGACGAGGACGTCGACGGCGGCGCAAGAGGCCGCGGCGAATGCGTGCCCTACGCCCGCTACGGCGAAAGCGTCGACAGCGTGCTGGCGCAGATCGAAGCCGTGCGCCCCGAGATCGAACAGGGGGCGGACCGCGCCTCGCTTGGCCGGCTCTTGCCGCCGGGGGCGGCGCGCAATGCGCTCGACTGCGCTCTTTGGGATCTTGCGGCCAAGCGCAGCAGGCGGCGCGCTTTCGAACTCGCCGGGCTCGCCGCGCCGGCTCCAGTCGTCACCGCTTATACGATCTCAGTCGGCGCGCCCGAGGAAATGGCCGCCGCTGCGGCGCACGCCGCGGCGCGCCCCCTGCTCAAAATCAAGCTTGCCGGTTCGGAAGATCCGGCCCGCATCGCGGCCGTGCGCGCGGCGGCGCCCGCGGCGACGCTGATCGTCGACGCCAACGAGGCGTGGAGCGAAGAGGAATTTGCCGCCCATTTCGCCGCCTGCGAGGCGGCGCGGGTCGCGCTGATCGAGCAACCGCTGCCGGCCGGACGCGACGCGGCGCTGACGCGGCGACCGAGCGGAATTCCCATTTGCGCCGACGAGAGCGTCCATGCGCGGCAAGGTCTCGAAGCGCTGCGCGCAAGATATGACGCTGTCAATATAAAGCTCGACAAGACGGGCGGCCTCACCGAAATGCTGGCGATGACGGCGGAAGCGGAAGCGCTCGGCTTTCAAATCGTCATCGGCTGCATGGTTGGCACTTCGCTCGCCATGGCCCCGGCGCTTCTCGCCGCTGCGCGCGCCCGCTTCGTCGATCTCGACGGTCCCCTGCTGCTCGCCCGGGATCGGGAGCACGCGCTCGTCTATGAAGGCTCCGTCATTCTGCCGGCCTCCGCCGCCCTCTGGGGCTAAGGCGGCGCTGCGGAGCCTGCATCGCTCCGACGTCGATTGGCGCGGCCTTCCTTTACGTCACGCCGCAGCGTAAGGACCGTCGCCCGCACAATTTAGCAGATAATATTCAATAATATACCCGTTACGAATAGAGCATGACGTAACGTATCTGCTCCATGTTGCTGTCCGTTGAACAGAACGTTGGCTCGTATTTCTGCTCTTGCGAAATATTAGTCAAACTTGTCGTTCATTGGAGGCAAATATGCTGCGAATTGGATCGATCTATACATGCTTCTTGCCAAGGGCGCACGCGCTTGAGCCGTGGCCGCCAAGACGAGGACGCCGCCGCCTCGCCATCGCCGCCATGCTCATCGGCCTGTCCATCAATCCGCCCGGCGCCGCGCTGGCCGACTCCGCCGCAAAGCCAATCATCATCAACAAGCCGTTCTCGGCAAAGCCCGGCGATGTCTTCAGCCTTGCCGGATCAGGCTTCGGTTCGGCCCCACGGGTTTATCTGAAGCCCAGCCGGTTAACGGCGACGACGGAGCTGCCCGTCAAGACAGCAGACGACGCAACCGTCGTCGTGGAGGTTCCCAAGGCTGCGGCCTTCGACGTCTATGAGGTGTGGGTTGCAAATGGCGCGGCGACCAGCCCGCATGTTCTCATCAACACGCCTCAGCCTCATCATTTCGACAATCCCGACATCGCGACCGGCGCGCATTTTCGTATCTTCGGCCGCAACCTCTCGGTAGGGACGCTCGCGCCGACGGCGACGCTTGTCGACATCGGCACGGGAGCGCAGATCAAGGCGGTCGTCGGCGTTTCGGCGAGCAACGCCTATATGCTCGACGTAACGCCGACCGGCGTTGTCGCCGGGCATGCCTATAAGGTTCTGGTTTCAAATGGCTATGCGAGCGCCTTGAGCGAGGCGAGCGTGCTTGGCCACGCCACGGGCATGGACCGCTTCGCGATCGGGCAGCCATGGGCCTATGATTTCGTCACTGCCGATGGTCCCGGCTACAAGGCCGGCGTCAAGGGAACGAACCTCGCCGACCATCATGTCTTCAATGTGCGAACGGACGTCGTTCTGGCGACATTGGCCAAAGGCGACGGAAAGACAAACGACGGACCGGCCATTCAGGGGGCGATCAACGCGGCGGCGCGTTACGGCGGCGTCGTCTATTTGCCGGCGGGAACCTATAATATCGGCTCCACCAGCATCAGTTTGACGTCCAACGTGCTGCTGCAGGGACAGAGCGCGTCGGCGACGAAGATCATCTACACGGCGACGAAGCCGGGGTTCATCATCGGCGCAGGCGCGTCGATGACCGGCTTCGTCGATCTCACCTTGCAAAATCAGGACAAGACGAGCACGACGACCAATCTTGGAACCTGGCAGCAGCCGGTCTCGAAGGTCATCATCCAGCGAGTGATATGGGATCTCGGCACCGGATTTTCAATCAACCTCAGGGGCGATCGCATCGCCATCCTCAATTCAACATTCAAGCAGGCGATCAACTCCTGGAACGGCAGCGGAGCGGGGGCGCTGCTCATCACCAACGCCACCAATCTGACGCTCAAGAACAACACGATCAGATGGGCGAGCAATCAGAACGCCTTCGGGGATCTCGTCAACGCGATTTTTGAGAACAACCACTTCACGCGCAGCGCGTCGGATACGGTGATCGCGGGGCCGGACCAGCTCTCCTGGCCGTGGATCGTGAGGCCGATCAGGCTGGGCGACGTGCTATCGAGGACGGCCGCCGGCGGAAGGCAGGTCTCGCTGAACTTCGGCACAAATATCGTGTTTCAGAACAATGTCTTCGATACCTCGGACGGCGTCATTCAATATAATGCGGGCGATGGCGAGACCATTCTGAACGAGGGCGGCGGCGGCTCGCCGCGTGAGGACTTCGGGACCGTCACCACGGCGAGCGCCGCGACCATAGCCGACGATTCGAAATGCTCTGGAGCCTGCGCCTGGAAAACCTACCCGAATTCGAAAGTCGTCATCGTCAGCGGCGCCGGCGCCGGTCAGTGGCGCAAGATCTTCGCGCAGAACGGCAACAGCTTTACAGTCGACCCGCCCTTCGACGTCGTTCCGGCCGCGGGGGATCATTTCACGATCTCCGCTCCGTCCTATGAGAACGCCATCATCCGCAACAACACGATGGTCGGAAATCCGATCGGGGTCGCCATGTATCATGGCGTCTTTCTCAACGTCTCCGTCATCGGCAACCAGCTCACCAACAATGGCGGCATCTATCTCCTGCCGTCGCAGGCCAATCAGCGCGCGGGACGGAACTTTTTTAATGTCGCGCGCAATATTGAGATCAACGGCAATGTCCTGAAGAATCTCAACGGCAACTATCCGTCATATGTCTCGATTGGCTTCGTCATGATGACGCAGAATGTATTCTGGGGCAAAAGCGTGCTCGCCGCCGAGGCCCGCAACAATCAGATCACGGCGCGCAGCGGCACCTTTCCCTACACATTCGGGGAAGGCTACAATCACCTGACCTTTTATCAAAATCCGGGCGGCGGCGCCTATGTCGAGGAAGGGAATGGGGCCATGTGGGGAACTGTATGGCAGGGCAACAGCTGCGCCAATTGCGCGGTCAACTACAACCTCAGCACCGGAGCCATGGATACGACGATCTGGAACGCAAAGGCGGCGAATTCCCCTGGCTTCGTCTCCACGATCCTGAAAGACACGACGATCGCAAACAGCACCAAACAGGCCTCGACGCGAACGCTTGTCGGCAAGGATTGACGCCGGCAAGGGCGCCGCGGTGGGGATAGCGCGTTGAGCGCTGTCCCCACGGCAGGGTCAGATCGTCTGATTATAGGCGCCGACTTCGGGGTTCTCCCGCAAGATGGCATCGACCGCGTGGAACATTTCGCGCATGCGCGCTTCCGAGACGGGGCTTTCGACGACGACGACGAGTTCGGGCTTGTTGGAGGAGGCGCGCACGAGGCCCCAGGTGCCGTCCTCGACGGTGACCCGGACGCCGTTGACGGTGACGAGGCTCTTGATTTTCTGGCCCGTCAGCTTCGCGCCTTCGGCCTCAAGGGCGGAAAGCCGGGCCAGCGTCTTTTCGACGACGCCATATTTGGTCTCGTCGTCGCAATGCGGCGACATGGTCGGCGAGCCCCAGGTTTTCGGCAGCGCCCCGTAGAGCTCCGACATGGACTTGCCGGGGTTGCGGTCGAGCATGTCAAGGACATGGATCGCGGTCAAAATTCCATCGTCGTATCCGCGCCCGACCGGCGCGTTGAAGAAGAAATGACCGGATTTTTCAAAACCCGCGAGCGCGCCAAGGTCGCTCACGCGCCGCTTGATGTAGGAATGGCCGGTTTTCCAATAATCCGCCTTGACGCCGCGGCTGAGGAGGTCGGGGTCGGTGGCGAACAGGCCGGTCGATTTGACGTCGACGACAAATGTCGCGCCGGGATGCAGCTTTGAGAGGTCGCGCGCGAGCATCACGCCGATCTTGTCGGCGAAAATTTCCGCGCCCTTGTCATCGACGACGCCGCAACGATCGCCGTCGCCGTCAAAGCCAAGGCCGACGTCGGCGCCCGTCTCCAGCACTTTGGCCGCCATAGCGTGCAGCATTTCAAGGTCTTCGGGATTTGGATTGTAGCGCGGGAAATTGAAGTCGAGCTCGACGTCGAGCGGAATCACCTCGCAGCCGAGCTGTTCGAGAATCGCCGGGGCGAAGGCGCCCGCCGTGCCATTGCCGCAGGCGGCGACGACTTTCAGCTTGCGCTTGAGTTTCGGCCGGTTTGTCAGATCGGCGGCGTAGCGGGCCGGAAAATCCGCGACGAAGCGATAGGAGCCGCCATCGGCATAGCTATAGGCGCCGGCGAGCACGATGTCCTTCAGCCGGCCCATTTCGTCCGGCCCGAAGGTCACCGGCCGCTGCGCGCCCATCTTCACGCCGGTCCAGCCATTGTCATTATGCGACGCCGTGACCATGGCGACGGCGGGAACGTCAAGTTCGAACTGCGCGAAATAGGCCATCGGCGACAGAGCGAGGCCGATGTCATGCACTTTCACGCCGGCCGCCATCAGCCCCGTGATCATGGCGAGTTTTATCGAAGACGAGTAGGAGCGGAAGTCGTGGCCGGTGACGAGCTCCGGCTTGACGCCCATCTCGCGCAGCAGCGTCCCAAGCCCGAGGCCCAGCGCCTGGACCCCCATCAGATTGATTTCCTTCTCGAACAGCCAGCGCGCGTCATATTCGCGAAAGCCGGTCGGCTTCACCATCGGCGTCGTCTCATAGGCGAGCGTGTTGGGAAAGAGCTGCGGCGCTGGCTTTGGAAACATGAAGTCATCCTTTTCGCCCGCGCGGGCGCGCGGCTGGCGTTGCGTAAGCAATGGCGATTAGCACAGCTGCGACGACAGTTGAATGCGGCGAACGACCCCTTCGCTTATAGCCGAACGCCGAGGCCCGGCGCGCTCGGCAAGAGCGGCGCCTGCGCGGGCGGAGATCCGGGGTGGAGGAACGCTACCGAATATCCCGCAAAGGTTGCAGGCGGGCGTGATAAAAAAGGTTTCTGAAAATGCGCGGCGCCTATTTTTGCTTGGCGATGATCTGACCTTTGATCTTGTCGTACACGCCCTGCGGGATAATCTTCTTCTGCACCAGCTCGTCCTTACCCTTGTAGGGCCGCCCCTTGATGATGTCGGCGGCGCGCTTGTCGCCAATGCCGGGCAGCGCCTGAAGCTCGGGCTCGCTCGCCGAATTAATGTCCAGCAGCGCGGCGGCCGGAGTCGCGGCCTTGGCGGGCGCCGCCGCCGGTTTGGCCGGCGCGGCGGCGGGTTTTGCTGCGCTCGAGGGCGCAGGCGCGGCGGTCTGGGCATAGGCCGCTCCGGGCAGGCTGGCAGCGGCGGCGAAAAATAAAGCGTAAAGCAAATTGCGGCTTGCGTTCATGGAAAGTCCCCCGTGCGGGCGTAATTGCCCGCGCCGGCGCGTCTTGAGGCGCGCTGTCCGCCGGGAGGATGACGCAAATCCTTGAAACTGCAACGGCGCCAGAGGAACGCGCGGAAATTTGATGCCTATTCCGCGGCGATCCGGCGATGCTCCTCGGCCGCGAGCCAGCGTTCGGCCTCGAGCGCGGCCATGCAGCCCATGCCCGCCGCCGTCACCGCCTGGCGATAGATGTCGTCGGTCACGTCGCCGGCGGCGAAGACCCCCGGAATATTGGTCGCGGTCGAATTCGGAGCGGTCTGGATATAGCCGTTCGGTTTGATGTCGAGCTGGCCGGCGAACAGTTCCGACGCGGGCTTGTGGCCGATCGCCACGAAGACGCCATGCGCCTCGATCGGCTGGAGCGCGCCGGTTACGGCGTTCTTCAAGGTGACATGCGTGACGCCGGGCGGATTGTCGGAGCCGTGGATCTCGTCCACGACGTGATCCCAGATGATTTCGACATTCGGCCGTTTGAACAGGCGCTCCTGAAGGATGCGTTCGGCCCGGAAGGCCGAGCCGCGATGGACCACCGTCACCCGCGCGGCGAGATGGCTGAGGTACAAGGCTTCCTCGACTGCGGAATTGCCGCCGCCGACGACGATTACATCCTTGCCGCGGTAGAAAAATCCGTCGCAAGTGGCGCAGGCCGAGACGCCATAGCCTTTGAACGCCTGTTCCGACGGCAGGCCCAGCCATTTCGCCTTGGCGCCCGTGGCGATGATCAGGCTGTCGCAGACATAAGCCTCGCCGCTATCGCCGAACAGGCGGAACGGCCGCCGGTCAAGCTCAACCTTGACGATATGATCCGAGATCATCCGCGCGCCGACATTTTCCGCCTGCGCGCGCATCTGCTCCATGAGCCAGGGACCCTGGACCGGCGAGGCGAAGCCTGGGTAGTTCTCGACGTCGGTGGTGATCATCAGCTGTCCGCCGGCTTCGAACCCGGCGATCACCACCGGCTCGAGCATCGCCCGCGCCGCATAGATCGCGGCGGTGTAGCCGGCCGGGCCAGATCCGACGATGATGACTTTGGCGTGGGAGGATCGGGCGGCGGGGGAAGCGGACATGGCGGCGTCTCGATAGGGCGCGGCCAGGCCGGCTCGCCTGCCAAATTTAGGCGTCCGGCGCTCTGGCTGCAACTGCAGCATGATTTTGAAGGCAGCGGCGGGCGCGACGCGCCCGCCGGACCGCGGCTCAAGAAAGCGCGCCGCCCGCTGCGCGAACGCCACGCTCTGCTCCGAACCGGACGTTAGCGCGGGTTTGCCACCGGCTCGAGCGTGATGGCGCCGACGCCCGCGGAAAGGTTGATCCCGGACTCGACGCCGACCGACAGCGGCTGCAGGCTGATCGACCGGTTGTTGCCGCCGACAAGCACATTGGCGGTCAGGCCGCCGCCGAAAGAGGCGTTGCCCCCGGCGCCGACGAATTCGCCCGCCAGCGCGAAGGGCGGCACGGAGCGCCCGGCGGCGAGAACAGCCCAGGCGAACTGGCCGCCGGTGGTGAAGCCGATGTCGAGGCCGAAGCGGCGGATCGTCCCGACATAATATTCCGGCTGCCCGCGGCGGGGGCTGAACACGCAGGAGAGCGCCCGACTCGACGTGACGATAAAGCCGACCCCGGCCGCGACATTGCATTGCAGCACGCCGGCGCGGGTGATGGCGGCGTCAGCGCCGCCAGCAGCGATCCCGACCATGGCGAGGCCGCCGGCGAGAGCCGCAAGAGATCCCCGAAAAAAGTTATTCATTATCTATCTCCAAGACGGGCCGGCCGCTTCGCGCCCAGGCTCCGGCCAGCGGCGCGTCGCAAACCGCGACATTGACAAAGCTAAAGTCCCGACCAAAACAACCCCGCGCGGCGAAAACGCCGATGGGGAAGCGATCTATAGCGATGCCGCAGTTCTTTCGCCAGCTTTCATCCTTCACCGGCGTCGGCCTTCTTGCGACGGCTCTCCACTATGGGGTTCTGATCGGCCTTGTCGAAGTTTTGCGCGCCGCCCCTCCGGCGGCCGCTGTCGCCGGCAGCGTCGCGGGCGCGGCGCTCTCCTATGTGTTGAACCGGCGCCATACGTTCCGCTCGAAGCGTCCGCACCGGCGCACGGGCGTGCGATTCGCGCTGGTCGCCCTTGTCGCGGCGGCGCTGACCTATGCTTTCATGTCGCTGTTCGTGAATGGGGCAGGCGTCCCCTACCTTGCCGCCCAGGTGGTGACGACGGGCATCGTCACCCTATGGACGTTTCTGGCGCACCGGATCTGGACATTCGCCTGAGAGGCTGCGGCGCGAGGAAGCAGCAAGCGCCACGAGTCCACGGAGATGCGGGCGAAGAATGGCGACAAAAAGCGTCCCCGACCGGCGCGATCGAGCACGGTTGCGGAAACGGCGGCGCTACTCAGTGCGCGATCGCGTCCCGGTCTGGCGTGGCCGGCGCGGCGCCATCGACCGAGGGAACCTCCCGCGATTTCGCGCCGGCGTCCTGATATGTCGTTTCGTCGCGTTCAACATAATGCGGAACGGCGACGCTGCGGCCCGTCGTCAAATAAGGCGCCGCCGGGCCATAGGTGCGAACTTGAGCGATCGTCGCGCCCGAAAACGCGCACGCGACCGTAAAGCCGGCCGCAACTGTCGCAAGCAGTTTCATCGAACTCTCCAAAAGCCGCCTTGCCTAAGGCGCATGCTGCTACTTCTAAACGCTCAAGCTTGCAGCAAAGTTCAATGGCGGCTTAAAAAAATCGCAGAAAAGCGCGCTCAACGCAGAAGATTGGTGCGCGCGAGATCGATGATCTCGTCGCCGCGCCCGTTCATGACCGCGCGCAGCATATAAAGGCTGAAGCCCTTCATCTGTTCGACCGTCGCCTTTGGCGGCATCGGCAGTTCATGCCGCGCGGTCACGACGTCGACCAGCGCCGGGCCGTCATGGCCGAAGGCCCGCTCCAGGGCGCCGCGGAGATCTGCGGGGTCTTCGACCCGCTCGCCATAGACGCCGATCGCTTTGGCCATGGCGGCGAAATCCGGATTGTCGAGGCTGACCCCCATGTGCAGGAAGCCGGCGGACTGCATCTCCAGCTCGACGAAGCCGAGCGTTCCATTGTTGAAAATGACGATCTTGACGGGCAGTTTCTGCTGACGCAGCGTGAGGAAATCGCCCATCAGCATTGCGAAGCCGCCGTCGCCCGAGAAGGAGATGATCTGCCGCTTCGGGAAGGCCGCCTGCGCGCCGATCGCCTGGGGCATGGCGTTCGCCATTGATCCATGCACGAAGGAGCCGATCAGGCGGCGCTTTCCGTTCATCTTGAGGTAGCGCGCCGCCCAGACCGTCGGCGTGCCCACGTCACAGGTGAAAACAGCGTCCTGACTGGCGACTTCGCTGACCGTCTTTGCGACGAACTGCGGATGAATCGGCTTTTTGCCCGGCTCGCCGGTCGCCAGATCGTCAAGGCCCTCGCGCGCCTTTTTATAATGCGCGAGACAGGCGTCGAGGTGCGCCCGATCCTCCTTTGCGGCAAGGCGCGGCAGCAGAGCGCGAAGACTGGTCTTCACGTCGCCGACAAGGCCGAGTTCGAGCCGGCAGCGGCGGCCGAGATTTTCCGGCCGAAGGTCGATCTGCGCGATCTTCGCCTGCTCCGGATAGAACTGGCGATAGGGAAAATCCGTGCCGAGCATCAACAGGACATCGCAATCCTTCATCGCCTGATAGCCCGAGCTGAAGCCGATCAGGCCGGTCATGCCGACGTCGTAGGGATTGTCGTATTCGACATATTCCTTGCCGCCGAGCGCGTGGACGATCGGCGCTTTCAACGTTTCGGCGAGCTCCAGAAGCTCGGCGTGGGCGCCCTTTGTCCCGCGGCCGCAAAGCAGCGTAACCTTCTTTGCGTCGCGCAGCAGCCCGGCCAGCGCCTCGATCTCGGCAACCGGCGGCCGCGCCTCGGGCGGCGGCGGAAGCAGGCCGGAATTTGGCGATATCGCGGTCGCGGCCGCCGGCTGCATGGCGACGTCGCCCGGCAGCACGATGACCGACACGCCGCCGCGTCCGAGGGCGGCGCGGATCGCGCTTTCGAGGACGCGCGGCATTTGCTCCGGCACTGAGACCAGCTCGCAGAAATGGCTGCATTCGCTGAACAAATTCTGCGGGTGCGTCTCCTGAAAATAGCCCGAGCCGATCTCGGGGCTTGGAATATGCGCGGCGATGGCGAGAACCGGCACGCGCGAGCGGTGGCAGTCGAACAGCCCATTGATGAGATGCAGATTGCCGGGGCCGCAACTGCCGGCGCAAACCGCGAGGTTTCCGGTCAAATGCGCCTCGGCGCCGGCCGCGAAAGCGCCGGCCTCCTCATTGCGCATGTGAATCCACTCCGGCGCGCCGCGAACGCGGATTGCTTCCGTCACGGCGTTGAGGCTGTCGCCAACGACGCCATAGATGCGGCCGACGCCGATCTGATTGAGGGTTTCGACCAGCAGGTCAGCCACGGTGTTGATTTTCATGAAAATGTCCCGCGTTGCGACGGATTGCCTGTCCAAACGCGCGGATCAGCCGCAAAGCTCCGGCCGCCGCGGCATTTTCTGGCAGGATAGGGCCACGGCAAAATTGCGCCAGCGTTGACCGTCGTCAAGGCCGGAGCGGGCGGAGAGTTACGGATCTGTTTTCAGGACTTCGCGGGCGCGAAGGGCGCGTTGATCCTGACGATCGTGAGATTGAGGAAGGCGGCAAAAGTAACCCACAAAAGATAGGGCAGGAGCAGCCAAACCGCCAGCGAAGACAGCGGCGCAAGGCCGGCCATGAGCGCAAGGATCGATAGCCAAAGAAACGGGATCTCGATCAACGCCCAGTCGGGCCGCCGCAGATTGAAGAAGAGCGGACTCCACAGCATATGCAGGACGATATTAACGCCGAACAGAAGCGCGATGCGAAGCTGCGCCGCGGCGTCCGGGGCGTTGGCCCAGGCCAGCACGCCGGACCAGGCGGCAAGCCCGAGGATGATCGTCCAGGCGGGACCGAAAACCCAATCGGGCGGATTCCATGCGGGTTTGCGCAGATTGCGATACCACGGGCCGACCGTCGTCATCATTCTGCCGGCCGCGAGAACAAGAACAGTGATAACGGCTGCGACGGCAATGGGGAGCATTATGTCTCTTCCTTGGCGCGCGCGATCTGCCGCGCGGCTGCGAAACCCGAAATGAGGCAATGCGGTTCCGTGCGGCGCGTCAGCGAGCGCGTCGCCGGACTTGGCGCGGCGACGACCAGTCAGACCCAGCCGGGGTTAAATGATTGATTGTGAATCAACGCCAAGCTTCAGAGTCCGATTCAGGCGGAGGCAGAAGCAACGGATTGCCCAAAATTCACTGCAAGGCGTCGGCCTGCCGCCGCAGCGCGTCTAATCTCTATCCGGCGCCCCCAAGGGAAAGAATTTACGATAGGGGCGCGCCTCATCTACGACACGAGCAACGGATGGTCTGGACAAAAGTCGCGCCCGATAGGCCGCCAGTGCGGAATGCAGTTGAGGGATCGGCTGCACCCAATCTGAATAGAATAGAGCCGGCGCAGCAGCGCAGTCCGCGATCGTAAATTGGCCACATGCAGCCCATTCCCCAGTCTGTAGCCGCTTTTCCAGCCAGTCATAGGTTCGCTCCAGCGCTGCGCGCGCATCTGCCACGCCACGCGGGTCGGTTTCGTTCTTAGCGCGCAATGCGTCCCCCACGATCCGCTGCATAGGATTATGAATATAATCGTCAAACACGTCCGCCATCATGCGGGCGTCGAGCGCGTCGCGCGGGTCTTTCGGCACCATAGGCGGCGCGGCTCCGTGATACAGGTCGAGATATTCAATTACAGCGTTGCTCCCGGTGATAGGCCGCAGCCCGTCAATCAGAGCGGGGAACTGCCCAGTCGGTGAGAGTTCAGCTATGCGGGCCTGGTTGTCCGGATGCTCGCCGTCAACCATCTGAAACGTAAAATCGACGCCTCTTTCGTAAAGCGCAATCAATGGTTTCCAGACATGGCTGGCAAAAGGGTGGCCATATAGTTCGGGTCTCATTGGGAGACTCCGTTCAATTGAAGCGTGTTTTCGATCATATCGAACTGCAGGGCTGTGCCGTGGCGGCGGCTTTCGGTTCCATCCTTGCCATCCAGAAACACGATCTGCTCGGTATAGGACAGGGCGGTTCCACTTGCTTCGGGCTCAAGGATCAGGCTCGACAAAGTGACGGAATGAAAGCTCCCGGAATGGTAGAGGTCATACGCATAGACAAGGCGGCAATTCGGCTCGATAAGATGGAATCGGGCTTCAAAGAGCGTCTCGAGACCGCTCTGGTTGAAGCGACCTTCCAGCACTTCTATTCCCCCCGCGCGAAAATCCATTGTGCGTCGCTTTAGGGTCCAGCGATCAGCCGGGCCGGTGAACCATTGCGATTTCAATTCCGGATCGGACCACGCCTTGAATACACGCGCCGGCGGCGCCGCCCACGATCGGCGGATGGTGAAAATGCCGTGGAAAAAGGGTGGCGTCGTCACGTTTGCTCCTCTCCGCTTTCAAGCAGTTTTCCGAGCAGGTCGAAGCGATCTTCCCACAGCAGGCGGCGCTCGCTCAGCCAGATCTCAACGCGCAGGACAGCTTCTCCGGAAATCCTGCACTCGCGGGTTCGTCCGTGCTTTTCCGTCACGACAAGCCCGCTGGCCTCGAGCACCTGGACGTGCTGATGGATCGCCGCAAGCGACAAGCTATATGGCTTGGCAAGCTCGCTCACGGAGGCAGGCCCTCGCGATAATCGCTCAAGAATCCCGCGTCGCGTCGCGTCAGCAAGGGCGTGGAACGCTCTGTCCAGTTGGCCCGAATACTCAACCATTTGCTTAACTAATAAGATCGAAACTGGAAAGTCAAGCGGCTGCTTAAGTGTTTTGGATCAGACGCTCAGGGCTTGCGATCGGCGCATAAAATCTCATAGGCGGCGCCGCTGCTGACGGCGCGCCGCAAATCCGCGCGCAATCCGGATTGGCGCAGGCGCCGCGAGAGGCAGCTCAGCGCTTCAAGCGCGGCCCCGGCTCCGGTTTCGGGGAGCGCCAACAGCACGGCGACGTCAACCGGCTTGTCGTCGATCGCCTGGAAATCGACCGGGCGGCTGAGGATCGCAAGGACGCCGACCGGATTTTTGACATTGGCAAGGCGCGCATGCGGGATCGCGACGCCGTCGCCGATGCCGGTCGAGCCAAGCGCTTCGCGCTTCAGCACAGCCGCAAGCAGCGCCGGCTCGTCGCAGCCGGCGCGCTCCGCCAGCCGATGCGCGAGCGTCGCAAGCAGGGCGTGCTTGTCGGCGGTTTTCTCGATCAGCA
This sequence comes from Methylocella silvestris BL2, assembly GCF_000021745.1. Classification (NCBI taxonomy): domain Bacteria; kingdom Pseudomonadati; phylum Pseudomonadota; class Alphaproteobacteria; order Hyphomicrobiales; family Beijerinckiaceae; genus Methylocella; species Methylocella silvestris. Next base: position 3,097,283 of record NC_011666.1, read on the forward strand.
GCACGCCATCCCGGCCGATGATCTGTTCCGGAGTCATGATCGATCCATCCATTCGAGAAAAATCTATTCGGGAGCCTGTAGACGGTAGCCGACGCCGGTTTCGGTCAGGATATATTTCGGCTGTTCCGGGTTTTGTTCGAGCTTTTGGCGCAACTGACGCACATAGACGCGCAGATATTGCGGGTCCTGCGCGTCGCCCCAGATTTCGCGCAACATGAAATGATGCGTCAGAACGCGGCCGGCATGCTGCACCAGAAGACGCAGCAGATCATATTCCTTCGGCGAAAGCTTCACCTCCCGCCCGCCGACGCGCACGATGCGGCGCACAAGATCGACGGTGAGGTCGCCGATCTCGAATACCGGCCGTTCGCCCTGCTGCTGCAGCCGATGGCGCAGCGCCACACGAATGCGCGCCAACAGCTCATTCATGCCAAAGGGCTTGGTTACATAATCGTCGGCGCCAAGCTCCAGCGCCTGCACGATGCCGGCTTCGTCGGTCCGGCTCGACAACACCACCACTGGCACGTCGAGCCGCTGCTCACGCCAGCCGCGCAACAGTTCGAGACCCGGCGTATCCGGCAGGCCGAGATCGAGAATGATAAGGTCGGGCTTTGACTCGGCGAGCGCCGCGCGGGCGAGACGGGCGCTTGGCGCGTCGCTGATGCGAAACCCCTGGGTTTGCAGCCCCGTGCGCAACAGCTTTCGGATCGCTGGCTCGTCATCGATGATGAGAATGTGAGTCGCGATGGGGGTCATGCGGAAAGCTCCCCGCTGGCCGGCTCCAGCGCGGGCAGACGGATGGTGAAGACGGCGCCATGCGTGTCGGAGCGGTTGCCGGCGGCGATGGTTCCATGCATGGCCTCGATGAAGCCGCGGCAGACCGCAAGGCCAAGGCCGGTGCCGGCTCCGACCTGATCGCCTTTTTGCGCGCGGGTGAATTTATCGAAAATCCGCTCGACGTCGGCGGCGGGGATGCCTGGTCCCTCATCGAGAATTTGCAGCACGACGAAGCCGTCGTCCTTGACGGCCTGAAGTCGGATCAAGGATCCTGCCGGCGCATATTTCGCCGCATTGTCGAGAAGATTGAACAGCGCCTGTTCAAACAATACGGCGTCAATATCGAGCATCGGCAGATCCGGCGCGAGAGCGACCTCGACGCGATGGGCGGCAAGAATTTTCCGCGCCCGCTTCAGCACGGCGCCGACGACGTCGGAGAGATCATGCGGGGCGGCGTTCGGATGGACGGCGCCGGATTCGAGCCGCGTCATGTCGAGCAGATTGGCGATGAACCGGTTGAGGCGCTCGGCCTCCTCCTGAATGGTGTCGGTCAATTCGCGCTTCGACTCGTCGGTGAGCTGGCCGGCGAAATCCGAGAGCGCGCCCGCCGCGCCCATGATCGAGGCGAGGGGGGTGCGCAGATCATGCGAGATCGAGGTGAGCAAAGCGCTGCGCAGCCGGTCGGTTTCGCTGACGAGCCGCGCGCGATCGAGATCCTCGACGAGATTGACGCGTTCGATGGCGAGCGCCGTCTGGTCGATCAGGGCGTCGAGCAGACGCCGGCTTTCCGGGGTGAGCAAAGCGCCTTCCCGGTCGCTGTCGAGACCGACGACGCCGATCGAGCCACGCCCGGTCCACATCGGCAGAAACAACCGCTGCGCGCCCGGCAGAGTGTCGGCGCCGCGCCCGGCCGGACGGTTGCTCTCGAAGGCCCAGCGCGCCGCGGCGATGTCGGCGGGCTCGACCTGGTCCTCCGGCGGATAGCCCGCCCGCACCTCCAGACTGCCGTCGGCCGCGGGCAGAAGGATGACGACGCGGACGCTCAGCATGGAGGCGATCTGAAAGGCGGCGGCCCAGAGCACATCGTCGAGCGCGCCGACGCCCGCCAGCTTGCGGCTGAACAGATAGAGGTCCTCCGTCGTCTTCGCCCGCTTGCGCGCGACCACGGCCTGACTGCGCACGCTCGCCGTCAAATTGCTGGCGATGACCGCCACGATGAAGAAAAAGACCAGCGCGACCACGCTCTCCGGATCAGCGATGGTGAAAGTGTAGAGCGGCCGGAGAAAAAAGAAGTTGAACGAAAGCATGCTGACGATGCTGGCGAACAGCGCGGGCCACAAGCCGAAGGAGACGGCGCTCGTCAACACGCCCATGAGAAAGACCAGCGCCACATTGTGGACGTCGAGATATTGGCGCAGCACCGCGCCGACCGCGGTCGCAAGACCGACGAGGCCGATGACCGCCAACGCCTGCTTCCAGCCCAGAGACGGGGCGGCGCCGCCTTTCGGATCAGCCGTTTTGGCTGGCTGCGTCGCCGCCTCGCGCGGCGCAATCACATGGACGCTGATGTCGCCGGCGCCGCGGATCAGCGAATGAGTCACGGATCCTTGCAGAAGTTCCTGCCAGCGCGGGCGCTGGCTTCGCGCGATCACGATATGCGTCACATTGGTTTCGGCGGCGTAGCGCAGGATCTCCTCGGTAATCGTGCGTCCGGGCAGCACGATCGCTTCGGCGCCGAGACGCTCGGCCTGCCGCAGCGTTTCGGCGAGCCGGTCGCGCGCGGCCTGATCGAGCCGGACCGAGGCGCCGGTCTCGATGTTGATCGCGGCCCAGGGCGCGCGCAGGCGTTCGGCGACGCGCCGTCCATAACGCACCAGGCCGATCGCGTTTGGCGAGTCGTTGACGCAGACCAGAATGCGCTCGCCGGCGGCCCAGGGGCCCGAAATCGCATGGGCCTGCATATGGGTGAGCAATTGCTCGTCGACCCGTTGCGCGGTGCGCCGCAACGCGAGTTCGCGCAAGGCGGTGAGATTGCCAATGGAGAAATAATTCTCGAGCGCCCGCCCGGCCGTGTCCTGCGCATAGACCTTGCCCTCATGCAGGCGCTGGATCAGGTCCTTCGGCGTCAGATCGATCAGTTCGATTTCATCGGCGCGGTCGAGAATCGAATCTGGAATTTTCTCCTGAACGCGGACGCGAGTGATCTGCGCGACGACGTCGTTCAGGCTTTCGAGATGTTGCACATTGAGAGTTGTGTAGACGTCGATGCCCGCGTTCAACAGCTCCTCGACGTCGAGGTAGCGCTTCGGATGCCGGCTTTCCGGCGCATTGGTATGGGCGAGCTCGTCCATCAGGACCAGCTGCGGCCGGCGCTTCAAGATTGCGTCGAGGTCGACCTCGCCAATCGTGCGGCCTTTGTAGGCGATCTGCCGCAGCGGAACGATTTCGAGACCGCGAATCAACGCTTCGGTCTCGGGGCGGCCGTGGCTCTCGACGACGCCGATGACGACGTCGACGCCTTCAGCCTTTCGCGCATGCGCCGCCGTCAGCATTTCGTAGGTCTTGCCGACGCCGGGAACTGCGCCGAAAAATACTTTCAGCCGGCCGCGAGTCTCCTGCTCCGCGGCGCCGAGGAGGGCGTCGGGCGAGGGCCGTTTGTCGAAATCGCGCCGCTCGCTCAACCTTTGCTCCTCCGCCGCCCTTATTTGCCCGATTCGTCCAGCGCCAGATTAAGGGCGAGGACATTTACGCGCGGTTCGCCGAGGACGCCAAGCAGCCTTCCCTCGACATGCTCGCTGACGAGGCGGCGCAGCGCATCTTCGCTCAGACCGCGCGCCTTAGCGACGCGGGGAACCTGAAACAAGGCGGCCTCGGGCGACAGATGCGGATCGAGCCCGCTGCCCGAAGTCGTCACGAGATCGATCGGCACAGGCTGAGACGGGTTCTCGGCCTTGAGCGCCTCCGCATCCGTTTTCACCCGGTCGATCAGCGCCGAATTGGTCGGCCCGAGGTTGGAGCCGGCGGAGTTCGCCGCATTATAGGGCGCGGGGATCGTCTTGCTGGCGTCGTTTGGGTCCGCCGTCGTCGTCGCCGAGGGACGGCCGTGGAAATAGCGGTCCGAGGTAAAGTTCTGGCCGATGAGGGCCGAGCCGACGACTTGGCCGTTGCGGGTGATCAGGCTGCCTTCGGCCGCAGCCGGAAACAGCGCTTTTGCGACGCCCGTCATGGCGAGCGGATAGATAAGCCCGGTCAGGATCGTGAACAGAACGATCATCACAAGGGCGGGGCGGATTTGCGCGATCATGGAAGCACTCTCAGATGAGATGAATGGAATTGACGACGAGGTCGATCGCCTTGATGCCGATGAAGGGCGCAAGGATGCCGCCGACGCCGTAGATGAGCAGATTGCGCCGCAGCAGCGCGGACGCTCCGATCGGCCGATAGGCGATGCCTTTCAGCGCCAACGGAATCAGCGCAATGATGATCAGCGCATTGAAGATGATGGCCGACAGAATGGCGCTCTGCGGGCTGCCGAGATGCATGATGTTGAGCGCGCCGAGCTGCGGGTAGAAGGCGAGGAACATCGCCGGGATGATGGCGAAATATTTGGCGACATCATTGGCTATCGAGAAGGTGGTGAGCGCGCCGCGCGTCATCAACAGCTGTTTGCCGATGCCGACGATCTCGATCAGCTTCGTCGGATCGCTGTCGAGATCGACCATGTTGCCGGCTTCGCGCGCCGCCATCGTGCCGGTATTCATGGCGACGCCCACATCGGCCTGCGCCAGCGCCGGCGCGTCATTGGCGCCGTCGCCGCACATGGCGACGAGTTTGCCTTTGGCCTGCTCGGCGCGGATCAGCTTCAGCTTCGCCTCCGGCGTCGCCTCGGCGAGGAAATCATCGACCCCGGCTTCGGCGGCGATCGCGGCAGCCGTCATGGGGTTGTCGCCGGTGATCATCACCGTGCGGATGCCCATGCGGCGCAGCTCGCCGAAGCGCTCGTTGATGCCGCCCTTGACGATATCCTTGAGGTAGATCACGCCAAGCAGCCGCCCATCGCGCGCGACGGCGAGCGGGGTGCCGCCGGCCTTGCCGATGTCGGATGCGATCGCCTGGATTTCGCGCGCCGCCTCGCTCGCCGCGCCGCGCCGCGAGAGCGTCGTGGCGCCGCCTTGCGTCTCGGCCTCGGTCGGGGCGTTGACGAAGGCCAGCACCGAATCGACCGCTCCCTTGCGGATGCGGCCCTCCGCGCCCGCTTCATTGATATCGACGCCGCTCATGCGGGTATAGGCGGTGAAAGGCACAAAACGCGCGTGCAGCGAAGCCATGTCGCGGCTGCGGATGCCGTATTTTTCCTTGGCGAGCACCACCACCGAGCGGCCTTCCGGCGTTTCGTCGGCGAGCGACGCCAATTGCGCCGCCTCGGCGAGTTCGATCTCGCTGACCCCGCGCAGAGGGCGAAATTCCGAGGCCTGCCTGTTGCCGAGCGTGATGGTGCCGGTCTTGTCGAGCAGCAGCGTATCGATGTCGCCCGCGGCCTCCACCGCGCGGCCCGACATGGCGAGGACATTGAAGCGCACGAGGCGGTCCATGCCGGCGATGCCAATGGCCGACAACAGCGCGCCGATGGTCGTCGGAATGAGCGTCACGAACAAAGCGACGAGCACCACCACGGGAATGGCGCCGCCGGCATAGGCGGCAAAGCTCGGGATCGTCACAGTCGCCAGGACGAAGATCAAGGTCATGCCGGCGAGCAGGATGTTCAGCGCGATTTCGTTCGGCGTCTTCTGCCGTTCGGCGCCTTCGACGAGGGCGATCATGCGGTCGATGAAGGTCGAGCCGGCCGCCGCTGTGATGCGCACCAGGATCTCGTCCGACAGCACCTGCGTGCCGCCCGTGACGGCCGAGCGGTCGCCGCCCGATTCGCGGATCACGGGCGCGGATTCGCCGGTGATCGCAGCTTCGTTGACCGAGGCGATGCCCTCGATCGCTTCGCCGTCCGACGGGATGACGTCGCCCGCTTCGACAAGGACGATATCGCCGACCTTGAGGCTTTCGCCGGGCACGAGCGTCATTTTCGAGCGGTCGCCGCCCGGCAAGAGTTTGGCTTGCGTTTGCGTGCGGGTGCGCCGCAGCGCCTCGGCCTGCGCCTTGCCGCGGCCTTCGGCGACGGCTTCGGCAAAATTGGCGAACAACACTGTGAACCACAGCCACAGGATGATCTGGAACGAGAAGCCGAGCTGGCCGCCGCCCGTCAAAAGATCGCGAAGGAACAGCACGGTCGTGAGCAGCGAGACGACCGCCACCACGAACATCACAGGGTTGCGCGCGAGGAGGCGAGGGTCGAGCTTTGCGAAAGCCGAGCCGATCGCGGGCGTCAGGATTTTAGGATCAAGCAGATTTGCAGATTTGGTCTTGGCCATGGGTCCCTCTCGGGGAAGGCGTCAGCGCGGCAGGTCCGTGCTGACGTTCAGGAGAATGAAGAGAACGTGCTTTGATGTTCAGCCGCCAAAGCTTTGTCCGGCGAGGGCCGAGAGCTGCTCGACGATCGGTCCCAGCGCCACCGCTGGAAAGAAGGTGAGGCCGCCGACAATCAGGATCGTGCCGATGAGAAGGCCGACGAACAGCCCGCCGTGAGTCGGGAACGTTCCGAGCGACGGCGGCGCCGTTTTCTTGGCGGCGAGCGAGCCGGCGATCGCAATCGCGGGAATGATCACGAAATACCGTCCCATCAACATGCCGAGCGCGAGCGTGACGTTATACCAGGGCGTGTTGCCGGTGAGGCCGCCGAACGCCGAGCCATTGTTGGCGGCGACGGAGGTGTAGGCGTAGAGGATTTCGGAAAATCCATGCGGTCCCGGATTGGCGATCGAGGCGACTGCCGCCGGCAGCACAACCGCCGCCGCCGTGAAGCCAAGCATGGCCAGAGGCAGGCAGAGCACGCCGAGCATGGTCATCTTGACCTCTTTGGCTTCGATCTTCTTGCCGAGATATTCCGGCGTACGGCCGACCATCAGGCCCGCGACAAACAGGGCGATGACGATGAACAGGATCATGCCGTAAAAGCCTGAGCCGACGCCGCCGATGATAATTTCGCCGAGCATCATATTGATCAGCGGGATCATGCCGCCGATTGCTGTAAAGCTGTCGTGCATGGCGTTGACGGCGCCGCAGGAGGCGTCCGTCGTGACGACGGCGAAGAGGGACGACATGGCGGCGCCGAAGCGGACCTCCTTGCCTTCCATATTCGGCCCATTGACGCCAAGCGCATGGATCAGCGGGTTGCCGGCGGCCTCGGCCCAATAAACGATCACGACGCCAATGAAGCAGAGCGTCAGCATCGCGGCGAGGATCGCCCAGCCCTGGCGCTGGTCGTTGACCATGCGGCCGAACACATTGGTCAGCGCCGCGCCGATGATGAAGATCGACGCCATCTGGATCATGTTCGAGAGCGCCGTCGGATTCTCGAACGGCTGGGCGGCGTTGGCGTTGAAGAAGCCGCCGCCGTTGGTCCCCAGCATCTTGATGGCGATTTGCGAGGCGACAGGACCCAGCGCCAGCGTCTGCTTGCCGCCTTCGAGCGTCGTTGCGTCGACATAGGGCCCGAGCGTCTGCGGAACGCCCTGCCAGACAAGCACAAGCGTGAAGACGACGCAGATCGGCAGCAGCACATAGAGCGTCGCCCGGGTCATATCGACCCAGAAATTGCCGACGGTTCTTGATGTATGCCGGGAAAAGCCGCGGATCAGAACGATCGCGACGGCGATGCCCGTTGCGGCGGACATGAAGTTCTGCACGGCGAGCCCGGCCATCTGCGTCAGATAGCTCATGGTCGATTCGCCGCCGTAGTTCTGCCAGTCGGTGTTGCTGATGAAGGAGCCTGCGGTGTTGAAGGCGAGCGCCGGATCGACGGCGCTCATTTCCGCCGGGTTGAAGGGGAGAGACGCTTGCAAACGCTGCAGCGCATAGAGCAACATGAAACCGGCGGCGTTGAACGCCAGCAAGGCGACCGCGTAGATGAGCCAATGCTGCTCATCGTCTTTCCGGACGCCGGAAAGGCGATAAAATGCGTGCTCGACGGGACCCAGTCCCAGGCTGAGGAAGGTTTTCTCGCCCGTGAAGACGCGCGTCATATAAAAGCCGAGCGGCTTCACAGCGACGAGGACGAGAGCAAAAAAGATCAGGATCTGAATCCAGCCGATGAATGTCATGACGGCCTCTCAGAAGCGTTCGGGGCGCAGCAGCGCGTAGACGAGGTAGATGAGGAGAAACAGCGACACCGCTCCCCCCAGCACATAATCAAGGGTCATAACGGCTCCTAAGGTCAGAGGCGGTCACAAAGGACGCCATAGGCGATGGTGAGAGCGAAAAAGCTCAATCCAAGGCCAATGAGGGCGACGTCGAGCATCGAAATCTCCAATGCCGGGATGTTTTCACGTCGAGCGCGCGCGGCGCGCTCCGGGAGCCGGACCGCGCCGGCGCTGATAAGGGTCCCGGCCCGACTGGAGATCGCATCTGCCGCATAAAGGATCGAGCCCTGCGGCCGGCCGACTTTATAAAGACGGCATAAAGATTTTCGCCGCAGCGCGCCGGGACAACGGAAGCCCGAGGTCCGGAGTGAAAAAGCTTTGATGTGTCAGGTAAAGAGGAGCGCTAGACGCGGCGCCGTGCCTCCTGCGGCAACCTGGCGGCCGCATTCTTCGGCTATCGGGTCGAGCTATTCGAGACGCCATCGGAGCGGGCGATTGCCGATGATCCGATCGGGAGGATCGGGCTTCAACAATGGCTTGTTTTATCTCTCGGGCTGGACGCGCGGCTATATCGACTTCGAGGTTGGGACGACCCGGTTTTGCAATTGCAACTGACGACACACCCCATTGAAGCCCTGATCGACAATCGCGCCGGTAGGGCGGAAGGGACTTAGGCGTGGAGCGCCCCTCCATGCACCAAGGCCGTTGCACTCAACTCCGACAATGAATTCATCATCGGTCGCGACGAATATGAGGTAGGCCGAGCGCTGAGAGGACGGAAGCGGAGCGCGCTGGCCTAGCCGTTGACGCATAAATCCATAAAGTCTATAAAAAATATGTAAATTGTCCGGATCGAGGCGTCAACCCGGTGCAGAAATCGATAATCGAATGGCCCACGATCGGTCTGGCCGCCTTCATCTATGGCGGCTGGGCGGTCTTGACCTTTTTCCATGCGCATCTGCCGATCGGACTCGTCGCGCTCCTCGGCGCCTGGCTGATCGCGTGGCATTCCTCGTTGCAGCATGAGCTGCTGCACGGTCATCCGACCGCGTGGCCCCGCGTCAACCACGCCATCGGCCTTGTTCCGCTGTCGCTATGGCTGCCCTATGATGTTTACCGGAGGTCGCATCTCGCGCATCATCGCGCCGAAACATTGACCGATCCGTCGAATGATCCTGAATCCTATTATTGGAGGGAGGAGGAGTGGGGGAGCCTCGGCCCTCTCGGACGTTGCCTTGTCCGCTGGCAAACGACCTTAGCGGGCCGATTGACGCTCGGTCCGGCCTGGAGCGCCGGTCGTTTATTTGCGCGGGAGCTGGCACATGCGCGAAAGAATCCGCGCGACGCCCTGGCCGTCTGGGGCGCGCATCTCTTCGGCTGCGCGGCGGCGCTCATCTGGATCGTCGGAGTCTGCGAGATGAGTCCATGGTTTTATCTGTTCGGCATTGTCTATCCGGGGACGTCCTTGTCCCTCATTCGGTCGTTTGGAGAGCATCGCGCCGCAGGCGCCGTATCGGAGCGAACTGCGATTGTGGAAAACGCCCGGATTCTCGGGCCGCTTTTCCTCTTCAACAATCTTCACGTCGTTCATCATGAGCGCCCGGATTTGCCATGGTACCGGATTCCTGGCTGGTACCGGAAGCATCGGGAGGAGCTGATCGCAAAAAATGGCGGCCGCGTTTACGACGGCTATAGTGAGATTGCGCGGCGTTTTCTTTTCAAGCCGCATGACGCGCCGGTCCATCCCTTCCTTTCATGACGAAAAGCGCTGGAGTGGCCGTGGGAGCCCGAAAGATCGCGGCCTTTCCCATGTATGATTTGCCCCAGCTCGCTTCCGCGACGGACGCGTTCTGGGGAGCGATCGCAAAGCGGCTTGAGGATGCGGGTTTGACCGGTGTCCCGATCTCCTTGACGAGATCGGAGGATTACGCGGCCACATGGCGCGACCCCCGCCTCCTGCTCGGACAGGCCTGCGGCTATCCCCTGATGAAGCGCTTCAGGAACGCTGCGCGAATTGTCGCGACCCCCCTTTACACATCGCCGGGTTGCGAGAGCTGGAGCCATTGCAGCGTCTTCATCACGAATGCGAAGGCCGGCCGCCCGACTCTGGACGCCTTGCGCGGGAGCGTCTGCGCGGTCAACGGCTTTGACAGCAATACCGGCATGAATCTTTTGCGCGCCGCCATTGCTCCATTGGCGGGGAAGCGGGCGTTTTTTCATTCAGTCGTCGTCACAGGCTCTCATCTGGCGAGCCTTGAGGCGGTCGCCGACGGCCGCGCGGATCTTGCCGCAATCGATTGCGTCAGCTTCGCTCACTTCCAACATTTCGAGCCCGCGCTCGCCCGACGCGTCACGCAAATTGGACGATCCACGCGCACCGCCGCGCCGCCATTCATCACCGCAAGAGAGACGGACGATGCGGTCGTCGAAATTCTGCGCGGGGCGTTGAACGATGTGGCGGCAGACCCTGAGCTCGATTCCGTTCGGGCGGCGCTGGTGATCGGCGGCTTCGAGGTCTTGTCAGAGGCCGATTATGAATTTGCGTTGCGTATTGAAAAAGACGCCGCGACAGAGGGCTACCCGGACTTGCGTTAACGAGGCCTTTGAATCGGCGCGCCGGGGGCCGCTCGCCGCGGCGGCGCCGAGACCGGGGAGCCTGTGGCGGGTCCGGACCATCGACGCCTTCGACCACCGCATAGGCCGTTCCCCTCAGCTCGCCGTCGAGCGCACGATCCCAGCCGTCCGAGGACGCGAACGTCGCCGCGTTCCGCCAGGCTGCGATGAATTCGCGCGCTCGAAGATCTCGGCGCGCTCGGCGCGCTTCGGCCAATCAGCTTTCGGACGCCGTTTCGATCTTGCCGCTCTTGGGGGTCTTGTTCACGGATCGTCTCTTCGGCGCTTTGACCGGGGCCGCCACGGCGGCGAGCCTTCTCGGCGCCGCGGGTCTGGCGCGCTTTGACGGCGGGAGCGCGTTTCGCGTTGCGACAGCCCGTCGCGCCGCGTCGGCTCCCTCCTCGAAACCCCGTCTGACGCTGGCGTTCTCAGGCAGCAGCTCCGTCACAAAGACGCCCGCAAACACCACGCCGTAGGAAACCCCATAGGCCGCCTTGTAGACTCCGGCGCCCAAGCCGCCCTGAACTTTTTGCGCGGCGGCCTTTGTCGAGGCGCCGACGGTCACGATTGCGGCTCCAACTGTCCCCGCCGCGCTTCCCAGCGCATCTCCGAGGAACGAAAATCGGCCGGCTTCCTGCGTCTCTTCAAATGTTGCGCTCATCATTTCATCCTTTGCCTTCGCGTCGTTTTCAATGGGATCGATCGAAGCCGCGTTGGTCTCGCGCGGCGCTTCGTGCCTCAATCCGTTTCAATAAGGACTCGCCGCGTCGCGGCGGCGAGAAAGTCGCAGAGCGGGCCCTGCGGATATTGCGTCATGCTCTAGCGGATCGGCTGTTCCAGAACATTCGCAGACTGGACGAACTGCGCCTCCAACGCCTCGATCGCGCTGTGCATGGCGGGGATCATCTTGGGCCGGCGGAAGCGCTCGAACATGAGCCAGGCTAGCCCGACGGCCATATAGGCGACGAACAGATACAACAGCAGATGGCTGTCCGGCGGCGGGAAGAGCGTGCTGCCGGGAATGCCGATCGATCCGAGGAACGGAAGGATCATAAAGCCTGTTCCGAGCGCGGAGCAGGCGGCGGCGCCGGGCGTCAGCTTGCCGATGCTGCGCAGGTAAGGCAGCGGGGCGAGCGAGATCAGCACATAGGTCACGAGGAAGCCGAAGCTGCACAGCGTTCCGAAATAACCTTGGGCGTCGAAGGCGGTGACGCCCGCAAGATAGACGATCGCCGGCGCCAGGAAGGTGATCAGCGTGGCCACGCCGATCGCGACATGCGGCGTCTTGTTCGTCTCATGGGCGTCGCCAAGCGCGTCGAAGATGAGGCCGTGACGCGCCATTGAGAACATGATCCGGGCCGTCGAGTTGATGGCGGCGAGGGTGCAGGCGAAGAAGCTCACGAGGATGCCGAGGTTGATTGCGACGCCGAAAAAGCCGAGCCCCATCCGTTCTGCGAGAACCTGCAGAGGAGACTCCGAGCTTCCAAGGTCGCCGCCGCCCCGGTTGAAGGCCAGAATGACGACATAGGCCATGAAGATGAAAATGAGGCCGGACACAACAACGCTCTGAATGACCGACCGCGGAATCGAGCGCAACGGATCCTTCGCCTCGCCGCCGAGCGACGTCGAACTCTCGAATCCGGAAAAGCCGAAGACGACGAGCACGATGCCGGCGAGCACGCCGCCCGGCGTCGCCCCGGCGAGCGTGACCTGCTGCGCGTCGACGGCGAAGCCTTCGTGCTTCCAGATCAGGAAGCCAAGGAAGAGGATCAGCGCCAGCGCGGCGCCTTCAAGGACGAGCATCATCTTGGCCGACAGCTGGACGTCGCGCTTCGCGATAAAAAACGCGCCAAGCGAGGCGAGCGCAAAGAGCGCCATTGGATTGACGTGAACGCCGACCCGCTGGAGCATCAGCCCCGCAACGATCGAGAACCCGCATAGGGTCGACATGCCTGTGACCGTGTAGCCAAAGGCGAGCGCCCAGCCGCCGAGGACGCCGGCGGTCGGACCGAGCCCCTTGACGATATAGGTGTAGAGCGACCCGGGCGAAGCAGAGCGCCGCGCGAACTGATTGATGTTGAGGCTGACGAGGACGAGGCCGACCATGCCGAGCGCGAAGCTAAGCCACGTTCCGTTGCCGGAGGTCGCGAAGATCAGTCCGAGCACCGCCGCGGGCACCGTCGACGGCGCGATCACCGAGATCGATTGCGACAGAACTTCGGGATATGAGAGGCAGTCGCGCCTGAGGGAGCCATGGCTCCGGGAGGGCTGCGCTGCGTCGGCGACACGTCGAACGGGGTCGGGTAAGTCCATAATGCGTCGTTCACCTCATTGTCTGGAGCATGCGCTACCGGCCCGTGCGATTGCTCGCCGGATCAACAAGCGTTGTGTGTGCATGCGAAAGCGCAGATGGCGACCGCGCCGGGCGGTGCCTTCGAAACCCTACAAAATCTATGAATTACAAGGGTCTATGCATCAATCGCTTGATGACGTTTTTGTCGCGTATCAATGACATTTTCGCAAGAAGAAAATTCTTCTACAAATTGAATACATCACGCTCCGACGCATCTTTCCGAGATGATCTTGGTTTGCGCAATGGCTGCCGCCGCTGCGCGCGGCCCAATGGACGCCCTTGATGCGCTGAATTTGGTGGCGCGGCCCCGCGGCGCCTCGGCCGGCAAAACCTCAGGCGTCGCCCGCGGCGGACGGTGGGCGAGCGTCGGCCCCAAGATGCCGGACTAGCAAGGCGGCGGCGACGATTTTGGCCTCAAGCGCGGGTTGCGCGCTTCGTTTGATCAGCGCCTTGACGATGGCGCCGTCCATGACGAGATCGATCTGCTGCGCCAGCGCGTCGGGCTCGGCGGCGCCGGCGGCGGCAGCGAGCGCCCTGAGTTGTTCGAGCACCTGGGCCTTGTGGGCGAAAGTGATCGCTGCCACAGCCCCGTCCTGATTGCGCGCTTCGAGCACCGCATTCATGAAGGCGCATCCGAAATAATCGTCGCGGACGAACCATTCCTCTAAAATATCGAAGACGCCGATCAGGCGCGCCCGCGCCGGGCCGCCGATTTCGGCGAGGCGCGTAAAGAACCACGTGCGCCACGCAGCCCCCTCATGCTGCAGCGCGGCCAGCACGAGCCCTTCCTTCGATCCGAAATGATTGTAGAGGGTCATCCGCGCAATGCCCGATTCGGCCACCACGGCGTCGACGCTGGTTGCGCCAATTCCCCCTCGGCAGAACAGCCGAATGGCGGCCTCGAGAAGCAGTCTGCGCGGCGGCGCGTCACGGCTGTCCTCAAGATGCGACCGAGCGCCGCGCAAAAGAGGGCCCGGCGCAGCCGTGGGCGTCTCTTTGCGACGCTGCGCCGTCCTGGCGACGCGCAGTCCGGAGCGGGATTGTCGTGATGAACTCATAGAATGATCGGTCTCGTTATTTGAAGAGATCGTGACGCAGATCGAGGCGTCGCGCAATGAGCTGCTCGGAGAGACGCCGGCGGCCCACGGTCTTGAAGCGCGCCCTTGATTATATCCATCGATCTTATATACTATTGTTCTCAGAGCCGAGGCCCCATGTCCAGTTCGACGCCTCATATCCAGATTTTAGGCCTCAGCCACCGCTACCGGGGACGCAGCGCGCTCGTCCTCAACCGCGTTTCCTTCAGCGTCGGCCGGGCCGAGCGCCTTACCATCATCGGCCGCAGCGGCTCCGGTAAATCGACGCTGCTGCAGATCATCGCCGGACTGGCCCGCCCGTCCTCGGGCGAAGTGCGCATCCATGGGAGCCCCGTGGGCGCGCCGTCGCCGCGCTGCAACCTCATGTTCCAGCGTCCGCTGCTCTTTCCGTGGCTGGACGTCGCCGGAAATGTGGCGCTCGCCTTGCGGTTCGCCGGTCGGCAGGCCGAGGCGCCGTCGCGCGTCGAGCGCTTGCTGGACCTCGTCGGCCTCGCTGGCTACGGCAGCGCGCGGGCGACGGAACTGTCTGGCGGCCAGCAGCAGCGTGTCGCGTTGGCCCGCTCGCTCGCCGTGGACCCGGAAATCCTTCTGCTTGACGAGCCGTTTTCCGCGCTCGACCCGGTGACGCGCGCCGAATTGCGGAATGAAGTCGATGCGATCGTCGAGCAGCTTCGCATCACGCTGATCCTCGTCACCCATGACGTCGACGACGCGCTGAGCCTTGCCGCCCGCACCATCGTCATGGCCTCGAACCCTGGCCGGGTCATCGCCGATCTTGATCTGCCGAAGGCCCCGCGCGGCGGCGAGGTCTATGCTGAACAGCGCGCGCGACTCATCGCATCTCTTGAGCCCGAGCCGCAGATTTTGCCGCAGCCGGCGGCGGCCTTGGCCTGACGCTCCCGTGAAACGAAGATTGAATTAACGTCACAAAGACAGGGATAGGCCTTCAGATGTGCCAGTTCTGCGCCGTGTCAGGCCTCGATTATCATACTCCCGAGAAAGCCGGCGTTTCGCGTCGCGCGGTGCTCGACGGGCTGGCCGCGGGCGGCCTCGCCAGCCTGCTCGGAACCTTCGCCAAACCAGCTTTCGCTCAGGCTGCCGACGACGATGTCGTGCGCATCGGCTACCTGCCGATCACCGACGCCGCCGCCCTGCTTGTCGCGCATGGCAAAGGCTATTTTGAAGACGAGGGGCTGAAGGTCGAAAAGCCCACTCTCATTCGCGGCTGGGCGCCCCTTGTCGAAGCCTTCGCCGCCGGCAAATTCAATCTCGTCCATCTTCTGAAGCCCGTCGCCCTGTCGATGCGCTACAACAACAACGTGCCCGTCAAAATCATGGCCTGGGCGCATACCAACGGCTCCGGGGTCATTGTCGACGGCGGCGCCGACATCAAGACTTTCGCCGATCTCGGCGGCAAGCAGATCGCCGTGCCGTTCTGGTATTCCATGCACAATATTGTGCTGCAATATGCGTTGCGGCAAAGCGGCCTGACGCCCGTCATCAAATCCACTCCCCCCGCGCCGAATGAGACCAGCCTGCAGGTGATGCAGCCGCCGGACATGCCGCCTGCGCTCGCCGCCAAGAAGATCGACGGCTACATCGTCGCCGAGCCCTTCAACGCCATGGGCGAGCTTGGCGCCGGCGGCAGGATGCTGCGCTTCACGGGCGATATCTGGAAAAACCACCCCTGCTGCGTCGTCTGCATGCCGCAGCCTCTGACCGAGCAAAAGCCGGAATGGACGCAGAAGATCATCAACGCCATCGTCCGCGCAGAGATTCACGCCTCGCAACACAAGGAGGAGACGGCGCAGCTACTCTCGCGCGACGGCGCCGGCTATCTGCCGATGCCGGCCCCCGTGGTGAAAAGAGCCATGACCCTCTATGAGACGAACAAGGCCTATCTCGATAGCGGCGCCATCAGCCATCCGGACTGGCGCAACGGCCGCATCGACTTTCAGCCATGGCCTTATCCGTCGGCGACGCGGCTGATCGTCGAGGCGATGAACGAAACGCTGATCGCGGGCGATCGGGCTTTCCTCTCGAAGCTCGATCCCGATTTCGTCGTCAAGGATCTTGTCAATTACGAGTTCGTCCGCGCCGCCCTTGAAAAATATCCCGACTGGAAGCTCGATCCCAGCGTCAATGCGTCGGATCCCTTCGCGCGGCAAGAGCTTCTCG
Source organism: Methylocella silvestris BL2 (assembly GCF_000021745.1). Classification (NCBI taxonomy): domain Bacteria; kingdom Pseudomonadati; phylum Pseudomonadota; class Alphaproteobacteria; order Hyphomicrobiales; family Beijerinckiaceae; genus Methylocella; species Methylocella silvestris. The sequence goes on from NC_011666.1 coordinate 3,113,551, forward strand.
CGCCATGAGCCTCATCCTGGATTCGGCGGAGCCGATTTCCGCCCCCGCCGCCGCGCGCGGAGGCTCTCGCTTCGGCGCCGGCCGGATCATTGCGCCGCTTCTTGGCGTCGCGGTTCTGGCCGCGGCCTGGACCCTTGCGGGCGCCGTGCTCGCGCGCAATCCCGCGACGATGGCCTTCGCAGGATTTGCGCCGGGCCCGACATTGACGCGGCTCTGGACGATGTTGGTCGACGGCTCCGTCTGGCGCGCGTTTACGCCCAGCGCGTCGCGCGTCGGATGGGGCCTCGGCTTCGCCATCGTCATCGGCGCGCCGGTTGGAGTTCTCGTCGGGCGGAGCCGCTTCTTTCGCGAAGCGACCTATATTCCCTTCCAGCTCGTGCGGATGATCAGTCCGCTGGCCTGGATGCCGATCGCCATTTTGCTGTTTGCGACCTGGGACGGGGCGATCGTCTTCCTAATTGCCGCAGCCGCCGTATGGCCTATCGTTTTTGCGGTCGCTCACGGGCTGAAGAAGCTTGATCCCGACTGGTTCAAGGTCGCCCACAATCTCGGCGCCAATCCCTGGCATGTGCTGACTGCGGTCATCATCCCCGCCACGGCGCAGGATTTTCTCAGCGGCGTCCGGCTTGCCGCAGGGGTCGCCTGGATCGTGTTGGTTCCGGCCGAATTTCTCGGCGTCACGAGCGGGCTCGGCTATGCGATCAATGATGCGCGCGACACCCTTGAATATGACCGCCTTGGGGCCATCGTGCTGGTGATCGGCGTCATAGGCTTTGTTTTTGACGGGCTCCTGCTCGCGCTGATCCGGCGCGTCAGCTGGACCCGCCGGGATTGACCAACGAGACCTCAGGGACACAAATTATGACCGATTCAGCGACGACAGTTTCAGGCCTTCAACCCGTCGACAAGGCGGGCCTCGACTCCTTGATCGAAAAAGGCAAGGCGAATCCCGAGGCGGTGCGCACGCTCAAGGCCCGCACGGTGGCGGCCGGCAAATTCCGGCAGCTCAATTATATCCGCAACCTTCCCGAACATGTCGTCGACGAGCCGCCGGGCCTTCTCGGAGACGACACGGCGCCCAACCCGTCCGAGGCGGCGCTGGCGGCGCTCGGGTCCTGCCTCTCCGTCGGCATTCTCGCCAACGCCCTCGCGCAGGGGGTGACGATTCGATCGCTCGAGATCGATCTCGAAGGCGACATCAACATCAGCGCCGTCTGGGGCGCCGGCGCGACGCCCGACTCGGTCGGCTTCAGCGCGGTTCGAGCCGCCGTAAAACTCGACGCGGACGCGCCGCAGGAAACGCTCGACGCGCTCGTCGCTCACGCGACGGTCTGGTCGCCGGTCGCCAATACGTTCACGCGGGCGGTGCCGCTCGAAGTCAAACGCGCCGGATAAGGAAAAAGCGATGTCTTCGCAAGAACTGGCCGCGGCCGCCGCGCACGATGCGTCCTCGCCCCTGGAGCGCGTGCGCGACATCGCCGTTGGCGCGCTGCGGCCGCGCGCGCCCGACATCGATCGGAAAGGCGAATATCCAGTCGATATTCTGCGCGCGCTGGGCGCGGCGGGCGCCTTCGCGCAACATCATCGCGGTTTCGGCGCGACGAACGAAATCGACGTCGGCGCGGCGATCGACGCCATGGGCGTTGTTGCGGAGGAATGTCTGTCGACTGCCTTCTGCGTGTGGTGCCAGGACGCGTTCGGCTGGTATGTCCAGAATACCGACAATGAGAGTCTGCGAGCCGCACTGCAGGCCGGCGCAGCGAGCGGCGCGATCCTTGGCGGGACGGGACTCTCGAATCCGCTGAAGGCTCTATCCGGCATCGAGCCGCTGCGTCTGCGGGGCCGGCGCGTCGCCGGCGGCTACCGGATCGACGGCGCGCTGCCCTGGGTCTCGAATATGGGGCCGGGGCATTATTTCGGCGTCGCCTTCGCGCTTGAGGATGATCCCGGCCATCTCGTCATGGCGCTCGCCCGCGACGGCGACGAGGGGATTTCGTCGCGCCAGGCGACGCGTTTCATCGCGCTCGACGGCACGGCCACCGTCGCCGTCGGGTTTCGTCAGGCGTTCATCGCCGACGAGCGCATCCTCGCCGATCCGGTCGGCCCTTTCGCCCGGAAAATTCGGCCAGGCTTCATTCTGTTGCAGACAGGAATGGCCTTGGGCCTCGTGCGCGGATCCATCGCGCTGATGCGCAATCTTCCCGAAAACGTACTGAATGTGAATCGCTTTCTCCCCGTGGGGCCGGGAGAGATCGAGGACAGGCTCTTTGCCGCAGAGCGGTCGATCGCAGAGCTTGCTTCGACGCCGCTCGACGAAAGCCGGGGTTTTCTCAAGACCGTGCTTGAAGCGCGCCTTGAGGGCTCGGCGCTTGCGCTGGAGGCGGCGCAGGCGGGGATGCTCCATGCCGGCGCGCGCGCCTATGTCGAAGGATCGGCCTACAGCCGCCGGCTGCGCGAATCCTACTTCATCGCCATCGTGACGCCGGCGACGAAGCATCTTGAGAAGGACATCGCCCTTCTGGGCTCGGACTGATTTTGGCCGCGTGACGCGCTAACCGAAGCGCCCTGAGTCAGCCCTAAGCAGACGCTTTCCGAGGCTTGGCCGGCGTTCTTTTTGGCTTCGCGGGCGCAGGTGCAGCCTCTTCTGCAACTGATTTTTTCCTTGCGCCCCGAGTGGTTTTTTTGGCAGGCGCCGGCTTGGAAGGCGCCGCAGCCTTCCTGCTGGCGACGGCGTCGCGCGCGGCTTCCGCGCCCTCTTCAAATCCGCGTCGCACAACATTGTCTTCCGGCAGCAATTCCGTCACGAAAACCGCGCCATAGACCAGACCATAGGAAATCCCGTAGGCCGCGTGATACACGCCGGCGCCAAAGCCGTTTTTCACTTTCTTGGCGGCTCCCTTGGCCGACGCGCGCGCATTGACGCTTGCCGCTCCGAAGCTCTCGGCGGCGGACTCCAGGGCCTCGCCCAAAATCGAAAGCGGATTGTTGCCGAAGCTCTCGTCGAGTTCTTCTACTTTGCTGCTCATAGGCTTTACCTCATTGCCATTTTAAGATTGGCGCGATCAAAGACGCCTCGCGCCCGCGCGTCGAACGCGCCTATTTCGCTGGGGAGCGCCGGCGCCCCCATTCATTCTTGACCAAGTTTCAGACCTTGCGCGCTGAATGCAAGTCATGATTCGCAGGAATTTACCCTTTCATGGCGGTCCTTCCACCCGGTTCTGCCAGATCGCATGGCGCATTGCCTACGCTCCCGCCGTCAAAATTGCGAAGCGGCGTCGCCTGAAAGCGTCAGCGCGCCGAGATGTTTGGAGACGCATTTGCGGGCGCGGCGAATTGAAGGTCGACGCTTTCGATCGCGTTTCGCATGGTCGGAATCATTTTCGGATGGCGGCTCTTCTGCATCAGAAGCCAGCAGAGTCCGATCGCCATATAGGCGGCGAATAGTCCAAACAGCAAGCTCGTCGGAAACTCCATTGGCGGGAAGAGGCTGCTGCCGGGAAGGCCGATTGTTCCGATGAAGGGCAGCATCATGAAGCCTAACGCGAGTCCGGAATACAGCACCGCGCTCCTAGTCAGTTTGCCGATGCTTTTGAGATACATCGGCGCGGCGATCGAAATCAGGATGTAGACAAGCAGGAAGCCAAAGCTGCAAAGCGTGCCGAAATATCCCTGCCCCTCGAAGGCCGGAACGCCGCATAGAAAAAGGATTGCGGGAACGGCAAATGTGATCAGCGCGGATATGCCGACAGCTATGTAGGGCGTCTCATTTATTGCGTGGGCTTCGCCGAGCGCGTCGAAGAAAAGACCGTGCCGAGCCATCGAGAAGGCGATCCGCGCAGTCGAATTTATCGATGCGAGCGTGCATGAAAAAAAGCTGAGGAGAATGCCGACATTGATCAGCGCGCCGAGCCATCCCCAGCCTATGCGATCGGCGAGGAAGGCGAGCGGCGCTTCGGTCTTGTCGAGCGAAGCGGAAGATCCCTCGAAGCCGAGGATGACCACATAGGCCATGAAAATGAACACAAGGCCGGAGACCACGACGCTTTGAATCACGGATCGCGGAATCGTCCGCAACGGGTCCTTCGCCTCCTCTCCAAGAGACGTCGACGCCTCGAAGCCGGAGAAGCCGAAGACGACGAGGACGACGCCCATCAGGACGCCGCCGGGGGTCGCGTCTTTCAGGGTGAGCTGCGATGCGTCGACGGCAAATCCCTTGAAGCGCCAGATGACGAATCCCAACACGAGAATAAGCGCAAGCGCGGCGCCCTCAAAAATCAGCATCATCTTCGCCGAGAGCTGAATGTCCCGGAATGCGATATAGCAGGCGCCGATCGCGCCGAATGCAAACAGCGCCAATACGGGCAAATGGACGCCGATCTGCCCCAGCAGCAAGCCGGCGATGATTGCAAAGCCGCAAAGGGTCGACATGCCGGTGAGCGTGTAGCCGAATAACAAAGCCCAGCCGCCAAGCACGCCCGCCGTCGGACCCAATCCTCTCACGATGTAAGTGTAGAGCGAACCGGGGGAAGCCGAGCGCCGGGCGAACTGGTTGATGTTGAAGCTTACAAGAACCAGTCCGATCATTCCCAGAAGAAAGCTCAGCCATGTGCCGGAGCCTGCCGTGGCGAAGATCAATCCGAGGATCGCTGCGGGAACCGTGGAGGGAGCGATCACGGAAATCGACTGGGCCAGCACTTCCACATAAGAGAGGCAGTTGCTCCGCAGATTCGGCGTTCGGGCGCCCGAAGGCGGCGCCCTCTTTGGCGTCGCCTCGTTTCTTCCCGCGCCGTGCGATCTCATTTGCCTCATCGCCGCCTTTTATAATTGCCGACGCCGCGGGCGCGCCTCCCGGCGGCCTGCAAATTGGAAGATTGGTGCGCCGCAGCGCATTACCGGGATTGACTTCGAGGCCACACTTCATAAAGTACATCAACTTTATAGAGTGTGTCTCTATGTGTCAAACGGGTAACGCTTTAGTGGCGACTGCATGACATTATCAAATTTCATACCAGCGGCGCGCAATCGCGCCCTGCGATCACTTTGCGCAGGCAGGGAGAAGCGATTTTGCCTCAATGGATCGGCCCGGGGCGTGGCTGTTCGGCGCGCACGCGAAGCGCGGACTCGATGCAGGGCGATGTCTTCGGCCTGCAACAAATACGGCATGAAAGTGAGATCGGCGTCGAATATGCCGATTCGATGAAAACTGGGCGCATTGCCTTTGGCTATGACGGCATTGAAGCAGTCGGCGCCGGCCCGCTCTGACAATGGGAATGCTAGGGGACCGAACGCCTGTGACAAAGCCGATTAACGCTGTCAACGCCGCCAGAAGCGCGCCAAAAAGCCCGGCGATTCGCACGTCCCAGGCCCTTCGTGAAATCCTGACGAAAAATCCCACCGTGAAGAATTTCACAGTGCAGCGAATCGTCGAGTCGATCGGCGGCGCCGGGTCGCAGACCTCGCTGATGCTGTTCTCGCTGCCCGCCATCGTGCCTTTTGCGGGCGCCTCGGATTTTACCGGCGTCCCGACCGGCATGATCGCCGGCCAAATGGCCGCCGGCAGAACGCAGATCAAACTGCCCAAATTCGTTCTCGAGCGCTCGGTGCCGCGCAGGTCGCTCGCAGTGGCCATCCACGCAATTTTGCCCGTTCTGGAACGGGCGGAGAAGGCCGCGCGGCCGCGTTGGCGATGGGTGAGCGAGCCCGCGGCGCAACGGGTCCTCGCCGTGTTTATTTTTCTGCTCGCCATCGCGGTCGCCATCCCGATGCTCGGCTTCAACGCGCCGCACGCCGCGGCCATCTTCATCATTTCCTTCGGGCTGGCTGAGCAGGACGGAGTGGCGATTCTCGTCGGCGTCGCGGCGGGCGTCCTCTCTTTGTGCTTGATGATAGGACATAGTCTCTCGCGACGAACCTTCCGCTCCTTCGCGACGGATTGGTTGAAGAGCCTTTCGAAAAAACTCGCGTTGCGGTGCGCCGCCGCTTTTTTCAAGAAGCTCGGCTTCAAATGGGCCGAGTTGTTGAATATAGAATGGGGCAAGCTCTTGCTGCTGTGGGATCCCGAGGCGCCGTCCCGCAGCGCGAAGATCGAAAAACCGGGTAAGGCCGCATTGACCGACAAGCGGAAACGTCAAACCGCAGCAAGCAGACGCAAGCCCGCCCGGCTTCCGGCGTCCCGCTCCTTTTCGCAAGGGGCGCTGCAGGCGCTGGAGACAAGCCGCGCGCCCCGTTCGATGGCGAGATGAAAAAAGAAAAGATCTATGAATTTGCGATTGACCGCCGCCTCACTCCGGCGCGGCGCAAGGCGATCGAAAAGCATATCGACCAAAACGCGCATCTTTCGCCGAAGCCCGTCACCTATAATTGGGACGAGGACGATGATGGGGTGCTGCATATTGCAGCCGACCCGATGCTGATCGAAATCCGGTTCCAGGACAAGACGGTGGAGCTTTACGGCGCGGCGCCTCTTTGGGCGCGGCTGCTCTTCACCGCAAAGAGAAAATCCGAGCTCAAGGAACAGATCGAGGCTGTTTTGCACGAGACGAAATTCATCAAGGGCTAAGCCATAACCGCCGCAATCGATCGGACCTCAAACGCCCTCCTGATCGGCTTCGACATGGCCGCTCGGATCAAGCTCCTTGTAGTCGACGAAATGTTCCGCGTCATTGTCGTCCGCGGCCAGCCTGTCCGCCACATCGTCGCGCTCTTCGGCGGCGGGCGAAAAGAGAGCGGCATGCCGCGTCTCGACTCGTGCAATCAGATCGTGAAGCCGCTTCCAATTCCGCGCATAAATATAGGCTGTGCCGGCGTTCGACGTCAGTCCGGCTTCAAGGCTGCCGAAGCCGGTCAACAATCCGCCGGCGGCTCCGGCCAGATTGGCGATATACAGCGCGCGATAGTCGGCCTCCAACCGGGCGCGATGACTGCGCCCGATGCGCCGCAGCGGCGCGAGGTTCTGCAATCCCGGAGCGAGAAGGACGATATCGGCCGCGTCGGCGGCGGCGCTTGCAAATCCCGCCGTGGAAATGCTCACTGTGCTCGCTTCGATGCAGGGGCCGGCTAACGGGGAGGCGCCGTCTCCGATCCACATCGTGCGCCGGCCGAGCCTATTGATGATGCGCGCTTTTCCAGCGCCGTCGAGATCGCCGTAGACGGCGGCGATCCCGGCTTCGCGCGCGATGGCCCTGGCGGCCGCCTGCGGCTGACTGGAGACATAGACGAACCGCGCGCGCCGATTGCGAGCCTTGAGGGCGGCGACGACTTCGGTCCCTTCGGCCTTTCCATGCCGGCGGAACGTGACGGCCCCCAGCGCTTCGCCATTTTTTAAGATCAACAGCGGACGCAGCAACGGCTCGTCCGGATTCCCTCCCTCCGCGCGCCGACGCCGTGGGTCGGCCGCGCCGATGGAGGCCCCCGCCGCCTTTGCGAGCGCCGGGGGAATGGGGAGGCCCGACGCGGCGGCATAGGCCGGCGTTGCGACCTCCAGCACATTGTCGTCCGCGTCGCGATAGCGGATGACCCCGGCATGGCGCGCCCGCTGACGAATTGCCGGAATTGCGGCGTTGCGCTCAAGGCTGAGCGCCAGCAGCGCATAGGCGCGTTCGTTCTGCGAAACGGGAAACGCGGCAGTCGCGTAGCCGAGAATGGCGTCGGCGGACGCCGAGCCGGCCGAAATCACCTCGGCGACTTCGATCTGTTTTCGCTCGAGGCCCGAGCCGTCGTCGAAAACATAGATGTCGGTGGCGGACAGCCGATCCAGCGCGCCGATGTCGCGGAAGAAGATTCCGCGCTGCAATCCCTCGGCGAGATCGTGCAGCGCCGCGAGCTGGGCGCTGAGGCGCGGCGCGGTCGCATAGTCCGGACGAATCAGCGCCTGGCTGGGACGCATCCTTCGCGTCGCCAAGAGGCTCAGCGCCGCCAGAGCGAGGGCGGGCTTGGCGTTGCGGTTCGCGATCCGCTCGGCCTCTCCGGAGGAGGGCAAGCGATTGAGTCGCGCATGCGGCAATCGCGCCGCGATGGAGCCGGCGACGGTGTTGTCTCCGACCCGTTCGACGCGGGCGACAAGGCGTCCGTCGCGAATGAAGGAGCCTCGATAGACCGCGTCGCCCGGGAGTTTGTCGATCGCGCCGGCGACGCCGGACAAGGTCTCCTCGACCACCGCGGCGAGACCTTCCGTAACGATCCCGTCGACCGGGATGACGTCGCCCGTGCGCAGAGCGATCAGATCGCCGGCCTTCAGCATGTCGACGTCGATCTCGGCCTCGACGCCGTCCGGCTGCGCAAGCCGCGCGGAGGCGGCGCGGCGCCGATGCATGGCGAACAGGCGGCGTTGGCTTCTGCGCGCTGTCCCGTAGGCGAGGCGCGGCCAGAACTGCATCAACACGGCCATGACCGTCGAGAAGAACGGCATGCCGCTCAAAAGCATGAACGCCAGCCCCGCCGAATAAAGGGCGGGAAGGCCGATTTGCAGGCGCTGCAATTGTCGTGCGCCGTTCACGACATTCGGCAGGCCGTAGAGGGCGACGCCAAGCACGGCGACAGGCCGCAGCGCCGGCACCAGATATTGCCCGGTATAGGCGAGCCCCAGCAGGCCGCCCGCCGCGAAAAAGCGTTTGCTTGACGGAGGGCCGTCGAGGCCCTCCAGCAGACGCGGCCAGGATTTTTCGAGTTCGCCAACAAGCCGTTCGACTGTGAGGACGTGGGGATCGAACCGGATGCCGACGCTTGCGCTCAAGGCGCTGCTTCTGAAGCTTTCCACGCCGAGGATCGCCGCAAGCTCCTCCTCGAGCCGATAAATCATGTCGGCCCGGCCGCGCAAAATGGGATGGGCGAGGCGGATCTTATGGTCGTTGGCGGCGCGCACGCGCCATGTCGACAGGGTCGAGCCGATGCGGGCGATGCGAAGCGGATCGTCGGGCGGACCATCGAGAAAAAGATTGCTGGCCGCGAGCTTTTCCCGACCGCCGCCCGCGGGCTCAGTGAAGGAGCGTCCCGCGTCCGACGGCCGCAGCGCCAGGCTGAGCCTGCGCCAGATATTCGGTGCGTCGGGCGTCGCGCCATAGCGCACCCGCCCGAAAAAATCGGCTCGGCGGATCTCGACGCTTGCGACCTCTTCAACGCTGAACGCGCGCTCGACAAATTCACGGATGGGAGAGACCGAGGCGTCGCCGAACAGGGCGGCGCTCCAGATCGAAACGCCAGTCGGTCCGGGCGCGATGCGGACGATCGGTTCTGAGCGATGGGCTTCGTTTGGCGCTCTCTCGCGCCCGTTTTGAGGAGCCTCTTGGTCGCGACCGTTGCGCCCTTTGTTTTCTGCCATGGCGCGCTGTCGATCCGCAAAATCGTAAAGTTCACAAGTTTGATGGAAAATGGCCCAAGGACGCGTTTGCCGTCAAGTGCGTGGTCCGGGCCGAGTCGCGCGTCGGAACAGGCGTCGACCAACCCGAAGGCGCGCGGATTAGTCTACTGATTTACTTGACTTGATTCGGCCTGTCACTAAACTGTCTTTCTTCCATCATTCTCTAGTGGGGCAGGTTAAATCCTTGGCAGATCTCAGAGCGCAAAAGGCGGCCGGCAAAACGAGAGCGCGCAAGTCGCTTAAGCGCGGCGAAGGCTCAAGAACAAAAGAGCCTCGATCGCCAGCCGCAAGATTCGAGATCGTTCGCCCCTCGCCAGACCCCGATTATTGGTCCAGCCTGCGCTCGATTTTATCGCCGCTGGCAGACGCCGCCCGGAACGCGCTCGGCGACGCCTATGCATCCGTCGCGAAAGTCGTGGCCGAGCGAGTCGAAGAGTTCGAGGATCGTAACGCCGAGCGCAAGGCGGCCCGGCGCACCGCCGTCCGCACCGTGGCGGTCGGAGAGCACCTTCCGAAAACGCGCCTCATCGAATCTGGCCCTAGTCATAAGAAGCGCCGGATTTCACTTTCCCAAACCAACGTTTGAGCGTCATGACCCTGGCAAGCTCCTCGCACGACGCGAACCGGTCTTCGCGTGCAAAATCGGTCCCGCGGCTTCGTTCGAAAGGCGCTCGATCGGCGGCGCAACCGGTCTCGAGCCGCCCCGCCCGGCGCAGCGCGGGGAAGCCGGGCGCGGTCTCGGCGGGCGCCGATCTGCAAATCTCTTTCCCGGGCGGTGGCCGGATCGAGTTTCACAGCGAAGCCCTGTTCTCCGATCCGCGCAATGCGCTCGCCCGCCAGTTTTTCGAACGGGCGTTTCTTGCGCCCGAAGTTGTCGAAGTGGAAATCGACGCCGACCGGCGGAATGCAACGATTTTCTTTCGCGGGGATGCGGCGTCAAGCCCGGCGTTGATCAAAACGATTTCGCGCTTTTTGTCGCGAGGCAGGCCCGCGTCCGACGCTACAGGGCCGCTCTTGTTCCCGGCGAGCTATTCCGAATCCGAAGACAGCGTGGTGCGCTTGCGCCGCCACGGCCAAAGGCTCTCGACCTGGGCGATCAAGCACGAACTCGAAGGGCGCGTGCGCCTGCAAAATCCGGCCTTGTTGCGCAAGCGCGAATTGTGCCAGGCGATCGAACGCGAACTCATGAACGCCTTCGGCGTCGACCGGTTCTCCACCAATGAACTCACCGGAACCGTGCTTGTCTATTACGATCCAAAGCACATTCAGAAGCGCCAGCTGATCGAGATTTTGGACGAGGTTCTCGTCAAATCCAAACACATCGGCGCAACGCCTATCGATCTCGATCTGCCGCTTTGCACGGCCTCGGCGGCCCTCGCGGTGACAAGCCAGTTCCTGGTTCCCGCCTTGACGCCGCTCAGCGCCGCGCTGTTCTTCTATTCGGTCATTCCAAGCTTCAAGAACGCCTATCAGGTGTTGTTCAAGGAAAAGCGCCTCGGCGTTGACGTTCTCGACGCGATCGTCGTGCTGGTCTGTCTTGGAACGGGCCAGGTCGTCGCCGGAACGGTGCTGGCCTTGACGCTGAGCATTGCGCGCAAGCTCGTCCAGAAAACGGAAGACGATTCAAAAAAGATGCTGCTGAACGTGTTCGGCAAGCAGCCTCGTTTCGTCTGGCTGTCCCTCGACGGAATCGAGGTCGAGACGCCTCTTGAAAAACTCAAGGTCAACGACGTCATCATCGTCCACACAGGCGAAACCATGCCTGTCGACGGAGAGGTTGTCGACGGAATGGCGATGATCGACCAGCACGCCCTCACTGGGGAATCGGCGCCGGCCGAAAAGATCAAGGGCGACAAGGTGTTCGCCTCGACGATCGTGCTGGCGGGAAAGATTCGCGTCGCGGTCAAGAGCGCGGGCGAGGAAACAACTTCGGCCAAGCTCGCGCGCATTTTGAACGACACCGCCGGCTACAAGCTTCGCTCGCAATCCTGGGGCGAGGCGATGGCCGACAAGGCTGTCGCCCCGACGCTCGCGCTTGGAGCTATTGGCCTCGCGACGGTCGGCGTCAACAGCGCCGTCGCCATCGTGAACTGCGATCTTGGTACGGGCATTAGGGTCGCCGCGCCGATCGGGATGCTGACGTCGCTGACACTCTGCGCTCAGCAGGGCATTCTCGTCAAGGACGGCCGCGCGCTTGAATCGATGTGCAAAGTCGACACGTTTCTGTTCGATAAAACGGGAACGCTGACCCGTGAGCGCCCCGAGGTCGGACGGGTGTTGACCTATGGGGCTCATTCCGAAGAGCAGATCCTGCAATGGGCCGCCGCCGCCGAAAATAAATTCAGCCATCCGATCGCAAAAGCCATCATCGACAAGTTCAAGACGCTCGGACTTCCGCTGCCGGAAACCGACGATTCAAAATATCATGTCGGCTATGGCATCACGGTTGGCGTCGATGGCCACACGGTTCGCGTCGGAAGCGCCCGCTTCATGAAACATGAGGGCATTCGTTTGCCCGAAGCGCTGCAACGGGAGATGGAATCTGTCCACGGCGAAGGCGACTCGCTGATTATGGTCGGCGTCGACGATTCGCTCGGCGGCGCGATCGAATTGCGCGCCGCGGAGCGGCCCGAGGCGGCGGAGGTGATCGCCGGCCTTCGCGCCCGCGGCGCCAAACATCTCGCCATCATATCCGGCGATCATGATCTACCGACGCGCAAGCTTGCCGAGAGGCTCGGCATGGACCGCTATTTCGCTGAAGTCCTGCCGCAGGACAAAGCCAAATATGTCGAGCGGCTTCAGCAAGAGGGGCGCACGGTCTGTTTCATCGGCGACGGCGTCAATGATTCCATCGCGCTCAAGAAAGCCAATGTGTCGATCTCGTTGCGCGGCGCCTCGAGCATCGCGACGGACACCGCGCAAGTGGTGTTCATGGAAGACAGCCTGACGAAGCTGCTTCAGCTACACGATGTCTCGCGCGATCTGCAGCGCAATATCAACCGGAGTTGGGGCCTCATTCTCGTGCCAAATCTCATCTGCATCGGCGGGGCGTTGTTCGGCGGATTCGGCGTTATGCATTCGATGGTGTTCAATCAGGTCGGCGGCCTTCTGGCGCTTGGCAACGGGCTGCTGCCTCTGCGCAAAGTCGCGCAGGATCGCGCCGAGAAAGAGCGTCTTGCCGCCAGTCTCGCCAACCATCTGACAGTGTAGGAATCGGAGCTTGGCGGCTGTGGCTGGGAGCCGCTCTAAACAGTCGCCGATTCGTTGGAACTCTCGATTCTGACGCGTAGCCAGCCACAAAAGAGGGCGACGGCGGCGCCGGCCGCCGCGAGGTGCCAGGACGCGACGGCCGGCGCCCTGGCCCGCAGGAACTCGGCGACGGCCGGGTCCGAGCCGATCAATTCGCCAGCCACCCATCCCAATATGCCGGCGCCGGCCCAGATCAGCGCGGGAAATCGGTTCAGCGCCGGAACGAGAAGCGTCGCGCCGAAGATGACGATGGGAATAGACAGGCCGAGGCCAAAAATGATCAGCGGCCATGAGCCTTGCGCCGCCCCTGCGATCGCGATGATATTGTCGAGCGACATCACGGCGTCAGCGATGACGATGATGCGAATGGCCCGATAGATCGATTCCGGGGAGGCTATTTCTTCGGGTTTGTCTTTGCCGACAAGGCGAATCGCGATCCACAGCAGGACCACGCCGCCGGAAAGCCTGACATAGGGGATCGCCAGCACCTGCAAGACGAGCAGGGTGAAAACGATTCGCAGGGCGGCCGCGGTGACGGCGCCTAGAAAAATCGCCCAGCGGCGCTGGCGTTGCGGCAGCGAATGGCAGGCCATGGCGATGACGAGCGCATTGTCGCTGGATAGAACGACGTCAATCCAGATAATCTGAAGCAGTGAAAAAAAAACTGCGTAGAGCCCGGGTCCATGTTGGCGCCTGTGGGAGTGAACTCAAGATATAGCCGAGACTTCCGACTGGACCGCGCGCCGCGCCAAAGCTCGCGGCCCACCGGCGATCTTCTCGAAAGCGCTAGCTGTATGGCATGAGCACATTGCGGGCGCAAATTCGCCGAAAAGGATCGGGACTGCATGCGCGCTGGGGCGGCTTTATGTCCGGGGTCGGAGGGGAGCCTTTCGCTTTCGGCTCGTCGCCGAAGTCGCCATAAACGGCGGCTTAAACCAGATAATAGGCGAGCTTGTTGGCCTTGAAACTCTCCCATTCCGGCTCCGCGCCCCTGGATTTCGCTTCGATTGCGGCGAGCGCATAGGCTCGCCTGATCGCCTTCAGCGTGGCGGAGTAATCCTGCTCCTCTTCGATGAAGATGAAATCGGGGGACAGGCGATCGGCGACGCCGATCTTGCCAAGGGCGGCGAGGAGGTCCGGGCGCACGCCCGCCAGCAGCACGGTCAGGCCTTTCGCCTTCGTGGAGGAAAGGAAATGATCGAGCACTTCGAGCGCCACGACATCGGGATTGCGCACCCGTTTCAGACGCAGGACAATATAGTTGATGCCCTGCGCGTCGGCCTCTTTGGCGGCGGTTTCGAGATAGCGTTCGAAATCGGGGGCGGCGCCAAAGAACAGCTCGCCCTCGAAGTCATAGATCAACACGCCCTGGCTCGGCGGATCGGAGGAGACGCGTCCGCGCACGACGCGCTCTGGCGTCACCACCAGCTCGGCGGCCTTGAGCCTTGAGGCTCTTGTCACATACCAGGCGATCGAGACGGCGGCGCCGATGAGAATGGCGAATTCGATGTTGATGGCGATGGCGGCGAAGGCCGTCGCGATCAACAGCACAGCGTCGTAGCGCGATCCGCGCAGAACGTAGCGCAGCCGCTCGATGTCGAACAGGCGGGCCGCCGCGACGATGAGCAGTCCGGCAAGCAGCGCCTTCGGGACGTAGGACGCCAGCGGGGCAAGGGTCAGCACGGTGACGGCCACGAAGCCTGCGGTAAACAGACCCGAGAAGCGGGTGATCGCGCCCGCCTGGTAATTGATGGCGGTTCGCGACAGCGACCCGGCGCCCGGCATGCCCCGGAAGAACCCGCTGACAAGATTGCCAAGCCCTTCGGCCAGGATCTGACGGTTGTAGTCGAGGGTCTGGCCTGACTTCTGGGCAATCGCCTTGGCGATCGCCAGAGCTTCGAGCAGGCCAAGCACTGCGATGGCGGCGGCGCTGGCGCTGAGGTCTAGCGCCCAGGCGGCTTTGACTTCGGGAATATGGAAGCCGGGCAGGCTGGACGGGATCGCTTCGATCAGCGCGATCGCCGGCTTTGCGCCGGGCGCGGCGGTCGACCAGCCGGCGAGATAGGCGGCGACCGAGACCGCTATGAAGACGAAAAGCATATCAAGCTGCGGCAGCTTGAATCGCTTGACGATTCTGCGGGAGACGAGAGCCAGCGCAATCGCGCCGCCGCTGATCGTCACGGCCTTGAGATTGATGGGCGCGTCCTGCGTCAAGGTCAGATAGAGGCGCTCGAGCACATGCTGATGGCCAGTGCCCTGCGCCTTCACCCCAAGCGCATTGGCGATCTGGCCGATGATGGTAAGGCTCGCCGCTCCAATGATGAAGCCGGTCACGACGGATTCCGAAATATAGCGCGTGAGGTCGCCGAGCCTCGTCACCGCGATCAGGATCTGCAGGGCGCCCATCATCAGCGTCAGCAGGAACATTGCCTCATAGGCGTCGAGCCGCGCTTCGGGATCGAAAATGGCGAGGGCGCTGAATACGACCAGCGAGACGGCGCCCGTCGGGCCGTTGATGAGATGGCGCGACGAGCCGAAAATCGCCGCCACCGCTGTAAAGACGATCGCCGTATAGAGCCCAAAGCGAGGGTCGACCCCCGCCAGAAGCGCGTAGGCCATGCTCTGCGGCAGCGACAGAGCGGCGACTGTCAGGCCGGCGAGGAAATCGGCGCGAACGATGTTCAGCGTCGCCACGCTGAACCAGTTGCGCCGTCCGGCAGGATTGGCGAGTGTGACGTTCGTCATCTTAAATCCTCAAGCCGCGCATTTGCGCTTGGTTCGGCGAAAGAAGGAATGGCGCCCGCGGCGCTAGTCGCTGCGCGGTTTGGGCGCGTAGACGGCGTCGATAATGCCGTTGTCGGCAAAGAATCGGCGCTGCGCGTCGGACCAGTCCTGCGCGATCGCGGTGATCGAAAACAGATTGATCTTCGGCAGCCGGTCGGCATGTTTTTCGAGGATTTGCTGATTTTGCGGGCGATAGCCTTCGCGCGCGATAATCTCCTGCCCCTCGTCGGTGAACAGGAACTCCAGATAGGCGCGCGCCAGCGGAGCGCTGCCGTGCTTCTCGACATTGCTGTCGACCCAAGCGACCGATGGCTCGGCCCGGATGCTGACCGGCGGATAGACGATTTCGAGGGCTCCCTTGGAGTCCTTGGTTTCGCGCAGGGCCTCATTTTCCCAGGCGAGGTGAACGTCGCCTTTTTTCTCGATCGCAAAAGCGACGCCCGTCGACCGCGCCGCCGGATCGAGGAATGGCGTATGCGCATAGAGCTCTTTCAAAAAGGCCTTCGCTTCGCTCTCGCTGCCGCCCCGGGTGACGACGGCGCCCCAGGCGGCAAGCGCCGCCAGCTTGCCATTGCCCGACGTCTTGGGATCAGGAACGATGATCTCGACGCCCTCCTTAATCAGATCGGGCCAGTCATGTATGGCGTGGGGATTTCCCTTGCGGACGACAAAGACGATCGTCGAATTATATGGCCGGGAGTCATGGGGCAAACGCTTCTCCCAGCCATCCGCAATCATGCCCTTGTTGTGCAAGGCCTCAACGTCCGAGGGCAGCCCGAGCGTGACGACGTCGGCCTTGAGTTCGCCCGAGGACACCCGTCTTGCCTGATAGGACGACCCGGCGTGCGATTGGGTAATCGCGACGCTTGAACCGGTTTGTTTCTCATAATTTTCGACAAAGCGCGGGTTGATGCTCTGATAGAGTTCGCGGGTTGGGTCATAGGAGACATTCAGCAGGTAGTGCGCCGCGTGTCCCTCGCCATTCCTTGTTATGAGCAGGGCCGCCGCGACCGCGATGGACGCGACCGCGCCGATGTTAATCCATGAAATCCGCATAAGCCGCGCCTTGGTGGGAATTTTCGTCTCGGCCGTCCCGATGAGGGAAGCCCGTTAAAAGTACATTATTTCTATATTCTTTGTTGATTTTGACGCTATGTGTCAAGGGCATGACAGCTAGGGCTCGTCGCCTCTCATCGGCGCCGCGGCGCTTTCGGGAACTATGGCGGAAGCGCGACCACGCCGGTTCGAACCCTGAATCCGCTACGACGTCCGGCATCGTTTAACGGCCGCGCCGAAGCGGAATCTTTCGGGTTGTTTCTTTCTGGCGCGATAATTCTTCTATCGAATGAGCCGGACGACAAATATTTCCGTCTGATCCGAAGACTATCGGACGGGACGCGGGTCTCGGAGTTGCTTTGGCGCCACATCGGCCCGTTCAATTCGATTCGATCGTAACTTTTTATTGTGGAGAGCGGAGTAACGGTCGTGACGATTGCCAATTTCCCCGCCACGAAAACCGTTGTAGGAAATAACGACGCTTAGGTTGTCTCTGATGCTCGCCGCTCGATCGGCGCCGCGGCTAGGGCGGAGTCGCGCGCGGCCAGGGCAGCGGCGGACGCGATGCGTTCGAAAGGCGTGGACCGGATTGAAGCAGGCTTCATGTTAGGCATCGTCCGCACCGCGCTGCTGCGCCCCTATACCTTCGTTGTGATGGCCCTGCTGATCGTCATTTATGGCGGATTGGCGATCCTGCGCACGCCGACCGACATCTTCCCGAACATCGGCATTCCGGTCATCAGCGCCGTGTGGGTCTACACCGGTCTGCCGCCGGACGACATGGCCGGGCGCATCGTCTCAATCTATGAACGAATGGCCTCCGTAACCGTCAACGACATCGAGCATATCGAATCGCAATCATTGTCGACTTACGGCATCGTCAAATTCTACTTTCAGCCGAAGGTCGACATCAGCGCCGCACAGGCGCAGGTCGCCGCAATGTCGCAGACGGTGCTCAAGAGCCTGCCGCCGGGCGTCACCCCGCCGCAGCTCGTCGTCTACAACGCCGCCAGCGTCCCGATTCTCCAATTGGCGCTGTCGAGCGACTCTCTCTCGCAAACGAAACTTTACGATCTGGCGTCGAACTTCATCCGGCCCCAGCTCGCAACCATCCCTGGCGCGCAGATGCCAAGTCCGTACGGCGGCGCGACGCGGCAGATTCAGATCGATCTCGATCAGAGGGCGCTGCACGCCCATGGCCTCGATGCGCAAGACGTCGCAAACGCGCTCGCCGCCCAGAACCTGATCACCCCGGTCGGCACGCAGAAAATCGGCCCGTTCGAATATGTGGTGAATCTCAATGATTCCCCAAGACGGCTCGAGGATCTGAACAATGTGCCAATCAGGACGGTCAATGGCGCCGTCGTCTTCATGCGCGATGTGGCTTTTGTGCATGACGGATCGCCGCCGCAGATCAATGTGGTCCAGACGAATGGCAAAAAAGCCATCTTGATATCGATTGTAAAGAACGGTTCGGCGTCGACGCTCGACATCATCGCAGCGGTGAAAAGAATTCTCCCGGCGATTCAGCAGGGGCTGCCGGCGGGCGTTGACGTCGAGCTCGTCAACGACCAGTCGACCTTCGTGAAATCCTCCGTTTCGAATGTTGTGAGGGAGGGCGTCATCGCCGCCGCCCTCACCGGATTCATGATTCTCGTATTCCTTGGAAGCTGGCGCTCCACCCTGATCATCACGATCTCCATTCCCCTGGCGATCTTGACCTCTCTGATCGTTTTGTCCCTGCTCGGGGAGTCGATCAATGTCATGACCCTTGGCGGCCTCGCGCTCGCAATTGGCATCCTCGTCGACGATGCGACCGTGACCATCGAAAACGTCAACCGCCATCTCGAACATGGCGAGGACATCAAGAGCGCCGTCCTGAACGGCGCGCATGAAATCATGCCGCCCGCAACCATCGCTCTGCTTTGCATCTGCGTCGCCTTCGTCCCCTTGCTTTCGCTTGGCGGCGTCGCGGGCTATCTATTTCGCCCGCTCGCCGAGGCGGTTGTCTTCGCGATGGCGGCGTCTTACGCCCTGACCTACACGCTCGTGCCGACGATGGCGCAGTTCCTTCTGCGCAATCATCGGCCTCAGCCGCATGGCGCAGGCGCGCCCGAGAGCGCCAATCCCTTCGTTCGCCTCCAGCGCGCGTTTGAGCGTCGCTTCGAGCAGCTGCGCAAATTCTATGTGGCCTCCTTGCAACTCGCGCTCGCGAACCGTCTGCGCTTTGCGGGAGGGACTCTTTCGTTCGCCGTGTTGTCGCTCGCTCTCTTCCCTGCGCTCGGACAGGATTTCTTTCCAGCGGTGGAAGGGGGCGCGATCAAGATTCACATTCGCGCGCCGAACGGCGTCCGCGTCGAAGGAACGACTGTCCTTTGTCAACAGATCGACGCAGCCGTCCGCGACATCATTCCGCCGGATCGCATCGAGAGCATCGTCGACAATATCGGCCTGCCCAATAGCGGCATCAATTTGACCTATGGCAATTCCGGGACGATCGGCGTGAGCGACGCCGACATTCTCATTACGCTCAAGGAAGGGCGGGTTTCCAGCGCGGACTATGAAAAGATCCTGCGCGAGAAATTGCCGAGGGCGTTTCCCGGCGTGACCTTCGCGTTTCTGCCGGCGGATATCGTCAGCCAGATTCTGAATTTCGGATCGCCGTCGCCGCTCGATGTGCAGATCGCCGGTCAGAACATCAACGCCAATCGCGAATTCGCCCGCCTGTTGCTTACGCGGATGCGCCGCGTCCCCGGCATTGCGGACGCGCGCGTTCACGAGGTCTTTCAGGCGCCGGCGCTCAAGGTCGAATTCAATCGCGAGCTCGCGGGCCTTGTCGGGCTTACCGAGCGCGACGCTTCGACAAATCTCCAGAGCACGCTGTCCGGGAGCGCCCAGGTCGCGCCGACTTATTGGCTCAATCCCGCGAACGGCGTGTCTTACCCCGTTTCGATCCAGACGCCGCAATATGACATCGACACTCTGGCCGGCCTCAAGAATTTACCGTTGTCGAACGAGCAATCGACGCAGCTGCTCGGGGCCGTCGCCAACATCACGACGGAGCCCGCCTCCGCGATCGTATCCCACTACAACATCCAGCCGGCGATCAACATCTATGCGGCGACCCAGGGACGCGACCTCGGCGGCGTCGCCGCGGACATCGAAAAGATCATCGCGGACATGCGCGGCGAGCTGCCGAAGGGATCGAGCGTCGTCATCCGCGGCCAGGCCGCGACCATGACGAGCGCCTATGAGCAGCTCTTTTTCGGGCTCGGCTTCTCCATCGTCCTGATCTACCTTCTGATCGTCGTCAATTTTCAGTCGTGGCTCGACCCCTTCGTGATCATCTCCGCCCTGCCGGCTGCGCTCGCCGGCATCGTCTGGATGCTCTTTCTCACCTATACGCCCGTCTCTGTGCCAGCCCTGACTGGCGCGATCATGTGCATGGGCGTCGCGACAGCCAACAGCATTCTCGTCGTCAGCTTCGCGCGCGAGCAATTCGCAGCCGGCAAGGACGCCGTGACGGCCGCCATGGCCGCGGGCGCAACCCGTTTCCGGCCGGTCATCATGACCGCGCTCGCCATGATCATCGGCATGCTGCCTATGGCGATCGAACCCGGCCAGAACGCGCCGCTTGGACGCGCCGTTATCGGCGGGCTCTTGTTCGCGACATGCGCGACCCTTCTCTTCGTGCCGGCGGTCTTTGCAATCGTCCATGGACATAAAGCAAGATCGGCGTCGACCGAGCCTCTTTCCGGAGAGCCCTTCCATGCATGAGGCCGAGCGATAATGTCCATGAAATCCGACGCCCCGGCCGAGAAGCCGCGCCGCTTCCGATTGATCTTCTGCACGGCTCTGCTCGCCGTCCTTGGGCTCGCCGCATCGGGCCTCGTGGAGAGGGCGAAGAGCAAACAGGAGCTTGCCGCCTGGACCGAAGATCAGGCGATTCCGACGGTGCGGACCGTGCAGCCGCAGCGCGGTCCGAGCGAGGAGCAGCTGTCGCTTCCGGGCAATGTGAAAGCCTATTATACCGGCTCGCTCTACGCGCGGGCGAGCGGCTACGTCACCGCCTGGCGCAAGGACATCGGCGCGCGGGTGAAAAAAGGCGAAGTGCTCGCGGAGATCGCGGCGCCCGATCTCGATCAACAGCTTGTTCAGGCGAAAGCCCAGCTCGTTCAATTGAAGGCTCAAGTCGAACAGGCGCGGGCGAACGCCGATCTCGGCCAGCTTACCGATCAAAGGACGTCGCGGCTTGTCGCCAAGGGCTGGTCCAGCGCGCAGCAGGGCGATACCGACCGGCTGACCGCAGCCTCGCGCCTTGCGGCGCTCGACGTCGCGAAAGCGAATGTCGAGGCGCAGCAGGCCGCCGTCGGCCGTCTTGAGGAGCTGACGCGATTCAAGCAGATCGTTGCGCCCTTCGATGGCGTCGTGACAGCTCGCAACGTGGACGTCGGCGATCTCGTCAACGCCGACGGCAAATCGGGCAAGGCCCTGTTTCAGGTCTCCGACATCCACGAAATGCGCATCTATGTGAACGTCCCGCAGGCGTTTCTTGGCCAGATGACGCCGGGCCTCCGGGCGTCGCTCGATCTCCCCGGCCAGGAACAGTCGTTCGAGGCCACTTTGGTCTCGACGTCGAACGCCCTCAGCGAAGACTCGCGCACGTCTTTGGCGCAGCTTCAGGCGGCCAATCCCGAGGGCAAATTATGGCCGGGCGCCTTTGCGGAGGTCCATTTCCACATTCCCTCGGACCAGAACACGCTGCACGTGCCAGCCACCGCGCTGATTTTTGGGTCGGATGGAATGAATGTCGCCGCCGTCGGCGCCGACGGTCGCGTCGAACTGAAAAAGGTGGGTCTTGGGCGCAATCTCGGCGCCAGCGTCGAGATCCGCTCGGGAGTGTCGCTGTCGGACAAGATCATCGACAATCCGCTGGAGATGATCGCGTCCGGCGATGTCGTCCGGCTCGCCGGCGCGGACGCCGCCGTCGCGACCGCTCGCGAGGCGCGGGCCGAGGCGCGGGCAACGGCGGCGCGCAGCGAGCGCATGAACTGAGGTCTTAGCCGAAGGGGGGCGACGAAAAGACCGGACGCTAGACCGGCGAGGAAACCTTGCATTTGCCAAGTTTCCGTTCCGCAAATCGAGCGTTGCGGCCTTGGACCTGAGGGGCGTCTTGCCCACCGCCGCCATATCCTCCATATGGAGGCCGATCAGTTCCCGAAGGTTTTGATCCTGACGACGCGGGAGCTTGAGGGCGGCTCGCCGCGGTCGCTTTGGACCTCCCCCTCCAGGGCCCAGCGCCGGGCGTCCTCACGCCGCAGAAACGTGTCGCTTGCATAGCGTCCCTTGCGACGAATTTGGACTCGCCGGGAACCGGAAGGTAGTTTGGTGACGGCAGCCATTTTCGTGTGCGATCCCGTGGGCGCTCCGGCGTCGAAACGGGTCGATTTGCGGCGTAATGGAGAGTGCGCACGGCGCGGCCTAACGATCTGATAGTACTGAAAAAATGAAGCAATATCAAGCATATAGATTTTCCGTGGCGCCTATGATGGACTGGACGGACCGGCATTGCCGGTCTTTCCATCGTCTTCTGACCCGTCGTGCGCGGCTGTATACGGAAATGGTGACGACGGGCGCGGTCCTGCACGGCCAGCGCGACCGGCTGCTTGGGTTCGACGCGGCGGAGCATCCCCTCGCTGCGCAGCTTGGCGGGTCGGATCCCGCCGATCTTGCGGCCGCCGCGCGCATCTGCGCCGATTTCGGCTATGACGAAATAAACCTCAATGCGGGCTGCCCGTCGAAGCGCGTGCAGAACGGCGCCTTCGGGGCCTGCCTCATGCGCGAGCCGGAGCTCGTTGGCGACTGCGTCGCCGCGATGAAGGCGGCCGTGTCCGCGCCCGTCACGGTCAAATGCCGCATCGGCGTCGACGAGCAGGAGCCGCGCGAGGCGCTGTTCGCCTTCGCGGAAACGGTGCTCGGAGCCGGCGCCGACGCCCTGATCGTCCATGCGCGCAAAGCCTGGCTGGAAGGCCTCTCGCCGAAAGACAACCGTCATATCCCGCCGCTCGATTATGCGCTGGTCCATGAGCTGAAGCGGCGTTTCCCCGATACGCCGATCGCCATCAATGGCGGGCTCGATACGATCGACGCCATGCGCGCCCAACTGGATCATGTCGACGGCGTGATGATCGGGCGCGCCGCCTATCAGGATCCCGCGCTGCTGCTTGAGGTCGATCCGGTCTTCTTCGGCGAGGACGCCCCCTTCTCAGAGATGGCGCAGGCGATCGAGGCTTTTACGCCCTATATCGCGGCGCGGCTGACGGAAGGAGTTCCGCTCAACGCCATGGTCCGGCATCTGCTCGGCGCTTTTAATGGCCGGCCGGGGGCGCGCGCCTTCCGCCGGCATCTGGCGACGGAATCCGTCAAGCCCGGCGCCGGGCTTGAGGTCCTGCGCGCGGCGCTGGCGCTGATTGGCTCGAGAGCGGGCGAGGATCAGGCAGAGGCGGCGGAATAGCTGCGGCCACTTCATACGTTCGGCGTGACGAAGGCGCCGATCGGCGGTTCTCCGCCGCAAACGGTCTCAATCGAGCCGCTTGCCGAGCCGCCCCGCGAGATCCTGAATATATTGGAAGGCGGTGCGCCCCGAGCGAGCGCCGCGGGTGATCGCCCATTCCAGCGCCTCGCGCTCGATCGCGGGGCGGTCCTGCGCGAGGCCAAAATGTTCGGCGTAACCGAACACCATGTCGAGATATTCGGCCTGTGAACAGGCGTGGAAGCCAAGCCAGAGACCGAAGCGATCGGACAACGAGACTTTCTCCTCGACGGCTTCGCCCGGATTGATCGCCGTGCCGCGCTCATTGTCGACCATCTCGCGCGAGAGGATATGGCGCCGGTTGGAGGTCGCGTAGAACAGGACGTTTTGCGGGCGCCCCTCGATGCCGCCCTCGAGCACCGCCTTCAGCGATTTATAATTCGTGTCGGCGGCGTCGAAGGAAAGATCGTCGCAAAACACGACGAAGCGATAGGACGCCTCGCGCAACACCCCCATCAGCAGCGGCAGGCTGTCGATGTCTTCGCGATGGATCTCAATCAGTTTCAGGGGCGCGAGCCCGCCGACGCCGCTGAGGCGCGTGTTGACGTCGGCGTGCGCCGCCTTGACCAGCGAGGATTTGCCCATTCCGCGCGCGCCCCACAAAAGCGCGTTATTGGCCGGAAATCCGCGCGCGAAGCGCTCGGTATTGTCGGTCAATATGTCGCGCAGCCGGTCGATGCCGCGCAGCAGCGCCATGTCGACGCGATTGACCCGTGCGACGGCGGACAGATGCGGCGCATGGGCCGAGAAGATAAAGGCGTCGGCGGCGGAGAAATCCTGTCTTTCAGGCGCCGCGGGGACCAGCCGCTCCAGCGCCGCCGCGATCCGCTCGAGGGCCTCGGCAGCGCGGGACAGGGACGGGGCGTCATAGGGTTCGGAACTGGTCATTTGCGCGGATCGGCCCGATCGGGAAAGGCGCGTTTTAGAGCATGATCGAAGGCGCTTGGCCAGATGGCGATCTGGCCGCTGATTGACGGTCGCGGCGATTTGGCTAATCCTCGCAACCTTAACCGTCGCCAATGAACGACGGGGTCGATCGGGGGTCGAAATGACGAAGTCGAGCCTGGGGCGCCGCGAAGCGCTAAAAGCCTTGGCCGCGTTTGGCTTTTGCGCTGCTTGCGCCAAGGCGAGCCTGGCGGGAGAAGCGGCGGCGCATTGGAGCTATGAAGGGGATCACGGCCCGGCGCATTGGGGCGATCTCGACGCCGCCGACAAGATCTGCGCGATCGGCAGTCAGCAATCGCCGATCGCCATCGACAGCTCCATCGCGGCGGAGCTGCCTCCGCTCCGCTTCGACTGGCCCGTCGACGCCGCCGAGATTGTCAATAACGGTCACACGATCCAGCTCAACTTCGACGAGGGCGCCGCGCTGAAGGTCGGGCCGGACGTCTGGCGGCTCGCGCAACTGCATTTCCACCATCCATGCGAACATCTGATCGACGACAAGGCCTCGGCGATGGAGATCCATTTCGTCCATCGCAACGAAAAAGGCCTCGCCGTGGTCGGGGCGCTGGTCAAGCCCGGAAAATCAAATCCGACGTTTCGAAAGATCGTCGCCGCCATGCCGGGCGCTGAAGGTCCGGCGCAGAAGGCGCCGGCGGGCTTAAATCCGCGCGGGCTTCTGCCGAAAGCGCGCGGCTATTTTCGTTATTCCGGCTCGCTGACGACGCCGCCCTGCAGCGAAACGGTCGATTGGCTGGTGCTGCGCCACCCAGTCGAGGTTTTGAGCGCAGATATCGACGCTTTCGCAGAGCTTTACCCGATGAACGCGCGGCCGGCGCAGCAGATCGATCGGCGCTTCGTGCTGCGATCTGTCTAGGCGTTTTTGCGAGGAGGAGCCAGCGCCGCCTCAGCTGGAAGAGCGCGTCGCTCCACGCGCCATGTTGAGTTATCGCGCGCCGTCCCGACCGCCGTTCCGGGGCTCGCGCCGGCAGCCGCCATCGCCATTGCTTTCACGGCCGCGCCCGCTATAGTCCGGCCGCTCCGGGGGGACCTGGAACGCATGTGCAAAGAGGAGGCAGAGAATTGTTTACCCCAGCTTTCGCCCAGGCGGCCGGCGGCGCGGGCGGCGGAGCGACGGATCTGATCGTGCAGCTGATCCCCTTCGCGCTGATCCTCGCGATCATGTATTTCCTCATCATGCGGCCGCAGCAGAAGCGCGCCCGCGAACATGCCGACCTCATCAAGAATTTGCGTCGCGGCGATAGCGTCGTCACCTCCGGCGGCCTGATCGGCAAGGTGACGAAAGTCATCGACGACGCCGAGGTCGAGCTCGAAATCGCCCCGAATGTGCGGGTCCGGGTGGCGCGCGGCCTCGTCACGGACGTCCGGTCGAAGGGCGAGCCCGTCAAGGACGCGGCGAACTCTTAAACTTAACCTTCCGCCGGGCGCAGCGCGCGCTCCCGCCTGATCCTCCGGACGATCTCAAATCTATGCTGCGTTTCGCGACCTGGAAAATTGTCTCGATCGTGATGATGACCGTCATCGCGCTGCTCCTCATCGTGCCGAGCTTGCTCGGGCCGCAGAGCCGCGCGGCGCTGATGGCGCATGCGCCGAGCTTCCTGCCGATCCGGCCGATCGTCCTCGGCCTCGACCTGCAGGGCGGCTCGCATGTCTTGCTCGAAGTCGACGGCCAGTCGGTCGTCAAGACGCTGATCGACAATCTGCGCGACAGCGTCCGCCGCACCCTGCGCGAAGAGAAGGCCTCGATCTCCGGCGGCATTGGCGTGCTGCCGCGCGGCGTGCAGCTGCGCATTCCGGACGCCGCCGAGCGCGAGCGGATCATGCCGAAGCTGCGCCTGCTTACGGCTCCGGCGAGCGCCGGCATTTCCGGCGTCGGCGGCGCGTCGGTCTTCGACGTCACGGAGACGGCCGACGGCCTCATCCAGTTCACAGTGACCGAGGCGGGGATCAAGGCCAAGATGCGCCGGGCGGTCGAACAGTCGATCGAGGTTTTGCGCCGGCGCGTCGACGCCCTTGGCACCACCGAACCGAATATCCAGCGCCAGGGCGACGACCGCGTGCTGGTCGAAGTGCCGGGCCTGCAGGATACTGGAAAACTCAAGGAAATCCTCGGCACGACTGCGAAGCTTGAGTTTCGTCTCGTTTCCGACACCGGCGCCGACCCCGCCGAGACGGAAATGCTCGAAGAGGTCGAACGGCCGGGCTCGAAGCTTCCCGTGCAGAAGCGCGTGATGGTGCAGGGCGAGGATCTGACCGACGCCCAGCCCGGCTTCGACCAGCGCACGCAGGAGCCCGTCGTCAATTTCCGCTTCAATATTCGCGGCGGCCAGCGCTTCGGCGAGGTCACTTCCGAAAATGTCGGGCGCCCCTTCGCCATCGTGCTCGATGGCAAGGTGATTTCGGCGCCGCGCATTCTCGGGCCGATTACCGGCGGCTCCGGGCAGATCTCGGGCCACTTCACCGTGGAATCCGCCAATAATCTCGCGATCCTGCTGCGCGCCGGCGCGCTTCCGGCCAAGCTCACCATCGTCGAGGAGCGCACGGTCGGGCCGGGCCTTGGCCAGGATTCAATCGACGCCGGCAAGCGCGCGGCCTATGTCGGCGCGGCGCTGGTCGCTTGCTATATGCTGATCACCTACGGGATTTTCGGCGTCTTCGCCAACATCGCGCTGTTCGTTCACATCGCTTTCATTTTTGCGGGTCTCGTGTTGCTTGGCGCGACGCTGACGCTTCCCGGCATCGCCGGCATCGTTCTCACCATCGGCATGGCGGTCGATTCCAATGTGCTGATCTATGAGCGCATCCGCGAGGAATCGCATGCCGGCCGCTCGATCGTCTCCTCGCTCGACGCCGGCTTCAAGCGCGCCTTCGCGACCATCGTCGATTCCAACGTCACCATGTTCGTCGCCGCCGCGATCCTGTATTTTCTGGGATCTGGCCCGGTGCGCGGCTTCGCCGTGTCGCTCGCGCTCGGCATTTTAACGACCATCGTGACGGCGGTGACCATGACGCGCATGATGATCACGCTGTGGTATCGCTACAAGCGGCCGGTCAAGCTGCCGATTTGAATCGGCGCGGCCGCTCAGGCAAAGGGCTCTTCGAGATGAAACTTCTGCGCCTCGCGCCAGAGAACACCAAATTCCCGTTCATGCGCTTCCGGCGCATCAGCTATCCGTTCTCGGCGGTGATGTCGATCATTTCGGTCGTGCTGTTCCTGACGCTCGGCATGAATTTCGGCATCGATTTTTCCGGCGGCACGCTGGTCGAATTGCGCGCCAAATCGGGAGCCGCGGACATCGCCCAGCTGCGCGCGATCGCCGAAAACATGCATGTCGGCGAGGTCGAGGTGCAGGGCTTCGGCCAACCCTCGGACGTCACGCTGCGTTTTGGCGTCCAGCATAGCGAACAGGGCGACGCCGCGGCGCAGGAGGCGGCGATCGCGCGCGTGAAGGACGCGGTCGGAAATGACTACGAGTTCCGCCGCGTCGAGGTCGTCGGGCCGCGCGTGTCGGGCGAACTTGTGCAATCCGGCACGCTTGGCGTCGTTGTCGCGATCGTCGCCGTGCTCTGCTATCTTTGGTTCCGCTTCGAGTGGCAATTCGCCGTCGGCGCGATCATCGCCACCATGCATGATTTGTTGCTGACGGTTGGCTTCTTCTCGCTGACAAGGCTCGAATTCAACACGACGTCGATCGCGGCGATCCTGACCATCGTCGGCTATTCGCTGAACGAGACTGTCGTCGTGCTCGACCGCATCCGCGAAATGATGCGCAAATACCGCAAGATGCCGACCGACGAGCTGATCGATCTCTCGGTCAACGCCGTGCTGCCGCGAACCATCATGACTGCGACGACCGTGTTTCTCGCGCTTTTGTCCCTGGTGGTGTTCGGCGGCCAGGTCATCCGTTCCTTCTCGATCGCGATGATCTGGGGAATTTTCGTCGCCACCTATTCATCGGTCTTCATCTGCTCGCCGATGCTGATCTACCTTGGCCTGCGCAATGAGACTGTCGGGCCCGAGCCGACCCCCGGCGGCAAGCTCGCCAAGAATCCGGCCTGATCTGACGCCGCCGCGCAACCGCCGGGACACGCCACTGCGCTGCCGAAGGGCCTGCGATGCCGACTGACGCGCACGAGCCGAAATGCCCCGGTTTCCTGCCCGGCGCGCACGCCATCGACGGCTATGGCTCCGGCGGTTTCCGCTTCGGCGGCATGTCGCATCGCGGTTCGATCCTGGCGCTGCCGTCCGGCGTCTATGCCTGGAGCGCGCTTGAACCGGCCGACATCACCGCCGCCTCGCTCGGCCAGCTGTTCGCCGAGGAGCGCGGCCTGATCGAGCATGTTCTGATCGGCGTCGGCGTCGCGATGGGTTCGCTCGACGCCGAGCTGAAACGCCGGCTTAACGCTGCCGGCATCCGCGCCGAGCCGATGCAGACGGGCGCCGCGGCGCGCACCTATAATATTCTGCTCGGCGAGAAGCGGCGGGTCGCCGCCGCGCTTTTGGCGGTTCCCTGATGAGCGAAGCTTTGAGCGCCCTCGACGCCGATTACGCCTATTGCGAGACGATCGTCCGCCGCGACGACCCGGACCGCTGGCTGGCGAGCCTGTTTCTCCCCGAAGGCAAGCGCCGTTACGCGCATGCGCTCTATGCGTTCAGCCTCGAAATCGCGCGGGTGCGCGAGGTCGTCTCCGAGCCGATGCTGGGCGAAATTCGCTTTCAATGGTGGCGCGAGGCGCTGGAGCAGCCGGATCGCGAGGATGTGCGCGCAAACCCTGTCGCCGCCGCCGTGACCGACGTCCTGGTCCGCTTTGATTTGCCGAGCGAACATTTGCTTCAATTGATCGATGCGCGGCAGTTCGATCTGTTCGACGATCCGATGCAGAGCGTGGACGAGCTTGAGGCCTACGCCAGGGCGACCTCGTCCAATCTGTTCTGCCTGACGCCGATGATCCTTGAGCCCGAGACCCCCTCGTCCGGATTCGGCGCCGCCAGCCATGGCGGGACCGCTTATGCGCTGACTGGCCTCTTGCGCGCCTTTCCGTGGCACGCCGCGCGCGGCCAATGTTACGTTCCGCTCGACATTCTGCGCCGCCACGGGCTGGAGCGCGCGGATGCTGTCTCGGGGCGGGCGTCGCCGGCCCTTTTGGCCGCCCTTGAGGAGTTCCGCGCTCTCGCCCGGTCGCATCTTGAGATTTTCCTGACCCGGATCGAAGGGCTGCCCGATTTGGCGCGCCCAGCCTTCCTGCCGATCTGCCTCTGCGAGCCCTATCTGAGGCTCATGGAGGGGAAGTGCTACGATCCTTTCAAGACCAATGTCGTCCTGCCGCAATGGCGCCGGCAATGGGCGCTCTGGCGGGCCGCTAAGCACTGGCAGTAAAAATCCGCATCGTCGCGGGGGCTTTTTGCGCAAAAACGGCGACGGTTTAGCCAGGATCATGGCGGCGCCGGCTTTGCTGGGGCAGTGCGCAGCTTGAACGCATCTGTTCTTGAAAGGAGCCCGACGTCATGCGCATCCAGAGCGAAGGCCAGCCGCATGCTGGCGAGGATTTTCATTTTTCCGTTTCGGGCGGCGCCGGAGCCAAGACCCTGAAGGCCTATATCGAATATAAGACGGTGCTGGACATCAGCTTTTCCGGGGACCTTCAGCAAACGCTCGCGATCCCGTCGCAAACCGGAAAATTCACGCTAAAACTCCTCGCTCATGACGGCGCAGGGGAAAGCGCGGAAATGCGCTATGTGATCGCCGGCGAGCCGCCAGCGCCCTGAGGCGCAGGGGCGGGAGGCGCATGCGCCCCGTCCCGCAATTGCTTTCTTTTCGCTTTCATTGCTAGAACAGATCCATGATCGGAACCGTCCGAAAAAATTCCGCGCTGCGAATTACGCGCCCGGCCCGCGGCTGATTATTTCGCGCGGGGCCGGGACCCTTATCGCTGTTCCGGCGGCCAGTCCGCGCCGCGCTCGCAACGAGCGCCATCAAACCAGCAGACGCAACCATGAATGAGATCGAGACGGCGCGCGGCGTTTTGCGCACGGCCGAAGGCAAGGGCGGGGGCGAGGCCAAGTCCGGCCCGGATTATTCCAAGAGCCTCTATCTGCCGCAGACCGACTTTCCGATGCGGGCCGGCCTGCCGAAGAAGGAGCCGGAGCTGCTCGCCCGCTGGCGGGAGATCGGCCTTTACGAGCGCATGCGCGAGGCGGCGCGCGGGCGGCCGAAATTCGTCCTGCATGACGGCCCCCCCTACGCCAATGGCGACATCCATATCGGCCATGCGCTGAACAAGATCCTCAAGGATCTCATCGCCCGCTCGCAGCAGATGCTTGGGGCCGACGCCAATTATGTGCCGGGCTGGGACTGCCACGGCCTGCCGATCGAATGGAAGATCGAGGAGCAATATCGCGCCAAGGGCCGCAGCAAGGACGAGGTGCCGGTCAATGAATTTCGCCGCGAATGCCGCGCCTTCGCCGAGCATTGGGTCGAAATCCAGCGCGAACAGTTCAAGCGGTTAGGAGTCAATGGCGATTGGGATCATCCCTATCTGACCATGACCTATCCCGCCGAGGCGACGATCGCCCGCGAGATCATGAAATTCGCCGAGAACGGGCTGCTCTATCGCGGCTCGAAGCCGGTGATGTGGAGCGTCGTCGAAAAAACCGCTCTGGCCGAAGCCGAGGTGGAGTACGAGGACCACGTCAGCGATTGGGTGTTTGTGGCGTTTCCGGTGAAGCGCGTTGGCGCGGTCGGTCTGCCGGAAGACATTGTGCCGGGCGTCGTGTCTGCCCATCCCAACAACGATGCTCTTGAAAAGGCATCTATAGTCATCTGGACTACGACGCCCTGGACAGTACCGGCTAATCGAGCGATCAGCTTTTCAGCAAAAATTCCCTATGGGCTGTATCGCATGACGCTGGCGCCCGAAGGAAACTGGGCTCCAATCGGGGCAACGTATTTGCTCGCGGACGCCCTCGCTGATGGTGTATTCAAATCTGCAAAAGTTGAGAGCTATGAAAAGGTCTGCGACGTTCCGCCGGACTACCTTCGGGCTTTGACGGCCGCTCACCCATTCGCTGCGACTATTCCCGGCTACGAATTCGCGGTTCCGCTTTTTGATGGCGATCACGTTACCGCCGACACCGGCACAGGCTTCGTCCATACCGCGCCTGGCCACGGCCGCGACGATTATGATATCTGGACGTCACATAAGCGCTTTCTGGAAGAGCGCGGCATCGACACGCGCATCCCGTTTACCGTCGACGCGGACGGCTTTTTGACGAGGGAGGCGCCGGGTTTTGCCCGCCATCGCGTCATCGACGACAAGGGCAACAAGGGCGACGCCAATGAGGCGGTCATCAAGGCGCTGATCGAGGCCGGCAATCTTCTCGCGCGGGGCAGGCTGAAGCACCAATATCCGCATAGCTGGCGCTCGAAAAAGCCGCTGATCTTCCGCAACACGCCGCAATGGTTCATCGCGCTCGACAAGGATTTCGAGCTTCCGCAATATCCCCTTACTTCCCCACAAAATCCCCTCACCCTGAGGAGCGGGCAAAGCCCGCGTCTCGAAGGGCGAGGGGATGGCGCTAGCTTGGCGACCCGGGCGCCCTCGTCCTTCGAGACGCCGCCTACTACGGCGTCTCCTCAGGATGAGGGCTTTGCGCCGACCCTGCGCGCGATCGCGCTTGCCGAGATTGCCAAGACCAAATGGGTCCCTGCCGCCGGCGAAAACCGCATCACCGGCATGATCGCCAATCGCCCCGATTGGGTCGTCTCGCGCCAGCGCGCATGGGGCGTGCCGATTGCGATCTTTGTCAACAAGGAGAGCGGCGACATCCTGAAGGATCGTCAGGTCAACGCCCGCATCACGGAGGCTTTTGCCGCTGAGGGGGCCGACGCCTGGTTCGCGGAGGGCGCCAAGGCGCGCTTCCTCGGCAACGCTCACAACCCCGAAGCTTTTGAAAAAATCGACGACGTGCTGGACGTCTGGTTCGATTCCGGCTCGACGCACGCCTTTACGCTCGACGATCCGCAAAACTTTCCGGGCCTTGCCGGCATCCGGCGCAAGCGCGACGGCGGCGATGACGAGATCATGTATCTCGAAGGCTCCGACCAGCATCGCGGCTGGTTCCATTCCTCCCTGCTCGAATCCTGCGGCACGCGCGGCCGCGCGCCCTTCGATCTCGTCCTGACCCATGGCTTCGTCCTCGACGAGAAGGGTCAGAAAATGTCGAAGAGCCAGGGCAACGTCACCGCGCCGCAGACGATCATCAAGGACGCCGGCGCCGATATTCTGCGCCTCTGGGTCGCCGCCTCCGACTATTCCGACGATCTGCGCATCGGTCCCGAGATCCTCAAGACCTTCATTGAGACCTATCGCAAGCTGCGCAACACCATCCGCTGGATGCTCGGCACGCTCGCCCATTACGAGCCGGAGCGCGCCGTCGCCGTCGAGCAGATGGAGGAGCTGGAGCGGCTGATGCTGCACCGGCTGAAAGAGCTCGACGAGGATATCCGGGACGCCTACCAGCGCTTCGATCTGAAGCGCGTCGTGGCGCGGCTGTCGTCCTTCCTCAATTCGGATCTGTCGGCGTTTTATTTCGATATCCGCAAGGATGCGCTTTATTGCGAGCCGCCCTCCAGCCTGAAGCGGCTGGCGGCGCTGACCGCGATCGAGCAGATTTTTCGCGCCGTCACGCTGTGGCTGGCGCCCATCCTCGTCTTCACCAGCGAGGAGGCGTGGTTGTCGCGCTACCGTGAAAAAATCTCCATCCATCTCGAAACGCTGCCCGATCTTCCGGACGAGTGGCGCGACGAGGCGCTGGTCGTCAAATGGGGAAAGATCCGCCGCATCCGCAGCGTCGTCACCGCTGCGCTGGAGATCGAGCGCGCGCAAAAGCGCATCGGCTCCTCCCTGGAAGCCGCGCCGCAGGTGTTCATCGCCGATCCCGACCTGAAGAGCGCGCTCGAAGGCGTCGATTTCGCCGAAATCTGCATTGCGTCCGATATTTCCATCGCGGACGGCGAGGGGCCTATTGACGCGTTCCGGCTCGATGAGGTTCCGGGCGTCGCCGTCGTTCCGCGCCGCGCCGAGGGGCGCAAATGCGCCAGATCCTGGCGCATCTCGCCGCTGGTCGGCTCCGATCCCGACTATCCCGACGTGACGCCGCGCGACGCGCGGGCGCTGCGCGAACTCCAGGCGGCGGGACTTTGGCCGTGAGCCCACGCGTTCTTGGGGCGCTCGTCGCCGCCCTGACCCTCGCGGCCGATCAGGCTAACAAGCTCTGGCTGATCTTCGTCTATGGCATCGAACAGCGCCAGCCGATCGCGCTGGCCCCCTTCCTCGATGTCGTCTACGCCAAAAATCCGGGCATTTCCTATTCGCTGCTCAGCGCCCGGACCGATTTTCAGCGCTACGCTTTGCTGGGCCTCACCCTCGCCGCCACGATCTTCATGATCCTCTGGCTGTGGCGTTCGACCTCAAAGCTGATCGCCTGCGCGCTCGGTTTGATTATCGGCGGCGCGCTTGGCAACGCCTATGATCGCGCGGCCTACGGCTTCGTGGCCGATTTCTATCATTTCCACGTCGGCTCCTTCTCCTGGTATGTGTTCAACCTCGCCGATGCGGCGATCGTCGCCGGCGTCGCTTTGCTCCTTTATGATTCCCTGTTCAGCGCCCGCGGCGCGGGGACAGGCGGCAAAAGCCGGGGCGAGGGCGCTTCGGCGCTATAGAAATTTTAACGGTTTTCTGCCCCTAAATTGCCCTTATGGCGCCCGATGGTCCGTGGCGAGCGAGCAGTCTGTCGCTGAGGATTTAAGTTTATGGCATCGAACAGGATGAGCGCCGACCGTGTGCGGCTCCTTCGGCTTCTCGCCGTCAGTCTCGCCTTCTCCGGCCTCGCCGGCTTCAGCCCGGCCCGCGCGCAGGCGCCGCAGGAAGACACCAATCCGCTGAACTCGGTTCTCGGCTTCATCGGCATGCAGTTCGACAAGGACCGCGAATCGATCGATTATCGGGCGCGGGCGCCGATCGTCGTGCCGCCCCGCACCGATCTGCCGAAGCCCAAAGTCGCCTCGCGCGATGCGTCCTGGCCGAGCGATCCCGATATCGGCGAGCGCCGCCATGCCGCCGCCGAAGCGCAAAGGCCCGCGCCGCAGCTGACGCCGCAGGCGCGCGTCGAATTGTCTCCGGCGGAACTCGCTGGCGGCGTCGGCGGCCACGCGACCGACGCGCCGCGCGCGGCGGAGGACGATTGTCAGCCGGGCGCCGGCACGCCGATCTGCCTCTACACGCCTTGGAAAGCGCTGCAAAGCATGGTCGGTCTCGGCGGCGGATCGTCGCCCGACAAGGTCGATCCCGGCGTCGAGCCGGATCGCCGCTATCTGACCGAACCGCCAATTGGCTATCGCAAGGCGACCGCCGCCGCCGCGGCGACCATCGACGCGCCGAAGGATCAGCCGGACTCCAGCGACGCGCAGGCTTATAACCGCTCGCAACGGCACAAGAGTTCAGTCGACGAATGAGATTCTGCTAGCGTCGGCGACGCCGACGCTATGGAAGCCAATCGCGACGACCGCCGAAATCGGCGGCTGGCGCTTCACGCGCCTGCCCTGCGCCGCCTTTTTGCGATCGCGGCGCTCCCAAGCGAGCCTTGATGTCGCCCCGCCTCAGCCCCTCGACGCAGGCCAAACCGCGCGGCGGCCTTGCTAAAGGACGGCGCCCTTTCTAAGTTTGCTTTGCCTCCGCCGCTCCCCTTCCGTCGATTTGGGGGCAAGGGGCGCGCGGCCGAATTTCAGAAAGCGGTGTCCCGATGTCCTTCGCCCCTCCCCAAGCATCTTCCCTCACGCCATCGGCGGAGGCGCCGGCGAAGCCTAGCGGACCCGTGATCGGCCAGGCGAAACTCGCCAATGGCCTCGAGATCGTCGTGATCCCCGATCACCGCTCGCCGGTGGTGACGCATATGGTCTGGTACCGCAACGGCTCGGCGGATGATCCGCTCGGCAAGTCGGGCATCGCCCATTTCCTTGAACATCTGATGTTCAAGGGAACCAGCACGCATCCCCAGGGCGAATTTTCCCAGCTCGTCGCCGATTCCGGCGGCCAGGAAAACGCCTTCACCTCCAATGATTACACCGCTTATTTCCAGCGCGTCGCGCGCGACCAGCTCGCCGTCTGCATGGAATATGAAGCCGACCGCATGAAGAATCTGGTGCTGACCGACGAAATCGTCGCCCCTGAGCGCGAAGTCGTTCTCGAAGAGCGCCGCATGCGCACCGATTCAGACCCCTCCGATCAGCTCAACGAGGCGGTGCAGGCGGCCCTTTTCACGCAGCACCCCTATGGGCGGCCGATCATCGGCTGGAACCATGAGATCGAGAGCCTCGACCGCTCCGATGCGCTCGCCTATTACGACCGTTTCTATACGCCGGAGAACGCCATTCTCGTCGTCGCCGGGGATGTTTCGACGGAGGAAGTCGTCGAACTCGCCGAAAAAATTTACGGGCCGATCCCGGCGCGCGGCGAGCCGCCGAAACGGGAGCGTCCGCGCGAGCCGGAGCAGCGCGCCCATCGCCTTGTCACGCTGGCCGACGAGAAAGTTGAGCAGCCCGCGCATCATGGCGTCTATCTGGTGCCGTCCTATCATACGGCGGCGCCCGGCGTCGCCGAGGCGCTGGAAGTGCTTGGCCATCTGCTTGGCGCCGGCCACACCAGCCTTCTGTTCAAGAATCTCGTGATCGATCAGAAGATCGCGGTCGGCGCGGGCGCGCATTATCTTGGCTCGGCCGTCGACGATACGCGCTTTTATGTCTACGCCGTGCCGGCGGAAGGGGTCTCGCTCGAGCGGCTTGACGCTGCGATCGACGAGATCATCGCGCGCGTCGCGGCCGAAGGCGTCGATGAAGCCGATTTCAAGCGCGCAAAGACCCGCCTGATCGCCGACGCCGTCTATGCGCAGGACAATCAGGCCTCTCTCGCGCGCTGGTATGGCGCGTCGCTGGCGACAGGCCTTTCCATCGAAGATGTGACGCAATGGCCGCAGCGCATCGACGCCGTGGCGCGCGAGGACGTGCGCCAGGCGGCGCGGCTGCTCGACAAGAAGCGCAGCGTGACCGGCTTCCTTCTGTCGGCGCCGGCCGGAGACGAAGCTCCGCGCGACGGGCTCGAAGCGGCGCTGACCGCCTGAAACCTATCCTCTTTTCGGCCGAAGCCCGTCGGGCGCGGCCGCTGGAATCTTGTAAATGACACCGACCGCAGCCCTTGAAACGCCTGCCCCGCTCAAGCCAGCCGAATCCCGTTCACGCGCCGCGCAGGTGCAAAAAATTGTCTCCAGTGGCGGAGTCGAAGCCTGGCTCGTTGAGGATTACGCCGTTCCGCTCGTCGCCGTTGAATTCGCCTTCAAGGGCGGCGCGTCGCAAGATCCTGCGGGCAAGCCGGGTACGGCCAATCTTCTGTCGGGGCTGCTCGACGAAGGCGCGGGTCCCTATGACGCCGAAGGCTTTCATCGCGCGCTGGACGAGGACGCGATCGAACTCTCCTTCTCCGCCGATCGCGATAATTTTCACGGCCGGCTGCAGACTCTCTCGCGCAATGTCGCGCCGGCCTTCTCGCTGATGCGGCTCGCGGTCAATGAGGCGCGGCTTGACGACGAGCCGTTCAAGCGCGTGTCGTCGCAGATCGCCGCCAGCCTCAAGCGGGAAGTCAATGATCCCGACCATGTCGCGAGCCGCGCCTTCCGCGAAAAGGCCTACCTTGGCCATCCCTATGGACGGCCCGTGCGCGGCGACCTCGACGTGCTGCCGACCTTGACCCGCGACGATCTTGTCGATCTCCGGACGGCGGTTTTTGCGCGCGAGACGCTGAAAATCGCCGTCGTCGGCGCGATCGACGCTGAGGCGCTGAAGCGCCATCTCGACGATGTGTTCGGCGCCCTGCCGCAGGCGGCGGGGCTGATCGCAACGCCCGAGGCGGAGTTCAGCAGCCTGGGACAGCGCTTTGTCGTCGACGTGGACGTTCCGCAATCGACAATCCGCTTCGGCCGGCCGGGCCTCGCCCAAAGGGATCCCGATTTCTTCGCGGGCATGGTGGTCAACCATGTGCTCGGCGGCGGCGTCTTCTCGGCGCGCCTGTTCCGCGAGGTGCGCGAAAAGCGCGGCCTTGCCTATTCAGTCTATTCGCAGCTTCTGAACTACGACCATGGCGCGATGCTCTATGGCGGCACTTCGACCAAGAATGAGCGCGCCGCCGAGTCGATGGCGGTGATCGAGGCCGAAATCCGCAATCTGTCCGAGGTCGGCCCGACTGAGGAAGAACTCGACAAGGCGAAGAAATATCTGATCGGCTCTTATGCGCTGCGCTTCGACACGTCGACCAAGATCGCCTCGCAGCTGCTTCATCTGCAGACGGACGGTTTCGACGTCGATCAATTGGACGAGCGCAATCGCCGGATCGCGGCGGCGACCATGGAGGACGCCAAGCGCGCCGCCAAGCGCCTGTTCGGCGACGCCAGCCTGCTGGTGGCCGTGGCGGGACGCCCTGTGGGGATGTAGAGCGGCCGGCCGCGAGGCGTCTCGGCCTGGTGGAACGTTAGCAATCCCATGGCGCGCAAGAAAATTGCGTTCGAATCGCCTTTCCCGACGCCGGCGTTCGAACCGGAGAGCCGGGCGGCGCTGCGGAAAGCGATGGAAGAAGCGCGGCGTTGCGGCCGCGACGATCTGTGGCGCGAGGCGCTCCGAAAGCTTTGCGCGCTTGATGGAATAGACCTTAGCGATCCGCTGCATTGCAGTTTTTATGAAACGCTCGGCGCTTATGAACAGGCGCTGACCGAGAAAAATGGGCGCACGACGCGCGCCAGCCGGACCCGGCAAAAAATCAGAAACAAGGGAATCGTCGGCTGCCTCGAGGATTGGGCTCTGGCGCCTGCGCCGACCGAGGGGTTCGAGATGCTGATCCGAACCGGCCGGGCGGAGCTGACCGGCGAATTTCTGCTGCTGCGATATCCGGATCGATTTTCGGACAAAGCCGTCGCCGCCGCCAGAGCCCGGCTCGAACGCGCCGGGATCGATCCGCCTTCGCCAGCGCCGACTCGACCGAGAGACTGAAAAGCTCAAGGCCACGCCTTCACATCTGCTTTGCGCCCTCGCCTTCGCCGGGAATCGAAGCGTCGCCCGCGCCGAGCGGGCGTTGCATCAGCACCGTATCGATCCATTGGCCAAGTTTTCGCCCGACCGAGCGCAGCGTCCCTCTATGCGCGAAGCCGAGGTTCTTGTGCAGGGCGATCGATCCTGCATTGCCGCTGTCGCCGATCACGGCGATCATCTGCCGCCATGGGCCCGCCTCGCAGCGTTCAATGAGCGCTGCGAGCAGCATCGTTCCAACGCCGCGTCCGCCAAGGCCGACAGCGACATAGACCGAATCCTCGATCGTATGCCGATAAGCGGTTCGCGCCCGATATTCCGCAGCGTAGCTGTAGCCGACGATTGTCCCGTCGAGCGCCGCAATAAGAAAGGGCAGGCCTTGTTCCAGCGCGGCGGCGCGGCGCGCGGCGAATTCGCCGATTGTGGGAGGCGTTTCCTCAAACGTCGCGAGGCCATGCAGGACGTGATGGGCGTAGATCGCCAAGGCCGGCGCCATATCCTTCTCATCCGCGTCGCGGATGATGAGCCCGCAACCCGGCGGCTGACCCGGCGCGAAGGTGGATCTCTCCATCATTCGCCTTTGACGGGCAGCCCCTGGGGCAGCGCGAAGACGAGCAGAGCATCGCCCTGCGGATAGCCCCAGATCGCGCTGCCGCCGGCGGCGACGGCGATATATTGCCGGCCGCCGATCGCATAGGAAATCGGCGGCGCATTGACGCCCGCGCCGCAGTTGAAACGCCAGAGCAGCGCGCCGGAGGCGGCGTCGAAGGCGTCGAAAAATCCATTTCCCTCGCCGGTAAAGACAAGTCCGCCCGCCGTCGCCAGCGCGCCGCCGACCAAGGGCTGCGGCGTTTGATGGCTCCAGAGAATCTTGCCGTTTTGCTTGAGATCGAGCGCGGCCAGGACGCCCCAATTCGGAGCAATGGCCGGCTCGGCGGTGGTATAGGCGACGGGCGGCTTGCCGTCATGCGCCGGAAGAACGGCGGTCTTGAATGTCGTCGGCAGATGCATCGCCGCGACATAGGCGATCCCTTTGGCCGCATCGACGGCGGCCGGCGACCAATTGACCCCGCCGCCGACGCCGGGGGCGATCGTCACCCCTTCGGGCGTCGGCGCCGTGAATAGATTGTCCTGCGGGACGAAGGCGTCCGATTTGAACAGAAATTTGCCGTCGCGCCGGTCATTGACGAAATACCAGCCGAGCTTGCTCGCCTGACCGACGGCGGGAATGATCTTTCCGCCGATCTCGACGTCGAACAGCGAAGGCGGGCTCGCGACGTCATAGCCCCAAAGATCATGCGGCACTTGCTGGAAATGCCAGCGCAGCTTGCCGGTCTCGACATCCACCGCGACGAGCGAGACGGTGTAGAGATTATCGCCCGGCCTGCCGTCGCCGGTCGCCTGCGGCGAGGGATTGCCGATGCCAAAATAGAGAAGGCCGAGGGCCGGATCGAGCGCTGGCGTATGCCAGACCGTGCCGCCGCCGGTGCGCCAGGCGTCGGGAAATTGCGCCATATCGGCTTTTTCGCGCGAAATATCGCGCGGCAGCGGGACGCCATAGGCGGTTTTTTCGACGAAATCGCCTTCCCAGCCCGCTTGCGTCGAATCGAATTGCCAGATCCTGTCTCCCGTCGCCGCGTCGAAGGCGGCGAGAAAGCCGGAGCTCCCATATTTGCCGGCGAGGCCGACGACGGTGCCGAGCGGCGCGCCGGGGCGCTCGCTTTCCAGATGCAGCCCATAGCCGACGCCGGTGACGCCGATGAACACCTTGCCGTCGTAATAAAGCGGCGCGGAATTGGCTCCGACGCCGCTCTGGCCGGTGGCGGCGCGCGAGCCGGCGCCGGCGATGTTGGCGAGCGCGGCCTTATCCTCGGCCGTGCCGGCGTCCGGCGCGGCGAGCAGAACATTCCAGACGATCTCGCCCGATTTCGCGTCGAGCGCGATCAGGCGGGCGTCGACGGTTGCGACGAAAACCTTTCCCTCGCCCAGCGCGACGCCGCGATTGGCCGGGCCGCAGCAAAGTTTCTGCGCCGGCAGCTTGTGCTCATAGCGCCAGATTTTTTCGCCCGTGCGGGCGTCGATCGCCGAAACGCTGGAAAAGGGTTCGGAGAGATAGATCACCCCGTCCGACACGAGCGGGGTCGCCTGAAAGGTCGCCGCCTTACCGGTCTGGTAGATCCATTTCGGAACGAGAGTCTGGACGTTCGCCGTATTGATCTCGCTCAGCGGCGAAAAGCGCAGATTGGAGAAGCTGCGCCCATTGGTGAGCCACTCGTCTTGATTGGCCTCCGCCGCCAGGAGATCGGCGGATGTGACCTCGGCGGCGAGGACGCAATCGGAACGCGCGGTCCAGGAAACGGACAGGCCAAAGCCGGCCAAGACCAAGGCGGCGGCGCGAAACAGGCGATGGCGCAACGGCTCCTCCCTCTCAAGAGCCGTTAGTCTAAGGGCGCATCGCTCGCGCGCCAACTCATTGATGAAGGCACGCGAGCGCAGACCGGCGAGCGGAGCGGGATCGGACGGAGCGCAGAAATTTAATTCCGGCGAGCGAGGGAGCGCAGAAAGCCCTCATATTCCTCGTTCAGCTCCATGTCGACGGCGGGGGCCATTTTCAACAGCATATTGGCGGTGAACGCCTGATCGTTGCGGGTGTCTCCGAGCGCTTCGCGCAGGACGGGAACATTATCCTCGATGTGCTGCAGGAAGGCGACGCCCTTTTCCAGCGTCTC
Organism: Methylocella silvestris BL2; assembly: GCF_000021745.1. Taxonomy (NCBI): domain Bacteria; kingdom Pseudomonadati; phylum Pseudomonadota; class Alphaproteobacteria; order Hyphomicrobiales; family Beijerinckiaceae; genus Methylocella; species Methylocella silvestris. The sequence continues at coordinate 3,154,405 of NC_011666.1, forward strand.
TGTCCAGCGCTCCCGCGTCCATTTGGCGAGCGGATACATGATCTCATGGATAAAATTCGAGTTTCGCGCCTTCTCGAAGAAGCGCAGCCCCGTGCTCCAGTTTTCCTTGGAGCGGAGCGGCGGCGGCGGCAGATCGGCGGCGAGCAGCTTCTTGCCGGCCTGGCCGGTGAAATCTTCCAGCGTCTCCGGATTGTCGATTTTCGAACGAAAATGCCACAAAGCGGACGCGCCGGGGAACTCCGCCCCCATGCTCTCGATGAGCGCGGCCTCGACCTTATCCACCGCGGCTTGATCCCCTTTCAGGGCCGCCGTCATGCAGAACGCGAAGATGGCGTCATTGCCGACCTTCTGCACCCCGGCCGATTGCAGCTCTTCGGCCGACAGCGTCGGCGTTTTCCCGTCCGCCGGAATTTGCGCAAGGCCCGCCCGTTGCGCGGTGATAAAGGCGGTGATTTCCAGCCAACCCATGAAATTTGCGATGAAAGCGTCGGGATCCACATGCACAATCGCCAGATTGAGCGGCTCCTTGCGCTTTTTCAGTTCCGCCATGTCCGTCATGAATCGATCCTCGAATAGGTGCTCTAATCGTTTGCGGCGGGGGCCGACGCCGCTCCGCCGGGACGAAGGCGTTCCCGTGCGAAGCCGCGGGCCTTGCGCCCCGCTGGCGCGAGGCCGGGGTCGGCCGTGCGCGCTGATCGGGGACAAAGCGAAAATGGAGCCAGACCGGCGCGGGCCGCAAAGCGCGGCCGCCGCTGCGCCTTATTGTGGGTAAACGGCCGGGCGCGCGGGCCAATGAGGCTCGCCCCAAACAAGACTTGCCCCAATCGAGGCTTGGCGTGCGATAATCCTTGTCCGATTCGCTCCAGCCCGAAGCGATCTCAGAGATTTACGATGCCCGTCCGCCGTCTCGATCCCGTCTTGATCGACCGCATCGCCGCGGGCGAGGTGATTGAGCGTCCCGCGTCCGCGCTGAAGGAGCTGATCGAGAATGCGCTCGACGCCGGGGCGCGCCGCATCGACGTCGCAATCGAGGCGGGCGGCCGCAAGCTGATCCGCGTCGTCGACGACGGCTGCGGCATGGCGCCGGAGGATCTCGACCTCGCGGTCGAGCGCCACGCCACCTCGAAGCTGCCGGAAGGCGATCTCTCTTCGATCGAAACGCTCGGATTTCGCGGCGAAGCTTTGCCTTCGATCGGCTCGGTCGCGGCGCTGGAGATTTTTTCGCGCGCGATGGGCTCCGCCGTCGGCGCGCGCGTCAAAGTCGATTGCGGCGTCAAGGAAGGGCCGGCGCCGGCGGCGCAGCCGCAGGGCACGCGGGTCGAAATCCGCGATCTCTTCGCGGGAACGCCGGCGCGGCTCAAATTCCTGCGCACCGACCGCGCCGAGGCGCGGGCCAGCGCCGAAATCGTCGAGCGGCTGGCGATGGCGCATCCGCAGGTGCGGTTCGGCTTCGCCTCAAGCGATGTGCGCGGCTTCGATCTTGCCGCCTGCGCCGATTCGCCCGAGGGGCGGCTCACGCGCTTTTCCGCCGTTCTTGGCAAGGATTTCCGCGACAATGCGCTTTTTGTCGAAGCGGAGCGCGAAGGCGTGCGCCTGCAGGGCTTCGCCGGCCTGCCGACCTGGCATCGCGCCAGCGCCGCCGCGCAGCATGTTTTCGTCAACGGCCGGCCGGTGCGCGACAGGCTGCTGCTCGGGGCGGCGCGCGCGGCCTATATGGATTTTCTCCCGTCCGGCCGCCATGCCGCTCTCGTTCTGTTCCTGACCTGCGATCCGCGCGAAGTCGACGTCAATGTGCATCCAGCCAAGGCCGAAGTGCGCTTTCGCGATCCGGGCCTCACTCGCGGTCTGATCGTCGGCGCGCTGAAACAGACGCTTGCCGACGCGCAGCATCGGGCCAGTCCGGTCAATGGCGCCAGCGCGCTCGATGTTTTGGCGCGGCGCGGCCCTGGATTTTCCGGCGCCGGCGGCCCGGCAAATTGGGACTGGCGCCGATCCCCGGCAAATCCTGGGTTTGATGCGGCGGCTTTGGCTGGCTTCGCAGAGGCTCCGGCGGCCGCCTTTGCGGCGGTCGAAAGCCTCGCCGCCGATACGCGCGCGAACGCGGCGGCCCCATCGCTCGAAGATCTGGAGGCGCCGCTCGGCGCCGCGCGGGCGCAGATCCATGAGACCTATATTGTGTCGCAGACCCGCGACGGGATCGTCATCGTCGATCAGCACGCCGCCCATGAGCGGCTGGTCTATGAGCGGCTGAAGGCGGCCCGGGCGGGGAGCAAAGCGCCGCGGCAGGCGCTGCTCATTCCGGCGATCGTTGAACTGGCGCGGGCGGAGGTCGAGGCGATTCTCGACGCCGCGGTGCTGCTCGCCGAATTCGGCCTCATCATCGAGCCCTTCGGCCCCGGCGCCGTCGCCGTCACCGAGACCCCTGCCTTGCTGCAGGACCCGGACCCGACGCGGCTCGCGCGCGATCTGGCCGCGGCGCTCGTCGAGGATGATGGCGCGGCGGCGCTGGAGCGCCGCTTCAATCTCGTGCTCGCGACCATGGCCTGCCATAACAGCGTGCGCGCCGGCCGGCGCATGCGGCCCGAAGAAATGAACGCCCTTCTGCGCGACATGGAGCGCACGCCGGGCTCAGGTCAATGCAACCACGGCCGCCCGACCTATGTCGAACTCAAACTCGCCGACGTCGAGAAGCTGTTCGGGCGAAGATGACGGCGCCGCTACTGCGCGTCCGGCGCGGGCGGCAGATAATCGTACTTCAGAAACTTCTTAAAAAACGCCGCCGGAAACGAGCAGGAATAAGAGCCCTCGACATAGGCTCCGAGCGCATAGGCGTCGAAGCCGATCGTCGCCTTCGACGCCATGAAACTCCATTCCTTCAACTCGGCGACGCTGACCGCGATGGCTTTTTCCAGCGCCGCGATATCCTCCGCGGAAAGCGTCACATCCGGGAGTTTTTCGTGCTTTTGATCCTTGATCTGCGCGAGGCAGGAGTCCTCGAGCGGCTGTTTGGCCGCCTCCTCGAAGATGTCGGCGAAGGCGAGTTCACGGCCTGAAGCCAGATCGATGGCGAAATTCGATGTTTCCGTATTGCCATGCGCGCCGCCCGAATAATCATAGAGCTCGGTATGGCCGGAGACGAACTTTTCCGAGGCGAAGGGCGCCGAGACCTCCAGCCAATAGGAATAGGTCTGGCCGTCGCGAATATCCTTGTCGCGGACGGGCGGAACCTCATCGAGCAGCGCCTGGACCTTTTGATTGAAGAGGATTTCGCCAGGCCGCTTCGGGTCAACGAATTTCAGCGCCTCGACATTGATGTCATATTCCCGGGGCTTGCCGACATGCTGGATGAACAGCGGCGCAAAGCCCGGCGGCGCTCCCGGCCCGCTTTGCGGCTCTCCGGCAAGAAAGGAGCGGCGGTCATCCGTCTTTTCGACAAGACAGCTGTCGACGGCTTTGCCTTCCTCACTGACGCAAAGATTGGCGCGTTGCTCCAGCCAGCGGCGCTGCGAAATCAAAAGCGCCTGCCGATGCTCCGGCTTGAGGCTCGCCGCCAGACCGTCATAGGTCTTTGTCATGGCCTCGTCCGCGGCGAGGGCGGCCGGATTGGCGCAGATCGCCGTCTCGATCGGCGTGTTCGCCTTGGCGCAGTCTAAGGCGCGAGCGGGCGCGGCGACAAGCCAGGCGGCGGTGAGGACCGAGATTGTCAGCCCAATGCGCACAGGCGTTTCCTTTGGATGGCGATGATTTTGGACGAGCCGGCGCAAAATCATGAAGCGTGATCGAGTCCGAAGAGTTGGCGCGTGACGCCGATCTTTCGACATCATGCCGAGGCCAGCGTGACGTCATCTCACACGCCGCGCAAGAGTCTGCCGGCGCTTGCTTGCCTGAAACTTGAACTCGGCGCCGCCAGCATGGATAAAGGCGCCGCGCCGCAGGTTTCGCCGGCGCGCAGAGGATCTTGCGTGGCGAAAACTGTTCTTCTTCTGGGCTCGGGCGGACGCGAACATGCGATCGCGCTGGCGCTCTCGAAAAGTCCGCTGCTCGGCCGCCTGTTCGCCGCGCCCGGCAATCCGGGGATCGGCGCGCTCGCCGAGCTTGCCCCGCTGGACATCGCCGATTTTGACGCGATCCTCGCCTTCTGCAAGGCGAAAGGCGTCGATCTCGTGATCGTCGGCCCGGAGGGGCCGCTGGTCGCCGGCCTCGTCGATGCTTTGGAGGCCGGCGGCGTCAGAGCGTTCGGCCCGAGCGCGGCGGCCGCGCGGCTCGAAGGCTCGAAGGCTTTTGCCAAGGAATTCTGCGCGCGCTTCTCCATTCCAACCGCCGCCTTTGGCCGCTTCGAGGCGCCGGCGCCGGCCAAAGCCTATGCAAGGGAAAAAGGCGCGCCGATCGTCGTCAAGGCCGATGGCCTCGCCGCCGGCAAGGGCGTCATCGTGGCGATGAGCCTCAGCGAGGCCGAGGCGGCGATCGACATGATGTTCGAGGGCGCCTTTGGCGCGGCCGGACAAACCGTCGTCATCGAGGAATTCCTGTCCGGCGAAGAAGCCTCCTTCTTCGCGCTCTGCGACGGGACACATGCGGTCGCCTTCGGCTCGGCGCAGGACCACAAGCGCGTCGGCGAAGGGGATACCGGCCCCAACACCGGCGGCATGGGCGCCTATTCGCCGGCGCCGATCATGGACGCGGCGATGAGCGCGCGGGTGATGGCGGAGATCATCGATCCGACCATGAAGGGCATGGCCGAACTCGGCGCGCCATTCCGAGGCGTGTTGTTCGCCGGGCTGATGATCGGCGCCGATGGACCAAAGCTCATCGAATATAATGTGCGCTTCGGCGATCCGGAGACGCAGGTCATTCTGCCGCGGCTTGAGGATGATTTGCTGACGCTGATCATCGCATGCGTCGAAGAGCGCTTGCCGCAAGCCGCGCTTCCCCTGTCGCCGCAGAGCGCGCTGACCGTCGTGCTGGCGGCGAAGGGCTATCCCGACGCGCCAGCAAAGGGAAGCGAGATCAGGGGGGTCGACGAGGCTGCGGCCACGCCCTTTGTCACCATCACCCATGCCGGAACAAAAATTGTCGACGGCCGCCTTGTCGCCGATGGCGGCCGCGTGCTGAACGTCACGGGAGTGGGCGAGGATATCCGCGAGGCGCAAAGCCGCGCCTACGCCGCCGTCGCCGTGATCGACTGGCCGGGCGGATTCTGGCGCCGCGACATTGGCTGGCGCGCCTTGAAACTTTTCAGCGGAGGCTCCCGTAAAGCCTGACATGACGGCGAAGACGCCGTTGGTTCAGAAAGGGATCCGCCATGAAATTCAACCGTTCGGCTCTGGCCGCTACATGCCTCGCCGCCGCCCTTGGCTTCTCCGCCACAGCTTCCGCCGAAATGACCAAGATGGTTGGCGGCGCGGCGATGTATCCAAGCAAGAACATCATTCAAAACGCCGTCAATTCGAAGGACAACACCACTCTTGTCGCCGCGGTCAAGGCGGCCGGCCTTGTCGACACGCTGGAGGGCCCCGGCCCCTTCACGGTTTTCGCGCCGACCAACAAGGCGTTCAACAAGCTTCCGGCCGGCACGGTCGAAACCCTGCTGAAACCCGAAAACAAGGGGCAGCTGACCGGCGTTCTGACCTATCACGTGCTGCCGGGCCGCATCACCGGACAGGATCTTGCGAGCGCGATCAAGCAGGGCGGCGGCGAGGCGACGTTCAAATCGGTGCAGGGCGAACCGCTGGTCTTTTCGGAAAAGGGCAAAGCCTTCGAGATCACCGATTCCAAGGGACGCATGGCGCGCATTATTATCGCGGATGTCATGCAGTCGAATGGCGTGATCCATGTGATCGACGAGGTGTTGCTGCCCTGACCTGAAGATCCATGCAAAACGATAGGTCCCTGTAGCGCGTTGTTGTATTCGTTCTATTGTGACAACGCGCTACAGCGCGCTCAATCCCGCTGTTGTATCGGGGCGCATTGCGCAAAAACGATCTGCGTATCGCCATATTGCCGGGCATCAACCCTGTTGAGGCCCGGCGGCAATGCGACCTCCGCTCCCGCCGCCTCCTCGATGACAACCAGCGCATCCGGCGCGAGCCAGCCGCCTGACAGAAGCGAGGCGAGCGCCGGCGGCGCGAGGGCGTTCCCATAAGGCGGATCGAGAAAGGCGAGATCGTAGCGCTCGCCGTCTGGCGCGGGTCCGAGCTTGCGCGCATCGCGGCGCAGAACGCGGGCCCGATCGGCAAGCTGAAGCGCCTCGATATTGGCGCGCATGACGGACAGGGCCTCCGCGCCCTGATCGACGAGCAGCGCAAAGCCGGCGCCGCGCGAGAGCGCCTCGATCGCCAGCGCGCCGGTGCCAGAAAAGACGTCGATGACGCGGCTGCCCTCCTGTGGGCGCCCGTAGGCGTGACCCAAAATATCGAACAGGCTTTCACGCAGCCGGTCCGCCGTCGGCCGGATCGCGCGGGACGGGCCGGGGCCCTTCAGCGGACGGCCCTTGAGCTGGCCGCCAACGATTCGCATGGCTGTTACGGCCTTTTGCTCGGGCCGCGCGGGCGCGAATTGCCAGGGGCGCCTTTACTGGGACCGCCTTTGCCGCCAGGCCCGCCTCTGCCAGGTGCGTTCCTGCCGGGGCCCCCCTTGCCGGGGCCACCTTTTCCGCGAGGAGGCCCGGACGGTTTTGCGCCCGCGCGCGGGCTGCGCTCGGCCGATTTGCCGCCGCGCGCGCCGGCCGCGCGTTCGGCTCCCTTGCGGAAATCTCGCGCCGTTTCGCCGGCCCTCTCGCTTCGCGCCGCCTTGTTGCGGGGCGCGGCTGATTTTTCGTCGCGCCGCTTTGCGGCCCGCGCCTCAAAGCGCTTCGGGCCGCGCGCGGAGACGGAGCTTTCGCGCTCGTCTGCGTTCGCCGCCGCGCCAGATCGCCCGCCTGCGCGGTGGGGCGCGCCTCTCGGATGCGAACGATCCTTCGTCGAACGCGGCGCCGACGCGCGCGCTCCTTCGCCGCTGTCTGCGCGCGGAGAACGGTCGCGCGGGCGATCGTCGTCGCGCCGTCCTACCCCAAAAGCTTTTGCGGGAGCGGCTTTGCCGCCGGGCGGCCGGTCGGCGCGCGCGGGCGTCGCCCTTTTGCCGCGAGGCTCCGTTCCCGCGCCGGCGCTCTCGCGCTTCTTGCGGTCGTCTTCGGCTCCGCCGGCGCGATCGGGGCCGCGCCGTCTCCCGCCGCCATCGGCGGCAGCGCGGTCACGCAGGCGCGGAGGCGCCTCCTCCCGCGCTTGGCTGCGCCCTGCGCGGCGATCGCGCTCGGCGCTTTCTCTGGCTGGACGCGGGCCCGCCGTTTTTGGCCGTGGCGCGGCCTCCTCGCGAAAATTCACCTTTGCGGCGACGCGGCGCTCGACGGCCACCGCCCGGCCGCTGCGATCGGCCGTTTCGCTGCGTTCAATTCGCGTGCGGCCGGCGCCGGGTTCGGACGCTTCCGCGCGGAGCGACGAAATATGTTTGCGCGGGCCGGGCGCGGGCTTGTTTTTCCGCGGCTGAGCCGGGTCGAAGGCGGCGGGGTCGGGGCCGCGCCGGCGCGCAAGCAGACCGGCGCCTGCCGGGCGGCCGCCGCCTTCGGCCTTGCGAAACGGGCCGCTGTCTCTGCGCGGCCTTTCCTCGTCGCGAAAGGCCTTTTGATTGCGCAGGGATTTCTGGCGCGGCGGGCGCGGCGCCGGCTCTTCGGGCGGCGGCGTCAGCGCGTCTCCGGCCGGCCCGACAAAATCCACCGCGGCCGCCTCAGCGAGCGCGGCGCCGAGCTGGTCGCGCAGCACGCGGGTGCGCACCTCTTCGACTTTGCCCTCTTCAAGGTCGGCGAGCTGGAAGGGACCATAAGAGAGCCGGATCAGCCGGTTGACCTCAAGGCCGAGATGTTCGAGCACGCGCTTGATTTCGCGATTCTTGCCTTCGCGAAGGCTCATGGTGAGCCAGCAATTGGCGCCCTGGATGCGGTCGAGCGTCGCCTCGATCTGCGCGTAATCGACCCCCTCGACCGTAACGCCCTGGCGCAGCCGGTCGAGCGTCGGCTGATCGATGCTCCCCTTGGCGCGCACGCGGTATCGCCGCGCCCAGCCGGTCGCGGGCAGTTCGAGCACGCGCGCGAGGCCGCCGTCATTGGTGAGCAGCAGCAGCCCTTCGGTGTTGATGTCGAGCCGGCCAATGCTGACGAGGCGAGGCGCTTCGGGCGAATGCTCCCGCACATAATCGAACACGGTCGGGCGCCCTTCCGGATCGTGCTCGGTGGTGACGAGGCCGCGCGGCTTGTGGAACAGGAACAGGCGGGTGCGGGCGCGTTCGGCGAGCGGCGCTCCGTCGATCAGAATAACATCGTCCGGACCGACATTGATCGCCGGGGAAATCAGAATCGCGCCGTTCAGGGCGACCCGGCCTTCGCTGATCAAGGTCTCCGCGTCGCGGCGCGAACAGGCGCCGGCGCGGGCGATGACTTTGGCGATCCGCTCCGGCGCGGCGTCCGGGGCTGCCGCGTCGGCCTGCGCCTTCGCGGGCCGCGGTTTTTCGACAAGGGGAGCCAATCTTGTCCGTGGCCGACGGGCGCCCTGAGAGGGGCGGTCTTTGTTTGAAGCATCGCGCATGCGCTCCAATAGCAGACTCCGTCTCCAAAGGGGAGCAATAGGCGCGTAAAAGCTTTGGCGCGACGAACTTGAGCTTGCGCCCGCCAAAGAGATATCGTCCGAAGGAGCGCGGCCAAAAAATGCGAGCGAAACGATCATGAGCCTTTATCTCCTCGCCTTCCTGATTGGCGTTGTCGCCGGATTGCGCTCGTTTCTGCCGCTGGCGGCGACGGGCCTTGCGGCGCATGCGGGACTGCTGTCGCTGCAGGGCGGCCCCCTCGCTTTTCTTGGCAATGCCGTCGTCGCCTATATTCTGGCGGGTCTCGCGCTGGCCGAACTCGTCGCCGACAAGCTGCCGCAGATCCCGAACCGGAAGACGCCGGGGCCATTCGTATTCCGGATCGTTTCTGGCTCCGTTTGCGGAGCGGCGATCGGGGCGCAGGGCGGCGCGCTGGTCGGCGGCCTCATCGCCGGCGCGCTCGGCGCCGTTGCCGGCACTTTGGGCGGCGCCGCAGTGAGGGCCCGGCTGGCGGACGCCTTCGGCAGGGATTGGCCGGCGGCGCTGCTTGAGGACGCGGTCGCGATCCTCATCGCCGTGCTGGTGGTGAAATCGGCATGAGCGCGCGGTTCGACGCCATCGTCATCGGCGCGGGGCAGGCTGGGCCGCCGCTCGCGGAGCGCATGACGAAAGCTGGAATGAAGGTCGCTGTCATCGAGCGGAGCCGTTTTGGCGGCACCTGCGTCAACACCGGCTGCATGCCGACCAAGGCCCTCGTCGCCAGCGCCTATGCCGCGCATCTTGCCGGGCGCGGCGCCGATTTCGGTTTCGCCGCCGGCGAGGTCCGCGTCGACATGAAGGCCGTGGCGGCCCGCGCCGGCGCGATTTCCGCGAGGGCGAGCGCCGGGGTCGAATCCTGGCTGCGGCGCATGGACAATTGCGTGGTCTACCAGGGCTCGGCGCGCTTTGAATCGCCGGGGAAAGTCCGTGTCGGCGCGGATCTGCTGGAAGCCGACCGCATCTTCATCAATGTCGGCGCAAGGGCGGCGACGCCGCATATGCCGGGCATCGACCAGATTTCCTATCTGACCAATTCCTCCATGGTGCGGCTCGATGTTCTGCCGAGCCATCTGGCGATCATCGGCGGCAGCTACATCGGCCTTGAATTCGCGCAGATCTATCGCCGCTTCGGGGCCAAGGTGACGGTGGTTGAAATGGCGCCGCGCCTTGTCTCGCGCGAGGACTCCGACGTCTCCGCCGCCATCAAATCGATGCTCGAAAGCGAGGGCGTCGATTTTCGCGTGGACGCCGAGTGCATTCGCTTCGCGCGGCGGGGCGAAGATATTCTGGTCGGCGTCAACTGCCTTGCAGGCGAGCCGGAAATCGCCTGCTCCCATGTGCTTCTGGCGATCGGACGGCGGCCGAACACGGACGATCTCGGGCTCGACGCGACGGGGGTCGCGATGGACGCGCGGGGCCATATTATCGTCGACGATCAATTGCGGGCCAGCGTCCCCGGCGTCTGGGCGCTTGGCGAATGCAACGGGCGCGGCGCCTTTACCCATACCGCCTACAATGATTTCGAGATCGTCGCGGCGAACCTGCTCGACCATGATCCGCGCCGGGTCAGCGAGCGGATCGAAGCCTATGCGCTCTATGTCGATCCGCCCTATGCCAAGATTGGAATGAGCGTCGCCGCGGCCAAAGCCTCGGGGCGGCGGGTGCTGGTGGGCGAGCGGCCGATGACGCGGGTTGGCCGCGCCGTCGAGAAAGGCGAAACCACCGGCTTCATGCGGATCCTGGTCGACGCCGACAGCCGGGAAATACTTGGCGCCGCCATTTTTGGAACCGGCGGCGACGAGGCGATCCATTGCGTTCTGGACCTCATGTACGCAAAGGCGCCCTATTCGACGCTGCAACGCGCCGTCCATATTCACCCGACGGTGTCTGAATTGTTGCCGACTCTGCTTGGAGAGCTGAAGCCGCTTGCCTGATCAGATCCCGCCTTTGCGGACGCTATTCGGCGGCGATCAGGGCGATCGCGTCGCCAGGCAGGGCGGGCGCGCCTATGGCGATGTCGAGGGAGAAATCATTGTCCGCCCGGCACGGCCCGGGGCAATTGGGGTCGCACTCGGCGTGATCATGCTCATGTGCGGCGCTGGAGCCATGGCCATGGCCGCCTAAGCGGCGCGCGTCGAGCGCTTCATTGATGATCTTGCGAACGGTCCTGAAGCAGCGTCCGCAATTGGGGCTGCAACCGAGGCATTTGTAGACCGCTGTCGGCGTCCGCGGCGACACTGCGCCGCCCATCGCGTCGACCGCAGATTTGATCGTCATGTCGCTCAAAACGTTGCAGGAACACACAATCATCGACACACCAAGGCTGACGCCAGCTAGGCCCAATTCAGAGCTAGGCAAATTGCGAGCCAAGCCCATTTAACGCTTGCCCAACTCCGCGAGCGACGCGAGAGCAATACCGCAAAAGCCCCCTATTTGCAACGCGTAAGCAAAGTTTAGACTGACTCTATAAAGTGATATTCGCAGCCTGTTAGTTTAAAATGGTTCAAAATACTAGGGTCGCAAGCTAACCCAAATCTTGTGGCCAATGTGTGCGATTCCTTACACTCGCCGCGTTGCTTATCTGTCGATCCGGAACGAGCGCACCGTCGCCGCGAGCGTCAATCCGCTGCGCTCGGCTTCCGCCAGGATCTGCGGAAACAGCTTCGCCGCCGGCGCGCCCGCGGGCGTCAGCTTCAGGGCGGGCAGCGGCTTGGCGGCGGCGATCGCGATCACGAGCTGCAATTTCCCGCCGCCGAGCTCGGCGCCCGGCCGCGCGGTGAACGAGGGTGGATCGTCGCGCGCCGCGCGAAGCATCGCCGCCGGGCGTGCGACGCCGTCGTCGCCGACGATGAGAACGCTCGCCTCGCGTCCGTCGCTTCCGGCGACGGAGCCGGAGATTTGCTGGCCCGCGCGCAGAGACGCGGTCGCAATATCAAGCTTGATCGGCGCGGCCGGCGTATTGCGCAGTTCATTCAGGAAGGAGATGGCCGGGCATTGGCCGGGCGCAATCTGCCTGACGCCGATGTCCGCCTCGCGGCCGGCCGTCTGCCGCAACGTCTCGTCCAGGCTGCGGAAGGGCGCGGAGGATAGCCCAAAACCTTCGATCGCCGGCGCATTGTCGGCGAGAACGACGGGTTTCGCGAAGAAGCAGTCGCCGCCGTCATATTGGCCGAGCGCCTTGGTCAGCGCCGCGAGGGATGTGCGGCGGGCCACCTCTGTGGCGGCGTCCGAGGCGGGCGCCGGGGCGACGCGGTCGGGCTCGACCGTGGCGAGATTCAGCGGCGCAAGGCCCGGCCTGACCGGGCTTACATCCGCAGGCGCGGCGGCGGCCTGCGGGCGCCCCAGGGCCGCCGGATTGTCGTCGGCGGGCGGCGACGGCTTTGGCGCGCGGGCCGGCGGCGCGCTGTCGCTTTGCAGCACCGGCGCCGGACGGTCGACGGTCTGGGGCGGACGCAGCGTTTCGTAAAGGGTCGGAATCGCCGCGGCGACCGCGATCAGGGCGAGTCCGCCGACGACCGCCGTAACCCGGCCGAACGTGACTTTCATCCCCTGTTTCGGCAGCGGGAGCGCGGGCGCGGCGCGGATCCGCGCGCGCTGCGGCATGACCGTCCCCACCTTCCAGGCGGCGACCTCAGCCATCGAGGCCGGCCGATCGTCCGGGTTCGGCTGCAGCATGTGCTCGATCAACGGCCGCAGCCGTTCGTCGATCGGGCCGAGTTCCGGCACAGCGCGGCGCTTCTCGATGACGTCGACATGATTGCCGCCCATGTCGATCGGGCCGTTGCGCAACGCCTCCGCCAGCACGAGCCCCAGACTGTAGATGTCGGATTTCGGCGTGATCTCGCCGCCGTAGAGGCCAAGCTGCTCGGGCGAGACGTAATTATATTTTCCGGCGAAGCCGGCGCCGATCACCGTCCCCTCATCGTCGAGCCGGGTCGAACGGGCGATGCCGAAATCGATGATCTTGGCGCGGCTCATGTCGCCGCCGGGAATGATGATATTGTCCGGCGAGACGTCGCGATGAACGATGCCGCGCTCATGCGCCGCGTTGAGCCCGGCGGCGATGCGCTGCATCAGCCGATAGACTGCCTCGAAGGCGAGCGGGCCGCCGCGCAGCATCGCCGAAAGCGACTGCCCGTCGACATATTCCATCGCCAGATAGGGCCGCTCCAGCACCGGGTCGACCGTAAACACATAATAGCGGACGATGGCCTCGTGATAGAGGTTGTGCAGCGCCGAGGCCTCCCGGCGAAACAGCGCGAACGCCGCTTCGGCTTCGGCGAGATCCGAACGGATCAGCTTGATCGCGACGATGTCGCCGGTCTGGATCGCGTGGCCTTTGTAGATTTCACCCATGCCGCCGGCGGCGATCGGCTCGTCGATTTCATATATGCCGTTGAGCTGCGTCCCGGCCGGAATGATTGGCCGGGTCGACCCGAAGGTCGCGGCATGATTCATCGCGGCGTCCAGCGCGCCTTCGGCGCCCCATCCTGCGCGAAGACGATGGTCGATCCCATCGGCGCATAGCGGGCGATAACGACGGTGACATTATCGGAGGCGCCGCGCTCGAGCGTCAGCGCGACCAGCCTGTCGCAGGCCGTCTGCGGCGGATTGAGCCGCACCAGATCAAGGATTTCCACATCGCTCACATGGGTCGTCAGCCCGTCGCTGCAGATGACGAAGCGATCGTCTTTCTCGAGCACCCCTTGAGCGATTTCAAGGTCGAGCTCGTGATAGACGCCGACGGCGCGCGTAATGACGTTGCGGCGCGGCCAGGTCTGCGCCTCCTCCGCGGTCAGCACGCCCTCGGCGATCAGTTCGGCGACCTCGGTGTGGTCGCGCGAAAGCTGCTGAATCTTGCCCTGGCGCACGAGATAAATGCGGCTGTCGCCAGACCAGACGCAGGCATAGTAGCCCTCCCAGGCGAGTACGGCGGCGATGGTCGCGCCGATGACGATGCCGCCGCGCTCATCCGCAATTTCGAGCAGCCTGGCGTTGGCGCGCGCCAGCCTGTCGCGGCAGCGCTGCAACAGATCTGCGACCGAAGCGGGCTCAGCCACATTGGCGAGCTGCTCGACTACGATCGAGCTTGCGAGCCGCCCGGCCTCGTGTCCGCCCATGCCGTCCGCCACGGCGAATACGCCGCGCTCCGGCAGCAGCAAAAATGCGTCTTCATTTTCGAGCCGCACCTTGCCGACATCTGAGGCGGCGCCGCATTCGAATTTCGGCGAAATCTCTTTCATGGCGCTTATCCGGGTTGCGTAACCGTTTGGAGCGGGGCGTCCTGTGCGGCCTCGTCTGGCGGGCGGCGGCTCAGCATATCGGCGAAGGCGGACTCGGGGGGCATCCCGATCTGCGCCAGGACGAGCGGCGGGAAGGCCGGGCCGCCGATCGTCCACCAGAAACTCGCTTCGCCCGGCGCGCAATCCTGCAATTCCGCGCGCATCTGCGCGAAGGCGCCGGCGAGCGCGGCTGCGTTTTCATCGAGCGCGGGAGAGGCGCAAAGGGTTTTGAGACGCGCCAAAAGCGTTGGAAAAGGCGCCTCGGGATCCAGCGCGTCGAGCAACAATTGCTCGACGCTCGCAAACCAGAGCTCGCGAGGATCGACGTCGGGGGGATCAACCTTCTCCTCCTTGTCGGAGGCGACGCCGATCAGCGTCAGCGGATACATGCGGCCGATCGCGTCGACAGACGGCATCAAAGCGCCGATGAAGGCCTCGCCGCAAAGCGCCGGGCCGAGCCAGAACCGCCAGATCGGCGCGGAATTGAAGGCCTCGGCCCATTCTTCCTCGGAGCCGCGCGCGCGGCCGAAGGCGAGGCCCTGTTCGATCCAGGGCTCCCACAGGCGCAGGAAAGCGCGCGGGGCCGAAACGGCGATGAAATCGCGCTTCGACGGCAGTTTGCCATAAAGGCCGCAGCGCATGGCGATCAGCTCCCGCCCGGACAGTGGAAGGCGCGCAATTGGGCGATGTTCAGCGGCCGCATCCCGGCGTCGCCATTGGCCGGCGTTGAGACAAAGCGGAAGGCGAGATCGCGGCCGCCGAGGCTGAAGGTCGCCTGCGTCCCGTCCGCATTCAGCTTCGCCGTATCGAGCAGGCGGTAGACCGACCAGACGCCGGACTGCAGCAGCATCGGCGGGCGCGCCGCATTCGAGCGCATGGTCAACAGCGTGCGGTGATTTTCGGCGGTCCCCGGCCATTGCACGGTGGTCGCGCCCTGGCCGCCGGTGATCAGCGTCGCGTCGATTTCGAGCCGGACGCCGCTGACCGGGGGCGGCGTGACGGCGTAGGAGAACGCCGGCGCCGAGGGGTCCGAACGGTCCGCACCGAAAAAGGCGGCGCGGATATCGGCGGCGATCTTGAAGTCGGCGAGGGCAGAGGGCGCGAACTCCTTGGCCAGGGGGCTATCGTCGCGCCATTTCCACTGCGGCCCGCTGGTGTCGGCGAAGGCGAGCACATAGGTCCCGAAAAATTGGTCGATCAGCCCTTTCGGCCCGAACATGCGGGCGAAATCGTCGAGTTCGACGTCGCGCTCGGCGTCTTTCGTGAAGGGATAGCGGCCGCCGATCTTTTCCTGGCAGGTGAAAGTCACCTGTTCGCGCAGCTTCGCCACCGTGCGCGCGACGGCGGACTCGGTGACTTCGCGCAGAATGTCGGAGCCAGTTTGCTCCATCATCCCCGCGAAGGGCGGCGGCAGCGCCGCGGCGGCAGCCTTGAGCCGGCCGACGCCGCTCTCGATCCGTTCGGCGATTTCGCCTGTCGGGGCATTATTGGTCGCGAGGCGGCTGAGATTGACGCGGATCTCATTAAGCTCCGACAGCGTCCGGTCGATCGGACGCTGGCCGGGATCGCCCTCGACAAGCTTGTGATAGGGCGCCAGCGCCGCCTCGATCATCTGCGCGGGCGTTTTGCCGTCGCCTCCGACAACAGCCATGGCCTCGCCCTCGACGCTTGCCGATTTGGTCGGCGCGTCGCCGTCGCTCGTCGACAATTGCGTCTCGTCGCGGATCGATTCCAGAAGGCGGATGAAGGGCGATGTGACAGAGGACGCTGCGGTCAGCAGCGGATAGGACGGACGCTCCGCCGTCAGTTTGCGGATCTTGAGCTTGCCGATCGCCTCGCGCCAGGCGTCGATGAAGCTTTTCGCATAAGCGTCGACGAGCGTTTCGCGCAGATGGTCATACTGGGCGGAGATCTCCGGCGTCTCGCCCGCCGCGCCGAGCACCCAGCGGTCGCGCGCCATCTCCTCGACCACGGACGGCAGCGCCTTGACGAAACCCTCATAGCCGGTCCGGGTCAGGAAATAGGGAACGCTGATCGCCTCAATCGACGGTTCGAAGACGACGAGGGCGCCGGCGCCGCCGACCTTGGCCGCAGACCAGTCCGGGCGCAGCGAGGCTTTGGCCCGCGCCGCCATGATGCGCAACGCCCGGTCGGCGACGGTCTCGCGCGCCAGCGCCGCCTGCGCCTTCTCGACGAGCGGCCCGTTCAGCTGCACGAAAGCGCCATGGCCGGTCTCAAGATCGAGCATGGCGAGAAGATGCTGCTCCAGCTCCTTGCGCCCTTCGCTGTTCTTGGGGCCGGGATAGAGCGTTTCCGACCAGTCGCGCTGCATCCAATTGACCAATAGCTGGCGGTCCACGGTCTCGAGGCCGCCGAGCATGAGATAGACTTTTAATGCGTCGAACAGATTGGCCGGATCATTGGCGCTGGCCTCGAGCTGCTCCTCCAGCCGATAGACGAGGCGAGGGCGCAGCATGCGTTCGAGACCGACGCCATAAGCGCTCGCCGCCGCCGAGCGCAGCCGCGCCGTCTGATTGAGCCCGAGGCCGCCGGAAATTTGCTCGGCGTCGGAATCGGCATAGCCGCCCGGCAGGTAGCGCAGCGCGTGCAGCGCCGGCAGGGCCTTGGCGAGATCGCGGTCGCTGACGACGTCCGCGTCGCCCACCCCGCGCGACGCCGCCGGGTATTTTTGCGCCGCCTCCACGGTCTGGCCGATGCGATCGACATTGCGGGCGTAGCTGACCCACCAGGCGCCGATCAGCAGCGGCGCGGCGACGATGAGGCTCGCGAAGGCGGCCATCTTGACGATCCGGTTGCCGCGGCCGGTCGAGACCCAGCCGGCTTCGCCGATGACGACTTTCTTGATGAGGTCGGTCAGGAAAAAGCTCTTACCCTGGCCCGAATAGACGGGCGTCCCCACCGCCTCGGCGCCGAATCCCTTGGCGAGCGCGCCGAGCAGCTGGTCGATGGGCGTGCCCTGCTGCGTGCCGGAGGTGAAGTAAAAGCCGCGCAGGGCCGCCCGGATCTTGTAGCGGGCGGGATCGAAGATGGCGTCGAGGAAGCCGATGACCGGCGCCTGCAGCGCAGCCATTTGGGCCGGAAAGCCGAAAGCCAGCACGCGGGTCGCGGGGTCCTTCTCCTCGTCGAGCCGGTTCTGCGCGATGCGGCTCAACGGGTCGAGCAGGGCCTTGAACTCGAATGGCGCCTCGGCGAGCATGGATTTGCTCTTGTCCATCGTCGCAAAGGTCGCGCCCCAGACCTGGCGCCGGCCGGCCTCGTCAAGATCGCCGAAAAACTCCATGAAGCCGATCAGGAGGTCGGCCTTGGTGAAGACGGCGTAGACCGGGAAGTCGACCTTGAGCCGCTGATGCAGTTCGATCAGCCGGGCCCGGATCGCCGCCGCATGGGCGGCGACCTCTTCGGCGGGCAGCGTCAAAATATCTTCGAGGCTGATCGCGACGAGAACGCCATTGATCGGCTGGCGCGGGCGGTTCTTCTTTAACAGGTCGAGAAAGGCGAGCCAGCTTTTCTGGTCCGCCCGCGCGTCGGAATCCTGCGTCGTGTAGCGCCCGGCCGTATCGATCAAAACGGCGTCCTCGGTAAACCACCAGTCGCAATAGCGCGTGCCGCCGACCCCCTTGACGGCGCCCGGCTTGACGCCGCCCGCAAGCGGGAATTCGAGCCCGGAATTGATAAGCGCCGTCGTCTTGCCGGAGCCGGGCGGCCCGATCAGCACATACCAAGGCAGGTCATAGAGATAGTTCGCCCGTCCGCCGCGGCCGCGCAAAACCGAAAGCGCCTCCTTCATGCGCTCGGCGAGGACGGGCGCGTCGCTGTCGTCGCCGGGATGTCCCTCGGCAGTGAGGCTCTGCGCGATCCGCGCCGCGCCCTTGCGGCGGCGATTGAAGCGGTAAAGGCCGGCGCCGCCGATCAGCGCGAAGATCACGGCGATCAGCGCTGCGCGCGGAAGCGGCTCCTCGAGCGGATAGGCGCCGCGCAGCGGGATAAGCGGGGCCGCGAGCCAGATCAGCGCCCCGAGCGCCAGGGCGCCGATGACGCTGATCGAGAGTCGGAGCCAGAATTTCCTATTCATCAAACCCCGCCTGCCGGCTCGATCGCGTCGTCTTTAAAGGTAGCGAAAACGATGTGTTGAAACTGGATTGAGAATCCCCGCCCGCGGGACCGCCGCCGCCCGCTCAGTCGCTGCGCGGGACGACAATCTCGACCCTTCGGTTCTTGGCCCGTCCCTCCGGCGTATCGTTCGGCGCGATCGGCGCGTCGGCGCCCTTGCCCTCGGTCTCCACCCGTTCGGGATGGGACAAAGATTGCTTCAAGAGCGCGCCGACGACATTGGCGCGTTCGAGCGAGAGTTCGAAATTGGAGGCGAAGCGCGCGTTGGAGATCGGCGTATTGTCGGAATGGCCAATGACCTTGACCGCTCCGCGATCATCGTCGAGCGCCATCGCGATATACATCATCAAGGGCTTCACATCGTCGAGCATCGTCGATTTGCCGGGCTGAAACAGCGCCCGGTCAATGATGCGGATGACGATCTGGTTGGCGGTGGCGTCGACGCTCAAGGCGCCGGACTGGATATTCGGCGCGAGCACATTGCGGACATGGTCGAGCTGCGAGGCTTGCGCCGGCGTCGGCGGCGGGGCCGGCGGCGGCGCGACGGCGACCTTGCGGCCGATCGCGACCGGCGTCAGCGGGTTCAACGCGCCGACGCGCTGCGCCGCCGTCTCGGCCTCTGCGCCGAGCGAGACGCGAAACCAAATGAACGCGCCAAACAGCACGAGGCCAATGAGGCCGGCGGCGGCCCAGAACGGAACGCGCAGCCGCACCGCATGTCCGGCGAGCGGCTGACCCTGCCAGCGGGGCGACAAAGCGGCGGGCGCTGCCGGCCCGTTCTGCTGCAGAAGATCGCGGAGGTTGGCGCGGACCGTATCGATGGCGCCTGCGGCCGTCGCCGGCCCCGCGCCGGCCTGACGGCCGCTCGGGAAGGCGAGCGCCAGGCAGGCGTGAAACAGCTCAAGCAGAAAATAATGGTCGCGCGGATCCTCTTCGACCCGAGCAAGCTCGTCATAAAGGCGTCGCCCGGCGCTGGTCTCGCCGAAGAATCGCGTCGTCAGCCCGGATTGCGCCGCGCCGCCGCGCTCGTCGGCCGGCAGATTGGCGAGCACCTCGTCGGCGGTGGCGCAAAGCACATATTTGGCCGTGTTCGCCTCATCCGGAGCGACGCCGGCCCCGATCATGTCCCGGTCGCATTTTTCGATCGCGGCGGCGATCTGCGCCGTCAGATTATGTCCCGGCGTGCGCACCAGCGCGGTGCGCAGACGGCCAAGCAGCAGCAGGAGCGGCCCGGCCGCCTGCAGGATCGGATTGGCGTTGGGCGCCACGAGATCGCGCCCCTGCGTCGAGGCCTTGCGCGGCGGCGGCGCGGCGTTTGGCGCCGGCGCCGGCTGGCCGGGCGCGCGGCGGCCGCCCGGGTTCGGCCGGAACACGGTGCGTTCGTCTGCGAAGGAAACGACGGTCATATCGGCAGGCGCCTGCGGCGCGGATGGCGACGCGCCGGCGGCCGGGTTTTGCGACGGCCCCGCGCGCGGCGGCATCGGCCGGAAAATCGTCCGGTCGTCGCGCTCTTCTGGTTCAGGCGGCGCCTGGTCCTTATCGCTCATCGCGCTGTCGCTGCCCTTTTCTCGCCCGGTGGGAAGGCCGCGGGCCGCCGCATGGCCCTTGCGCCGACATTCGCCAAAGCGCCTCCCAAATCATTTTGTGTCTTTTGCCTGATCGTAGCATTGCGCGAAATAGAGCATGAAAGCGTCGACGAGTCCGTCTTCATGGCGCAGGGTTTTCGCCTGCCAGCGGGCGAGGTAGAGATCCCACAGCCGCGCCTTGTGGCCGCCGAGCAGCGCCGCAAGGCCGGATTCCTTGCCAGCGACGTCCTCGATCGCTTTGGGGTCGAGGTCTTCGACGAGCATGCGGACAGCCTGCTGCATCGCCGCAAAAGTGTTGACCTGATGCGTTTTGAGATCGGTGAAGGCGCCCTCGAAGGCGCGCCTCGCGTCGAGATAGCCGCTGGTGCGCGGACCGAACATGATCTTCAGCGCGTCTTCGGGCGTCGGCGCGAATTTCAAAGGATTATTGTCGAGCGCCTGGATCATCGTCTGGCTCGACGTGCGGGCGAAGCGCTTGGCCTTGAAGCGCGCGCTGAGCAATTGGGTCAGATCCTCGACCGAAAGGCGCATCAATGCGCCGAGCTCCTCAGCCACTTTGAGGCTGTTCTGGCGCGCGAAAATATGGTCCGGAATGCCGGCGCCCTTGGCGAAGCAGCGCAGGAAATCTTCGGCGGTCGGGACGGCGGCGGCGGGAGCCGTCGCGGGCGCTGCTGCGGGCGCGGCGACAGGCGCGGCGACAGGCGCGTGAGAGGCTGCGGCCTCGAGGATCTGGGGTTCGATTGTCTGCGACGGGCCAGAGGGCGCAAAATCGAGGAGGGGACTGGGCTCTGATTCGGTGAGGGCGGTTTGCGCCGGCGCCTCGGGCACCAGAGCGTCGATCAGGGGAGCCGCCGCGCGGTCGCCGGCGCCCCAGGCGAGGGCCTCCTGTTCGCGGAGATCAAGCGGTTCCGCCTCGGACACGCTCCCCTTCTGGGCTTCGTCAGCGAAAGCTGGGGAGGGGAGCTGCTCAAACCATGGCGATTCCGCATCCACGGCCTGCCGTCCCTGAGACGCGCTGCCGAACTGCGGCGCCGCGGGGCTCGATGTGTCGCGGCCCGGCGCGGGCGGGGAGAAAAAGCCGCGCGCCCGAACCATCGTGAAGGGTTTGCCGGCCGCCGCCGCGGCGTCGCGGGCGGCGCTGTTGATATCTTCCCGCGCGACGCCTTCTTCGAGCGGGTCGGGGCTCGGCCGCTCGGGCTCCAGCGCAAAGGGCGCCGGTTCGGGCGGCGGCGCAATCCCGGACGCCGTCTCAACGGCGATCGCATGCGCGATCTGGGCCTTGATGTCCGCCTCCGCGCCGAACTCGGACGGCGCAAAGGCCGCGACGGCATGGGGCGCCGGCGCTTCCGGTTCAGACGCCTGGTCGAGCGACACCGCGATGATATAGGAGCCGATCGCCAGCCGGTCGCCGTGGCGGAGCCGGTGCGGCGCCTGGATCCGCCGCGTGGAGTCGTTGAGGAAGGTGCCGTTGGTGGAAAGATCGTTCAGCCAATAGGCGCCGTCGCGAAAGCGCACCTCGCAATGGCGGCCCGAGATGAATCGCGTCGGGTCGGGCAGCGACCATTCGGCGTTCGCGGAGCGGCCGATGTCGACGCCCCGCCCGTCGGTCAGCCTGACGCTCACCGGAGCCCCGTTCGGCAGGCTCTGTTCGTTTTCGATCGTCAGGGTCAACGTCATTTCAGCCTCCACGCACGCGCAATACCTTGGGAACGCCTCTTGTTTTCAGTTGCCCGGACAGTATGAAAACGCTTCATTCGGCATAGCCCAAATGAGCGATTTGCGCCACAGCATCGCCATTATCCCGCTGGCATCCGTGCGCGGGCGCACGCGGCGCCCGCGCACGTCATTGTCTAAACTCTAGACTGAACCTATGTTAGCGTCGACTTTTTACCGGCGCGGCAGCGCGGCATTCGGGGCGGCGACAGCCGCTTGCGCGCGAGTTGGTTGAAGATGCGAAGCTCGCTAAACGCCCTGATTGTCGTCGTCTGCGGGCTTCTTGCCCTTGCTGCGGCGCTCCCGGGCGCTGCGGCGGCGGAGCGCCGGGTCGCCCTCGTCATCGGCAATTCCGTCTACAAGAATTCTGCGCTGGACATTCCGAACGCGCGCAACGACGCCGAGGATGTGGCGGCGGCGCTGAAGGCGCTGGGATTCGACGTTCTGCTTGAAACCGACGTCGATCTCGCCGCCGCAAGCAAGGCCATCCAACAATTCGCGCGGATGTCGGTCGGCGCCGATTCGACCCTGTTCTATTTCGCCGGCCATGCCGTGCAGTATCAGGGCCACAATTATCTGCTTCCTGTCGACGCCGAGGTGAAGGACGAGATCAGCCTGCCGTTCGAGACCATCGCCGTCGACAATATCCGCGCCGTGCTCGATCGGTCGAACGGCGTGAAAATCATGGTGCTCGACGCCTGCCGCAACAATCCGATCGCCGACCGCCTGGCGAAAATGGCGAGCGCCGCGCCCGCAATCGACCCCAGCGAGCGCACCCGCGGGCTCGAACGGATCGATAAATCGGAAGGAATCATCGTCGCTTTCGCGACCTCTCCCGGCGACGTCGCGCTGGATGGTCAGGAGCGCAACAGCCCCTTCACCAAGGCCTTCCTGAAGCGGCTGAACGAGCCCGGCCTTGAAGTCGAAATGATGTTCCGCCGCATCGCCAATGACGTCCGCGAGGCGACGAGCGGACGCCAGCGGCCCGAAACCTATGTCTCTCTCGTCAATGAATATTACCTCAACCAGACTGACAGGGTCGCCTGGGAGAAGGTGAAGGAAACCGACGATCCCGCCGCGCTGCATGATTTCGTCGAGCGCTTTCCGTCTTCCTTCTACGCCATCGAGGCGCGCTATCGCCTGAAGGCGCTGGAACGGGCGATCGCCGAGCAGAAGGCGCGAGCGCTAAAGGAGGCGGAGCTCGCCCGCCGTGAGAAGGAGGTCGCGGCGCAGGAGGCCGCCGCCCGGCTCAAAGCCGACGAGGCTTGCCGGACCGAGCGCGCCGCGCTGGCGGCGGCGTCTCCGCGCGACGCTGAGGCTTTGCGCCGCCTCTCGGCGAGCGCCTGCGAGGAGGTCAAAGGCGCCGCGCAAAAACGGCTCGCCGACCTTGAGGCGACCTTCGCCGCCGAGGCCGAGGCCTGCCGCCGCGATGCTGAAGCCCTCGCTGGCCTCAGCAGCGGGCGCGACGTCGACGCCCTGCACGCGCTGATGCGCGAAACGCCTTGCGTCGCGGTCAAGACATCGGCCGCGGCGCGGATCGGGGCCGTCGAGGCAGATCTCGCCAAAGCCGCCGAGATCTGCCAGCGCGAGGAGTCCGAGCTGAAGGGCTTGGTCGAGCGCGGCGATGGGGCGGGTCTTGAAGGACTGCGCAGCCGGTCGGCCTGCCCAGCGACCCTGCCGGCCATCGCGCAAGGCCTGCGAACGATTACAGCGGCGGCGAAGGCGGCCTGCGAGCGCGACGCATCGGCGTTGCAGGCGATCCCGGAGCGCGACGCGGCCTCGCTGCGCGCCTTTGTCGCCCATGGCGCCTGCGATCCCGTCAAGGCGACGGCTCAAACGCGGCTGCGCGAGCTCGAATCCGTTCTGGCGCGCGAAGAGGCGCAATGCCGCAGCGAGCAGTCCGCGCTGAAGGATCTTATTGCGCGCGGCGACAGCGCCGGCGTCGGGGAATTTCGTAGCCGGGCGCGGTGCCCGGCGGCGATCGCCGCCGCAGAGACGGCCTCGCGCGAGATTGCCGCTGCGGCCGACGCCGCCTGCGCGCGCGATAATGCGGCGCTGAACGCGCTGGCCCCCCGCGATGTTGCGGCGTTGCGCGCGCTTTCCGATCGCTCGAGCTGCGGCGCCGTCAAGACGGCGGCGGCGCAGCGTCTCGAGGTCGCGGAGGCGGCGCTGCGGCAGGAGGCGGAAGCCTGCGGGCGGGATGAAGCGCAATGGAAGGATCTTTCCGGCTCCGGCGACAAGGTGGCTATCGAGGCGTTCCGCAAGCGGGTCGACTGCGGCCGCCTTGCGCCGGCGATCGAGCGCCGCATCGCCGAGCTGAAAACGATTTGCCGCGCCGACGACGCGGCGCTCGCGGCGCTCAATGCGCGCGACGCCGACGGGTTGCGCAGCTTCCTCGGCAAGGCGCAATGCGACGACGCCAAGGCCGAGGCGGCCAAGCGCCTCGCGGCCCTTGAGGCCGCGGCGCAGCGCGAGGCCGAAATCTGTCGGCGCGACGGCGCGCAATGGGCGGAGCGAGCGGGGTCGGCCAATCGCGCCGATGTCGAAGCCTTCGTGAAGGGCGCCGAATGCGCCGCCGTAAAAAGCGCCGCCGAACGCCGGCTGGCCGAACTGGGCGCGATCTGCAAATCCGACGCGGCGTCCCTCGCCGCGCTCGGCGCGCGCGACGCAGCCGGCCTCTCCGGCTTCATCGGCAAGGCGCAATGCGACGAGGTGAAAACCGACGCCAAACAGCGGCTCGCCCGGCTCGAAACCGTTCTGGCGCGCGACGCGCAAATCTGCCAGCGCGACGAAGCCCTCATGAAGGATGTTTCGAGCGCCGACAGGGAAGCTTTCACGGCGCTGCGCCAGCGGGCCGAGTGTCCAAGCGTCCTCGCCGCGCTCGATCGCACGCTTGCCGATCTGAAGCAGGCCTGCCAACGCGAGCAGGACGCGCTCAGCGCCATTGGCGTCGGCGACGGCGCTGCGACAAAATCCTTCCTCGAAAGCGCTGTCTGCGGGGACGTCAAAACCGCCGCGCGCGCCAAACTTGCGCGAATCGAGGCCAATGAGGCCAAGGCGGAAGAGGCGTGCCGGCGCGAGGACGTCGAACTGACGGCCCTGAAAACGCAAGGCGCCGCCGCGCGCGGCCAGCTCGACGCACTGAAGGGACGCCTGACCTGCGCGCGGCTGCGCCCCGACATCGAGGCGGCGCTCAGCCAGCTTCCCGAACCGCCGCCCGTCAACACCAAGCCGCAGATCCGCGCGGCGCAGACGGAGCTACAGCGGCTCGGCTGCCTTGGTCCGATTGAGACCGGTGCGCTCGACGGCAAGACGAGAGCGGGCTTTGCCCGCTATTTCGAGGCGAAGGGAGAGAACGCCCCGTCGGCGTCCGAGCTCAAGGTGACTGACGAGATCTTGACGAAGCTCGAAGGCGATAAAGCCGGCCTTTGCCCGCCGGCCGATGTCGCCGAGCCGATCCAGCCCGTGCGGCGCTCCAAGAAAGACCTCGCGCGCGTCCCGCCGGCCGAGGAGCCGAGCCAGAAGGCCGCGTCAAGGCCGGCGCGCGAGAAGGCGGCGCGGCCCGCCCCGGCAGAGCGGCCGGTGCGCGTCGCAAAGCCGCAGCCCGAGCAGCGGCCGCGTCCGGCGCCTGCCGCTCCGCCAGCCCAGGCGACGGCGAACAAGGTCGGGGGACATTCCGCCTCGCCGCTTGGCGTCGGATTTTAGGGCGTCCTCTTTCGTTGCGGCGAGCCGATTTTTGCGGCTTGCGCCCATAGGTTCAAGCCGATATACCGTCGCCGAAGCTGGCCCTTGCGGGCGGCGGGGCGCGTAGCTCAGCGGGAGAGCACTACGTTGACATCGTAGGGGTCACAGGTTCGATCCCTGTCGCGCCCACCATTCGGCCATAGACGTATGCAGCTGCTTCCTGTCCGCGATGCGACTGCCGCGCGCCCTGAGGACATTGTCCGAGGAACGCTCGACCCTCGGACCATGCGGCCGCCAAACCGCCGCCGAATCGAACTTTGTCGCAACATGGAACGGACTTAAAGCTAGACCGTTTCCTTAAAGCCGAGCCCTCGGCATTGCTGCCGCCCGCCGATACGTTTATCTCTCCCGCGCTGGATCTTGCGGCGTACATTGGGCGCTAGCGAGCATCGCAGCCTTCGGAGCTGTCACTGTGACGATGAAAGCGTTTCCGGAAACGAAATCCCTGCCCCCGTCGCGGCGCTTCGACGTCGCCGCCCTCGCCGCCGAGCGCGAGGGCGAGCGTTACGCGCTGCATTCCCGCTACATGAATGAAATGATGGTCCGCGTCTTCCAGACGATCGGGACCGACGTCGGCTTCCAGCGCGGCGAGGGCCAATATCTCTATGACCGTCGCGGCGCGCGCTATCTCGATCTACTGAGCGGCTGGGGCGTCTTCGGTGTTGGACGCAACCATCCGCTCATTCGCGAGGCGCTGGAAAGCGTGCTCGCCGCCGAACTGCCCAATCTGGTGCAGATGGACGTCTCGGTCCTCGCCGGCCTGCTCGCCGAGCGGCTGCTCGGCTTCGTCCCCTATCTCGACAAGGTTTTCTTCGCCAATTCAGGGACGGAGGCTGTCGAGGCGGCGCTCAAATTCGCGCGGCGCGCGACAGGCCGGACTGAAATCATCCATTGCGGCCACGCCTTTCACGGCCTCAGCTATGGCGCTTTGTCCTTGAACGGCGACGCCATCTTCAAGGACGGCTTCGGTCCGCTTCTGCCCGACTGCGTCGAGGTTCCGTTCAACGATCTTGCAGCGCTCGAAAAGGCGCTCTCTAGCGGCAAAGCGGCGGCCTTCATCGTCGAGCCCATCCAGGGCAAGGGCGTCAACATGCCGGACGATTGGTATTTGCGGGACGCAGCGGCGCTTTGCCGGAAATATGGCGCGCTGTTTATCGCCGACGAGATCCAGACCGGTCTTGGCCGCACGGGGCGTTTCCTCGCCGTCGAACATTGGGGCGTTGAGCCCGATATGGTGCTGATCGCCAAGGGACTGTCCGGCGGACATGTGCCGGTCGGCGCCGTTTTGACGCGCAAGCACGTGTTCGAGAAGGTTTTCAACCGGATGGACCGCGCGGTCATCCACGGATCGACCTTCGCCAAGAACGACATGGCGATGGCGGCGGGTTTGGCGACGCTTGAGGTGATCGAATCCGAGCGGCTGATCGCCAATGCCGAGCGGCTTGGCGCCCGGCTCCTCAAAAGCTTCGCGGCGATGGAGCAGCGGTACGAACTCGTGAAAGCCGTGCGCGGCAAGGGGCTGATGATCGGCGTCGAATTCGGCAAGCCGCAATCCCTGAAACTGAAGGCGGCGTGGGGCGTCGTCGAAGCGGTCAACCCCGGCCTGTTCTGCCAGCTGATCACGCTGCCCCTGTTCGAGCAGCATAAGATTCTGGTCCAGGTGGCGGGCCACGCCAGCCACACCATCAAGCTGCTTCCCACCCTCGTCATCGACTCCGCCGACTGTGAGTGGATCGAGCGCTCCTTCGACGCCGTCATCGCCGACAGCCATCGCGTGCCGGGCGCGGTCTGGACGCTTGGCAAGACGCTCGCCGATCACGCCCTCAAAGCGCGCGCGACGAAATAGGACCGACCATGGATCGGCAGACTTCGGATCGGAAAACCGCGGACCGGCTGGTGCTGATCGGCCGGTTCGGCGCCCCCCATGGCGTCAGGGGCGAGCTGCGGCTGCAGAGTTTTACGGAAAATCCGGCCGCGATTTCATCCTATGGGCCGCTCACCGACAGACTGGGGGCGAAAGCCTTCTCGATTTTGACCGCGCGAGCCGTCAAGCCCGATTTGTTTGTCGTCAAGCTCAAAGGCGTCGACGACCGGACCGCCGCCGAGGCCTTGACCAATGTCGAGGTTTTTGTCGCGCGCGAAAAATTGCCGGCCGCGGCGGAAGATGAGTTCTATCTCGCCGATCTGATCGGTCTTGAGGCGCTGGACGCCTCGCGCGCGCCGTTTGGACGCGTCAAGAATGTCCTCGATTTTGGGGCGGGCGACATCCTTGAAATCGAACCTGCGGGCGGTGGCGAAACGCTGCTGCTGCCGTTCACGCGGCAGGTCGCGCCGGAAATCGATCTCGCCGCGGGCTTCATCGTGATCGATCCGCCGGTCGAACGCGCGGCTCCGGCGTTTTTGCAGAACGACGAGACGGACGCCGCGGCATCGCCGCCGCCTTCGGCCTCATAGCGCGGGATGAGAAAAGTGGATTCCGGTTTTCCGCGCGAATCCCGCTCTAAACTCCTGGAATCGATCACGATTCATGATCATGGACCGCTTCTGTCCATGATTACGGCCTAGCGAACGCGGATGTGGCGCGCCTCGATCTTCACGCTATTTCCCGGCATGTTTCCGGGCCCGCTCGGCGCCTCGCTCGCCGGCGAGGGGCTTTCGCGCGGCGTTTGGGCGCTTGAGACGCATGACATCCGCGACCATGGCCTTGGCCGCCATCGCGCCGTCGACGATACGCCGGCGGGCGGTGGCCCCGGCATGGTCATCCGCGCCGATGTTCTCGCCGCCGCGCTCGATTCCGGGATCGCAGCCGGCGACAGCCGCCCGCGGCTGCTGCTTAGCCCGCGCGGGCCGAGTTTGCGCCAACAGCGCGTTCGGAGCCTTGCGCAAGGCGAGGGCGTGATCCTGATCTGCGGCCGCTTCGAGGGCGTCGACGAAAGGATCATCGCAGCGCGGGGCCTCGAGGAAATCTCAATCGGAGATTATATCCTCTCAGGCGGCGAACTTGCCGCCATGATCCTGCTCGACGCTTGCGTCAGGCTGCTGCCCGGCGTGATGGGCAAGGAGGCGTCGGGGCTCGAGGAAAGCTTCGAGAGCGGACTGCTCGAATATCCGCATTTCACGCGCCCGCGCGAATTTGAAGGCCGCGAGATTCCGGACGTCCTGCTCTCGGGCGATCACGCCCGCATCAAGGCCTGGCGCGACGCCGAGGCCCTGCGCCTGACGCGCGAGCGGCGTCCGGACCTGCTCGAAGCCGACCGCAAGACGCGCTGAAGGCTTTGTCTCCTGTGGGACGGCTCAAAAAATCGCCGGGCGACGGCGCGCGAGCGGGGCGAATGGGAGGTCCGCGCTTTTTCGGGCGCCGAGGCGCGCAGCCGCCGCGGCGAGCGCCTGCGACTTCTTCCAGGAGCTTTTGGCGAGGCCGTGCTCCGTCTTGTGCCAGTGGAACGGCCGCATGATGAGGTCGTAAAGAGCCGCCCAGGACGCCGCCGAAATCAGGATGTAATAGGGCAGGAGCAGCGGCAGGAAGAGCCATAGCCGCAGCAGCTTGCGCCGCTTCATGCCTAAGAGCGCGATCCAGACGATCGAGCCCGCGCCGAAAGCGGCGACGGAAAGCCAGAGCGTCGCCGCCACAGCCGAGATGATGTTGTCCGGATGCGGCAGTCCGAAGCGTGCCAGATCGACGATCACGACCCCGGTCAGGAACGGTCCGAACAGTGGGCCGATGACCAGATTGATCATCATCAGGGCATAGACCATCACGCCGGACCAACCGACTTCCTTGCGCAGCGCCGCCGGATTCCGGCTCAACGTGACGAAAGTCTGCATCCAGCCTTTCGACCAGCGCCGCCGCTGTGTGATCCACGCCTTGATCTCGGCCGGGGCTTCCTCCCGCGTCGTCGAGACGAGCGTCTCCGAGCGATAGCCGAAGCGGTCGAGCCTCAGCCCGAGATCGGCGTCCTCGGTGACATTCCATGGATCCCAGCCGCAGATCTTGCGCAGGACGTCGGTCCGAAAATGATTGGACGTGCCGCCGAGCGGAATCGGCAGCCGCAGATCGGCAAGGCCATGGGTGACGACGTCGAATAGCGCGGCATATTCGATCGCAAACAGCCGGGTCAGCCAGGAATCCTCAATATTGTCGATTGCGAGCTGGGCCTGCAGGCAGGCCGTTTGCGGCGGCGCGCGCAGGAAGCGTTCGGCGGCGTCGCGCAATTGCTGCGGGGCCGGGACGTCCTCCGCATCGAAGATCGCAACATACTCTCCAGCGACCAGCGAAAGGGCTATATTGAGCGCGCGCGGCTTCGTCCGCGGCCAGCCCCGCGGCGCGACGACGATCTCGTAGATCGGCGGCAGATCCAGCGCCTCCAGCGCGAGCCGCGTCGCGTCGTCATCCTCCTCGATCACCAACTTGATATCGAGTTTGCCGCGCGGATAGTCGATCGCGTCGAGCGCGGCGACGAGTTCGCGGACGATCCGCGCCTCCTTGTGCAGAGCGACGATAATCGAATAGGGCGGCAGCTGACGGTCGTAGACGCGAGAGACCAGGCCGGCGCGCGCCGGCTCGGCGCTCGCTGCGCCGGCGAAGAGACGCAAGCTGATCGCCGCCAGAAAAAGAAGCCCGGCGCCGATCGCCAGCGCCGCCGTCATGGGTGGGGCGAAGGCGCAGGCCAGTCCAAAGGTCGCGATCGCCGCGATGACGGCGCAGCACTGCGGCTCGGTCGCTCCGGCCCGCGCCGACAGTTGCGGGTAGCGGGTCGCAAGCGCGAGGCTGGCGTGACGAGCGATTAAAGGCGCGGCCAGCGCGCGAACAAGACGCGACATATTTGCCGGCGTCGTGATGGCGAGGCTGCCCGCCATCTCCTCGCCCTGGTCCTTGCGCCGCAGCAGGCTGCTCAGCGTCGCGCCGCGCGGCGCGACGAGCCAGCGCGGCCCCGGGCCGGAGAGGGGGGCGATTCCCGCAGAGATGGAATGGGGGTAGCGAACGCCGTCTCCGAGGGAGGCGTCCTTCTCGATGAAGGCGACGCCGAGATGCGCGGCCAGCGATCGATAGAAAAAGGATTCCGTGATGAAGCCGCCGGCGAGCAGCGCGGCCTCCGGGGCGACGCTTTGCGCCCGCGCAAGCTCTGCGGCCTCGCTGAGCAAGGCGGATGACGCTCCGAACGCCGTCAAAAAGACCAGTTCCGCAGGTAACGTGTCAGCCCGAAGGCTCTCCGTAACCGCTAAGTGCGAAAATGCGGACGGCGAAGAGGGCGGGCGCCAGACCTTTGGAGGCGAATGCGAAGCTGAACGCCAAGCTGTTTGCCGTGAAACGTTCTGCTGCGCCATTGTGAGCCGCCTACTGTGACGCTCTAGCTTGGAAGGTCAAATTATCTAAGTCAACAGTCGTTTTTTAGCAGACGAAAAAAAACAAATGTGACATAGTTGGGGCATGAAGCTTACTCGTGCTGCTGTCTCCCCAAAGGGTTGAAAAGTCAGGCGATCTGCTCGGGCAAGCTTTATTACTTAGGTGGTAAGCAACAAAATTATCCAGGGCGGAAAAAGGGACCGAGGAGATGTATCTCATTGCGGGGGCTTGCTTTTTAACTGGCATTATCTTTGGGCGTTGCTTTAAGGTTTATGTTCTCGCCCCAACATGCGCGGTCGTCTTTTTCGTCTCGCTGTTTATCGCTTATTCCGAGGCGCATTCCTTGCCGTGGGCGGCCTTCGACGCAGCGGTGCGGTTGGCGCTTCTTCAGCTGGGCTATGTGGGCGGCCTGATCGCTCCGGCTATTCCAAGTCTGTTGCAGTCGCGCGGGACGCGCCCTGCCGGCTTGAACCTCGCCCGCTCGTCAGGTCGGCGCGCCGATCGTCACCCTCTTTGAGTCCCCAAAGCCGGCCGAGACGCAATCTCCGATCAAGACGACGGCCCGGCGGGAACAAGCGCGTCCGTGCGCTTAAAGGTAAAATAAGCTGGAACGCGGCCTTCGCTCAGCGCCTTGGCTTCATAGCGGGTCGAGCCCCAGCCCGCCCACGGCTCGCGCCAGTCGCGCGCGCTCGCCGGCGCCCAGACGAAATGCGGCGACCGCAGGATGCGCGCAAGCGTCCAGCCGCCATTGTCGTCAATATCGGTCGCAAATCGCAATTGCGCCCCCGGCCGCATCACGCGCGCAAGACGTAGCAGCATGGCGTCACCGAGGAAACGACGTTTGCGCTGTCGCCGCTTCGGCCAGGGATCTGGGTAGAGCAGATAGACGCCGTCAAGGGCGCGGGCCGGCAGCGCCGCGATGACCGCGCGCGCGTCCCCCTCGTAAAGCCGCACATTTTGCAATTGCCCCTCTTCGATCAGGGCGGCCGCCTTGGCGACGCCGTTGCGAAACGGCTCGCAGCCGATGAAACCGGCGCCGGGATCCTGCGCGGCGCAGTCGGCGAGGTGCTCGCCGCCGCCAAAGCCGATTTCGAGCCAAAGCGAGGTGGGCGCCGCGCCAAACAGCGTCGCCGGATCAATCGGATTTGAGGGATCGACGGCGACCGCGGGCAGCACGGTCCGCATCAGCAAAGCATGGCGCTCCGTCAGCCGCTTGCCTCGCCTGCGGCCGTAGAGACCCGAAGGCCCGTCCGCTGCCGCGGGTTCGCCGCCGGGCTCGGATAAAGGCGCGGCGGCGCGGTCAGTCCCGCTTTTCTCCAAGACGGTTTTCATCCCGGCGCGCGATCGTTTCACATGGCTCCATGTGAAACGATCGCTGGTCTCTTAGTTGAGGCGACGCATTGGCGGCTTAGCCGGAGTTTTCGTCCGGATCAGGACAGATGCGCCTTGAGCTTGGGGCCGAGATCCGTGTTCTCCCAGGAGAAGCCGCCTTCCGCGTCCGGCGCGCGGCCGAAATGGCCATAGGCGGCGGTGCGCGCATAGATCGGGCGGTTCAATTGGAGATGCTCGCGAATGCCGCGCGGCGAGAGCCGCATGCTTTGGCCGAGCGCGGTCTCGATCTTGTCTTCGGCGACCTCTCCGGTGCCATGGGTGTCGACATAGATCGACAGGGGCTCGGCGACGCCGATCGCATAGGCGAGCTGGATCGTGCAGCGCGTCGCAAGTCCGGCGGCGACGACATTTTTAGCGAGATAGCGCGCCGCATATGCCGCCGAGCGGTCGACCTTGGTCGGATCCTTGCCGGAGAAGGCGCCGCCGCCATGGGGCGCCGCGCCGCCGTAAGTGTCCACGATGATCTTGCGGCCGGTCAGGCCGGTGTCGCCGTCTGGGCCGCCGATGACGAATTTGCCGGTCGGGTTCACGTGCCAGCTCGTGCCTTCGTCGATCCACCCCTCGGGCAGCGTTGACCGGATATAGGGCTCGACGATGCGCCGGACATCGTCTGAACTCAGCGTCTCGTCGAGATGCTGGGTCGATAGAACGATTTGGGTGACGCCGACCGGCTTGCCCTGAACATAGCGAAACGGTGACCTGGCTCTTGGCGTCCGGTCCAAGCTTTGCGGCTTCGCCCTGGCCGGATTTGCGCTCGCGCGCCAGCACTTCCAGAATTTTATGGGCGTAATAGAGCGGCGCGGGCATCAGCTCCGGGGTTTCGCTGCAGGCGTAGCCGAACATGATTCCCTGATCGCCGGCGCCTTCGTCCTTGTTGCCGCCGGCGTCGACGCCCTGTGCGATGTCGGCCGATTGCGCATGCAAAAGGATTTCGACGTTCGCAGTGCGCCAATGAAAGCCAGGCTGCTCATAGCCGATGCTCTTGATCGCGCCGCGCGCGGCCGCCTCGATGGCGTCCGTCGAGATCGCGGGGCCGCGCACTTCGCCGGCGATGACGACGCGATTGGTGGTCGCAAGGGTCTCGCAAGCGACGCGGATCTGATACGGGTCCATACCCGCGCGCGCGCCTTCACGAAAAAAAAGATCGACGATCTCGTCGGAAATCCGATCGCACACCTTGTCCGGATGACCTTCGGCGACCGATTCACTTGTAAATAAAAAATTCTCGCGAGCCATCAACCTCTCCGCAGACGACAAAAGCCCAGCGCGTCGCGCTCATTGGCCTAATGCGGAAAATCCATGACCGCGTTCTTTTTGTCAAGCGTTTTGCCCGGTAGCGTTCGTTAAAGCGAACGCCGGCTTTGAGCCGCCTGCCTAATTCTGCAAACTATCCTCTCCCTTGTCTTGATGCGGCGCCTCGGGAATGGAGTCATCGCCGGCGAGGGCCGAAATGAGATCGATAATCCGCTTGCGCACCTTCGGATCATGGATGCGCGCGAAAGCCATATTCAGGTGGAGGCCCTCGGCGGTCGACAGGAAGTCTGCGACATAGCTCGAATTCGCCTCCTCGGCGACGCCGCCAAGGGCCGGCGACCCGCCGGTGGCCGACGCTTCGAAAGATGGCGCGCCTTCGAAGAAAAAGGCCGGCGGCACGTCGAGCGTGCGCGAAATCTGTTGCAATCGGCTGGCGCCGATCCGATTCGCTCCCTTCTCGTATTTTTGCACCTGCTGGAAGGTCAAACCCAGCGCTTCGCCCAGTTTTTCTTGGCTCATGCCGAGAATGACGCGCCGCATCCGGACGCGGCTGCCGACGTGACGATCGATCGGATTTGGGATTTTTTTGGCTTTTTCCATAATCGCTGGCTGGTCGCTCATTAAACCTACCGTGTTCACAATAGTAGAACGATGTCCGTCCATTTACTTATACCATAGGTAGCCGAATGGAGGCATTGCAGCCTGGGCGATATAAACCCAACGCTGCTTATGACAAAAGACGAATATAATTAGATGACAATTGTTGCACTCTTGTCAAATGAGTCCTCCTCAAAAAAGCCATAATTCCCGCAGTGGTGCAGATAAGCCACAGCGCCAGGGGAAGGAAAAGGCCGTGGCGGGCATATAAGGGAGGATCGATCGCTTGCGGCAGCGCGCCTGTGACCAATCCTTCCACTCCCAGCGGCAGGCTTTCGGTGATTCGGCCATAAGGGTCGATGATCGCCGAAATTCCGGTATTGGCCGCCCGCAGCATGGGCAGGCCCTCTTCGATCGTTCGCAGCCGCGCCTGCGCGAAATGCTGATAGGGGCCGGCGGTGTGGCCGAACCAGCCGTCATCCGTGACGTTCAGCATAAGACCCGGCCGGGGCGCGCCCGGCTCCTGCGGCAGCGCCTCGCCCGGAAAAATCGCCTCATAGCAGATCAGGGGGGCGACCGGCGGCAGCCCCGGAACATTGAGGGTCCTGCGCCCCGGTCCCGCCTCGAAGCCGCCGGGAATCGAGACGAACTGCCGCAGGCCAAGCCGGGCGAAAGCCGCCTCGAACGGAAGATATTCTCCGAACGGGACCAGATGGCTCTTGTCGTAAGCGCCGATCAGGAGCCCGCCGCTGGCGATCAGCTGAATGGCGTTGAAAAACACCGGATGCTCCAGTCGCCCGGAGGCCGGCTCGAACCCATCGCCGCGATAGGACGGATCTTCCTCGGCGCGGGCGGCGCCGGTGGCGAGAATGACGCCCGGGGGCAGCGCCTCGCCGATCTGCGCCATCGCCTCGGGATCGCGCGACAGGATGAAGGGAAAAGCGGATTCCGGCCAAACGAGCAGCGTCAGATCGTTTGACTTCGCCTCGGGCGAGAGCGCCGATAGCTGCAGGTACCGCTCGACGATCTCGCGCTTATATTCCGGCCTGTATTTGTCGTCCTGCGCGAGGTTCGGCTGGATGATCTTGATCGCGACGCCGGGAACCTGCGGCGCCGGGGCCGGCGACGCGGCCAGCCGCCAGGCGCCAAAACCAAACAAGGCGGCAAGGGCCAGCAACGCCCCGCCGGTCGGCGCAAGCGAGCGGAGCGTCAGCGGCCGCGCTGCAAGCGTCGCCGGAGCGGAAAACAGGGCAATCGCAAGCAGCGTCAGGCCGTAAAGGCCGGTCAGGGACGCCGCCTGCGCGGTCAGAAGATTGCCGCCGAGGGCCATGCCGAAGGCGTTCCAGGGAAAGCCCGTAAACAAATGGCCGCGCAGCCATTCGGCCAGCGTCAGCGCAGCGGCGAACGTCAGGATGCGCGCGGGGCCCTGCGTCCAGAGAAGGCTGGCGAGGAAAAATCCGAGCGCGGGATAAAAGGCCATCGCCGCGGGCAGGCCGATGACGCCGAGCGGCATTGCCCAGACGAATTGGTCGGCCTCGACGAGGAAGGCCGCCCCGAGCCACCAGAGGCTGGCGAGGAAATAGCCAAATCCCCACCACCAGCCGGCGGCGAACGCGCGCCGCGCCGCCGCCGGAATCTTGCGCCAGACGCGAGCTGCTCCGCGCGGTTCGGCGGTTGGCTTGGCGTCAGGTCGAGAGACGGCGGCGTCGATCAGCCAGACCGCGCCCGTCATGGCGATCGCGAGCGCGGGCATAAGGCCGAAGGGCGCCATCGCCAGCGCGCCGACGGCCCCTGCCAGGAGGGCGATCAGGCGGCGGCGCCAGAGCGGGGCTGCGGCGATCGAGGCGGCGGGGGACAACATCAGCGGGCGGCCGGCGAGATGGAAGATGTGGTTTCAAGCGGCGGCGCCGCTGCTCGAAACCGCCAAAACTCAGGAGCGTCCTTCGGCGCCGTCCATCGCGCCCGTCTTCGACGACGTCGGTCCGCCGGCGCGGATCCGCACCCGTTTCACGCGTCTGGGATCGGCGTCGAGAATTTCGAACTCGATGTCGCCCTCGGTGATGATCTCGCCGCGGACCGGCACATGCCCGGCCAGCGTCGAAATAAGGCCGCCGACGGTTTCGACCTCCTCCGCGTCGCTGATCGCGGTGAGGTCAGCCTTGATCGCCTCCGAGACGTCTTCGAGCCCGGCCCTCGCGTCGACGATAAAGCTGCCGTCGGGCGCTTCCTCGATCTTCGGGCTCTCGTCGAAATCATGTTCGTCCTCGATGTCGCCGACGATCATTTCGACAATGTCCTCGATCGAGGCGAGGCCGTCGGTGCCGCCATATTCGTCGATGACGAGGGCCATATGGGTCCGCGTCGCCTGCATCCGGACGAGAAGATCGAGCGCCGGCATCGAGGGCGGCACGAACAGCACAGGGCGCAGCAGATTGGCTTGCGACAGCGGAATGTCGAGATCGGGAAAGGCCCAGAGCTTCGCCGCGGCGGGCTCGGATCGTGGCGCGAGCTCGCGGGGCTGCGCCGCGCCGGACGGCGTCTCAGGCGCGGCCTCGCCAAAATCCTGTTCGCCGCGATGGGCGGGTTCGGGAAGGCCGGCGGCGAAATAGGCGACGAGATCGCGGATATGGATCATGCCGCGCGGATCGTCCAGCGTGTCGCCATGCACCGGCAGCCGGGAATGACCGGCGGTGCGAAAGGTCGACAGAACATCGGCGAGGCTCATGTCCAGCGGCACAGCGACGATATCCGCCCGCGGGACCATCACGTCCTCGACCTGCACTTCATGCAGACCGAGCACGTTTTTCAGCATGGCGCGCTCCTGCGGGGAGACGTCGACCGCCGTCGAGGAATCGGCAAGAGCGTCCTGAATGTCGTCGCGGATCGAGGGGCCGCCGACCCCGAAGATGGAGCGCAGCCGGTCGAACAGATTGGGCTTGCTAGGTTGGGGTCGGTCGGTTCCGGCGTCGGCCGCCGGACTGTCGCGTTCGGTCATAATCGTCATTGTCACTCTTTGACTGAGGTCAGAGGCCCCTTAACGGGGGCCAGACCATCCTCGACTGACGCAAGCGGCTCCTGATAGGGGTCGTCGATCCCGAGTCGGGCAAGCACGGAGCGTTCCAGCGCCTCCATCGCCTCGGCGTCCGCCGCGGCAAGATGATCATAGCCGATCAGATGCAAAAATCCGTGTGCGATGAGATGGGCGACATGGTCGCGAAACGGCTTTCCCGCCTCTTGCGCCTCGCGCTCTGTGGTCTCATAGGCGATCACGATGTCGCCGAGGACGGGCGTTACGGCGATCGGGCCGCCGCTTGGAAAGGAAAGGACATTTGTCGGCTTGTCGACGCCGCGCCATTTGCGGTTGAGGTCGGCGATGAAGGCGTCGTCGCAGAAGACAATGCTGATTTCGGCCTCGGCGGCGAGCTTTGCGCCGCTTTGGCTGATCGTTTGTACGATCACGGTCTCAGCAAGGGTCGCCGGATCCTCAAAGGACTCCCAGGCTTCCGCCTCGACGGCGATATCGATGACCGGTTTCATCGTCGCGCCTTTTCGTCCTGCGTCCGGTGCGCGCTTTCATAGGCGCCGACGATGCGGCGCACGAGATCGTGCCGCACCACGTCGCCTTCCTTGAACTTGACATGGCCGACGCCCTCGACCCCCGCCAGAAGCTGGATCGCCTCGGCGAGGCCGGATTTCTGGCCAGGCGGCAGATCGGTCTGCGTCGGGTCGCCGGTGACGATCATGCGCGAGCCTTCGCCGAGCCGCGTCAGAAACATCTTCATCTGGATCGAAGTGGCGTTCTGCGCTTCGTCGAGCAGCACGCAGGCGTTGCTCAAGGTGCGCCCGCGCATGAAGGCGAGCGGGGCGACTTCAATCATGCCCGTTTGCATGCCGCGTTCGAGCATGCGCGGGTCCATGAAATCATTCAGGGCGTCGAAGATCGGCCGCAGATAGGGATCGACCTTCTCGCGCATGTCGCCGGGAAGAAACCCCAGCCGCTCGCCCGCCTCAACGGCCGGCCGCGAGAGGATTAGCCGCTCGACGGCGCCCTGTTCGAGCAGCAACACCGCATAGCCAACCGCGAGCCAGGTCTTGCCGGTGCCGGCCGGCCCTTCCGCGAAGACGAGTTCATGGCGTTTCAGGGTGCGCAGATAATGGTCCTGCGCGGCGTTGCGGGCGCGTACGGGCCCTTTGCGGCGAGTCCCGATCTGCTCGAAGGCGATGCGCCCGGCGTCGGCGTCCTTCGGAAACAGCGTGCCCTGCAGCGCTCCTTCCTGGATCGCGCCGTCGACGTCGCCGAGCGTCACGGCATGGCCGGTCCGCACGCGCTGATAGAGATTTTCGAGCACGAGACGGGCGTGCTCGCAGGCCTCAGGCGGGCCCTTGATGGTCACGAGATTGCCATTGGCGATGGCGGCGATCCCGAGCCTTCGTTCGAGCTTGGCGAGATTTTGGTCGTAATGGCCGAAGACGAGAGAGGCCAGCCTGTTGTCTTCGAAGGCGAGGTTGACTTCGGCGGCCTCCGCATCGGGCGCGGCGCGCTTGCCCTCGGTGCGGGCGGGAGGGATGGCGAGCGGAGTTGAACGATCGGATGGTTTCAAACGAGCCCTCGCGCGCTCTGTTCGGCGGCGGCCGGAGGCCGCGCCGTCGTTTCGGATGCGAGCTTGCCGAACAGGGAGTTCGGGCCGGTCGCCACGATCTCGACCGCGACGCTCTCGCCAATCAATTCGTCGCCGCCCTCGAGCTGAACGGCCTGAAGATAGGGGGATTTGCCGGCGATCTGGCCGGGATGGCGCCCGCGACGTTCGATCAGCACCTCAACCGTGCGCCCGACCATGGCGCGGTTGAAGGCCTGTCGCTGGCTCTCGATCAGCGCCTGCAGACGCGCCAGCCGCTCCGATTTCACGTCCTCGGCGATCTGATCGGTCCGCTCGGCGCCCGGCGTGCCGGGACGCGGCGAATATTTGAAAGAAAAGGCGCTGGCGTAGCCAACGTCTTCGATCAGTTGCAGCGTCGCCTCGAAATCCGCGTCCGTCTCGCCCGGAAAGCCGACGATGAAATCGGAGGAGAGCGCGATATCCGGCCGAGCCGCCCGGATGCGCCGGCAGAGCGCGATATAGCCGGCGCTCGTATGCTTGCGATTCATCGCCGCTAGAACGGCGTCCGATCCCGATTGCACCGGCAGATGCAGAAAGGGCATCAGCTTCGGCTGCGCGCGATGCGCCTCGATCAGCGCCTCGCCCATATCGTTTGGGTGGCTCGTCGTATAACGGATGCGCTTGACGCCGCTCGCGCGCGCAAGTTCCGCGCAAAGGGCGGCGAGATCGGCCTCGCCGCCGCGTCCGTCCGCGCCGTGATAGGCGTTGACGTTCTGGCCGAT
Organism: Methylocella silvestris BL2; assembly: GCF_000021745.1. Taxonomy (NCBI): domain Bacteria; kingdom Pseudomonadati; phylum Pseudomonadota; class Alphaproteobacteria; order Hyphomicrobiales; family Beijerinckiaceae; genus Methylocella; species Methylocella silvestris. Next base: position 3,193,477 of record NC_011666.1, read on the forward strand.
CAGGGTCAGCTCGCGCACGCCCGCGGCTGTGAGCGCGGCCGCTTCTTCGAGAATGGCCGCGACGGGACGCGAAAATTCCGCGCCGCGCGTATAGGGCACGACGCAGAATGTGCAGAATTTGTCGCAGCCTTCCTGCACCGTGACAAAGGCGCTGACGCCGCGCTTGCGCGTTTCGGCCGGCGTCGGCCGCGCCAGAAAGCCGAATTTGTCCTCAACCGGAAAATCCGTATCGACGACATGCTTTTCGCGCTCGGCCCGGCGCAAGAGCTCCGGCAGGCGGTGATAGCTTTGTGGGCCGACGACGACGTCGACGGCGCTCTGGCGGCGATGGATCTCGGCGCCCTCGGCCTGAGCAACGCAGCCGGCGACGACGATCTTCGTTTTTCGCCCTTCGACCGCGCGAAGCGCCTTCAGCTCGCGCAGACGCCCAAGCTCGGAAAAAATCTTCTCTGAGGCGCGTTCGCGGATATGGCAGGTGTTGAGGATGATCAGATCGGCGTCTTCGGGGCCGGCGGCGGCGCCATAGCCCTCGCGGCCGAGCAGATCGGTCATCTTCTGCGAATCATAGACGTTCATCTGGCAGCCGAACGACTGCACGAACAGCTTTCGCTCCTGCGGCGGGCTGTCTTCGGCCGCTGGCGCACCGCGCGCCTCGTTTGGCCGTATCCTCAGATCGCCGATGTCGGACATCATCCCCTAAAACTTAAAAGCCTAATCACGCTTCATGCCTGCGCCTTGTTCGCGCGTCCATGCTCTCGCATCTTTACTCTAAAGCGTTGTGACGTTCTGCGAAACAGCGGTGTTTGTCAGAGTTACGGCGCGAGGTCCAGCCGCATCAGCAGGGCGCTCGCCGGGCTTGCGTCCTCTTTGCGGTAATAGGCCTTGCGTTCGCCGACCTCATGAAACCCGTTCGACGCATAGAGGGCGCGCGCCGGGGCGTTGCCGGTTTCGACCTCGAGAAAGAGCCGGGCGACGCCGCGCGCGCTGAGGCGCGGCAGATGGGCGGCGATCAGCGTCGCCGCGACGCCGGACCGGCGATGCTCAGGCGCGACTGCGATGGTCAGGATTTCGGCTTCATCCGCTGCGGCGCGCGACAGGATCATGCCGCAAAGCCCCTCGTCCGCGTCGATCGCGCCGTCCGCGACGACTTCGGCGGCGACCAGCAATTGCTCGAAGTCGGATTCGGTCCAAGGATAGGCGAAGCTCTCGGTATGGATCGCCGCGCATTCCAGGCTCCGCTCCGCGCCGATCGGCCGATAGGCCGGCGGCTTGACGAACATGCGGAAGACCGACTGGCGGGTCATGGAGCGGCCTCGGCGAGAACGCTTCCGCTTTGCGGCTTCGCGTCGGCCGCTTTGAGATAGAGCGGTCGCGGCGGCGCAAGATCGGGATCGCCGAGCAAGCCGAGACGGGCGACGAAGATAATGTCTGGAACGAGGGCTTCCGCTGTGACCTCGACCGCAACGCCAAGCTTTTCCGCTTCGATCGCGACAAGCGCTGCGCCCGATCCGACGAGTTGCGTTGTCTCGCGCCGCCTCTCCTCCTGTCGCAAGGCCTCGGCCGCCTCGCGCGCGGAGGCGAGTCGCGGCGTGACCAGCGCGCGGCCGTCCGATTCGAACGCCGCGAAATAGACATTCCCGTGCCTTGCGTCGATCGCGACGGCGACGGGGCCGGGAGTCTGATGAATGATGAGCGGAGCGGCGAGGGCGGCGAGCGTCGAAACGCCGACGACCGGGATCTCGCAGGCGAGCCCGATGGCGCGGGCGGCGGCGAGGCCGACGCGCAATCCGGTGAAGGAGCCGGGGCCGACCGTCACCGAAACGCGGCCAAGCTCCGAGAATCCGCCCTCGACCCGCGCCATGACGCGGTCAACCAGCGGCAGCAGCGCCTCGGCGTGGCCGCGCTCCATCGCTATGGTTTCGAGCGATTCGAAATCGGGGTCCTCGTCATCGATCACGCAGGCGGAAACCGCCTGCAACGCCGTATCGATCGCGAGAATCTTCACGATAGCCCGCCCTTCCAAAAGGGGCGCGGCGCAGTTTCGTCAGATGGATTCGACCGACTGCACATCCGGCACATAATGCTTGAGAAGATTCTGGATGCCATGCTTCAGCGTCGCCGTGGAAGACGGGCAGCCGGAGCAGGAGCCTTTCATCGCCAGATAGACGATGCCGTCGCGGTAGCCACGAAACTTGATGTCGCCGCCATCATTGGCGACCGCGGGGCGAACATGGGTTTCGATCAGCTGCTTGATCGCCGTGACCGTTTCCGCGTCGCTTTCTTCGAAAAATTCCCGCTCGCCGGCGTCGGGCGAAACATGCGCATGCTCATTGAGAAGCGGGTCGCCGGACAGGAAATGCTCCATGATCGCGCCAAGCACCGTTGGCTTCAGCTCCTGCCAATCCTCGTTTGCGTTGGTGACGGTGATGAAGTCGGAGCCGAAGAAAACGCCCTTGACGCCGTCGAGCTCAAACAACGCCTCGGCCAGCGGCGATTGGCGCGCGTCCTCAGGCTCCTTGATGTCGAGCGTGCCGGCGCTCATCACCGGGCGGCCCGGCAGGAATTTCAGCGTCTTGGGGTTCGGGGTGGTCTCAGTCTCGATGAACATGGCTCTCTCCAGAACGTCCGGTTCAAGGCCGGAGCTCCCTGCGGCCGCGCGACGCGTCAAAGCGCGCGCGCAAGCTCGCCCCAAATAAATAAGCATGTGGATAAAAGAAAGCGAGCCTGATCTCGCGCGGTCTCCGGCGGAGAGACGCTGAGCCCGCTAGCGGGCGATCGTTGCGGCCGAGGCGCCTTCGTTGAGGCGCAGCCGCCCGGTCATCGGGCGCGAGGCGCCGTCGCCGGCGTTGACGCGAACCGGGCCGCCGCCATTGGCCCAGCCATTATCCGGCGAACCGCCGCGCGGCCCGAAGCCGACCCGCACATGCCCGCCGACCCAGATGCAGGTCGAGCTATTGGCGACTGCGGAAAAGCCCGGACCATATTCAGCCTCGCACCGCGCTTGCGCCACGCGCTCGGCCTGGCCGGAGGGAAGATCCCCAGCCCGCGCGGAGGCCCCAAGAGCAATCAGGCTGCAGCCGACGCTCGAAGCGAACAGGAGGCCTTTTTTCAGCAAAATCATATCGATTCCCAAAGCCTTCATTTGCCGCTGAGTCGGCTTTTATGTGTCTTTATAATGGGGCGATTTGATGATCCCTTAACGTTGGCTTAGCCAATCGCCGATGCTCGCCTGCACCAACGCGAGCGCGGCGACCGCCGCCGTGTCGGCGCGCAGCACCCGCGGGCCGAGCGAAAGACGGACCGTCCGCGGGGCGGCGAGCAGCGCTTTTCGCTCGTCTTCGTCAAAGCCCCCTTCGGGACCGATCAGCACCGCGAGGCCGCCGCCGGGATTTGATTCGCGCGCCGCCCGCAGCGCCGCGACCGGGTCTTGTTCCGGCGCATCCTCATCGCAAAACACCAGCAGCCGATCCGGGCTCCATTGCGCCAGCGCGGCGTCGAGGCGGATGGGAGCGATAATTTCGGCGACGGACAAGACGCCGCATTGCTCCGCCGCCTCGATTGCGTTGGCTCTCATCCTGTCGAGATTGATCCGCTCGGCTTGCGTGCGCCTTGTCAGCACCGGGCGAAGCTGTCCGGCGCCCATTTCGACCGCTTTCTGCACCATATAGTCGAGCCGGGCGTGTTTCAGCGGCGCGAAGAGATAATGCAGATCGAAGGGCGGCGGCTGCGGGCGAAGCTGCTGATCAGCGGCAAGGACTGTCGACCGGCGCCCTTCCGTCTCGATCCTGGCGCGCCACTCGCCGTCGCGGCCGTTGAAGGCGAGGATTTCCGCGCCGTCCTTGAGACGAAGCGCATTTCGCAAGTAATTGACCTGCGGCGCTTCGAGAGAAACGCGGGCCTGCGGCGCGAGCGGCGCGTCGACATAAAGCCGCGGGGAAGCAAAATCATAGCGCGCCATCACGAAATCCAGGTCAAGACATAAGGATCTGTACAATCTCCGGCGCGCGCGCCAAAATTCGGCGCGAACTTGCTAGGATGCGCTTGTCTTTGCTATGGACTCTGTGGGCAAAGCGCCAAGGCCGCGCCGCTCAAAGGCGGGACCACGCGAAATCGAAAAGGCGCCGCCTTTTCGAACCGATGGGCCACCGCGCCAATTTGCGCCAACCCTTATGCCAGGGCAGAATCAGAAGGCTCAAAACCATGCTTGCGCCTAGTCTCCTCCGTCCCGCCCGTCATGCGGCGGCGCTTCTTGTGCTCTCGATCGCCCTTGCCGCGGCCGGAGCGGCGCGGGCCGCCGACTGCAACGAAGACATCGCTGCGCTGACCCAGAAGCGTCAGGGCATCATCGATCAGTTGAACGGCCTCGCCAAGGGATCGAAAACCCACCAGCTCGATCCGGCGGCTTCCTGCCCAAAGCTTAAGGCGCTGGTCGGCGCCGAGCGTCAGCTCGTCGATTATTTCACCAAGAACAAGGAATGGTGCAACGTTCCCGACAGCGCGATCGAGAACATCACCGCAAGTTCGCAGAAGACTGGCGCCGTCGCGACCCAGGCCTGCAAAATCGCCGAACAGATGAAAAAGGCGCAGGAACAGCAGGCGACCGGAAGCGGCTTGCCGCAGGGCCAGAAGCTTCCAACCGGCCCGCTTTGACTAAAGCCCCGCCGGCGGGGCAGGGCGGCGACCCATCCGGCGGCGTGGCGCATCTGCCCGACGCTGTCGGGAACTCGCTCATCGCGAGGCTCGCGCCAAAATCCTTTGCGCCCTTCCTCCAGCTCGCGCGCATCGACCGGCCGATCGGCTGGCAGCTGCTTGTGCTGCCGTGCTGGCAATCGAGCGCGCTCGCCAGCGCGCATCAGGGCGCGGCCCCGCGTCTTGGCGATCTCGCTCTGTTCCTGATCGGCGCGATCGCGATGCGCGGCGCGGGCTCGACCTATAACGACATCGTCGACCGCGACATCGACGCCAAGGTGGAGCGGACGCGTCTGCGCCCGATTCCGGCCGGGCGCGTCAGCATCGCCGCCGCCGCCGCATTTCTCGCCGCGCAATGCCTTGTCGGCCTCGCGGCGCTGTTAAGCTTCAACCGCTTCGCCATCGCGCTCGGCTTCGCCTCGCTCGGCTTCGTCGCCATCTATCCTTTCATGAAGCGCGTCACCTCCTGGCCGCAGGCGGTGCTCGGCGCGGCCTTCGCCTGGGGCGCCCTGATGGGCTGGGCGGCGGCGGAAGGATCGCTCAGCCTCGCGCCCGTGCTGCTCTATTGCGGCGCGATCGCCTGGACGATCGGCTATGACACGATTTACGCGCTCCAGGATGTGAAGGACGACGCGATCATCGGCATAGGCTCGACGGCGCGGTTCTTCGGCGAGCATGTCGGCGCGGGCGTCGCCTGTTTCTACGCTGCGGCGGCGGTCTTTGCGGGCGCCGCGCTGTTCGCCGCGGGCGTTGGCGGGCTGGCGCTTATCGGACTCGCCGGCTACGCGCTGCATCTTTTCTGGCAGCTAGCGCAGCTTCGCGCCGGCGGAGGGCCCCGCCTCGCCGGCGCCGAGGCGCTGCGCCTGTTCCGTTCAAACCGCGACGCTGGCTTCATTCTGTTCGCCGGTCTTATCGCCGAGTCGTTGCGGCTCGCGCTGGCCGGGTAGCGCTATGAGGGCGCTTCCCGTCGGGACGCGGTTCGACAGAAGCGAGCGGATCAGAACGGCGATGGTCGCGCCATTATGCAGCGTTGCGGTCACGCGCGCCGGCAGTAATCCGGCGACGGCTCCGATCAGGATGGCCGTATTGGCGCCGACCGCCACGCGGAAATTGGAGCGGATCAGCCGCATCGTCTGCTGGGAAACCTCGAGCATCGTCGCGAGCGAGTCGAGCCTGTCTTCGATCAGTACGATATCGGCGGTGGCGCGGGCGATGTCGGCCGCTCGGGGCATGGCGACGCCGACATCCGCCGCCATCAGCGCGGGACCGTCGTTGACGCCGTCGCCGATATAGGCGACGCGGGCGCCCTTGGCCATTAATTCGCCGATGATGCGCGCCTTGTCTTCCGGCTGCTGCTCATAGAATACGTCGTCCATGCCGAGCGCGTCGCCGAAAGCGATCGCCTTGGCGCGATGGTCGCCGGTGATCATCACGAGGCGTTTGACGCCAAGCGCCCGGAGACGGGACAGCGTCGAGAGAGCCTCCGCGCGAAGACTGTCGCGCAGGGCGAACACCGCGAGCGGACGGTTTTCCTGCGCCGCGAACAGCAGCGATTTTCCTTCCGCGCGCAGCTTAGCCGCCAGCGCGCGTTGCGGCGCGAAGGAGATATGCTCGTCGTCCTCGAGAAAATGCCGGCTGCCGAAGCACACAGTCTCGCCGTTCACAGCACCCTCGACGCCATGGCCGACGATGAAATTCACTTCCTCATGCGGGATATGCGCGAGATGACGCTGCTGCGCCAGATCGACGATGGCGCGCGCGATCGGGTGGGCCGTATGCTCGCCGAGCGAAGCGACGATCGCGACCGCGAGGTCCTCGTCGACGTCCGGGCGCAGCGGGCAAATGTCGGTGACGTCCAGCGTGTTCTGCGTCAGCGTCCCGGTTTTGTCGAAGACGACCGTGTCGACGCCGGCGAGAATTTCGATCGCCTGCCCGCTCTTGACGAGGCATCCCTGCCGCGCGGCGCGATACATCGCGCTTTTGAGAGCGATTGGCGTGCCGAGTTTCACGGTGCAGGAATAATCGACCATGAGCACGGATTCGAGCCGCCGCCAGTCGCGCGTCAACGCGAGAACGCCCGCCGCCGACGCCAGCGTGATTCCCACGCGGCGGTCGGCCATGGCGTCGGAGACCGACTGAATTTCCGCCGGCCGTTCGAGCGCCTCCTGGATATAGCGGGTAATGCGGCCGGTCGTCGTGCTGTCGCCGACCCGGTCGGCGCGGATGACGAGCCGCCCATCCGTAATGATTCCGCCCGCGAGGGCGACATCGCCCGGCGCGCGCGGGATCGGCAGGCTTTCGCCCGTGACGGCCGCCTGGTCGACATAGGCGTCGCCTTCGATGATTTCTCCGTCGACGGGAATGGTTTCGCCGACGCCGACCGCCACATGTTCGCCGCCCCTCAGCTGCGCAAAGGGGATTCGTTCGAGTTCGCCGCTTTCCCGCTTGACCCAGACGTCGGCCGGCTGCTGGCGCAGCAGCGAACGCAAAAGTTCGTCCGAGCGCTCGACTGTGGTCGATTCGATATAGGCGGCGAGGGCGACAAGGAAGCGGGTGAAATTCGCGGTGACATATTCGCCGCGCAGAGTCGGCAGGCCGATCGCCAGCGCGTCAAGGACCTCGACCTTCAGCCCATGGGTCGCGGCCGCGGCGCCGCGCAAAATCGTTCCCGCCACATTGACGAATGTGACGGCCGCGGCCAGGGGCCTTGGCGCCATCATTGAGACGAAAAGACTTGCGGCGGTCAGGATCAGCGTGTGCCGGTCAGAGCTTTCCGGCTGCTCCCACGGGGCCGCCCCGGCGGGGGGATTTGCGGCGAGGGCGAGAATCTTTGCGCGCGTTTGGGGGAGGCCGTCATAAGCGGCGGTCAGCGCGGCGCAGCCCGGATTGATCCGAACCGCAGTGACCCCCGGCGCGCGCCGCACCGCGGTCGAGGCGCGCGCCAGATCTTCAGGTCGCGACGCCAACCGCAGGCGCAGGCGCTGCGGCAGTTCATGAATAATCCGGACCATGAAGGAAAATCAGCTCTCCGCGGGGGGCGTTTCGGGAAGCACTTCCGGAGGCGAGGCGACTTCCGCCTCGGCGTCGTGAAAGCGTTCTTTGAACTCCTCGACGCTGCCGCGAAGCGTAGTCCAGAGCTGGACGGCGCTTCGCAGGATCGTGCGCTGCGCCTTTTCATTGGTCGCCAGATAGGCGGCGCCGGCCCCGATGATGAGGCCTTTCACCAGCGAATCGGCCCCGGGATGGCGATGGCGGTTGACGGCCGGAGGGGCGAATCGCGCCGCGCCGTAAATTGGCCGGGCCGGAGCGGGGCCGCCATTTGCCGCGCCATTGGCGCCCTCCAGCGTCGCGGGATCGACGCCATAATAATGATAGTGGTGCTGCACGTCCTTGTCCTCGCCTTTCATAGTGGGGTTCCTCTGCCTCGAATGCTGGGCTCAGGCGTCGCGGATCGTGGCGGCGGCGTTCGCCGTTGCGGCCTCGGGCGCCTTCGGCTTCGCGCGGCTCTTGTTGAAGGCGTCGGCCGCCGCTGCGCGCACGTCCGGCCGATGCGCCAGCACAACGAGACCCGCGCCGATCGCGGCGCCGATCCAGAAGTTCGAGCCGCTGGCCCGCGCGATGCGGGTGAAGTTGGAGAGGCTGAAGCCATCGGTCAGGACGCCCTCGACCACGTCCAGCAGGTCGATCCGCCGCTCGGCGCCGGGGACTTCCGCTGCGCCATCATTCGCGTAGGCGTCGCCGGGATAGGGGCCTTGGCCCCAGTTAGCATGAGACATGGGTGATCCTTTGAAAATTGGCCGCGGCCTGAAGCTGCAGCCGTCAGGAAAGGCGGCGGGCGAAAATCTCTTCTATTTCTGCTTTGTCGGCGACGAGCAGCCGCGCCCAGATCGGAGAGGGAATTTCGGCGCAATCGTAATCAACCACGAGCGTCAGCGCGGCTGCGTTGATCCGCATCGTCTTGACGCCGCGAATCCGCTTGATGAGATCGGCGAAAGGCGCCGGATCGATGTTCGGCAGGCGCGCCAGCGCGGTCATGTCGAACTTGATGCGGATTCGTCCCGGGACATGATGTGCGATGGTCAGAAACCGGCGTTGGTCAAGAATAGGCGCCAGGTCAGGAAGCATGCGGCCGGTCTTGCCTTTCTTGGAGCGTATCTTGAGCGCAGCATCCGCCTCGCGAATAGACGCGCGTCTTCCGCCGAAGGCGAGACGTATAAATCTTGACAGAAATCATACTCGAAAAGAGTGATCTAAATCAATGCGATAATAAATATGTAGTTTCGATAGATTCTAAACTTAGATTAGAGCGAATTTAAACTTCCACGATATCGGGAGGGCTTCGCTTTGAAGCCGAGTTTTCGCGCGAATGCTTTAAGACGTCAGCGAACGTCTGGAAAGCGGGCTGGCGCGCTCTAGAAAAAATTCTCGAGCGAGATCGGTTCGAAGCCGGCGCGCTCCATCTCGATGACGAAGGCGACGCTGCGCGCGATCAGCCGGTCGCGCGTGGTGATGCCGAGCAACTCCGCCTTGGGCGAAGAGACGATCTCGGCGACGTCGGCGCCTTTCATGACGGAGGCCCCGTCGCGGGCGAGGCCGCGCACCCGTCCGGCGCAGGGCGCGACAATCTCGCTCGAGCCGATCGCGCCGACGATGTCCCCCTTGGCGAGCGTGTCGCCGAACTGTTTCACCCCATGGAACAGGCCGTGATGGGGAGCCGTGATCATGCGTCCATCGGCGAATCGCCGCTCGTCGACGCCATTCTGACGGCTGAGCGGGCCCTGCCGGATCACGCCGCCGGGATCGCGCGCGCCAATATCGATCAAGACGTCGCAATTGGCGCCGGCGACATAGCCGGGGCCAAGGCCAATCGTGACGGCGGCAAGATGGCGCAGCCGCTCGGGCCCGCTGGAATCGGCGCGGGCGTCGACAATTATATCCCAAGGCCAGCGGGTCGTGACCTCCTCGAAGGGATGCCAAAGCACCGGGATCGATGCGCCGCTCTTCAAAGAGGAGAGGAAATCCTTGGTCTTGTCGGCGCGCCGCGCCTCGACGCCTTCGAAAGCGCAGGACCCGTCCGTCCAGGCGTCGACAAACGACATGCGGCGGCGGATCGTGCGCGGCGGAACCGGCTGGTGGATGGCGACCGCATGGCCAGCAAGGTGCAGCTTTCGCGCGACAGCGGAAGCCAGCTCATCCATGCCGAGCACAAGAACAGAGGTATCTTCGCTCATCAGCCGATCTCAAAGATATTCTCGCGAAGTCTGTCAGTTTGATGAAACAAACGCAAGGAGATGATCGCCCCTTCGCGCGCGTCACGCTGGCGCGGGGACCTTCAGCGCGGCGATCCAGGCCTCAAAGTCGCGCAGGGCGCGCGCGCTGAGCGCCGCCTTCTTGACCGCCGCCTTTTCCGGCCCGCGCAGACGCTTGCCCTGCGGCTTTTCAAGCGGCTCCGTGAGCGGCGGAAACAGACCGAAATTGACGTTCATCGGCTGAAACGAGGAGGGCCCGGCGTCGATCGTCTCGATATGCCCTGCGGTGATGTGATTGATCAGCGCGCCGAGCGCGGTCGTCGCCGGGGGCGGCAAAAACGCTTCGCCGCTGCGATCGGCCGCCGCCATCCGCCCGACGACGAGGCCGATCGCCGCGCTTTCGACATAGCCCTCGCACCCGGTGATCTGGCCGGCGAAACGCAGCCGCGGCTGTGCCCGCAGGCGGAACGCGCTGTCGAGCACTTTCGGCGAATTCAGAAAAGTGTTGCGGTGCAGGCCGCCGAGGCGCGCGAATTCGGCGCGCTCAAGCCCCGGTATGGCGCGAAACACGGCGATCTGCGCGCCATGTTTCAGCTTGGTCTGAAAGCCCACCATATTATAAAGCGTGCCGAGCGCATTATCCTGCCGCAGCTGAACGACAGCATAGGCCTTGACGTCGGGCTCATGCGGATTTGTCAGCCCGAACGGCTTCATCGGCCCGTGCCGCAAGGTTTCGGCGCCGCGCTCGGCCATGATCTCGATCGGCAGGCAGCCATCGAAATAGGGCGTTTCCTCGAACGTCTTGAATTCGATCTTTTCCGCTTCGTTGAGCGCGTCGACGAAGGCGTAATATTGTTCTTTGTTCAGCGGGCAGTTGATGTAGTCCGCGCCCGAGCCGCCCGGCCCCGCCTTGTCGTAGCGGGACTGCATCCAGGCCTTGCTCATATCGACCGACTCGCGATGAACCACCGGCGCGATGGCGTCGTAGAAAGCAAGGTCGCGCTCTCCCGTCAGCGCGCCGATCGCGGCGCCGAGCGCCTGGCTGGTGAGGGGGCCGGTGGCGATGATCACATTGTCCCAGTCGGCCGGCGGAAGCCCGGCGATCTCCTCGCAGACCACCTCGATCAGCGGGCACGCGCGGATCCGTTCGGTGATTGCGCGCGAAAACCCGTCGCGATCCACGGCGAGCGCGCCGCCGGCCGGAAGTTTATGCAGATCAGCTGCGCTCATGATCAGCGAATCGAGGCCGCGCATCTCCCGGTGCAGCATGCCGATCGCGCTCGTTTGCGGATCGTCGGCGCGGAACGAATTCGAGCAGACGAGCTCGGCGAAATCGCCGGTGCGATGCGCCGGCGTCTGCCGCACGGGGCGCATTTCATGCAGCACGACAGGCGCCCCGGCGCGGGCGATCTGCCATGCGGCCTCGGCGCCGGCGAGGCCTGCGCCTATGACATGGATCGGCTGTGAAGAGATCGGCATGGGCTATTCCGAAAGAGAGCGCGTCAAGTCACCAGGAACCATGCGGCGAGGCCGGCGCCCTCGCGTCCGGCGATAAAGGACAGGATCGCCCATTTTCCCGGCGTCTCGGCAATGAAGGCGATCCGCTTGGTCTTGCCCGGCCCGATGAGAATGTTGTCGCGCCAATAAGGCTCCCAGCCGTCGTCGAGATCGTGCAGCAGCCGCGCCTGATGGCCGCGAATATGGATCGCCTGCGTCAAATTGGAGCGATTGACGAGGCCGAGCGAGACCGCCGCCCCGCGCTTGACGCTAAACAGAGGCTTCTCGGCAAAATCAGCGACCGCGCCGCCGTTGAGGCTCCAGACGAGTTCTCGCCCGCCCGCCGTCGTGGGCGCCGGTTTCGCCGGCTCGATGACGATGTCGAGCCGTTTGGCGGTCTCCAGCCTGATCCGCGTCGGCAGCAGCGGATTGACGGGCAGCGAAGCGATCGGCGCGGGAGCGGCAGCGGCTTGCGCGGTTTCCGCCGCAGCCTCCGTCTTGAACATAAGAAGGTCGCGGTCCGGCTCATTGTCGCCGCGCAGCACGAGCCGCGCTTCTTTGCCCGCCTCAGCGGGCAGGTCGAACATCACGTCGAAACGCGCGCCGGGCCCGACGGGAATTGTGCGCCGTACCGGCTCAAAGGCGGAATCGGCCGGCTGGCCGTCGACCGCGAGGATCATTGGCGTCACGCCCTCGAAGGCGATCGACATGATCCGCGCGGCCGTGGCGCTGACGAGCCGCAGCCGCACGCGGGCGCCGGGCTTTGTCGTTTCCGTCAGCGGCGTTGGTTGCGAGTTCACGGTCACCAGCGCGCCGATGCTGCCGGGGCCGAGCGCCTCTTCCTTCGCGCCAAAGTCTTCGGCGATCATGCCCTGATCGTCGAGGCGCCAGTCGGCGATGATTGCCAGCATGTCGCGGTCAACTCGCGGCGGATCGGTCTCCTCGACGATCAAGGCCCCGTAGAGACCCCGCGAAAACTGCTCGGCGGCGAAGGGGAGATATCCCGGCCGATAGGCGAACAGCCCGCTGTCCGGCGGCGTGAAGCGATAGTCGAAGCTTTCGCCCGGCTCGACCGGCTTTTGCGTCAGGCCGCCGACGCCGTCCATGGCGTTGGCGATGCGCAATCCCGGCCACATCAGGCTCATCGGCTGTTCGAGCTTGTTGACGAGGCGGAGTTTCAGCTCCTCGCCCTTTTTGCAGCGAAGAAGCGGTCCGGGGACCGCGCCATTGAAGGCGAAGACAGGCGTTTCGGCGGCGGGCTGGGGCAACAGCTGCAGCCGCCCGGGCGCGGCCTGCAACTCGAAAAACCCGCCCGCTGCGGGTTCGGCGCGGGCAGGCAGGTCGATGAGGCTGAGGGCGAGGCTCGACCCGATCAGACGGCGGCGGGTGATGAGGGGTGAAGGCATCGCTTGGGCCGGAGGAAAAGGCGGCAGAGCCGCATCGCCGCGCCAATTGAGCGGAAGGGGTTTGTGCGGGAGGTTGGCCGCTTTGGCAAGCGCCCCCCGCGCTCGCAGATTGCCTTATCTGGCTGGCCGTCCTACTTATCTTTTTTGCTGCGCCAGCCGCGCGCGATTGCTATAGAGCGCCACCCGCGGCGGGGCAAAGGGCTCCGCCCGTGGCAGCGCGACGAAAAAACGCGCGGGCGTGGCGGAACTGGTAGACGCGCCGGATTTAGGTTCCGGTGGTGAAAATCGTGGGGGTTCGAGTCCCTCCGCCCGCACCAGACCATGAGATTGAGATCACGTCCGCGCCGCCGATGCGGACCGAATGAACAAAGACAGGCAAGAGGAAAAGGTTACTCAGAAGATGCAAGTCACGGAAACCCTTTCGCAGGGCCTCAAGCGCGAGTTTCAGGTGGTGCTTCCCGCGACCGACCTCGCAACTCGCCTCGACAGCCAGCTTGCCGAAATGCGGGCGAAGGCCCGTATCAACGGGTTCCGTCCTGGCAAGGTGCCGGTCGCCCATCTGAAGCGGCTTTATGGCCGCTCGATCATGGCTGAGGTCGTGCAGGAAGCGGTGAACGAAGCGCATCGCAAGATCATCGAGGACAATGCGCTGCGTCCCGCCTCGCAGCCGAAGATCGATTTTCCCGGCGAAAAGGATGAACTCGAAAAGGCGTTCGAGGCGAAGGCGGACTTTGCCTTTACGGTCGCCCTCGAAGTGCTTCCCAAGATCGAAATCGGCAGCTTTGAGGGCGTCGAGATCGAACGCCTCGTCGCCGCGGTCAGCGAGGACGAGATCGACCTTGTGGTGAACCGGCTGGCCGAGCAGAGCCGCCCCTATACGCCGAAAGAGGGCGACGGCGTCGTCGCCACGAAGGGCGACAAGGCGACGATCGATTTCGTCGGAAAGATCGACGGCGAAGCGTTCGAGGGCGGTTCGGGCGAGGGCGTCGATCTCGTGCTCGGCAGCGGCAGCTTCATTCCGGGCTTCGAGGAGCAGCTCGAAGGGCTCAAGCTCGGCGACAGCCGCACTGTGACCGTGACTTTTCCGGACGATTATTCCGCCGCGCATCTCGCCGGCAAGGAAGCCGTCTTCGACGTCACGCTCAAGGCGCTGGCCGCGCCTGGCGAAACCGTGATCGACGACGCATTCGCCAAGGGCTACGGCCTCGAGGATCTCACCAAGCTCAGAGAGTCGATCAAGGCCAATATCGAGCGCGATTACGCCGCCGCCTCGCGCCGCAAATGGAAGCGGGCGCTTCTCGACGCGCTCGACGCCAAATACGCCTTCGATCTTCCCGAGGGCCTCGTCGCCCAGGAATTCGACGCAATCTGGCGCCGGGTCGAGGCCGAACAGAGCCAGAGCGGGCGCAGCTTTGCCGACGAGGGCACGACCGAAGAGGCGGCGCGAGCGGATTATCGCAAGATCGCCGAGCGGCGCGTGCGGCTCGGCCTGCTGCTCGCCGACGTCGGCGATGCGGCGGGCGTCAAGGTGGCCGACGAAGAGGTCAACCAGGCGCTGTTTGAGCGCGCCCGGTCCTTCCCCGGCCAGGAAAAGATGGTGTGGGATTATTATCAGAAGAACCCTTCGGCGCTCGCCGAGCTGAGGGCGCCGATTTATGAGGAAAAGGTCGTCGACCACATCCTTTCCCTCGTCAAGGTGACCGACAAGGCGGTCCCGAAGGAGGAGCTCCTCGCCGCCGATGAGGAGGACGAGGAGGAAGCGGCCGAGTCGAGCGCGGCGCTGGTCTGAACCGAAGCATATTAGCGAAACGGCGCCGGCTGCTTATGTGAGGGCGGCGGGAGATTGATGGGCTGAAACTCTCCCGCAGCCGGCGATTGAGGTTTCGCGCAAGCCTGGCTGTCGTATAGAAAAGGGCTCGATATCTTGCGGGTAGAGAGCGGCGGGCAGATCTGCCCGCTGGCGAAGAGGACAATCCGAATGCGCGACCACGATCCGATCGAAGTTTATAATAGCTATTTGATTCCTCAGGTTATCGAGAATACCAGCCGCGGCGAGCGGGGCTTCGACATCTATTCGCGCCTGTTGCGCGAGCGGATCATTTTCCTCACCGGCCCGGTCGAGGATCATATGGCCTCGGTCATTATCGCGCAGCTTCTGTTCCTCGAGGCGGAAAACCCGAAAAAAGAAATTTCGATGTATATCAATTCGCCGGGCGGCGTCGTCACGGCTGGTCTTGCGATCTATGACACGATGCAGTTCATCCGGCCGAAAGTCTCGACGCTCTGCGTCGGCCAGGCCGCCTCGATGGGTTCGCTGCTGCTTTGCGCGGGCGAAGCCGGGCAGCGATTCGCGCTCCCCAATGCGCGCATCATGGTGCATCAGCCCTCCGGCGGCTTCCAGGGTCAGGCTTCGGACATCCTGCGTCACGCCGAAGACATCATGAAAGTCAAAAGGCGTCTTAATGACATCTACGTGAAGCATACCGGGCGTGATTACGACACGATCGAGAAGACGCTCGACCGCGACCATTTCATGTCCTCCGACGACGCCAGGGAGTTTGGCATCGTCGACAGCGTCATTTCGCAGCGGCCGGACGAGAGCGCAAGCGAAAGAAAATCGGCCTGATCCGGGTCCGATTGCCAGCGTTTTCGCCAAGGCCGAACGACTCTTTCGAATCGAATTTTTGATCCAACTTACTGATCGAACGCGATTTTTTAGCGATCCTTCCATGACCGGGCCCAGCTCCCGGTCATGGAGCATTCCGGCGGCTTTGGCCCGCGACGCCTTCCTTCGCTCGCCGCAAGCGCCATTCCCCACGCGCAGCTCAAGATTGCTATGGGTTGCAGATGGCGCGGTTATTGCTACTTTAGCTTTTGGCCGTCATTTTATCCGGCGGCCGGCCAAAGGCTTGCTCAAAGCGAATTCGGGTGTTTCGCGTCGCGCGTCGTTATGACGCGACGAGGATCGCCATAGCCTCAGGGGCCGTAAACCCTTGCTTCTATGACCGGAACATGATTGCATTTCGTTTCGGGTCGCAGTTGAGGGAGAACGAGGCCAAAAAGGAGAGACGGCGGTTCGTGTGCGCGCCCGCCGCGCCTGAGGAGCGCCGGGATGATCCGGCGGCGCCGGCGTCCTAAACAAAGCAAGATCGGGCATCGCACATGATCCCGGTCGCACTGGAGACTATCCATGACCAAGGTTGGCGGCGGCGACGCGAAAAACACGCTCTACTGCTCGTTCTGCGGCAAGAGCCAGCATGAGGTCCGCAAACTGATTGCCGGCCCGACAGTGTTCATCTGCGATGAATGCGTCGAGCTCTGCATGGATATCATCCGCGAAGAGAACAAATCCTCTCTCGTCAAGAGCCGCGACGGCATCCCGACGCCGAAAGAAATCTGCAAGGTCCTGGACGATTATGTGATCGGCCAGCCGCAGGCCAAGCGCGTCCTCTCGGTCGCCGTGCACAATCATTACAAGCGGCTGAACCACGCGACGAAGCACAATGACGTCGAACTGGCGAAGTCGAACATCCTGTTGATCGGGCCGACTGGCTCGGGCAAGACGCTGCTGGCTCAAACCCTCGCCCGCATCCTCGACGTGCCCTTCACCATGGCCGACGCCACGACGCTGACCGAGGCGGGCTATGTCGGCGAGGATGTCGAGAACATCATCCTGAAACTGCTTCAGGCCTCCGACTATAATGTCGAGCGGGCGCAGCGCGGCATCGTCTATATCGACGAGATCGACAAGATCTCGCGTAAATCCGACAATCCCTCGATCACGCGGGACGTCTCGGGCGAGGGCGTGCAGCAGGCGCTGCTCAAGATCATGGAAGGCACGGTGGCCTCCGTGCCGCCGCAGGGCGGGCGCAAGCATCCGCAGCAGGAATTCCTGCAGGTGGATACGACCAACATCCTGTTCATCTGCGGCGGCGCCTTCGCCGGCCTCGAAAAGATCATCTCGACGCGGGGCAAGGGCACCTCGATCGGCTTTGGAGCGACCGTGCAGGCTCCGGACGACAGGCGGACGGGCGAGATCTTCCGCAAGGTCGAGCCCGAGGATCTCCTGAAATTTGGCCTCATCCCCGAGTTCGTCGGCCGTCTGCCGGTGATCGCGACGCTCGAGGACCTCGACGAGGAGGCGCTGAAAAAGATCCTGACCGAGCCGAAGAACGCTCTGGTCAAGCAATATCAGCGTCTGTTCGAGATGGAGAACACCGAACTCAGCTTCCAGGACGAGGCGCTGAACGTCGTCGCCAAGAAGGCGATCGAACGGCGCACCGGCGCGCGCGGCTTGCGCTCCATCATGGAGGGCATTCTGCTCGACACGATGTTCGATCTCCCGGGCCTCGACAGCGTCGAGCAGGTGGTCATCGGGCCGGATGTGGTCGAGGGCAAGTCGCGCCCGCTCTACATCTACGCCGAACGTAACGAGAAGAGCGGCACAAGCGCCTGACGACAAGGCTGCGGGTCGAGGGCGTCCCGCCGAAAAGAAGCCAAGACTTTTCGGCGCGGGACGCGTCAGGCCGGAGGCGTAAGGGACGAAAGGCGAATAGGCGCCTTTGACAAACCGTTCCTCCGCCGGCCAGCCGGCGGCCTCGCCGCCTTCCGTGGGTGTGGGCCAGCGCTTGAATCCGCAGGCGCTCATGTCCATCTGATTTTACAATAATTGCTTCACGCCAATAGGCCGAATCCGAGAGGGCCCAGGCGCCGCCGGCAAACCCGGGGGCTTGCGAGCCGGATCGCGTTTCGAGTTAGGACATATGATGACACAGAAGCGAGAGCCCGCACGTCCCGGAGCGGTCGAGAGCTACCCCGTCCTTCCCCTTCGCGACATCGTCGTTTTCCCGCATATGATCGTGCCGCTGTTCGTCGGCCGCGAGAAATCGATTCGCGCGCTTGAGGAGGTCATGAAGGGCGACAGCCTCATCCTTCTCGCCACGCAAATGAACGCCTCCGACGATGATCCGGCCCCGAAGGCGATTTTCGCCACCGGCACGCTCGCCTCGGTCCTGCAGCTGTTGAAGCTGCCCGACGGCACCGTGAAGGTGCTCGTCGAGGGTCAGGTTCGCGCCAAGGTGCAGGGCTATACGCGCACCGACGATTTCTACGAGGCCGACGCCGAAGTGATCGACGACGAGCCCGTCGATAAGGTTGAGGTCGAGGCGCTGGCCCGCTCCGTCGTTTCGGAGTTCGAAGGCTATGTGAAGCTCAACAAGAAGATTTCGCCCGAAGTCGCAGCCGCGGTCACCCAGATCGAGGATTATGCGAAGCTTGCCGACACCATCGCCTCGCATCTCGCCGTCAAGATCGCCGACAAGCAGACGGTGCTCGAGACGACCTCGATCACGAAGCGGCTCGAAAAGTGCCTCGCCCTGATGGAGAGCGAGATCTCGGTGCTGCAGGTCGAAAAGCGCATCCGCACGCGCGTCAAGCGCCAGATGGAGAAGACCCAGCGCGAATATTATCTCAACGAGCAGATGAAGGCGATCCAGAAGGAGCTTGGCGACGAGGACGGCAAGGACGACCTCGCCGAGCTCGACGAGCGGATCAAGACAACCAAGCTCTCGAAGGAAGCGCGCGACAAGGCGGTCGCCGAGCTGAAGAAGCTGCGCCAGATGTCGCCGATGTCGGCCGAAGCGACGGTCGTGCGCAATTATCTCGACTGGATCTTGTCGATCCCGTGGAACAAGCGCTCGAAGGTCAAGAAGGACCTGACCATTGCTGAGGAAGTGCTCGACGCCGAACATTTCGGCCTGGAAAAGGTGAAGGAGCGCATTCTCGAATATCTCGCCGTGCAGACTCGCGCCAACAAGCTCAGCGGGCCGATCCTCTGCCTCGTCGGACCGCCCGGCGTGGGCAAGACCTCGCTCGGCAAGTCGATCGCCAAGGCGACGGGGCGCGAATTCGTGCGCATGTCGCTCGGCGGCGTGCGCGACGAGGCCGAGATCCGCGGCCACCGGCGCACCTATATCGGCTCGATGCCGGGCAAGATCATCCAGTCGATGCGTAAGGCGAAAAGCTCCAATCCGCTGTTCCTGCTCGATGAAATCGACAAGATGGGGCAGGATTTCCGCGGCGACCCGTCTTCGGCACTGCTCGAAGTGCTGGATCCCGAGCAGAATCAGGCCTTCAACGATCATTACCTCGAAGTCGATTACGACTTGTCGAATGTGATGTTCGTGACGACGGCGAATACGCTGAACATCCCGGCTCCGCTGATGGACCGCATGGAGATCATCCGGATCGCCGGCTACACGGAGGACGAGAAGGTCGAGATCGCCCGGCGCCATCTGATCCCGGCGGCGCTCAAGAAGCACGGCCTCGCCGAAAAGGAACTGGCGATCGACGATTCCGCGCTGATCCTGCTCATCCGCCGCTATACGCGGGAGGCCGGCGTCCGCAACCTTGAGCGCGAGGTGTCGAAACTGTCGCGCAAGGCGGTCAAGCAGATCCTGACCACCGAGGCGAAATCGGTGCAGATTACGGCCGACAATGTGCCCGATTATCTCGGCGTGCCGCGCTTCCGCTATGGCGAGGCCGAAACCGAGGATCAGGTCGGCGTGGTCACCGGGCTTGCCTGGACGGAGGTCGGCGGCGAATTGCTGACGATCGAAGGCGTGATGATGCCTGGTAAGGGCCGCATGACGGTCACCGGCAATTTGCGCGACGTGATGAAGGAATCGATTTCGGCTGCGGCGTCCTATGTGCGCTCGCGGGCGGTCGATTTCGGCATCGAGCCGCCGCTGTTCGACCGGCGCGACATCCACGTCCATGTTCCCGAGGGCGCGACCCCGAAGGACGGGCCGTCGGCGGGCGTCGCCATGGCGACCGCGATCGTCTCGATCATCACCGGCATCCCGATCCGGCGCGACATCGCCATGACCGGCGAGATCACGCTGCGCGGCAGGATTCTGCCGATCGGCGGTCTCAAGGAGAAGCTCCTCGCCGCCTTGCGCGGCGGCCTCAAGAAGGTGCTGATCCCCGAGGAGAACGCGAAGGACCTGGTCGATATTCCGAATTCGGTCAAAAACGCGCTCGAGATCGTGCCCGTGGCCCGCATGGATGAAGTTCTCGCCCATGCGCTGGTGCGCCAGCCGCTGCCGATCGTCTGGGAAGAGGATCTGAAGCCGGCCCGGCCGCTGGCGGGCGACGACGACGCCTCGGCCGCCATCGCGCATTAGGCCAGGATGACAAGACAGATTGAAAAGGCCGCGAGCCGATCGCGGCCCTTTTCTTTTGTCCGCCGCATCGAAAACGCACGCCCGGTGGCGCGTTGACCGGAATGGCTGGCTGTGCGATTGCGTGCCGGCCGGGCGGTTAGCTCAGTTGGTAGAGCATCTCGTTTACACCGAGAGGGTCGGCGGTTCGAGCCCGTCACCGCCCACCATTGACTTTTGGGAATTCGAGCTCCCTTCGCGGCGGCGGTTGCAGCGAGACCAGGCATTTCCTGATCTCTGGCGGCCCCTGGCTATATATCTTCAAGATTGGCCTCGGACCCACGGGGGGCGACGACCGCCCGGCGGGTTCTCCAATGCTGTCTGGGGCTACGTCATGTGCGGTTGGGCGCCCACCCCCGCCGTCCATGTTCGTGTCGACGGGAATGAACCGTTCATGCTTTATTGGAGGACGATGTTCATTCCAGGGGAACGGGGCGTCGAGCTTCCTCGGCCTCGAAATTTGTTCTTTGATGGGCGAGAGGGACCTGGACGACTATTCGCGACCAATGCTCTTGGGAGGGCACATGCCCCAAAATGCGCTCTATGACCGTGATTTCTATGCCTGGGCCAACGAACAGGCGGCGCTGCTGCGCGCCGGCAAACTTGCCCAGGCCGACATCGAGCATATTGCCGAGGAAATCGAAAGCATGGGGAAGACCGAAAAGCGCGAACTGATCAGCCGCCTTACAGTCTTGCTTTTGCATCTCCTCAAATGGAGGTTCCAGCCGACGCTCCGTGGCAAGAGCTGGCGTCTGAGCGTCGAGGGCCAGCGATTGGACATAGACGCCCACCTCAAGGACAACCCCAGCCTCAAGGCTGGATTGACTGCAGCGATTGCTTATAGCTATCGACGGGCTTTGATAGAAGCCGAGCGTGAAACGGGCCTCGATGCCGCGACCTTTCCTGCCGAAGTTCCGTGGTCCTTCGATCAGATGATGGACGGGGATTTCTGGCCTGAATAGGAGCGAACGGCGCAGGACGCCTTTAGCAGTCGCCCAAGGATCAACCCGCCCTAGCCGCCGTTTCGAGACTTGGTCCCCCGGACTGCCCGCCGACTTCGCCCGAACTCAACATTTGTGCGGCCCTGCTCACAATATCGGCGCCTGAAAAATCAATTCGGCGGGCAATATCAACGGACTGTCTTGCAACTGAGGGGTTTGCGATGGCCGCGGTCCATCCCGTCGACGAAGTCCTTCCGGCGCCGCGCCTGTTCGCGCTCGGCCTGCAGCATGTCCTCGTCATGTACGCCAATGCGGTCGCCGTGCCGCTTATCCTGGGCGGCGCCCTGAAGCTGCCCAAAGATCAGATCGCCATGCTGATCAATGCGGATCTGTTCGCTTGCGGCATCGCGACGCTGGTGCAGACCATTGGCATTGGCCCGTTCGGCATCAGGCTGCCGGTCATCATGGGCGTCACCGCCGTCTCGATTTCGCCCATGCTGGCCATGGCGGCGATGCCCGGCGTCGGCCTCACCGGCATCTATGGCGCAGTAATCGTCGGCGGGTTGTTCGGCCTCGCCGTCACGCCTTTCGTCAAATATGTGCTGCCTTTCTTTCCGGCGGTCGTCACCGGCACGATCATCACCATGATTGGCGTCGTCTTGATGCGGGTCGGCGTCAATTGGGCGGGCGGCGGCGCCAATGCGGCGGATTTCGGCGCGCCGGGCTATCTTCTCGTCGCCGCTCTGGTGCTCGCCGTGATCTTGATCGTGATCCGCTTCGCCAGCGGCTTTCTCGCCAACGCCGCCGTGCTGATCGGCGTCACGGTCGGCTATCTGACGACGATCGCGCTGGGCTGGACCGATTTTTCCGGCATCCATGAGGAGCCATGGCTCCGGGTCGTGCTGCCGCTGCAATTCGGCCTGCCGACCTTCCATCTCATCCCGTGCCTGACCATGTGCCTCGTCATGACGATCGTCTTCATCGAGGCGACGGGCATGTTTCTGGCCCTTGGCGCCATGACCGGACGCGAGGTTGGCGCAAACGACATCAAGCGCGGCCTGCGCGCCGACGCCCTCGGCACCATTATCGGCGGCGTCTTCAACACGTTCCCCTATGTGTCCTATTCGCAGAATATCGGCCTCGTCGCCGTGACCGGCGTCTTCAGCCGCTGGGTCTGCGTCACTGGCGGCTGCATCATGCTGGCGCTTGGCCTGATCCCCAAGCTGGCGTTCATCGTCGCCTCGGTGCCGCAATGCGTGCTCGGCGGCGCCGGCTTCATTATGTTCGGCATGGTCGCCGCGACCGGCGTGAAGATCCTGAAAAGCATCGATTATGTTGCGGCGCCACGCAGCACGCTGGTCATCGCGATTTCGATCGGCTTCGGCCTGATCCCGATCGTATCGCCGAATTTTTTCCATATCATGCCGCCCGAGCTGCGGCCGATCTTCGGCGACGGCATTATTTTGACCTCGATTGCCGCGGTCTCCCTCAACGCGATCTTCAACCGGACGACGCGGGAAGAGGCGACCGAGGACGCCGTGCTGGCGGCGCAGGGCGCAAGCCACATCTGAGCCTCCTTTTCGCCGCGCGCCGCGGGCCTCGCGGCCCGGCGCCGGCGTCATCATGCTTGACTTGCGGGCCCGCCTATCCTATCCGGCTCCTCTCCGGTCCGCGCGGCGCTGCGCGCTTGCGGCTGCGGGGGAGTAGCTCAGTTGGTTAGAGCGCCGGCCTGTCACGCCGGAGGTCGCGGGTTCAAGTCCCGTCTCTCTCGCCATTCAACCTTCCGCGACCGCGCTTCCGGGCCGCGCCAGACGATCGGATCGTGCCCTTTCGCCCGCGCGATTGGCCTTACGACTTTGGTCGCGGCTTCGCCTCCTGCGACAAATTCGCCTCTGCTGACGTCGGTTTAGGCATTCGCGCGCGGCCGAGCTTTAGAAGCGTTTAAAACATCATCTTGCGCTGCGATTGGCGCTGGGCTACGCATCGCTCGAACGTTGCAGCAGGATCCCAACCGGCGCGCTGTTCCCCCGGCCCGCCTTGAATCGTCAGAGCTTGCCCATGCCGAGCCTCCTCGATCAATATCTGCCGCTCGTCGTCTTCATGGCGATCGCCGGCGTCATTTCCGGCGCTCTTCTCGTCGCCCCGTTTCTCGTCGCCTTCAAAGCGCCCGACAGCGAGAAGCTGTCCGCCTATGAATGCGGCTTCAACGCTTTCGACGACGCCCGCATGCAGTTCGACGTGCGCTTCTATCTGGTCGCGCTGCTGTTCATCATCTTCGATCTTGAAGTCGCTTTTCTGTTTCCCTGGGCCGTGGCGTTCCATCAGGTTGGGCTTTTCGGATTCTGGGCGATGATGCTGTTTCTCGGCATTCTGACCGTCGGCTTTGTCTATGAATGGAAGAAGGGCGCTCTCGAATGGGATTGACCCCCGCGCCGCAGGAAGGCCTCGTGATCAATCCGGCGACCGACCGGCCGCTCGCCGCGAATGATCCCTATTTCCTGTCGATCAACGACAAGCTCGCCGACAAAGGCTTTCTCGTCACCTCGACGGATGAGCTCATCAACTGGGCCCGCACCGGCTCGCTGATGTGGATGACGTTCGGCCTTGCCTGCTGCGCCGTCGAAATGATGCAGGCCTCGATGCCGCGTTATGACGTCGAGCGTTTCGGCTTCGCGCCGCGCGGCTCGCCGCGGCAGTCGGACGTGATGATCGTCGCCGGCACGCTGACCAACAAGATGGCCCCCGCGCTGCGCAAGGTCTACGACCAGATGCCCGAGCCGCGCTATGTGATCTCGATGGGATCCTGCGCCAATGGCGGCGGCTATTATCACTATTCCTATTCTGTCGTGCGCGGCTGCGACCGCATCGTGCCGGTGGACATTTATGTTCCTGGCTGCCCGCCCTCGGCGGAAGCGCTGCTCTACGGCATCCTCCTTTTGCAGAGGAAAATCCGCCGCACCGGCACGATCGAACGGTAGCGCCCCCGCGCAAGCGGGCGATCGGTGAGGGATCGCGGCGAACGAATAGGGGCGCGCGGCATGCGTTCCTTGAGTCTGGATCGAGCGGCTGGCCGCGCCGGCCCATGTGCGCGTCAATGCATGAGCTGCGCATTGACGCTAAAGCTTGAGGGGGCGGAGCGCCGTCGCGCCCCGCTTCAGCGCGTGACGCCGAAAGGTTGAGATGGACGAGGATCTGAAACAGTTCGTGGAGACGCTCTCGGCCGCGCTGCGCGGCTGGGTCGAGGACGCAAGCCTCGCCTATGGCGAGCTGACCCTGACGGTGCGGGCGGACTGCCTCGTCGAGACGGTCGCGTTCCTGCGCGACGACCCGTCCTGCCTGTTTGTCTGCTTCATCGATCTCACCGCCGTCGATTATCCGACCCGCGAGAAGCGCTTCGACGTCGTGACGCATCTGCTCTCGCCGAAGCACAACCGCCGCATCCGCGTCAAAGTCGAGGCCGACGAGCAGACGCCGGTCGCCTCGCTCAGCGGTCTTTTTCCGGCCGCCAATTGGTTCGAGCGCGAAGCCTATGATCTGTTTGGCGTCTATTTCTCCGGCCATCCCGATTTGCGCCGCCTGCTGACCGATTACGGCTTCGACGGCCATCCGCTGCGCAAGGATTTTCCGATGACGGGCTATGTCGAGGTCCGCTACGACGACGAGGAAAAACGCGTGCTCTATGAGCCGGTGGCGCTGATGCAGGAGTTCCGCAATTTCGATTTCCTGTCGCCATGGGAAGGCGCGGTCGACTATGTGCTGCCCGGCGACGAAAAAGCCAAACACAACCCGAGTTGAGTTGACCGCAGCCCCTCGCTTCTGAACGCTCCGCGAAAAGAAACTCATGAACGATCAGGTCCGCAATTTCACGATCAACTTCGGCCCGCAGCATCCGGCGGCGCATGGCGTGTTGCGTCTGGTGCTCGAACTCGACGGCGAAGTGGTCGAGCGGGTCGATCCGCATATCGGCCTTCTGCATCGCGGCACCGAAAAGCTGATGGAGGCGCGCACCTATCTGCAGAACGTGCCCTATTTCGACCGGCTCGATTATGTCGCGCCGATGAATCAGGAGCACGCCTTCTGTCTCGCCATCGAAAAGCTCGTCGGCCTTGAAGCGCCGCGCCGCGCGCAGCTGCTGCGCGTGCTGTTCTGCGAGATCGGCCGCATCCTCTCGCATCTTCTGAATGTCACGACGCAGGCGATGGACGTCGGCGCGCTGACCCCGCCGCTATGGGGCTTCGAAGAGCGCGAAAAGCTCATGGTGTTTTATGAGCGCGCCTCTGGCGCGCGTCTGCACGCCAATTATTTCCGTCCCGGCGGCGTGCATATGGATATTCCCGCGCAGCTGATCGACGACATCGAGGCCTGGTGCGACCCGTTCCTGAAAACCTGCGACGATCTCCAGGCGCTGTTCATCGACAATCGCATCTTCAAGCAGCGTAATGTCGATATCGGCATCGTCAGCCTCGAGGATTGCTGGGCGTGGGGATTTTCCGGCGTCATGGTCCGCGGCTCGGGCGCGGCATGGGATCTGCGCAAGGCGCAGCCCTATGAATGCTATGAGGAGATGGAGTTCGACATTCCGGTCGGCCGCCATGGCGACAATTACGACCGTCAGGTCATTCGCATGGAGGAGATGCGCCAGTCCGTCTCCATCATGAAGCAATGCGTCGCCAAGCTGCGCGAGCCGGCGGGGCAGGGCCCGGTGCTGGCCAAAGGCAAATTCGCGCCGCCCTCACGCGGCGAAATGAAGCGCTCGATGGAGGCGCTGATCCATCATTTCAAGCTCTATACCGAAGGCTTCCACGTGCCGGCCGGCGAGGTCTATGCTGCGGTCGAGGCGCCGAAGGGCGAGTTCGGCGTTTATCTCGTCTCCGACGGCACCAACAAGCCTTATCGCTGCAAGATCCGCGCGCCGGGATTCGCTCACCTCGCGGCGATGGATTTCCTCTGCCGCAAATCCATGCTGGCCGACGTCAGCGCGATTTTGGGATCGATCGACATCGTCTTCGGCGAGGTCGATCGGTGACCCTGATGCGCTTTTGTCTCAAAACTCCGGCCGCAATGGCCCCGATCGTTGAGTGTCGCTGATATGACCGTTCGCAGGCTCGCCGAAGTTCAGCCCGATTCCTTCGCCTTCTCCCCGGAGAATGAGGCCTGGGTTGACGCGATCATCGCAAAATATCCGCAGGGACGGCAGGCCTCGGCGGTGATTTCGCTGCTCTGGCGGGCGCAGAAGCAGAACGGCTACTGGCTGCCGCGCCCGGCGATCGAGGCGGTCGCCGAGAAACTCGGCATGCCGTATATCCGCGTGCTTGAAATCGCGACCTTCTATTCGATGTTCAATCTGTCGCCGGTCGGCGAGCATTTTGTGCAGCTCTGCGGCACGACGCCTTGCCTGCTCGCGGGCTCGGACGGCATCAAATCCGTGTTGAAGAACCGCATCGGCGAGCCGGGCGTGGTCACCGCCGACGGCAAATTTTCCTGGAACGAGGTCGAATGTCTCGGCGCCTGCTGCAATGCGCCGATGGTGCAGATCAACGATGATTATTTCGAAGATCTGACGCCCGATAATTTCGCCAAACTGCTCGACGATCTCGCCGCCGGAAGGCCGGTCACGGCCGGCTCGCAGACCGGGCGGGTGTCATCCGAACCCGCCGGCGGCCTGACGGCCCTCGTCTCCTTCTACGGCGTCAACGGGCGCAGCGGACCCTATTGCGCGAAAGAGGCGCCGAGCATCGGCGATCCGGCGGCGGCGCAGGCGGAGCTCGCGGGCCAGCCCAAAGGGCCGGCGGAGCCGGGGCACGAACGCCTGAAGCAGGAAGAGGCTTTATCGTCGGGCAAGCCCGAGGCGAGCGCCTCCGCCAATGACCAGACTTATAACTGAGGACGCGTCCCATGCTTGAAGACAAGGACCGCATCTTCACCAATCTTTATGGCTTCGGCGATTGGGGCCTGAAGGGCGCGCTGGCGCGCGGCGCATGGGACAACACCAAGGGACTGATCGAGAAGGGCAAGGACTGGATCCTGACCGAAATGAAGGCCTCGGGGCTGCGCGGGCGCGGCGGCGCGGGTTTTCCGACGGGACTGAAATGGTCTTTCATGCCCAAGGCCGACGCCGCGCGGCCGTCTTATCTCGTCGTCAACGCCGACGAGTCGGAGCCCGGCACCTGCAAGGACCGCGAGATCATGCGCAATGATCCGCACCTTCTGGTCGAGGGCTGCTTCGTCGCCAGCTTCGCGATGGAGGCGCACGCCTGTTACATCTATATTCGCGGCGAATATATCCTCGAGGCGGACCGGCTGGAGGCGGCGATTCAGCAGGCCTATGAGGCGGGCCTCGTCGGCAAGGACAATATCCACGGCTGGCCGTTCGACATCTACGTCCATCGCGGCGCCGGCGCCTATATCTGCGGCGAGGAGACGGCGCTTCTCGAATCGCTTGAAGGCAAGAAGGGGATGCCGCGGCTGAAGCCGCCGTTTCCCGCCAATATGGGCCTCTACGGCTGTCCGACGACGGTCAATAATGTCGAATCGATCGCGGTCGCGCCGACCATTTTGCGCCGCGGCGCGGCCTGGTTCTCAAGCTTCGGCGCGAAGAACAATTCCGGCACCAAGCTTTTCTGCATCTCCGGTCACGTCAACAAGCCCTGCAACGTCGAGGAGGCGATGTCGATCCCGTTCCGGGAGTTGATCGACAAGCATTGCGGCGGCGTTCGCGGCGGCTCGGACAATCTGCTCGCGGTCATTCCTGGCGGGTCCTCGGTCCCCTGCGTGCCGGCGGCGCAGATCATCGACGCGGCGATGGATTTCGACACGCTGCGCGATCTGAAGTCGGGCCTTGGCACGGCGGCCGTCATCGTCATGGATAAATCGACCGATATCATCCGCGCCATCGCCAGGCTCAGCTATTTCTACAAGCATGAGAGCTGCGGCCAGTGCACGCCTTGCCGCGAAGGGACAGGCTGGCTGTGGCGCGTCGTCACCCGCATGGCCGAGGGCCGCGCGCAAAAGCGCGAGATCGACATGCTGCTCGAAGTGACGACGCAGATCGAGGGCCACACCATCTGCGCGCTCGGCGACGCGGCGGCCTGGCCGGTGCAGGGCCTCATCCGGCATTTCCGGCCGGAGATCGAAAAGCGCATCGATCAATATGCCGCAAATCCGCATTCGGAGCCCGCGCGCGGCTACCATGCGGCGGCGGAGTAGCATCGTGATCGATCGAAGAGGACGCAGCGCCTGGCCGCAGAGCCGCCGCATCAAGGACAAGGCATGACCAAGCTGATCGTCGACGACGTCGAAATCGACGTCCCGCCCGAATACACTTTGTTGCAGGCCTGCGAGCAGGCGGGCGCCGAGATTCCGCGCTTCTGCTTCCATGAGCGCCTGTCGATCGCCGGCAATTGCCGCATGTGCCTCGTCGAAGTGAAGGGCGGCCCGCCGAAGCCATCGGCCTCCTGCGCCGTCGCCGTGCGCGACCTGCGTCCCGGTCCCGACGGCGCCCCGCCCGTCGTCCTCACCAAATCGCCGATGGTGAAAAAGGCGCGGCAGGGCGTGATGGAGTTTCTCCTGATCAACCATCCGCTCGATTGCCCGATCTGCGATCAGGGCGGCGAGTGCGATTTGCAGGATCAGGCGATGGCCTTCGGCTTCGAGGGGTCGCGCTACGCCGAGAACAAGCGCGCCGTCGAGGATAAATATATCGGGCCGCTGGTGCGCACCTCGATGAACCGCTGCATCCATTGCACCCGCTGCGTGCGCTTTACGGCCGAAGTCGCCGGCACCGGCGACATGGGCGCGATCGGCCGCGGCGAGGATATGGAGATCACGACCTATCTCGAAACCGCGATGGGCTCCGAATTGCAGGGCAATGTCGCCGATCTCTGCCCCGTCGGCGCGCTTTTGCCAAAGCCCTATTCCTTCAAGGCGCGCTCCTGGGAGCTCGTCAAGACCGAATCGATCGACGTCATGGACGCGCTCGGCTCGGCCATCCGCATCGACACGCGCGGGCGTGAGGTGATGCGCATCCTGCCGCGCGTAAATGACCGCGTGAACGAGGAATGGATCTCGGACAAGGCGCGCCAGATCGTCGACGGGCTGAAGTCGCGCCGGCTCGACC
Organism: Methylocella silvestris BL2; assembly: GCF_000021745.1. Classification (NCBI taxonomy): domain Bacteria; kingdom Pseudomonadati; phylum Pseudomonadota; class Alphaproteobacteria; order Hyphomicrobiales; family Beijerinckiaceae; genus Methylocella; species Methylocella silvestris. The sequence goes on from NC_011666.1 coordinate 3,222,595, forward strand.
GGCCCTATATTCGCGAAGGCGGCAAATTGCGCCCCGCCAGCTGGCGCGAGGCCTTCGCGCTGATCGCCGAAAAGATCAAGGCGGCGAGCCCGCACCGCATCGGCGCGATCGCCGGCGACCTTTGCGCGGTCGAGGATATGTTCGCGCTGCAATCGCTGATGGGCGGCCTCGGCGCCGTCTCGCTCGACTGCCGCCAGGACGGCGCGAAGCTCGATCCGGCGTTCGGCCGCGGCAGCTATATTTTCAATCCGACCATCGCCGGAATCGAGGCGGCCGACGGGCTGATGATCATCGGGTCGAACCCGCGCATCGAGGCGCCGGTGCTGAATGCGCGGATCCGCAAGCGCTGGCTGAAGGGCGGCTTCAAGATCGGCGTGATCGGCGAGAAGGCCGACCTTACCTATGATTACGCCTATCTCGGCGCAGGCCCCGACACGCTCGCGTCATTCGCCGATCATGCGCCGGCGCGGATGGAAAAGCCGATGGTCCTGATCGGCCAGGGCGCGCTCGCGCGCGAGGACGGGCTCTCGGTGCTGGCGCTCGCCGCCAAATCCGCGCATTCGCTCGGCGTGATCAAGGACGGCTGGAACGGTTTTGCCGTGCTGCATACGGCGGCGGCGCGGGTCGGCGGCCTCGATCTCGGCTTTGTGCCGCGTTCGGGCGGGCTTGACGCCGCGGCGATGGCGCAGGCCGGCGCGCTTGACGTTCTCTATAATCTCGGCGCCGACGAGATCGACATCGAGCCGGGCGCCTTCGTCATCTATCAGGGCTCGCATGGCGATCGCGGCGCCGCCCGCGCCGACGTCATCCTGCCGGGCGCGGCCTATACCGAGAAATCGGGGCTCTATGTGAACACCGAAGGACGCGTGCAGCTGGCCGACCGCGCCAATTTCCCGCCCGGCGACGCCAGAGAGGATTGGGCGATTTTGCGCGCGCTCTCCGACGTGCTGCAGCGCCGGCTGGCCTTCGATTCGCTGAAAAGCCTGCGCGAGCGGCTATTTTCGGCCTATCCGCACTTCGCCGCCATCGACGCGATCGCGGAGGGCGCCAAATTCGACGTCGACCGGCTGCTCGAGGTCGGCGGCGCGCCGGGCTCGACGGGATTCGCCTCGCCGATCGCCGATTTCTATCTCACCAATCCGATCGCAAGAGCCTCGGCGGTGATGGCGGAATGCTCCGCCATGCGCCTCGACCTCGCGCGCCACGCGGCGGAGTAGAGCCATGGAAGAGACCGGCTGGTTCCTGGCCTTGCTGCTGATGGTGATCAAGAGCGTCGTGCTGCTCGTCGTGCTGCTGATCTTCATCGCCTATATTCTTTACGCCGACCGCAAGATTTGGGCGGCGGTGCAATTGCGCCGCGGCCCCAACGTGGTCGGCCCGTGGGGGCTGTTCCAGAGCTTCGCGGACATGCTGAAATTCGTCTTCAAGGAGCCGGTCATTCCAGACGGCTCCAACAAGGGCGTGTTTCTGCTGGCGCCCTTCGTCATGGGCCTGCTGTCGCTCGCCGCCTGGGCGGTAATCCCCGTCGCCGAGGGCTGGGCGATCGCCGACATCAATGTCGGCATTCTTTACGTGCTCGCGATCTCCTCGCTCAGCGTCTATGGCGTCATCATGGGCGGCTGGGCGTCGAACTCGAAATATCCGTTCCTCTCGGCGCTGCGCGCCGCGGCGCAGATGATCTCCTATGAAGTCTCGATCGGCTTTGTCATCATCACCGTGCTGCTCTGCGTCGGCTCGCTGAACCTCACCGACATCGTACGCGCGCAGGACAATGGCTGGGGCCTGCTGGGCTGGTACTGGCTGCCGCTGTTTCCCATGTTTGTCATCTTCTTCATTTCGGCGCTGGCCGAAACGAACCGGCCGCCGTTCGATCTCGCCGAGGCTGAATCCGAGCTCGTCGCCGGCTTCATGGTCGAATATTCCTCAACGCCCTACATGCTGTTCATGCTCGCCGAATATGTGGCGATCATCACCATGTGCGCGCTGATGACCATTCTGTTCCTCGGCGGCTGGCTGTCGCCGATTCCCTTCCCGCCCTTCACCTGGGTGCCGGGCGTCATCTGGTTTGTCCTGAAAGTCTGCGCGGTTTTCTTCATGTTCGCCATGGTGAAAGCCTTCGTGCCGCGCTACCGCTATGATCAGCTGATGCGGCTTGGCTGGAAGGTGTTCCTGCCGATCTCACTGGCGATGGTCGTGCTCGTTGCGGTCGTCCTGCAGATCACAGGCTGGGGCGCGGAGATGGCGCAATGAGGCGGCTTGAAAATATCGTGAGAAAGGGACGGACATGAAGCTCGATCAGGCCGCCAAGGCTTTGTTCCTGTCGGAGTTCGTTGGCGCTTTCCTGCTGTCGATGCGCTATTTCTTCAAGCCGAAGCCGACGCTGAATTATCCGCACGAAAAGAACCCGCAGTCGCCGCGCTATCGCGGCGAGCACGCTTTGCGCCGCTATCCGAACGGCGAGGAGCGCTGCATCGCCTGCAAGCTCTGCGAGGCGATCTGCCCGGCGCAGGCGATCACCATCGAAGCGGGGCCGCGCCGCAACGACGGCACGCGCCGCACCACCCGCTACGATATTGACATGGTGAAATGCATCTATTGCGGCTTCTGCCAGGAAGCCTGCCCGGTTGACGCCATCGTCGAGGGGCCGAACGCGGAATTCTCGGTCGAGACGCGCGAAGAGCTTTACTACGACAAGGACCGGCTGCTCGAAAACGGCGCAAGGTGGGAGCGCGAGATCGCGCGCAACATCGCGCTCGACGCGCCCTACCGGTGAGGCCGCGCGTGACCCTGCGGGAAGAGGCGCTGCCGCTTTTGCCAGCGTCGCCTTGCGGCGATGGACGACAGTGGGCGCGCTGCGCCGATGGGGATCTTCGATGATTGCGGCGCTGTTCTTTTATCTGTTTTCCGCGGTTCTGATCGCCTCGGCCTTCGCGGTGATCACATCGCGCAATCCGGTCCATTCAGTCCTGTTCCTGATCCTCGCCTTCTTCAACGCGGCGGGGCTGTTTCTGCTGCTTGGCGCTGAATTTCTGGCGATGCTGCTCGTCGTCGTCTATGTCGGCGCGGTTGCGGTGCTGTTCCTCTTCGTCGTGATGATGCTCGACGTCGACTTCGCCGAATTCAAGCAGGGCTTTATGCGCTATCTGCCGGTTGGCGGCGCAATCGGCGCGATCGTCCTGCTCGAACTCGTGCTGGTCGTCGGCGGCTGGCGGGTCGACGCCGCCTCGCTCGCCAATGTGGCCTCCCCGGCGCCGCCGGCTATGAGCAACACGTTGGCGCTCGGCCGGGTGCTCTATACGCAATACGCCTGTCTGTTCATCGCCGCCGGCATGGTGCTGCTGACCGCCATGATCGGCGCGATCATCCTGACGCTGCACCATAAGGTCGGCATCAAGCGTCAGGATATTGCGGCGCAGAATGCGCGCACGCCCAAGGACGCTGTGGAGCTTCGCAAGAAGTCCTTCCGGCAGGGCGTTTGAGCCAGGCGATTAGGATAAAAATCGACATGATGAGCAACGATTCGCACGCGGCCGGACGAAAAAGATGATCCTCTCCCTCAGCCATTTCCTGATCGTCGCGGCGATGCTGTTCACCATCGGCGTCGCCGGCATCATCCTCAACCGCAAGAACATCATCGTCGTCCTGATGTCGGTCGAGCTCATCCTTCTGTCGGTGAACATCAATCTCGTGTCGTTCTCGAGCTTCTTCGGCGACCTCACCGGCCAGGTGTTCTCGCTGTTCGTCCTGACCGTCGCCGCCGCGGAAGCCGCGATCGGCCTCGCGATCCTCGTCGCCTATTATCGCAATCGCGGCTCGATCGCGGTCGAAGACATCAACATGATGAAGGGCTGAGCCGATGTATGCGGCAATCCTATTCCTTCCGCTCATCGGATTCCTGATCGCAGGTCCGTTCGGGCGGCAGCTCGGCGCGCGGCCCTCGGAACTGGTCACGACCAGCCTGCTGTTCGTCGCGGCCGTATTGTCCTGGATCGCTTTCGCCAATGTCGCGCTCGGCGAGGAGCCGGGCAGCGTCTCGCTGCTTGGCGAATGGTTCTCGTCCGGCGCGCTGCGCGCGGAATGGACGGTGCGGGTCGACAGCCTGACTGCGGTGATGCTCGTCGTCGTCACCACCGTGTCGGCGCTCGTGCATCTCTATTCGATCGGCTATATGAGCGACGATCCCTCGCGGCCGCGCTTCTTTTCCTATCTCTCGCTGTTCACCTTCGCCATGCTGGCGCTGGTCACCGCCGACAATCTTCTGCAGATGTTTTTCGGCTGGGAAGGCGTCGGCCTCGCCTCCTATCTCTTGATCGGCTTCTGGTATCAAAAGCCCTCGGCCAACGCCGCTGCGATGAAGGCGTTCGTCGTCAACCGCGTCGGCGACTTCGGCTTCCTGCTCGGCATCTTCATGGTGTTCGTGCTGACCCGCTCGATCAACTTCGAGCAGATTTTCGCCGCGGCGCCGGGCCTCGCCAACACCACGATCCATGTCTTCGGCGCCGAGTGGGACGCCATGACGATTACCTGCCTGCTGCTGTTCATGGGCGCCATGGGCAAGTCGGCGCAGTTCCTGCTGCACACCTGGCTGCCGGACGCCATGGAAGGCCCGACCCCCGTTTCCGCCCTGATCCATGCCGCGACCATGGTCACCGCCGGCGTCTTCATGGTGGCGCGCCTCTCGCCCTTGTTCGAGCAGGCGCCGCATGCGCTGTCCTTCGTCATCTTCATCGGCGCAACTACCGCCTTTTTCGCCGCGACGGTCGGCCTCGTGCAGAACGACATCAAGCGGGTCATCGCCTATTCGACCTGTTCGCAGCTCGGCTATATGTTCGTCGCGCTCGGCGTCGGCGGCTATTCGATCGGCATTTTCCACCTCTTCACTCACGCCTTCTTCAAGGCGCTGCTGTTCCTTGGGGCCGGCTCGGTGATCGTCGCGATGCACCACGAGCAGGACATGCGCAACATGGGCGGGCTGTGGCGGAAAATCCCGTTCACCTTCGCCATGATGACGATCGGCACGCTGGCGCTGACCGGCTTTCCCTATACGTCCGGCTATTTCTCCAAGGACGCCATCATCGAGGCGGCCTATGCCTCGCATCGTCCGATGGCTTTCTACGGCTATGTCATGACCGTGATCGCCGCCGCGCTGACCTCCTTCTATTCTTGGCGGCTTGTGTTCCTGACCTTCTTCGGCAAGGCGCAATGGGCGGATGAGAGCCATGGCGCCGCGGCCCATTCGGTGGGGGCCGCCGCGGTCGCCAGCCACGCGCATGACGCGCCGGACGCCCGCGCCGCCGCTGATGCGCATGACGACCATGCCCACCATGGTCCACTCAATCCGCATGAAGCGCCGATCGTCATGCTGATCCCGCTCGCGGTCCTCGCAGTCGGCGCACTCTTCGCGGGCCTGATTTTCCACAGCGACTTCATCGGCGAAGGCTTTAATGAATTCTGGAAGGGCTCGCTGTTCCTCGGCCCCGACAATCACATCCTGCACCAGATGGAGGAAATTCCTCATCTCGCCGGTCTGATGCCGACCATCATGATGGTCCTCGGGTTCCTCATCGCGCTCTACATGTATATTCTGGCGCCGGCGACCCCTGCACGGCTCGCCGAGGCGGCGCCAGCGCTCTACCGCTTCCTGCTCAACAAATGGTATTTCGACGAACTCTACGACAAGATCTTCGTCCGCCCGGCCTTCTGGCTCGGCAATCTGTTCTGGCGCGGCGGCGATGGCGCGATCATCGATCGTCTCGGCCCCGACGGCGTCGCCGCGCGGGTTGTCGACGTCACCGGCCGCGTCGTGAGGCTGCAGAGCGGCTATATCTACCATTATGCTTTCGCCATGCTGATCGGGCTCGCCGCCATCATCACCTGGTATATCGTCGGGGGCGTGCGCTGATGTTTGGCTTCGGCATTCTCTCTTGCATCGTCTTCCTGCCGCTGGTCGGCGCGGCCTTCATCCTCTGCCTGCGCGGCGAGGACGAGGCGACGCTGAACAACGCCCGCTGGGCCGCCTTCGCGACGACGGTGATCGTCTTCCTGCTCACCGTCTACGCCTATGCGAAGTTCGATACGTCGTTGTCCGGGTTCCAGCTCGTCGAGCAGAAAGGTTGGTTCGGTTCGGGGCTCATCTACAAGCTCGGGGTTGACGGCGTCTCGATTCCCTTCGTGCTGCTGACCGGCTTCCTGATGCCCTTCTGCATCGCCGCCTCGTGGAAATCGATCACCTATCGCGTCAAGGATTATATGATCGCTTTCCTCGTGCTCGAGACCATGATGCTCGGCGTCTTCTGCGCGCTCGATCTCGTGCTGTTCTATCTGTTCTTCGAGGGCGGCCTCATTCCGATGTTCCTCATCATCGGCATCTGGGGCGGCAAGCGGCGCGTCTACGCCAGCTTCAAATTCTTCCTCTATACGCTCGTCGGCTCGCTGTTGATGCTGCTCGCCATCATGGCGATGTATGGCTTCGCCGGCACGACCGACATCGTCCAGCTGCTGGCGACGAGCTTCCCGGCCTCGATGCAGAAATGGCTGTTCCTCGCCTTCTTCGCCTCGCTCGCCGTCAAGATGCCGATGTGGCCGGTCCACACCTGGCTGCCGGACGCGCATGTCGAGGCGCCGACGGCGGGCTCGGTGATCCTCGCCGGCATCCTGCTCAAGATGGGCGGTTACGGCTTCATCCGCTTCTCGCTGCCGATGTTCCCCGACGCGTCGGCCTATTTCGCGCCGCTCATTTACGCGCTCTCTATCATCGCCATCATCTACACCTCGCTCGTCGCGCTGGTGCAGGAAGATATGAAGAAGCTGATCGCCTATTCGTCGGTGGCGCATATGGGCTTCGTCACCATGGGCCTGTTCACCATGACCGAGCAAGGCGTGCAGGGCGCCATGTTCCAGATGATCTCCCATGGACTCGTGTCGGGCGCTTTGTTCCTTTGCGTCGGCGTCGTCTATGATCGGATGCACACCCGCGATATCGCGGCCTATGGCGGGCTTGTCGCCCGCATGCCGCTCTATGCCGTCGTCTTCATGATCTTCACCATGGCCAATGTCGGGCTGCCCGGCACCTCCGGCTTCATTGGCGAATTTCTGACCCTTCTCGGCGGCTTCCGGGTCAACAGCTGGATCGGGCTTTTCGCAACGACGGGGGTCATCCTGTCGGCGGCCTACGCGCTGTTTCTCTACCGCCGCGTCGTCTTTGGCGTGCTCGACAAGCCGGCCTTGCGCAACATTCTCGATCTCTCGCCGCGCGAGGCCGCGATCTTCGCGCCGCTGGTGGCGCTGACGCTTTATTTCGGCTTCCATCCGAAGCCGGTCCTCGATAGCTCGGCGGCGTCCGTCGCCGCGCTCATCCAGAATTACGACGCGGCGATCGCCCGGACGCGGACCGCCGAACTGACGCAAAAATGAGGCGGCGCGCGCGCCGCCTCGAACGCCATACCGCCTGATCCGACAAAAAAATCGCGCTTTTCAAGGCTGCCGCACATGACGCCGCTCTCTCTCGCCCTCGCCCATTCCCTGCCGGAAGTGATTCTGGCCGTCGGCGTTCTTGGCCTCGTGCTCTATGGCGCGCTGCGCGGCAAGGCGTCGGATGGTCCGGTCACCGAGATCGCCGTCGGCCTCCTCGGCGCGGCGATCCTCATCATTCTGCTCGGCTTCAAGGAACAGGCGATCCTGTTCGACGGGGCGGTGATCGACGACGGCTTCGGCCGCTTCATGAAGGTTCTGGCGCTGATCGGCTCGCTGACCGCGCTCGTGATGGGCCAGGATTTTCTCGCCCGCGAACGCATCGACAAATTTGAATTCCCGATTCTGGTGCTGCTCGCCACCCTCGGCATGATGGTGCTGATTTCCGCTCAGAATTTCATCGCGATGTATCTTGGCCTCGAATTAATGTCGCTCGCGCTTTACGTGCTTGCGGCCTTTAACCGCGACAATCTTCGCGCTTCGGAAGCCGGCCTCAAATATTTCGTTCTCGGCGCGCTGTCGTCGGGCATGCTGCTCTATGGCGCCTCGCTGATCTATGGCTTTGCCGGAACCGTCGATTTCGCCGGCGTCGCGGCGGCGACGCAGGGCCATGTCTCGATCGGAATCATCTTCGGCCTCGTGTTTCTCATGACCGGCCTCGCCTTTAAAATGTCGGCCGTGCCGTTCCACATGTGGACGCCGGACGTCTATGAAGGCGCGCCCACTCCGGTCACCGCCTTTTTCGGATCGGCGGTGAAGATGGCGGCGGTGGCGATCACGGTGCGCGTGCTGATGACCGCCTTCCCCGGCGCTGAGACGCAATGGCGTCAGATCATCGTCTTCATTTCGATCCTCTCCATGGCGCTCGGCGCTTTCGCCGCGATCGGCCAGACCAATATCAAGCGGCTGATGGCCTATTCGGCGATCGGCCATGTCGGCTTCGCCCTGGTCGGCCTCGCCGCCGGAACGCAGGACGGCGTGTTCGGCGTCATGGTCTATATGGCGATCTATCTCGTCATGACGCTCGGCAGCTTCGCGGCGATCCTGTCGATGCGCGTCGCCGGCCATGCGGTCGAGCAGATTTCGGATCTTGCCGGGCTCGCCAAGACCAATCCTCTGATGGCCTTCTTCTTCGCGATGCTGATGTTCTCGCTGGCCGGCATTCCGCCGCTCGCGGGCTTCTTCGCCAAATGGTATGTGTTCAACGCCGCCATTCAGGCGCATCTCTATCCGCTCGCCGTCATTGGCGTGCTGTCGAGCGCGGTCGCCGCCTACTATTATCTTCGCGTCGTCAAGATCATGTATTTCGACGAGCCGGCCCCGGCCTTCGACCCGCCGACGCCGGCCCTGCGCGTCGTGCTTGCCATAACGAGCCTGTTTGTGCTGTTCTTGTTCGCTTATCCGGCTCTGTTCATCGACGCTACGGCGACGGCGGCCAAGTCTCTGTTCTAGAACGATTTAGCTTTGACGCCGCGCTTGCGGCAATAAAGCTGGGGCGACTCGTCCGGCGCTTCGCCGCGCGGAAAAGCGCCCGCACGCTCGAATTGGTGGGTTTATTCTGTCGCATCTTGCAAGATCGGTTGAAGCATCAGGTTTCCGCTTATCCGTCCATGGCGAACTCGGATCGACCAATGACGAAGCGCTGGCGCGCGCGCGTGCTGGCGATCCCGGCCGTCTCTGGGTCGTCGCCGAGCGCCAGACCAATGGGCGCGGCCGCCTTGGCCGCAGCTGGACCTCGGAACCCGGCAATCTTTTCGCGAGCCTTCTGCTGATCGATCCGGCGCCGCTCGCGCGGGCCCCCGAACTCGGCTTTGTCGCGAGCCTCGCGCTCGCCATCGCCCTTCGGCGGCTGCTCGACGAGGATCCCGCCCTCAAAATCAAATGGCCGAACGACATTCTGTACAAGGATGCGAAAATCGCCGGCGTCCTGCTCGAAAGCGTCACGCTTGGCGCTGGCGTCGGCTGCGTCGCCGGAATTGGCGTCAATTGCGCCACGCACCCGAGCGACACGCTTTATCCGGCCAGCGACCTTGGCGCGATCGCCGGCCGCGCTCTTACGCCCGAAACGGTGCTCGCGGCGCTGGCCGAGGACATGGCGCATTGGCTCGCGGTCTGGGCGCAGGAGGGCGGATTTGTCCTCATTCGCGCCGAATGGCTGAAGCGCGCCGGGGGACTTGGCGAGCCGATCAAGGTTTCTCGCGGCGAGGTCGCGACGGAAGGCGTTTTCCGCGGGATCGACGCCGCCGGACGGCTCATCCTCGACGGCGCGGCCGGCGAGATCCTGATTGAAGCCGGCGACGTCTTCCTCGGGGCGCAGCCGGCGCGCCTGTCGTGACGTCGACACAGCCGCAGCAAAAGAAAGGTCTTCATTGATGAATGCGGCAAATGACGAGCTCGTCTTCGCGCCGCTTGGAGGGTTGGGCGAGATCGGCATGAATCTCGCCCTCTATGGCTTCGGCCCCAAGGGCCGGATGAAATGGCTGATGGTCGACTGCGGCATCGCCTTCGCGGGCCCCGAGCATGCTGGCATCGACATCATCATTCCGGACGTCTCCTTCATCGAGAAGATGCGCGAGGATCTGGTCGGGCTGGTCATCACCCATGCCCATGAGGACCATATCGGCGCCGTCGCCGACATCTGGCCGAAGCTTGGCTGTCCCCTTTATGCGACGCGCTTCGCCGCCCAATTGCTGCGGACGAAGCGGCTGTCGGAGCCAGGCGCGCCCGAGGTGCCGATCGAGATCGTGCCCCAGGGCGGACATATCAAGGTCGGCCCCTTCGCCGTCGAATTCATCGCCATGGCGCATTCGATCCCGGAAAGCTGCGCGCTGGCGATCCGGACGCCGCTCGGGACGGTGATTCATTCCGGCGATTGGAAGATCGACGCCGAGCCGGGCCTTGGCGCGCCGACGGACGCACGGCGGCTCTCGGAGATCGGCGACGAAGGCGTGCTGGCGCTTGTCTGCGATTCGACCAACATCCTGCGCGAGGGCATCAGCCCCTCGGAAGGCGAGGTCGCCAGAACCTTGCGCGAAGTGATCGCGGGCACAACCGGCCGCGTCGTCGTGACCACCTTCGCTTCCAATGTCGCGCGCATCCGCGCCGTGGCGCTCGCCGCCGCTGCGGCCGGCCGCAGCGTCGTCCTCGCCGGGCGCGCCATGGAGCGGGTCGTCGCGGTCGCGCGCGACTGCGGCTACCTCGATGGCGTGCCCGATTTCTTCGGGATCGACGCCTTCGCCCATCTGCCGCGCGACCGGGTGGCGCTGATCGCGACCGGAAGCCAGGGCGAACCGCGCGCCGCCATCGCCCGCATATCCGAAGGCGAGCATCCGGCGATCTCGCTCACCGCCGGCGACAAGGTGATTTTTTCCTCGCGGACGATCCCCGGCAATGAGCGAGAGGTCGGGCGCATCATCAATAATTTCATCCGCTCCGGCATTGAGATCGTCACCGACCGCAACGCGCTGGTGCACGCCTCCGGCCATCCGCGCCGCGGCGAGGTGTCGGAGCTTTACGCCTGGGTCCGGCCGCAGATCGCAATCCCGGCGCATGGCGAGGATCTCCATCTCGCCGAACATGCGATTTTCGCGCGGGCGATGGGCGTGCCTCACGTCATTCCGGCGCGTAATGGCGACATCGTCGCGCTGGCCCCCGGACAAGCGGCGATCGTCGGCGAGGCGCCGTCCGGCCGGTTGCTCAAGGACGGCAATATATTCGTCTCCGCGACCGACGAGGCGCCGCGGATGCGCCAGAAACTCGCCGCCTCGGGCATTATCACCATCGCCCTTGCGGTGACGGCGAAGGGCGATCTCGCCGGCGTGCCGGATGTGATGACCGCCGGCATTCCGACGCGCGGGCATGGCGGCGCCCCAATGGACGCCATCGTCGATGACGCCATGTTCCAGACCTTCGATCATCTGCCGCGGCAAAAGCGGCGCGACGCCGACGTCGTTTCGAGCGCGATCGAAAAGGCCGTGCGCAACGCGGTCGCCCAGGCTTGGGGCAAGCGTCCGTCGGTGCATGTGCTCGTCGTCGAAATATGACCTTTGACGCAATTGTCGCCGCACGTCGGCGCCGGTAATCACGTTCAGGATCCATCAATCGAGCTAGGGGCGCCCGCATGATCGGACGGTTGAACCATGTCGCGATCGCGGTGAAGGAGCTCGCCCCGGCGGCGGCGCAATATCGCAACGCGCTTGGCGCCAAGGTGAGCGAACCCGAGCCCTTGCCCGACCATGGCGTCACCGTGGTCTTCATCACGCTGGACAACGCCAAGATCGAGCTGCTCGAGCCGCTCGGGGAAGCCTCGCCAATCGCCGATTTCGTCGCCCGAAACCCCAAGGGCGCCATTCACCACATTTGCTATGAGGTGGATGATATTGTCGCCGCCAGAGACCGATTGCACGCAAGCGGCGCGCGCGTGCTCGGCGGCGGCGAGCCGAAAATCGGCGCGCATGGCAAGCCGGTGCTGTTTCTTCATCCCGGCGATTTCTCTGGAACTTTGATAGAACTCGAGCAGGCTTGAGCGCCCGATTCTGAAAACATTTCGCGAACATCTTGCAGTTTCGAACAAACTGTGAACAAATATCTCTCAACAGTTGCGGCCGCGCCCAAATTGATGCAAACGGGAGCGCGCGTTTTGGTTGAGTGATTCGCGGTGATTCGTTTTTTTAACACGATTTTCCACGGACTTGCAGCCGTGCTGCATCGCAAAGCGGCGGCCGCCGAGGCCGAGCGTATGATCGCCCGCTTTAACGACCGCGCCTATTTCGAAGCGCGCGACCGAGCCAGGGGCCGTTGCATCGACGGCGAAGGGTCGCCGCGCTATTGGGCCCGCGTCAAGCGCGAGATCGCCAGGCGGCAAAATATCGCCATCGGCCTCGCCGGAGCCGATCTTCGCGCCTAGAGCGCGATGGATCTGAACCATACGCTTGGCCCTCGCAACTAGTCTTCAAACCCCGTTTAGCCTTGATCCCGCGTCGCCGCGGCCATTCGGCGCGACAAAATGTGGCGGCGCGCGTCGTTGCGCCCGCCATTGGCGGACGGCGTCCCCTTCCTCAATAGAGAAAATGTGATGATCGGCGGCGCGGTCCCGCCGCTATCCTGATCCAGGCTCAAACTGGCGGCGGCGGCCACGACGGGCGTCAGCCGCGAAGGGCGCCAGCCGGATGCCCTCCGGCGATCTGGATGGTTCAAGCATGCTGAAATTGAGGCTTGTCGCAGGCGTCCTTGCCGCGCTCTTTTTTGCCGGCGCGACGGCCGCGCAGGCGGCGCCAGTGGCGGACGCCTATTTCTCCGCCGACGGACGCGATGCGCGCGGCGATGCGATCGGCGCCGATTGCACAAGATCCGCGCCTTGCTCGAGCGTTCGCAAGGCTCTCGATTTTCTGAAAGCCAATGTCACGCGCAACCCGGATCGTGATTATACGCTCGCCTTCAGCGATCGCGGCGGCCCGTTCTACCTCGACGACACGCTGCTGTTCACGACGGCGCACACGCCTGCGGCCGGCCATTTCGCCAATCTGATCGCCTTTCCGGGCAAGGCGCCGGTCTTTAGCGGCGGAACGGATATTTCGGGATCATTCAAGGCGGCGACGCTGCCGACGAACGGCGCCCCGGCCTGTGTCTCGCGCTGGCTCGCGCCTTATGCGCCGCTGACCAACGCCAATAAAACGTCCTGGCGCTATGTCGGCGTCATGTGGGTCGATGGGCGCCGCGTGCAGCAGGTCATCAGCCCGCGCAAGGGCAATCCATGGAAAACCATTCCCGGCGCGCCGGGAAGCCCCGTGGGGGCGAGCGTCCCCTCCACCCTGACGGCGACGTTCAGCGCCGGCAAGCCGGACGTTTCCGTCAGCGATCTCTCGAAAATCGGCGAGGTCGGCGAGACGATCGGCTTTAATTCCAGCGTCGGCTCGTTCAAATGGATCACCCGTTACTGGATCTTGAGCAAGAGCGCCGCCGCGGGAAGCGGGACGGTTACGCTTGCGAGCGCTCCGAACGGGCTGCCCCGAATCGCCTCCGACAGCGGGACGTCGATTGTTCAGGATCCGGTTCAATCGACGAACGCCGGCGACAGGACGCGGCTTGGCGGCGTCAACCGGTTCCCTGTTAACGGCGATGACGCGCTCAGCGCCTATAATCAAACCGATGTGAAAATCCAGCTCCCCGGTTCAGCCTCGCAATCTTCGCTCGTCCCGGTCGAGAGCGCAGAGCCCGGCATGGTGACGGTGAACAGCCATCTGCATGCCTGGGGAAAGATCTATGGCGGAACAGGCTACCGCGTCTGGAACCGCTTTGAAGATCTTGGCGCGGGCGGCTACGCCGGCGAGCTTTATACCGACCGGACGACCGGCGCGCTTTATTACACGCCGCGGCGCGGCGAGGATTGCGCTTCGATCAAGGTTGTGATCCCGCGCCTCAAGCAATTGCTGCGGATTTCCAACGCGAAGGCCGATATCGCCCGCGTGGGCGGCAAGCTGGGCGCGCCGGTTGGCAATCTCAATATCACAGGCGTTTCATTCCAGCATACCAACAGCACCGTATTTACGGGCGAACATGATCTTGCCGGAGCGACGGGCGGCTTCATGGGCACGCCATCCGCCACCGTGCTTGCGCTTACGCCGTCGGTGGTCACAATCGGGGCGAAACAGGTCGTCTTCGATGGGATCGAGGTGACCCACTCCGGCGGCGCCGGCCTCTACATGGCGTTCGGATCCTCGCATATCACATTGAAGAATAGCCGAATCCACGAAGCCGGCGGAACGCTTGTCGGCTCCGGCACGGCGGTCGAGTATTACCTTAAATATCAGCATAATAACGATGCTGGCTATTACGGCGTCAGCGACTTCGGCCCCTCGACCAAATCGAGCCGCGCCGATCTCTCGGGCTGCTGCCAGACGCTGCATAACAACTTCATCTTTGGCGCGGGCGAGGTCTCGACCGGAGCAAGCTGCGTCTCCTTCGTCGGGCTGCTCAAATATGAGGTGACCTACAACAGCATTCACGACTGCACGAGCTTCGGCCTCGCCAACGCCCAGAGCCACGGGGAGAGGGGCGCGCCCTATTTCAGCGGCTTGTATGACCCCTATTCCTATGAGTCCAATATTTCCCACAATGAAATCTATTATTGCGGCTATGAGACCAATCTCGATGGGGTTTCGGTCCCGGGTTCGTCTATGGCGAATGACTTCGGCTGTTTCTACAGCAATGGACCGGTCGACGGCGCAGGCGATGGATCGCAACAAGGACTCACCTTCAGCTACAATAGCGTCCATGACGTGAGTTCAGGCGCCTATCAGACCGTGATGTGGAACGGCAGGGTCAGGCCGCATGGCTACGATGGCGTGCTCGACTACCATGACGGCAATATTTCCTTTGGCCTCACCTTGCATCATAATCTGTTCTACAATCGGGCCAAGGTGAACGGATATACGCCTTACGCCAACCGCCTGGCCCAACACACCGGTAATTTGCGCGACAAGATCTACAATAACATCTTTGCCAGCGTCTTCCCGGAAGGCTACGCCTATGGCGCCGACTATGCGATCCAACTGACGGTCCCGCCCTGGGACTTTAGGTGGATCGCCGGACATCCCTGGGGCGGGGCCGGCGAACAGAGTTGCGGGCTTGCCGAAAAACAGAGCTGCTATGTCATCAACAATGGCGTGCTCTATGTGCTCAAGGCCGTCTGTGACAAGGCCGCACCATGCATTGCAGGCGATAAGCCGCCAGGCTGCGCGCCAGGCGAGACATGCTCGGACGGCGCGCTGAACTGGACTGCTCTAAAGGCGCTTTATGATCCGGTCCTGACGGCGACGCGCAATATCTTTGCCTGGCAAGTCGTCAATTCGCAAAAGGCGGGCGCGCCGCAAAGCGGAAACGAGGTCCCGCCGTTCAGCCAATTCTTCAAATTTGACTTCAATCTCTTTTACCAGGCGGGCGAGACGCTGGTCGATTATGTGCGCCTGGGCAAGCCTCCGACGAGCTTTGTCGATTGGCGCGCTCTCTACGGACAGGACGTCCATTCGATCGTCAACGAGGACCCGAACTTCATGGATCTCGCCAATGGCGATTTCAACTTCCGGGCGGAGGGGCGCGGCGCGCCCTGCCATGGCGGGCGTGGGGGCGTTTCGCCGGCATGTGCGCTCGGCTTCGAGCCGTGGGACTATAGCGATGTCGGGGCGCGGGAAGGCGACAGGCGGACAATTGCGGAAGATTCGCGGGCCGGCGCGCCGGCGAAGGCCGAGCCGCGAACGGATCGCCCTTGACTTCGCTTCCGCGCTCCGTAAGAACAGCGGCGGCGCAGTGGACGCAGCGCAGCGTGCGCCAAAGTCAGCGCAAAGCGGGCGCGTAGCTCAGCGGGAGAGCACTCCCTTCACACGGGAGGGGTCACAGGTTCAATCCCTGTCGCGCCCACCACTCAAGCATTTGATTAATAAAAAAATTTTTTGAATCGCCGTTCGCAGCAATTGGCAAATTTTAATTTCCGGGGAAGCGTGGGGGAAGCTGGGCGCAGATTTGCCCCTCGAAAGAGTGGCCAGCTACATCTTGCAAAATCACGATGGCGATTATCTAGCCTTTTTGGCCAAGAATCGAGATAAGCGCGCTGCGCTAAAAGCCTCAATTCTGAATAGCGAGAGACAGTGTGATTTATTCCGCGCGCTGCCACGTCATGGATCGTGAACATTAAAGGCCGCTACCGAATCCCAGCACGACGGCAAAGCGATACTTGCCCAGTCGGTGCCTGTGCGCGAAACATTTGACGGGAAACCCGTATGGGAAGGCGTCGTCCACGTCTTCGTCATCGAAGTCCGTTCCGCCGCGTTCTCATCCGACGTTTCGCCGCTCTGTAGCCGGCGGGCAGGTCCTGCGGCGCGTAAGCGAACCCCCTCTCATCGTCGCGGCAGCAATCCTCAACGAAAGTAATATCGGCGAACTCGTCCACCACCAGAATGGGATAGGTCGGCCCACCGTCCCGATATTGGCGCATCAGATCGATCTTGTCGTTGTGAAAGCCGATGATCTTCTTTGGTTCGAGCTCGATCCAGTGCGGGAAGAAGGTCGCGCCGTGA
Source organism: Methylocella silvestris BL2 (assembly GCF_000021745.1). Lineage (NCBI taxonomy): Bacteria > Pseudomonadati > Pseudomonadota > Alphaproteobacteria > Hyphomicrobiales > Beijerinckiaceae > Methylocella > Methylocella silvestris. The sequence goes on from NC_011666.1 coordinate 3,239,136, forward strand.
GCGCGATGCTCGACGAGATTGTAGGCGACGCTCACGCAGGTTCCTCTCGGCTCGGCCCACGAGACTTTCACGACGCCCTCGGCGAGGCGAACGATATTAACCCATCGGCCCCCGACGCCGCCGCCGCGGACGCGATAGTCGAGCATGCGTTCGTTCTTGAAATAGACTTCGTACTGCCACCCATTCTTATAGGTATAGTTGATGTGCTTGCCGACGAAGGAGGCAATCTCTGACGGATGTGTGGATTCAAAGGTAGGGGACATGACTTTCTCCTGAGCGATCTGCCGCCGCCGGCTTCGACATGACGAGGTGCGTCTCGATGTCGAGGAGCCGGAGCACCTCCAGGATGCGGAGCCCGTAGGTGGTGCCGATGGCGCCGCTGATCCCGACGATCATGCGCCGGCGTGGCAGAGTGATGACGTGCTATTGCAGGGCGAGCATTCGTTCCTAGTTCGATTGAACCGAGCTTAGCCAATCGCCCCGGCCCCTCATCGTTAGAAATGGTTATGCCTCCAGCCGCCACGCCGTTCTCGATTCCGTTGGCCCCGCTGGCACCAACGATCGCGACAGTCCCGCTTCCTTCTACGATGCCGGAGAACGAACCTTCTGCCGCGAGCGCCCTTGCGGCACCGGCGGTTCGCGCGCCTCCAGAATTCCGGCGAGCCGCACACGGCGGTGTTGGCGGTCGTTTTATTGGCGGCGTCGAAGGGACCGAGGCCGATAGGAGTGGTGGGGCTGGCTGAGGGATGCTAGCGGACCTGCGGCACAAGCGCCCCGAGCGCCGCCATGGTGCGCTCGAAATCTCTTAGGTTCTCCGCCTCCGACTTGCCGAGGATCGAACGGATCTGGCTGCGGACGGTCACGAGCGAGACGCCGCGTCCGCGCGCCACATCCTCGGCGCTTGCGCCGCCGGTGAGCGCGACCGCGACCTCCGCCTCGGCCCGGCTGAAGCCGAACATCTCGCACAGCATGTCCGCCTGCGGCGCCGCCTTGCGATTGAGCGGCCGCAGGACGATGACGACAAGCGGCTCCCTGGCGCCGCCGCTTTCCGGTCCCCTCACCTCGTCGGCAAGGCCCAGCGGCGCCGGGGCGACCATCAGCGCCACGACTGCACCGTTCCGCGAGGTCACACGCATTGCGCCTCCGGCGCCCCCCGACGTGGCAGAGGCTACGAGTCTGCGGAGCACGCCGGCCTCTTCACGCGACATGGCCGCCAGATAGACGCCACTGCCGGCATAGGGCCCGAGCGCATGGAGAACAAGCCGGAATCCGGCCCGGCCAGATACCTGCGGGCAAGATCGTTGATGAAGCGAATCTAAGGCCCGCATCGACGACGCTCACGCCCACGGGAAGCGCGTCCAGGGCGGCCGCGTCAGGGCGACCGCCTCGTCATCCCTCCCCAGCCGCGCGCGCAGCTCGATGGCGCGCTGGACGTGCGGCATCAGGGTCATGAGCAGCCGGACATGGGTTTCGTCGAATGCCCCGGCGTCGTCGCCGCGGAACACCAGTACCGGGGTCGCCTCGGCGATTCCGGCCATGCCGCCGATCACATGACGACGCTCGTGGCGACGGGCGAAGTCGTAATAGAACTCGCTGTGCAGGAAGTCGTTCTCGGCGACCAGCTCGGCGCCGAGCTTCGCGCGTCCGAGGTGGTAGGCCCGCGCTGTCGCAAAGTCGTAGCGGGCCTTGGCGGCATAGGGGTCACTGGCGTGGAAATAGGCCGAATATGCGGTCTCGCTGCCGTCCGCGGGCATCAGGAGGTTGCGCGGACCGCCCGGTCCACCGAGGTTCGGCAGGGCGCGCCGGGCCTCCATAAGCCGGCAAATGCGCTCGCCAACGTCCAGCCAGCTGCCGTCCCCGGCGCCGGCCTGATAGATGGCGCCGACGCAATCGGCGAGATCACTCTCGGTGTCTTTCACGCTCGGCCGCCTCGAAGGTAACATAAGATGCCAGAGACGCGCTCCGCATTCAACGCTTGGCCGTTCCCGGCCGGGCTCCCGTGCGCTTCTGCGCGCGGCGCGGCGATGGCTGCGAGCGGCATGGGAAAGGGCGGCGCATCGTCACTTCTGCCGATGCGCCGCCGATGTGGCCGGGATAGGTTCGAGCCTCATCGATCACAGCCGGACGGCGCATCAGCCACCGCCGTGCCGTTTGGGAGGCAAATGATGACGACAATCCGCCACCTGACCTACGATCTGCTCCGGCGGCACGGCGTCACCACCATCTTCGGCAATCCCGGCTCCAATGAGCTGCTGTTCCTTGAAGATTTCCCGTCCGACTTCCGTTACATCCTCGCCTTGCACGAGGGCGCGGCCATCGGCATGGCCGACGGCTACGCCCAGGCCACGGGCCACACCGGCTTCGTCAATCTCCACTCCGCTGCCGGCACCGGCAACGCCATGGGCGGCTTCGCCAACGCCTGGAATGCCCATACGCCGCTGGTGGTGACTGCCGGCCAGCAGGTCCGCGCCATGATGGGCATCGAGCCGCTCTTGACCAACATCGACGCGACCACGCTGCCAAAGCCGCTGGTGAAATGGTCCTGCGAGCCGGCCCGTGCGGAGGACGTGCCCCTCGCCATCAGCCGTGCCCTGCACCTGTCGGCCTTGCCCGCGCCGGGACCAGTCTACCTGTCCATTCCCTACGACGACTGGGACAAGCCCGCCGAGCCGGAATCCCTGCGGCTGCTGAAGCGCGCCGTCTCCGCCGCAGGCGCGCTCGATGCCGGCGCGCTCGCGGCGCTTGCCGCGCGCCTTGATCGCAGCGCCAATCCGGTGATAGTGCTCGGGCCCGACGTGGATGCGGCGCGGGCGAACGCGCACGCGGTGCGGCTCGCCGAGCGGCTGAAGGCGCCGGTGTGGGTCGCCCCTTCGGCGCCGCGCTGCCCCTTTCCCACCACCCATCCGAATTTCCGCGGCCTCCTGACCGCCAGCATGGCCGACATCTCCAGGCAGCTCGAGGGCCACGATCTGGTGCTGGTCGCCGGCGCGCCGGTGTTCCGCTATCACCAGTACGAGCCCGGCCCCCTGCTGCCCCCCGGGGCCGAGCTGATCCAGATCACCTGCGATGCCGACGAGGCCGCGCGCGCCCCCATGGGCGATGCGGTGGTCGGCGACGTGGGTCGCATCCTCGCGGCGCTCGCCGATAAGATCGGCGAGGCGGCGCGGCCGGCGCCGCAGCCGCGGGAGACGCCTGCGCCGTCTGCGCCGGGCTCCGTCCCCCTCGCCGCCGAGCGCGTCCTCGACCTCATGGACGAGCTCGCCCCGTCCGACGCCATCTATGTGAATGAATCGACCTCCACCATCGAGGCCATGTGGGAGCGGATGCGCTGGGAGCATCCGGGGAGCTATTATTTCGGAGCGGCAGGCGGTCTCGGCTTCGCCATGCCGGCCGCCGTGGGCGTCCAGCTCGCCGAGCCAGACCGCCAGGTGATCGCGCTCATCGGCGACGGCTCGGCCAACTACAGCGTCACCGCCTTGTGGACCGCGGCGCAGCATAGTGTGCCGGTCGTGTTCGTCATCCTGCGCAACGGCACTTATGGCGCCCTGCGGTGGTTCGCCCGCGCGCTGAAGGCGGAGCACGTGCCCGCCCTCGACGTGCCGGACATCGACTTCGTCGCCATCGCCACGGGCTACGGGGTGGAAGCGGTGCGGGTCGACACCGACGAGGCCTTCGCCTCCGCCTTCGCCCGCGCGCTTAAGGCCGGCAAGCCGTCCCTCATCGAGGTCGCCACCGCGTGGCCCGCGACTTGATCGCGGCCTGGGGCGGCCGGGGGGGGACGGGAGGGAGTTAGGCGGGAGGACGGCCCAAACTCTCCCATTGCCACGTTCAAGCATATGGTATGACGCACAAAAATGGGTCGTGCGAGAGATGAGGCTGGCGACCAGAAGAATACGGCCTCGATATCTCGCATATGTAGCTGGTCCCATCAGAAATGGGAGCGGGCTGACAGGGGAAGCGTTCATGAGCGCCAAGATTGGGAAGCCGGGTTTCTGGGACAATCTCATCCCGCCGAAAGGCGGGCTGTTCGGCGCGCAGCTTGCCGGCTGGACACCAGGGCTCGCCGCGAAATCGGGGCTCGGCTGTCGCGTTCTCGCGGACCAGATGATCCAGGTCGCCCCCGCCGTCGCGCTTGCGGCCGATGTGTACGTCCCCAGGTTTCTCGGTCGCCATCCTGCGGTCGTCGCCTTCGCGGCCTATTCCAAGGAATTGCAGGCCGCGGGCGCCCCGACCGGCAACAATGAGACCGGCAGCCCCCCGGTCTTCACAAATCGCGGCTATGCCCATGTCATAGTGACCCGGCGCGGCATGGGCCGCTCGGGCGGCGCCGACGCCGTCTATCTCAACGACACGGACGTGGTAGATCACGCCAAGGTGATCCAGTGGGCTGCAGCGCAGCCTTGGTGCGACGGACAGGTTGTGCTGTTCGGCACCTCCTATTACGGGCTGACGCAGCCGCAGGTGGCGCGCCTTCAGCCGCCGGCATTGAAAGGCTTCTTCTCGATCGAGATGTGCACGGACTTCTTTCGCCATATCGCCATGTTCGGTGGTGCGCCGCAGCCGGACTTCTTCGCGCTCTGGATGGGCGCGAACTTCACGCCGTTGCAGTTCGCCCTGCGCGTGCCGCCGCTCCTGCGCGCCCTGGTGAGCCACGTCATCAACTCCCCTTTGAAACGCGTGTGGTGGCCTCAGCTGAAGAAGCGCATGTCAAGGATAATGAAGGGGTTCGAGCGGCTGACTCCTACGATGGCCACGCGCGAGCTGTTCGCAGGCCTCATGCTCGACGGCAAGACGCGCGCGACCTCTCCCCTGCCGGCTGGTCCTTCCGGCATGCTGGGGGACATCACCGTGCCGTTCGTGGTGGTGCAGAATTCGGGCTACCTCAACCTGCATCAGTTCGGCGCCTACGATCTGTTCGAAATGCCGGCACCGCGCCCCACCGAAGATGGATGATCATCGGGCCACCGGCCTATGACCTGCCCGCCTATCATTGGCAGCTGGAGGCGCTCGCCTTCTTCGACCATCTCATCTACGGCGCTGACAATGGCTACGCTAGCCAGGCGCGCGTGCGCTATTGGGTGGAGGGTGCCGACGCGTATCGTTCAGCATCGAGCTGGCCGCTTCCCGGCAGCAAGTCGCTCCGCCTCCATCTCGCCTCGAACGGCGCGGACGCGGCGATGCATCGGCTCACCGCCGATCCGCAGCAGAACGGGCTGAACCGATGGGCGGCGGTGCCGCTTGGCGCCATCCTATGCGCCGGCTTTGATGAGGTGGCCAACCAGTGCCTCAGCTACGAGATGGCGGTCGAGAAGGAGATGGAACTGACCGGCGCGGTGACGCTGTGCCTCTCGTTCAGCTCCAACGAGATCGATTCCCATGTAGTGGCCCGCACGGGCCTCGTCTCGGCGAACGACGCCTACTGCATCCTTTCCATGGGCGCGATCCGCCCCGCCTGCCGCAGGATCGATACCGCGCGCTCCACCACCACGGAGATCGCCATCGACATCGACGCGCCCGAGCCCCTGGTGCCGGGGGTACCGGTGACGCTCCGCTTCAGTCTGACGCCGCACCCTGTGGTGCTGAAGCCGGGCGATCGCCTCCGCCTCGACATCGCGAGCCGCACGGATCTTCTGCGCAGCGATGTGAGTCACGGGCACGCACAGTTCGACATGCAGGTGCCACCCTACTTCGCACGCAATACGCTCCATTACGGCCCGGGCAGCTTCATCGAGTTTGACGTTGCCCCCCCCTTTTTGAGTTGGAGGGAAGCGAACCAACACCATTGAGAATGGCTGCCTTCCGGACCTGCCGACCATCTCACCTGGGGATCCGAAACAGGCGTGGATGGCTGCGGCGAACTTCCGTGACAAACACGATCGGCAGACCACTCGTCGTCGGGCGACTTCTTAGTCCTTCAAAGCGCCCTCTGCTAGAGACCGTGGTGCGGTAGCCTCGCGACCGTTAGAACATGCTGCGCCACCGCGCTGCGTGCCTGGAACCACTGGCGCATTTCCTGTAAAATCGGCTGGCTGCCGTCTGGATCCTCCAGCGTCAGGACGACCGCAAGGGGCGCGCCCTCCGCGGGGAACTGCGCTTCCGCACAAACAAGGTTGGTCACTTCCAGCCGCCATTGCGAAGAGATTCCGTTCTCGTCGAAAGTGCTCTCATATTGCTTGCCCGGCCATCATTTCAGGCCGTGGTCTATGGGCGCCGTCTGGGGTATCGGGAGATTGGTCGACTTCGGCCGGTTTCGGGCCGCGATCTGATTCGTGAATCGGATACTGCCGTCAGATGCTGGCTCCGCCTGGCGCTGCTTCAGGAGTGCCTCGAGATACACGCGATCGAACTCGGCGCCGGAGGCTGAAGCGAGAGGTGCCATATCTGTGGGGCGATTACGGTCTCTGATCTCTTGCCGAAGCCGACGGGCGGGCGAAGCCCACGACATTCTGCAGCAACAAAAGCGATCAGGATCGGCACGTAGAGCCGCTGATAGGCAATCGCAGCGTCGCCGGCCTTACGCATGCCGAAGTTGCAAAGCTCTAGCAAACATCATAGCAGGCAACACAGCGCGGCCGCGGGACGGTCGCGGAGGCGTGGCTTTAATGGCCGGGGCGGGGCGGGGCGGGGCGCCGCGTCTCGATCGATCATCGTCTTGGGCGCCGTGCTTGAATATGCTTGTAAGCGAAAAGTCGTCTCCGAAAGCGTCATGCGCGGGATCGCCCGCCAAACCTATGAAGCGCTTATCAATGCTTGCGAGGACGAAGGGACAAAAAAGGTCCTCGTTCATTTGGCTACGCGCGAGATTACGCACGCCAACATGTTCATGAAAGCCCTGGACCAAATGGGCAAGCTGCACGACGCGCTGTTTGGCAACATCGAGCCGGACGAAACTGTAAAGCTGGTGTTCAATCTGTCTCAGGCGACGATGCGCGCGGCCCCTGGAATGAAGAGCCTGATTTCGAATAAATCGCAGATCCTTAACCCGAAGGCGGCATGCCGGCCCCACCGGTCAATCCGGATGACGAGCGTTCGCCGGCGAGCAAGGCCATCCCGAAGGGCAAAGCTCGGCCGGTGGAGAAAGGACGATAAGAAAGTCGGTCTCCGACGCCGAGGCGGCTCTTCGCCGCCTCGGTTATCGCTTTGGAGTTGGCCGGCTCACTCCGCGCCCATTGTCGAGAGCGCCGGGCCGATCGCTCGCATGATCTCAGGGGCGGCTTCGTGATGAACCATATGTCCGCGGCGCGGGACGACGCGCAGCTCACTGCCTACAATCTCGCGATGCAACCGCATCGATTGAGAGCTGGCTTTAATCAATCGATCATTTCCCCCAACAACGATGCTTACCGGCATACCTAGATCACCGTAACTTTTCTGCGTGGCTGCCGCGTTTGGGATCATCAGCGCCGAGTCGGCGGCGCTTGCATGAAGCTGCGAGGGACGCAGCGCCATCTCTTTGATTGCTGCCGAGAAGGATTTCGACACTTCGGCCGGCGCGAATATTTTCTTCATCACGCCGCCCCAGGCCAGGCGCGCCAGCAAAGGAGAAATCGTGTAGCGCATGATGTCGCCGACAACCGGAAGGGCTCCGATGAATTGCAGTGCGGCGTCGAAGCGGTCGCTGGGATAGAAATACCCTGAAACAAGAACGAGCTTTTTCACCGAGGCCGGATGACGCAGGGCGAGCGCAACAGCGATCGACGCCCCAAGAGAGTGTCCGAGGACCGTTGCCTGCTCGACCTCGAGCTGAATCATTGCTTCATGGATAAGATCCGATTGTGCGGCCGGCGTCCAGATTGTGCCCCTCGGTCTGGAGCTATGGCCGAAGCCCGGTCTATCGATCGCGATCACACGATGACTTTTGGCGGCCAAGTCGAGCAGCCCGCTCGTCTCGAAGTCCTCGATCTGCGTCCCGTTCCCGTGCAAGAGGATCAGCGGCTCGCCGGCGCCGCGCTCCAAATAGTGCAGGCGAACGCCATCCACGTCCAGGAATTTGCCTTCCGGCGGATGACGTCGCTCCGCCACCTTTTTTTGCTCGTGGGCCAAAAGCGCCATGGCTCCCAACGCGATACTGGCTCCTGCAGCAATAAGGGCATAATTCGCGACACTGGAATGGCGCCGCGCTGGCAAAAGAGCTTCGGGAAGTTTCATGAGGTTCCTTGCATGCAAGCGGGTGCCGCGCTGGACGAATGTTGCGGTGCAACCTCGCGCAAGGGACATTCGTTCCCCTCCGTTGGCCAGAATAAGATGTCCGGCTATCCCCGGCCGACTTGAACTGTCTCGACGTTCAGTGAACCCGCCGGCAGCGGTCGTAGGAGCTCGCCCTGCGCCTGTTGCAGATAAATCCACGCCTTCCAATCTTCCGGGCGCAGCACGGCGATCTGGCGGTTATGGATGGGGTTCAACTGGTTCAAATCTCCCCCCGGGCCAGCGCATTTCGGCTCGCTCTTCCTCGACCTCACCGTCGGCGCCCGCCATTCTCGGCGATGAACTCGACGCCCGCCGCTTCGAGGCCGCATGGATGGCGGACGCGTTGGCCGCCGACGCCCAGCGCGCGCGGAATCCTCGGTCGGGGCGGATCCCCTGACCCTGCGCGCATGGACCCGCTGCCGCCGCGACGCAAGGATCGAGAGTCTGCCTCCAGGGCCGCCGAAGTTTTCCCGGCTATTCGCCGCGGCCCAGGAGATAGGCTGCCGAAAGCCATCCGTGATGCGTCAATACGTCGAGCCGGCGAGCAGCGTCGACGCGGGCGAACGCCTCAACGGCCGTGAGCCGCCCTGGCGTGACCGCTGCGAGCGTTTCGGTACGATAGGCCCGCTGCAGGACCCCAAGCGCCTTTGTCGCACCCTCGAGTTCGGCCAGTGCCTCCTCAGCCTCGGGCGAGACGCCCCAGCCAATGGGCTCTGCGTGGCTGCTGAGCGCGGATTCGTCGGTGATCTCATCTGCGATCGTGCCTACGCTGCGCATGGCAGCCGCGCAAAGCTGGGCAGCGAGGAGGGCGTCAGGATCGCCCTTCGCTGGCCGCGCTGCGACACACTCGGCCGCCAACTCGGCCAGCCGCGAGGCGTGATCAAGCGCGTGCAGCGTGCTGGTGAGCCGCTGTTGCTCCTCTTCCGAGGCGGGCGGCGTCTTCAATTCCGACAGAAACTCCCGCGCTTTTTCCAGCACGCGTTCGCTCCCATCGACAAGATCATCCAGCCGCTTGCCCCCGAGGAGCGACGCTTCGACCGACGCACTGAGTCCTTGCAAAACCGATGCGATTGCGCGCCGCGCCGCCTCGACCGCGACGACCGGATTAACGAGAGCCGCTGGGTCGAGACCGCGCTCGATCGGAGAAGCCTTGTCCGGAAGCAGCCGCTCGACGATCCGCGTGAACCAGCCGATGGCTGGCAGCAGCACGCCGACCCCAACGACATTGTACGCTGTATGGTAGGCCGCGAGCAGCGTGAGGCCGTCGACCCAGCTTTGCCAGCCCTGCATCAGCGGCATGGCGAGAGGAAATGCGGCGAGCGCAAACAGCGCGGCGATCAACTTGAACAGCACATAGGCCAATGCAAGCCGCTTCGCCATCACGCTCGCGCCGATCGCAGCCAGAGCCGAACTCGTCGCCGTGCCAATGTTCTGCCCGATGATCAGCGCGCAGCCCTGGTCGAGCGATATGGCGCCAGCGCCGAAAGCCGCGAGCGTCACTGCGATCGCCGCGGTCGAGGACTGCATCACGGCGGTCATCGCTAGACCCACGGCCACCAGCGTGAGCAGGCCGCTCCAGCCCGCGATCAGGCCAACGCCCGGCGCACCGATGACGGCGGGCAGGTCCGAGGGATGCAGCCGCTCGGCGAGGCCGCCCATCCCTTGCTGGAGGGTCGCCAGCCCGTAAAGCACGAGGGCAAAGCCGGCGAGCGCCGCGCCCGCAGCCGCGATGCGCCCGCCGCCAAGCAGCTTCGTCAGCGCGCCGATGAAGATCATAGGCAGCGCATAGGAGGAGAGCGACACGCGCAGACCAATTAGGGCGACGAGCCAGCCGGTGCCGGTCGTCCCGACGTTCGCTCCGAAAACGAGGCCGAGACCTTGCGGAAAGGTGAGGAGCCCGGCGCTGACAAGGCCAATGGTGGTCATCGTCGTTGCGCTCGACGATTGCACGAGCAGCGTGATGATCGCGCCCCAGGCGACGCCTGAAAGCGGCGTCGCGGCCGCTTTTCCCAGCACCGTGCGCAGAGCCGAGCCGGCCATAGCTTTCAGCCCGTCAGTCATGACAGTCATGCCGAGCAGAAAGAGGCCGACGCCGCCGAGAACCGTTATCGCCGTCGCCATCCGTCAGCTCCCTCGTCCTGCGCCAGGCTGTCCGCAACAAGAAATGGCCTCAAACGCCATCGAGGCTCAAGACCGGAGCGGAATGGTTCGGCCACCGCTCGCCATGGCTTTGGGCGCTCGCCAGGATCGAACGATGGCGGTTCTTTCCGGCTCCCGGGCGGCGGCCCCCATCCACGCTGGGCCTCCGCTTCACACCGACCTCGGCATCCTAGATCAATGCGGTCGAGGGGGTTCTTCGCCAGGCTTGCTAACCGGCGCCGGAAGCGCGGGGTCTTCCATTCCCTGGTCGCACTCCGGTACGCCGTCAACCGCTTCGTCGTTGCGGTCAGTGCCGAGCCAAGGCTCTCCCATTGGGCCAAGGATCCGGACACAATCATCGCCACCGTCAGAAGCGGGCGCCAAGTGTTGGATTACTCAGGATAAGTCTCATGGTCGCCGGGGGTCGCCTTGTGGAAAAGGATGAATGCCACTCCAATAATAAAAATAAAACAGATACTTAACGGTTTCAGCTAGAGCCCGTCACGGGCGGTCGACCCGGAACGATACGCGAACAATCGCCCATGCAGGTGAAAATCCCGCGCCGCGCCGTTCGCGTCGTCGGCTTGACGGCCCCACGCATCAGTTGGAGAGCTCCTCAACCAGCCTGGATCGCCACGGCGCGAAAGCGCAGCAAAGCGAGCAGCAGGAAAAGACCGCCGACGCCGGCCACAAAAAGAAATTGCGGCCACACCACAGCGAACCCCGCGCCGCGAAAGAGGATCGATTGTGCGAATGACACGAAATGCGTCGAGGGCGACAACATCATGATGGAGCTCAGGATCGGCGGCATCGACTCGAGCGGCGTGCTGCTGCCGGAAAGAATGTTCATCGGCATTGCGACGAGGAGGTAGAGCAAGCCGAGCTGCGGCATGGTGCGGGCGATCGTGGCTAAAAAAATGCCGATGGCCGTCGCAAAGAACAGATAGATGGCGACGCCGCCTACGAATAAAGTCGCCGAACCGGCGATAGGGATCTTGAGAAAATGACGCACCACGATCTCGAGCGACAAGGCGGCTGAGACGGTGATCACAAGCCCATTGGCCCAGATCTTGGCCATTGCGATCTCGAAGGGCGTGACGGGCATAACGAGCAGGTGATCCATGGTGCCGTGCTCGCGCTCGCGAATGATGGCGGCGCCGGCCAGAATGATCGCCAGCATGGTGACATTATTGACGATGCCCATGACGCCCGTGAACCAGGCTGTGGTGACATTGGGATTGAAGGCGACGCGCACGGCGAGCGTGATTGGCGACCTTGGGACATTTTGCGATCGAGACTGAAATTGCCCCTCGTTGCGGGACACGAAATTATCGATCTCGGTCATCAGGATTTGCTGGATATAGCCGTAGCCAAGGCCTGCCTGCACCATCGCAGTCGCATCTATGTTGACTTGCGCCGCGGGGCTGCGTCCGGCGAGGACGTCTTTCTCGAAGTTCGGCGGGATCACGATGACGAAGGTATAGGCCGCGGTGTTCATCAGGTGGTCGACGTCTCCTTCGGCGATCCGCGCGGGCGGTTTGAAGTAGGGGGGCAGTAGGGCGGCGATCATACGGCGCGACAATGCGGAATGGTCCTCATCCACCACGCCGACCGAAGCATTGTGCAGCTCCTGGGCGTTGCTGTGTCCCTGCACATAGATCGCAAATGAAAATGTGTAGACGACGAGACCGAGAAGCACGAAATCGCGAAAGAAGCTCCGCAGCTCTTTCGTTCCAAGCCAGAAAATATTGCTGAGCGCGTTCATGCTGGAATGGTCTCGCTAGCTTTCTTGCTTGCGCAGAAAGATGAGGCTGAGCAGGGTCAGGATGGGAATGAAGGCGGCGAGCTGAAGCAGGGTCATGGAGAGATCCTGAAAGCCCAGCGCCTTGGTGAACGTCCCGACGCTGATCTTCAGAAAATACGTCATCGGGAAGCCTCGCCCGAGCATGGCCGGAGCTCCGACCAGAGACGAAACCGGCGTGAGCATCCCAGAAAATTGCGTGGCGGGCAGCATGGTAAGGATCGTAGCCCCGAAAAGAGCCGCGATCTGCGTCTGGCAGAATGTCGAAATCAACATGCCGATGCCGGTCGTCGCTGTCACATAAAGCAGGGCGCCCAACAGCAACACGGGAAAGCTGCCCCTGATCGGCACGCCGAAGACGAGGAGCCCCATCAGGCATAAAATGGCAAAATTGACCATAGCGATGACGATATAGGGAATCTGCTTGCCGAGCAGGAACTCAATGCGGGTGACGGGGGTCACGTAGAGATTGGTGATCGAGCCCAGTTCCTTCTCGCGCACGATGGCGAGCGCCATCAGAATCGCGGGGATCTCGACGAGCAGGAGCGCGATGCTGCCCGGCACCTGCGCATAAATGCTCTCGAAATCCTGATTGTAGAGAAACCTCGTTTCGATCCGCGCCTGCACCGCGGGGTTTGAATGCGCGTAGCCGAGCATGGCGACGTCCTTGTTGCGCAAGGCCTGGCGCACATCGTCCGGGGTGTTATCGGCGGCCTGGCCCTCGCGCACCGCGTAATCTGAAAGAAATTGCTGGTGCGCGCTCTGGAGATATCCCCGGATCGTCTCCGCCCGGAACGGCATGGCGCCGTCCACCCATGCGCCGACAGAGGTTGGCAGGTTCTTCTTGATGTCGCGGCCGAAGTCCGGAGGGATCTCGATGGCCGCCTTGATGTCTCCCGATTGGAGCCGCCTTTCGAGATCCGCCTGATCGACGATTGGCTTTTTCTCGATGAAGTAGGTCGAGCCGCGCAGTTCTTCGAGATAGGTCCGGCTGTCGTGTGAATTGTCGCGGTCGAGCGCAGCAAACGTCAGATTGTTCACGTCGGTTGAAATGCCCGCGCCGAAAACGGACATCAGGAAAGCCGTCCCAAGCAGCGCGAACCCCAGGCGGATGGGATCGCGCAACAGCTCGAGTCCCTCGCGAATCGTGTAGGCAAACAATCTACGCGGGCTGAACCATCGGTTCGGGGCCCGGCGCTCCCGTTCCATCCCCGGCTTTTCCGCAGGCCGCGCGGCAGTTTCCGGACGCGGACCGCTCCTGCGCGCCTCGGCGGCGTTCGCCTCCTCGAGATAGTCGATGAAAGCGTCTTCCAGATTTGTGCGCTGGCGCGCCTTGACGAGTTCAGCCGGCGTTCCCGTCGCGAGAACCCGCCCCGCGTCCATGAGCGCGATGCGGTCGCAGCGGGCGGCCTCGTTCATGAAATGCGTCGAGATGAAAATGGTGACGCCTTCCCCGCGGGAGAGGTCGGCGAGAAGGTCCCAGAACCGGTCGCGCGCGAGCGGATCGACGCCCGAAGTCGGCTCGTCGAGAATGAGAATTTCGGGCTCATGCACGATGGCGACGGCGAGCGACAGGCGCTGGCGAATGCCGAGCGGCAAATCGGCGGTCCGCTGGTCGAGAAAATCCTCGAGCCCGAAGCGGGCGGTGAGATCGGCGATCCGGGCGCGGGCCTTCTCGCGCGCGATGTGGAACAGATGCGCGTGCAAATCGAGGTTCTGGCGGACTGTGAGCTCGGAGTAGAGCGAGAAAGATTGCGACATGTAGCCGACGCGAAAGCGGGCTTTCATGTCCGAAGCGTCGACCGCCTCGCCAAACAAAAAGGCCTCGCCAGCGCTCGCCGGCAAAAGCCCCGTCAGCATCTTCATCGTCGTCGATTTGCCGCAGCCGTTCGAGCCGAGGAAGCCGAATATCTCCCCGCGCTTGATCGAAAAGCTCACGCGGTCGACCGCGACAAACTCGCCGAAGCGGCGCGTCAGGTCGCGCGCCACGATCACCGGCTCGCCGTCGTCGCCCGGCGGACGCGGACCAATGGTGAAAGCCTTATGTCCGCGGCGGCGCTCCTCCGGCAAAAGCGCGATGAAGCTTTCCTCGAGAGAAGACGAGTTTGTCTTTGCTTTCAGATCGGACGGCGACCCGGCGGCGAGAATCCGGCCGGCGTCCATCGCCACCAGCCAGTGGAATTGATCGGCCTCCTCCATATAGGCGGTGGCGACGATCACGCTCATGCCGCGACGCTCTGCGCGCATGCGGGAAATAAGGCTCCAGAATTGCCGACGCGACAGCGGGTCGACGCCGGTCGTCGGCTCGTCGAGGATCAAAAGGTCCGGGTCGTGGATCAAAGCGCAGCAAAGGCCGAGCTTCTGGCGCATGCCGCCCGAGAGCTTGCTCGCCGGGCGATCGGGAAAGGGATCGAGCCCGGTCGCCGTCAGGAGCGCGGCGATTCGACGGTCCCGCTCATCCTTCGACTGGCCGAAAAGTCGTCCGAAAAATTCGATGTTCTCGCGCACGCTGAGGTCAGGATAAAGGTTTTTTCCGAGTCCCTGCGGCATATAGGCGATTTGCGGACAGACGTCGGCGCGATGGCGGGGATCGCCGAGATCGCCGCCGAGCACATGCACCTGTCCGGATTGAATGCGCCGCGCGCCGGCGATCAGGCTAAGCAGCGACGATTTGCCGACGCCGTCCGGACCGATCAAGCCGACCATGCGGCCGGCGGGAAGGGAGATCGTCACATCATCGAGCGCAACCCGGGCGCCGTAGCGGAGGGAAACCCCATAAAGCTCCCCGACCGCGTCCTGGGGCCTGATCATGAAGAGGGAGACCCTCGCAGCTGGGTCGGCCACTCCACCTTGGGATCGACGCGGACATAGGCTCTGCCGGGCAGTCCGGTCCGCACTTCGGCCGGGTGCGCCAGCAAGAGCGCAGGATCGACCCGCACCTTGACGCGAAACATCAGCTTCTCGCGCTCGCTCTCGGTCTCGACCGCCTTGGGGGTAAACTGAGCCTGCGTGGCGATGAAGGAGACATGGGCCGGCACAATGAAGTTCGGATAGGCGTCAAGCACGATTCGCGCCTCCGATCCGACCCGCGCGCGGCCGGCGTAAGCCGTCGGCAGATAGACGTCCATATAGACGTCTGAAATGTCGAGAAGCGTGAACACCTTGCCGCCGGCAGGCAGCACCTCGCCGACATTGGCGACGCGATACTGAATGCGGCCGACCGTCGGCGACACCAGCGTATTATCGGCGATATTGACCTTATAGAGCTCGACGTCGTGGGTGGCCGCGTCGAGCGCGCGCTCGGCCTGCGCGACCCGGGCGTTGGCGGCGCTCAATGCGAAGCTCGCTCCGCTCAAGGTTTGCCGGCGCTGATCGAGCAGTTCGTAAGTGGCGTTGCCGCGGTTGACAAGGGCAGCGGTGCGGTCGAACTGCTGCTGAGCGAGAAGCAGCTGCGTTTTCTGCTGCTCGACGTTGGCGCGAGACTCATCGAGAGCGTGCTGCTCCAGCTGAACCTGCGCCTCGGCCTTTTTGAGCGACGCTTCAAGGTCGCGAGTGTCCATGCGCGCCACGACCTGGCCGGCCGTGACCATATCGCCTTCGTCGACGAGCCGCTCAATGAGGCGCCCCGCAAATTTGGCGTCGATGTCGATTTCCTCCGCCTCGATCCGGCCATTGCCCGAGACGATTCCAGCGGGAAGGCCGGGCTGACGCCGAAGCCACCAATAGGCGCCGCCGCCTATCATGCCGGCGGCAAGCAGAACGAAGATTACGAAGGTCCGCCAGCGCGGCCCTCGGCGGGCAGGCAGATGCTCAACAGGCGCGACCAGATGCGTTTCAGGCGCAGGGACGAGCGCCGTGGAGCCGGACGTCGGGGCCTCGCCCAGCTCAATCAGATCGTGCTTCACGGGTCCGGGCGCGTCCGGCCTGTCAATCGGTTCCGCAGACATACGTTTTCCTGCTTGACACGGGTTGGCGCAGCTTGCGCCCTTTATGATAGGCGCGCCAGCACAGCGCCGGCCGCCTCGCGGGCGTCGCGCTGAAGCTCAAGCCTTAGCTGGCGTTTATTTTGGCTTGCGGGTCGCGCCGGCGGTTTGATTTGGATCAACGCCGGCGAGCCTTGCGATATATCATGCCAGGCCACCAGAGCGACGAACGGGCGCTGTCTGGGCACTCAAGAACGCGTGATCGCGTTTCGCGCTCTCCCGCCGCGCGGCGTCGCGCATCGCTGTTCCGCCGGGGATTTTTATCACTGGCGACCCGCGACGCTTCGCGTGGCCGTGTCGATGACGCCGCGGATCGGCTCTGTCTTCTTGGTCTGCTTGCGCGTCACGCGCGCGCAGAGCGTTAGCAAAGAGTGGGATAAAATGCTGCCGGGCTTGGCGATGTTGGCGCCGCCGCCCCGGTCCCACTTGGAATGGTATTATGATCATCAGATTGACGGCGCCGCTGCTGCGAAATTGAACAGAAGGGGCGATGCGCGAAGCGGACGGCTCGCGCCGTTGCGGCAGGGATGGCTGGACGGGGAGCCGGTTCGCCTTGGCTCGGGCTGAATGCCGGGCCGCAGGGCTCTTGGTCCGGCAAATCAGAATTGAATGGCGAAGATAAGCTCAACATTTCTTGCCGTCAGAAAAGCGCGATTCCGCGCGCTGAGCGACGCAACGTCTCTGCGTCACCGCAACAGCGAGGCGCAACCTCACGACGGGCCGAAGAGCTAGCTCGTCAATTCCGCAGAGCAAAGAACATTGGGCCTAGCTTGAATATTTGGCTGATCCTTACGCCAAGGGCTTTTCGCCACCGCCGCCAACTTTGACTTGGTGCGCCTTGATCTCGTCGTCGATCGCCTGCAAGGCGCCTTGGATAATCGCAAGTTTCTGAAGAGAGTCGAGCGTCGGAGCGCCGCCTTTTGCGGCCAGCTCTTCAATGGCCGTTAGTCGTTGCGCCTCCAGGGCGGACCTTAAGTGGTGGATGGGCAGTGGATCGGTCATCAAATACCCTTTCAAGCGGCTCGCGCCATTATCCTAGCATTGACGCCGGTGAAAACCAGCCCCGAAATCGTTTGCGCCAATGGCGCGCGCCGGCTCGCGCTCATCCCTTCGTGGCGGCGGAAGGGCAGTGTTGAGGTCACAGGCCCATGCTGCGGCGCACCAGACATGGGCGCCTTTTCGAGCCCGAGCCAGAACACGAAGAAAGGCGAAGCTTCGTCCGACTGGGGCCCTTGCCCCGCGTCGGTTGCGCTGCAACGGAAAGGCCAGTCTTTCCCAAAATACGAATCCCGCCTAATCTTGCGCAGGCGCTCGCTAAAAAGCACGGCTCAAGCTTTAGCGCCGGGAGGAAAAGATGAACGAACAGTCCGGCTCGCAGTTTTTCCACGGCGCCTGTCCGCATGATTGTCCCGATACTTGCGCGATGGTCTATGAGGCGAAGGATGGGGCGCTCGTCGGCGTCGCCGGCAACAAGGAGCATCCGTTCACGCGCGGCGGCCTTTGCGTGAAACTCAAGGATTTTCACGCCCATCATTACAATCCCGAGCGCTTGCTTTACCCGCTGCGCCGCTCCGGTCCAAAGGGGTCCGGAGAATTTGAGCGCATCGGTTGGGATGAAGCGATCGCGACGATTGGCGCGCGTTGGCGCAACATCATCGCCGAATTCGGCTCGCAGGCGATCATGCCCTACAGCTATCTCGGCAATATGGGGCTCGTGCAGGGCATCAACTCGGGCGATCCCTTCTTCAACCGGCTCGGCTCGACCGTCAATGAAAAGACCTTTTGCGCCTCCGGATCCTCAACCGCCTGGCTGCTCTCGGTCGGCCCGACCGGCGGCGTCGATCCGGAAAGCTTCGTCCACGCCAAATATATCGTCATCTGGGCGGCGAATTCCATCTCCACCAATCTGCACCATTGGCCCTTCGTGCTCGAGGCGAGGAGGCGCGGCGCGAAGATCGTCGTGATCGATTCCTGCCGCTCGCGGACGGCGAAGGCGGCCGATTGGCACATCGCGCCAAAGCCCGGATCCGACGGCGCGCTGGCGCTCGGATTCATCAACGCCATCATCGAACAGGGCCTAGTCGACGAAGATTATGTCGGCAAGCATGCGTATGGTTTCGAGGAGCTGAAGCAGCGCGCCGCGGATTTTACGCCCGACTATGTCGAGGGGCTGACCGGGGTGAAGGCGGCGGACATCAAGCGGTTCGCGACGGAATTCGCCACCATCCAGCCGTCCGTCATTCGCATCGGCGTCGCGCTCGAGCGAAGCGCCGGCGGCGCGCAGGCGATCCGCGCGGTATGCGCCCTGCCGGCATTGGTCGGCTCATGGCGCCATGTCGGCGGCGGTTTGTTGCAGATGCCGCTGTGGGAATTTCCAATCGATTGGGTCAAGGCGTCGCGGCCCGACTGGATTAGGCCCGGCACCCGCGTCGTCAACAATCTCAAGCTGGGCGCCGCGCTGACTGGCGGCATGCCGCTCGATCCGCCGATCAAGAGCCTGTTCGTCTACTGCACCAATCCGGTGAGTCAGGCGCCGGAAACCAACAGGATCGTCGAAGGTCTGAAGCGCGAAGATCTGTTTACTGTGGTCTCCGAGCATTTTCTGACCGACACCGCAAAATATGCCGACATCGTCCTGCCCGCCACCATGGCCGGCGAGCATGAAGACATGATGTGGTCCTGGGGTCATTTCTATTTGACCTATAATCAGAAGGCGATCGAGCCGCGCGGCGAATGCAAGCCGTCCTCCGAGATGTGGCGGCTACTTGCGCGCGAAATGGGCTTTGACGATGAAATCTTCTCGAAGACCGATGAAGAGCTCTGCGCCGCATATATCAATTGGGATGCGCCGCAGTTGGGCGGGGCCGACTTCGCCCACCTTAAAGAGCGGGGCTTTTTGCGGATCAACGTCGGCACTCCGGACGAGCGGGCGCCGCATGCGCATGGCAATTTCCCGACGCCGTCCGGCAAGGTCGAATTCCTGTTGCATGAGGCGAAAAACTTCGTCGCGCCGCCGTTCCGCATGATGTATGAGGCCGAGCAATCCGGCGAGCCGATCGATCCGCTGCCGGGCTATGCGGCGCCGCGCGAGACGCCGCAAACCAATCCGGTCCGCGCGCAGCTTTTCCCGCTGAATATCATCTCGCCGAAAAGCCACGGCTTCCTCAACTCCTGCTACGCCAATGAGCCGCACAAGATCAAAGGGCAGGGCGAGCAATTCGTCATCATCAATCCGGGCGACGCGCAAAATCGCGACATCCGCGATGGCGACCCGGTCCGCGTGTTCAACGATCGGGGCGATTTCCAGGGAGTCGCCCGCGTCAGCGAAGATTCACCTCTAGGCGTCGTCGTCGCGACGCTCGGCTATTGGCGCTCGCTCAATCGTTCGGATGGATCGGTGAACTGCATTTCGTCCGACGCCTGGAGCGGGCTTGGGCGGGCGCCGACGTTTTCGGACAATCTCGTCGAGGTGAGGCGGGCGAACTGAATCTTTTTGACCGGCCCAGCGGCGCGGCGTCGAACGCTGCGCCGCGAGCAACAATCCCTGCGCGGCGGGGTTCACGCCTTGTCGCGCGGAGGCATAGCGTCTTCCCAGGCCGCCGTCGGCGGGCGGTCCGCCGCGCAAGCCATCCGACGACTACTGAAGTTTCGGCTCCTTTGCCGCGTCGACGCGCGCGCTCTTGCCCTTCCTGCCCGGACCCGCAGCCTTGCCGGCGTCCTGCAATTCGGCCTTGAGCGCGAAGGCGCGCCCTTGCGTCATTTTGAGAGCGCAGAACCCGTGCGTCTCCTCCTTGGCATAAGTGCGGCAGACGACTTCCCGCTCCGATGAAAAGCCCGCCTGTTCGGCGGCGATTTTCTTCACCGCGTCCTTATCCTTGCCGGGGCTTGAAAGCAGCGCGCGAAAATTATCCCGCATGGTGGATTCAGCGCGTCCGCGCGCCTTCTCGAACAGCTTGATCTGTTTGTCGTCGATCGTGGCGCCGGCGGGCCCCCAGAGGCCAGCGGGATTGACCCGGCAGTCGGCGGCCGTGAACGTGCAGGATGCGGCTCCGCCGGTGACGAGAATGGCGCCGTCGAGCACGTCGAAGGAAAAAGGGCACGCCTCGACGCCAACCTCGAAGCGAAGCAGCCCGCGCGTCTTGACGGCCGGCGTCGCCTCGATCGGCGCGCCGGCGACGACGTCGACGCGGCAGGTTTCGCCGCGATGGGAGATCTGCTCGCCTTCGAGCGACAGGGCGGTGATTTCAAGCGGGCCGCCGCCGGGGCCGCGCCGCAGGGCGATCCGCCCCTGCGATCCGTCGCGCAGGAGGTCGCGGTCGACGATCGACTCTTCCGAGGGCGGCTTTTCGATCACGGGTTTTGGCTTTGCCGGCGCCAAAGTCCCCTCTGCTGGCGGCGCGCCCGTGGGCTTCGCCGCGCCTTCCGGCGTCGCCTGCAAGGCGCCGGGCAGCATCATTTGCGCGCGCGCCTGCGAGCCGGCCAGAAGCGCGGCGAGCAGGGCGGCCGGTAAATGGAGTTTCAAAGAGGGCCTCGAGGCAAGGGCAGGGGCGGTGGACTGGGGGTTCAGTCTAGCGGCTCGCGCGCCCGAAGGAAATCGCTGCCGGAGGCGGGGTCCCGGCGGAGCGGAAAAAGCTGACGCCTGGTCCCGGGCGTCGGGATCGTTTTATCCGCAAGATCAGAACCTTGCAGATCCGTTCCTTCTGATGTCACTGGAAGCCGATGTCACGGCTATGCCGGCACGGCGTGACTATAGCGCGGCTGCTTCGTCTTGCGCGCGCCAAGGCTCCTCTTATATACGGGCGATCTCGTGCGCCATCTTGCGCTCCTGCTTTGTAATGCCAATTTGTTGACTATCGGGGACCGGGCGGAAAGCCGTCCGCCCATAAGCTGGATCGCTTCGGGGTCCGCTGGTCTTGCGTATCGAAGGGAAGAAAAAACATGGCGAAAGTAATCGGAATCGACCTTGGCACCACCAATTCCTGCGTGGCCGTCATGGAGGGAACGACTCCAAAAGTGATCGAGAACGCGGAAGGCGCGCGCACGACGCCCTCGATCGTCGCGTTTACCGACGATGGCGAGCGCCTCGTCGGCCAGCCGGCCAAACGCCAGAGCGTCACCAATCCGGAGCGGACCTTTTTCGCGATCAAGCGCCTGATCGGCCGCACCTACGACGATCCCATGACGAAGAAGGACATGGGCCTCGTTCCTTACAAAATTATTCGCGCCTCGAACGGCGACGCCTGGGTCGAGGCCGACGGCAAGCAATATTCCCCCTCGCAGATTTCCGCCTTCATCCTGCAAAAGATGAAAGAGACCGCCGAGGCCTATCTCGGCCAGCCGGTGTCGCAGGCGGTGATCACCGTGCCGGCCTATTTCAACGACGCCCAGCGCCAGGCGACCAAGGACGCCGGCAAGATCGCCGGGCTCGAGGTGCTGCGCATCATCAATGAGCCGACCGCGGCCGCCCTCGCCTATGGCCTCGACAAGAAAGGCGCCGGCGTCATCGCAGTTTACGATCTGGGCGGCGGCACCTTCGACGTGTCGATCCTCGAGATCGGCGACGGCGTGTTCGAAGTGAAGTCGACCAATGGCGACACGTTCCTCGGCGGCGAGGATTTCGATGTGCGCCTCGTCGAATATCTCGCCGATGAATTCAAGAAAGAGAACGGCATCGATCTGAAGAAGGACAAGCTTGCCCTGCAGCGGCTGAAGGAAGCCGCCGAAAAGGCCAAGATCGAACTGTCTTCGGCGACGCAGACCGAGATCAACCTGCCCTATATCACCGCCGACGCGACCGGGCCGAAACATCTCACCCTGAAACTCACCCGCGCCAAATTCGAAGCGCTTGTCGACGATCTGATCCAGAAGACCGTTGAGCCCTGCCGCAAGGCGCTGAAGGACGCCGGCCTCACCGCTGGCGAAATCAACGAAGTTGTCCTCGTCGGCGGCATGACCCGCATGCCGAAGGTTCAGGAAGTCGTGAAAAGCTTCTTCGGCAAGGAGCCGCACAAAGGCGTCAACCCGGATGAGGTCGTCGCCATCGGCGCGGCGGTTCAGGCCGGCGTGCTGCAGGGCGACGTTAAGGATGTGCTGCTGCTCGACGTGACGCCGCTCTCGCTCGGCATTGAAACGTTAGGCGGCGTGTTCACGCGCCTGATTGACCGCAACACGACAATCCCGACCAAGAAGAGCCAGGTGTTCTCGACGGCGGAGGACAATCAGACGGCGGTCACGATCCGCGTCTTCCAGGGCGAGCGTGAAATGGCGGCCGACAATAAGCTGCTCGGCCAGTTCGATCTCGTCGGCATTCCGGGCGCGCCGCGCGGCGTGCCGCAGATCGAGGTCACCTTCGACATCGACGCCAATGGCATCGTCAATGTGACGGCGAAGGACAAGGCGACCAACAAGGAGCAGCAGATCCGCATCCAGGCGTCGGGCGGCCTCAGCGAGGGCGATATCGACAAGATGGTGAAGGACGCCGAGGTTCACGCCGCAGAGGACAAGAAGCGGCGCGAACTCGTCGACGCGCGCAATCAGGCCGAAGCGATGGTCCATTCGGCGGAGAAGTCGCTGACGGAATTCGCCGGCAAGGTGTCGGACGCCGACAAGAGCGCCCTCGAGGCCGCAATCGCCTCGGTGAAGGGCGTGCTCGAAGGCGAAGATGTCGAAGCGATCAAGGCGCGCTCCAATGATCTCGCGCAGGCTTCGATGAAGCTTGGCGAGGCCATGTACAAGGCAGGCGCCGAGGCTGGCCCGCAGGAGGGCGGCGGCGCCGAGAAGGACGACGTCATCGACGCCGACTTCAAGGAAGTCGGCCCCGACGACAAGAAGAAATCGGCCTGACCGGACAAGCCGGAGGCAGGCTAGTGTGACGACGCGCCTCCGGACCTCGAGGGATCTTGAAATCTCGCGGTCTGGAGGCGGTCTTTTTGGGCTAAAGCGAATTGCCGCGGCAGGTTGCCTCGCAGCACATATTTTGCTTTAGCCTTGTCTGACAAAAGCGGGGGCTTGGTTTCAGACAACTTCGAGAGCGGAATGAGGCGGCGGCGCGCTCCGAACGCTCGGATCGATCCCATTCATGATTTTGGATTTTCAATCCAAAATCATTTTGATCTGGAGGCGGCGTTGGCCCGGCCGCGCGAGCGAGCCGGCCTTGGCGCGAAGCGCGGGCCCCGCGCCTGAAGGCAAGACAAAGCAATGAACTGGAACGAAGCGGAAATGGCGAAACGCGACTATTATGAGGTGTTGGGCGTTTCCAGAAGTTGCACGGAAATCGACCTGAAGGCCGCCTTCCGCAAAGCCGCGATGGAGCATCATCCGGATCGCAATCCGGGCGACCACACAGCGGAGCTCAAATTTAAGGAAGTCAACGAAGCCTATCAGACGCTGTCCGACCAGCAGAAGCGCGCGAGCTACGACCGTTACGGCCATGCCGCCTTCGAGCAGGGCGGCTTTGGCTCGGGCGACGGCTTTGCCGCCTCGATGTCGGATATTTTCGACGATCTGTTCGGCGACGTCATGAATCGCCGCGGCGGCGGCGGCCGCAGCGGCGCGGTGCGCGGCTCGGATCTGCGCTATAATATGGAAATTACGCTGGAGGAGGCGTTCCAGGGCAAGGTCGCGACCCTGACTTTGCCGGCCTCCGTCACCTGCGATGTCTGCTCCGGCTCGGGCGCAAAGTCCGGGGCGAAGCCCCGCGGCTGCCCGACTTGCGGGGGCCATGGCCGCGTGCGCGCGCAGCAGGGATTTTTCGCGATTGAGCGCACCTGCCCGAATTGCCACGGCCGCGGCGAGATCATCGACGATCCTTGCCAGCCCTGCGGCGGGACCGGCCGCGTGACGCGCGAGCGCAGTCTTTCGGTGAATGTGCCGCCGGGCGTCGAGGACGGCACCCGCATTCGCCTCAGCGGCGAGGGCGAGGCGGGACAGCGCGGTGGCCCTGCGGGCGATCTTTATATTTTCATCTCGACGCAGCCGCATCCCTTCTTCAAGCGCGACGGCGCCGATCTGTTCTGCCGCGTGCCGATCTCGATGGTGCAGGCGACGGTCGGCGGCGACGTCGAGGTTCATACGCTCGGCGGCGGGTCGGCCAAGGTCAAAATTCCGGAAGGGACGCAGTCCGGCCGGCAGTTCAAGCTGCGGCATAAGGGCATGCCGGTGTTGCGCTCACGCGACATGGGCGATCTTTATATTCAGGTCGACGTCGAAACGCCGCAAAATCTGACCAAGCGCCAGCGCGAGCTTCTGGCCGAGTTTGAGGCTGAATCATCGAACAAGACCCATCCGGAAGCCTCCGGTTTCTTCGCCAAGATGAAAGATTTCTTCGAAAATCTCGGCGGACAGTAGATTTAGGCAAAATCCCCGGCGGCGGCGACGCGGCCATCGCCGCACGCAGCTTCCTTGACGGACCGCCGATTGTCGCTATTTTCGCGCCGAACCTCGCGTGCGGCTTCTCGGCGCGCTTAATTTCGAATTCGGGGAGAATTCATGTGCTAGGCGATCTCTCGCGTGGGCCAAAGCATCCCTCTCCCAAAAAACGCAAGCCGATTGAGACGGGCCTCGCCGACGAGGCCCGGTTCATCAAATCCTGGTTCGAGAATCCGCTGCGCGCTGGCGCGGTGTCGCCTTCGGGGCGCTTTCTCGCGCGCATGATGGCGCGCTACGTCGATCCGCATCAGACCGGGCCTGTCATCGAACTCGGGCCGGGCACGGGCGCGATCACCGAAGCGCTGCTCGCGCGGGGCGTCGCCCCGGACCGGCTTTACCTGATTGAATTCGACCCGAATTTCTGCCGCCATCTGCGCCGCCGCTTTCCCGGCGTGCATGTCATCGAGGGCGACGCCTACCGTTTTCGCGAACTGCTCGCGGGGCGTTTCGATGAGGCCGTGACCGCTGTCGTCTCGAGCCTGCCGCTGCTCGTCAAATCCGAGAAGCAGCGGTTCGGTTTGCTTGGCGACGCCTTCGACTGCATGGCGGAGGATGGCGCATTCATTCAGTTCACTTATGGGGTGGTCTCGCCGATCCCGCGCGATTCCGCGCAGGGGCCGGCGTTTCGCGCCGAACCGTCGCCGCCTGTCTGGCTCAACCTGCCGCCCGCGCGCGTCTGGGTTTACCGGCAGGGTCGGTCGCTTGAAAGCCGGGGGCGTCCCAATCCGGCGCAGGAGTTTTTCGAGCGGTTGAGGAGCGGCGCCGAGCGGATCCAGATCGACCTCAAGCGTGAATTCGACGGCGCGCGCGCGCGCCTGTCGCCCAAGGCGCGGCTCACGGAGGCCGCCCGCAAGACGGGGCGTCCGTGCGCGCCGTCATCCCATACAGGCAGGGGCGGCAAATCCCTGCGGCCATGAAGCCCGGGAAGCTTGCCGAGCAGGACCGCGGCGAAGCTCTTATTGTCGCGCTTGATTTTGCGACGCCCGAAGAGGCGCGGCGGATGATCGCGACGCTGGGTGAAAGCGTCTCATTCTACAAGATCGGCATGGAGCTCGCCTATGGAGGAGGTCTTCCGCTTGCGCGCGACCTGATCGACGCGGGTAAGAAGCTTTTTCTCGACCTCAAGCTGCACGACATTCCCACCACGGTCGAAAAAGCTTGCGCCAATGTGGCGCGGCTCGGCGCGGCTTTTCTGACCGTCCACGCCTATCCGCAGACCATGGCGGCGGCCGTCCGCGGCGCCTCGAGCTCGGGATTGCGCATTCTCGGCGTCACTGTGATGACCTCTTACGACGACGACGATCTCACTGAGGCCGGATACGCTTTTGGCGTCAGCGAGCTTGTGGCGCTCCGCGCGCGGCAGGCGCGGCTGGCCGGCGTCGATGGCTTGATCCTCTCGGCGCGCGAGCTGGAAGCGACGCGGCGCGAAGTCGGGCCGGACTTCCTTTTGGTGACGCCCGGCATCCGGCCGGAGGGCGCGCCAGCCGGCGACCAGAAACGGACGATGACGCCGCGCGAAGCCATCGGCGCCGGCGCCGATTATCTTGTGGTCGGGCGCCCGATCACCGGCGCGGCCGATCCGCGCGCGGCGGCGGAGGCGATCCTTGCCGATATCGCGGCGGCGCAAGGCCGCGCCATCGTGATCTAAAGGAGACTTGGAATGGGCGACATGCGCCTCGTGGTCGCCGGGGCGGCCGGCCGGATGGGCCGGGTCCTCGTTCAAATCGTCCAGCAAACGCCCGGCGCCATGGTTTCGGGCGCGCTCGCGCGGGCCGATTCGCCTGCGATCGGTCAGGACGCCGGGGTTCTGGCAGGCTGCGGCGAAATCGGCGTCAAAATCAGCACAGATCCCTTGCGCGCCGTCGCCGATTGCGACGGCGTGCTCGATTTCACCTCGCCGGCCTCGACCATGGTCCTTGCGACCCTCGCCGCCCAGGCGCGCGTCGTTCACGTGATCGGCACGACGGGACTTTCACCGGAGCATCTGGCAAGGCTCGACGCCGCGGCGCGGCATGCTGTCATCGTGCAATCCGGCAATATGAGTCTCGGCGTCAATCTCCTCGCGGCGCTGGTCGAGAAAGCGGCGCGAACGCTCGGACCCGAATTCGACATTGAAATCGCCGAAATGCATCACCGCGCCAAAGTCGATGCGCCGTCCGGGACGGCGCTCCTTCTCGGCGAGGCGGCGGCGAAGGGCCGGAACATCGATCTCCCCTCCCACTCCTTGCGCGCGCGCGATGGACACACCGGCGCGCGACCGGAGGGCGCGATCGGCTTCGCCTCGCTGCGCGGCGGCGGCGTCGTCGGCGAGCACAAAGTGTATTTCGCGGGGGCGGGGGAGCGGCTCGAACTCGCGCATGTGGCGGAGGACCGCAGCATTTTTGCGCGGGGCGCCGTCAAGGCGGCGCTGTGGGGGCGGGGCCGCAAATCCGGCCTCTATTCGATGGCCGACGTGCTGGGCCTTGGGGATAAAATCTGACGCCCACGACCGCAGCGTCCGTTCCCGCCGACCTATATTTTTAAATATATAGCAAGATGAGGGGCGCCGCAGCCAAGTCTACTAAAAGATAGGCCGCGCCACAGCGGAGCTGAAGCGCGGCCATCATGCGAGCTTCCCGGGGGCCTCTGGGAAGTTCAGATGACAATCTGATGACTTTCGTTTCTTTTGTCCAGTAACGATTGAGCGACAAGCGAGGTTCCGCCGCGCAATGCTGCGGGATGTTGCGGATTGGCGCCTGTTTCAAGACGAGACATCACAGCCAGCGCAATGGCCGCGCAGCCCAATACTACGACCAGAAACAGGGAGACCTGAAGCTGCCGCCGCGCCGCCTGCAGATCGTAGCTGCGGACGAAGCCGGCGTCGGGCCTCGGGTCGAAATGATCGGCGATCGACATGCCGCAACTCCCTCGCCGCGCCGCCGCGGCAAAAACGATCAGGCGCTTGCTGATTGTAGCAATGCAGCGTTAGAGACAGCCTGCCTGTGCGCTAGCGCACCGCTAGCTGAAGGGGCTTTTTGCCCCGTCCCCGGTAAAGAAAGCATTTGGCGCGCTAACGTGCGCTGTCGAAAAAGGTTTCAAGGTTAATAGCTTATCCTAAACTCCTGCGCGGGCGCCTGAATCGGCGGGACGAATTTGTCCGGCTCCGTTTCCGGACCCTCCGGTCATTCCCTCTGCCGGACAAGCGCGCTAAGACTCTCGATCCTTTGAACCAGCCGGAGCATTGACTCATGCCCTTCATCGCCGACGCCCTGCTTCGCGTAAAACCTTCGGCCACCATCGCGGTGACCCAGAAGGCGCGCGATCTGAAGCTCGCCGGACGGGACATCATTTCGCTTTCGGTCGGCGAGCCGGATTTCGATACGCCGGACAACATCAAGGAGGCCGCGATCGCCGCGATCCGCCGGGGCGAGACGAAATATACGCCGGTCGCCGGCATCGCGCCGCTGCGCGAGGCGATTGCGGCCAAATTCAAGCGCGAGAACGGGCTCGACTACAAGCCCGCGCAGACGATCGTCGGCACCGGCGGCAAGCACATCCTGTTCAACGCCTTCCTCGCCACGGTTAATCCGGGCGACGAGGTGATCATCCCCGCCCCCTATTGGGTCAGCTATCCCGATATGGTGCTGATCGCCGGCGGTCGCCCCGTCGCGGTCGAAACGACGATCGAGCACGGCTTCAAGCTGCAGCCCGACGCGCTCGAGCGGGCGATCACGCCGCGCACCAAATGGCTGCTGTTGAACTCGCCGTCGAACCCTTCCGGCGCCGCCTATACCCAGGACGAACTCAAGGCCCTGACCGAGGTGCTGTTGCGGCACGAGCACGTCTGGGTCCTGACCGACGACATTTATGAGCATCTCGTCTATGGCGATTTCGCCTTCACGACGCCGGCGCAGGTCGAGCCGCGGCTGATTTCGCGCACGCTGACCATGAACGGCGTCTCGAAATCCTATGCCATGACGGGCTGGCGCATCGGCTTCGCCGCCGGTCCTGCTGAGCTCATCAAGGCGATGGAGATGCTCCAGGGCCAGCAAACCTCGGGCGCCTGCTCGATCGCGCAATGGGCCTCGGTCGAGGCGCTGAACGGGCCGCAGGATTTCATCCCCGAACGGCGCAAGGTGTTTGAGGGACGCCGCGATCTTGTCGTCTCGATGCTCAATCAGGCGAAATATTTGCGTTGCCCGATGCCTGAAGGCGCCTTTTACGTCTATCCGTCCTGCGCCGGGGCGCTCGGCAAGCGCGCCCCGGACGGCAGGCTGATCGAATCCGATGAGGATTTCGTCTCGGCGCTGCTCGACGCCGAAGGGGTCGCGGTGGTGCAGGGCTCGGCCTTCGGGCTCGGGCCGAATTTCCGCATTTCCTATGCGACCTCGACGCCGATGCTCGAGGACGCCTGCATCAAGATCCAGCGGTTCTGCGCCAGCCTCGTCTAAGTGGATGCCTCAGGCCGTTTCGGCGCAGGGGAATGGGCAGGGGCTGCGCATTGCTGGCGGCGCGAAACTCTGATTTCATCGGCGGCGGCGGCTTGCCTCTCTCCATCGCGGAGAATGTCATGTTGAGGGACGATACGGGCGGCGGCGGACGGCGCCCGTCACGCAATGTTCTGGGACAGCCGCTTGCCGGCTGCTCCGATGATCCCCTGACCGGCTTCTTCCGCAACGGCTGCTGCGACACCGCCGCCGAGGATGTCGGCAGCCACACGGTCTGCATCGTCGTCGACGCGGAATTTCTGCGCTTCTCGAAGTCGCGCGGCAATGATCTCTCGACGCCGCTGCCCCAATATGGCTTTCCGGGGCTTACGCCCGGCGATCGCTGGTGCCTCTGCGCGCCGCGCTGGGCCGAGGCGCTGGAGGCCGACGCCGCCCCGCGTGTGGTGCTGCAGGCGACGCATGAAGGCGCGCTCGAATCCTGCGCGCTGGCGGATCTGAAGCGCTACGCGGTCGATTTGTCCTGAGGCAGCTCATCCTCGCCCAAGGCCAGAATCTCGCGCGTGTAAAATTCATTCACCTCGGAAAAGGGCCGCCCGTCGGGGCCATGGACGAGCGCGCGATGCTGCAGCACCCGCCAGGGAATTGCCGATATCGCGGGCTGCGCATCCTCCGCAGGGGGCCAGAACATTTCGACGGCGAAGGTCTTTCGCACCGGATGGAGCGGGATGATCGCGCGGCCGAACGGCGTATCGCTCGCCTCCAGCAACGCTCGGATGCTGGGACTGAGGCGGCTCGGCACATACCAGTTCTCGGCTTCCGAGAGAACGGCGCCGCCGCAGCCAAGTTCGACGCGACGGTAAAGCACGATCTCGTCGCGGCCGACTTCGAGCCGCTCGCGCTGCTCGCGGGTCGGGGCCTTGTCCGGGCCCGCGATCCGCCGCGCGCGGATCGGGCCGCCCGCTGCGGCGCCGCGGCGCCACTGCTCAAGCGTCGCAGTGGCGCTATGGGAGGCGAGGAGCGCGGCGTTGAAGCCTTGCAGCCGCGCGCGGGCCTCGGCCGGCAGAAGGCGCAATTGCGCCGGCGCGCGCGCATCCTCTTCGGCAGCCGCCGTCCCCGATCGTCCAAAACTGTCGCGGCGCGGCATCAAATCCTCTTCGAGAGCCTTCCGGCGGGCAAGCGGCGGCACGCATCGGCCGCGCGGCCAGCATAGCCGATCGCCGCGGCAAATCCCAAAAGGGGACCATCCGCCGCGGCGCGGTTTGTGGACATCGCCGCGCAAAAGAGGCTAAACCTCAGCTGGCCCCTGGAGCATGACGCCGACAAGCGGCAGCCTCGCTTCGACCGCGTCACGGGCGGCCGCATCTTCCGACAGCCGTAGCCGCGACCTTTCGCGCCCGGCGCTTTCGGCCAGGGGAACGATGTTTCAAAAACTGTATCGATGGACCCTGCAGCTCGCCGAGAGCCGGCATGCGCCCCTCGCGCTCGGCCTCATCGCCTTCGCCGAGAGTTCGTTCTTTCCCGTACCGCCCGACGCGATCCTGGTGCCGATGTCGATCGCCCAGCCGAAACGGGCCTGGACCTATGCGTTGATCTGCACGGTCGGCTCCGTGCTCGGCGCCCTGCTTGGCTACGCCATTGGCGCGCTGCTTTATGAGACGGTCGGCAAATGGCTGATCGATCTTTACGGCTATGGCGCGCGCGTTGATGAAATGCGAGCGCTTTACGCCAAATGGGGTTGGGCGGTCATTCTGATCAAAGGATTTACGCCGATCCCGTTCAAGCTTGTGACGATCGTCAGCGGCCTCCTCGCCTATAATTTGCCCCTGTTCGTCCTGCTGTGCATGATCACGCGCGGCGCCCGCTTTTTCGCCCTCGCGCTGGTCCTCAAATATTATGGCGAGCCGATCAAGAAGCTGCTCGACCGCTACTTCGGCTGGTTCATCCTGATCCTCGCCGTCATTATCGTGCTCGGCTTCTGGATCGCCGGCCATTCCCTTTGAGAGCGCTATGTCAGAGTTTCTGACGCCCTTGCGGCTCGCCGCCGTCATTTTCCTTGTAGCCGCGGGGTCGATTGGCGGAGCGTGGATGTTCCAGACGCTGGGCTATGCGCCTTGCGAGCTCTGTCTCAAGGAGCGCATCCCTTATTATGTCGCAATGCCGCTTGCGGCTCTCGCCGCGTGGCTTGCCGGGCGCAGCCGGCCGGGGCTGCTGGCCGCCTGCTTTGCCGCGATCGCCCTCATCTTCGCGGTGGGGGCCGCGCTTGGCGTCTATCACGCCGGCGTCGAGTGGCGCTTTTGGCCGGGGCCGAGTGATTGCACAGGCCCGCTCGATCACGCCAGCTCGGTGAATGATTTTCTAAAGCAGCTGCAAACCGTCAAGGTGGTGCGCTGCGATGAGGTATCGTTGCGCGTCCTCGGCTTCTCGCTCGCGGTCTGGAACGCAGTGATCTCCGTGGGGCTTACGGCGCTGGCGGCAATGGGCCTCGCGCTCAGTCTCCGGCGACCAGAAGCGCGCGGGCCCTGAGTTTTTCGGTCTCGCTTTTCAGCTGGCCGCAGGCGGCGAGAATGTCGCGCCCGCGCGGCGTGCGTACGGGGCTCGCATAGCCGGCGTTGAAGACGATATCCGAAAATTTCTCGATCACGGCGTCGTCCGAACATTCATAGGCCGTTCCGGGCCATGGATTGAACGGGATCAAATTGATCTTGGCCGGGATGCCTTTCAATAGGCGCACCAGCTCGCGCGCGTCGGACGGAGAATCATTGATCCCCTTCAGCATGACATATTCGAAGGTGATCCGCCGCGCATTGGAGGCGCCGGGATAATCGCGGCAGGCTTGCAGAAGCGCGGCGATCGGATATTTCTTGTTGAGCGGCACAAGCGTGTTGCGCAATTCGTCGCGCACGGCGTGCAGCGAGATCGCCAGCATGGCCCCGGTCTTTTCACCAAGCTCCGGAAGCTTTGGGACGACCCCGGCGGTCGAAACCGTGATTCGCCGCCGCGACAGGGACAGCCCGTCGCCGTCGGACAGGACGGATACCGCGTCGACGACATTGTCGAGATTGTAGAGCGGTTCGCCCATGCCCATGAAAACGATATTGGTGACAAGGCGCGAGCCGCTGTTCGAGCCCTTGCCGTCCCGCGGCGCCAGCCCCGGGAAATCGCCAATCCTGTCGCGGGCTATAATCAATTGAGCGATAATCTCTTGCGCTGTTAAATTGCGCACAAATTTCTGTGTGCCTGTGTGGCAGAAGGAGCAGGTCAGCGTGCAGCCGACCTGGCTCGAGACGCAGAGCGTGCCGCGGTCCACATCCGGGATATAGACGCATTCGACTTCGGCGAGGCGATCGCTCTCGGCAGATGGCGCAAAGCGGATCAGCCATTTGCGCGTGCCGTCTGTTGAAACTTGCTCGGTCACGATCTGCGGCCGCGCCAGCGTGAACTTTTCTGCGAGTTGCGTGCGTAAAACCTTGCTGACGTTCAGCATGTCGTCGAAGGAGCCGGCGCCGCGATGATAGATCCAGTGCCAGAGCTGCGCCGTGCGCATGCGCAGCTCCCGCTCGGGGGCGCCGATCTCCAGAAGTGCGGCGGCGAGCCCGTCTCGGGTCAGTCCGGCGAGCGAGCGCGGCGCGCTGGCGCAATCGTGATCGGCCGCGGCGGCCGGCGTTTCAAGCAAAGTGGACGAGGTCATCCGCGCCTCTTACCATGGAAGGCGGGATTTCTCCACAATCCCGACGCGTTGATCACCCGTTCACAAAGCAAGGCGCATGAAAGGCGCATGATCGGCGCTCGACCTGAATCCGGGACACAACATGCCAATTTTTCGTTCGCTGCCCACCCGCCTCGCGCTCGCCGCGGTCCTGGCCTCCGGGGCAAGCGCCGCTTCTGCGCAGGAATTTCTCACCCTGAAGGACACGGTGCCTTCGATCGCCATGACGGGCGAGGCGACCCTCGAAGTCGCGCCCAACATCGCCATCCTCTCGCTTGGCGTCGAAACCGAGCGGCCAACCGCAACTGAGGCCGCCAATGAAAACGCCAAAGCGGCGCAGGCGGTGATCGCCGACATCAAGGCCGCGGGGATCGACCCGCGCGACATTCGCACCCTCGGGGTGACGCTCATGCCCGTCTATGATGAGACGACCGACGCCAATGGCCGCGTGACCAAGCGGACCTTGCGCGGCTATCAGGCCCGCAATGATCTCTCCGTCCGGGTCCGGCAGATCGAAAAGGCCGGCGCGCTGGCGCGGCAATGGATCGAGAAGGGCGCCAATCAGTTTGGCGGCGTCGAATTCGACGTCGATCAGAAGGAGGCGAAATACGACGCACTGCGCGGCGAGGCCGTGCGCGACGCGCTGCGCAAGGCGACGTCATTTACGAGCGGCCTCGGAATAAGGCTCGGGCGCGTGCTCGAAATCTCCCGGCCCGATGGCGGCGAGCGCCCGATGCCAATGGCGATGGCGGCGCGGGCGGCCAAGAGCGACGCGGCCAGCGTTGCGATCCCGATCGAGCCCGGCGTGCAGACGCTGCGCGTCGAGGTGCAGGTCGCCTGGGAGCTGGCGCAGTAGGTCTGCTACTGCGTCTCGGGCGGCTTGGCCCCGCCAAGCGCGTCGGCGAGACGCATTTGCGCCGACCCCGGCCGCAGCGGCTTCTGCTGGCTTTCATGCGGCGCCCAGCCGGAGATGAAGACGAGGTCGAATGTCGCGCGGATGCGCCCGTCGGCATCGCTGAAGCGTTCGGCGTAAATTTCTGCCGCCCGGTGGAACAGAGCTCGGCGGGCGAGCAGGCGTCGCCGCGCAACCAGCGCATTGGTTGCGCCCATGGCGCGCAGATCGGCCATCAGGGCGAATAGATCGCGATAGCGCACGATCGTCGTTTCGCTGTCGGCGACGGGCAGGGCGAAGCCGGCCCGTTGCAGCAGGCCGCCCATATCGCGAACATCAGCGAAAGGCGCGACGCGCGGGCTGGTCCCGCCGCTGACCTCGGTTTCGGCCACAGCAAGCGCGCTGCGCAATTCATGCAGGGTGCGCCCGCCAAGGAGGCAGCCGAGGAAAAGTCCGTCGGCTTTGAGCGCGCGGCGGATCTGGATCAGCGCGCCCGGCAGATCATTGACGCTTTGCAGATTGAGCGCGGAGACGGCGAGATCGAAGCTCGCCTCCTGAAAGGGCAGCGCCTCCTCATCGCCGACGAGCCGCAGCCCGCAGCCGCCAAGCGCCGCCGCGATGGGCGCCATGCGCGTCACGACGCGTCCTTCGCCCGCGAGGCGCCGCGCCAGTTCCGGCGAAGGCGTGCCGATGTCGGCGGCGGTGGGGAATGGCCGCATTACCAGCGTGAGGCGTTCGCAGACGCCGTCGATCACGGCCTGGAGCAAAAAATCCTCGAAGCCGGAGCGCGCCGCGCGCAAAAACCTGCGGCGCAGCAAAGCGCGGTCGAAGATGGCGTTCGCGCTCAATGGGGCCGCCATCCCGAGCATGGCGCGACGCCGTAAGGCGCCGCCCTTGGTCCCTCTGGCGGCGGGCGCAAAACGCTCTTCTGCATTGCGAAAACCTGCTGGATCATTTTTTCGCCTTGGCTATATTGGGCGCGCGGCTGCGTCGAAATGACCCGCCGCCGAAATCAATCGGAGGCGGGCGCCGCGCATGAATAAGGTTTTTCCAGACGCAAAGTCGGCTCTGGCGGATGCCGTCAAGGACGGCATGATCATGATGTGCGGCGGCTTTGGTCTCTGCGGCATTCCGACCGAACTCATTCATGCCCTGCGCGATACTGGCGTCAAGAATTTGACCGTCGTCTCGAACAACGCCGGCGTCGACGGCGCAGGGCTCGGCCTGCTGCTTGAGACGCGGCAGATCAGAAAGATGGTGTCGTCCTATGTCGGCGAAAACAAGCTGTTCGAACAGCTGTTTTTATCGGGCGAGCTGGAACTTGAATTCAATCCGCAGGGCACGCTGGCCGAACGCATCAGGGCGGGCGGGGCGGGCATTCCGGCCTTCTTCACCAAGACGGGCGTCGGCACGGTGATCGCCGACGGCAAGGAAATCCGCGACTTCGACGGCGCGACCTATGTCATGGAGCGCGGCATCGTCGCCGACGTTTCCCTCGTGCATGCCTGGAAGGGCGACACGGAGGGAAATCTTGTGTTTCGGAAGACCGCGCGAAATTTCAATCCGATGATGGCGAGCGCCGGCAAAATGACGATCGCCGAGGTCGAGCATCTCGTGCCCGCTGGCGAGATCGACCCCGACCAGATCCATACCCCCGGCATTTTCGTCCAGCGCATCGTGCATACGCCAAACATCGCCAAGCTGATCGAGAAGCGGACGACGCGTCCTCGCGCAGCGGCCTGAGCGACCCCATTCAAGGAGATAGAAATCGATGGCCTGGACGAGGGATCAGATGGCGGCCGAGGCCGCCAAGGAATTGCGCGACGGTTTTTATGTCAATCTCGGCATCGGCATTCCGACGCTCGTCGCCAATTATATTCCGGCCGGCATGAATGTGCAGTTGCAGAGCGAAAACGGCATGCTCGGCATGGGACCCTTCCCCTTTGAGGGCGAGGAAGACCCCGATCTTATCAACGCCGGCAAGCAGACCATCACCGAACTGCCGACAACCAGCTTTTTCTCCTCCGCCGACAGTTTTGGCATGATCCGCGGCGGCCACATCGATCTCGCCATCCTTGGCGCGATGGAGGTCACCGAAAAGGGCGATCTCGCCAATTGGATGATCCCCGGCAAAATGGTCAAGGGGATGGGCGGCGCGATGGATCTTGTCGCCGGCGTCAAGCGCGTCGTCGTCGTCATGGAGCATACCGCCAAGGGGCAATCGAAGCTGCTGCATCATTGCACGCTGCCGCTGACGGGCTCGGCGGTCGTCGACCGCGTGATTAGCGATCTCGCCGTGTTCGACATCGACAAGGCGGGTGGGACCGGCATGGTTCTGGTGCGGCTCGCCGATGGCGTCACGGTCGACGAAATCAAGGCCAAGACGGAAGCGAAATTCACGGTCGCGCCCGACCTGGAGGTCAAGGCGGCGTAGGCTTTCCTAGATAACGCGCGCAAACACCAGAACGTCGACGCGCTCCGCCTTGGCGCGTAGCAGCGCGCGGGCGGCCGCGTTCACCGTCGCGCCCGAGGTCATGACGTCGTCGACCAGCACGATGGCGCGGCCTTCAACCTGCGCGATCGTCTCTTCCTTGACGCGAAAGGCGCCCTGCATGTTGAGGGCGCGCTGCGACTTCGTGAGGCGCACCTGCGATTGCGTCGGCTTTACTCGCTCGAGACAAAGCGGATCGACCGGGACGCCGCTCGCGGCCGAGACCGCCTGCGCCATCGCCTGCGCCTGATTGAAGCGGCGTGAAAACAGCCGCCCGCGGTGGAGCGGGATCGGCATCAGGCAGTCGGCGTCGTTGAGGATATCGGCGCCGGCGCGCGCCATCCAGGCCCCGAGCGGCTTTGCGAGCTCCATCCGGTCGCCATATTTCAACCGGTGGATGAGGTGGCGGACGGGCCCGTCCTCGAACTGCGCGACGGCGCGGGCGCGTTCATAGACGGGCGGGTTCGCCACTGCGTCGGGCGAGAGCAGGCCTTCGTCGCCGAGATCGACGGCAAAGGGGACGCCGAGACGTTCGCAGAACGGCCGTTCGATGAAGCGCACTTTCGACCAGCAGGCGGCGCAGAGCGAGCCATGCGCGGCGGTCGCCTGCCGGCAGCTGAGGCAGGAGGGCGGAAAGACGAGGTCGGCGGCGGCGCGCCCGGCGAGGCGCAACGGCGGCGCGATCGAGCCGAAGGCCGAGCGCAGCATGGCGCCCGCGACAGTGAAGGGATCGCTGGCGCGGCGCGCGCGAATCATCGGATTTCAACCCCGCATTCGGCGGCGATGGCGCGCCGCAGGAGATCTTGCAGCGCTTCGACGATCTTGGCGCCTTTCGCGCCGATTGCAACGGCGCCGATCCGCTCGACGGGGGCGATCAGCCGGAGACTGTTGGTCATGAAGGCGGCATCGGCGGCGCAGAATTCCTCAAGGGTCAGCGCGCGTTCCCGGCAGTGGAGGCCGAGCGCCGGCCCCTGCTCCAGCAGAAACCCCCGGATGATTCCGGGCAGCGCGCCGTCTGCAAGCGGCGGGGTCGCGAGTTCGTCGCCATAGAGCGCAAACAGATTGCCGATCGAGGCGCAGGCGACGCGTCCCGCGCCGTTGAGAAACAGCGCCTCATTGCAGCCGCGCGCGGCTGCCCTCCGCATGGCGAGGATGGCGTCGAGATAGGAAAGCGTTTTCAGGCGCGAGGTCGGCGAGGTTTCATTGCGCCGGATTTCCGCGACGTCGATCGCAAGCGGCGGCCCGAAGAAGGCCGGCGTGAAGGGCGAAAGGGCGCCAAAGATCGCCGGCTTCTGAACGCCGGTGGGAACAAGGCCGCGCAGCCCCGCGCCGCGCGTGACGGTGACGCGCAGCACATGCCGCTCCCCGCCGGCCGCGAGCGCGCCGATACATTGGCGGATGGAGCCTTCGTCGGCGTCGATCCCAAGTTCGCGCAACGCGTTCATGAGACGCGCAAGATGCGCCTCTGCGAGGAACGCGCGGCCGTTCAACACGAGCGCGGTATCGAACACGCCGTCGCCGAGCGTCAGCCCCCGGTCGCCAAGATCGAACGGCGCGCGGGCGTCCGGGTAGAGGGCGCCGTCAAGCCAGTACATCATGCGCCTTCGTTCGACGGGCGCCGCGCGCGAACGCAAGTCTCAAAGTATTGCATCAAAATATGATCCAGATCATTGACAGGGAAAATTATACTCCTGTTGTGTTGGCGTCGAGGCGCTCGCGACTGCCGGTTCAGCGCTTTTTTGAAACTGCCGCCGCCTTTTCTCCTGCGGGCTGTTGTGCGAGGCCGGCGAAAGCGAGCGCGTTGTTGCGGCCGAGCGCAAGCACCTGATCGGAGAGCGCCTTATCGGCGATCACACGGGCGAGCTGCAGGCTTCCCATCAATTGGGCGAAGATCCCATAGGCCAAACCGAGACGATGCTCGGGAGATAATTTTTCCGGCAGGCCTGTCGAAATCCGGGCGATGAGGCGTTGCAGCTCCTTGCCGAATGCGGCGCGGGTGGCTTTTGGACGGCGCGTCACCTCGGGCGCGAGGGCCGCCATGGCGCAGCTGGTCGCGGGCTTATCGCGATGCGCTGGAGATAGATAAAAATCGACATAGGCGCGCAAATCGAGAGGCGACGCGGGGTCGGCGGTCACGCCCTTCGCATAGGCGGAGGAGGAGCTGAGCGCGAGAATCAGCGCTTCCTTGACCAAGGCTTCCTTCGAGGCGAAATGGGCGTAGAACCCGCCATGGGTCAGCCCTGCGTCGGCCATGAGCGAGGCGACGCCGACGCCGTCAACTCCTTCCGCCCGAAACCGTTGAGCGGCGATCTCGACGACGCGGCGATGCGTATCAGCCTTATGGCCCTTCTCATATCTTGACATTCAAGCCTCACAGCAAATCGGTTGCAGCATAATATTCGAATCGAAATTCACTACATAAAATGATATGAGTAATGTCTGTGCGGGCAAAGCGCAAAGTTGTTCCGCGGCGCAAAAGCGTCCGTTGCGCCAAACCACAGGCGCGGGACGTTCGTCATATGTGCGGCGCGGAGGAATGGGGCGCGGCGGCTCTATTCGTCGTTTTCGCTGGTCAGGTCTTCGACGTCGATCGAGCCGCCGTTTTGTGATCCGTTCTTCAGGCGGACGCCCGGATAGCCGTCGCCGAGAAACGCGACGCCCGCCGCCTCAAGCGCGCGCTGAACCGCGGCGAGAGCCTCAAGATGACCCGCTATCGCGCTGTCCTTGGCGGATTCCATGGTCGTGATCGTCTCTTCGCCGACTTTCGCCAATTTGGCCAAGGTCGTCCGATCCATGCCGATCAGCGCCCGCGCTGCGGCAAGTTGATAGCCTATTGTCAGCATTGTCTGCACCCGGAAACCCAAGGATTCCCGCTATCATAACCAGAAGCCGATCCGGCGCCACCCCGCCTTGCAGCGGTGTGAAATCAGGCCCGGTCCGATGCCGGCCGGCGGGTCAATCAACTTCGCCCGGCGGCCGGATCGAGGGCGAGAGGAAGGCTTCCTCGGCGGTCTGGCCTATGAATTCGCGGTCAAGAACCGCTCGCCCCGATTCCTTTTTCGACGTGCCTGGCTTCGGTTTTTTAGGAGTTCCCCTGCGCCGCGATCCGACCGATCAGGCGGTTTATGTTGCGCTGCGTCATAATTCTGCGATAAGATTTATTTATGAACAACTGAAGCGGCGCTTCTGGCGTTGCACATATGTTCCCAGAGGCGTTTGTGTCGGAGCAGCCCGCAAGCCGTGATTTCCCTGCGCCAATCTGGGACCCCTCGATGCGCATCGGCGACATGTTGCGCGGGCGCAAGGGGCTGATCGTTGGCGTCGCCAATGCGGACAGCATCGCTTTTGGCTCGGCCGCCACGTTGCGCGAGCTAGGGGCCGATCTCGCCGTCACCTATCTCAATGAAAAGGCGGAGCCTTTCGTCCGGCCGCTGGCGGAGGCGCTGGGCGCTGAGCTGATCCTTCCGCTCGACGTCGAGACGCCCGGGCAGATGGAGGCCGTGTTCGACGCGGTCCGGGCCAAATGGGGCCGGCTCGACTTCCTCGTTCATTCGATCGCCTTCGCCCCGCGCGATGATCTGCACGGCCGCGTCGTCGACTGCTCGCTTGCCGGCTTCCAGCAGGCGATGGCGGTGTCGTGCCATTCCTTTATCGCGATGGCCCGGCTTGCCGAGCCGCTGATGACCGACGGCGGCGCGCTTCTGACCATGACCTATCATGGCGCCGACAAGGTCGTTCAGAATTACAACATGATGGGGCCGGTCAAGGCGGCGCTGGAGGCGAGCGTGCGCTATCTGGCGGCCGAACTCGGGCCGCAGCGCATCCGCGTCCATGCGGTTTCGCCGGGGCCTCTGCTGACGCGCGCCTCGAGCGGCATCGCCGAATTCAAGGACCTGATCGACGACGCCATCGAACGCGCCCCGAGCCGAAGGATCGTCAATATCGCCGAGGTCGGACGCGTTGTCGCCTTTCTTGTAAGCGGCGCTTCGTCGGGCATGACCGGCGACACAATCTATGTGGATGCGGGCCTCAATATCGTCGCCTGAGCTGACGTCGGCCCGCCGCCGCGCCCACATATTCCGCTGCAACGATTAAGGACAATCCGATGAAGCCTATAGCGCAATCCGCTGGGACGCTGGAGCGTTTCGGCCTCGCCCAGAAAAGCGAAAGTCTGAACCGCCGTCTGAGCGATGTCACGGCGCTGTCGCAATCGCTGCAGAAGCTGCGCTCCGGCCACCTTGCGCGCATCGGGGCGGCGCAAGGGGAGGCGCGCAAGGAAAACGCGGCCAAACTCCGCGAGATCTGGTCGCCGCGCCGCGACGGCGCTGAGCTGTTGCGCGAGTTTACGGATTATGCGGTCGACTTTGCGCAGCGCTCCGTGTTGTTTCTCGACATCATGCGCGACGTCGGCAATGCGTTCAACGAGCAAATGGCGGGCGAGCGCACTCCTGTGCTCGTCTATGATTATGAGATGGCGCTCGACGGCCGCAAGATGAGCCGGCCGGTGAATTATGCGCTGGTCCGCATCATTCCGCCGGAGGGAACGCCGGTCGATCCGATGCGCCGGCCCTTCATGATCATTGACCCGCGCGCCGGGCACGGCCCCGGCATCGGTGGTTTCAAGCTCGACAGCGAAGTTGGCGTCGCCCTCGCGCATGGCCACGCCGTCTATTTCGTGATTTTCTTTCCCGATCCCGAGCCAGGCCAGACTCTTGCCGATGTCTGCGCGGCGGAAGGCCTCTTCGTGCGGGAAGTGTCGCGGCGTCATCCCGGCGCCGACAAGCCGGCGATCCTTGGCAATTGCCAGGGCGGCTGGGCCGCTGCGCTCGTCGCCGCCTCGAACCCCTATGTCACCGGCCCGATCGTGCTGAATGGCGCGCCGCTCAGCTATTGGGCCGGCGAACGCGGCAAGAATCCGCTCCGCTACAAGGGCGGGCTCAAGGGCGGCGCGATGCCGGTTCTGCTTTTGTCGGATCTTGGCAATGGCCGTTTCGACGGCGCCAATCTCGTCTTCAACTTCGAATCCATGAATCCCGGCAACACATGGTGGAGCAAATATTACAACGTCTTCGCCAATGTCGACAGCGAGGGGCCGCGCTTCAAGGCGTTCGAAAAATGGTGGTCGTCATTTTATGATTTGAACGAAGCGGAGATCCGCTGGATCGTCGAAAATCTCTTCATCGGCGACAAATTGGAGCGCGGCGACGCCATGCTCGGCGGTCGTGGCGCGGTGGATTTGCGGAAGATCAAATCGCCCATCATCATTTTCGCCAGCAAGGGCGACGATATCACGCCGCCGCCGCAGGCGCTCGCCTGGATCGCCAAAGTCTATGGCGACGAACGCGAGATACGCGCGCGCGGCCAGAAGATCCTCTACATCGTGCATGAGGATATCGGCCATCTTGGCATCTTCGTGTCCGCCAAGGTGGCGCTGAAGGAGCACGACCGCATCGTCTCGACGCTCGACGCGATCGAGGCGCTGGCGCCGGGCCTCTATGAAATGCAGATCGAAAAGCTCGTCTCGGACGCTACCGAGCCGAGCTATCTCGTCGGTTTCGAGGAGCGCACCCTCGCCGATCTCAATGCGTTCGACGACGGCGCCGAGGACGAGGCTTTCGAGGCCGTCGCGCGTCTTTCCGAATTTGGCGTTGATCTTTACGAAATGCTGCTGCGGCCGACAATCCAGGCATTGGCGACCCCGGCCTCCGCGCAGGCAATGGCGCGGGCGCATCCGCTGCGCGCCCGCCGCGTGATTCTGTCGGACCGCAATCCTGTGATGCCGCTTGTCGCGCCGCTCGCCGCCGCGGCGCGGGAAGCGCGGAAGCCCGTCGCGGCGGGCAATCCCTTCTTCGCCACGGAAAAGCTGACCGCGGCGATGATCGAGCAGTCGATGAATTTCTGGAGCGATCTGCGCGGCGCGTTCGACGAACTCGCCTTCTTCGCGATCTATTCC
This sequence comes from Methylocella silvestris BL2, assembly GCF_000021745.1. Lineage (NCBI taxonomy): Bacteria > Pseudomonadati > Pseudomonadota > Alphaproteobacteria > Hyphomicrobiales > Beijerinckiaceae > Methylocella > Methylocella silvestris. The sequence continues at coordinate 3,281,142 of NC_011666.1, forward strand.
AATCCGCTGCTGTCTCGCCTGACGGACCGCGATCGCTCGCCGCCCGCGAGCGATCCGGCCGATGGGTTGCGCGAACTGCCGCTCGTGAATGAAGCGCTGGCGAATCTGTCGCGCGGCGGCTTCGCCGAGGCGGTGATCCGCATGCTGGTCCTGCTCGCGCGCTCGCGCGGGGAAGTGCGCCAGACCCGCCTTGAACGATCCAGGGCCACGCTGCAGAATGCAGAGCCGTTCAAAAGCCTTGGCGAGAGCGAGCGCACGCGGATCATCCATGAGCAAACGCTGATTATCGACTTCGAACCGGAGGCGGCGCTGGCGACCTTGCCCGATCTTTTGCCCATTGACGCGGACCGCCGGCGCGCGCTCGAACTCGTCAAGGATATCGTTGGCGACGTCAGGGAAATGAGCGAACCGACCATCGCCATGTTCGCGCGGCTGCGCCAACGGCTGGGCGCGCCGGACGACGGCGCCCTCGTCCGCAGCGATTCGGCGCGTCAGTTCCGCGAGCACGAAGTGCTTGAGACGCTGCAATGACGCATTCGAACCGGCTATATTCGGAACTGGCGGTCGGCGAGGAGGCGTCGATCACCCGTATCGTCACTCCGAACGACCTCTATGTGTTCGCGCATGTGAGCGGCAATCTCAACCCGCTCAATTTGCCGGCGGCGCCTGGCGAGAACGCGCCCGCCGCGCCGCCGGCGGCGCCTTCCATGTGGGTCGCCTCGCTGTTTTCCGCGGTCCTCGGCAATCTATTGCCCGGCCCCGGCACGATCTATGAGGCGCAGAACCTGCGCTTCCACGCCAGGGCCCGCGTCGGCGATAAGCTGACGATATCGGTGCGGGTCGAGGCGCTGCGGCCGCCCGCGACTGTCGTGCTGCAAACCAGGGTCGAGCGCGACGGAGAACTCTTGGTCGACGGGACGGCGGAGGTCCGCGCGCCTGAGACCAAGGAGACATTCGAGCTCGTCGAGCTCCCGGAACTGCGGGTCGAGCGCCATCGCCATGTGCAGCGTTTGCTGGCCGCCTGCGCCAATCTGCCGGCGATGCCGACAGCGGTCGTCGCGCCCGAGGAAGAGAATGCGCTGATGGGCGCGCTCGCCGGGGGCAGGGAGCATTTGATCGTCCCGATCCTGATCGGCGACGAGGCGAAGATTCGTGCTATTGCGGCCAGCCGCGGCGCCGATCTGACCGGGGTTGAAATCGAAAATCTGCCGAGCCACGACGCGGCTGCGGCGCGAGCGGTCGAACTCGTCCATCTTGGCAAGGCGCAGGCGGTGATGAAGGGGCATCTGCACAGCGATGAATTGCTGCGCCATGTCGTGAAGTCGCAGGGCGGCCTTCGCACCGGCCGGCGCATCAGCCATGTGTTCGTCATGGACGCGCCCTCCCTGTCGCAGCTGATCCTCGTCACCGATGCGGCGATCAACATCGCCCCGACACTCGAAGAAAAAGTCGACATCGTGCAAAATGCGATCGACCTTGGCCTTGCGCTCGGCTTGGCGAAGCCCAAGGTCGGGATTCTGTCGGCGGTCGAGCTGGTCAACCCCAAGATCCAATCGACGCTGGATGCGGCGGCGCTCTCGAAAATGAGCGAGCGCGGACAGATCACCGGCGGCGTGGTGGACGGCCCGCTCGCCATGGACAATGCAATCAGCATCTCCGCCGCGCGGACCAAGGGGCTGACCTCGCTGGTCGCCGGGCGCGCCGACATTCTCGTCGCGCCGAATCTTGAATCCGGCAACATCCTCGCCAAGGAGCTGACCTACGCCGCGCAGGCCGAGGGAGCGGGTCTTGTCATTGGCGCGAAGGTTCCCGTGCTGCTCACCAGCCGGGCGGATGATGAAGCCTCGCGGCTATTCTCCTGCGCTGTGGCCGTGCTCTATGCGCATTGGCTGGCGACCGGCAAGAGCGCGGTCGCGACCACCGAGGAGAGCGGAAGATGAGCCGCTGCGTCATAACCCTCAACGCCGGATCGTCCTCGATCAAATTCGCGCTGTTCCGGGAAGGGTTGACGCAAGAGGGCTCGGCGAAGGAGCTGACGCCGATGGCGATCGGCCTCGCCGAGATGGTCGGCGAGGAGCGCCGCATCACCGTCCATGACGGCGCCGGCGCCAAAATCTACGAAGTCAAACGAACGGAGCACGTCGACGCGCCGTTCCATGCCGAGGCGCTGCGGCGCATTCTCGCTTGGCGCCAGAGCGCCTTCCCGGACGCCGAGGTCGTCGCGGCGGGGCACCGCGTCGTCCATGGCGGCGTCCATTATTCGGCGCCCGTGATCGTCACCGACGAGGTGCTCAAATATCTCCACACGCTGATCCCGCTCGCGCCATTGCATGAGCCCTATAATATTGCCGGCATTCTGGGCGCGCGCGAGGCCTGGCCTCATGTTGAACAGGTCGCCTGTTTCGACACGGCCTTCCATCGCACCCATCCATTCGTCAATGACGTCTTCGCGCTGCCGCGCCGTTTTTACGATGAGGGCGTGCGGCGCTACGGCTTTCACGGGCTTTCCTATGAATATATCGTCCGGCGCCTGCGCGAGATCGCGCCGCTTCACGCTGCCGGACGCGTCGTTGTCGCCCATCTTGGCAATGGCGCCTCGATGTGCGCGATCCGCGATGGGCTGTCGGTCGCGAGCTCGATGGGTTTTACCGCGCTCGACGGCCTGCCGATGGGCACGCGTTGCGGTCAGCTCGACCCCGGCGTCGTGCTCTATCTGATGCAGGAAAAGAAGATGAGCGCGGCGGAGATCACAGATCTCCTCTATCGCGAGTCAGGCCTTAAAGGGCTCTCCGGCCTTTCGCATGACATGCGCGAACTTGAAGCCGCAGACACATTGGAAGCGCAGCAGGCGATCGAATATTTCGTATTCCGCATCCGCCGTGAGCTCGGCGGTCTGGCCGCCGTGCTCAAGGGGATCGACGCCATCGTATTCTGCGGCGGCATCGGCGAAAATTCCCGCCATGTGCGCGAGCGCGTGCTTGAAGGCATGGAGTGGATCGGCGTCGAACTCGACCGCAGCGCCAACAGCGCCAACGCGGAAGTCATCTCCTCCGAGCGTTCGCGCACGCGGGTTTTCGTCATCCCGACCGACGAGGAAGGCATGATCGCAAGGCACACCTTGGCGCTGCTCGATCAGATGGCCGCCGCCTGAAAATGGCGGGAAAGCCGCGCCTCCGCTCGAACTGAGCCGCTGCGGCTCGCGTCTTCCTAAGACAACAACCCTACATCTTGAGTTGGAACCCGTGCGACGCGGCCGGGTTGTGGCGCCATGACAATCCTTTGCGGAAAAGGGAGCAATCATGAAACGCGTCATCATGGTCGGGGCTGCGCTGATCGCCTTCACGAGCTTCGCCAATGCAGAGTCTTTGGCGGAAAAGACAGGAATCAACTCGGTCTTGGGCGTGAGCCCAAGCACGTCTGATTTTGTTCGTCAGGTCGCGATCAGCGACATGTTTGAAATCAAATCCAGCAGGCTCGCCAAAGAAAAGGGCGACGTCGCCGCGACCGCCTTCGCCGATCATATGATCTCTGCTCACGAAAAGACCTCGGACCAGCTTAAGACTCTGGTCAGCGAGCGCGGCCTGAAAGTGGATTTGCCCGCGGGACTCGACAAATCACACGAGGGCACGCTCGACGACCTCAAAAAGCTTTCGGGCGGCGATTTTACGAAAAGCTACAAGGACGAACAGATCAAGGCGCATCGGACCGCCGTCGACCTTTTTGAACGCTACGCCAAGAGCGGCGACAATGATTCGGTGAAGCAATGGGCGGCGACCACGCTGCCGGAATTGCGCGCTCATCTCGATATGGCGGAGAAGCTTTGACGCGCGCCCGTGACGGGGCGGCGGCCGAGCTATAGGTTCGAAGGCGGCGGCGGAACGCCGCGCGCGGCCGTCAGCGCCTCGTGCAACGTGCGGAAAAGCCGCCCCTGTCCCAACGCAGCGGTGACGCCATGCCGATCGAAATCGGCCTGTAGATAGGAGCGGACGCGACCGAACATCACGGTGACGCCGGATGCGGTCAGATCGCCCAGAAAATCGCGCAGCGTCGTCGCCGCCGAATAATCGATATCGGTGATGGCGCCAGCGTCGACAATCAGCCAGCGCACCTTGTCGGGCGCGGCGTCGATCAGAGCTTTCACCTCGTCCACGAAAATGTGGTCATTGGCGTAAAACAAATCGGAGCCGAAGCGGTAGACTATCAGTCCCGGCTCCGTCTGCTCGCCCGGCAGAGCGTCGATCGGCGTCCACCAGCCATTGGCGTCGGGAGTCAGCACCATCGTGTGCGGCCTGTAGCTGTGACCCACGTGCCGGAACAAAGATAGCGTGATCGCGATCAGAATGCCGGCCTCGACGCCGATCGCGACAACAGTCGCCGCCGTCACGACGGCGAGCCAGAATTCGCCCGGACTTTCGCGGCGGATGGCGCGGAGGGTTTGGAGATCGATCATTCCGACCGCAATGGCGAAGACGACGCCCGCAAGCACGCTACGTGGCAGATATTGCAGCGGGCCCGTCGCAAACAACAGCACCAGAAGGACGATCGCCGCAAAGGTCAGCTGCGCGAATTGGCTGTGCGCGCCGGCTCTCTCCGCCATGGCGGTTTGCGTCGGACTGCCGTTGACGACAAAAGCGCCGCTGAGGCCGGCGGCGGCGTTCGCCGCGGCGAGGCCCAAAATATCCGCATTCGCGTCGATACGCTGATGATGCCGCTCCGCGAAGGCGCGCGCGGTGGCGGCGCTTTGCGCGATAATCACGAAGACGCAGGACACGGCGATCGGCGCGACAGCCAACATGTCGTCGACACTGACCGGAGGCAGAGCGAGCGCCGGCAGTCCGCCGGGCACAGGGCCGATCGAGGAGACGCCGTGGCCGGCGAAGTCGAATCGCCAACTGGCGCCGATCGCCGCAAGGACCGCGATCATTGCGACGGGAAAGCGGGGCAGGAGGCGGCGGCCGATCAGGATCGCGGCGGCGGTCGCGCCGGCAAGCGCGAGGCTCGAACCGTTGATTTCCGCCAGGCGTGGCGCAAGGCGCCAGAGTTGCCGGAGCGCGCCGCCGGACGGCGCCGCAATCCCGAACATGTCGGGGAGCATGGCGATCGCCACCTGCGCGCCAACGCCCGTCAGAAATCCGACAAGCACGGTTCGCGAGAGGAAATCGGCGAGAAACCCCAGCCGGAACAGCCGCGCCGCCAGCAGAAGACCCGCGGCGAGCAGGGCGGTCAGGGCGACCAGCGCCATATATTTTTCGCTCATCGGCGCGGCGAGGGGGCTGAGCGAATTCGAGAAGATCGCGGCGGTGGCCGAATCCGCCGACACGACGAGCTGCCGCGACGAGCCAAAAATGGCGAAGGCGACAAGCGGCAACAGCACGGTGTAAAGGCCGGTGACGACCGGCGTTTGCGCGATGCGCGTATAGCCGAGCACCTGCGGAATATTGATCGTCGCGAGCGAGACGCCGGCCAACATGTCGCGCGCCGCATCGGCCGCCTTGAACGGCCGCAGGCCTGCAAAAAGCTTCAGCTCCATTCGCCAGAACCATTGGCATGCATGGCGTCGTGTCCTTTATTCCGCCGGCCGCCCGCTTCGGCGCCCCGCCGCGTTCAGAACCCGTCAAAGATCGCACGCGTTTGCGCGAGGTCCGCGCCCTGCGCCAGCGCCAGTTGAAGCGCAATGCGGGATTTTCGCGCGTCGAGCCAGCGCGCGGGGATGAGCCCCCGCGCGATGAGGTCGATCTCGCTTCCTGCATAGGCGTAGGACGCGCAGAGGGTCTCGCCGGCGCCCGTGCGGCTTGCGAAGACGACCGGCATGCGCTCGGCGAGGCGGCCGAGATCGGGCGCAGCCTCGGCGGCGACATGGCCGGCGCCCGGCAGGCTGAGAATGACGCCATCAAAGCCCCCCGCCGCAAGCGCGGCGACGGTTTCGCGCTCGAGGCCGGGGCCGGCCTCCACGATTGGCACGATGGGCGGCCGGCCTCCGCCAAAACGCATCAGGGGCGGCGGGGCGGCGGGGACAAGGGCAAAACGCACCCGGTCCTCCGCGACATAGCCGATGGGCCCGAAGGGCGCCGATGAAAACGCGTGTGTGCGAAAACTATGCGACTTGCGGATCAACGGGCCCGCGTGGATCTCGTCGTCGATCACGACGAGGACGCCGGCGCCGCGGGCAGCCTTGGACGCCGCGACCCGAACGGCGGCGAGAAGATTGGCTGGGCCGTCCGCGCCGGGCTGGTCCGCGCGCCGCATGGCGGCGGTCAACACGATCGGCGTCTCAATGCGGGTCAGTAGCGCCAGCCCGAAAGCCGTCTCCTCCAGCGTATCGGTGCCATGAGTGATGACGACCCCATCGGCCGTCTGCGCGGCCGCGACGGCGGCCTCCCCGATCAGCGCCTGATCGGCAAGGGTCAGGCTCGCCGAAGGTTTGGCGAGGATGTCGCGCGTCTCGCAGTCGGCGATGGCTTCGAGCTGTGGAACGGCGGCGGCAAGCGCCTTCGCTCCCAGCCGCAGCGCGCCCGCGTCCGAGCCGCGCGCGATCATGGCGATGGTGCCGCCGGTGGACAGAATGATTACGCGGGGTCGCTGCGGCATCTGCAAAGAGGCGCCTTGCTTGAGACGTCACAGCCGGACCGGCGAAAACGAGAGGCGGCTCCAGGGAGCCGCTTCCCTCTCCTGCGCCGAGGGTCAGGCCTCGGGAGCAGCCGCGGCGGCGGCTTTCTCGGCCGCTGCGGCAGACGCGGCCGCGCGCTCCTGCGCCTTCTTCTTCGGCAGCGCCTTCTTTGGGTTGCTCTGCGCCTCGCGCGTCAGAACGCCGAGCCCGTCGAGCAGGCGGGCGACGCGATCGGTCGGCTGCGCGCCCTTGGCGATCCATTCCTTGGCCTTTTCCGCATCGAGCACCACGCGCTCGGCGGAATCCTTGGCCTTCAGCGGATCGAACACGCCGAGGCGCTCGATGAAGCGGCCGTCGCGCGGCATGCGCGAGTCGGCGACGACCACGCGATAGAACGGGCGCTTCTTGGCGCCGCCGCGCGACAGACGAATTTTCAATGGCATTTTATTGGTTCTCCAAAGGTTGGTTCCGTGTGGTTCATCGAAGAGTCAAAGCCGGCTCCCGCCGGCCAAAGCTCATTTCTTTTTTCCGAACGGGTTGAGCCCGCTCAAAAATCCGCCGCTCGCGCCGCCGCCAAGGCCTGGCAGCTTGGCCGGCCCTGCGCCAAGTCCGGGAAGATTTGATCCCGGCGGCTTCGGCGCGCCGGAGGCCGGAGGCGGCGCAAGCTGCGGCGCCGGCTTGCCGCCCGAAAACGCTCCGGGCGCCGCTCCAAACTGCTTTTGCAGCGAGGCGATCTGCTCCGGCGAGGGCTGCGGCATGCCGCCCATCGCTCCGCCCATCCCCCCGGCCGGCAAGCCGAACATCGAGGCCATCTTGCCCATCGCGCCGCCGCCGCGCTTTGCGCCGCCCATGGACTTCATGAGGTCGGCCATCTGGCGATGCTGTTTTAGAAGCTTGTTGACGTCCTCGACCTTCATGCCGGAGCCGGCCGCGATCCGCTTCTTGCGCGAGGCCTTCAAAATATCCGGGTTGCGCCGCTCCTTCGGCGTCATCGAGGAGATGACGGCGCGCTGGCGCTTGATGATCCGGTCGTCGAGATTGGCGGCGGCGAGCTGATCCTTGATCTTGCCCATGCCGGGCAGCATGCCCATGATGCCGCCGAGGCCGCCGATCTTTTCCACCTGCGCCAGCTGGTCGGACAAATCCTCGAGGTCGAACTTGCCCTTGCGCATGCGGTCGGCGATGCGCTGCGCCTTCTCGGCGTCGATGGTCTGCGCCGCCTTCTCGACGAGCGAGACAATGTCGCCCATGCCGAGAATGCGGTTGGCGATGCGCGAGGGATGGAAATCCTCCAGCGCGTCCATTTTTTCGCCGGAGCCCAGCAGCTTGATCGGCTTGCCGGTTACCGCGCGCATCGACAGCGCCGCGCCGCCGCGGCCGTCGCCGTCGACGCGGGTCAGGACGATGCCGGTGATGCCGACTCGGTCGTCGAAGTTTTTCGCCAGATGCACGGCGTCCTGGCCGGTGAGGCTGTCGGCGACGAGCAAAATCTCATGCGGGCGCGAGGCGGCCTTGATCTCGACCATCTCCTGCATCAGCGCTTCGTCGATGTGGGTGCGGCCGGCCGTGTCGAACAGCACCACGTCATAGCCCTGCAGGCGCCCCGCCTGTTCGGCCCTGACGGCGATCTGCACGGGCGTCTGGCCGGCGACGATCGGCAGCGTATCGACTCCGACCTGACGTCCGAGCACGGCGAGCTGCTCTTGCGCGGCCGGCCGCTTGACGTCGAGCGAGGCCATCAGGACCTTGCGGCCCATCTGCTCCTTGAGCCGCTTGGCGATCTTGGCGGCGGTCGTCGTCTTGCCGGCGCCCTGAAGCCCGACCATCATGATCGCGACGGGGGCCGCGGCGTCGAGATTGATCGGATCGGCGTCTGAGCCGAGCGTCTCGATCAGCACGTCATTGACGATCTTGACGACCATCTGGCCGGGCGTCACCGACTTGACGACATTCGCGCCGATCGCCCGCGCGCGCACCTTGTCGACGAAGGAGCGCACGACGTCGAGCGCGACGTCGGCCTCGAGCAGCGCCCGGCGCACCTCGCGCAGCGCGAGATTGACGTCCTCCTCCGACAGCGCGCCGCGCCGCGTCAGTGAGTCGAAAATGGATGAGAGCTTTTCGGAAAGCCCTTCGAACATGCGGTCATCCTCAAAACTTCGCGGCGCCCGTTGCGCCCGAACCGATCATCAAACACGAGGCCGGAGCCAAAGCCCCCGCAAGAAACATCTTTTTCGCGCGCGGCCAACACAAAACGCGCCCGGGGGCGCAACGCGCTGCCGGACGTTCGCCGCCCGCGTCCAAGAGCGGCCGGCTGCTGCAAACATGCCTTCGTCGGGAAGACAGAGCGCCTTTTCTGAAGCGCGCCGCCCCGAAAGTCAAGAATAGGCGGGCGCGGCGCGGTAGCGGGCGCCATTTGCCGGCCGGGCGGAACATGATAAATCGATCTCGCCAAAGCCCGCGGCAAAGCCGGGCGCGCGTCCCGGTAGCTCAGCAGGATAGAGCAACGGTTTCCTAAACCGTAGGTCAGGGGTTCGAATCCCTTCCGGGACGCCAAATAAAATCAGATCCTTCGATCGCTTTTGCGCCTCCGCGGCTTCTTCAAGGCGGACACATTATCGAGCACGCCGCCTTCCGTCTTGAGCGGAAAGCGGCAGGCGCCGCATCATCGTAGGCGGGCTTCCAAAGCGTGGGAAAGCCGCTAGGTTCAGGCAAAACAGCCTTCGTCATCCCCGACGCCGATCCGCGCGGAGGGCTGACCCAAGACCAAGCTCCCCATGCCGCCAGCCGAACGTTTTGAAATCCTTCTTATGCTGATCGCCGCCGTCATCCCGCTTGAGCTCGCGGCGCGGCGGCTGCGCTTTCCGCCCTCCGCCATGCTGACGCTCGGAGGGATCGCGATCGCCCTCGTCCCGGGCGCGCCGGAGATCAACGTCGATCCCGATCTGATGCTCATCCTGTTCCTGCCGCCGCTTCTCTTCTCGAGCGCCTATTTCACCGTATGGCGCGATTTCAAAGCCGATCTGCGCGTCATCCTTCAACTCGCGGTCGGGGCGGTCGCCTTCACGACGCTCGCCGTTGGCCTCGCCGCCCATGCGATCGTTCCAGGCCTGCCCTGGGCCGCCTGTTTCGCGCTTGGCGCCATCGTGTCGCCGCCCGATGCGGTGGCGGCGAAGGCGGCGCTGCAGGGCCTTTCCCTGCCGCGCCGGCTTGTCACGCTTCTCGAAGGCGAAAGCCTCGTTAACGATGCGACCGGACTCGTGCTCTATCGGCTCGCCATCGCGGCCGGACTGACCGGAGCCTTCAATATCTGGTCGGGGGCGGCGGAGTTCGCCTTTCTCGCAGCGGGCGGCGTCGCCGTCGGCGTCGCTCTCGGGTTTCTGGGATCGAGCCTGCTTGGGCGGCTCGACAACGTCCATTTGAACATCGTGGCCGGATTCCTCGGCGCCTTCGCGTCCTATATTATCGGCGAGCAACTCCATGTCTCGGGGGTGCTGTCAACGGTCTGTTGCGGCCTCGTCCTCGGCCAGCGCCAGCACAGTGTTTTCCCCGCGCTCACGCGCCTCCAGGCGACGGCGGTCTGGCAGGTCGCCGTCTTCCTTCTGGAATCGCTGGTCTTCATCCTGATCGGCCTGTCCCTGCGTCCTGTCCTGCATCGTCTCGCCGAGGCGGGCGTCGAGGCGAGCCAGTTCGCTCCGGCGATCGGCGTCATTCTGCTCGCCATGACCGCGGCGCGCTTCGCGTGGATCCTGACGACGGCCTATGTCCCCCGCTTTCTCATCCCGTCGCTGCGGGCGCGGGACCCTTATCCGCCTCTCGCCGTGCCGATCGTGATGAGCTGGGCCGGCATGCGCGGCGTCGTCAGCCTCGCCGTCGCCCTCTCGGTGCCGGCAGGCTTTCCGGGTCGCGACTTCATCATGGCCGCCACCATGGCGGCGATCCTCGCCTCGATCCTGATTCAAGGGACAACTTTGCGGGCGCTCGTCACAGCGCTGCGGCTCGGCGACGGCTTCGCGCTGAAGGGCGACGGCCGCAACCTCTCGCAACATGAGGCTCACGCGCGAATCATCGCTGCGGAGGCGAATGCGATCGAGGCCATCTCGCGCCAGCCGGACGGGACCGAGCGGCACCCCCGCCTACTCGATCAGTACCGTCGCCGCGCCTCCGTCGCGCAGCGTCTTGTCGAGGCGGGAGAGACCCTCGCCGCCGATCGGCGGGCGCATTACGAGGCGGTTCTCGAGGCGAACCGCGCCGGGCGCGCCGAATTGTTGCGGCTTCACCGCGCCGGTGAAATTCACGATTCGACGCTGCATGCGCTCGAGGCCGAGATCGACATCGAGGAACTCGGCGCGCGGAAAATGCTCGATCGTTGAGGGCGGGGGACTTCGCTTCCTTTCAGAAACGGACGTTGCGCCAGCGCCGATCTGCGACCTGAATCATCCTCGTCGGCCGTCGTAGCGCCGCCTGCAGCTAACCGGTCTGCGACTATCCAATCATTCGATCACGCCGGGTTGATCAGGCTTGGCGCAAATCAGGACTCCGCCCGGCCGCGAATCGAGGATTGCAGACGCACAACTGAACGTTCCATCGAGCCCCGCCGATGGCCCAAACCTCGCGCCTTGCAGCCGCCGGTTTTCGGCGGCCCTAATCCTCACCCTATCCTTGTATTGTAGGTTGGTCGGCAAGCGGAAGCTTGGGCGCCGCTGCTTGCCGAACTGCAATCGCTTTCCTTGCAACATTGCGCCGCGGCCCGGCGACGCCAGCGACAGCCTCCGCGTATTTGACAAAGAGATGACGCGATCGGGCTTATTCGCCCGTCAGCGCCTCTTTGAGGCCTTCGACCATGTTGGGCCCTTGGACTTGGTCAGCCTTGCCTTCGGAGTGTAGCTCGGCGCCGCGGCGAAGCTCTGCCGTGGCAGGCGTTGAACCGCTTTCCCGCAAACCACCTAAGTAGTTTCCGAGCCTATCGCTCCATCTCTCGCCATGGTATCAGGAAAGCGCGCCCGGGATTTAAGGGGCCGGCCGCGCATGAGAGGTCTTGTGGAGCAAAGGCTCCCTCTCGCCGCCCACACGAATTGACCACAGGAGATTTGGCTCGTGACATCCTTCAGGGGGAGGATACGGCGCGGCTTTGGGCCGGCTGAAAAAAGAGCTGCGGTCCCCTGGAGGGATCAGCCATGACGGTGATCGCTGCAAGCATCGAGGCGCCCGCCAAACCGGAAGCGTCGCGGACCGCATTCATCATTGCGTGGGCGCTCTGCCTCATTTTCTACTTCCTGCAATATGCGCTGCGTTCTGCGCCGGGCGTGATGATCCCGGAACTGACGGCCGCATTCGGCCTCACGACGCTGGGCGTCAGCGCGCTGCTCGGCATGTATTATTATACCTACGCCGCCTTTGCGCTTGTCTCAGGCGCGTCGCTGGATCGATTTGGCGCCAAGCTGCCGATCTTCATCGGCGTTCTGTCCACCGCCATCGGCAGCGTGTTGTTCGGCTTCGGCGCAATCACCACAGTGGAAGGCGGACGGCTGCTGCAGGGCGCGGGTTCGGCCTTCGCCTTCACCGGCGCCGTCTATCTCGCCGTGCATGGCTTTTCGGGGAAATGGCTGGCGACCGCTATCGGCGTCACGCAGCTCTGCGGCATGCTCGGCGGCTTCGCCGGGCAATTCGCGGTCGGTCCCCTGGTGCATGGCTCGATCGGCTGGCAGTCCTTTTGGTTCTACGCAGGCGCTGCGCTGACGGCGCTAGCGGTTCTGATGCTGGTAGCGACGCCTGCAAGCCATGACAAAGTTCATGGCTCTCTCTTGACCATGTTCGCGCCTTACAAGGTCGTGCTGACGAACCCGCAATCCTACCTCTGCGGAATCATTGGCGGCCTTCTGTTCATGCCGACGACAATCGGCGACATGATCTGGGGAGTCCCGTTGCTGCATCAGGGTTTCGGGATCGCGACGGAAGAAGCGGTCGCGCGATCATCGATGGTGCCGCTCGGTTGGGTGATCGGGGCCCCGCTTCTCGGCTACCTTGCCGACCGGATTGGCCGCCGCAAGCCCGTCCTTATCGCGGGCATCGCGCTTATGATGATATCGGGTCTCGGCATTTCATATCTTGAGGCGTTTATCCCTCCCTATTTCGGCGGCCTTCTCTTCGGGATAGGGTCCGGCGCGGCCATGATCCCTTACTCGATGATCAAGGAAGCCAATCCGGACAACGTCAAAGGCAGCGCGACAGGCGCCATGAATTTCCTGGTCTTCAGCCTGAGCGCTTTTCTCGCGCCGGTCTTCGGCTTGGCCCTCATGCGATTGTCCGGCGGCAGGCCGCTGACGCTGGATCACTTTCACCACGCTGACTACATCTGGGGCGGCGCCATCGTGCTGTCATTCATTCTGACGCTTTTCCTGCGCGAAACCGGGGCCGCCGCCCGGCAGACGCCCGCCGCAAGCGCATCCTAAAGAAGGATCGAGATCGCACATGACAGCGCTGAAGTCCGATTTCACCCCGGTCGTCGACCTTCTACACGAAAAAGGCGCCGGTCCTGTCCGCACGCGTCAGCCGCACTACGTCGACCTTATGCCGCCTTGCAACAACGCCTGCCCGGCTGGCGAGAATGTGCAGGCCTGGCTCGATCTGGCGCAGGCTGGAAAATACCGCGACGCCTGGGAGACGATTTTACGCGAGAATCCGTTCCCCGCCGTCCATGGGCGCGTTTGCTATCATCCCTGCGAGACAGGCTGCAACCGCGCTCAGCTTGACAGCGCGGTCAGCATTCACGCGGTGGAGCGGTTCCTCGGCGATCTGGCGACGGCGCAGGGCTGGACCCTGCCCGTGACGGCGGCGCCGACCGGCAAGCGCATCCTCGTGGTCGGCGGCGGCCCGAGCGGATTGTCGGCGAGCTATCATCTTACGCGCTTGGGTCATGAGGTTGAAATTCGTGAAGCGGGGCCGCTGCCCGGCGGCATGCTGCATTTCGGCATCCCCGCCTATCGGTTGCCACGCGACGTTCTGATGACGGAGATCCGCCGCATCGAATCCATGGGCGTGAGGATCACGCTCAATCACAAGGTCGAAGACGTGCTCGCCGAACAGGCCGAGGGTAAATTTCACGCCGTATTCATTGCGATCGGAGCCCAGATCGGAAAGCGCATCGACATCCCGGCGCGCGACGCGGCGCGCGTGATCGACGCCATCACGCTGCTTCATCAGGTCGAAACAGGCGAGCCGCCGCGCCTTGGCCGTCGCGTTGTGATTTATGGCGGCGGCAATACGGCGATGGATGCGGCCCGCACCGCGCGCCGGCTTGGCGCCGAGGAGGCGATCATCCTTTACCATCGCGACCGCGCCCACATGGGCGCACAGGCGTTCGAGACCGACGAGGCGCTCTCGGAAGGCATCAAGATCAAATGGCTCAGTACGATTAAAGATATCGGAGAAGGCGAACTCACCGTCGAAGTGATGCAGATGGATGAGCAGGGCCATCTGCAACCGAGCGGGCGCCTCGAGACCCTTTCCGCCGATTCCGTCGTCCTGGCCCTGGGTCAGCAGACCGATAGCGGCTTCCTGCGCAATGTGCCCGGAGTCGCCTTCCTGGCTGGAGGCACAGTCAAGGTGGACGACGCCATGATGACCGGCCGGCCGGGACTTTTCGCCGGCGGCGACATGGTGCCGAGCGAACGAACCGTCACAGCAGCGGTAGGCCACGGGAAGAAGGCCGCACGCCACATCGACGCGTGGCTGCGCGGAAAGCCGGTGCAAACCTCCGCGAAACACCCGATCGTCGACTTCGCTCTGCTCAACTTGCCCATATACGCCGACGCGCCCCGCTCGGTGCAAACTGAAACAGAAGCGGATCAGCGGATCAGCCATGGCTTCGAAGAGACAACAGCCGGGTTGAGCGAAACCGAAGCGCGCTATGAGGCGCGGCGCTGTCTCTCTTGCGGCAACTGCTTCGAGTGCGACCAATGCTATGCCGCCTGCCCGGAACAGGCGATCGTCAAGCTGGGGCCGGGCTTGCGCTACCGCTATGATTTTGATCGCTGCACGGGCTGCGCCGTCTGCTACGAGCAGTGTCCCTGCCACGCAATCGAGATGATCCCCGAACCCGCCAAAGCCGCGCCGGAGCAAGTGGCATGAACGTCGCCGTGACACAGCAGACCGCGATCGACAAGGCCGCGACGCAGAAGACCGCGACCATGGACGGCAATACCGCCGTCGCCTACATCGCCTACCGGGTTAATGAGGTCTGCGCGATCTATCCGATCACGCCCTCTTCGACGATGGCGGAACTGGCCGACGAATGGGCCTCGGCCGGGGTCCGCAACATCTGGGGCGACATACCTGTCGTGCAGGAGATGCAGAGCGAGGGCGGAGCCGCCGGCGCGGTGCATGGCGCGCTCCAGTCCGGCGCGCTGACGACGACTTTCACCTCGTCGCAGGGCCTGCTTCTGATGATCCCCAACATGTACAAGATTGCGGGGGAGCTGACGGCGACGGTCTTCAATGTCGCGGCGCGCTCGGTCGCCACGCAGGCGCTGTCGATTTTTGGCGACCATTCGGACGTGATGGGCGTCCGCGCCACCGGCTTCGCGCTCCTGTCGTCGGGCTCTGTTCAGGAGGCGCATGATCTGGCGCTGATCGCCCAGGCGGCGACGCTCGAAAGCCGCGTTCCATTCCTGCATTTTTTCGACGGGTTTCGCACCTCGCACGAGCTGAACAAGCTCACGCTTTTGTCGGATGACGAAATCCGCATGATGGTCCGCGACGATCTCGTCCGGGCGCACCGCGCCCGCGCTCTGACGCCGGAGCGGCCGGTGATGCGCGGAACGGCGCAAAATCCCGACACGTTTTTTCAGTCGCGCGAGACGGTGAACCCCTTTTACGCGCGCACGCCCAGCATCGTCGAAAAGGCGATGGCGGATTTCGCCAACATCACCGGGCGAAGCTATCGCCTGTTCGAATATGACGGCGCGCCCGACGCGGAGCATGTGGTCGTGTTGATCGGTTCGGCGGCTGAGACCGCGCGCGACGCCGCCGCCGTGTTGAATCGAACCGACGGGCGGCGGAAACGGGGCGTGCTGCAGGTGCGCCTCTATCGCCCATTCTCCGCCGATCATTTTCTCTCCGCCCTGCCTGACACGACGCGATCCATCGCCGTTCTGGAGCGCACAAAGGAGCCGGGCGCGACCGGCGAGCCGCTCTATCTCGACGTCGTCGCCACGCTCGCCCACGCCGTCGGCGCGGGCCGCCGGGCGATCATGCCGCGCATGATCGGCGGCCGCTATGGGCTGTCGTCGAAAGATTTTACGCCCGCGATGGTGAAGGCCGTCTTCGACGAACTGGAAAATCCTTCGCCGCGCAACAGCTTCACCGTCGGCATCACCGACGACGTGTCGGGGACGAGCCTAGATGTTGACCAAGGATTCATGATCGAGCCGGACGAGGTGGTGCGCGCCGTCTTCTACGGGCTTGGATCGGATGGAACGGTCGGCGCCAACAAGAGCAGCGTCAAGATCCTGGCGGAGGACGCCGACCGCTATGCGCAGGGTTATTTCGTCTATGATTCGCACAAGTCCGGCGCCCAGACGGTTTCTCATCTTCGCTTCGGGCCGCGCCCGATCCGCGCGCCCTATCTGATCGCCGCAGCGAGCTTCGTCGCCTGTCACCAGTTCGTGTTCCTCGACCGCATCGACGTCCTGTCGCTCGCGGCGCCCGGCGCGACCTTTCTCCTCAACTGTCCATATGACGCCGACAAGGCGTGGGACCGCCTGCCGCGCTCGGTCCAGCAGGAAATCATCGACAAGCGCCTGCGGTTTTTCGTCATCGACGCATCGAAAGTCGCGCGCGACACCGGGCTTGGCGGCCGGATCAATACGGTGCTGCAGACCTGCTTCTTCGCGATCTCGGGCGTGCTGCCGCGCGATGAAGCGGTGCAGCGCATCAAGCATATGATCGAGGAAAGCTATGGCGAAAAGGGCGGCGACGTCGTCGCCAAGAACTTCGAGGCCGTCGACCACACCCTCGCCCATTTGAGCGAGGTTGCCGTCCCGACATCGGCGAGCAGCGCTTTCGAGCGGCCGCCGATCGTGTCGGCGTCGGCGCCGGCCTTTGTGCAAAATTTCACGGCTGCGGTCATGGCGGGGCGAGGCGACGCGCTCCCGGTCAGCGCCATGCCCATCGACGGTACATTCCCCTTGGGCACAGCCGCCTGGGAAAAGCGCAATATCGCGGACGAAGTTCCAATCTGGGAAACAGATCTCTGCATCCAGTGCGGCCAGTGTTCGATCGCCTGCCCGCATTCGGTCATCCGCGCGCGATTCTACGATGAAGCGCGGCTCGCCGATCCGAACGAGCCCGCGCCGCCGACCTTCAAATCGGCGCCGGTCAATGCGCGCGGCTACCCCGACAGCCGCTTCACCCTGCAATTCTACGTCGAGGATTGCACCGGTTGCGGGATCTGCGTCGAGGTTTGTCCCGCCCACAGTCCGAGCCGGCCCGGGACCAAAGCGATCAACATGGGTCCGAAGGCGCCGCTGCTCGAGGCTGAGCGGAGCAATATCGCCTTCTTCGAATCGCTCCCGGAAAACAATCGCGCCCTGGTCGATTTCGCCAATGTGCGGGGCATCCAGTTCCTCGAGCCCTTGTTTGAGTTCTCGGGCGCTTGCGGCGGCTGCGGCGAGACGCCCTATCTTCGACTCCTCTCGCAACTGTTCGGCGATCGGCTGCAGATCGCCAATGCGACTGGCTGTTCTTCGATTTACGGCGGCAATCTGCCGGTCACGCCTTGGGCCGCCAACCGCGAAGGACGCGGGCCCGCCTGGTCCAACTCGCTATTCGAAGACAACGCCGAATTCGGCCTTGGCTTTCGGCTGGCCGCTGACATGCACAGCGCAATGGCGGCGAAGATGTTGCGCGATCTCGCGCCGACGCTTGGCCAGCAACTGGTCGATGCGATCCTGGAGGCGCCGCAGATCCGCGAATCCGAGATCCTCGCGCAGCGCAGCCGCGTCGCCGAATTGAAACGGCGCCTCGCCGAGATGGGCGAGGATCCCCGCGCGCTGGATCTCCTATCTGTGCTGGACCATCTCGTTCGTCGCAGCATCTGGCTGGTCGGTGGCGACGGCTGGGCCTATGACATCGGCTATGGCGGTCTCGACCACGTGCTCGCGTCCGACCGCGACGTCAATGTGTTGGTGCTCGACACCGAGGTCTATTCAAACACCGGCGGCCAGGCCTCGAAAGCGACGCCGCTCGGCGCTGTCGCCAAATTCGCCGCCGCGGGCAAGCGCGTGGGGCGCAAGGACCTCGCCCTGCAGGCAATCGCCTATGGGAATGTTTATGTGGCCCAGGTGGCGATGGGCGCCAATCCGCAACAAACCCTGCTGGCGTTCCGCGAGGCCGAGGCGTGGCCAGGACCGTCGCTGATCCTCGCCTACAGCCACTGCATCGCGCATGGCTTCGATCTGCGCCACGGAATGCGCCAGCAGGATCTGGCGGCCGCCTCGGGCTACTGGCCGCTGTTCCGCTTCAATCCGGCGATGCGCAATGCCGACGAAGCGCCGTTCAGGCTCGATTCGCCGCGCCCGACGATCCCGCTGAAGGACTACGCCTACAATGAACTGCGCTATCGCAGCCTCGCCAACATCAGGCCGCGCGAGGCGGCCGAGCTGCTCGCCCACGCGCAGACCGCAGCAACCGAAAAATATGCGCAATATGAGGCGCTCGCCAGCCGCGACGGCAGCCGTTTCCACCCCGACGTCAGCGCGCTCGGCGCAGAGAAAAGCTAGGACAGGCGCATGGATCTCCGCACCCGCTATCTCGGCCTTTCTCTGCGCACCCCGCTGATCGCGTCGGCGTCGCCGCTCTCGGGCGATGTCGGACTCATTCGACAAATGGAAGATTCGGGCGCAGGCGCCGTAGTGCTGCCATCGCTGTTCCAGGAGCAGATCGAGGAGGAGGCGCGAGCAGCCGATGAGCTCGCAAGAATCGGCGCCGACAGCTCTCCGGAAGCAAGCTCCTATTTTCCGGCGGTCGTTACGTATAATTCGGGACCGCACGGCTACCTCGATCTCGTCGCCCGAGCGCGCGCCGCCGTCGACATCCCCGTTATTGCAAGTCTCAATGGAACAACCGTTGCCGGCTGGGTCGATTATGCAAGGCTGATCGAACAGGCCGGAGCGACAGCCCTCGAACTCAACATCTATCGGATCGCGTCCGGGCCCGGCGTGACGGGCGGGCAGGCCGAGGCCGATTGCGTGGCGCTGCTCGAAGCCGTCCGCAGCCGGGTCAAACTTCCCGTGGCCGTCAAGCTGCATCCCTACTTCTCGGCGTTCGGCGATTTCGCCCAGCAGCTCGATCACGCAGGCGCCGACGGGCTGGTTCTCTTCAATCGCCTCTACCAGCCCGATATCGACCTCCTTCGCCTGGCCTGGAAAAATGACGCGACGCTGAGCGGCGCGGGCGAGATCCGGCTTGGCCTGCTCTGGCTCTCCGTTCTCTCGGGCCGGTTGCCGCATGCCTCGCTTGCCGCGGGCACGGGCGTCGATACCGCCGAGGAGGTGATTAAATACATTCTTGCGGGCGCGAATGCCGTGATGACGGCCTCGTCGCTACTGCGGCATGGACCCGGGCATCTGCGCACGCTTGTCTCGGGTTTGGAGACGTGGCTGAGCACAAGAGGCTTTGCTTCGGTCAGCGCGATCACGGGATTGATGCGGCCTTCTCATCCGGACTCAGAGGCCGAGGCGGACGAGCGCGGCAGCTACATCGAGAGTTTGTCGAGCTATCAGGGTCCGTATGTTCGCCATTGACGCGTTAAGGGCATCTGGGGCCCCACAGCCCCACGCCTCGAGAAAATCGCCAAGAGCCTAGAGATTAGGCCCTTCGAAATAATCGGGGCGGTCGCCAACATCGGCGCGGCGAGCAAGGCCCTCAACGCGCTCCACATCCAGTACGAGAAAAAAAGCGCCGAAACGGCCAGCGCGGGGATGAGCGCGACGGCGGAGACGTCGCATCTCTCGTGCGATTGTGCATCGGCAATCATAACGTCCGGGCTAGCTGCGACGCGGTCGACGCCGCGCCGGCCTCGGGGCTCGATCGCGCAGACCGAAGGATCCATCCCCTCAAGCGTCTCGCCAAGAAACAAGCCGGGCAGAGAAAATCTGGAGCGGGCGAAGGGATTCGAACCCTCGACCCCAACCTTGGCAAGGTTGTGCTCTACCCCTGAGCTACACCCGCATCCATCCGGCGGCTGCGGAGCCGACGGTTTCGGCTATATGGCGCAAACGAATTGCGATTGCAACAGCCGGTTTCGCCAATTCGGCGGCCGCAGCCTGCGCTTTTCCGGCGCGGCCGCCGCGAAAAGACGTCGCGCCGAGTTAGCGGCGCGGGGCCGCTGTACGCCTCAGGCCCGAGGGGGCGCGCAAAACAGGAGTCTCGCCAAGAAATGCTCCGCCAAGGCCTCGCCAAGACTACGCCTTGCCAAAAACGCTCGGCCGAGAAACGTTCCGCCAACACAGAAGCGTCAGGAACGCTCGTCGCGCCGCCGCTTTTCAGCGCGTCCGCCCCAGCCGTCTTGCGGGGACGGCGTCCGCATCCCACCTCACGGACTATCATCGTTGTGCGAGTCATTGTTTGCGCTTGACGGGCTGGCGCAAATCGTCTATCGCCCCTTCTTCAGCCTGAAACGCATGTTTCCGGGGCCGCTTATTGCGTTTTCGATTGAGTTAGGCGCCCCGCATGGGCCGGCCTCCACCGGACGCGGGCATTTATTTTATTTCGCCGCTGCGCGCCTTGCCGCCGCCGCGGCCGATATGGAGACAGGTTTTGGCACGTATAGCTGGCGTTAATATTCCGACCAACAAGCGCGTCGTGATCGCGCTTCAATATATCCACGGCATCGGCTCCAAGAAAGCCGAAGAAATCTGCGCCAAGGTGAATATTCCGGACGCGCGCCGCGTCTCCGAGCTCACCGACGCCGAGGTTTTACAGATCCGCGAAACGATCGACCGCGATTATCTCGTCGAGGGCGATTTGCGCCGCGAAGTCGCGATCAACATCAAGCGCCTCATGGATCTTGGCTGCTACCGGGGCCTCAGGCACCGTCGCCAGCTGCCCGTCCGCGGTCAGCGCACGCATACCAATGCGCGCACCCGCAAGGGCAAGGCGAAGCCGATCGCCGGCAAGAAGAAGTAGCCGAGCGCCTCTGGCGAAACAAAGTCAATAAAGCTCCCGAGCGCCTGGCATTACGGGCGCGCCCGAAGGATTTGGACCTATGGCAAAAGAAGCTACCCGCGTTCGCCGCCGCGAGCGTAAGAACATCGTTTCCGGCGTCGCCCATGTGAATTCGACGTTCAACAATACGATGATCACCATCACGGACGCGCAGGGAAACACCATTTCCTGGTCGTCGGCCGGCACGATGGGATTCAAGGGTTCGCGCAAATCGACGCCCTACGCCGCGCAGATGGCGGCGGAGGATTGCGCCCGCAAGGCGGCCGAGCACGGCATGCGCACGCTTGAGGTTGAAGTCTCGGGTCCGGGTTCGGGCCGTGAATCGGCCCTGCGCGCGCTGCAGGCGGCGGGCTTTACCGTCACATCCATCCGCGACGTGACGCCGATCCCGCATAATGGCTGCCGTCCGCGCAAGCGCCGGCGCGTCTGAGCGCCTCCCGGTCGGCCTGTCGCCAATCCGGAACGCTCTGCTTTGTTACTCGATCTGCGCTGCGCCAGAGTCCGCCGACCGGACCCTCCGCGCGTCGAAGTCCGGGCGCCATCCGGCGCCGCACCGTCAGAAAGGCTCTGTTCGTGATTCAAAAAAACTGGCAAGAGCTCACCAAACCCAACAAGCTTGAAGTCATTTCGGGCGACGATCCGAAGCGTTTTGCGACCATCGTCGCCGGGCCGCTCGAACTCGGCTTCGGGCTCACGCTTGGCAATTCCCTGCGCCGCATCCTCCTGTCGTCGTTGCAGGGCGCGGCGATCACCTCCGTCCATATCGACGGCGTGCTGCATGAATTTTCGTCGATTCCCGGCGTGCGCGAGGACGTGACCGACATTGTCCTCAACATCAAGGACATCGCGATCAAGATGCCGGGCGACGGGCCGAAGCGGCTCGTGCTCAAGAAGCAGGGGCCCGGCAAGGTCACCGCCGGCGACATCCAGACCAGCGGCGACATTTCGATCCTGAACCCCGGCCTAGTGATCTGCACCCTCGACGAGGGCGCCGAGATCCGCATGGAGTTCACGGTCCACACCGGCAAGGGCTATGTCGCAGCGGACCGCAACCGGGCCGAGGACGCGCCGATCGGCCTCATTCCGATCGACAGCCTCTATTCGCCGGTAAAGAAGGTCAGCTACCGCGTCGAAAACACGCGCGAGGGTCAGAACCTCGACCTCGACAAGCTGACGCTGCAGGTCGAGACCAATGGCGCGCTGACGCCGGAAGACGCCGTCGCCTTCGCCGCCCGCATCCTGCAGGATCAGCTCAACGTCTTCGTCAATTTCGAGGAGCCGCGCCGCGTCGAGGCGACGCCGTCGATCCCGGAGCTCGCCTTCAATCCGGCGCTCTTGAAAAAGGTCGACGAGCTCGAGCTTTCGGTGCGTTCGGCGAACTGCCTGAAGAACGACAATATCGTCTATATAGGCGACCTCATCCAGAAGAGCGAAGGCGAGATGCTGCGCACGCCGAATTTCGGCCGCAAATCCTTGAACGAAATCAAGGAAGTGCTCGCGCAGATGGGCCTGCACCTCGGCATGGAGGTGAATGGCTGGCCGCCGGACAATATCGACGACCTCGCCAAGCGCTTCGAGGAGCATTACTGAGCCCTGGCGGCTCGGCGAGAGCGAAATTACGGCCCCGCAACGGGGCGAAGCAGCGGCCGTACCTTGGCACGGCGGCCGCAACAATAACGGAGACAGCCAGATGTATCACGGCAATGCGCACCGCCGCTTCGGCCGCACTCACGAGCACCGCAAGGCGATGTTCGCCAACATGTGCCAGGCTCTGATCAAGCATGAGCAGATTGTCACCACTCTGCCGAAGGCGAAAGATCTGCGCCCGGTGGTCGAGAAGCTGGTGACTCTCGGCAAGCGCGGCGATCTGCATGCGCGCCGGCAGGCGATTGCCCAGATCAAGGACGTCGCGCTTGTCGGCAAGCTGTTTGCCGTGCTCGGCCCGCGCTACAAGGAGCGGCACGGCGGATACACCCGCGTGCTCAAGGCCGGCTTCCGCTACGGCGACAATGCGCCGATGGCGGTGATCGAATTCGTCGACCGCGACGTCGACGCCAAGGGCAAGGATTCTGGCCCCGTATTCGGCGCCGACCAGGACGAGGCGGCTCTCGCGTCTTAACGCCAGCCGGGCGCTGCTCTCGGCGGCAGCTTGACGCCAAGTTGGCGGCGGGCCTGCGGGGCTTCAGGACGGCAGCGTGGACGTTGTTTCAACGGACCGCGCGCCATGGCGCAAACCCATGGCGCCGGTCCCTGCCATGGAGCGGTCCATGACGACGGAATTTTTCGCAAGGGGCGCGTCTCGCCTGCGCCGCGCTTACGGCGTCGCGCTAGCGCTTGTCTGCTGCCTTGGCCTTCCCGCCCAGGCGGAGACGGCGCGTCAGGCGCCGCAGGCCCCAGCCGAGGTGATGCTCTCTTTCGCGCCCGTGGTGAAAAAGGCGCAACCTGCGGTCGTCAACGTCTATGCGTCGCGGACGGAGAAGCGGCCGCGCAGCGCACTCTACGACGATCCGATTTTCGAGCGGTTTTTTGGCGGCGGCGGCCGTCCCGGCGGCTCGACCTCGCGCTCGCTTGGGTCCGGCGTGCTGGTCGATTCCTCGGGCCTCGTCGTCACCAATTACCACGTCATCGAAGGCATGACGGACGTCAAGATCGCGCTTGCCGACAAGCGCGAGTTTGACGCGGACATTGTGCTGCGCGACCAGCGCACCGATCTTGCTGTGCTGCGGCTGAAGGGCGGCGCCAATTTTCCGGTGATGGAGCTTGGCGATTCCGACGCGCTCGAAGTCGGCGACTTCGTGCTGGCCATCGGCAATCCGTTTGGAGTCGGCCAGACCGTGACGCAGGGGATCGTCTCGGCGCTCGCCCGCACCCAGGCGGGCATTTCCGATTCCGGCTTCTTCATCCAGACCGACGCGGCGATTAATCCCGGCAATTCCGGCGGCGGCCTCGTCGATATGAGGGGCCGTCTCGTCGGCATCAACTCGGCGATCTTCTCGCAGACGGGCAATTCGGTCGGCATCGGCTTCGCCGTCCCGAGCAATATGGTGCGGGTCGTCATCGCGGCGGCCAAATCCGGCCAGCGGGTGCGGCGGCCCTGGTTAGGGGCAAGCCTGCAGGCGGTCTCGCGTGAAATCGCCGATTCGCTCGGCCTCGACCGCCCGTCGGGCGCCCTGGTCGCCGAGGTGACGGACGGAGGTCCGGCGGACAAGGCCGGAGTCAAGCGCGGCGACATCATCGCCGCTGTCGACGGCCAGACCATCGACGATCCCGAAAGCTTCGGATATCGCCTGTCGACCAAAGCGCTCGGCGGCGAGACCTCGCTTTCGCTGGTGCGCAACGGCAAGCCGCTGAACGTCAAGCTGGCGCTATCCCCCGCGGCTGAAATCCCGGCGCGCGATCCGGTCAAACTGAAAGGTCCGTCGCCTTTTTCCGGCGCGACGGTGATCAATCTATCCCCGGCTGTCATCGAGGAAATGTCGGTCCACGGCGTCAACGATGGGGTCGTGATCGGCGATATCGAGGACGGATCGACCGCTGCGGAGGTCAATTTCCAAAAGGGCGACGTCATTCTTCTCATCAATGACGTCAAGATCCAGACGACCCGCGATCTTGAGAAGGCGGTCAACGGCCGCCATACCTATTGGAAGCTGACCATTTTACGCGGCGGACAGGTGGAGACGACGGTGCTCGGGGGCTGAGTCCTGCGCCGCGCGGTCTTCGCCCGGCAGAATCGGCAAGGTTGAACCATGAGCGATCTCTTCGCGGTTGCGGGGCTTGAGACAACGGCGCCGCATCCGCTCGCCGATCGCCTGCGCCCGAAAACGCTGGCCGAAGTCGTCGGGCAGGATCATCTCGTCGGTCCCGAGGGCGCGCTGACGCGGCGGATCGCCTCCGGATCGCTCGGCAGCCTGATCTTCTGGGGACCGCCCGGCACAGGTAAGACCACGGTCGCGCGCCTGCTCGCGCATGAGACGAATTTCGCCTTCGTCCAGGTGTCGGCTATTTTTTCCGGCGTCGCGGAGCTTAAGAAATTGTTTGAGGAGGCGCGCGGACGGCGCGCGATCGGCCAGGGCACGCTGCTGTTCGTCGACGAGATTCATCGCTTCAACCGGGCGCAGCAGGATAGTTTCCTACCGGTGATGGAGGACGGCGCCATCACTTTGATCGGCGCGACCACCGAAAATCCGAGTTTTGAGCTCAACGCCGCTCTCCTCTCGCGCGCCAGCGTGCTGACCTTCCGCGCCCTCGACGAAGAGGCGATCGAAAAAGTTCTGTCGCGCGCGGAAACGCACGAGGCGCGTCCCTTGCCGCTGGAGCCGGCGGCCCGCGCCGCGATGATCCGCATGGCCGATGGCGACGGCCGCGCGGCCCTGACGCTCGCCGAGGAGGTCTGGCGCGCCGCCTCTCCCGGCGAAATCTTCGGCGCGGAACAGCTTGCCGAGATCGTGCAGCGCCGGGCGCCAATCTACGACAAGGCGCAGGAGGGTCATTACAATCTGATCAGCGCGCTGCACAAGGCGGTGCGCGGCTCGGATCCGGACGCCTCGCTTTATTATCTCGCGCGCATGTTCGACGCCGGCGAGGATCCGCTCTTCCTGGCAAGGCGCGTGGTGCGCATGGCGACAGAGGACATCGGGCTCGCCGATCCGCAGGCGCTGGTTATCGCCAACGCCGCCAAGGACGCCTATGATTTTCTCGGCTCCCCGGAGGGCGAACTCGCCATCGCGCAGGCGGTGATTTATCTGGCGACGGCGCCGAAGTCGAACGCGGCCTATGTCGCCTACCAGCGCGCAATGCGTCTCGCCAAGGAGCATGGCTCTTTGATGCCGCCGAAAATCATCCTGAACGCGCCGACCAAGCTCATGAAAAGCGAAGGCTATGGCTCCGGCTATGCCTATGACCATGACGAGCCGGACGCTTTCTCAGGCCAGGACTATTGGCCGGAGGCGCTCGGCCGGCAAAAGCTCTATGCGCCGACGGCGAGAGGTTTTGAGCGCGACTTGCGTGAGCGGCTCGCCTATTGGGCGAAGCTGCGCAAGGCGCGCGAGCAGGAGCCCTGACGGCGTCGCGCTCGCGGCGCGCAAAGATCACTCTTTGTGCGCGATCCCCTCGATGCGCTTTTGCATCTCGTCGAGCTGGCGCTTCATGTCTTCGATATCGCTTTTCGTCGTGGGCAGCGCCGGCTCCGCTTCGGGCAGGGCTTCCGGCGACGCCAGCGGGGCGACGAAGGGGGTGAACATGGCCAGCGCCTGGTTGAACAGCGCCATGTTCTTGCGCGCCTGCTCCTCGAGCGAGGCGAAGCTCGGCGCGAGCGCATGGGGACCGATGCCGCCCGCCATCTTGTCGCGGAACCGGCCCTGCTCGCTGGTCAGCTTGTCGATCGAGAATTCGAGATAGGTCGGCACCAGCATCTGCATGCTGTCGCCGTAAAAGCGGATGAGCTGGCGCAGGAAAGCAATCGGCAGCAAGCTTTGGCCGCCCTTGCCCTCTTGCTCGAAGATAATCTGCGTCAGCACCGATCGCGTAATGTCTTCGCCGCTCTTGGCGTCGAAAACGACGAAATCTTCGCCTTTCTTGACCATCCCCGCAAGGTCTTCGAGCGTGACATAGGCGCTTGTGCCGGTGTTATAGAGCCGCCGGTTCGCGTATTTCTTGATAGTAATAGGCTGTTTGTCATGTGCCATGGCCGGTCGTCCACCTCCGGAAGTCGCTACGTGAGCCATCTGCTTCGCTTTCTCCATGGATGTCGCGGCCGACCTCACCTTTTCTTGTTTGGATGAATCGATCCCAAAATGGCGCGGCGCGGTCAAGCCTTCATTCGAGCGAAACGTGCGTAAGACCAACAAAAGCGCAGCGGCGCTTAAGCTTTACGCCGGGCAGGCCAGAACGCCTCTCTCCAAAATATGACTTTTGGATGAGGGCGAGAACTGACTTCTGCGGCGATTTTTTGCTCCCTTTTTCGCTGTGGCCACTATAATTGATTTTGACGGCGGTCTGTTGTCGTAGGAATCACGCGGGCAAGAGCCTTTGGAGTTTGGACGCTCCGCAACGGCCGCCCCAAGGAGGATGCCCATGTCTGATATTGTTATCGTGAGCGCGGCGCGCACGGCCGTCGGCGCATTCAACGGCGGCTTTGCCGCGGTCCCGGCCCATGAGCTTGGCGCCGCGGCCATCAAGGGCGCGTTGGAGCGGGCCGGCGTCGAAGGCGGCGAAGTCGACGAAGTCATTCTCGGTCAGGTGCTGACGGCGGGCCAGGGCCAGAACCCGGCGCGTCAGGCGTCGATCAAAGCCGGCGTGCCGCAGGAACGGACCGCCTTTAACATCAATCAGTTGTGCGGCTCGGGACTGCGCGCTGTCGCGCTTGGCCTGCAGCAGATCGCCAGCGGAGACGCCAATATCATCGTCGCGGGTGGTCAGGAAAGCATGTCGCAGGCGCAGCACAGCGCCTATTTGCGCTCGGGCGTCAAGATGGGCGACCTCAAATTCGCCGACACCATGATCACCGACGGGCTGACCGACGCCTTCAACCACTACCACATGGGGCAGACGGCCGAGAATATCGCGGCCAAATGGCAGCTGACCCGCGACGAGCAGGATCGTTTCGCCGTCGCCTCGCAGAATAAGGCCGAGGCGGCGCAGAAGGGCGGCAAGTTCGGCGACGAAATCATCCCCTACACGATCAGCACCAAAAAGGGCGATATCGTCGTCGACAAGGATGAGTTCATCCGCATGGGCGCGACGCTTGAGGCGCTCGCCAAGCTGCGCCCGGCCTTCAATAAGGACGGCAGCGTGACCGCCGGCAACGCCTCCGGCATCAATGACGGCGCGGCGGCGGTGGTGCTGATGACCTCCGCCGAGGCGGCCAAGCGCGGCCTTGAGCCGCTGGGCCGCATCGCCTCCTGGGCGACGGCCGGCGTCGATCCGGCGATCATGGGCACCGGCCCCATTCCGGCTTCGCGCCGGGCGCTGGAAAAGGCCGGCTGGAAGGTCGGCGATCTTGATCTGATCGAGGCGAACGAAGCCTTCGCCGCGCAGTCGCTCGCGGTCTGCAAGGATCTCGCTCTCGATCCCGACAAGGTCAATGTCAATGGCGGCGCGATTGCGATCGGCCATCCGATCGGCGCTTCGGGAGCCCGCGTCCTCGTCACCCTTCTGTATGAATTGCGCCGGCGCAACGGCAAGAAGGGCCTCGCCACGCTTTGCATTGGCGGCGGCATGGGCATCGCGCTCACGATCGAACGCTAGGCAAAGTTTCGCCGGGCGCTTCAAGGAGCGCCCGGCTCTGTTTTGGATCAGGCCGCGCTTCATCCATGAAAAAGCAGGGCGGCTTTTTGCATTTTGCAATGAGGACGATACAATTAACAGGCGGCGGCTGTTAAAGCGACGCTTTCAAGAAAAACAGCGCGAAAGCTGGATTGGGGAGAACGAAAATGGCGCGAGTGGCAGTAGTGAGCGGCGGATCGCGGGGCATTGGCGCGGCTATCAGCACGGCTTTGAAGTCGGCCGGTTATTCGGTCGCGGCGACCTACGCGGGCAATGACGCCGCCGCCGCGAAATTCAAGGCGGAGACGGGCATCCCCGTCTACAAATGGGACGTCTCAAACTACAAGCAATGCGCCGAGGGATTGAAGCAGGTGGAAGCGGATCTGGGTCCGGTCGACATCCTTGTCAACAACGCCGGCATCACCCGCGATTCGGCGTTCCACAAAATGACGCCGGAGCAGTGGTTCGAGGTGATCAACACCAATCTGAACTCGCTGTTCAACATGACCCGTCCGGTCATCGAGGGCATGCGCGATCGCGGCTTCGGACGGATCGTCAATATATCCTCGATCAACGGCCAGAAGGGTCAGTTCGGCCAGACCAATTATTCCGCGGCGAAGTCCGGCGATATCGGCTTCACCAAGGCGCTGGCGCAGGAAAGCGCCGGCAAGGGCGTCACGGTCAACGTGATCTGCCCCGGCTACATCGCGACGGAAATGGTCAAGGCCGTGCCGAAGGAAGTGCTGGAAAAATCAATCCTGCCGCAGATCCCGGTGCGTCGTCTCGGCGAGCCCGAGGAGATCGCGCGCTGCGTCCTGTTCCTCGTGTCGGATGATGCGGGCTTCATCACCGGATCGACGCTGAGCGCCAACGGCGGCCAGTATATGGCCTGACATGAAATGACGCCGCCGGGGCGCCGCGACAGGACGGCGCCTGCGGCGGCAGCCGACGAGTTTATTCGGCCGCAGAGGCGTCGATGCAGCGTGGAAGGCCAGAATTCGCCGTTTTGGCGGCCTGATGAAAGCAGCGGGCCGCAGCCGGGGCCTTGTTGAGCGCCTGTTACTCGTCGTGCTGACTCTGTATGGCCTGGCGCTGATCGTTCCGGACTATTATCGTCTCGTCCGGCCGCTCGGCGCTTTTGGCTTTTTCGCAAACAACGACGGCCTGATCTTCGACGTCAAGGGACCCTTTGCCCAGGAGTCCTTGTCGCCCGCGTGGCAGGCGGGATTGCGCGTCGGCGATCGCATCGATTTGCCGAAGATGCGCTGCGTTCCGGTCGATACGATCACTTGCGCGACGATGCTCGCGGTGCGGGGCGGCCAGCAACGGGTCATGCCCGGCCGCGTCGGCGCGCTCTGGCTCGCGGAGGGATCTCCCCGATCGGGAGATGAAATCGCACTCGCCGCGCAGGTCCCGCCATCGGACTGGCTGCTCGACCTCATCGTCTTTCTCGACCAGAGCGCCGGCGTGCTTTTTCTCCTCGGCGCGGCATGGCTGGTATGGATCCGGCCGGGACGCATGACCTGGGGCTTCTTTCTTTATGCGGTCCAGTTCAATCCGGGGCAGGAATTCGAAATTTACGCCAGGCTGCAACAATGGCCCGCGGCCCTGCTCGCGCAAGAAGCGGCCAACGGCTTGTTTCAGGCGGCAGGATATGCCGGCTTCATCCTCTTCGCGCTGCGCGCGCCGACGGGTCGCATCGGGGCGTCGTGGCGTCCGCTTGAGCGCGCGCTGCCGGCGCTGGCGGTCGGCTTCGGCTTAGTCTCTGTTCTCGCCGTCGGAAGCGCTTTCGGCTACCGGACGGAGGCGCTGTCCCGGACGGTTCTCATCGCGGGTCTTTTTGTAAGCTTTCTCGTGCTCGCCATCCTGCTTAAACGGCGAAAGGATCTGGAGCCGCAGGAATTTCAGCGCTTGCGCTGGGTGATCTGGGGCTGTCTCATCGGCCTTCCGGCCTGCGTGATCGCGTCGCTTGCGCAGTCGACGTCATTGATGGAATTTTCCCTCACCGAAGACGCGATCGGCCTGCTTTTCCTGGTCAATGGCGTTCTCGGCATCTTCGTCGTCGAGGCGATCCGCCGGCCGAGGGTGATCAATGTTTCGATTCCGCTACGGCGCGCCACCGTGCTCGGACTTTTGCTGAGCGCGCCCGCGCTTTTCCTGCACGGCCAGATCGAAGAGCTGCACGAATGGATCCACTTTCCGGCGTGGGCGTCGGTCGTCATTGCGTCTATTCTGCTGTTTGCGATCTCGCGCCTGCACGAACACGCCGTGCGCCTCCTCGAAGGCTTGTTCGATCCTGACCGCCGCGGCGCGGAGGCGCGCTTTGCGCAAATCGGAGCCGCGGTCCTCGCCGCAAAAAACGCCGCGGAAATCGACCGGCTTCTGGTTGAGGGTCCAGCGCGCGCGCTTGGCATTGCGTCGGCCGCCGTGTTTCGCAGCGACGGCGCCCAATTGAGGCGCTATGAGAACGGCGTCGGGTGGACCCCGGCGATGACGGCCGCGCTCGACCCGGAAGACCCTTTGCTGGCGCAAAAGACGGCCGGATCCTTGTTCGAGATCGACCCCGCGTTGATGCGGAGGGGAGAATTTCCGGAGGGGCCGCAGCAGCCTACGCTTGCTGCGCCCATCGGCGACGCGCTGCGCTGCTTCGCCGTCGCGCTCTACGGCGCGCAGACATCCGGCGCCAATCTCGACGGCGCCGACCGCCGCGCTCTCGAAAAGCTCGCCGCGACCGCGGCCGCCGCTTATGCAGGGGTCGAACGCGAGGCGCTGAGAACGCAAATCGCGGCGCTCGAGGCGCAGGCGCCGATCAATGCAAAACCGGCGTCCCAGGCCGGATGCTGATCGCGCGCCGAAATCAAAGCGCGACGCGATGAACCGATCGCGTCGCGCCTTTTAGGCATTGTTGCATTGCATGGCGTCGATCCGGAACTTCAGCGGCTTTCGGCGTCGCGCCTTAAACGTAAAGCTTGCCGCCGCCGTCCAGGAATTCGGCGCTCTTGTCGGCCATGCCCTTCTCGCGTTCCATCGCGGCGACCTCGTCGCGAATATCCTGCGTGATCTTCATCGAACAGAATTGCGGACCGCACATCGAGCAGAAATGCGCAGTCTTATGCGCATCCTTCGGCAGCGTCTCGTCGTGGAACTGCCGCGCCGTGTCGGGATCGAGGCCGAGATTGAACTGATCCTCCCAGCGGAAATCGAATCTCGCGCGCGACAGCGCGTCGTCGCGCAGCTGCGCCGCCGGATGGCCCTTGGCGAGGTCGCCGGCATGGGCGGCGATGCGGTAGGTAATGACGCCTGTCTTGACGTCGTCGCGGTCCGGCAGGCCGAGATGTTCTTTCGGCGTCACATAACACAACATCGCGCAGCCGAACCAGCCGATCATCGCAGCGCCGATGCCGGAGGTGATGTGGTCATAGCCTGGCGCAATGTCCGTTGTCAGCGGCCCGAGCGTGTAGAACGGCGCCTCGTGACATTCCTTCAGCTGCTTTTCCATGTTGATCTTGATCTTGTGCATCGGCACATGGCCGGGCCCTTCGATCATCACCTGGCAGCCCTTGTCCCAGGCGATTTTGGTCAGCTCGCCGAGCGTCTCCAATTCGGCGAATTGGGCGCGGTCGTTGGCGTCGGCGATCGAGCCCGGGCGCAAGCCGTCGCCGAGCGAGAAGGAGACGTCATAGGCGCGCATGACGTCGCAGAGCTCGTCGAAGCGCTCGTAGAGGAAGCTTTCCTTGTGATGGGCAAGGCACCAGCGGGCCATGATCGAGCCGCCGCGCGAGACGATGCCCGTGGTCCGCTTCGCCGTCAGCGGAATATAGCCGAGCCGCACGCCGGCGTGGATCGTGAAATAATCGACGCCCTGTTCGGCCTGTTCGATCAGCGTGTCGCGGAACAATTCGAATGTCAGTTTGGTCGGATCGCCATTGACCTTCTCCAGCGCCTGGTAGATCGGCACGGTGCCGATCGGCGCTGGCGAGTTGCGGATGATCCAGTCGCGGATGTTGTGGATGTTGCGTCCCGTCGAGAGATCCATCACCGTATCGGCGCCCCAGCGGATCGCCCACACCATCTTTTCGACCTCTTCGGCGACGGACGACGTCACCGCCGAATTGCCGATGTTGGCGTTGACCTTCACGAGAAAATTGCGGCCGATGATCATCGGCTCGAGTTCGGGATGGTTGATGTTGGCGGGGATGATGGCGCGGCCGCGGGCGATCTCGTCGCGCACGAATTCCGGCGTGATGAAGGCCGGGATCGACGCGCCGAAACTTTCGCCGTCGGCGATTTTCGCTTCGGCGCCCTCCAGCACCGCCTCTCGGCCAAGGTTTTCGCGGGCCGCGACATAGATCATTTCTTCGGTGATCACGCCTGCGCGGGCGAATTCATATTGCGTCACCAGCGCGCCGTCCCGGCCCTTGCGCGGCGAGGTGTTGGCGGGGCAGGGCGGGGCGAGCCGGTCCGGCGACACCGAACCATTGTCTTCCGGCTGAACCGGGCGGCCGGAGTAGAAGTCGAGCCCCGCGCGCCTCGCCAGCCAAGGGTCCCGGATGCGCGGCAAGCCGGCGGAAAGGTCGATCGCGGGCTCGGACTCCGTATAGGGTCCCGAGGCGTCGTAGACGCGCACCGGCGGCTCGTTTGCGGACGGATTGAGGGTGATCTCACGCAGCGGCACGGCGATGTCGGAGCGACCGTCCGGATGCACATAGATCTTGCGCGAGCCGGCCATGGGCCCTTGGGTCACGCTTTCCGGACGAAGGCTCTTCGGCTTGTCGTGGATGTTCATTTCGCTCCTCCGCGCTATTGATTGACGTTTTTGGCAGGAGGCGGACGCTCGGAGCGATAGACGGGGCGCTCGTTGCTGAAGTGCCGATCCCTGCGCTGGCATTATCCAGATTCAGGTTCAATGGGTGTGATCTCAGCCGCCGTTTCCGGCAGCACCCCAAGGCGAATTGCAAACCTAGCGCGCCTCGCCGTCCACGGCAAGATGATTTGATCTGGCGCAAAAGTCGTAGGCGGTCGACGGGAACTTTATCGTGATCTATGCAATAGGGCTGATGGCCAAGGACTCCAGCGGCGGATAAAGCCGAATGAAATTCAAGCATCTGTCGGGAGTGCGAGACGTTGAGCGGGTTTGGGCGAATTGAGTGTCAAAAGCTGCGTTCGAAAATGATGAGCGCTGAGGCCGCGGCGTCTTTGATCCCCTCCGGATCGGTGATCGGCATGAGCGGCTTTACCGGCTCTGGCTATCCCAAGGCCGTTCCGACCGCTCTGGCCGAGCGGGCCGCCGCCGCCCGGGGTGCTGGCGATCCGTTTCGCGTGAGCGTCTGGACTGGCGCCTCGACGGGGCCGGAACTGGACGGCGCCCTCGCCAGAGCTGACGCGATCGAATTCCGCCTGCCGTTCAACTCCGATCCGGTCCTGCGCGAAAAAATAAACCGCGGCGAGATGGACTATATGGACATGCACCTTAGTCAGGTCGCGCCCATGGCCTGGCAGGGTTTTCTCGGCCCGCTCGATCTCGCCATTATCGAGGTTTCGGGCGTGCGCCCGGATGGTTCGCTGATTCCGTCCTCCTCCATCGGCAACAACAAGACATGGCTCGACCGGGCGCAGAAGATCATTCTCGAGGTCAACGCCTGGCAGAATGAAGCGCTCGACGGGATGCATGACGTCTATTATGGAACGATGCTGCCGCCGCATCGCGTCCCCATTCCGCTTTTGCGTCCAGACGATCGCATCGGCGAGCCCTATTTCCGCTGCGATCCCGACAAAGTCGTCGCCATCGTCGAAACCAGCGCGCCGGATCGCAATCTTCCCTTTGCGCCGCCCGACGACGCGGCCCGCGCGATCGCCGGCCATCTGCTCGAATTCTTCCGGCACGAAGTCGCGCGGGGGCGTCTGCCGCCGTCCTTGCTGCCGATCCAGTCCGGCGTCGGCAATGTCGCCAACGCCGTGCTGACAGGCTTGCTCGAGAGCCCATTCGAGGATTTGACCTCTTTTACGGAAGTGATCCAGGACGGCATGCTGGACCTCCTTGCCGCTGGAAAGCTTCGCTTTGCCTCAGCGACGGCTTTCTCGCTGAGCCCGGACGCAGCGGCTTTCCTCAACGCCAATCTGGCGAAGTTCCGCGACAAGATGCTGCTGCGCCCGCAGGAAATCAGCAACCATCCCGAGCTGGTCCGCCGCCTCGGCTGTATCGCGATGAATGGGTTGATCGAGGCGGATATCTACGGCTCGGTCAATTCGACCCATGTCATGGGATCGCGGATCCAGAATGGCATCGGCGGGTCCGGCGATTTCGCGCGCAACGCCTATGTATCGATCTTCATGACGCAATCGACGGCGAAAGGCGGCGCGATCTCCTCGATCGTGCCGATGGCGAGCCATGTCGATCATATCCCGCAGGATGTGCAGATCCTGGTCACGGAGCAGGGGTTGGCCGATCTGCGCGGTCTTTCGCCGAGGCAGCGCGCCCGCGTCATCATTCAGAACTGCGCCCATCCCGACTACCGGCCGGGACTTTTCGACTATTTTGCCCGGGCCGGGGAGTCCTCCTACGGGCGACATGCTCCCTGTTTGCTTGATGAGGCGCTGTCCTGGCATCAGCGCTTCATCAAAACCGGGACGATGCGCGCATGATTTCGCGCGCGACCGACGAGCGCTTCATGCGCGCGGCGCTGAAAGAAGCGGCGCTGGGCGATTTTCCCTTTGGCGCGCTGATCGCGCAAGATGGCGAAACCATCGCCACCGGCCGCAATCTCGGCGAGACCAATGATGATCCAACGGCGCATGCGGAAATGGTGGCGCTGCGCGGCGTCATCGCCGCCTATGGCGCCGCGCGGCTCCGGGATTCGACGCTTTACGCCACCGGCGAGCCGTGCCCGATGTGCATGGGCGCGATCATCTGGTGTGGCGTCGGGCGGCTGGTCTACGCCGCCTCGATCGAGCAATTGGCGCAGCGGATCGGACAGATCGAGACGCCGTGCCGCGATCTTGCTCGCCGCGCGTCTTTCACGGAGATCTGCATCGAGGGCGGCCTGTTGGCCGACGAGGCGATGGCGTTGTTCGACTAGATCAAATTCACGCGGTCCCGCAAGAGCGGGAACGGGACGAATCAACAAGACAAGCTGGGAGGAGCATCAAATGGCGAAAGCCATATTCGTCGAAATCGGCGGCGGGTTTGACCACGTGGTGGTCGGCGCAACCGAGGCCGCCGCGCCAAAAAGCGGCGAAATCACCGTAAAGCTGCACGCCTGCTCGCTGAACTACCATGACTACGTGGTTGTAAGCGGCGTTTGGGGGCCGTCCGAGCGGCGCATCCCCATGGCGGACGGCGCCGGCGAAGTCTCCGCGGTCG
Source organism: Methylocella silvestris BL2 (assembly GCF_000021745.1). Taxonomy (NCBI): domain Bacteria; kingdom Pseudomonadati; phylum Pseudomonadota; class Alphaproteobacteria; order Hyphomicrobiales; family Beijerinckiaceae; genus Methylocella; species Methylocella silvestris. The sequence goes on from NC_011666.1 coordinate 3,316,595, forward strand.
GCCCCGATGTGACCGAATTCGCCGTCGGCGATCATGTCGTCAGCACCTTCTTCCCGACCTGGCTCGAGGACGAGCCGATCGTCGACAGCTTTGCCACGGTTCCCGGCGACGGCGTCGACGGCTACGCGCGCGAGATCGTCACGCTTCCGGCGACGGCCTTCACCCATGCGCCGAAAGGCTACAGCCACGTCGAAGCGGCGACCTTGACCACCGCCGGCCTGACAGCGTGGCGCGCGCTCTTTGTCGACGACTCGCTCAAACCTGGCGACGTCGTTCTCGTGCAGGGGACCGGCGGCGTCTCGATCTTTGCGCTGCAATTTGCAAAGCTCGCGGGCGCGCGCGTCATTGCAACCTCGTCGAGTGATGAAAAGCTCGAACGGCTCAAGGCGATGGGCGCGGACCATGTGATTAATTACAAGACCGACTCGGCCTGGGGAGAGACGGCGCGCCGGCTCACGGGCGGGCGGGGCGTCGACCATGTCGTCGAGGTTGGCGGCCCGTTGACGCTCGAACAATCTATGACGGCGGCGCGCGTGGGCGGCCATATTTCGGTGATCGGCATTCTGACCGGCGTCGCCGGCGAGATCCCGCTGCTGCCGGCGCTGGTCCGGCAATTGCGCCTGCAAGGATTGATCGTCGGCAGCCGCAAGCATCAAATCGAGATGATCCGCGCCATCGACGCTGCCGGCATGAAGCCGATCATCGACAAAAGCTTTGCGCTGGAGGAGATCGTCGCGGCCTTTCGCCATCAGGAAAGCAACAGGCATTTCGGCAAGATCTGCTTGAGCTTTTGATCGCGCCGAGCGGCGATTCGCCGCCGCTCGGCATTTACATGAGAAGAAGAAAAATGGGCGCGATCAGCGCGGTCATCACTGCGTTGAGCCCCATCGCTATGCCCGAAAACGTGCCGGCGACGGAATCCACCGCAAATGCGCGGGCTGTGCCTATGCCATGCGAGACGAGGCCGACGGCAAACCCTCGCGCGGCAAAATTGCGGATGCGCATCGCATTCATCAGGGGCGTCACCATGACCGCTCCGATAATCCCCGTGGAGATCACCAGCACGGCGGTGAGGGCCGGAACCCCGCCGAGTTGCTCGGAGATCGCCATGGCGACCGCCGCGGTCACCGATTTTGGCGCGAGCGAGGCAAGAATATCCCGCGGCAATCCGAATGCGAGCGCGATCGTCAGCGTCGAGGCGAGGGCTGTCGCCGATCCAACGAGGAGAGCGGCGGCCATCGGCAGCAGATAGCGCCGCACCAGCGGCCAGTTGCGATAGAGCGGCACGGCAAGCGCCACCGTCGCCGGTCCGAGCAGGAAATGCACGAATTGCGCGCCGTTAAAATAGACCTTGTAGTCGGTCCCGGTCAGCATCAGCAGCGCCGCCACGAAGATGACGGCGATCAGCACGGGATTGACCAGCGGATTGCGTTTCGAAAGACGCGCCAGCGCGTCCGCTGCAAGCCAGGCGAGCAAGGTCACGGTCAGCCACAAAAGAGGCGTGGTTGAAAGATAGACCCAAAGGCTGAAGGGCGCCGTCATGGCTTTGACTCCCCGGAGGCTTCGCTCACCCAGCGGGCGACGGCGACAAAGACAAGAACGGTGACGATGAGCGTGATCGCCGTCGATCCGATCAGAACCACCGCGATGGCGAGGCCGTGGTCCTCGATGAGCTTGAGGTGCTGCACCACGCCGACCCCCGCCGGGACGAATAACAGCGCGAGATTTTGCAAAAGGCCGTCAGCGACACGCCCGACGTCGCTTTCGCCGACCTCCGTCCGATCGAGGCCGCTGATCCGCTGATAATATTGCAGCCCAAGAAAAAGAAGAACGAGGCCGAGCACCGGGCCGGGCACCGGCAGCCCCAGCGCGCGCGAAAACGCTTCGCCCGCAAGCTGGCACATAAGGAGCAGGACGAAGCCGCGCACCATGGCTTTAGCGCTCCTTTTCCGGGGCCGCGATCAGCGGGACCTTTGGCGATGCGTAAATCGAGCCGCCTTGCCTCGCGGGCACGTGTCGCCGTAAGAAGCGGGAGACACGTCGCGCCGCATGTGAGGGCGGCCTCGATCCGGGACCCTCGAACGATAGCAGCAACGCCAGCCCTTGCCGATAGGCTTGCAGGTCTTGCGCGGGCGTCTCAAAAGGCCTCGACGCCGGCGCTTGCGCCTTGAAAAGGCTGTCCGTGACGAAATTGGAGCGACCGGGTTGATCGCTATGAAGCCGAAATCCATCGCCTCCCTTTCGGCGGCCTGGCGCGACTGGGGGCCGATCGCGCTTTGGATCGCGGCTTTCGCGATCGCCGATCGATGGTTTGCCGTCCCGATCGTCTTTTCGGCGCCTGCGGCGTTTCTCGGCGCGCTCGTCTACGGCTATTTTGCGCGCGAGCGATCGAAACGCCGAAGGGCCGATTTGATGGAGGAAGCCGCCGCCGCCTGGGAGGCGGTTGAAGACGCGGCGCGTGACGTCGGGGAAGCCGAGAGCGCAGGCGCCGCCGCCGCGGTGACCGCGCGGCGCGGAGAGGCTTACGCCGCGGCGCTTGATCGGTCCGCGATCGTCGCCAGGCGCCTCACCGATTATGACGCCCGCTATGGCCGCAGTTGATTGCTCGACAAGAAATTGTGTGTCGAGCATGGCGGGTGAGGCTGAAGGTCGGCGGCGTCGCTGAGGATCGGCGCGCCGCCAACTTTACTGGGGCGTCAAAGACCGGCCATTTCACTCATGCTCAGACCTTCGGTCTGCCGAAAAATCTTCGAGATGTTGTCCTGGCCACGGTAGGGGCCGAAACTGCCGGTCCGCTCGCTGCGCGAGATGAGGCTCTGCTCCGCCTGCGAAATGTCGGGCGCCGCGACAACCGGCGCTGAATTCCCGTCAAGCCTGTCAATCAGACGCTGGCCGGGGGCGGCGCTGGCGAGCGGAGCCGCGACGCCGTAGGCGAACAGGCATCCGACTACAAATAAACCCTTGTTGATGTTCATCATCGTTCTCCGTTTGACCGTGTTGCTGTTGATGCAGCAAGCGCTAAGGAATTTAAGCTACGCCCATGCGCTTGTTGTGTAGTAAGGAATGCCGGCATTTCGCAAAGTCATCAACTCATACATAGGTTTAGTGCCGTGATCCCCGGAATGTGTTTGGGTCGAACCAACGCGCCGGACTGACCAAACGGCCAACAGACCGCCATACGGCCTCGGCTATCATTCATCCGGATCGCTGCTAGGCTGGACGAGGAGAGGCGTCGCCCTGTGCATGAAGACGCCAGATTTTTTTGGCTTGCCGCATCATACCAACGTATGGCTCGCGCCGATCCGGCAAACGCGTCACAGCGCTATGCGCAGCCTCAAATGTTCCGCCTGATTGTTCATGTGGTTCATGAAACAAGGAAGGACGCCGGCCGGCTCTTTTATGTGAAACTAGTGCGGCCTGAAAAAGATCAACTGGCCGATGGTGAGAAGAATTTCAGCAACGATCAGGATCACGATCGTCGCCTCGAGCCGAGTCGCGCGGTCGGCGTCGAGGATGTCGGTCAGGATTCGCGCGGTCTCGACGATCATGTCGAGCTTGTTCTTCAAGGTTTCGGCGCGTTCCTTCAGCTCATATTCGTCTTCGAGGCGGGCATAGAGACGCTCGAGATCGGGGCGATCCCAAAGAACGTCGGGCTTTTCCTCGACGGCGACCCGGCCTGAGACGCGATGCTGCACCAGCAGCGTCTGTCCGATCAGCTTCAGCATGGATCGGCGCTTCCAGGGCGGGCGCCCCGTGCGGGCGAGGCTCGCCGCAAACGGTTCGACAATATCGAACACGGCGTTGACCTCGCGCTCGTCGCGCCCGAGCGAGACGCTTTTGGCGAGCGCGTCGGCGACGACGAGAAGGCGCTCGGGCGCCCCGTCCTTCATCAAGATCGAGCCTTCGGGGTCGATCCTGTCGTCGAACTGGGCGGCGATTTCGAGGACGACCATCTCATCGTCAATATGTTCGTGGCGTCCCGACACGCGCAGTTTCACCTGCGTCAGGACGTCGTCTTCTTCCAGCGGGGAGAGGCCGATCATGACGGCGACGCCGAACCGGTAGAGCGCCACAAGGCCGTTGCTCCCGGCGTGGAAGGCGAGCGGATTGGTCGAGATCGTGTCGGAGCGTTCGAGGCCTGCGGCGTCGATGCGGTCGCCGAGCAGGAGCGCTCGGGCGGTGACGCGCCGCACGTCTGAAGCAGTAGGGAGGGGTCGATCAGCGTTGGTCATGACTTGAGCCTAGCGCTCTTTCCGGCCGGATGAAATCGTCCGACGAATCAGAAATGACGCCAGATCAATAGTTTGAAGCGGGCCTGCCCCGGCGCAGGCCGAAAAGACGCCGTCCGCTCTAGCTGGGGCAGCGCGATGGGCCGAATGCATAGCCGCATTCCATGACATTTTTGTGCGGCGCCCCGCACGCAGCCGCTCAAGGCTTGCTTTCTTCCGTCGCCCTCAAAAGCCGCGCGAGATCGCCGATGTCGGCGGCGGCGAGGTCTGTCCGCGTCTTTGGCGCACTCTCGCCCTCCCCGCCGGGCCCGAATTCGAGCGGTCGGGCGATATGCGCGGTCCTGAGGCCGCAGGCGGCCGCAGCAGACAGATCATCGCTATGGGCCGCGACCATCAAACAGGCCGACGGCGGCAAGTCAAACGCCGCGGCGGCCGCAAGATAAGCCTCGGGCGCCGGCTTGTAAGCGCGGGCGATCTCCGCGCCGAGGATGGCGTCGAAGGGAAAGCCATTGCGGCGCGCCAGCGCCACGAGAAGCGAAATATTGCCGTTCGACACGGGCGCGATCAGGAACGCCTCGCGCAACACTCCAAGGCCAGCCGCGACGTCCGGCCATGCGTCAAGCCGGCGCCAGGCGAGATTGAGTTCTCCCAGCGCGGCCTCGGGAGCGCCCTCCAGGCCGAAGCGCGGCAGGATGCGATCGAGGTTGCGGCGATGGATCACATCGAGCTTGGCGAAGGCGATCCGCCCGGAGCGGACGTCCTCCAGACCGGTCTGGTACTCGCCGCGCCAGGCGTCCGCGAAGGCCGGCCAATCGAGGCGATAGCCAAGCGGACCCAGGATGGCCTCGGCCTCGCGCGCGACGCCGCTGCGCCAATCGACCAGCGTGCCGAAGACGTCGAAAAAGAGCGCTTTGACGTTCGCGCCAAGCAGCGACGCATCAGGCATGAAAGATCCCCCACAGCAGGCGGCTTCGAACCTTTCGCCGCGGCGGATCGGCCGGCCGCGGAAAGATCATTGACGCCAAGCCGGCCCTCGGCTATAGAACCGGCCTCCTATTTGAGGAATAAACGTGAAATTTTCTCTCATCGTAACTTGCGCGTCGGGGTTGGGACGGAGATAACTCCGAGTTCCCGAGCTGGCGCGCGTCCGAGGCCCTTAGGGGCCTTTTTTATTGTCCGCAAGCCTGCGCCGCGCGGGAGGCGTTCAAGGGCTTGAGGCCTTGTCGAGGATCCGATCGACCGAAGATCGGATAAGCATTCCGGAGCTGAGCATGTCGAATTTGATCACCGGAGCCGAGATGGTCGTCCGGGCGCTGCAGGACCAGGGCGTCGACAGTATCTTCGGCTATCCGGGCGGCGCGGTGCTGCCGATCTATGACGCCCTGTTCCATCAGAACCAGATCGTTCACGTGCTGGTGCGCCATGAGCAGGGCGCGGCCCATGCGGCGGAGGGCTATGCGCGCTCGAGCGGCAAGGTCGGCGTCGTTCTCGTGACCTCGGGGCCCGGCGCGACCAACGCCATCACCGGCCTCACCGACGCGTTGATGGATTCGATCCCGCTGGTTTGCATCACCGGACAGGTTCCGACGCATCTCATCGGCTCCGACGCGTTCCAGGAATGCGACACGGTTGGCATCACTCGCCATTGCACCAAGCATAATTACCTCGTGCGTTCGATCGAGGACCTGCCGCGCGTTCTGCATGAGGCGTTCTACGTCGCGCAGACGGGCCGCCCCGGTCCCGTCGTCATCGACATCCCGAAGGACGTTCAATTCGCGCTTGGCGATTACTTCGGCCCGCACAAGATCGAGCACAAGACCTATAAGCCGAGGCTCGACGGCGACGCCGAGAAGATCGAGCACGCCGTCACCATGATGCTTGCGGCGCGTCGGCCGGTTTTTTACACGGGCGGCGGCGTGATCAATTCGGGGCCGGAAGCCTCGCGCCTCCTGCGCGAGCTCGTCGAGCTGACCGGCTTTCCGATCACCTCTACCCTGATGGGCCTCGGCTCCTATCCGGCTTCGGGCGACAAATGGCTCGGCATGCTTGGCATGCATGGGACGTTCGAGGCCAATAACGCCATGCATGATTGCGATCTCATGATCGCCGTCGGATCGCGTTTCGACGACCGCATCACCGGCCGGCTCGACGCTTTCTCGCCCGGCTCGAAGAAGATCCACATCGACATCGATCCCTCCTCGATCAACAAGAACGTCAAGATCGATCTCGGCATTATCGGCGATTGCGCCCATGTGCTGCGGCAGATGTTAGACGCCTATCGCGCGCGGAAATCGGCGCCCGACGAAGCGGCGCTGACCCGCTGGTGGCAGGAGATTAACAAATGGCGCGCGCGCAAGTCGCTCTCCTTCAAGCAGTCGAGCGCGGTGATCAAGCCGCAATATGCGGTGCAGCGCCTGTATGAGCTGACGAAGAATCGCGACACCTACATTACGACGGAAGTCGGCCAGCATCAGATGTGGGCGGCGCAGCATTATCATTTCGAGGAGCCGAACCGCTGGATGACCAGCGGCGGGCTCGGCACGATGGGCTACGGCCTGCCGGCGGCGATCGGCGCGCAGATCGCCCATCCGGGCGCGCTCGTCGTCGACATCGCGGGCGAAGCTTCGATTCTGATGAACATCCAGGAGCTGTCGACCGCCATACAATTCCGCCTGCCGGTCAAGATCTTCATCCTCAACAATGAATATATGGGGATGGTCAGGCAATGGCAGGAGCTGCTGCATGGCGGACGCCTGTCGCAGAGCTATTCGGAGGCGCTGCCGGATTTCGTCAAGCTCGCCGAAGCCTATGGCGCGCAAGGCATCCGCTGCTCGGACCCCGCAAGTCTCGATGACGCCATCATCGAGATGATCGATTCGCCGCGTACCGTGGTGTTCGACTGCATTGTCGACAAGACCGAAAACTGCCTACCGATGATTCCCTCGGGCAAGGCCCATAATGAAATGCTGATGCCCGACGAAGACGATATAGAGGCCGTGATCGACGCGGCCGGCAAGATGCTGGTTTGAGAGACATGAACGCTGTGACCGTCCCCCCCTCCGCGCCTCTTTCGCCCTATTCCTCGGCCATCGGCAAATCCAACATCGAGACGCATACGCTCTCGGTGCTGGTCGACAATGAGCCGGGCGTGCTCGCCCGCGTCGTCGGCCTGTTTTCCGGCCGCGGCTACAACATCGAGAGCCTGACCGTCGCCGAAGTGGTGCAGTCGGAGCATCTCTCGCGCATCACCATCGTCACCTCCGGGACGCCGGTTGCGATCGAGCAGATCGGCCATCAGCTGGAGCGGCTCGTGCCGATTCACAAGGTGACCGATCTGACGCTGCGCGGCGATTCCGTCGAGCGCGAGCTGGCGATGATCAAGGTTGCCGGACGGGGCCAGGACCGCGAGGAGGCGCTGCGGCTCGCCGACGCGTTCCGGGCGCGGGTGGTCGACGCCTCGATCGAAAGTTTTGTATTCGAGCTCACCGGCGCCGCCGCGAAAATCAACCAGTTCGTCGAGCTGATGCGGCCGATCGGCCTCGTCGAGGTTTCGCGCACGGGCGTCGCCGCCATCGCGCGCGGACCGCAGGCGATGTGAGCTTTGCGGTTGCTTTGACAAAGCGGCGCGGGCGCTTAAAAAGCCCCTCATCCTATTCGTACATCGTCCGCAACGTTTGCGGCAGTTTTTGAGGAAACGTCACGTCATGCGCGTCTATTATGATCGGGATGCCGACATCAATCTCATCAAGTCGAAGAAGGTCGCCATTATCGGTTATGGCAGCCAGGGTCACGCGCATGCGTTGAACCTTCGCGATTCCGGCGTCATGGACGTCAGCGTCGCGCTGCGCGAAGGGTCCGCGACTGCCGCCAAGGCGGCTGGAGAAGGGCTGAAAGTCCTGAGCGTCGCCGACGCCGCCAAATGGGCCGATGTGGTGATGATGCTGACCCCCGACGAATTGCAGGGCGACATCTACAGCGAGCATCTGGCGCCGAACCTGAAGCAGGGCGCGGCGCTGTTGTTCGCGCATGGCCTCAACATTCACTTCAACCTGATCGAGCCGCGCAAGGACCTCGACGTCGCCATGGTCGCCCCAAAAGGGCCCGGCCATACGGTGCGCTCGGAATATAAGCGCGGCGGGGGCGTGCCCTGCCTCATCGCCATTGCGCAGGACGCGTCCGGCAACGCCCATGACATCGCCTTGTCTTACGCCTCAGCGATCGGCGGCGGACGCGCGGGCATCATCGAGACGACGTTCCGCGAAGAATGCGAGACGGATCTGTTCGGCGAGCAGGTCGTGCTCTGCGGCGGCCTTGTCGAGCTGATCCGCGGCGGCTTCGAGACGTTGGTCGAGGCCGGCTACGCGCCGGAAATGGCCTATTTCGAATGCCTGCACGAAGTAAAACTTATCGTCGACCTCATCTATGAGGGCGGCATCGCCAACATGAATTATTCGATCTCCAACACCGCAGAATATGGCGAATATGTCACCGGCCCGCGCATCGTGACGCCGGAGACGAAAGCCGAAATGAAGCGAGTGCTGACCGACATCCAGTCCGGCAAATTCACACGCGACTGGATGCTGGAGAACAAGGTCAACCAGACCTCATTCAAGGCGACGCGGGCCAAGGCGGCCTCGCATCAGATCGAGGAAGTCGGCGCAAAGCTCCGCGCCATGATGCCCTGGATCGGCGCCAACAAGCTGGTGGATAAAGCGAAGAACTGAGGGTTGGCAAGGCGGCGCGCGTAACGGCGCGACGCCTTGTTGCGTTGCCCAGGCGGCGAGCCGTGTGTCGGCGAACGGAACCGGCGCCGAGCCCGAGCGGATCGATGGGGCGGCCGTGTTGCACATCCGCCTACGGCGAGTCTTCCTCGAACTTCGATTTGAAATCCTCGAGCTTGTCGTCTTCGCTCTTGTCGCCGCCATGCGGGCCGCTGGGCGACACGGAGCGGCCTTCCTCGACACCGCCCGCGCCGCCGCTCGTCCATCTGCCGTGCTCGTCGCGCGGCTGGTCGGGGTTGAATTTCCCAAGTCCCGCCGGCAGGTCGAAGCCGAGGCTCTTGTACAGCGCGCTGGGATCGAAACTGTTTGCGATCAGCCGGTCGGCGAGAGTGAGCCGGAACGGCTGTTCCTACGCCGCTGCATTCCAGAAGGAAACGAGATTGCGGGCCGCCCGGTGAGCTTGCTCCAGCGGAGGAGTTAGGCCCATTGCATTTGCTTCAATTTGCCGAAGATGTCTTTCAATGCTCTCGGCGCTGCAACGCCTATCAAGAAGTTCTATGATCCCCGGAATATAATGATCATATTCGTCGATGAGATGCGGGTTGTCTCCCACAATGATCGGATCCCAGTCCCGTAACAGAATTGTACGAACAATCGAGAATTTTTCGCTATCGTTCACTTTCCTGCCCTTCCGTGAATCATTTCTAGAATGCTCTTGATTCTTTCATCGAAATGGGACGCTGGATAGGTCATAACGAAATCGCCTTGCCTATCCAAAACAACGGCTGCTTTATCAGAAAGATAATAAAATCCGCCGTGTGATTGGCGCAGGACTAAAAGAGGTTCTGAAATTGTCTCTTGTAGATCGTTCATCGATACGCCTCGGCCTTGCACCCTTATTTCGGCATGACTTGTCCAATGTCCCATGTTGAGGTTTGGTTTCTCAACCCCTATTCCTAGTTTCCCAAAATCCTGCCCGACAAAGTCCGCCGGCTTCGGCCCCGACGCCCCAACCGGCCGCGGCCCCGCAAACGGGAAGGGCGGCGGGCCGAGCGGATCGATGGGGCGGCCGTGTTGCACATCCGCCTGCAGCGATTCTTCCTCGAACTTTGATTTGAAATCATCGAGCTTGTCGTCTTCGCTCTTGTCGCCGCCATGCGGGCCGCCGGGCGAGATCGAGCGGCCTTCGGCGACGCCCGCGGCGCCGCTCGTCCATCTGCCATGGTCGTCGCGCGGCTGGTCCGGGCCGAATTTCTTCAGTCCCGCCGGCAGGTCGAAGCCGAGGCTCTTGCACAGCGCGTCGGGATCGAAGCCGTTTGCGATCAGCCGGTCGGCGAGAGCAAGCCGGAACGCCTGTTCCGCGCTGATCTGCGGCAGGCCGAGCTGCGCCAGATGAATCTGTGCGAGCGCTTTTTCGCCCTTGGCGAAAAGTCTGCCGGCGCGGAGCAATTTTGACAGGATGCGCGCGTCGACTGGCGCTGCAAAGCCGACGCGCAGTAGCGCCAGCGCGCGATCCTCGCCGGATACATCTAGACTTGCGCCACGCCCCTCGCGCCGCAGCGGGGTGAGAACGGTTTCCCGCACCCGCGCCAAGACCCTCGGCATCGCGTCCCGGAAGTTTGACGATATCCTGCCTATGCAATCAAATTTGTCGCTCAGCAACAGTGAGCGAGCGGAACGGCTTCTAATTCTTCAGGAACTCAGGGAGGCTACGGAGCGTCCGATCATGAGTCCCAAGTGAAAGATCAAGCTGCCGCATGTCTCTGCTTCCACGCCACGATCAGATTGTGAGCGACTTTCGCAACGCGTTCGTGATCCGTTTCCACGCCCATCCTGACGCCCTCTACAAACAACAGATAATCTATAATTCGCTCGCGCGACGCGCCAGCTTCAAGAAACGCAATAAGCTTCGGGATGTAGATGTCATATTCGTCGTCGGGAAGGATTTCATTGCATACAATAGGCTCCCAATTTTCTAAAAGAACTTTTCTAACAAGCACGGAGTCATCCGTATGTTGCATTATCTTTCTCCAGAATGGATGCGCTTGAGGATATCTAGAATTCCTTGTTTGAAATTTGAAGAACCATAGTTTCTCACGAGGCGTCCGTTATCATCAACAATTGCTGCGCCATTGTCGTTCAGAAAGAGAAATCTGCTATTTGATTGACGCGTAACTAACAGGGGATTGGCAACAATATCTCTTATTTCATCTACGGACAACATACGTTCCCTTGCTTGATCTTTTGCATGGTCATTCCAAAAGCCGATTTTCAGGTCCGGCTTCTCAACTCCTACCCCATACTTTCCGAAATCCCGCCCGACAAAGTCGGCCGGCTTCGGCCCCGACGCCCCCGCCGACCGTTGCCCGGCGAATGGCGCCGGCGTCGGACCCAGCGGGTTGATCGGACGGCCGTGCTGGATATCCTCCTGCGGCGAATCCTCCTCGAATTTCGACTTGAAATCTTCGAGCTTATCCTCTTCGCTCTTGTCGCCGCCATGCGGGCCGCCGGGCGAGATCGAGCGGCCTTCGGCGACGCCCGCGCCGCCGCTCGTCCATCTGCCATGCTCGTCGCGCGGCTGGTCCGGGTTGAATTTCTTCAGTCCCGCCGGCAGGTCGAAGCCAAGGCTTTTGCACAGGGCGCCGGGGTCGAAGCCGGTTTCGATCAGCCGGTCGGCGAGAGCGAGCCGGAGCGCCTGTTCCGCGCGGAGCGGCGGCAGGCCGAGCTGCGCCAGATGAATCTGTGCGAGCGCTTTTTCGCCCTTCGCGAAAAACTCTCCGGCGCGGCGCAATTTTGTAAGGATACGCGCGTCGACCGGCGTGAAAAAGCCGGCGCACAGCAGCGCCAGCATGCGATCCTCGCCGGAAAGATCGAGCGCTGCGCCCTCGCCGCCAGGCCGCATAGGGGCGAGGACGGTGTCCGCCCCAAGCACGACGCCGGCCTCGGCAATCTCCAGATGGCGGCGCAAGGGGCGCTTGAACGCCCAAAATTCTGCCTCGAACCGCTCGATCGCGTCCACCAAGATCCCCTCCTGCACCGGCGGACAGGGTGAGCGCGCAGGGGCGGGGTGTCAAAAACAAACCATGAACAAAAACAGGAGCGAATCTTGTGCGATCGACGCTTCGTGGGCGGGAGGCCGGCTCGGGCTGCGGCCTTCTAAGACCGGCGCACACCTTGCGACAGGCTCGGGATGCAGCGCTCCAGACATCCTTCGAGACGCGCCCTTCGGGCGCTCCTCAGGATGAGGCAGCGCGCTCTCACTTGCGCCTCAGGCCGCGGCCTTCTGGTAATCCTTGATGTCCGAAAAAATCACCTCGGGCCATTTGTCCTGTTCATATTTCAGATCCCACGCCGACGCGGCCATGAAGACGGGGGCGCCGTCGAGATCGACCGCCATGCTCGAGGGATGCGCCCGCACGAATTTGTCGAGCTCGGCGGCGGAGGCTGCGATCCAGCGGCAGGAGTCGAAGCGGCTCTGCTCGAAGCTGACGCCCAGCCCATATTCGGCCTCGAGCCGCTCGGCCAGCACGTCGAGCTGCAGCGCGCCGACGACGCCGACGATGGCGCCGGAGCCGTCGTTCGGCAGAAACAGCTGTACGACGCCTTCCTCGCCCATCTGGCTCAGGGCCTCGCGCAGCTTTTTCGCCTTCATTGCGTCGCTGATTTTGACGCGGCGTAAAATTTCCGGGGCGAAACTCGGCACGCCGCGAAAGATGAGATCCTCGCCCTCTGTCAGCGTATCGCCGATGCGCAGCGTGCCATGGTTCGGAATGCCGACGACATCGCCGGCATAGGCCTCTTCGGCCAACTGACGATCTTGCGCGAAGAAAAATTGCGGCGCATTGAGCGCGATGTTCTTGCCGGTGCGAACCAGCTTCGCCTTCATGCCGCGCCGGAGTTTCCCCGAGCAGACGCGCATGAAGGCGATGCGGTCGCGGTGGTTCGGGTCCATGTTCGCCTGGATCTTGAAGACGAAGCCGGTCATCTTGTCTTCGCGGGCGTCGACTTTTCGCGAGGCGGTCTCGAGCCCCTGCGGCGGCGGCGCGAAGTCGCGGAGCGCGTCGATGAGATCGCGCACGCCGAAATTGCGCAGCGCGCTGCCGAAAAAGGTCGGCGTCAAATGGCCTTCGAGAAACGCCTTGCGGTCAAAATGCTTGAGCCCGCCGCGCGCGAGTTCGATCTGCTCGCGCACGATCTCGAACTCCGTCTCGCCGAGGAGATTCTTGATGAAAGGATCGTCGGGGCCATTGACCGAGACAGGCTCGCCGTCGCGGTCGATCTGGCGCACGAGATTGCGCGCAAGGTCGAAGGTTCCCCTAAAACCGCGGCCGGAGCCGAGCGGCCAGGTCATCGGCGCGACGTCGAGGGCGAGCGTCTTTTCAATCTCGTCGATGAGATCGAACGGGTCGCGCGTCTCGCGGTCGAGCTTGTTGATAAAGGTGATGATGGGGATGTCGCGCAGGCGGCAGACTTCGAACAGTTTTCGCGTGCGCGCCTCGATGCCCTTGGCCGCGTCGATCACCATGATGGCGGAATCGACCGCCGTCAGCGTGCGATAGGTGTCTTCGGAGAAATCCTCATGGCCCGGCGTGTCGAGCAGATTATAGACGCAGCCGCCATATTCGAAGGTCATCACGGAGGTGACGACCGAGATGCCGCGCTCGCGCTCGATGCCCATCCAGTCGGAGCGGGTCTGGCGGCGGTTCGCCTTGGCGCGCACCTCGCCGGCGAGCTGGATCGCGCCGCCGAACAGCAGCAGCTTTTCGGTGAGCGTCGTCTTGCCGGCGTCAGGGTGGGAGATGATGGCGAAGGTGCGCCGCCGCGCCACGGGGTCTTTAAGCTGGGGATCGGAAGCGTTCATGAGCCTGTTTGAGCATGACGCCGAAAAGCAGCAAGACTTTTCGGACCAACGTCATGGCGTAAACCAGACGCTACGTCGCAAGGGGCGGCGGCGATGTCAATTGTTTCGGGGCGCCCGAACGGAGCCGCCGAAGCGGGCATTGACGCGGCGTAAATCGAGGAGAGCGGCCATGGCGCAACCGGATCCCGACGATCCGTTCGATCTGCGCCGTTTCGTCGAGGCGCAGGAGGGCGTCTTCGAGCGGGCCTGCGCCGAGCTCCGGCGCGGGCGCAAGGCGACGCATTGGATGTGGTTCATCTTTCCGCAGATCGCCGGGCTCGGATCGAGCGCGATGGCGCAGCGCTATGCGGTCTCCGGGCGCGCGGAGGCGCAAGCCTATCTGCGCGACGTGATTCTGGGGCCAAGGCTCAAAAGCTGCGCCGAAATCGTCAACGTGGTCGAAGGGCGTTCGGCGGCGGAGATTTTCGGCTATCCCGACACGCTGAAATTCCAGTCGTCGATGACGCTATTCGCCGCAACGGCGGAGGAAAATCGCGTGTTCCGCGAGGCTTTGGACAAATATTTCGGCGGCGAACGGGATCAGGCGACGCTGGAGCGGCTTTGACGCGTGGCCTCAGGCTTTCGGCCAGAGCGCGAAGAAATGGTGGGTCGGCCCGTGGCCTTGTCCCGTTCCCACATTCAGGGCGGCGGCGGCGCCGAGCGCGCCGGTGAGATAGGCTTTGGCGGCGGCGACGGCGTCGAGAAGCGGCAGGCCGCGGCCGAGAAAGGCGGCGATCGCAGAAGACAGCGTGCACCCCGTGCCATGGGTGTTGCGGGTGTTGACGCGGGGGGCGGAGAGGATTTCCTCAGTCGCGCCGTCGAGGAAAAAATCCTCCGATGTCTCGCCTCCGGCGTCGCCGCCCTTGATCAGCACGGCTTTGGCGCCGAGCCGAACGAGGCGGTCCGCCGCCTCGCGCATCTGAGCCGGACCGAACGGGCGCGGCGCGCCGGAGAGGCGCCATGCTTCGTTGAGGTTTGGCGTCACAAGCGTGGCCAGCGGAAACAGGCGGGCGACGATCGCCTGTTCGACTCCCTCGCCGGCGAGCGTGTCGCCGCTCGTCGCGGCGAGCACCGGATCCAACACGATGGCCGGCGGCTTGTAAAAAGCCAGCCTGTCGGCCACAGCCTCGACGACGGCCGCCGAGCCGAGCATGCCGATTTTGACCGCCGCGACGGTGATATCGTCAAAAATCGCGTCAATTTGCGCCGCAACGAAATCGGCGGGCGGAACATGGACCGCCCCGACGCCGCGCGTGTTCTGCGCCGTCAGCGCCGTGATCGCCGCCATGCCGTAGCAGCCGAGCGCCGAAAATGTCTTGAGGTCGGCCTGAATCCCCGCGCCGCCGCTTGGGTCCGAGCCGGCGATCGAGAGGATGTTGGGCGTCATATTGTGCTCTCTGCCGACTGCCGGGCAAGGCGTCAGCGCTGCAGGGCGGCTGACTTCGGGCGGCTGCGTCCGCGGCGGCGGAACGGCGCGGACAGAATTTGCCAGACGCCGAAGCCGGCGACGAAGCCAAGGCCGCCGAGCGCAAAGCCTTCGCCCGTCACCGGAACCGCAGGCTCGAAGCTGGCATAGGCCCGGCGTGCGATCAAGGGATCGAAGTCGGCCGCAAGCGCCGTCAAGCGTCCGATCGGCCCTGCTTGCGCCATGGCCTCATTGGAGCGGGTCAGCTTCTGGAGTCGCGCAGAGACATCCTTCATCTGGACGCCGCGGCCGCTGACGAATTCGTCTTTGCTGGCGAGCAGCCGCGCGATCCCTTCGTCCTCGCTGAGCCCCTGACGCGCGCTGTCGTCGTCGAAGGTTGTGACGATCGTCTGCAATTCGTCGATCGCGCCGCCAAGCCGCTGGCGGTATTGCTGGGCGTATTCTGGGATTTGCGACGCGGCGACGCCGGTCACAATCCCGAAGAAAAGAGCGAGCCGTGACCTCAGCATTGCAGCGCCCTCGATTGTGATCCTCGCCTGTTGTATTGAATTCTATCGATTTGGCGGCCTCGGATGATTAGAATTACGCTGGCATTGTCAGCAAACCCGCCGCGCCATCGGCGCCGCCGAACAGCAGCCTGCGTCCGGCCTGGTCCCAGGCAAGCGCGGTGATCGCGCCGGCGCCTTCGGCGCGCACGAGAAGCTCGGCGCCATCGGCCTGGCGGCAAAGCAGGATCATGCCATCCTCATAGCCCTGCGCGAGGATCGGGCTTTTGGGGTGAAAGGCGACCATCGTGACCTTCGCGGAACGTACGCCCAATTCGCGCGGCGCCTTGTTGACAGGGCCTTCCTTGGAATTGAACGGCCAGACGATGGCGGCTTCGGCGCCCGAGGTCGCAAGCCAGTTTCCATCATGCGACCATGACGTCGAGCGCGGCTTTGCCGGATAGCCGCTGAGGCGCAGATCCTTCTTGTCTGAGAGGCGCCACGCATGCAGCGCATTCTCCTGCATCGAGGTCACGATGAATTTTCCGTCGGGGGAGGCGGTGATTTCGAGATGCGAGCCCTTCCAGTGCAATTCGTCGGGCTCCGCTGCGGCGTTTGGAAACCACAGACTTGCGCCATTGTAGTGCGAGATGGCGAGCCGGTAGCCTTTGGGCAGAAAGGCGAGGCCGCGCACGGTTGACGGCGCCGTGAAGGCCTTAACGTCGCCCTTTGCGTCGCGGGCGAAGACCTGCCGTCCGGTCGACCAGGCGACGGCGCCGTCAGCGCGCGCGGCGAGCGCATCGATCCATTTGCCTTTTTCGCGCGCGAGTTCGCGCATTGCGCCATCGCCCGCGATTTCGACCACGCGGCCGTCGTCGCCGCCTGTGATCAGGCGCTCGCCCGCCTTGACGGCGATGAGAATGGCGGCGTCCGGATGCGCCGCGATCAATCTTGCATCATCGCCGCCGCCGAGCAGAATTTGCCCGTCGCCCAGCGCGAAAGCAGGCGCGCCGCCGATAAAAGCCGCAGCCGTCACCGGCGCGCCGGCGTCGAGCGCCGTGACGTTGGCAGTCAGCGATGTTGGCGCAGCGGCCATGTTGGGTCTCGCGGGAGTCTCGACGGGATGGCTCAAGCGGCGCAGGCGAGGAAGCCCGTCCGGATTTCATCTTCCTTCAGGTGACGGCCGATGAAAACGAGGCGGCTGCGCCGCGTCTCGCCCGGCTTCCAGTCTTGTTGCAGATCGCCGTCGAGGATCATATGCACGCCCTGGAAGACAAAGCGTTTCGGCTCGTCCTTCAGCGCGATGATGCCTTTGGAGCGCAAGATCGCCGCGCCCTCGGTCTGGATATAGGAATTGATCCAGGGCAGGAATTTATCGGGATCGACGTCGCCCTCGATCGTCAGGGCGACCGATTGCATCTCCTCATCGTGATAATGCTTCAGGCCATGACCGTTTTTGGCATGATGATCGTCATGGTCATGATGCTCGTGCTTGCGGCCATGATCGTGGTGGCCGTGATCATGATCATGATCGTGGCCGTGGTGATCATGTTCTTCGTCCGCTTCCAGGAACTGCGGCTCGATTTCGAGAATGCGGTCGAGATCGAAGGCGTTGCGGTTTAAAACGTCTTCGAGCGAAACCGCGCAATTCTGCGCCTTGTGCAGCCGGGCATAGGGATTGATGGCGCGAATGCGCGCTTCCACATCGGCGAGCTCCTCGGCGCTGACGAGGTCGATCTTGTTCAAAATAATGACGTCGGCGAAGGCGATCTGGCTCTTGGCCTCGGGCGCGTCTTTCAGCCGTTCCGCCAGCCATTTCGCGTCGGCGACCGTCACCACCGCATCGAGACGGGCCGCCTCGCGGACGTCGGCGTCGACGAAAAATGTTTGCGCGACAGGCGCCGGATCGGCAAGGCCGGTTGTTTCGACGATGATCGCGTCGAACTTGCCCTTGCGCTTCATCAGCCCCTCGATGATGCGGATGAGGTCGCCGCGCACCGTGCAGCAGATGCAGCCATTGTTCATCTCGAACACTTCTTCGTCAGCGCCGACGACAAGATCATTGTCGATGCCGATCGAGCCGAATTCATTGACGATGACGGCGAATTTCTTGCCATGGTCCTCGGAAAGAATGCGGTTCAAAAGCGTCGTCTTGCCGGCGCCGAGATAGCCAGTGAGCACGGTGACGGGTATTTTATCGGCCATTCGATCCTCCGGGGGAGCTGACTTTAGACGCGCCGCCTCGGCGGCGGGATTGGCCTCAAAATAGGGGGCGCAGAGACCAACGCCAAGCCTTGGACCCGGCGGTCAGCCGGATCCTTGGCCTTTCGCCGGGGCCGGCCGGCAAATCTCGCAGTGCGGCGCTATGACGTAGCGCGGCTCGGGGCCGGTTTTCGTGAGTTGGAACGGACGGTGCGATCTGGTAACGCAAAGCGCATGACCAAGGCGTCCCGTCAATTCCTCGTTATCGTCGCAGCGCTGGGGCTCGGCCTCGCATTGTTTGGCGCTTTCGCCCTGCGCGAACTTTCCGATCGAGCGGAGGGTCAGGGCGTCGCGCGGATCGGCGGTCCATTCGACCTCGTCGCGCAGAATGGCGAGCCCTTTACCGACGCCAGGCTGAAGGGACGTCCGCACATCGTCTTCTTCGGCTATACGCATTGTCCCGACTTCTGCCCGACGACCCTGACGCAAATCTCCTCTGTGTTCGGGGAACTCGGGGCGGACGCGAAGATAGGCGCGCTGTTCGTCTTCGATCGATCCGCAGCGGGATACGCCGCAGGCGATGAGGGAGTATCTCGAAAGCTTCGATCCGCGCATCATTGGCGTTACGGGAAGCGACGCGCAGATCCGCGCCATCGCCAAGGCCTACAAAGTCTATTTCAAGAAGCAGGACGGCGAGGGCGGCGCCTATACCATGGATCACACCGGCGTCGTCTATCTGATGGACGCCGACGGGCGCTTCGTTAATGCGCTGAATCTTGAACGGCCGGCGGCCAAGGTCGCCGATGAACTCCGGCGCTATATTCAATAAAATCCCAGCGGGAAATATTTGAGATAGAGATCCGTATAGACGCCTCGCGCCCAAAGGTCGGCGAGGGCGTAATCCAGCGCCTGCCGCAGCGCCGGATTGTCCTTTTTTAGCGCGATGCCGACTCCATCGCCGAAAAAATGCGATTCGAGGAAAGAGCCGCCGGAAAAAGCGCAGCAATCCCGGGCCGGCCCTTGCAGCCAGACGCTGAGGGCTGCGCCGTCGCCGAAGATGACGTCGACGTCGCCATTCTTCAGCGCGTCGGTGAGCGCTGTCTGCGAGTCGAAGGTTTTTCGCGTGGAGCCTTTGAAATACGCGTCGAGATAGGCCTCATGCGCCGTTTTTGCGACCACGCCGATGAATTTGCCGCGCAACGTCTCCGGGCTCGCTTCGCCTAGCTGCGTCTGCCGCAAGCGAACGAAACGCGCCGGATTCTTGGCGTAGGGAACCGTGAAATCCAGCGTTTCCCGCGCCTTGGCGTCGATCCGGAGCGAGGCGATGATCGCGTCGCCTTCGTCGGCCTTGAGGGCGTCGACCAGCGTGTCGAAGCGGCGGGCCTGAATTGTGCAAGAGAGCTTCAACGTCTCGCAAATCGCGCGGGCGAGATCGATGTCGAACCCCGCCAGAGCGCCGTCCGGCATTTCGAAATGGAACGGCGGATAATCGCTGTCGGTGAGAAAGCGCAGGCTGTGCAGATTGCCGAGATCGGGTTTGGTCGGCCGCGCGTGGGGATCGAAGAAACTCGGCGCAAAGGTCGGATCGCCGAGCGCCGGAGCGCACCAGACGAGGGGCGCGGCGACGACAAGGAGAGCGCCGCGCCGAACTATGGCGCGAAACGGAAATCGTCTGATATATTGGATGTTTGACTTCTGACAGGACATGAACCCATCGCCCGCATGCGAAACCGGCGCTCAAAAGATGTTTCGAGCGAAGACTATGACGAAAGCGTCGCCATGAACAGGACGTCGGCCGCTCCCGAGCCGGGCCGCCCGATCATGACCGGGCTGGCGTCGCTGCCGGTGTTCTTCAACGTGAGGGGCAGGCGCGTCGTTATCGCTGGCGGGTCCGAGGCCGCCTTGTGGAAAGCCGAGCTTGTTCAGGCGGCGGGAGCGTCTGTGGTGGTTTTTGCCGCCGCCCCTTGCGACGGATTGGCGGAGCTTGAGCGCCGAGGCGCTTCGGTCGCGCTAGTGCGCCGCCGCTTCGAGCCTGGCGATTTGGACGGCGCGGTTCTCGCACTCGCCGACTGCGATATCGCCGAAGAGGCGGAGCAGTTTCACGCCGCCGCGCGGGCGCGCGGCGTTCCGGCGAATGTGATCGACAAGCCTGCCGCCTCCGATTTTCAGTTCGGCGCAATCGTCGACCGCTCGCCTTTGGTCATCGCCATCTCGACCGACGGCGCCTCGCCCATTCTCGGACAGGCTTTGCGCGGCCGCATCGAGGCCATGCTGCCAGCGGCGATCCGGCTTTGGGCCGGCGCCGCGAAATCCTGGCGCGCGCCGCTAAAGGCATTGGAGCTCGCTCCAAAATTGCGCCGGCGATTTTGGGAGCTCTTCAACGAGCGGGCTTTGACGGCGAGCGCCGTGCCGCCAGGCCCCGATGAATTTAAATCCTTGCTGGCGGAGGCGACGGCTGAGGGTCCGCGCGCGGCGAAGGGCTCCATCGCCCTCGTCGGGGCAGGCCCCGGCGATCCGGAACTGCTGACGCTGAAAGCCTTGCGCCTGCTGCAAGCGGCGGATGTCGTGCTCTATGACGATCTTGTCGCGCCCGAGATTCTCGATATGGGCCGCCGCGAGGCGACAAAAATCCCGGTCGGCAAGCGCGGCTATCGGCCGTCCTGCAAGCAGGACGACATCATCGATCTGATGATCAAGCTCGCGGCGGAAGGCAAGCGGGTGGTGCGGCTCAAAGGCGGAGATCCGATGATTTTCGGGCGCGCCAGCGAGGAGCTTGCCGCCCTTCACGCCGCAGGAATCGCGACCAGCGTTACGCCCGGCGTTACGGCGGCCCTTGGCGCCGCCGCCTCGCTGCAACTCTCGCTGACCGAACGCGTGCGGGCGCGGCGGTTGCAATTCATCACCGCTCACGCCCATGACGGAAGGCTGCCGGAAGACATCGACTGGCGCGCGCTGGCCGATCCCTGCGCCTCCAGCGTCATTTACATGGGCGCGCGAACGCTCAACTCCCTCGTCGAGCGTCTGGCGGCGCATGGGGCGGACCCTTCGACGCCCGCGCTTCTCGTCGAGCGCGCGACCTGCCCGGACGAGCGCGTGATCAGGGGAACGCTGGCGAGCCTGCCCGCGAAAGCCGCCGCGCTGTCGCCGTCCGGGCCTTGCCTGATCCTGATCGGCGCCGTCTTCGCCGGCGGCGTCGAGGCAGAGCAGATTCGGGAGGCGGCCGATATTGCGATCGCCTGATTCCGGTCGCCCGGACGTCATGACGCCGCCTCGTTTTGATGTCGCATTTAGTGATCGCCGCCTGAGACGGCGCGTGAAGCAGGGAGGAAGGCTTGCGTAGCATCGCCCTTGTCGCGGTCGGCGTCGCTTGCGTGCTCGGCGCCGCCGGTCTTTCTCTCTATCTTTACGAGCGCCCGACCGTTCTGCGCGTTGCGGTCACCCGCGAAAGCGACGATCAACATGTGCTCGCCGTCGCGGCGCATGAATTCGCGCAGGCGCGCGATCAGGTGCGGCTGAAGCTCGTTCTGGTCGATTCTCTTGCCGAAAGCGCGCGCGCCTTCGAGGATGAGCGCGTCGATCTCGCGATCGTGCGCAGCGACGTCGCCATGCCGGTCAGCGGACAGACCGTGCTGATCATGCGGCGCAACGCCGCCGTGCTCATGGCCCCGGCCGGATCGGAGATTCGCCAGCTTGGCGATCTCAAAGGTCGTCGGATCGGCGTGGTGGAAGCGGCGCGCACCGGGCGGTCGGGCGTGAACGCTCTGCTCGATGCGGCTCTGGCGCAATATGATGTGGCGGCGTCCTCGGTGCGCCGCGTGCCGCTGACGCCGGCCGAACTGCCCGACGCGATCGAACGGCGCGATGTCGACGTTGCGCTCGTGATCGATACGCCCGGCGCCGAAACCCTCAACGAGGCCGTGGCCGCCGTGACGCAGGCGGGTCGCGGGCCGCCTGTCTTCATCTCGATCGACGACGCCAAGGCGATCGCCCAGCGCAGCCCGAATTTTGAATCGATCGAAGTCCTGCGCGGCGTCTTCGGCGGCGCTCAGCCCAAGCCCGCGGCGAGTTTTGAGACTCTTGGCGTGAGCACACGGCTGATCGCCCGCCACAGCCTCGGCAATGACGTTGTCGCCGCGCTGACGGAGCTCTTGCTGACGGCGCGGCCATTGCTGGCGGCGCAGGAGCCGATCGCAAATCGTATCGAACCGCCCCCGACCGATAAGGGCGCGGCGCTTCCCGTGCATCCGGGGGCGCTGGCCTATCTTGGCGACGAAGAGCAGAGCTTCTTCGATAAATACAGCGATTTCATCTATATCGGGGCGATGCTGGCGAGCTTGTTCGGCACCGCGATCGCAACGCTCGCGGCGCGCTTCAACCGCAAGCGCAACACCGATCTCGAGGAGATATTGCATCGCCTCTTGCAGATCATTGCCGCGGCGCGAACCGCCCCACGGACCGACATGCTGGACGATCTTGAAAAAGAAGCCGACGATCTGCTTGCCCAGGCGCTTGCCCATGACTGGAATCATGCGATGAGCGGCAGCCGCGTCGCGGCGACCGATCTGGCGCTGAATCAGGCGCGTCAGGCGATCACCGACCGCCGGCTTTATCTGGCTTCGCCGCGCGGGACCTTCGCGCCGCGCCTCGTCGGCGATTAGCGCGGATTTGGCTTAATCCGGGTTATCTCCAGCAGCGGCGAAGAAGTTTGCGCTTCCCTCCGTCATATGCATGACGCAAGGAATCAGACTTTCAACGATTCGGGAATCCCGCTCGAATCGGAAAACGCAAAACGGGCACTAGTTCCTTAAGACTTCTATTCCTCGAATATCCCTGCCGTCGGGCAAACCTTCTGCAATGCCTCGACGGCTAGATCGTGATCCTTTCCATCTCCGTTGAAAATATAAATCGACGGCCCATCGGTCCCATCTTGTCCGAAGGTACCGGTAAACCAAACCTTCCGACCCGTTGAAAGAGTCACGAATTGAGCGGGACAATTGTCCACCTTGCGTACGTATGAGCAGTCATTCCCGCTACGGCAGACAGTCTCTATAGGTGGGTCTTGGACAGCGGCACTGCGGGGCGCCTCTTCTCGAATATTGATAGGCGTCAAGACCACTGATGTAGGATAGTGGATTGTTCCCCCATTCTCGCTCACTTTGACCTTTGCGATAACGTGGCGTCCAATCCAGTACTGAGGGGCACCGTCGAGAAGCTCGAACAGCGACGACTCGTTTTCAGTTGTACAGCGAGCGCGGTAAAACTCCAATGCAATGTATTGATGCGCGAACGGCTTGCCTTGATCGATGTCCGTGAAAGTCTTCTGAACGACGGTTCCTCGCATCGTTAAAACGCGCCCATCCGTAAGACAATCTTTTTTTGTGTCCCCTTTGCACAAGATGTAGTCTTTGAATACCCAACCGATAGGTTGACTTGTTTCGGGGTCGGAGACATACACCCAAGGGCGCATTTGTTCGTCGTCTACTTGATCGATTATGACCACTGGTTGGCCATTGTTAAGCGTCGTACTTATGCGCCCGTTTGGTGCTGTGCGGGCGTTCAACGGTGTTGGCGTCGGATCGGCGACAATACATTCGGCGTGGGCAAATGTCGTTGCGGCAAGCAAAGTTAGAGCGGCTCGCCCAATACCACTTTTCATCCCTCTATCCTTATTCCGAATTTGAGCCGCCAGAAATTGTGTCAACGGAGTACGCCCCCTCCACCGGACATCTTCCCGCGGCGGATTTTGACTGTTCGCTGCGGCGTTTTGCCCCTCGAATTTACAGGGCGCAAGGTCAACGGAAATCCTAACTGTAAGCGCGCGCCATTTTTCCTCCGCCAAAGGTATGACGCAAGGAATTTGCCTTTCAACGATTCGGGAATCGCGATCGAATCGGAAAACGCAAAACAGGCTCTGGCGCTTCGTTGCGGCGGCGTCCGTCAGACAAAATGCGCCAGCAGCAGGATTAGGCCGAGGCTGACGACCGAAAGGATCGTCTCCATGACTGTCCAGGTCTTGAAGGTTTCAACGACGGTCATGTTGAAATATTGCTTGACCAGCCAGAACCCGGCGTCATTGACGTGAGACAGCACCACTGATCCTGCGCCCGTTGCGAGGACCAGAAGCTCCCGGTTGACCCCTGGAGCCAGCGCCACGACCGGCGCGACGATGCCGGCTCCGGTGATGGTGGCGACCGTCGCCGACCCGGTGGCGATGCGGATGACGGCGGCGACCAGCCAAGCGAGCAGAATCGGCGAGACTTCCGCTCGGACGGCGAGATGGCCGATGACGTCGCCGACGCCGCTCGCGACCAGCATCTGTTTGAAGCCGCCGCCGGCGCCGACGATCAGCATGATGGCGGCGATCGGCGTCAGGCTGGCGTCGAGAAGCTTGCCGAGCTGCTCGCGCGAAAAGCCGCGCGCCGAGCCAAAAGTGTAGAACGCCAGCAGCAACGCCGCCAGAAGCGCCGTGATCGGATGACCGATCAGATCCATCCAGACGCGGACAGGGCTGCCGGTCGCGAACAGAACATCGGCCAGCGCTTTGAGGAGCATCAGAAAGACAGGCAGGAGGATCGTCGTCAGCGTCACGCTGAAGCTAGGCAGGTTCGTGTATTTTGTGTCCTGCACGAATTGATCGGCGAGATCCGGCGCGGCATGCCCCGGTATGCTTCGCGAAATGAACGAACCGAAGATCGGCCCGGCCACAGCGGCCGCCGGCAGGCCGACGATAAGGCCGTAGAGAATCGTCTTGCCGATATCGGCGCCGAAGACGCTGATCGTAAGGAGCGGCCCCGGATGCGGGGGCACCAGACCATGCACAGCCGAAAGGCCAGCCAGCAGCGGAATGCCGACTTTGATCAGGGGGACGCCGGACCGGCGCGCGACGATGAAGACCAGCGGGATCAGCAATACGAAACCGATTTCGAAGAACAGCGGAATGCCGACGAGAAAAGCCGCCAGCATCATCGCCCAATGCACTCTTTCCCGGCCGAAGGAGCGGATCAGGGTCTGTGCGATCTGATCGGCGCCCCCCGACTCGGCCATCAGCTTGCCGAGCATGGTGCCAAGGCCAAGAACGATCCCGACGAAACCAAGGACGCCGCCAAATCCCTCCTGGAAGGATTTCATGATCAGGTCCGCCGCCATGCCGGAGGTGAGCCCGAGAAAAACCGAGGCCAGAATCAGGGCGACAAAGGGATGAACCTTGAACTTGGTGATCAGCAACACGAGGCCGACGATGGTAACGGCGGCGTCGAGAAGCAGATAGGTCTCGCGCGTCATCTCCGACATGCGTTAGCCCCCGCTCGCGTCGCGCAACGAGCGATAGGCTTCCCCGCCCTCCGGCTGCGCTGAATTGGCGCCGCCCGCAGTGACGGAGGCGCGCCACCATTGGCTGGCGCGTTCGGCCAGGAGCGCGAGGGGAAGCGTTGCGTCGAGCGTCAAGGTCGCTGCTTCGCGATCCGGCGGTTCGAGGGCGTCGAACTGGCTTTTGATGAGGCTGGCCGGCATGAAATGCCCCGGCCGGTTGGCGACGCGCGCCGCCGCGATCTCTGGCGTCAACTCCAGATAGACAAAGCCGAGCCCTGGCACAGCATGGCGCAGCGTGTCGCGGTAGCGTTTCTTGAGCGCGGAGCAGGTGAGGACCGGGCGTTCGCCGGCCCCAAGGCAGGCGACGAGTTCCTCGCCGAGGCGGA
This sequence comes from Methylocella silvestris BL2, assembly GCF_000021745.1. Classification (NCBI taxonomy): domain Bacteria; kingdom Pseudomonadati; phylum Pseudomonadota; class Alphaproteobacteria; order Hyphomicrobiales; family Beijerinckiaceae; genus Methylocella; species Methylocella silvestris. The sequence continues at coordinate 3,342,252 of NC_011666.1, forward strand.
CGAGCCAGCCGGCGCGATCTTCATCCGTCAGCGGCGCGCCCGCGCTCATCTTGGCGATATTTGCGGGCGGATGGAAGGCGTCGCCTTCGACCAGACGCCCCTCGCTTAGATCGGCGATGGCGGCGCCGACGCAGCTCTTGCCGCAGCCGGCGACGCCCATGACGACAAGGGCGGAGATTGCGCGGTCCATATTTCCCCCGATGGAAGCGGCGCTTTATTCTATGCGGGCAAAAACCCGATGGCGCTCGGCTCTATTTAGCCCTTGAAAGGGGCCTGCCGGAAGACAAAAGTCATGCGCCTCCACGCCGGACCCAGGCCTTGGCTTACAGCCATTTCTTTGAGATCTCCGCTCCGCATCGCCATTTAAGAGATCATGCCGGTCTGGCGGAAATGGGAGCGTCGATTATATCGGTTTTCAAATCGCGGCATTTCGTATATTGAATTGTTGCAACGCGGAAAATTATCCCAAATCGCTGGCGGGCCGGCTCAGCTTTATGCCGCTGAGCGCATAGGCTCGCCTTATTGGCGTTTGCTCTCATGCCTTAGCGCGCCGGAGCAAAACCCGGCGCTCGATCGAGACACTGCACCTATGAAGCTGCGCAATATCGCTATCATCGCTCACGTTGACCACGGCAAGACGACTCTCGTCGACCGTCTGCTGCAACAGTCCGGCTCCTTCCGGGAAAACCAGCGCGTCGCCGAACGCGTCATGGATTCGAACGATCTCGAAAAAGAGCGCGGCATCACGATCATGGCCAAGGCGACGTCGATCGCTTGGGAAGGCGCGCGCATCAATATTGTCGATACGCCCGGCCATGCCGATTTCGGCGGCGAGGTGGAGCGCATTCTGTCGATGGTCGATGGCGCGATTGTGCTCGTCGACGCCTCTGAAGGGCCGATGCCGCAGACCAAATTCGTGGTCGGCAAGGCGCTGAAAATCGGCTTGAAGCCGATCGTCGCCGTCAACAAGGTGGATAAGCCCGACGCCCGCATCACGGAAGTGGTCAATGAGGTATTCGATCTTTTCGCCGCGCTTGACGCTACCGACGAACAGCTCGATTTTCCGATTCTCTATGGTTCGGCCAAGCAGGGCTGGATGGCCGACAGTCCCGACGGGCCGAAAGACGGCATGGCGCCGCTGTTCGATCTTGTCTTGAAGCATGTTCCGGAGCCCCGCGTCGAAGAGGGCGGTTTCCGCATGCTCGGCACGCTGCTCGAGGCCAATCCCTATCTCGGCCGCCTTGTGACCGGGCGCGTCTTTGCCGGCTCGATCAAGCCCAATCAGGCCGTCAAGGTGCTGGACCGTAAGGGCAATGTCGTCGAGCAGGGCCGCGTCTCCAAGATTCTCGCCTTCCGCGGCATCGAGCGGACGCCCATCGATGAAGCCGAAGCGGGCGATATTATCGCCATCGCGGGGCTCGAAAAATTCAACGTCGCCGACACGCTGTGCGCGCCGGAAGTCACCGAGCCGCTGCAGGCGCAGCCGATCGATCCGCCGACCCTGTCGATGACCTTCTCGGTCAATGATTCGCCGCTTGCCGGCACCGAAGGCGACAAGGTCACGAGCCGGGTCATCCGCGCGCGCCTCTATAAGGAGGCCGAAGGCAATGTCGCGCTGAAGATCGAGGATTCGCCTGGATCGGATTCCTACATCGTCTCGGGGCGCGGCGAATTGCAGCTCTCGATCCTGATCGAGACTATGCGCCGCGAGGGCTTCGAGCTCAGCGTGTCGCGGCCGAAAGTTGTGTTCCAGAAGGCGGAAGACGGCTCCATTCTGGAGCCCATCGAAGAGGTGGTGATCGACGTCGACGAGGAGCATTCCGGCGTCGTCGTGCAGAAGATGGCCGAGCGCAAGGCCGAGATGATCGAGATGCGCCCCTCCGGCGGCAACCGCTTGCGGCTCGTGTTTCACGCGCCGACGCGCGGCCTGATCGGCTATCAGGGAGAGCTTCTGACGGACACGCGCGGCACCGCGATCATGAACCGGCTGTTTCATGAATATGCGCCGTGGAAGGGCGAGATCGCCGGCCGACGCAACGGCGTCCTCATCTCCAACGACACCGGCGAATCCGTCGCTTACGCCATGTGGAAGCTGGAAGATCGCGGCCCGATGATGATCGAGCCCGGCTGGAAGGTCTATCGCGGCATGATCGTCGGCGAGCATACGCGCGAAAACGATCTCGAAATCAATGTGCTGAAGGGCAAGCAGCTGACCAATATCCGCGCCGCCGGCAAGGATGAGGCCGTGCGCCTGACGCCGCCGATCAAGATGACGCTTGAGCGCGCGCTGGCCTATATCGAGGAGGACGAACTCGTCGAAGTGACGCCGAAGTCGATCCGGCTGCGCAAGCTGTTCCTTGATCCGAACGACCGCAAACGCGCGGTCCGGACCAAGGAAAGCGCCTGAGCCAGAGCGGAGAGGGGGCGATGAACCGCTCGCGCATCGACGCCGCAAGCCTTGCTCCTTACCGCGATTATCTGCTCGAGGACGCCTTCATCCCCGAGCTGCCGAATTATTATCGCGGCAAGGTGCGGGAGAATTACGATCTCCCGAATGGCGAGCGCATCCTGATCGCGACCGATCGCGTCAGCGCATTCGACCAGAATCTGGCGTCGATCCCCTTCAAGGGGCAGGTGCTGACCGATATCGCCCGCTTCTGGTTCGAGGCGACCGCCGATATCTGCCCCAATCACGTCCGCGCCAATCCCGACCCCAATGTGGTGGTCGTCGAGCGGCTCGAGATGATGCCGGTTGAAATCATTGTGCGGGACTATCTCGCGGGCTCCACGGCGACGTCGATCCTCACCATGTACAAGGCCGGCGCGCGGCGGATGTACGGGCTCGACTTTGCCGACGGCTTGCGCGCCAATGAGAAGCTGCCGCAGACGATCGTCACGCCGACCAGCAAGGCGGGACATGGCTCGCATGACGCGCCGCTGACGGCGGACGAAATTCTTGATTCCGGGCTGTTGACGCCGCGGCAGTGGGAAGACGTCTGCGAGAAAGCCCTGGCGCTCTTTACGCGTGGGCGCGAGATCGCCGCCGGGCGCGGCCTCATTCTCGCCGATACGAAATATGAGTTCGGTTTCAATGCCGAAGGCCATATCGTTCTCGCCGACGAAATCCATACGCCAGACAGCAGCCGCTATTGGCTGGAGGAAACCTATCCAGAGCGGCTCGAAAGCGGCGGCGCGCCGGATAGTCTCGATAAGGATTTCATTCGCAACTGGGTCAGCGCCCGCTGCGATCCCTATCGCGATCCGATCCCGCAAATCCCGCCGGATGTGATCCTCGAGGCTGCGGCGACCTATATCCGCACCTTCGAGACCATCTCCGGCAGAAGCTTCGTGTTTCCCGAGGATCAGTCCGCCCCGCTCGACCGGATCCGCGCCAATCTCGCCTTTTACTGGACGCGATAGGCGCTCGGGATCCGGCTGCTCAGCTAGCGTCGACCGCCTTCGCCGCCTCATCGAGAATGGCGGTGATTCGGGCGAGCTCCTCCGCGCTGAGCGGGCCGCGCGACGTCCTGAGACGGAGCGCCGTCTTGACATTCTCCATTGCGCGGATGACCTGCGGCGCCGGGCCGCCGCCGTGGCGCGTGTTGATGTCGGCCATGCGCTCGAAAATCGCCGAGACGGTTGGTTCCTTGTCGCGCAGCAGCGCCTCGCCGTCCGGCGTTATCGCATAGAGCTTGCGGGGCCCGTCGGTCTCCTGGACCCGGATCGCGCCCATTTCTTCGAGAAGCGTCAAGGTCGGATAGATAACGCCCGGGCTCGGCGCATAAGCGCCGCCGAGCCGGTCCTCGATCGCTTTGATGATCTCATAGCCATGCGAAGGCTTCTCAGAGATCAATTTCAGGACGACGAAGCGAAGGTCTCCTTGCTCGAACATGCGTTGCCGCCCGCCGGGGCGGCCGTGGCGGCGAAACAGCCCCTCAGGGCCGCATCCCTCGCGGCGCGAGGCCTCTTCGCGATGGGCGAAGGCGTGGAAATAAGGGTGAAATCTCAATTGTGTTACTTTCGGTTTGGAGATTATCGAAAAACTGTATCTCGATATATCTGAGTTGAAAGATATATCGAACTTTATCGTTTGCAAGCGATTTTTTGAGAAATTTGGCGGCGCGCCCGGCGAGCTTGGCCGCAAGCATTGAACCGAAACAATTTCAAGGCGTGACTTCTATGCAATATCGCGGGGCGTTTTTCTGTTTTACGGTGCTTGAAATTCCATTCCCTTAACCAATGAATCGCCCCATGCCCCAGTTGAATCGCCGTTCTCTTCTCGCTGGCGTCTCCTCCGCTGCAGCATTAGGCCTTGGCGGCTGCGTCGGCGGCCAACAAAGTCAGATCGCCGCGAATGTGCCCGCCGGAGCTCCCTCCTCGGCGCCCGCGGGCGCGGTCCTGTCCCAGGCAGGCGACTTCAATTCGATGTATGGCGAGGTAAAGGACGGCAAATTCGTCGTTCCCGCGGTCAGACAATCCGATCTTGGCCCCGCATTCCGCCGTTCGGAAGTCGCCTATTCCGGTTCTGAGGCGCCTGGAACCATCGTCATCGATCCGACGGCGCATTATCTGTACCTCGTCGAGTCGGGCGGCAAGGCGATGCGTTACGGCATCGGCGTCGGCCGGGAAGGCTTTGCCTGGTCGGGCGCTTCGACCGTCAACAGCAAGCAGGAATGGCCGGACTGGTATCCGCCGAAGGAAATGCTCGAGCGCCGCCCCGAATTGCTGAAGCAGATGAGCCAGTTGCAGAGCGGGACCGGCATGCCCGGCGGCCCAAGCAACCCGCTCGGAGCCCGCGCCCACTACCTCTATCAGGGCAAGGTCGATACGCTGTATCGAATCCACGGCACCAACGAGCCGGCGACGATCGGCCAGAGCGTCTCTTCAGGCTGCATCCGCATGGTCAATCAGGACGTGATGGATTTGTATCAGCGCACAAGCGTTGGGACCAAGGTCGTCGTCCTTGGCTCGGCGCAGCCGGTCAAGGTGGCGCATTCCTGATCCGGCCTGCGCCCGCTGTGGCGCGGTAAGCTGAATGCAACGGCGCCTGGCTCATGAGCCAGGCGTTTTATTTTTGACACATGCTGCAGAAAAAACTCGACCGGCCACCTTGCGTGATTCGCGAGATTTCGCCTTTGCAGCCGGGCGTCGGACAAGGATGCAGCGCGCGGTCGTAGACCCGAAAGTTGTGCTGAAAATAACCCAGAGCGCCATTGGTCTGGCGATGATCGCGCAGCGAGGAGCCGCCGGCCGCGACCGCCTCTTCAAGCACCTCGCGGATCGTGTCGGCGAGCCGGTTCGCCCGCTCCGTTGGCCGCCCCGATTTCTTGGTGAGGCTGCCCGCCTGCCGCAGCGGCGATAGGCCGGCGCGATGCAGGGCCTCGCAGACATAAATATTGCCCAGCCCGGCGACGAGGCTTTGGTCGAGCAGCGCGGCTTTTAGCGACGTTGTTTTCCCGGCGAATAGCCGGGCGAGCGCGGCGCCGCTCAATTCATTGCCAAGAGGTTCGACGCCAAGCGATCGGAACAGCGGATGCGCCGCAAGATCGGCGCGCGCTGCGATCTGCATGAAGCCAAATCGGCGCGGATCATTGTAGACAATTCGCCCTCCGCTGGTGAGGGTGAAGACGACGTGGTCATGCGCGGCGTTTTTTGGCGGCGCCCCGCGGGGCGAGAGGGTTTTGGCGGGGCCGGCTTGCTCAACGCGAAAGGAGCCCGACATGCCAAGATGCATGATCAGGACATCGCCGTCATCGAGATCGGCCAGAAGATATTTTGCCCTGCGGCCGAGCGCCAGAATGCGCCGGCCGGCGAGGCGCTCGGGAAAGCGGTCTGGAAAGGGAAAGCGGAGATCGGGCCGCCGCTGATCGACGCTCAGAATGCGCGCTCCGACCATCACAGGCTCAAGTCCGCGCCGCACGGTTTCGACTTCGGGCAATTCGGGCATCGGGCATCCATGAGCATGACGCCGAACACTCTGCAAGGTTTTCGCGTCAAACCTTAGGAAGAGCAGAAGGCAACGTTTGGCGCAGAGGGTCGTGAGCCTCAGATGGCGCTTGCGGCGCCGAAATGCTTTAACCGCTGGCGCGCGGCCATTTGTCTCGTGTTCAGAAGGCTTTGGGTCAAGGCGAATCAGCGCGGGATCGGCTGATTTCCGCGGATCGCGCAGGCGCGCTTGGGTTTTTGATGATGATCGCGACAGTCTTTAGTTTTGCCGGAGCCATTTGGCTTTGCGTCGCCGTGGCGCTGCTTTTGATGACGCTCGTCTGTGGCCTTGCCCAGCCCTATGTGCAAAGGCGGCGCGCGAGCGCGACCGCTCGTCCTGCGGTCTCGGCGATCCTGCCAATCAAACATGTCGATCCCGGCTTTGACATCACGCAGGGCTCGATCTTCACGCAGGACTATCCCGACTATGAAATTCTGATCAGCGCGGCTGAGGCGGATTCTCCGGCCTTGTCTGCGGCGCGGCGAATTGCGGCGAGCAATCCCTCCCATCCCTGCCGATTTATCCATTCGTCCAGCGCTTTTGCCATCAGCCCGAAGCTCAACAATATCGCCGCGCCTCTGTCCGAAGCGCGCCATGATGTCGTTATGACAAAGGATTCGAACATCGCGCTCGACCCGGACGCCATGACCGCATTCCTGCGAAATCTGACGCCGGATGTCGGGCTCGTGGTCGGCATCCCGGTCGCCGTCGGGCCGGAAAGTTTTGCCGCCCGGATCGAGGCGAGCCTTCTGAACGCCCACGCCCGCCTCCTGCTTTCAGCCTCGGCGCTGGGCATTGGTTTTGGGGTCGGCAAGGTGATGGTTTTTCGGCGCGGCGACCTCGAACGCGCCGGCGGCGTCAAGGCGATGAGCCAGAATCTGGCGGAGGATACGGCGCTCTCGATGGCCATGGCGGGGATCGGCCTTAAAACCGTGTTCGCGCACCGCACGATCCGGCAGGAGGTTGGGGGGCGCAGCCTCAAAGCCGTTTTTCAACGGCAGGCGCGCTGGGCCGTGATTCGCCGCGCCAATGAATTGTCCTATGCGCTGGAGCCGCTTGCGAGTCCTTTGCCGGCTGCGCTCGCAGCCGCGCTCGCCGCGCCGCTTGCCGGATGGGCGGCTCCGGCGGCCTTTGGCGTCACGCTCGGCGGATGGTTTTGCGCCGAAATCGCTTTTGCCGCCGCTAAGGGCTGGGAGATCTCTCTGTGGTCCCCCCTGGCTTATCTCGGCCGGGAACCGCTCGCGCTCGCCGCCTGGCTGCGCGGCTGGACCACGCATGAGGTCATCTGGGCGAGCCATAAGTTTGATGCGCGCAGCGGCGCTCCGGCGCCCCGGCAAAACAGATCATCCCGCGAGGAGGTCTAGAAAAGTTCGGGCGCCGCGCGTTCAGTCGGCGGCGGCGCGCTCGCGCTTCTGCTTCTCGTGCTGCGTCCCGAACACATAATCCCACCACGGCGCGCTGACGCCGAAGCCGCGCGTCGGATCGCGGAAATGATGCATCAGATGGAGACGGCGCAGCGTCTGGCCAAGGCGCGTCGTCGGATGCGCATGATGCGTATAATAATGCACCATGTCATAGGCGAGGTAGCCGATGATGAAGCCCATCAGCACCGGATAGCCGTAGGGGAGGCCGAACAGCACCCGGACGACCAGAAAGGCGATCAGCATGATCGGAATGCTGAGCAACACCGGCATGACGAGCCTCAGCGGATCGTTTGGATGATCATGATGCACGCCGTGGATCAGGAAATGCAGGCGCTCGCCGAATTTGCTCGGATGCTTGTAGTGGAATGGAAAGCGATGGCCGAAATATTCCGTCAACGTCCAGAGAAGATAGCCGGACGCTCCCGCAATCAGGACCACGGGAAGACTGAAAGCCTGAAGGCTCCAGACCGCGAGCAGGATAATCACCGGCGTATAGACGAAAAGCGGCGTCGACCAATGGACGCGGGACAGCTTGTCCAGCAAGGCGTTCTCGAAAAGCCGCGGCGAAGCCTTCAGGCGGTCGACATGCTGGGGAATCGTGTAATCGAAATTGTTTTTGGTCTGCGTCATATCGGCATGGCTCCCGCGCGCCCTTAAGCCAGCTTCTTAAAGCAATTTGCTGCAAATCCAAAGATTCAGATCAAATCGCTCAGCTGGATGGGCTATCCGCGTCGATAGATCGCGCCGGATTTATGCGTTCGCCCACCGCCTTCTCTTTGCAATCGAATCGATCCGACTGGAATAGGCTCGGCGCAAGCGAGAGAAGAGGTCAAATGCCGCGATCTAATTCATGGACGCTGAATAGATCGCCGTCGTCCGTCCACACTCGCCGGCAAGACCATCCCGCCAGCTCAGCCAACGCCTGAAATTGCGCGATCGAATATTTGTAAGAGTTTTCCGTGTGGATGCTTTCGCCCGCTTCGAGCGGGAACAGGCAGCCGAGCAAGCCGATTTTTTGCCGGCGCCGGCTGACGAGATGCATTTCGATCCGGCTTTCCGCCGCGTAGAAGCGGGCTTCGTGGCGGAAGCTTTGCAGATCGAAATCGGCCCCGAGCTCTCGATTGAGGCGCGCCAAAATATTGAGATTGAACGCCGCGGTGACGCCCGCGGCGTCGTCATAGGCCGGAATGAGGATCGAGACGTCTTTCAAAAGATCGACGCCAATGATCAACCTTCCGCCATCGCCTAGACCCTGCGCCATATGCGTCAGGAGGGCGGCGGCGTCCGCCGGCGCGAAATTACCGATCGTGGAGCCCGGGAAAAAGCCCGTCCGCGGCCGCCGCGAAAGGCTGGCGGGCAGGATCAGGGGCGCCGAAAAATCGCCGAGCGTCGGGATGACGCGGAGAGTCGGGAAGCGGCGGCCAAGCCGCGCCGAGGCTTCGGCGAGCGCGCTTTGCGACACGTCGATCGGCGCGTAGGCGGCCAGATTTGGCAACGCGTCAAGAAGAATTTCCGTCTTGCGGCTCGATCCAGAGCCATATTCGACCAGCACCGCGCCGGGCGGCGTATGAGCGGCGATCGCGGGCGCCGCTTCTGCGAGGATCGCCGCCTCGGTGCGGGTCGGATAATATTCCGGCAGACGCGTGATCTCTTCGAACAGGTCGCTGCCGCGCGCGTCATAGAAGAGGAAGCTCGGCAGGGATTTTTGCGGGCGCGAGAGTCCGTCCAGGACGATCTGCGCAATTGGACTCGTCGCTGCGTCCTGAACGCCGCCTAGCTTTTTTTCTGCGATCTGGGACATCACGCCTCATCTGCCAGTCGCAACCCGCTGAATTGCCAGCGCTGATGCGGGTAAAAGAAGTTCCGATAGGTTTTACGCGCATGCCTCTTCGGCGTTACGCAGGACGATCCGCGCAGCACCTGCTGGCTGCACATGAACTTGCCATTATATTCGCCGATCGCGCCCGGCTGCGGCCGATAGCCCGGGTACGGCGAATAAGCGCTCTGGGTCCATTGCCATGCGTCTCCGAACATTTGACGCAAGGCGCCGCGCGGCCCGGCGGGGAGCGGACGCAACGCATCGTGCTCCAGCATATTGCCAGCGACGGCGACCCCCTCGGCGGCGGCCTCCCACTCGAATTCAGTCGGAAGCCTCTTGCCGGCCCAGCGCGCAAAAGCGTCCGCCTCATAATAGCTGACGTGGGCGACCGGAGCTGCCGGATCGATCGTCTGCAAGCCCCAAAGCGTCATCTCCTCCCAATGATTCTGGTTCTGCTCCCAATAGAGCGGCGCGCGCCAGCCTTCCTTCGTCACCTTCGCCCATCCATCGGCGAGCCAGAGCGTGGGCGTAAGGTAGCCGCCATCCGCCATGAATTCCATCCATTCGCCATTGGCGACAAGGCGGTTTGAAAGTTTGAAGGGCCGCAGGAAGGTCTGATGCTGCGGGGATTCATTGTCGAAGGCGAAGCCGTGTCCCTCATGTCCGGCGAACCGCAGCCCGCCCTCAAACGACAGAAAGACCATGTCGTCGAGATCCTGGCGGACGGAAGGTTTGGCGCTTTCCCGATAGGCGGGACGCAGCGGATTTTGCGCAAACAGCGCAAGAATGTCCGTGAGCAGCAGCTCCTGATGCTGTTCCTCATGATTGACGCCGATTTCGACTGTCCTCAAAAGGTCCGAATCCTCCGACCGCGCCGAGGCAAAGAGCGTGTGGAGCTGTTCGTCGACATAGGCGCGATAGGCCAAAACCTCCGGCGCCGTCGGCCGGGTCAGAAGACCGCGCAGCGCCCGCGGCTGACGCGGCCCCTGATGGTCATAATAGGAATTGAAACAGAAGTTGAAGCGCTCGTCGAAGATGCGATAGGCCGGAACAAAGGGCTGCAGCACAAAGGTCTCGAAGAACCAGGTCGTATGCGCAAGATGCCATTTGGTCGGGCTTGCGTCTTCGTTTGCTTGGACCGCTTGGTCTTCCGGCCCGAGATGCGACGCAAGCGCAAGCGTTTGACGCCGAACGGCGAATAAATCGTCAACCAGGCTGGCAAGGGGCGGCCGTGCGTGCGGCTCAGGAGACGATAGGGCGGACGCGCTCATTGCAATGTCTCCGAAGCGCGATTTTCCATCGGCGCCAGTAATAACGACAAAATCACGGAGCGGGTTCCGCTTCGTGCTTTACCTGCGGACAGCGCGGAGCTGCGCCGACGATCTTTCAATGCCTCGAATGAGGAGCGGCGGCGTGGACTGGCTATCGCGACAGATGTAGGGCGGCGCGCGCGCTGAACAAGCCTGGTCGATCATGGTCAGCCAGCGACAGGCGGAAGACGCGTCATGATGCCGCGCGCCGTCGCAAGGCGCGGCCAAGCACGATCAAGGCCTTCGCATTGATGGCGGGGGTCTCGCCGCCGAAGCCGAACCAGCGCCGCGGCAGGAGCCGCTCGAGCGCCAGCAGATCTTTGCCCACTGCAATCAGCGTTTGCGGCGCGGCCTCTGAGAGGCCGGGAGCGATGACGTCGAGATCGGCCCGACGATCCGCATAGGCGCGTGCGCGCCATTTGACGAGATGGGCGACGGTTCGATGGGCCTGAGCGGTAAGCGACGCCGCCAAGTTCACGCGGGGGGAGGATGTGGGGACGGAAAGGCGAGGGGACATGGGGACGCTCCGGCGATTGACCGAAGCAAGATAGCAGGTATTATTACCTATAAATCGGTATTAAGGCCTAATGACAAGCAATCTTACCGCTACCGCCTGCGCCACTGACCGGCCCGGACGACGCCCTGGATCGCCGCCGCCCATTCGATTTTGACGCTGCGAATCGGCGCGGCGTTGTGGCTCTCGAGATCGAAAGTGCCAGCCTTCGCGCCGCGCTGGATTCGCTTGAGATAGCGCTTGCCATCGGCGGTGCGGACGGCCGCTTCCCAGCCGACCACCTCCTCGGCGTCGGCCCCTTCCCGCCAGCAGATGATGACGTCGCCGGGATCGTAGCGCGGCCACATGCTGTCGCCTTCGACCTGGAAGGCGATCGCGTCCGTCGCGATGGGGAAGGGCACCTCGATCTCATAAAGTCCCTCGGGGGGCGTCTGCTCGAATTCGGGAAAAATCTCCGCGCCGGCGCCGATGCGCCCGACGACATGGACCCGATTGCCAGGGGTTGGATCGCCGACGCCCTCAAGCAGCCAGGCGGCCGTCGTCTTCAAAACGGGCGCGAGCGCCGTGAGCGTTTCGGTGGTGACGCCGCGTCGGTCGCCGCTTTTCACGGCCCGTTTCAAATTGCGGATGGCGTCGGGCTTTCGCGCGGCAAGCGAGGCCGCATGCGCCGACAGGCCGACGACGGCGAGGCGGCTTTCGATTCGGGTGAGAACGTCTTCCAGCTCCATGGCGGTAGAATAACCGTACGCGGCCGCGCATGCATCAGGTAACATTACCTTGACATATAAGGTAATGCTACCGTATCTCTCGTTTCGCCGCAGGACAAAGGGAAGGAAAAGTGGCTATGACGATCCATACTGAAATCCGCAAATCCCGCTGGACGGGTGAACGCATCGCGAGATTGGGCTTTCTCCTCGGCATGGGCTGGGACGCCCGCCGCATCGCCGAAGATCCGCTGATTTCATCGACGCCGAACAATGTGCATCGTCAGGCGCAGCGCTTTGGCCTCGCCTTTCGCGCCGCCGCCGCCGCTCTCGCCCTGCGCCTGCCGCCCGAGGCGACCCAGCATTTCGACGCCGCGGCGGCCAAGCGCAGCCTGACCCGGGAAGCGATGATCCGGTTGCTTCTCCTCGTCGTCGCCGCCGATCCCGCCCTTCTCGACAATATTCTCGACGATGGATTTTGATCATGGAGCCGGATGCGAAGATCAACGCCCTCGAGGCGCCTTTCCCGTCACAGCGAAACGGTCTGCCGGAGCGCTGGGATGCCGAGCAGGTGGCAAAAGCGCTTATCAAGGCCTTCGTCACCCTCGATCGGCTGCCGCGGTCGCGCGGGCCGAGGCAGCCGGGAGGTCATTGGCCGCTCCACCAGGTCGAATGGGCGGACCAGCTGGCGCAAGCCGAACTTGGCGAGGCTGAGCGCCGGGAGCGCGCCGCGGCTCTAAACCGGACCGAGCTTCGTCCAACCAGCGCCGAAATAGCCCAGATGGACGCAGTCATCGATTGGCTCCGTCATTTGCGGCTCGTCGACAGCGGCATGGCTCTCGTCACTAGCCTTTGGGCGGCGCGCACGGCGCGGGGCAGATCGGTCAAAGCCTTATGCAAGGAGAAAAAATGGGCGCCCCACACATTCTACCGCAAAAGAGCCAAAGCCCTTTCCTATCTGGCGTCATGGCTCAATGAACGCAACATGCTTGTGTTCTAACGGGGGGGGGCTTTGCGCATTCGTCAAACGTGACGAATGCAACTCTTGGACGCGGCGCGCTCGCTGATGTGAAGCGCGGCGCAAGTTCTACGCACCACAGGATGAACCCATCACACTGCGATGTTAAGCCGTAAGATCACGGCGACGCAGGCTGTGCGAAAGCCTTGACGCGCGAGGAAATGTGAGCGCTCTATGCGCGCATGTGCAGCGCCATTATTGCGTCGATAAATCAAACCCATCCCAACATCATGATCGCGATCAGGCGGCGCTGGGGCGCCGCCGCTGATGTGCCGCGTTTGAATAGCAGGCGCAAGGCCGGCGGGGATGCTGTAGAAACTCAGAGAGTCAGATCGCGTCACAGCAAATCCTGTAAGATGCTTCATATGATAGCTTGGCCGACGCATTGACTTGCAACGATTTGCAAGGGCAATATGCGCGCATGCCGAGCCACACTTGCGTCAAACGCTTTCACTTCGTTCTGTGGTGTTTCGTAGCCGCTTTGCGATGATGTCGATAAGGTGAACGATGTTCACGGGCGCCCCTGCTGTCGATCGCGCCGCCGCGCATTCATTACGACGCGCCATCGCGCCACATCATTCATGTAGCTGAATACGTAAGATGCGCCTCTCTGCTACGGCCCCGATGCATTGACTTGCAACGATTTGCAAGGGCAATATGCGCGCATGCCGAGCCACACTTGCGTCGAACGCTTTCAGTTCGCTCTGCGGTGTTCCGACGCCGCTTTGCGATGATGTCGATAAGGTGAACGATGTTCGCCGACGCCCCTGTTGTCGACAGCATCGCCGAGCATTCATTACGGCGCGCCATCGCGCCACATCATTCATGTAGCTGAATACGTAAGATGCGCTTTTCCGCTACAGCTTGGATGCATTGACTTGCAATCAAATGCAACGCAAATATGCGCGTATGCAGCGCCCCTGTTGCGTCACGACGCTATGAGCAATTTGTTCCGGCAGCGGCAGCTTATAGAACTCTAGCGATCGCACGCCCGTCTTGCCGTTCCGCAGCGCGAAATCATCGCGCCGGCGCGCCTTGCCGCCCTTCGACTTGAATTTTCAACGACGAGACGGATCGTGCATGGTGACATTCAGCCCGGGCCAGGATGCGGCGCGCCGCTTGCTGGAGGGACCGCAGCGTTACACTTGTCTTGCCGGAGGCACGCGCTCTGGCAAGACTTTTCTGATCATCCGCGCAATCATTATACGCGCTCTCCAGGCTGAAGAGACCCGGCACGCGGTTCTGCGCTTCCATGCCAATGCGGCTCGCGCATCCATAGCGCTGGACACGCTGCCGCGCGTCATGCGCCTCTGCTTTCCGGACGCGACGTTGCGCGAGCGGCGGCAGGACGGATATTTCGAACTTGGGAATGGATCGCGAATCTGGATCGGCGGCCTCGACGACAAAGACCGCGTGGAGAAAATACTCGGACTGGAATATGCGACAATTTTTTTGAATGAGGCGTCACAGATCCCCTATTCGTCGGCTTTGATCGCTTTCACGCGGCTCGCGCAGGTCGCGCCGCGGATTGATCAACGGGCTTTCGTCGATCTAAACCCTGTCGGCAAGACACATTGGACCAATCAGCTGTTTGGAGAAAAGCGCGACCCGGTGTCGAGACGACCGCTGCCAGACCCGGAGAGCTACCGCCGCGCCTTCCTCAACCCGCCCGACAACAAAGCGAATCTATCGCGCGAATTTCTGGCAAGTCTCTCTCATTTGCCGGAAAAGCAACGCAAGCGCTTTCTTGACGGCGTGTATGTGGATGAAGTCGACGGCGCGCTTTGGACCTATGCCGGAATCGATGCAGGACGATGCGCGGCTGAGCGCATATCCGTGGATAAAAGAGCTGCGGTCGTTGTCGCTGTGGACCCATCGGGAGCGGCGGGCCGGGACGATCTTGGAGCCGATGAGATCGGCATAATCGTCGCCGCCAGGGGCGTCGATGGCGACGCCTATATTCTGGAGGATCTATCGTGCAGGGATGCGCCAGCCGTTTGGGGCAGGCGGGCAGTGGTGGCCTTCCATAGATATCAAGCCGACAGCATCGTCGCGGAAAGCAATTTTGGCGGTGAAATGGTCCGGGCGACGATACAGGCGGCGGATCGGAATGTTCCGGTAAAGCTCGTCACTGCGAGTCGCGGCAAGGCCGTGCGCGCCGAACCGATCTCGGTGCGCTACGCTCAAGGACAGGTCCATCATGTCGGTAGATTTCCCAAGCTGGAAGACCAGCTCTGCGCCTTTTCAAGCGCCGGCTATAACGGCGGCGGCAGCCCCGATCATGCCGATGCGGCGATCTGGGCGCTGACGCATCTGTTTGGCGCAGACGACGGGACCGGAATCATCGAGTTTTATCGCCGCGAAGCTGAAATCAAGCGTCGCTCCTGACCCGCTGGCCGCGACGCATTCGAAAAAAAGCGAAGGAGGCAGCATGGTCGATCGCAGCGCCGGGACGAGAAGCTGGTCGCTCAATCCTTATGAGGTCGATATCCGCTTTACCGCCCCCTCGGCGAGCGAGGATGGCTGGTTCGGGCCGCAGCGGCCGATGACCCCTCTGGGGCCGCCGGACATCGCCGGGCGGCAGTGGGATTTTCCGGCTGGCTATAATCTTTCGACCACGCCGCGCAATACCGAACCGGTCACATTCGCGACCTTGCGCGGTCTTGCCGACGGCTATGATCTGTTGCGGCTTATCATAGAAACGCGGAAGGATCAGGCCGCGCGGCAATGCTGGACAATCGCCGGGCGCGACAAGATCGGAACCTCTGCTGGCCTCGGAGATCGCATCGGCGCGGCGACGCGCTTTTTCGCACGCCCGGACGGCAGCCGCTGCTTTGCCGACTGGCTGCGCATGCTGCTCGAAGAGGTCTTCGTCACGGACGCCGCAGCGCTCTACAAGCGGCGGGATCGGGCCGGCCGACTGATGGCGCTGACGCCTCTCGACGGCGCTACCATCAAGCCTGTCATCGACGGCTTTGGCCGCACGCCGGAACCCTATTTCAAGGATGGGCAGCTCGTCTATCCGACCGCCTATCAGCAGGTGCTGAAAGGGTTTCCGGCGATTGATTATTCCATCCGCGACTTGATCTACAGGCCGCGCAATCTGCGCGTCAACCGGGTTTACGGCATGAGCCCGGTCGAGCAGATCGTGACGACCGTCAATATCGCGCTCCGCCGCCAGATGTATCTGCTCGACTATTTTACGGAAGGCAATATTCCAGACAGTCTGATTGGCGTTCCCGAGAATTGGACGCCGGACCAAATTGCGTCCTACCAAAAATATTGGGACGCCTATTTCGACGGAGATGTCGGACGCCGCCGCCGCGCGAAATTTGTCCCCGGCGGCGTTGCGAAGACCTTTATCCAGACAAAAGAGCCGGAGCTCAAAGGGCCTTTCGACGAATGGCTCGCGCGCATCGTTTGCTTCGCCTTTTCGATCTCGCCGCAAGGCTTGACGCAGACAATGAACAGGGCCACCGCGGAGACGCAAAAGGAGCTTGCCGCCGAGGAAGGATTGGCGCCGATCCTCGCCTGGATCAAGGCGCTGATCGACGGCGTGCTGGCCGATGATCTGGAGGCGCCAGATCTCGAATTCGTCTGGACCTCCGGACACGAGACCGATCCGCTGACGCAGGAAACAATCCTTTCGAATTTCACGTCGAAAGGGATCCTGACGATCAACGAAGCGCGCGCCGCGCTTGGCCGCATCCCCTTGCGAGAAGCTTCGGCAAACATGCCGATGACCTTGACGGCGGCCGGGTACGTGCCCCTCCCGGATTGAGGTCGATCCCCTCAATTGATCTCTTCTGGGCCGGCGAGACGCCTTCTCAATTGCAAACTGTCAAGGAGGACGTATGTCCGCGTTGCGAATGTTCATCCCGATTACCAAGGTCGACGCCGCGCAGCGCCTGGTCTATGGCCTCGCCACGGCCGAAGCGGAGGATCGCTCGGGAGAGATCTGCGACTACGCCTCTACCAAACCGCTTTATGAGAAATGGTCGGCCGAGATCGCCGCTGCGACCGGCGGCAAATCGCTCGGCAATTTGCGCGCGATGCACGGCCCCGTCGCGGCGGGCAAGGTGACGCAGATCAACTTCAATGATGAGCAAAAGCAGATTGAGATCTGCGCGAAAGTGATCGATGACGCGGAGTGGAACAAAGTCGTGGAAGGCGTCTACACCGGTTTTTCGCAAGGCGGCGCCTACGCGCGGCGTTGGACAGACGATCAAGGGCTGACGCGCTATGCAGCGGACCCGAATGAAATTTCGCTGGTCGATCTACCCTGCCTCCCACAGGCGCATTTTGAAATGATCAAGCTCGACGGATCGCGAGAATTGCGGCGCTTCGGAAAGACGGTTGACGCGGCGGCGCAAGTGCAAAACCTCCTTGATGAGCTGCGGGCTCTTGACGGTGACGTGGCGGAAAGCGCGGAAGGCGAGGCCGGCGCGCCCGGCCTGGCGGCTCAGTTGAGCGATATCCTGATAAGGGCGGCCGCGCTGCTACGTGAGGCGCCACAAGATAACGTGGCGGAGGAAGGATCGACGCCTGACGCGGCGGCGCAAGACAAATCTGCATTTGCAGGCGAATCGACCGGCGCCGCCGCGAAGCGCGCGCAGGGACTCAAAGCATATCAAAGCGGCCGGCAAAGCCGCGCCACCGCAACGGCCGTCGAGGGCGGCTATGGATTACACGACGACGTCTCCGCCAATCTGGAAAAGCGCTTCGACGCCCTCGCATCGACGCTTGCCGATGTGCTGGAGCGTGTGAAGCAGATCGAGGCGCAGCCCCTGCCTCTGCCTTTCTACGGGCCAGTGCGCGCGATTGCGAAATACGAAGACGGCCGCGGCGATGAAGTGGAGAAGCTTCTTGCCGATCCGGAGACGCTATCAATTCTCGCCATCAAGCTCGCCCAGCGTAACGCCAGGTCGCCGCTCCGCTAATCGGGACGCCGGCGGGTCCGCCTGACGCGCCCGCCAATCGGCGCGACGATTTCTTCAACTCAACTTTCGCTGCGCGCCGCGCAGGTGAATTGGCGGTGGTCGACCTCACGTTCGCGACGGGCGCACTTCGGGCTCATCACGCCAAAGCAATTCCGTCAGGAGTAAATCATGACCATGCAGACCGAGTCTCAGGACATTCTCGACCGGCTCAAGACGGCTCAATCGAAGCCGCTTGGCGATCCGCGCTTCAGGAGTCTGATGGGTCTTGAGAAGAGCACTTTTTCTGAAAGCAACAGCGCCGGTTCGGGGCTCACCTTCTACGATCTCGAGCTTGGCGCGAAGTTTCTTTACCCGGTCATGACGCCGCTTCGCAACTCTATTCCGAGAGTTTCCGGCAAGGGCGGCATACAGGCGTCCTGGCGCGCGATAACCGCGATCAACACGACCGGGCTGCGCTTTGGCGTATCTTCCGCCAATCGCGGCGGCGTGCTTGCCGTTGCGACGCAGGACTACGCGGCAAATTACAAGGGAATCGGCGTTGAAACCAGCGTCGATTTCGAGGCCCAATTCGCCGGTCAGGAATTCGACGACATTCGTGCGATCGGCGCCAAGACCGGCCTCGAGGCCTTGATGATCGGCGAGGAGGCGATGATCCTCGGCGGCTGTTCCTCTGCGATCGCAGCGACGCCAACCCCGACTCTCACGGCGCAGGCGACCGGCGGATCGCTTCCGGCGCAGACCTGGTCGATCGTTTGCGCAGCTCTGACGCTCGACGGATTGATGAACGGCTCGGTCGCAGGCGGGGTTCAGGGCTCGATCACACGCACGAATGCCGATGGCTCAACGGACACCTTCGGCGGCGGGGTCGCCAAGAAAAGCGCCAATGCGACGGTCGCGACCACGGGGGCGGCAGGCCTTGTGAATGCGACCGTCGCTCCGGTGTCGGGCGCGATGGGATACGCCTGGTTCTGGGGTGCGGCGGGCTCTGAAATTCTCGGCGCGATCACGACGATCAATTCGCTCGTCATCACCGCCGCCGCCGCTGGAACGCAGACTGCCGCGTCGCTTGGCGCCAGCGACAATTCGGCCAATGCGCTCGCCTTTGACGGGCTGATCTACCAGGCGACGAAACCCGGATCCGGCGCGACGCTCTACACCATGGGGACCGGATCAGCGGGCGTCGGAGTCGGCCTGACAACCGACAGCGCCGGCGGCGTCATGGAGATTGACGCGGTGCTGAAATCCATGTGGGACAATTATCGTCTCTCCCCCGACACCATGTGGGTCAGTTCGCAAGAAGCGCTCAACATTTCGAGAATCATCCTCAAGGGCTCGCAGACCGCTGCGCAACGCTTCGTTTTCGAAACCGCGCAAGACCTTATCGGCGGCGGCATTATGGTCCGCACTTACCTCAACCGGTTTTCGATGCAGGGCGGCAATGTGATCGATATCAGGGTGCATCCCAATATGCCGGCCGGAACCATCCTCCTCACCACCAAGACTTTGCCTTATCCGCTTGCGGGCGTCGGCAACGTCATTCAGATCCGCACCCGGCAAGACTATTATCAGATCGAATGGCCGCTGCGGACGCGCAAATATGAATATGGCGTCTACTCCGATCAGGTTCTGCAGAACTATTTTCCGCCCTCAATGGGGTTGATCACGAATATTGGCAACGTCTGAGCCATCATGGGGCGATCGCCTGCGATCGCTCCATTTTCCAGAAGCTCCAAGAGCGCAACGACGAAGGGCTGTGTCTATGAAGCTTCGCGCTCCGGCAAGTTGCGAGGCCGTCACACATAAGGGACGGGCTCTTGAGATTGCTGCAGACGGATCGTTGGAGGTTGAGGCCGCGGATTGGCAGGCGCTGGCGGCGCATGGCTTCCGTCTTTGGGAAACGGGCCCCTCGCCGCAAGGAAGCAGATCCGCGGCGGGGGCGGCAAGACGCCAAGCCGCAGCTCCCGCAACGCGAAGCCTCGCAAATTTATTCGTGCGCGCGCCGGCGCCGCGACCGGCAGTCGAAACGCCACAACATGCTGACGCCGCCAACGACGTCGACGCGAACGCAATAGCACAACTCAATCGTCGTCAACTGTTCTCCTTTCTCAAAGAGCGCCGGATTGGCGTGAGTATTCCGATCACGAACGAGAAACTCCGCGCGCTAGCTCTGCGCGCGATTGAGTTCGTCTAGACGCGATCTGATCGCGAATCACCCGCATTCGTGACTGATGGAGTCCTCGCTTCGAGGGACAGCCGCATAGAAGGGTATCGCTCGATGGCGTCTACTTACGATCTCGCCAAGCTCGCCGACGTCAAAGACTGGCTCGATATTTCAGGGGCGGACGACGACGCCCTGCTTTCGCGGCTCATCACGAGACTCAGCCGCGGGATCTTGAATTATCTCGATCGGCAATCGATCCTGCCGACGAATTTCTCCGAAACATTTGACGGCGGCGGCGAGCGATCTCTCCTGCTGGGTCAGTGGCCGGTCAACGCGGTGCTGGGCTGCGCTGTGAACGGCCTGCCGATTCCCGCGGCGCCGGCGATCGCGCCGGATTCACTCCGGCCGGGATTTGTTCTGGATCAGGGCGACATCGCTCCTCCAGGACGCCGTCAGCGCCTTTCGCTTCGCGGGCGGCGCTTCGATTGCGGCGTACAGAATGTGTCTGTGTCCTATTGGGCAGGCTACCAAATTGCCGACGAGGCGATCACGATCCCGCTGGAGGCGCCCTATTCGGTCACAGCTCTGTCGCCCTACGGCGATTGGGCGAGTGACGGCGGCGTCATTTCGAACGGACTTGCAATGGCGCGCGTAGCGGCAAGTCCCGCGGCCGGTCAATATTCGGTGGCCGATGGAGTCTACACATTCAACGGGGCAAACGCAGGATCGGCGGCTGCCGTCACCTATGGCTATGTGCCGGCAGATCTTGCGATCGGTTGCATGGATTGGGTCGCTGAGCGCTACTCCTATCGGTCGCGCATCGGGCAACAATCGAAATCACTCGGCGGCCAAGAGACGATGGCTTATCTTGTGAAGGACATCCCCGATTTCGTAGCCGCCGCCTTGCAGCCTTACCGCCGCGTCGCACTATGAGTGGGCTAACGCTCGATCCCGATGCGTTGCATCAGGCGCTGCTTCAGCGCGCCGACACAGCGCGAACGGCGCTTGAAGAGAGGATTGTCAGAAAACTGTCTGGCGAAGCCTTGCAAAAACAGTCGGGGGCCCTGGCCGCTTCGATCCGCTCGTCGATCGCGGATGATGGCGGCGCAATATCGATCATCGCGTCGAGCGTTGGGGTGGCTTATGCGGCCATCCAGGAGTTTGGCGGAAAAACCGCGGCGCATGACATCGTGGCCGTGAAAGCTCGGGCGTTGAATTTTAATGGCGGCGGCGGAGAAGTCTTCGCCAAAAGCGTCCATCACCCGGGCTCGAACATTCCGGCCCGCTCCTTTTTCCGCGGATCGATGTCCGAGATGAGCGACGACATCGCTGCGGGTCTCAAGGAGGCAGCGCTGGAAAGTCTCCGGAAAGACTGATCCCGACGCGCCAGATCAAGGAGCGGCCATGGCTACGACAAAGCGGGAAGCTGCGTTGGCGGCGCTGCAAAGCGTCATCGCCGGCGCCTATGGGTGGAAACTCGGCCCCTCGCGCCGGCTTAAGCTCTGGAGCGATGTTCCTTCAGCGATGCGGCCGGCGTGTTTCCTGTATGAGGGCGGCCAGGAAACATATATTTGGAGCGAGAGCGCAACGGCGAAGCGTGTGATGGAGGTCAAGCTCTTCATTTATCTCAACGCCAAAGACCCATCGATCACAGGCGCTGCGCTTTTGAACGATGTGATGGACGCGCTTGACGGCGCGCTTTCCATTTCCGGGGCAGATTTTACGCGTGGCCGCAATACGCTCGGCGGCGGCGTGCACCATTGCCGCATCGACGGGAAAACTCTTAAAGATCCCGGCGATCTCGACGGCGACGCGCTGTTGATCGTTCCGGTCAAACTCATCCTTCCCTAACGCGCTTTACGAGCCGTCGCGTGCCCGCGACATCGGCTTTGAACGAACCAGCGAGGTCACTCATGTATAGTTTCGGCTCGGGCGTGTTGCTCGGAACCCGCACAGATATCGCGAATGCGACGCCGATCAATTTCGGTCTGGTCCAGGAAGTGACGATCGAGGAAACCGCGACCATCAAGGAGTTGACCGGCCAGTTCCAGCGTCCTGTGGCGATCGCCAGGGGCACGATCAAGACCACCGGAAAAGCCAAGGTCGCGCGTATCTCTGGATTGGCTTTCGCCAGCCTTTTCTACGGCGTGACGCCGACCTCGGGTCAAATCGCGACATCCTTTGCCGAAGCCGCGGCCGTTCCGGCTACGTCTCCCTACACCGTGACTGTGGCGAACGCCGCGACGATTGCCGATGATGAGGGCGTTCTCTATGCCGCGACGGGCCTGCCTTTCACAAAAGTTGCTTCGACTCCCGCCGTCGGGCAATATTCCATTTCCTCGGGCGTCTTGACGTTCAACGCCGGCGACGCCGGAAAGGCGGTATTGATGAGCTACACCTATTCCGTCACGGGTTCGGGCCAGAAATTTACCGTCGCCAATCAGCTGCTTGGCGTGACCCCGACGTTTCAGGCCGTGTTCTACACAACCTTCCAGGGACAGGCCGTGACGCTGAAGCTCAACAATTGCACCTCAAACAAGCTGAGCTTTCACACCAAGCTCGAAGACTTCGTTATGCCGGAGTTCGATTTCTCCTGCTTCGCCGACGCCGCCGGAAATGTGATGACCTGGTCTTTCGCGGAGGCATCGTGATGAGGCCGACTTCGGAGACGATCCGGCTCGGAGCGCGCGAATGGTCGATCCGGCCGCTGACTTTGCGTCAGGTTCAGGAGATTGAACCCATTCTGATGGCGGGAGCATCAGAGTCAAAGAGCAATGTTTCGGCCGCCATGGCGATCGTCTCGATTGCCCTTCAGCGCGACAACGCCGAGGCCGCATCGGCGCTTGACGATGTTGAAGCGACGGCGCCCGAGATCGCGGCGGCGATGGCTGCGGTTCTGCGTCTTGGCGGATTCTTGCCGGCCGTCGAAGGAGAGTGCGCGCCGGGGGAAGCGTGAGCGGGCGCGCTGGCATAGCTGACGCCCGCATTGATTTTGGCTTCATCTATTCAAGGCTGATGTCGGCTTGCGGATACACGCCGGCTGAGATCGATGAAATGACGCTGCATGACGTGCTCGGGCTGTTCGCCTATTGGCGCGACTACCCGCCGACCCACGAGATCCTGAAATGCGTGTATGGCGTCCAGCGCAAGCCTGAAGCGGCAAATCCCAAGTGCGGATATGATCCAAGCGGTATCGGCGGCCTGATCGCGCGATTTCCCGACGGGTTTGTACGGGCGATCGAAGGCGGCCGTTAGTTCGCTGGGTAAGACGCCTCTTGTTGCGCTAAAGTCGTGGGGGCGATCAACCTTGAGGAAATTTGTCAATGGCAGATGACGTCACTATTCGGTTTACCGCCGACGTCTCCGACCTGCAGCGTGGCATACAGCAAGCAAACAGTGCCCTGGCCGCAACGACGACGACGCTCAATGCGGGAGCAAGTCAGATCAATGCGTCCTTCGCCAATCTGACGCAGGCGTATGTCAGCAGCTCGGGGCAGGAAATAACAAGCGCGCGCGCAGCGAGCGAGGCGCAGATCGCCATCGCGCGACAGACGGAGCAGGCGCGCTTCGATATTGCATTGAACGGCGCAAAGCTGAATACAGCGCTCATCCGGGAGCAAGCGCAGACAGGCCAGATATCGCGCCAGGAAGAGCTTGCAGGCCTGCTTGCTTCCGAGAAGCAACGGGAAGATATCGAGGCGCTGCATCTCCAGAGTTTGCAGGGTCTATATGCGCAGGGGAGCGCGGCCTACGCGAACGTGCAACGGCAAATCGACGAACTCGCAAGCCAGTCCGTGCTTCGGCGCCAGGAAATCGACAGAGAGGTCAACCAGCAAATCTATGCCGACTACAAGCGCACATTCGAACAAATCGGCTCAAGCATGACGCAGTCCGTGATGGGGTTGATCCAGGGCCAACAGACGCTGGGGCAGGCAGCTCAGCGGATCGCGGCGTCGATCGTCCAATCCTTCATCGCCGCCCGGGTGCGATTTGTCGCCGACTGGCTTGCCGGACTCGCCACAAACACTGCGGCGACGACTGCAGCCGAGGCTACACAGACAAGCGCAGTCGCGGCCGGCGTAGCAACACGCTCGGGCCTTCAGACGACGGCGGCGGCGGCCTCGAACGCGAATATTGTCGCAAACGTGTTGAAGAGCATCACCGCCTCAGCGGCTGAGACCTTTGCCGGGATTTTCGGCTTCCTGTCCCCGGTTATGGGCCCTGCGGCCGCCGGGCCGGCCGCAGGAGGGGAGGCGACTGTGCTCGGCGCGGGCGCAGGAATCGCTTCTTTCGCGGTGGGCGCCTGGAGTTTGCCAAGCGATATGGTGGCGCAGGTCCATCAGGGTGAAATGATCATTCCAGCAGGGCAGGCGGCAGCTGTTAGAAGCGCGCTATCGGGCGGCGCAACCGGTGGCGGCGGCGCGGTCCATGTTCATCACTCGACCAATTTCAACGTGCAATCCATTGACGCAGCGGGCGTCAAGCAATTCTTCAAAACCAACGGAAAGCAGATTTTGCGCACGATCAACGACGGCGTCCGCACGGGCTCTCATCTTGCCCTGAGCAAGCTCGGGCGCGCGCTTTAGTCGGATGAGTTATGTCAACGGGGTCAATCTTCTTCCTGCGACGGGAGAGTTTACCTATGACGTCGCGCCGCACCGGGGCAAGCGCGTCACAGAGCCAGAGTCGGTCGCGATCAATACTTATTTCTCGCCTGCGGGAGTTCGGACGGATCTCGACTTCGCGATCGATCAATTGCAGGCTGAGTTTCCGGCGTGCCAGACGGTCGCCCTGGTCATCGCCTGGTTCGGCAATTCGGTGGACGCGGCGACCTGCAAGATCTATCCATCAACAACCTACATTGGGGGCTCTTTCGAAAGCTGGGATGGTGGAGCCTGGAGCGTCGACCACTGGCGATGCTCCGGCCTGACGCAACAATCGCCGGAGCTCATCCCGATCTCGTCGAGCGGCGAATCCTTCAACTACGGAGGAACGCCTTCCGATCCGTCCGTCGTGAGATGTATCCGCAGCCTCAAGGCGCGCGGTCTGCGGGTCGTCTTTTACCCCTTCATTTTGATGGACGCGCCCGGATTTCCGTGGAGGGGCCGCATCTCGTACCAATCATCGGATGTTTCGGCCGACGCTGCGTCGGCGGTCGAGCATTTTCTTGGCTCGGCGGCGCCGTGGCAGTTCACGCAGGACGCCACAGACCTGACCGTCAGCTATGCGGGAGCTCCCGACGATTATTCTTTTCGAAGGATGATCCTTCATTACGCAAATCTTTGCATTCTGGCCGGCGGCGTTGATTTATTCCTGCTTGGATCCGAACTTCGCGGCCTTGAGACCATTCGCGGCCCCGCATGGACCAAGGCGGGAGCCGTCGACGCCTCCGGAGCGGCAATTTGGGACTATCCCTTCGTCGCGGGTCTCGTGTCCCTCTGCGACGACGTCCGAGCTCTGTTTGATGCGGCCGGCCTGACTCGGGATCCGGTTGGTCTCCACAATCTTATCTCCTATGCCGCCGACTGGTCTTCCTGGATGGGTTTCCAGCACGATGAGGCCAAGGGACAATGGCCACATCTCGATCAGCTCTGGGGTCATGCAAATGTCGATCTCGTTTGTTTCGACAATTATCTCCCTCTGAGCGACTGGACAACGGGCGATGGCGGCGTTGATTTTCGCAATTGGTCGGCGCCGGCCGCGACCGCGTGGCCGCAGGCAGATGTCGCGACTCTAGGCCTCGGCCTCGAAGGGGTGCCGCGCCTCGCCAGCAAAGCCTATCTCAAAGCCAATATCGAAGGCGGAGAGAAATTCAATTGGTTCTACAGGGATAGTGAAAATCTCGGGCGCGGCCTCGATCCGAGTGGCAGCGATCTTCAGGTTTCAAGGCCGCGGGGGGACAGGCTGGATCAGAGCCGTCAACGCTATTATCCAGACCAACAGATACTGGGAAATAAGCAGCTGCGGTGGTGGTGGAACAATATCCACAAGGCTGTCTACGATAATGGGGATGGGAACGGATATGCGCCGCATGGACAGGCGACCGCATGGGCGGCCCGGTCCAAGCCCATAACATTTACGGAATATGGATTCCCGACATGTGATCGTGCGACAAATCAGCCCAATGTCTTTTTTGATACAAAGTCGAGCGAGAGCGCCACGCCATTTTGGTCGGTCTGGCGTCCAGTTGAAGGGGCCGGGTTCGCCCCGCGTGTAGACGGAAATCTTGCCTTGCTCGCCCTGCAGGCGATTTATGAATATTGGGTGACGGATGGGCATAATGAGACATCCGCGACCGGCGTAAATATGATAGAAACCGCCTTCATGTCGGTCTGGAACTGGGACGCGCGCCCCTTCCCTGTGTTTCCCGTCAGAGGCGATGTTTGGGGCGACGCCGGCAACTGGAGCTCAGGCACCTGGCTCGGGGGCAAGGGACCGTTCATTCCTCTGCCGCAACCTGACGCCCCGCCAGATCCGGTCAGTGTACCAGCCTTCCCGCTGCTGTCAGGCAGGGGGTGGTCAGTGAAGTACAAACCATCGTTCGACACAATCATCAACGAAACCGCATCCGGAAGAAGCGCCCGAAGCCCGAAAATGGCGACGGCTACATGGGACATAGAGCTTTCCTTTGACAGCCTGCGCTTCGCCGATACCAACGGCGACGTGCCAAAGCTAATCGGCTTCTATGCCGGCGTGCGGGGCCAGGCGGCGGCGTTCACCTTTCCTGTCCCTGTTGAACTCGGCCTCGGACCGGAGGTCTTGTGCCGATTTGCAGATGATCAGGAAGATCTGGAGGAGTTCATGAGCAGGCTGTGGAGCGCAGAGACAGTCACGCTGAGGACCGTCAAGCCATGACGACTCTTGTGTTTCCATCACTTCCCGGACAAAGCTGGTCGGTTCACAAACGCCCGACCTTCTCCACTCGGGTCGTGAGCCACACTTCCGGACGAGAGGCGCGAACGCCGAACTATGCTTACCCGCTCTATGAATTCGAATTGAGCTTCGAAGGATTGGCGTCCACACACGACTTTCCGGGGGTCGGCGTCAATTCGCTCCAGAGTCTGCTTGGGCTCTATCTGCAATGCCAGGGTCAATTTGGAACGTTTCTTTATACAGATCCGAGCGACAATTATGCGATCGGCCAGGCGCTGGGCATCGGTGACGGGACCGCGGTCACCTTTCCTTTTGTGCGCACTCTAGGCGGGTTCACCGAGCCGGTTGGATGGGTGCTTACCGTCCAGAATATCTACTTGAATGGTGCCCCGCAAACCAGCGGGTGGACGATTGCTGCGCCCAACGCTTTGGCGTTCTCGACGCCTCCTTTGCCAAACGTCAATATTACCGCGGATTTCACTTTTGCTTACGAATGTCGCTTCGTTGACGACGAGACTGATTTTGAGAATTTCATGGCTGGCCTGTGGCAGGTTCAGTCGTTGAAATTTCGCTCGGTGAAACCATGAGAGCCGCATCGCAGGAATTGATCGCTCATCTGAACGGCCTTCGGACCCGACGCGATGCGCAGGGAATTATCGCCGACTGCTATACGTTCACTTTGCGCACTGGCCTCATTCTCAACTACACGAATGCGGATGTGCCAATCACCTTGAACAGCGTCGTGTTCGCCGCGAATTCCATTCTGGTCGAGGGACTGCGCTTTAAATGCGAGGTCGGCTTCAATGTCGATCAGCAACAGATCACGCTGAGCGCCAGGCAAAGTGACACGATCGGTGGCATTCCGTTCCCGCAGGCCATTCGAAACGGAGCGCTCGACGGAGCGGAAATCCAACGTGATCGCTCTTTTCTGACGTCATGGAGCGAGGAGCCGGTCGGCACGGTCACGCTATTCAAAGGGCGTGTTGGCGCCATTGATAGCGTAGGAAGGACAACCGCGCAAATCATGGTGAATTCTGACCTCATTTTACTCGACATTGACATGCCGCGCAATCTCTATGCTCCCAATTGCCAACATGTTCTGTATGACAGCGGATGTTCGCTCGTCAGAAACGCGTTTGGGACAAACGGCGCCGCCGAGGCTGGGTCCACGAATCTCGTCATAAACTGGAGCGGCGCTTCATCCGTATACGCGCAGGGCACCCTAACTTTCATTTCGGGTCTCAATACGGGCGTTAGCGCCAATGTCAAACGCGCAACGTCCACAGCGCTGACTGTCGCCTATCCCCTCCCGAATGCTCCAGCGCCGGGAGACGCTTTCCGCGTTTATCGAGGCTGCGACCACACCAGAACGACATGCGCTTCCAGATTTAACAATTTGGCGAATTTTCGCGGCTTCCCCTATGTCCCACCTCCTACCACAGCGCTTTGATCATGCATCCATACGATATGCAAAGAGCGGCCGCCGTCGCGGAGGCGCGAAAATGGATTGGAACGCCATACCACAGCTGTGCTGACGTGCGCGGCGCGGGCGTCGATTGCGGCATGCTTATCGTCCGGGTTTTCGTGGACACCGGATTGATTCCTGCATTCGATCCACGACCTTATACCGAGGATTGGCATCTGCATCGGAGCGAGGAGCGCTATCTCGGTTTTGTAACCGATCGCTGCACGGAAGTTAAGCGGCCGCGATCAGGCGACATCGTGGTCTTTCGCTACGGCCGTTGCTACAGCCACGGAGGCATCGTGACCAGCTCCGATCCGCTCTCCATGGTGCATGCCTTCCAGCCGGCGGGGCTTGTCTACGAGGAGATGGTCGCTCACAACGCAGAACTTGCGAAGCCCACGCGTCGTCCCCGAGCCTTTAGCCTCTGGCGCGAGGGCGAACGATGAGCTTTCTTCGATCGGCCAGAAGCTCGTCCGCCTCGGCCATTCCAAGTTACACCGGATTGCAGGTCCAGACATCCAGCAATTCCGTCCCGATTCAGATAATGTGGGGCGTGAACAAGATCGCGCCGAACATCGTGTGGACCGGCGGCTTCCAGTCGACGCCGCAATACACAAAGAAGGCTGGAAAAGGAGGGGGAGGCAAAACTCTTAGCGGCTATGATTATCGCGCGGCCTTCATTCTCGGAATTTGCGAGGGGCCGGTCTACTCCGTTGAAAAGGTGTGGCAAGGTAAAGGCGAAACCGATTTATCGTGGCTCGGGCTTGGCCTAATGTATGGCGCGACGCCGCAGGCGCCATGGGGCTATGTGGCCGCCGCATATCCTGCTGAAGCGCTTCCTTATGGCGGCCTCGCCTATGCGGCCGCTCCCGCGTTTGACCTCGGGTCCAGCGCAACGTTGCCGCCACTGGCGTTCGAAGTGTATGGACAA
Source organism: Methylocella silvestris BL2 (assembly GCF_000021745.1). NCBI lineage: Bacteria > Pseudomonadati > Pseudomonadota > Alphaproteobacteria > Hyphomicrobiales > Beijerinckiaceae > Methylocella > Methylocella silvestris. Next base: position 3,371,397 of record NC_011666.1, read on the forward strand.
CTTTCTTTCCACTCGGGCGTCACGTTCTTCGATTCCGATCCGGCCCTGATCATTCAAGATTTACTGACGAATCCTCAGTACGGCGTTGGATTTCCTGCCGCAAGCATTAATGCGACGTCGCTGCTTGGCTCCTCCGGTGGCTCGTCCTACCAGGCTTACTGTAAAGCGGCGGGAATTGCGTTGTCTCCCGTGCTATCAAACCAGGAAAGCGCCAACAGCATTCTCACCCGATGGCTTCAACTGACGAACGCCGCCGCGGTGTGGTCGGGCGGTCAATTGAAGTTTATTCCTTATGGGGATGCGACAATTGTCGGCGCCCTCGTTCCGAGCGGATCCTCCTCCTTTGCGCCGAACGTCACGCCGATTTACAGCCTTACGGACGATGACTATATCGTCGTTGGGGATCAAGACCCCGTCGAAGTGACGAGGGCTGATCCCTACGATGCGAAGAACTGGGTGTCGATCGAGATCCTGCAGAGATCCAATCATTACGACGCGACTCCCGTGGAGGCATGGGATCAAAATCACATTGAAAGCTTCGGTTTACACAAAGCCCAATCAATTACTGCGCATGAGATTTGTGATGTCTCCGTGGCGCAGCGCGTCGCCCAATTGACCCTCCAACGCGGCCTCTATGTTCGCAATACCTTTACCTTCAAATTGTCGTTCGAATATTGCTTGCTTGAGCCCATGGACCTCGTGGAGCTAAACGATGCCGCGCTTGGCCTGAACAATGCCGTCGTTCGAATTATCGCCATCGAGGAAGATGACGCGGGAACGCTGACGATAACCGCGGAAGAGTATCCCGCCGGGGCCGCGACGGCGGTCGCTTATCCGGTGGAGTCCGGCGCAAGTTCGCCGCCGGACCGCAATGTTGCCCCCGCGGCCGTCAATCCGCCGATCATCTTTGAGCCGCCCGCCGTGCTGACGGGCGGCAAGGCTGAGGTGTGGATTGCGCTTTCCGGCGGAACGGATGGGACGAGAGACCCAAATTGGGGGGGCGCAATCGTTTACGTCTCTATGGACAATGTTACATACGGACAGATTGGCGAGATCTCGGGGGCCGCGCGGCAGGGCGTAACGTCGGCGGCTCTTTCTGCTCAGGCCGGATCAAATCCCGATACGTCAAATATCCTTGCTGTCGACATGTCGCGAAGCGGCGCTCCCCTTGTATCCGTAAGCGAAGCTGATGCGGCAAGCGCCATCACGTTATGTATCGTCGATAATGAGTTACTGAGCTATGCGTCCGCTAGTCTAACGGACGCGAACAAATACGCTTTGAGTTACCTCGAACGCGGCCTTTATGGTTCAGCGCCGAGCGCGCATCCCGCGATGGCGGCTTTTGCGCGGCTGGACGACGCCATCTTCAAATATCAAATCCCAGACGCCTATGTCGGCGCGAATGTTTATCTGAAGTTTCAGAGCTTCAATATCTTTGGCGAACAGGCTGAAGATCTCTCAACCTGTGCTGTCTACACTTATAGATCGCGGGGATCCGGATTGTTTGGCTCCGTCGCCCGAACCATGTCGGTGGGAGCCGATCTCGACTTTGGCCTGGCGAGCTCAGGCGTCAACGAGTCGGACGATTTCGGCATGGCGTCCGATCCCTATGTGACCATTATCGATCTGGGATTGGCATCAGAATGAGCGTTCAAGTAAAAAGCCGACGCGAGACGGCAAGCTTTCTCTCGACTTATGTCGGCGCGACCGGTGAATTACTTGTGGATACGACGTCCTGGCGCGTCCAGGTCCACGACGGCGCAACACCGGGGGGCCATTCTCTGGCTCTTCTTTCAGACCCGCCGAACTTGCAGAATGTCTCGGGTTTGGGGGTGAATGCGTCATACGACAGTATCAACAGGGTCGTCGTAAAATCACCGGCGTTGCTTTTCGATCACATTGGCGCCGGGGTCCAGTTTAAGGTCAACAAGAATGGCGTATCGGATACCGCGTCGTTGCTTTATCAGACGAATTATTCTGGACGAGCTGAAGCGGGTCTTTGCGGGGACGATCAATTCCATCTGAAGACCTCTGCTGACGGCTCGGCATGGGTCGATGGAATTGTGCAGCGCACGCTTTCAGTGCAGAATAGTGGCGATTTGAACGACGCCTCATCTGGCCCCGGTTTGGATCATGATCATTCGCTGAGTTTTGTGATTCCCGCCAATTTCTTGATCAATGGACGGGCTCTTCGCTTGACGGCCGCTATGCGCCTTACGACTGGTTCAGCGCCGCCGACGCTTGTTACCAAGGTCAAGCTTGGAGCAACTGCCATTTGCGCCGTTGGCGCGGTAACGCCTGTGGCCTCCGTGACGAACCAGCAACTGGCGCTTTCCTGGATATTTCAGGCAATTGGCGCTCCAAGCGCATCGGCGCCCCTGGAATGCGCTGTCTTGGCCGCAGCGGCAAATGTCAGCGCATCGTCATTCCAGAATACGATTGCCATGCCGGTGACTATTGCGACGAACGCTGCTCTGCCCCTCAAGATCTCCACCTTGTGGGGGTCGGCAGGAACAGGCGTCAATCAGATCAAGCTCAGCCAGCTTGTCGTGGAAGCCCTCAACTAATCGCTGATCCGCCTCCCCTTCCAGACATCTAGCCGGGCATGGCGGGCGCTTGTTTCAGCTGCGCCGGAGTCTAAGCCAATGAAGACACAACTTATGTCTCCGCCAGACGATGGCAATCGGAATGGCATGTCGATCAACGGCCGTCGGTATCAGAGCATTCCCGGCGTGGCCGTTCCAATCCCGCCCTTCGACGTTGCGATCCTCGAGGCTAATGGGTGGCAAATATTCGTCGGCGCTGCTTCGCCTATCACCACAGCCAGTTATTCCTCCGGGTCTGTCAGTGGCGTAGTGACAAGTCCCGGCGGAAGCGCCGCGGGGTTGGGGGTCCGACTCTATCTGGACGGGTCAGCAAGCCCTGTAGGCGTAACGGCGGCAGACGTAGGCGGGGCTTGGTCTATCATGACGGGAGCGTTGTCGGCCGGATCGCATAGTTTCAGCATCGAGATCGACGAAGGCGCTGGCGTTTTCGTGAGCAGCGGTGGCGCTTCGAGCGGCGTCATGGATTTCAGTACAGCTTTGAATAGCGGATTGATTGCCGCAATCGCTGCGTAGAACGGAGTATAGCAATGGCTTTGCCGACCCTTAGCGTTACCCCTGGCTCAGGGGCGACGATTAATACGTTGCCGAATGCGCCGCAGGCGACCGCGAATAGCGTTGCTGTCGCGCTGGCTACTGACCATGCTGCGGTGCCGATATCTGCTGCAGCACTGCCGCTTCCAGCGGGCGCCGCAACCGCGGCAAATCAAGCGACGGAAGTGTCGACGCTCGCCTCGATCCTTGCGGCGATTCAGGCGACCGACACCACAATCGCGGTTAGCAGTCGATCGGGTTATATATGGGGCGCCGTCTCCGCAGCGGCTGTTGCGACAACCGGGTCAACAGGGGGCTATGCGCCGAACGACACGATTACGCTGCCGACCGGAACCGGCGTAAATGCTCCGGCCGTTCTCACGATTGTAGCAACGCAGCTCGCGGCAATCCCCACAATTGTCAACGCCGGCAGCGGGGGCGCTGCCGGCGCGCAGACGCTAACCGGAACAACGGGGACGGGCACTAAATTTACGCTCGCTGCGACGATCGCAGGCGGAGTTATCACCTCTATCAACAGCATCACGACAGTAGGAAATTATAGCGTTAACCCGGCCACATTGACCGCCGAGCCGGTTACCGGCGGCGGGCTCGTCGGCGCGACCGTCAGCGTCAAAATGGCTCCGTTGACGCTGTCCGTCGCGACTGGGGGCGTCTATACGGCGCCTGTCACAAATCCAGTGTCTCAAGGATCCGCTTCCGGCTCAGGATTGGGGGCGACTTTCAATCTGACGGCTTTTGCGCCGCTCGCGACGCTGGTAGCAGGGACGAATACGTCGCGTCAATATCTTGCCTTTCGTAACGATAGTCAGGCGTTGGGCCTTGGCGCCTCGCTCACCGGATCGGCAGGTTTCGGTACGCTCGGAACCACGTCATTCGATCCAGGCGGATATGGCTACGAGTGGGGCGGGAGCCGCGTTCCAAGCAATGCATTGAGCCTCATTGGTCAGGCCGCATTCCAGCAATTCACAGCTTGGGAGGGCTAAATCGATGGATCTTCGCGGGCGTCCCCAATCGGGGGAAACGATTTATGGAAAAATCAAACGACTGGCGCTGCGCGCCCGCTCCGGGGTCGGCAACCCTCATTTTATCGACCCGCTGACGGGTCTGCCAGCGCTTATGGCGAATCCACCGACAGTGACGACGACCGCGGGTCAGTTTGCCAACAATGCGGCCGTCGTCGCGGCGGGCTATTCTCATCTTGAGCAGGCATTGAAAAACGGCGGCGTCAATTCCGTCTATTACTGCACCGGCGGCTGGCCGCGATTTAACGCTACAGTCTATCTCGTACTGCCATCCGGCACGACATGGTCGACAGGCGCAGGCAACGCGGGCAGCAATCCGCCGTTGCAGGCGCTTGCGCCTCGCATCAAATTCGTTACCGACAGCCAAAAATTTGTGCTGGGCGTCACTGGGACGTTCCGGCTCATAGTCAATGGCCGCTACGTCTCGCTGGCGCCCTATGCTGCGTCCGGAACCGTCCCGGCCTACACCCTGGTTGACTTCACCGCAGTCGGCGGCCGGCAAATGCGCCAGGTCGAAATCGAAATGATCACGGCTACCTCGTTCTACGGCGTGTGGGTTGGTCCTGCAGAGACGATATGGGCGCCGGCGTCTGGTGACAATTTGCGCTGGATCCAGAATGGCGACAGCCTCACGCAATCGGCAGGAAACCTGCCCGGAGGTCCCGGCGACGGCTACAGCGAGATCATGGCCGATCACCTTGGCGTGTCGGACTACCGCGCGGCCGGCATTGGCGGCGTCGGCTATTATGCAAATAATGGCGGCGTAAATTACCGGATGCAGGAACACATGTTCGATCTGCTCAACTACAATCCGGATGTGATCTCGCTGGCTGGCGGCGTCAACGACGCGACGTTCGGCTTCCCGCTTGCGCAGCCCGGCCTTGCGTCCTGCATCGCTCAGGCGCGGGCCTATTCCGCAAGCATGCCGATTTTCGTCACCGGCATCCTGGCGTCGGTCAACGATGCTACGGCATTGGCATGGGAGATCGCCCAGGCGGCTTATGTCGCGTCGCTGAACGATCCCAACCTATTTTTCATCCCGATCACGACAGACGCTAACGGTCCGTGGATCACGGGCGCCGGCAACTCCGCCGCGCCTGCCGGCAACGGCAATCGCGACGTGTACTACGATTCGGGCGGTCCGCACCCGCCGACGATCGGCCATCAATATCTCGGTCTGCGCTACGCTCCTGGCGTTCTGGCGGCTATCGCCGGCAAGGCTTAGGCAGGCTTGGGCGGGTTCGCCACTGTTGCTTTAACGAAAAAAATCGACCGCCTAGTTCCTGCACCATATTGGCTCGCCTCGCGCGGGCTTTTTCTTTTCTGGAGATCGCCATGGCCATCGGGGGATTTTCCGTTTGTCTGCCTTATACGCTGCGGGAGGAGGGCGGCGAATCGAATGATCCGCGTGATCCCGGGGGCCACACCAACAAGGGCGTGACCCAGACTCGCTACGATCAATACCGTAGCGCCAAACGCATGCCGCGCCAAAGCGTGTCAAGGATTTCCGATACCGAGCTGGAGGATATCTACCGTCACTCCTATTGGGATGCGGTCAAAGGCGAGAAACTTCGGCCGGGCGAGGATCTGTCCGCCTTCGATTTCGCCGTAAATTCGGGCCCGGCGCGCGCCACATCCGCGCTCGGCAAAGCCAATTTGGGATCGCCGCCGATCACCAAGGTCATCGAAAACATCGCGGCCATTCGACTTTCGTTTCTCCACGCGCTTGTGACTTGGAGCGCCTTCGGCAAGGGCTGGGGCGCGCGCGTGGCGCGGATCGAGGCCGCGAGTTTGAAGATGGCCGGTCTGCCGATCGCCCCACACGCCGTGGCGGCCAAGGCTCGACAAAAGGCGAGCGCGACTGCGGCAAAGGGGAGCGCCGCCGCCGCGCCGGCGGGCGCCGCCGGCGCCCATCATTTTCTCGAGGCCCCAGCCTCCGTCGCGGCGCTCATTTTCGCAGCGATGCTGGTCGCGGCGGCCGCCGCCGCCTACGCGGCGTGGCGGCAGAGCCAGCGCGCCGCAACGCTCAATAATGCGGCTGCAGCTCAAGCCGCCGCAGCAGCCCAATTGGCAACCAAATTTGTGTCCCAAGCCGCAGGTCAGCAACCAAAATCCTGACGCTTCAATCCGGAGATCCCAATGTTGTGGTTTGCGCTTTTGACTGCGGCAAGCCTTGCCGTCTACTTCCTTTTCATCCGGCCGAAGCTGAAGGAATTTCGCGTCATCGCGGGCATCCTCGACAAGATCGATGAGGCGGGGCTGTCCGGCTGGCAGAAGTTCAAGCTGCGCCTGCTCGGGCAGAAGACCTGGCTTTCCGGCGCCATTGGCGTGTTTGTGACAGTGCTCCCGGGCGCCCTGGACAATCTTCATCTCGTGGATTTTTCGGCTTTCTTCGCGGAAGAGGTCGCGCTGAAGATCTCGGGCGCGATAATGCTGCTGATGACCGTGACGCATATCTTCGGGATCGTCAGGGCGGCGCAGATCGAACCGAAGAAGGCTGACGAATGATAGCGCTTCTGCCAATTCTCAACGCGCTGTTTGGCAGCCTCATCAAACCCTTCGTCGCCGCCTGGATAAATTACGAGCGGGATAAATTCGCGACGACGGAAAGAGGCTTTGAGGCCGCCGCGTCGTCTGATGCAGCCGTGATGAGCCAGGCGCTCAAATCCGACATCGAGCTCAACGCCTTAAAAGTCCAGGTCTACGGCCAGCCGGTCAATCGGCTGATCATGCTGATCGCCGGCGTGCCGCCGGCGGTCCATTTCGGGCTCGTTTTTCTCGACACAATTCTCGCCTCGAAATTCATCTTCGGCGCGCCGGGCCCTCTCGGCGTGCCGAAACTCCCCGCGCCCTACGACACCTTCGAATGGGCGATCGTCTCCAGCTTTTTCCTCGTTCACGCTGTCGCATTAGGCGCCGGCAATGTATCGGCCTGGCTTAACCGAAAGGGCGCGTGACTCATGAAAATCGTCGTCCTCATCCTGACCTGCTTGGCCTCGGCGCCGCAGGAGGCATGCACGCGAGAAACCGCCCTCGATGTCCGCGAGGTGATGGCGTCCGCGGGCGAATGCGCGATGGCCGGTATGGCGACCGCAGCGGCCGATCCGCGCGGCGGCGACGGACTGCGCGTCAAGATCATTTGCGGCCGCCCCGCGCGAGAGGAGCAGACAGCAAATGGCGGTTCCTGACGCCCCGGATTTCTGGTCGAATGTCCTCCCGGGCGGCGTCGGGACGGCGCTTGGCGTGCTTGGAACAATCATCGTTGCGGTTCTCAACCGCCAGCCTTCGATGGCGACGATCGTCGACGCGCGTATTCGCACCCTTATCGAGGGATATGAGAAGCACGTCGACGATTTGCAGCGCGAGATCCGGAAGCTCGAGGCTAAAGTCGATACTTTGACGCGGGCGCTTGCGGCCGCTCACGCCTATCGCTTCCCAGGAAAGATCGACGATATTTGACGCAAAATCTCGGCGAAGCTGAGACGGCGCCTATCGGAGGACCACGTTTCATGCCGCGCTTTATCTGAAGACTCCGGAAGAGCCGCGTCTACCTCATTTTGTGCCCCTGTCTCGCTCCGGCGAGGCGGGGGCTTTTTTGCTGTTTCGAGTTCGATTCATGAAAGGCATGATACAATGCTGTGTGGTGCGAAATTGGTCTCGTGCGGCTTGCATGAACAAGGATTATGCGCCAACAATCGAGCCGAAAGCTCGTATCGGTCGCTCAGAGGGATCGCGTGCAGATGTCTGGCGATGGGCAGTCCTCTTGTCGGCGCCGGAGGCGGAGGTGACGGCGCGTTTGCTTTCAGTGAACGTCGGCCTACCGCGCGATATCGACTGGCGCGGGAAGACCGTCCACACTGCCATCTGGAAGGCGCCCGTGGGAGGGCGACGCATGGTGCGTCATCTCAACATTGACGGGGATGGGCAGGGAGACATCGCCGGACACGGCGGCGAGCACCGCGCCGTCTTCGTCTATCAGATCGACTCCTATCGCTACTGGCAAATCCAGCTCGGTCGAGACGATTTCACTCATGGGCAGTTCGGCGAGAACTTCACCATTGATGGCCTGTCCGACCAAGACGTGTGCATTGGCGATCAATATCGCGTCGGCGGCGCGTTGCTGGAGGTGGCGCAGCCGCGCGTCACCTGTTACCGGGTCGGCATCCGAATGGGCGAACCGCAGATGGCCGCGCTGCTGGTGGCGCATGGCCGGCCGGGGTTCTACTTTCGTGTTTTGCAGGAAGGCGAGGTGGGAGCCGGCGACGAGATCGTGCAGGTCGCCGCGGGGCCCGAACGCATGAGCGTCTTCGAGATCAACGCTCTGCTGTATATGCCCGGTCACCCTCGCGGCCAGCTCGAGCGCGCGCTGCGCATCCCGGCGCTGAGCCCCGGCTGGAACGCATCTTTCCAGGCGCTGCTCCAGCAGGACCAAAGCGGCGGCGCCAAAACAGGAAACGCGGGCCTTGCTCGGCCGTCGGGACCTGCTCCGGCATGGCCGGGATTTCGGCCGCTTCGGGTTTCACGAAAGCTTCCCGAAAGCAGCAGCGTCGTCTCGCTGACTTTCGAGTCTGTCGACGGATCCTCTCTGACCAAAGCCCTGCCGGGTCAGTTTATCGTTCTGCGGCTGAAGGCTGTGGCCGATGCGCCCGCGCTCTTGCGAAGCTACTCGTTGTCAGGCGAACCCAGCGCTGAGCGCTATCGTGTAAGCGTAAAGCGCGAACCCCATGGAGCGGCCACCGCATACATCCACGATGAACTGCGGGTTGGCGACGTGCTCGAGGTGAGCGCGCCCCGGGGCGGCTTCACGCTTCGGCCCGGTGATGGACCTGTTGTATTCCTAAGCGCGGGCATTGGCGCGACCCCTCTGCTGGCAATGCTCCACGCTTTGGCGGCGGAGGCTTCGGCACGGGAGATCTGGTGGCTGTACGGAACTCGTGACCATCACGATCACCCGTTTGCCGCTGAGACGGACGCCCTCCTGCAAAAATTGGCCTACAGCCGCCGCCACATTTTCTACAGTTTGCCTGCGGCCGAAGATCAGTTGGGAGTCGATTTCGACGCTCGCGGGCATATGGATATGGGCGGCGTGCGAGAGCTCGGAACGCCGCGAAATGCTGATTTTTACATTTGCGGGCCGTCTACCTTCTTGAGCGATCTGAGCGCTGGTCTTGCCGAATGGGGGGTCGCTTCAAGCAACATCCACACCGAGATTTTCGGCTCGGGTCCACCCATGACTCCAGGCCTCGCCGCGTCGCCGCGCCCTCGGCCTCATCTGCCGCATGGGGCTCCTGGCAATGGCCCTCGCGTCTCGTTTGCCAGGAGCGGTATAGACGTTTACTGGGGGGCGAATTGCCAGAGCCTGCTCGATCTCGCCGAAGCGTGCGACGTGCCCGTACGATGGTCCTGCCGCACGGGCGTTTGCCACACCTGTGAAACGGGGCTTGTGGCCGGGGCCGTGACATATCGGCCCGAGCCAATCGACGCGCCCGCCGGCGGCAATGTGTTGATCTGCTGCTGCCAGCCCCAAGGCGACCTCGTCATCGACCTTTGAAATCGAGTTGCGATCGGCGCCTATCACGATGACCTCGGAACCGCGGTTCGCAATAGCAGCGGTTTTCCGGCCTGCTCTCGGACAAGATACTTGGCGTACCGGTCCGGCTCCCCTGGCCGATCTTTGCTCGTGTTCGCCGCACGCGGCGACCGCACGCCTTCAGTCGTCCCGGACAATCGCACGGTAGGCGCTCGGAACACCCAGCCATTGCCGCCTGGATCGCTGGACGGGGCGAACGAAGCATAGCTACGCCGCGCGGGGGCAGCCCTTAAGGTGCGTAACGGCTGAACACAAATCGCACGGCGCGGATTTCCTCTGCAAGCCCTGAACAAAGAGCCGCAAAGACTCGTTCTTGAGCGGACGCATCAAATTCATGAATAAACAGCAAAAGACTAATATAAGAATTTTTTTTTGACGGACTATATTTGTATTAATTAATGGATTGTGGACGCATAAGGCCGCTGTTGAAAGTATTATAATTGATGAGTCAATACACAATCATATCCCTGATCTTCTTGCTTTATTCGCGCGCCGGCGGTTTGGCGCCGGCGTCGCGGGCGGCTTCGCACGCCTTCGTCGGAGGCCAGACGCCAAAATCTTGCCACCCCCGGCCCAGGCGGCTACACGGTGCAGCGTCGGACCTCAGATTTGGAGACGAGCCATGCCGTTGAGGCTGGATACGAGGCGCGCGGATTTCGGGGCGGCTTTCGAAGCGCTTCTCGGCGCCAAAAGGGAGTCCGCGGACGACGTCGATGAGGTTGTGAGGAAGATCATCGCCGAGGTCGTCGCCGAAGGCGACCCCGCCCTCGTTCGCGCGACGAAGAAATTCGATCGGGTAGATCTTGACCGGATTGGGCTACGAGTCTCCGCCGGCGAGATCGACGCGGCTGGCGATCTTTGCGATCCCGAGGCCCTCGACGCGCTGAAACTGGCTCACGCGCGCATTGTGGCTTTCCATAAGCGGCAATATCCGCAGGACGAACGCTTCACGGACGCTTTGGGTGTGGAGCTTGGCTGGCGCTGGACTTCGATCGAGGCGGTTGGCCTCTATGTCCCCGGCGGCACGGCGAGCTATCCATCGTCCGTGCTGATGAATGCGGCGCCCGCCAAGGTTGCGGGCGTCGAGCGCATCGTCATGGTCGCTCCCGCTCCGGACGGCAAACTGAACCCATTGGTGCTAGCGGCCGCCAAGCTGGCGGGGGTCGATGAGATTTACCGCATCGGCGGCGCTCAGGCCATCGCTGCGCTTGCTTATGGAACGCAGACGATCCAGCCGGTGGCGAAAATCGTTGGACCGGGGAACGCCTATGTCGCGGCGGCCAAACGTCGCGTATTCGGCAAGGTTGGCATCGATATGATCGCCGGACCGTCCGAGGTGCTGATCATCGCCGACGGCGACGCCAATCCGAGCTGGATCGCCGCCGACCTTCTGGCTCAGGCCGAACATGACGCTGCGGCGCAATCGATTCTGATTACAGACGCGCCGGCTCTCGCGGACGCCGTCGCGGCGGCCCTCGAGGATCAATTGGCGTCGCTTCCTCGTCGGGAGATCGCGGCGGCAAGCTGGCGCGATTTTGGAGCGATCATCGTCGTGCAAAATCTTCAGGACAGCGTTCCCCTGGCCAATCGGCTGGCTGCGGAACATCTTGAAATCATGGCGGCTGGGGCCGAAGAGCTCAGTTATCAAATCCGCAATGCCGGCGCAATTTTCCTCGGCGGCTTTACGCCGGAGGCGATTGGCGATTATGTCGGCGGGTCCAACCATGTGTTGCCAACCGCGCGCTCGGCGCGCTTTTCTTCCGGCTTGAGCGTGCTGGACTTCATGAAGAAGACGTCAATCCTGAAATGCGGCCCGGATAGCCTCGTCGTTCTTGGCCCCGCAGCGGTCGCCCTCGGTCGCGCGGAGGGTTTGGATGCTCACGCGCGGTCAGTCGCGCTTCGTCTCGAAAAGGGAGCGTCATGAGCGGAACGGATCCAGCCGCCCGTAATCGACTTGTTTCCGTCACCCTGGACGAGGCGTCGATCGGCCGCAGCACCGCCGATAAGGAGCATGAGCGTCAGATCGCGATCTACGATCTGATCGAGGAAAATAGTTTCGGCGTTCCGGGGCATGATGCGGGTCCTTATGGCCTCAAAATCGCCCTGCAGGACTCCAAGCTGGTGCTCGAGATCCTCGACGAGCACAATGCCCCCTTGGTTACGCATATTCTGTCTTTGACGCCGTTGCGCGGACTGCTCAAAGACTACTTCTTCGTCTGCGAAAGCTATTACGCGGCGATCAGGACCGCGATGCCTGGCCAAATCGAGGCGATCGACATGGGACGGCGCGGCCTTCATAACGAGGGCGCGCAAATGCTGATCGAGCGGCTCAAAGGCAAGATCGATTGCGACATCGACACCGCGAGGCGCATCTTCACCCTCGTCGCCGCATTGCACTGGAAGGGCTAGCGTCGATGCCCGCGAAAGGGGACGCCAAGGCGCCGCCAGGATGAAGGCCGGAATCAAAGACCGTCCGCAATCCATCCTTTTCGCCTGTACGCAGAATTCGGTGCGATCGCCGATGGCCGAGGCGCTGGGGAGGCATTTTTTCGGCAAGGAAATCTATTTCGCGTCCGCCGGCCTGAAGCAAGGAGAACAAGACGGTTTCGCGATCGCCGCGATGGATGAGCTTGGCGTCGACATCAGCAGACACCGCCCGCAGACGTTTGAAGATCTGGAAGATATGTCCTTCGATCTCATCGTCACCCTATCGCCGGAAGCCCATCACAAGGTTCTCGACCTCACGCGCACCTTGGCGATCGACGTGGTCTATTGGCCGACGATCGATCCGACGGCGGTCGAAGGGTCGCGCGAAAGGATGCTCGAAGCCTATCGCGGCACGCGGGACGGGCTGTTGGAGCGAATTGAAAAATTGCTGGACTATCGGCCGATGGGAAATCTTTGATTTATACTTGAGCTTCTTTGCGCGGCGGCGCGCAGTTTTGCCGGCTCGCGCCCGCGCGCTCCTCACGTTAGACTTCGGGCATGAGCGAATCGCCTCTCCCCAAGCCCCGATCCTTCCTCGGCGTCGAACATTCGGCGCTCGGCGTCAGCTGGCGCGACCGGCTCGACGCCGGCGGTCAGGCCAGGGCCGCGGCGATTACGCAATTGCGCGGCCACGGCGATATTCTGGCGCGGATCCTGGCCGGGCGCGGCGTCGGGCCCGAGACATGCGACGAATATCTCGATCCGACGCTGCGGCGCCTGCTCCCCGATCCGTTTTGCATCAAGGACATGGAGCCCGCAGCGGAACGGATCGCCGCCGCCGTCGAAGGCTCGCGCAAACTTGCGATTTTTGGCGATTATGACGTCGATGGCGCGGCGTCTTCGGCGCTCCTTGCCGATTATTTCACCGCCTGCGGCGTCGAGGCCTTCGTCTACATCCCCGATCGCATCTTCGAAGGCTATGGTCCGAATATCGGCGCGATCCGCAATCTCGCCGCGGCCGGCTGTCACCTTTTGATCACCGTCGATTGCGGCACGATGAGCCATGGTCCCCTGGCGGAGGCGACCGCGCTTGGCCTGGAGCCGATCGTCCTCGACCATCATCAAGCGCCAGAAAACCTGCCGGACGCGCTCATCGTCAATCCCAATCGGCAGGATGATCTATCTGGTCTTGGCGCGCTCTGCGCCGCGGGCGTCGTCTTCCTGACCCTGATCGCCGTCAATCGGAGGCTCCGAGAAAAGGGATTTTTCAATCTCCGCCCGGAGCCCGATCTCCTTAGCGGGCTCGATCTGGTTTCGCTCGCGACGGTGGCGGATGTTGCGCCTCTCGGGGGGCTGAATCGCGCCTTTGTCACCAAGGGCCTCGCGGTGATGCGCCAGCGGCTGCGCCCGGGCCTGAGCGCTCTGTTCGACGTCGCGAAATTGGAGGGTCCGCCGACCCCCTATCACCTTGGCTTTCTGATTGGCCCGCGCATCAACGCCGGCGGGCGAATCGGCGACGCGGCGCTTGGCGCGCGTCTGCTCAGCATCGCCGACCCGATCGAGGCCAAGCGCATCGCCGAAGAGCTCGACCGTCTCAATCGCGAGCGGCAGGTGATCGAAAGCGGAACGCTTGACGAAGCGGAGGCGCAGGCGATCGCCGGCGGGCTCTCGCCTGACGCCGCGGCCATCGTCGTCGCCTCGGACGGGTGGCATCCGGGCGTTGTCGGTCTCGTCGCATCACGGCTGAAGGAAAGACAGCGCAAGCCCGCCTTCGCGATCGCCTTTTCCGCGGATCTTGGCGTCGGCTCGGGGCGATCCGTTCCGGGCGTCGATCTCGGCGCCGTCGTGCGCGCGGCGGTCGAAGCGGGAATTCTGGTCAAGGGCGGCGGCCATGCGATGGCGGCTGGAATTACGATCGCCAAGGACCGGCTGGAGGACTTCCGAGGCTTTCTCGAATCAAAACTTGCTGACAAACGAACCGAAGGCGGCGACGCCCACGCGCTCCTGGTCGACGCCGCAGTGACAGCCGCCGGCGCGACCGCGACTCTCGTCAAATCCCTGGAGCGGGCAGGTCCCTATGGCGCCGGCAATTCTGAGCCGGTCTTCGCTCTCCCGGCGCATAGGCTGATGCGCGTCAATGAGGTGGGCAATGGCCATCTGCAGCTGCGCGCGCAAGCTGGCGACGGCTCGACGATCGACGGAATAGCATTCCGGGCGGCGGCGCAACCGCTGGAAAAAGCGCTTCGCGCGGCGGTCGGCTCATCCGTCCATTTGGCTGGCGCGCTGGCGCTCGACAGCTGGGGCGGGACCGAGCGGGTGCGGCTGCGGCTGATCGACCTCGCCCCCGCAAGCGGACCGCGCGCGTCATGACTTGCTTTTTGCGAACTTGCCAGTCTGGCGATCGCGCTTTATATGTCGCGCCGCTGAGGGCGGCGTCGACGACAGATGTGCGCCCCGGCCCCGCGCCCATCGTCTAGCGGTCTAGGACGTCGCCCTTTCACGGCGAAAACAGGGGTTCGATTCCCCTTGGGCGCGCCAACGAAATCAATCAGTTAGCGCTAAACTCACCGCCGGCCTGTCCAATATCCGTCCAATATACCGGCATGTAGCAGCGCGCATTTGACGCGAGTGTGGCGCACTTAATTGGACAGCTGCCGGCGCCGGGCGTGGCGAACTGAACGAAAGTCCAAGGCACGCGTTTCCTCCGACCTTTGAACTGGAGGACGCCTCATGATGCGCACGATCCTTCTCGCTTCTGTGCTTGTCGCAGCCAGCGCTACCTTCGCTTTTGGCGACACGCCTGGTCCTGATTGGATCAGCAAAGAAGCCCTCATCAAAAAACTGGAAGGCCAAGGCTACAGCGCCATCAAAGCCGAGGCGGACGATGGCTATTGGGAAGGCAAGGCCGTCAAGGACGGCAAAATCATCGAGTTCAACGCCGACCCTAAGACGGGAGAAATCACAAAGTCTGAGCCCGATGACGGAGACTAACGCGCTTGCCGCATCCGCGGAATTCGTGGCGCCGGACTAAAGAGCAGTTTCAGATTTTTGTAAGTCCAGCTGCTAATCCATGCGCCAAGGATCAGGGAGAAACGAATGCATAAGCTTATGGTTGGCCTAATAGCCACGATTCTCGGCTTTGCGCTCCTGGCGCCAGAGCCGGCGTCTGCGCAACGCTGGAACGGCAGCGGCTGGAATAATAGCGGCTGGCATGGTCACAGGTGGCTAGAGCGGACGCCATCGTTGCCGGACGCATTGGGTTAATGGACGTCGGATCACCCGCTGCTGGTAGGCTGCGACCTTAGCCTGCGCTATATTCCACGGGTTCGGCTCGTTAATTGCTAGAGCGAGACGTCGCCCGATTTCATGCGCTCGGGCGACACCTACGGCGCCACGGCGCCTTTACGTGAATCACCTCCCAATATGACTAGAAACCGGGCTTTGGTCCGGTTTCTTTTTGGGCATGGATATCCGCCGCCCTCGCCGTGACGCCAATGACACAGCTCTTGGTAAAGCGACCCGCCATTCCGATTCGATGTTTGCTTACCGCGACGGTCGGTCCACTCTCCGCAACGAGAGAGTGGACCATCACCCTGGGGGAACGGAAGCAAATCTCGATGGTCCGCTCTTTCCACCAAGCGGTGGCGCAGAAGCGTCAGGCGTCCTCAAGTTCCCTGACGCGAACCGGCGCACGCTCTGGCGTATCGGCTCGATGCTGCGTTGTTTGCAGCACTCGAAAGCGTTGCGGGGCGTAGCCACATTCATGGCGCCGGACCCCATCCCGTCCGCGGAGGATTTCGTCGATATAGACGACGAAGCCGCCGATCACGTCTTCGTCGGGATGGAAGCAGCGAACCGTGTAGACGCAACCTTCCGTGAGGCCATCCAGCGTTCCCGTCGTGATGCGCGGACGAGCGAGAAACCTGTCGCGAGTATTGATGCAGACAACCTTGGTCCCCGCAGGGGTGTTCGGAGAGATCATCGTTCACATCCTCTGATAATTGCGGCTCATGTCGAAGTCGTTTGACCGCCGCCGAAGCCACCACGGCCTTTCGCGAGTCACTGGCAGCGTTTTTCGCGGACCGCCTAAGGAATCCAATTGGGCGGTGAACTTTCCGATCAGCCTGTGAAAGACGCTCGCTTTTGCGTTATCTCCGGCCGCTTCTGCCTCGGCGGCTTTCTCGGTACATTCGCGGATAAGGGCGTGAAGAACATCTGCGCTCGTGATCGCCATCACGCCCTCCATTCACAGGCGGCGGACAGGAGATCGTTGACGATGGAATGACCCAACGTTGTGCTTCCCCAGCATTCGTAATTGTCGACGATCTCAGCGAGAGACGCTTTGAACAGGATGTCGTCGATGGTCGTGGACTTCGCTGCCCGGATCTTCTTGAGGGGCTTGTTCAGCACACGACGCAGGCCTCTGATCCGCAGGCGCGCGGCGACATACTCTTCCCTCGGGCGCCGGGGAGACACGGTTCTGTCCAGATGCTCCTCCTGCTGATCGGCCGCGACATAAGCGTCCAGATCCTTCAGGAACTTGGCTAGTTCCTCTCCTGAAAGCACCGACGGCCGCAGCGCCCTGAAGTCCTTCGAGCGCACGACGGCCAGCCCGGAGGCGGTTTCTGCGAGGCCTGACGGCGGATTGATGTCTGAATTTGGCAAGCCTTTAGCGGCTGCCGGAACGGTGTCGTTCGGCATTGTGGTTGCTCCACTTGATCTAACATATCAGTGTGATACAATTAGATCAGCTAATTGGAGCTGTCAATACGTTTGGATATTTGTGATCTATATGGATCAAAAAAGGCCAACTGGAAGGCAGATTGCTGCGGCTCGCACCCTCTTGGGGATGACACAGCCACAGCTTGCCGCGCAGGCGAATATTTCCATTCCTACCCTGAAGCGAATGGAAGCCACCGATGGGCCTGCCGCGGGAATGGGGAACAACGTCGATGCCATCGCTCGCGCTCTTGAGGCTGCGGGGGTTGAATTCATCCCGGAAAACGGCTCAGGGGCCGGCGTAAGGCTCAGGAAGGACATTCAGAATTAGGGAGCGCTGTCGGCCGGCGGCAATGCATGCAGTGGATTCGGTTTAACGCACGCCTCGAAGAGAAAATCGAGAAAGCTTACCAGGAATGGAAAGCCAACCTCGCGACACATGACGCAAAAGAGGCTAATCAGGATCAGGTCGTCGAGGGACCAAAAAATAGCGCGGTCGTCGCCAGATTGGTCGATAGGCGCTTCATTGATCACCTAGCCGCAATCGGCGTTCCCTTCGAGCGTCCTTAACTGGGCGAGTTCATCGCTGCGAAGCCCATTATTGTCTGACGTCAGCTGCCGTCGGCTGCTCGGAGGTGGCACAAAGGATCCATAGCCCGACGCCAACTTGGCGACCGATCTGTTAGAATGCCGACAGACGCAACCCTTCCAAGCGTAATAGCATTTCATTTCGTCGATTGAGCGCCGGATGGCGCTGGTCCCTCTGTCTCAGCAGACCGGTGAAGGGCGATTGGCGCTCGCCTACCACCTTGTTAGACTGGCGGAGGATGGTGAGCGCGACGCCGATCGTGACGTGGGCGGCGCTCTCTTGGCCGCGCGACCTGCGTTGCGTCACACGGGGTAGGAACTTGCGCTCGAAACGTAAACTAAGCAATTCTGCAACGCTCCTCTTCGGGGCCGCGAAGGCGAGCCGCGAGGCGGCCGTTCAGTTGATTCGCTTCGACCAAAGCTTAAAGATACAAGTCGATAGGGCTTACCAGGAATGGCAGGCTCAACTCCCTGCGGACAATGAAAGCCGCACTCCTCGGCGATTATTGGGCGTGGGCTTCAGAGAGAGCATCATTAAGCCGGTCGACAAGCGCTTCATCGAACGCCTCACGAATTTGGGCATTCCGTTTGAATGGCTGTGAGGAGGCCGGGAGCTCCTTCAGAAATGACCACGGCCTCTCAATTACCAGTGGAGCACGATGCCCTAAAGCCGCTGGCGTCGAGTTCATCGCCGAGAATGGCGGGAGACGAGGGTTCACGCTGAGAAAGGCGCTCGGCGGAACCTGCGTGGGTTAGCGCCTGCCGACGCGATCAACGGGACCGCCCCGATTCATCGGCGTTCCCGGCCGCACCGCCTCTCGCACTGCGGCTCGCGCAACCGGCCGCGGCCGTAGAACGACCCCAGGCCTCACAACGCAATTGGCGGGGTAAGACACATATTGGCAGTACACTACAGCATTGGCGTTCTCGGTAATCGCGGCGCCGAACGAAAGTGATAGTAGTGCAGTTGCAAATGCAGTTGAGCGTTTCATCCTGGACCTCCATTATTTTTATTATCTTATAAGCAGCCGAAAAAACGGCGACTCATCGATTGGGGAGTTTTGGTCGAATATCTTTTCAAAAGTCTTGGATTGAGTGCGACGGCAGTAACCGCCCGCAGCATATCTTTGACCATTTTTCGACTCAAGTAAAAACGCCCATAGCAAAATTCGGTCAATGTGGGATCAACATCCGCGGAAAACGGCGGCGGACCTGGCGTTAGGTTAAGGAGGAAGCCTCAGAACTGAAATCGCGTTCCGTTCAAGCCACAATTTCGCTATAGCGTTATGCAACCTATGATTGATATTGTGGTATTGCGGACGCTTATTTTATGGATTGCTACATTGAAGATTTAGCCCGCACGCTCGAAACCGTCGCGGCGTATAGTAGAGATTGCGATGATTTGCTTATCCAATTTCGGTTTGAGCACCCCAACGCGTCAGAAAAAGAGATTTACCGCGCGGCCCTTTTCGCCGCCACAAGGCGCCAAAAATTGGAGAAAAAGATGATCTCGTTGCTACGTGATTTAGCGCTGAGGCGAAGTTTAGGCCCCCCAGATTGATTGCTTTGTCTAATTCATATTTTGCGGAGGTATGGCCCGTGACCGCTGAAATCGTCAGCTTTGCAGAAGTCCGCGCCGATCTGCACTGCGCCCGGAAGACTGGAAAAGCTGGATCTATCTGGATAAGCCCGAGAGCGAACTTCTGCGCCCGCTTCCGGCGGGGTCGCTCGACGTCGAGATCGTGAGGCGGGGGAAGACCGATGGCGACCTGGTTTGAAAAACTCGTGCAGCCCATGGCGACTTTGAATATCGGACCGAAACAATGAGCGAGAAACGTTCTAGCCTTGCTTCCGTCCTTCTAACCGTGACCCTCCTGCTCCCGCCGGCAGTATGTTCTGCCGAAGACAGGATCGTTACAATCCACCCCAATCCAAATTTTGCGGTTGACGGATTAGTTGTTGGAGGGCCTGTAGCCCCGAACTCCGCCGCTTATCGCCGCTATAGGTGCACGCCAAGTGAACAATATCTAGACTTTACTAGGTGTAATCAATCTAACATTAAGGACGGGGTGCGCGTTTCTGGGACAATATTGCACGGCTCCAATCTGCTGGCTTGGTACGTCAATAAACAAGTCACTCCAGCTTACTTCACTCCTTCGGAGGTCGAGACAGAAATCGAGAGATTATCGAGGCGGTTTGGCGTAGCTCCTCAAATTTACCGATTGCCTGACAATTCTGAATTTCCAGCTGCGGTTATTGTAACATTTGGTGGAATCAAGCTACAGCCGCTAAACGTGAGAGAGTTGTCGATACTTGCGCAGGGGAAAAGTCCCAAGGCGGGGATATTGGTAGACTTTCTCAACGATTTTCGTCGCTCCGCCGCAAGCCGCTTGCCTGTCTATAGGCTCGGGGGAAGCGAAGGTTTCGCATGGATCGCTAACTACGATCAGGAGGGCAAGGGGTCGCTCCGATTTTTCGCCGCCGACCCGTCCCATATGAAGCGTGGCGCCTCGGAAGACTCTTCGTCCGATCCAGAGCGAGCGGGCAACGTGATGACTCCGCTTGAGACGCATCCGCAGATAACGCCGCCCTCAGAGGAAACCAGTCAACGTCCCGCCTTTATGGTCGCGATGGAGAGTGTCGGCGGCATCTATCAAGTTCCCATCCGCATCAATGATACTATAACTTTGGATGCAATCGTAGACAGCGGCGCAAGCGATGTAAGCGTCCCCGCTGATGTTGTCATGACGCTAATGCGCTCTAAGACGATTTCAGCAGACGATTTCCTAGAATCCAAAACCTACACTCTTGCGGATGGCTCTAAAGTGCCATCCGAGCGTTTCGTGATCAGATCGCTGAGAGTCGGCAACCGAACATTAGAAAATGTGGCCGCCAGTATCGCATCTGTAAACGCGCAAATTCTTTTGGGGCAGAGCTTCCTGAGCCGATTTAAGTCATGGTCCATTGATAATCAGAAGCACGGCTTGATTCTGAATTGAAGCCAATATTATTGCGCCACCGGCCTCATGTTCCGCACCAGATCGCTCCCCGCTCGCCTCAGGTTTCCACCGATCGCGTTCGCCGTGTCGACGGGACTCGCCGATCCGTCGACGTGAACCGTCACCGTTTGTGATGGCGAATAATTGTTCGTCGTCGTCTTCCATGAGTTGTGGACTGGCGAGACGCCCAGCGGCGCTGTCTTGAACATTTCATGCAGACGAGCAGGGTCGCCGAACGGGTTCTTTGGCGCTTCCGCTGCGTTCGCAGAGCCGATCCCAAAGTTCTTCATGCCGGGCACGGCGCGATATCCCGTTCCGGCCTTCGGAACGCCTGGCGGAAGTCTCTCCGCGGTCTTTTCCTGCGTCGGAGCCGCGGCGCCGATCTTCTCGCGCCCGAGAAATTTGCGATAGGCGCCCGACGTAAAGGTTGTCCAATCGCGGAAGCCGCCGGCGTTGCGGTGCATTTGCAGAGCGACGCGGGCGTTTGTCGCGGGGTCGAATAGATCCTCGTTGGAGCTCAGCCCGAACTTCGCGCGACGCTCCGGCCCCATGCCGCCGAGCATATTGATTTGCCAAAGCCCGTACGAATTATCTCTGCCTCGGATGTTGTGCGCGCCTGGATTGCCGCCGGATTCGGCCGCAGAGATAGCCGCAAGGGTGCGCGCTTCGTCATCTGTCCCGCCGGCCTTCTTAATCAGATCATAGGCCGCCTTCACGTTGACCTTGCCGCCGCCTGGATTGCCGCCCGCCGGCGCATCTTGTCCCCCGAGCCACGACGGCATATTCCGCTGCCACCAATTGCGGTGATCTGCGCCCGCCAGGCCGTTCCCGCCGCCCGCGATATCTCTTTGCCGCGCGGCTTCGTCTTCGCCAGCATTGAGGGAGCTCGTCGAACCAAAGTAAGCCGCACCAGCCAAGGCCGCAGGAACCCCGAGAAGCGACAGAAGCCATGCCGGCGGCTTTATCGCCGTCAGCCCGAGAAGCAGGGTAGTCACCCGCGCGAGAGAGCCGACGAGCTTGAAGAGCGAGCCCGCAACAAAGAGCGCGATGACCTTGTCCCACCCGCCGATCCACTCGACGAACTTATCAATCTGCGGCAACAGTTTGCCGATCTCTGTCGCGATCTTCACAAACGCGTCGGCGAGCCTGACGAGGAAATCTCGAATCTCGCCGGAATGTGCGAGGAGATAGTCGCCGAATTTCTGGAGGATTGGACCGTATTTGTCGAAGAGACTCGACAGGGCGCCATCCCAGATATAGCCGACCTTGTCCCAAAGATCGCGCCAGACCTGCATAAACTTGGCGCCGTCAGCCGCAGCCTTGTCAGGGTCTAGCCCGGCCTTCTTCATCCATTCGGCGCGATCCGCCATAGCCTTCTTGGCGCCCGGATTTTCCAGCGCGTAGAACAGCTTTTCGGAGATGCCATAATTTTCGAGCCAAGCGTTTCGTCGCATTGTGGGCATCGCGGCCACAACATCGAGAAATGATTGTAATGTCTTGCCGGAACCGTGCGCAGTATCGACGCCCATGCGCTGCAATTGGTGCGCCCACCCCGGAGCGTCACGCATCTTCTTGGCGAGGTTTTCGGCCGCCGAGGTTGCTTCGTCCGCGCTTGACCCGAACTGCTCGGCCGCGGCGCCCAGAGCCTTGAGATAGCCCGCGCTGGAGCCGGTCCGTTGCATCTGATAGAAGAGCTTTTCGAACCCGTCCGCCGAATGCTCTACCGCCTTCGTGAGCGCTGCGACGGCGGCGACGGCGCCAGCCGCGAACGTCGCCAGCCGCGTCGTAACAGTCTCGATATTTGTTTGAAACTTGCGCAAGCCGGCTTCGTCAACGTCCCAGCCGATCCTAACAAGAAATTCTTTGAGCACGTCCGTCATTTTATGCGCTTCCCTGCTTCTGCGCGGCGATCAATTCCGCCCAGCGGCGATCGAATGTCTTGCGCGCCAGGTCTGTAACCGTCTGCACCATGCGTTTCCGTTGTTGACGCGGCCATCCAGTGGCGCGAAATGCGTCCTTCGCCATGGCCTCGACCGGCGCCATGACAGCCTGTCGGCACGTCTCAACGCGATCGACGCCGGTCTCAACGCCAAAAGCGAACATCGAATCACACAATTCGACGACGTGCTCTTCGACGCCTCCGATGGCGTTGGCCATCTTATTTCCGTGCTCGCCGAGTGAGTTCAATACATGGCTTATTGATTGATCATCGCGCATGTCAGCCACGGCCCTTTCCGATTTGGCCGGGACTCGGATCGCCCGTTTTCGCCCCGATGCAGACAATATCGCAATACCAGGGGTTGCCCCGTGTATCGCCCTCCCAATCGATCGACAGCACTTTATAGATGCCGTCCTTCACGCCGGTTTGCATCAACAGCTTGTCGCTATTGGGATACCCCTGATTAGATAGATCGAGGGCGGCACGATTGATGGAACTCTCGTTGATCTGCAAAAGCGTGTTCACGCGGATGGCCGGGTTCAACAGGCATTTGACATAGATGCCGTCTGTAGTTTCTTCCGGCATTCCGATCAGGCCCGTGGTCGTATTCAGCACGAACGCGGCGCCCGGCTTATGACCATTGTTCGGGACCATATCAACCTTGCCGCCCTGGATGCTCCACTGACAATCGTTTGATTGCGCGAGCGTGCGAAGGTATTGCTTCGCCGGACCGAACATAGTCACGGCGCGCGGATATTTCAGGTTCCCCCCGAAATCGTCGGGGAAGTACCCTATAGATGAGCCGTGCTCCTTCATTGCATCCGTGCATGTGCGGAGAATGTCCTTCGGCGTTGCCCCAGCCGCGAGTGTCTTCGAGACAAATGCATAGTTATACGCTTGGTCGCCATCCGAACATCGCAGAGCGAGATAGGTATCGACAGGGTTCTCCCTGCCCTTGCGCGGCTGGATCAGCGTGCCTTGAAAGATCACCCCTCGATTGCCTTTATAGCCAGCCTCAAGAACAACTCTGGTGAATTCCTTAGCCATGAGCTTTTGGGCCGTCGTCTCCGCGAGATTGGTCACGAAGATGTCAGCTATGTTGCAGCTTTGGAGGGTGTCCTGATGAACTTGGAACCTGATCCTCATATTCGACAGGTCGAGTGCCGTCTTGCCGTCCCCAACCGTGAGGCGGCAATCTCTGATCCACTGGCGCGTCATGCCTGTAGCGCCTCCGTGACGATATCGGCGATCTTGACGTGGGCGAGACTGCCATCGGCATCAGGAACGAAGACGCTGCCGAGAGTCGCTAACCGGACCCGAAGCTGCCTATCGTCCGCCGGGGGAGCGCCATCATCTAGCGCGGCCATTAGAGCCGCCACGGCCTGCGCCAGCACGTCTCTCGCGCCAGATTTGTCGGATGCGCCCGCCCTGCGGTAGGCAACTATCGCAGCGGAGAGAACATCGCGGCGCGCAAACATCAACTCCGTTTCCGTGTTCACTTCTTGACGTCCTTGCTTTTCCTGATGACGTATATGACAAATTCGCGCCCCCCGGCCGCAAGGAATAACGACTGGGGGGCGCAGCCATGCGTGGATGGAGCGCCGTGAGGCCCACACCGGCTATCCCGCGAGAGTTCGGCGCCCGCAGGGAATGCAAAGTCAGATCGCCGGAAGCGGCGCGTCCGGATCGCGCTTGAGAGCGTCAAGGACAGCCTTCCAATGCTGGTCGGACTGATCCTTCCGGCGCTTTGTTTCGTCGCCGCTGCGGACGCCTTCCGCCGGCCACGGTTCAAACATGGCGCCCCCAAGATACCGGGCGGCGCGACTCGTTGTCTGCGATGGAATATTTGACGGCGTGCAGCGCACAATCGAGGATACGGCGATCTTCGCCTGAAGCGCGCGCTGTTCGGCCTCCAGCGCTGCATCGACGGCGGCGTCGCCAAGCAGCCGGACGACGTCCTTGGCGGCGGCGTCTACATCCTTGTTCAGCTTCCCCAGCGCATCGCCGACTTGCGATTTGCGAGCCTCGACGGTGGCGAGCGCCTGCGAGCGAATCCGAAGATTGTCCTGCGCAGCAACGAGCCGGACCCGCGCTTCGCTTACCTCATCAACTACGCCGACATCGGCGTCGCAGCTATACAGGCAATCGACAAGCCGGACATGGGCCGCGGCCGTAAACTGTTCGACTGCAGCGTCCGCTGCGGCGACGGCGCTCTCGGCTTCGATCACCAGGGCGCGCGCCCTTTCATAGGCCGCGTTGTGCTTATCAAAGGCCGCTTCGCCATCGTCTCGCAGGATGATGGCCTCAGCCAATGCCTGCCGCTCCTCGCTTCGCTTCTTTGCCACTGTTAACCTCTAAGCCTGTGATAATCTGGAAACATTTTGCTGTAATCCATGCGGGCCACAAGTTTGTGGTCTCCGACATAGCAACTCGGGCCGGCGCGTCCCATCTCTACCGTCGCGACATGATTTCCGATGATGTTGCGCATGACGCCGTCATAGGCCTCGCCCGCGGGAGTGCGTCCCGGCGTCATGTCGGGATCATAGCGGTAGGCGGATGACAGCTCGCGCTTGTCGCCGCTCTCGATGTCGTCAATGGCATCCTGCGCCCACACAATCAGCGGCGCGTAAAGGTGAACACCGTCAAATTTGATCTCGCTGCCAACGCAGCCGATGACCGCGGCGGGACGATGATCCTCTGCGTTGACCGGAACATGCCAGCCAAGTAATGGAAGCTGCGCGAAGGTCGCCGCCGCCTTCGCCAGCTCGTCAGGATGACGCCACATCTGATAAATGCGCTCAGAATCGAGACCGAGCTTGCGCCATCCAGGTATTTCGCGCCCGTAATAGGGGTTCACAGCCGCTCTCGAAAGGTTCGCCCGCGCGACGCGCAAGCGACCGTCTGCGTCATAGCTGCGCAGGCTTTCCCGATCGAAGGCGAGGTGCGGACGATCGTACATCAGCGATTGAGCCTATTCGCGTTGGGGAACTGCTTCTCATAAGCGGCGCGCTCTTTCGCCGTCTGCGGCCTAGCATGCGGATCGCGCCCCATCTCACGCTCACGTAAGCGAGCCCGTACGCTGGCGTCGGTCGCGTAGTGCCTTCTCACGGCCTCGGCGAGGTCCTTGTCGTTGGCAGCATCGCCAGCGAGGTTACGCTTCTCCTTCGCCGCCGCGACGGCCTCGGGATCATCATTCTCAGGGTCGTCATCTTCGACAGTGGCCCCAGCGGCACCGTCGACATGGGCCTTGAGCGATTCCAAAAGCTGGGCGATGTCTTCAACCGATAGATTTTCCTGGATCCAGTCGCAAACGCTGCTGGCGTCGGGGAGCTCTGCCGACGCGTCCTGCGCGAGGCCGGAGCCGGAACGAAGGTAGAGGCCCGCGTGGTTCGTGCCGCGAGGGGAAGGCATAGGCGTTCTGGTCATGTAGGTGTCCTTTCTAAGGGCGTGAGCGAAACGTGCCGAGGTGAAGCGGCGCGGAACGGGAATTGGATGGCCTTGCAGATAAGGCGAGGAGCTCCGGGGTGATGATCATTGGGGCGCGCGTCTGCGACGCCAGCACGAGGCCCCCAGCGACGCTATTCGCTACATCATCATGACCACCCGGCCCGTGATCGACCGAGTCACGCCCACTTCGGGCCGTGCGACGCTCAAGGCCCGCAAGCTGTGCCACTAAGCGGCTGTTATCGAGCAGCTCAACCCGCCCGCTGTTGATCAGCGGCAGCATCGCGAGATAGATTTCGCTGCGCACCTTCTCAGACAGATCGTAGCGAATCCCATGCACGCGGAAGCGCTCGCGTGGCCACTCCCCGCCGTACCGATCGCCGGTGACAGACGCCAGCCGATAAGCCTTCAGTGTTTCAGCGAACTCACTGACGACGGCGTCAGGCGAGAAGGGCGGGCGGATCTCGCGGATGACGTCAAGCACGATGCGCTTGTCTTTTTCAGCATGGCAGATGCCGAGCGTCATCGAATCAGATGAGCCGCCCGAGGGGTCGGCAAAGGCGACGTAACGGACCCCCGGCGCGGGCGGTAATTCGCGACGACCGGAAGCGACGCATGCCTCAATCGCCTCGCGGTCAACGAAAGCCGCGACATCGGTCCTGAATTGCGCGCCGTACTCGGCGGCGGCGGAAACGGGGTCGCGCTCAATCTCGGCGTCGATGAAGGACTGCGGCACCGATGGGTTCATCGTGCGCGTCGCGGCCTGCCACACTAGATTTTGCGCGTCCGGCTTGCCGAAGTACTTCCTATAGTTCGTCCAGAGCAGCCCGCTCTTGGAATAGGGAGATGACGCGACAACCATCATGGCGTCGTCGCCAAAGGTCGCCATAGAGGCTCTGATCGCGACGAAGACTTCCGTGTCTGGCGATACGCTGTCATCGCGGCGCCAGAACGCCACCTCGTCGAGCAGCGCAACGCAGACAGAGCGACCACGCACCGTCCGATAGCTGCACGTCGCCACCTCGATGACGACACGGCCCTTGAGCTCGATGGTGTCGGCGGTCTCCGCTTCGACCATCTTCGCCAGCATCGGCGCTTCAAGAATGCCACTGATATAGCGCCGCAGGATCTTGGCTTGCTCGCGATCAGCGGCGACAAGAAGCACGACCGCGCGTTCGCCCGGCGCCAGCCTCGATGTCCAATCCCGGAACAGCCCGAGGAAGCACGCCAGCAACGCCATCGCGAATGTTTTCCCGCCTCTGCGACCGATGACCAGCCACAGGAAGCCGAACGCCGCTCCCTGAGCCTCAGCGCGGCCCGTACACTGGCGAAATAGCTCTGCGCCGTAATCATCAAGCGGCAGGCCAAAGACAGCTGCCAGCATGGCTCGCCAAGGCTTCCATGACTCATGGTCACGGATGGCAGAACCGAGCAGGTGCGGGTCGTCGATAGCGTCGATGATGTTCAAGCCTGCGCGCCCTTCGTCTTGGCGGCGACATAGGCTTTAAAGTCCGGCGTGATGTCTCGCTTGCGGCGTTCGATGCCAAGCGATTCGAGGATGCGACGCAGGCCGCCGGCATGGCGATTGTAAGCATCGAGATCAGCGGCGTTGCCAAGGCTCAATTGCCCCTCGATCCGTTCCAGCTCAACCTCCAGAGTTGCGGCTCTCCGGCAAAGGCTCATCTGTGCTTCCGACAAAGCGGGCTCGCCGCCGAGGTCATCGACGTGCAAAGCGAGCAGGTCCTTGAAACGCCGATACCACGGGCTGTTGCCATCGCCCTGGATGAAGGCTTTCGATCCGTTCGTCACGGCCGACGCCGAACGCTTCCGGCTCGGCGGCGCTACGTTGGCGGCCATAGGCTTTTCGAGGGCTTTCGGTTGAGTGACGGTTTGCATTCTAACCTATGGTCCAAACATGTGATCTTGAACAAACATTGGACATTGTACTACGAGCTACACAGTAAGTCACTGTTTACACAACTGTATCTAAATCCACTGCAATCTTATTTTCGCCTTGAGCGAGCGAAGTCGTCGGCAAATCGATGGCGAAGTTGCGTTGAGCGCTATGGCGGTCGGGGTACGTGTCAAACCGGCCGCCGTAAGAAAAAACCAGACCACGGATAACGGACGACCACGGATGACTTTCCTATAGACCCCTACGTGCGCGCGCATATAGGACTCTTATGAAAAGTCGTCCGTGTCGTCCGTGGTCATCCGTGGTCTAGGGGTGCGGAAGATCGGCTTGGCTGGCGGTATGTGTCACGATGCGGTGCAAGTTGCCCCGCATGAGCTTCCTCTCACGATGTCTCAGCGCAATCTTGGCAAGGAGGGCTGCTCTCCTCCGCAGGAAGTGCGTAGAAGCACATCGTTGCCGATTGCCTCGCAATTACTATCGCCGGTCCTGTAAGCAGACGAGGTGCGCCATGATCAAGCTGGAAGCCTTGAATCTTATCATTAGCGGAAATGACCGCGACGATCTTCTATACGAATGGTATCTGAACGAGAGGGCGGAGAATCCTGAGACGATCAGACCGGCTGATTTCAATAAAGTTGAGCGCGCGCCGGCAATCGGGCCAAAGGTTGACGAATATGAGCGGC
Source organism: Methylocella silvestris BL2 (assembly GCF_000021745.1). NCBI lineage: Bacteria > Pseudomonadati > Pseudomonadota > Alphaproteobacteria > Hyphomicrobiales > Beijerinckiaceae > Methylocella > Methylocella silvestris. The sequence goes on from NC_011666.1 coordinate 3,399,881, forward strand.
AAATCTGCCGTGCGGTGATGCGCATCGCGAAGTCGAGAGTTGGTGCAGCCATCCTTGGCGCGGCAATGCGGCTTCCTGAGCCCCTTTATGTCTTGCCGATCGGAGAGCGCGATGCAGTCATGATGGGGGGCATATGAGCAAATGCTTTGCCGATGAGGCTCATGTATCGCGAACAAATCCCGACGATAAAGTCCCCCCGGTGAAGGTTAACCCGCGCGATCCGAGCACCTGCAAGCCGCTGAAGGCTGGCGGCGCGGAAACCGATCCGCAGAATGAACTCGACACCTCGCTCGTGCATGAGATGACCCATGGGGTGCGGCCAAAATCCGTTCCCCTCTGGAAAAAGATTCAAACTGGCGACCCATGGGAGGACTTCGAGGAGTTTTTTGCGACCACCGTGGAAAACATTTACAAATCGGAACGCGGCGATCTCGTCCTCAGAGGCGGTCATGACGCGAGCATTTTGTCTCATGATCTCGCGACATCCGAGGGATTTATGAAAGACTCAACACTTCGCGCGAGGATTCAAAAGCTCCATAAGGCAGAGCCCCTCGCGCAAAGATTGGGGCGTCTGAAAGGCATTAAATTTAATCCGTTTGCGCTGGCGGCTTGAAATTTCGTCAACGCGTGCCGGTGAAAGTCCAAGGCATGTTGCCCTTCCAATCTTTAGGTCCGCGTGACCACTGCATGCGCTCCAGGATCGCGGTGATGCGGTTTTGATCGGCCCGACTATTTCGCTGTGTCTCGATGCCCAGCGCCTCTCTGGCGATCTGGCCGACCAAGACTGATCGCTTATCGCGCAGCCATGCCGCTATGGTTTCCTCCCAAGCGTCTGTTTCGAATCGGGCTTCCTGTTGCGGCTTAATGTGCCGAAGTTCGAATTGAGCGTCAGGCCACCACTTCGCACCTGCTCGGTAGAGATGGACGGCTTCGGCGAAGAGCTGGTCGCGGTCGTGGGCGAGCGCTTCTGTGTCGATCGCGCCTACCTTGACTGGCCAGAAGCGTCGCCCCCCGGTTTCATCGCGGAGATAAGCCGCCTTGTTTGTAGAGCCGATGAAAAGACACTGCCTCGGCTCGACGACTTCCTTCCGACCGAAGGCCGGACGGTAGCGCTCCGTCTGTCGGCTGATGAACGCCTTCAACGCCGCACTCTCGGCGCGGCTCATAGCCGACATTTCGGCGATCTCGATGAGCCACTTTCCGCGAAGATGCTGATCGACGTCCTTACCGCTCGTAACGTCGGGGAGGCTATCGGAAAACCACGGGCCGCCCAGGATGGCGCAGGCGGTCGATTTGCGTGCCCCCTGCGGACCTTCCAGCACGACCATATAATCAGCCTTACAGCCTGCCTGAAAGATCCGCGCGACCATGGCGATGAGAAACAGCCGGCCGATGCCCTCGATGTAGGACGATGGCTCAACGCCGAGATAATACGATAGCCATTTGTCGACGCGGGCGCGCCCGTCCCAGATCGTACCGGACAGATAGTCACGCACCGGATGAAACGCACATTCTTCCGCGCGGAGGTCGACCGCTTGATGAACAGTGTCCTTTCCGATCTTTGGCAGGCCGGTTCGCTGCATCCACTCCTGCACCTGTGACACGTCCGCATCACGCGCTGGCCGGGGGAGGGTATCGTCTCCGTTTGCGGGCGCCGATCCGCCAAGGACAGGCAGAGGTTTGACGAGCACCACGGCGCGCAGCATTTCGTCCAGATGGAAGCAATTGGCGATCTGCGGCGCATTGCGCAGCGCGGCCATCGCGGACGCAAGGTTCGGGACGATCTTGCCATTCTCATCGCGGCAGGCATGTGTCAGCCAATCTTCCTCGCGGGCAGGAAACGCGCGGGCGGCCACGGTCATTCGGCGGCCTCCGTTACGTCGGACTGTTCATGCTCTGCGGCGCAGGCGGCGCGCTCAAGCTCGGTTAGATCATTTGCGAACCGAACCGCGGCCTTGAAGTGACCGACGCCACCCTTCAGGGCGTAGCCCAAACCAAAGGCGTCGCCGGTCTCGGCGAACATCAACGCGATGTTGATCTGGATCGCCGCTTGCTCAAGCTGGTTGGCAATCTCATCGAAATGCAGAACGCGAGTGACGCGCGCGACCATGGTGGGGTCGCGCGGCAGCTGAGGTGAGGGCGCGTTCATGCCGGCCTCCTCTCGAAGGCGAGAGCGGCAATCAGTCGAGCGCGGCTCGAAGTTATTCCGAAGCGACTCGCGACAAAAAAGCTCTGGAAATCAGAGAGCGATGATGTTAGATCTCGGGTGTTGATCGCTTGGCCGTGAGCAACATTCCCGAGGGCTCCGCCGTTCGCACCGGCTGGAGCTCTCGATGTTTTTGAAGCCATTTATTTACGCTGCGGCCTCCGCTTCAGTAGCGGTCGCCTGCTCGCGAGCCCGCCGCCAGTCGGCTGCGGCTTCCTTGGTGATTAGCACGCGCTTGCCGACGTGCATCACGCGCGGGCCAACGCCTGCTTTCTGAAGATTGAAATAGGTTGACTTCGAGATGCGATGGCGGTCGCAAAACTGCTCGATGTCGTAGACGTCCTGTTGTTCCATAAGTTTAGCTCCACCCATACACTCTTCATTGAATGTGGGTGGATAGTGCCACGGCTCCGACCTCAAGAAATGGGGATTAAAAGGCCGATAAATTCGGGCCATCGTACGGCGTCTGCTCTATTGGTATCCATATCTGCCCGCCGTGCCTTGAAATACGGTAGGAGCCGCTTTTCGAAATATTCGGCCTCACCAGCGAAGCTTGCCGCTTGAGCCGCAACGTCGATCTGCGCGGCATCGCCCTTTATGGCGACTCCAATCGCGAACGCCATGCTCGCTAGCCAAGTCGTATCGTCTAAGTCTTGCGCCTTTGATATTCTGTGTGACTTGCGCTTTATGTCGGCAGCAAACGGTGCAAACGCATCTCGCTGTTCGATATTCTCTCTGCCGCGCGGGGGCACAGCTAGTGCGACAAGGACTTTTCCTCCGGCGTGCAGGGACCTAAGGTTTGCAGGGTCATTAATCGGCATACCGAATTGGATGGTCGCCAAGGTCTTTGCAACTTTTCTTCGCGACATACTCTTTTCATTTTGGACAATCGCGCCCGCTGCTCGATAGAGAGCTATCAGATACCGGTCGGGATCGTCTCGCACACGCAAGGAAGGCCGTCCTATTTTCTTCGGCTGTTCCGTGTTCCCCGCTTTTCGGGGACGGCCTCGTGGCCGTCCGGTCGGTTTCGTTACCATCGGATCAGTTCGCCTTGGTCGATTTATGAAGTAACGCCACGTTCGTCTGCTGCACCGTTCCGAACGTCGGCGCAAATTGCCGGATCTGATCGGCGACATAGGACGGCGCGAGGTGCGCGTAATGCTTCTCCGTCATCCGCGAATCAGCGTGACCTAAGTTCTTCGCCACGACCGGCATCGGCACGCCGCCCATGACATTGTGACTCGCCGCGGTGTGGCGGAGGATATGAAAGCCCGCCTTGGCGATCTTGGCGGCCTTGCAGGCCTCAGCCATCGGCCGGATCTGATGCGACGCGCCCCATGGAGCGCCATCGGCCCTCGAAAGCATCAAAGCGTTGGTCGGCCGGCCGGCAGTTAGCTGACGGAAGAAACCTTGTCCTTCCTCGGTCAAGACGACGTGCCGCGCCTTGCCCGATTTACTCTGCCCGACGAAGACGGTCCCGGCGTCTGGATTGAAATCGCCGACCTGCAGGCGACATAGCTCGCCGTATCGGCAGCCGGTGAACAGCGCGGCATTGACCAGCGATCGAAACTCGCCCTGAGCCGCATTAACAAGCCTCCGGACCTCATCCTGGGTGAAATAGCGCACCCTCGGCGCATCGACCTCGCGGAAAGGCTGGATGGTCCGCCATACGGTGTCCGAAGTGATCTTGCCCGAACGGAAACCTTGATTGAGCGCGGCTCGCAGGATCGTCAGCGTCCGATTGGCGCTGGCGCGGCGTCGACGCTTTTCATCATCGGTCTTCGGCTTGGCCAGTGCTCTCGACACTGTTCCGGCCTTGCCGCGGACATTGCGCGGACTGTCGGCGAGGGCCTTCAGCCATTTCTGGATCGCTTCCTGTGTCAGATCGGATGCCAGCATGGCGCCGAAAGCCGGGCGGATATGGTTTTCGATCCGATTGCGAGAGTCGGAAACCGATTTCGAATGCTGAGCCTCGGCTTGCTTGAGATAGGCGTCGAGGACCGTCGAGATCGTGATCGGCGCCGCGCCGCTGGCTTCCTGACGCCGGGCTTTGGCGATCTCTCTCGCTTTGGCCTGGGCCTCATTGAAGGTGAGGATGTCTTTTCCATCGGCGTCGTCGCGATCGTCCGCAACGGCGATGGTCTCCACCTCGTACTTCTCGTTTCCGAGATAGCGCCGCATAACCCATTTGCCGCCGTGCCGCCCTTTCCGATAGCCGAGGTGCAGAAGCCCGGCGTCGAGCGAGCGATAATAGGGCTTGCCGGAAGCCTTCAGTTTTTCACGCGAAGCACGGGACCCGAGGGCGTTGTCGCGAACGTTTTTTGCCATGGCGAAAACCTGCCTGTCCAAAGTCTGTCCAATATATCGGGGAAATGTCCAATAGACAATGGTGCAGCGGTGTGCATTAGATATACGTGATAACAACGACTTATTGAAGCGCAATGGACCGAAATGGAGCGCTTCTTTGCCCTTTCACGGCGAAAACAGGGGTTCGATTCCCCTTGGGCGCGCCAACGAAATCAATCAGTTAGCTTGTTTTTGAGCTTCGTCTCACACAGCCGTCTCACACAGGGAATTTGCTTCCTTGAGCGTCGCAGGCTTCCAACCCCGTGCGCTTGAACCTTACTTTTGAGCGTGACGGATAAGGGGAGTCGACGCATATTGCGCTTGGCTGCATCTTGACGAGCGCCAGATCGCGAGCACAAATGCGCGTGGATGCCCGCCCAAGATGGGACTCTTTGGCCCAAAACGCGATCGTGTGCGACACGTCACACGGTAAAAGTTTAGGCAAAGGTAATGAAATACCCTCTTGCGTCATACTACGCCTACCCCTATCGTAGGTACGCTTTCGAGGGTTGACAGCAGATATTTTTCTGATAGAGCGCACGGCGCAGTTTGACTCGGAAACTTTCTCTCCCGTCTGGAGTTCAGGTTGGGAGCTCGAATTGTGTTTGTTGAGGAGCGAGCAATGGAACGATATCCGGAATGCAAAAAGCTCGCTGCCCGCTTTGAAAAGATGGCGGCGGCTGGGCTTCTGGACGTGAAATTTTACGTCAGTGATCCGCATGAGTTGACGGCTGAAGGGCTCTGCGCTGACGTCAACGCTTTATATGAAGCCGTCGATGGAGGGAAAGCGAAGCTGCTTTCTCTTGAAGGTTGTGATAAATAGCCTTTCCAAATAAGTTACCGTTCTATAAAAGGTCTCGTTCATTCGAGGCCTTTTTTGTTGGATTCAGTAATGGTTTTGGACGGCAAGATTGCGGTAACGGTATTTAAAAAAGTCCGCCAAGCGCGTCATGAGATCAAAGCGTATTGTATAGCGCCAGATCAACCAGTCATCCCGCTTGGGGAACTTAAGAGAATCGTTGGCCAAATGTATCACCTGGCCATCAATGTTCATGAGCTTCCCTATAAAAGCGACCGTGTGAAAGGGCTCATGGAGCGTTACATTGATCGCGTAACAATCTATGTTAAAGAAGATTTAGATGAATATTGGAAGCGCTTCACAGTCGTGAAAGAGCTCTGCCATGTTATGAATGATGAGCCGGACGATTGGTCGTATGAGGGCGTAAACACCTTAAAGAATCTACTGACGGAGTACACTTTGCACCAAGACTCCGCGGCGTCGCGTGCATCTCAATCAGAAATCTTTGCGGAAATCGCCGCCGTCGAACTCTTGTACCCCTTCGAACAGCGAGCGATAGACATTAACGGCGGCTCAGGTAAACCCATTGCCGAAATTGCGCGGTGGTACCACCTTCCCGAGCTGATTGTGAGTCGATCCCTCCTCGAAGGTTATCACGGTACGGTGGCTGAGATTTGGGGCCTCGTTGGATCAGAGTAGACCTTGTCCTCCCGACATCAAGCGAAGCAAGTGCCCGGGCAACGATCGGCAATCGGACCTCGACGTCGGCGCCTTTGACGCGGTCGCCTAAACAGCTTCGATCTGATCATGTGCAACGACTATGAGCAACATGTCGCCTGGAAGGCGTATTGCCAGATGATGCAGTTGCTTGAGTGGGGCATACCCGCCCGCCAGAGCGACGCAGACTTGCCGCAGGCCGACGACGTGCGGATCACCGACTTAGCCCCCGTCGTGCGAGCGGCCGGCGCCGACGTCGAGCTTGTCCCAATGAGTTTCGGGTTTCCGCCTGCCACGCCGCGCGGCGGACCCGTTTTCAATTTCAGGTCGGAGGGGCGCAGCTTTGCGAACACCAACAGATGCCTCATCCCCGCGTCGGCGTTCTTCGAGTTTACGGGGAGCAAGTCGCCGAAGACCAAGCATCGCTTCACGCTGAGAGACGCTCCGTTCATGGCCATTGCCGGCATATGGCGCGAGCAGAAGGGAAATCAGCCGCCGGCCTTTTCGATGCTTACGACCGCGCCGGGAGCCGACGTTGAATCCATCCATAACCGCCAGATCGTCGTGCTTCACCCGGCAGATTGGAAGGCGTGGATTTATCTGCAAAGGCCGGAGGCTGAACTCCTGCAACCGCTGCCGGCGGGCTCGCTGAGCGTCGAGACGGTGCGAGTCGGGCGGGGATAGCAACAGGCTGTGTGTAGAGTGCGCTATATCGGCGTGCCAATTCTTGGGACAGGGTGCCAAGACAAGGCGCCAACAACTGCCGGGTCGGTTTAGACTCTCAACTCGCCAGTGCGTGATGATCCTTTATTGGAGAGGGCAAAAGTGATTAAGTATTTCTTCTGTACGGCGCTCGCCCGCGTAAGGGCGTTTTTGAACTGCTGCTTTTTGCTCGGACAGCGGGTGGTCCGTTTCGCAAGGGAGAACGACGGTCTATTCACAGCAACATCAACGATTGCGCTGGCATTCTTCACTCTCGGCCTCTGGTGGTCGACGGAAAAACTGTGGACCGCTGGAGAGAAGCAATTATCCCTCGCTCGCGACGCATTTGTTGCCGGCCAGAGAGCATGGCTTGGCCCATCTGATGCGGCAATTGAGCCGTTGCAGTTAAAGCAGCCAGTTCGGGGCGTATTTGTTTATCAAAACGGGGGCCATCAACCAGCCCTTCACTCCATCGGAGTGAAGGGCTTAATTTTTAGTAAAGAGGAATGGTTAGACCAAAGATCAGGCGATCCTCTTCGTAAATTGCAACAGCAGTGTTTCAGCTCAATTCCTGAAAGCTCGAAACTTGCCTACCCGTCAATTAATTATTCCCTATTATTCGATTCAGAAAAATTGCAAGAAACCGATAAATTTTCAACTAGTCAAGCTATGATCGACGGCAACAGCGTAATAGCCTTCGTTGGCTGCATAGCGTATGTGGGCTTTCACGAGCCCTCTATTGTAAACATAAATCACGCATCGTTTTGTTTCTACTATCAGTCTGGAGTTACGCCGAGCCCGACGCACTTAAGTATTTGTAATATCGCCAACTTCGGCGATTGAGAAAGCCTCCCACTGCATTCCCTTCGCTTCCAATTCGCGGCAAACCACAAGCTCTGTGCTGACGCCGTCGCGCATTTCGATGCACGCGGTGCCGCGCCGTCCGGCCTCGGCTGTGCGGCTGAGATTGCCTCGCGCGCTTGCTCAATGACCAACACCATAATTCCGACAGTCAAGCGATTGCCGTTCGGCATATCAACGGCGAGAAAATCGACGCCAGGGGTGTTGGCGTGCCCCGCGCTGCCCTCCACGAATGCTCTCGCCGTTAACCAAAATCTGAAGATTTTACGGCGAACCGACCTAAGAGCGTATTCTGGCCAGCATGGCCAAGTCCCCGCCAGCAAAGCCGCGCTCGATCAGCTGCAAGACAGATGTCGTCGCGGATGGGTTGAGGAGTCGGCCGCTTGTCTCGGCTGATCCGACAGTCCCCCAGCTCTTCGATGCGCCGCTGCCGGGCTGGATCGCGCCCTGTTTGCCGACGCTCGTCCCCAAGCCGCCGGCCGGCGAAGAATGGGTTCACGAAATCAAATGGGACGGCTATCGGGTTTCAGCTTACGTCGAGCCAGGCGCCGTCACGATCCGCACGCGCAACGGCTATGATTGGACGGCGAGATTTCCGACGATCGCCGCTGCGCTCGGCAAGCTGAAGGTGCGGTCGCTGGTTATCGACGGCGAGGCGAGCGTGCTCGACGAGAAAGGCCGTTCGAGCTTCGCCGAGCTGCAAGCCGACCTTGCAACGGGCGGCGCGCAACGAGCCGTGCTTTACGCCTTCGATCTGCTTTTCCTCGATGGGGAAGACTGGCGCCAGCGGCCGCTAGACGAGCGGCGCGGGGCCTTGGCCGGCCTGATCAAGAAAAAGCCGCCGCTGCTTCTCAGCCAGGAATATGCCGGAACTGGCGTCGATTTTTTCAAGGTCGCTTGCGAGCATGAGCTCGAAGGGATCGTCTCGAAGCGCCTCGACAAGCCTTACCGATCCGGCCGCAGCAAGGATTGGCTGAAGACCAAATGCGTGCAGAGCGGGGAATTTGTCGTGATCGGCTATCAGCCCTCGTCCGGCGCGGTCCGGGCGCCCCTGGCCAATATCAAGGTCGCGCGATGGGAAGAAGGCGCGCTGCGCTACGCGGGAGCAGTGGGAACAGGCTTCAGCGAGCGCGTCGCCAGGATGCTGCGCGACAGGCTTGACGGCCTCAGGACGCCGCGCTGTGCGATCCCAAGGCTCAAGGTTGGGGGCGCAGTTTGGACGAAGCCCGATCTCATCGTTGAGATTGATTATCGCGGCCTCACTGCGGACGGCGAGCTTCGCCATGCGAGCTTTCGCGGGATCGCAGAATGAGCGCCGCCGTACGCAGGCGGGGCCGAAACGGCAGGTCATCCGGATAGGAAATTGCGACCCGCTTGCCGCCGCTGGACTCGCTGCGCGCGGCAGACTAGAACATATCAGGAACAAACCTGAGGGCGGGCTATGTCGAAGCGAGGTAAGCGGCCGGAGCTTCCGGCCGATCCTGCGGCCACTGTGCGAGCGCTCCGCGAGTGTCGCGATGCGATGATCCGCCTCTCCATGCAAGTCGCGATTGGCGGCAACGTGGACAAGCTCGCGCACATGGTCTTGGTGTCGATCGATGCGCTTGCCGCCGAACTGACAGGCGATAACCAGTATTTTTGGAGCGTTGGCGCTGGCGCTTCAGCCGATCAGCGGCGAGTGATGGAGGAAAAGGCGGCGCGGGAGAGAGGGGACATCCCATGGCGAAGGTGACGTACTATGTCGCTCTGCCGTTCGTCTGGACCGAGGATGGCGAGCTTGTGGCAGGTGACGCCAAAGAGTTTCAGTCCGCCGGCGCGGCTGTGGGCGAGGCGCAACGCATGGCGCTCAAGGCCGCCGGCGCCGTCGCTTTCCAGCGCCACGGCGATCCCGCTTCAGGCGAATTTGAAGACGCCGTCGTTATCCAGCGGTTTGGCAACGTGCCGAATGACGAGCAGCTCCTGGGCGGCTGAAGCCAAGGCGCCGCCAACGCACGCCTTGCCAAGGAAGGTGCCGCGCCGCTAAGGACGCGATTGGTATCATCGTGGATGGACCGGCTGATAAGGGTTGGCGCCGCCGCGGCAGGCGGTGAGCACATCAAGCCGATACACTACCGCAAAACGTCCAGCGTCCAGTTTGTATCTTTGTCACTACAGATTTTCTCGAACGCTTCTTCAACAAAATAAAACACCATCGCGCCGGGCCATGCCCCGCGACAGAGGCACCGACAATCTCGTCGCCGGCGTCAAGTTCGCCTCAAACTGAATCAGGTTTCCGCAGCATATCTGCCATTTGAACACCTGTAACGTTCGCTCCTCTCCTTTTGAGATCGGCGCCGCGGTCGCCCTTGCCGGGGAGAATGAGCGTCCTTAGAAGCGTAGCTCCCTTTACACTGGCCTTATCCAGAGGAGAAACTAGCAGCTTAGCATCATTGAATTGAGCGCCCTCCAGATTAGCGTCTTCGAAGTCGGTGGTTTCGATCACCGACCCGCTGAAATTTGCGTTGGAGAGGTTGGTCCCTTTCAACTTGCATGTGCGCAACGAGGCTAACTCGAGGCGCGCGCGGCGCAGATCGGCGTGTTGCAGATCAGCAGCAAAGAGTGCTTGCCCTGTCAAGTCTGCTTCAGGAGCCACGAGATAAGCGAAGCATTTCATGACCGGGGCAGCTGCCGTGGCAATGGCAAATTGAAATTGAAAAAACAAAATTTTATAGAACATTTTCGGGCCGAAGCTTGTGGTGAGATCGGTCTGTCCTACAACTCGTCGCAGAAGGTTGCCGAAAGCGGCCTTATCGGGCCACGCAACCTCAATTTTTGCGCGCTCAGGATCAGTGGCGGCGATGGCTAATGAGCATGCATTGAGCACCGCCCATACCATGACCTCGGCGTTGCGCTGCCTTGCTTCCGCCACTCTCCAGGGCTGATCCGCATTGCCATTCGCCGGCAAACCATCACGGATGACCGCGGAAGCCAAACGTTCGAATCCAGATTTTAGTGCGCGAACTTCTTCTAATCCCTCAGAACTGCTGGCACGTAATTGCAATTCGCGCCGCATGTGGTCCAATAATTCGTTGGTGAGGTTGCCGGTGGCCGTGACATCGAACCATTCCTTCATCGCCGTCTCGGGCCGGCGATCAATAAGAGTGATCAGATCTAACGCTACTTCCAGAAGCGCTCGACCGGCGAGATAGTCGCCAAAGCTCTTATGTGTAAATTCAAAACCACGCGTCTCAATCTCAGCGTTCTTGAGGTAGAAGTTCATTGCGAGGTTAGTAATATCGGAGCCGTTGTCTCGAACGAAGTCATCCCAGGCATTGCCAGTTCGCAGAGACCTTGCCGCATTATGAAATCGAGCTTCGCTGCACACTCGCGTGTCGCCTCCCTGCCATCCGGCCAGAGCAATGGTTTCCATCAGTCTATTGAAGCCCTCCTGGCTTAGAAATCTCCCGGCACCTGGGCGCCGCCCGTTATCAGGGTCGTCTCCCCAACCACGTCGCCACACCTCGTCAATCAGTTCACGATAGATCAAGTTCAGGTTCCCGGCAGCTAATTGCGCTCCTTCGGTAAGATATCCCGAGAGCACGAGGAGGTAGCATAGCAAGGGCTCGCGAGTGAGTTCTGTCAGGGCGGGGGCGGATAAGGCATGGGGTGGTTTTAAGGAAAGTCCGACCGCTGCTGCATAACCTTTCCACCAGGTTTCCCTCTGATCGATGCGGGCAATGTCGCTCTGCTGCTCAGGCGCTGCTTTTTGAGGGGGTGCAACAGTCAGAACAGACTCTAGCACCCCTGAAGCGACGTCTAGGCCCTTACCGCCGAATTCCTCGCTCGTCTGAAAAAGTTCGGCCCCCTTAATGGGAAGAAAGCCCACGACCTCGTAGCTTTTCCTATTGACCGCGCCCGCAAAGCGCTGAGCGGCCTGGAAGGACGGCATTCGCCCCGTGACGATGACCCGAAGACGGCTCTTTTTATCTCCGCGCAATTCGGACGTAAGCTGCCCAAGCTTGCCCATGAAGTCGCGAGCGATGTCGTTAGCAGCCTCCCCCGGTCGGGCCAGTTCATCGAGGCCGTCGAAGATGAGAACAAGCGGGGGCCCATCCTCTACCACATTGCGGGCAAGGGGCGGCTGTCTGAATGGATTTGCCGTGCGCTTAGTGAAGTGGGCGTTGATCGCCTCACGCAGATCAATAGCTGCGTCGATGTTAGCGAGGGAGATGAAAAGAGGTCGGCAGTCGTCGCGTGCCGCGAGCCTACGCGCGAGAGCTTTCGCGATCGTCGACTTTCCGCTGCCGGGGCCACCGCCCAACAGTTTCAACTCGTATTCCTCGTGGCCACCAGTCGCCCAAGCGTCAAGTTCGTCGTCCAACCAGACAAAATGAGACGCCTTCCAACGTGAAGGGGAGAGTGTAAGCGCCCGCGTCTTGACGCTTCGGGACGGAGGTCGTGGATCGTCGTGTTCTTCACGCCAGACTCCCCGAAGCGGAACATAAATTTGCGATAGTGCAATCTTGAGGGTTTCTTGCCCAAAAACCGGCTTAACCTCGAATTCGTGGATCAGGCCTTTTCGATATGCGTCCCATTCCAGACGGAACGCATGGGCGGCTGCTCCCGGAGCATTCAGGGCGGCTGCCAGCGGTTGGTATTGTTCCGGCGACTGTGACCAAAGCAGGAATATTGCACGATCGAACGCCGCGTCGAAACGCGCCCGCAATATGTCGTCCTTCTCGCCCCCTGCCGCTCGGAACGCGCCCTTCCGTTCGACAAATGAGTCTCGCACCAGTCGGTAGAGGGGTAGCGTAGTGGGTTGGTCAAGGAATGACGTCGGGATGATCTGCTCGCCTTGATCCACTCTTTCCTTCGCTTCGGCGAGCGCATCGCGCACGGCCGTTTCGACACCGATGTCGTCAAGTTGACCGCGAGCTCTAAGCTCGTCAAAAGCCCAGGCAAATCCTAACGCGAACAATAACCAACCGCGCTCTCCAGGCGGCGCATCTATAGAGATGGCACCAGCAGCCTCGACCAAGCTAGAGATACCTTCAGGGATATGATCAAGGTGGCCGTGGAAAATCGCAAAGCCCGAGCCAACCACCTTGACGATGTTGGCCACGAATTTCGGCCATTCGGCCTTCAATGTAGAGTCCCGGACCAACAAAATGCCAGTCTCGGCGCGGGCAACGGGTTTACGAGTACGCGCCATCATCCTCCCCCTGACGTCTATCGACATTCTTTTTGTCGCCATTCGCGTTTTTAACTCTGATCCGACCGAGTGATTTTGACAAGCGCTCCCAGCGCGAACATATCCGAGAGCGCCCGGCTTCCGATCGCCCCTGCGCCGGCCGCCGCGGCTCGCTGTCCCGCTGGCGCCGTGACGCGCGCGCCCGCCGCGAGCTGATTGGCGAGATAGGCTTGAACGGCGGGCCACTAGAACTGCCCGCGATGCCCTAGACGAAAGGCAAGTTGTAGCTGCCGGCGGGTTGCGGCGCATCCTTCGGGTCATAGCCGAACATGGCGGTTAGCGGGGACGAGTTGCGAAGCTTTTTCCAGCCATCGCTAAGCCCGGCCTTGATACCGACGTTGCCGAGGCCGCTGGCGATCGATCCGGCCAAATCCCAGCCGTCGCCTGCGTGCGTGTCCTGATTGAGCTGCAGGCCCATGACGCCGGTGTCGCCGCGCTTGAAATCAGCGAGCTGTCCGAGCTGCGAAGCGTCACGGCCCTGCAGCAGCGCGTCGTTTCCGAGCACGTCGCCAAAGGCGCGCACCTTGGCCCCGGCCGCTGCCTGTTGGTTCGAGAATTTCTGCGCCGCCCCGCGCGCGGCGCTCTCGGCTGCCTGCGTGTTCGCCGAGCCGCCCGGCGCGACATTCGCGCCGGAAGTGGCTACAGGCTGTACAGCCTGACCGAAATAATCGCCGAGTGACTTCGATTTGGCCTCTGTCTGGCCGGCGAAATCGCCATAAAGCCCAAGCGAGTGGTCATTGAGTTTCGAGGCTTGCGCGTCGAGCTCCTGCTGCCGCGCCAAGTTTGCGGCGAGCGTCCGCGCCGTCGCGTCCGCGACCTTGCCGGCGCCGATCGCATTGGCCGCGGCGCCGGCGCCGCCGAGGGCAATTCCTGCAATAGTGATCGGATCGCACATTTAGGCCTCTCCCAAGTCGCGGGCGTTGGATTTGGAACGCCGACGCCGAAAGGGCGCCGCCGCTGTCGTCAGTTAATCGTGCGCGGCGCGTCCGCGCCGGAAACCCAGGCGTAATAATCGAAATCCTGGCCCGCCTTGCCGCATTTCCGGATCGTGCTTTCGAAAGAAAGCCCGAGCGCTTCGATCCAATTATGCACCGCGCGATAGCTCGACATGGACGCGCATTCGATCCGATGAACGCCGGCGGCGATCCGCGGCGCAAAGAGTTCGCGCTTGACGTATTTCGTGAGCGGCAGAGCGATGGAGGAAAATTCGTCGGTCGCGAAAAACAGAAGCGACAGCACGTTCGGCCTGAGCTCGATAAGTCCGCAAATAGCGATCGGCTTGCCGTCGAGCCCGACGGCGAAGACGTCGTCGCGCGATCCGTAGCGATCGGAGAGCAGGCGCGCCAGGTCCTCGCGCGTGCTCATATGCGAAACGGCTTCGAGCTCTTCGAAGTCTCGCGCACGCATTTTCAACGCAATGTCGTAGACCGTTTGCGGCAGGTCGGTTTCAATTCTCATCGCGCGTATGCCTTGCGTTGCGGAGCGAACAAGTCGGACAGGCTGGAAAGCCCGGAAGGGGTGAGCGCGCTATTTGCGACGGCGCCGTTGGCGACGCCGGCGGCGAGCTGCGGCGCTGTCGGAATGCCGCGGACGCCGCTTGCGACGCGGTTGCGCAGATAGGCCTGCACGACAGGCGACATAAGTGCGCGCCCGGCGACTGCCGGCCCGATCACGCCGGCAGCCGCGGCGATCGGATGGCCGCTCAGCGCGGCTCCGACGGCGCCGCCGCTCTGAAGCGAATGCATCACCGCTTGCCGCGGAGCGGTGCCTGATTGCGGGAGTGGCGCGAGCACCGTTTCGCCGGCGCGCGCCAGCTCGCCGAGATCGCTATTGCCGCGGACGTAGCCAGCCTTGGCGTTGCCGGCCGAGGCGGCTGCGCGCAACTTCATGGGCGAAAGCACGCCCTGCGCTGTCTGCTCGCCGGCCCCGCCCATGGCCTTTTCAAGCGTCTTCATGTCGCCGTATCGCTGCCTGGCGTCGTCCCACGCGCGAGCGTCCTGTGGTGAGATCGAGCGCCGCATAGCCGCGTCCATGGCGTCGCGAACGGCGCGCAACGCGTCCGCCGACGGCGGATTGGCGAAGCGCAGCCCTTCAGCCTGCTTTGACAAGCTCGAGCGCGTGTTCTGATAGCGCTCGCCATGGACGCCCCAAGGCTCGGCAAGCAGATCGCCAATCGTGTTTCCGACGACGGGCCGCTGCTGCGCCGGGATTGCAGCCTGATCGTAAGCCGTGCGCGCGCCCCGCAGATCGCTGCGGAGCTGCGCGTCATTGACCATGACGTTGCGGCTCGAGAGGTCGTTAAATTCGTCCCGCAACGCCTGCGCGCCCTGACGCATGGTTTCCGGCGTCGCCAGCTGGCCTTCTACAGGAGCAACGCCCATGCGCCGAAGCCCCGCTTGCGTGAACGCCTCGCGCTGCGCCTCAGTGATGCGGTTCGCGCCGCCTCCTGCGAAAGGCAGATCGCTTATGGCGCTTTCCATCCATTTAAGCGGCTTGCTGCCGGTCGCCTGGCCTGCTGTGAGCGGGACGCCCTCACGGCGCATGACGTCGATCGCCGGCAGGCGCGAGGCCGGCGTGTCGATCGGGCTGACAATGCGGCTTGCGCTCTCGGCAAGAACGGGGCCGGCGAGCGCGCCGATAGCCCCGCCGGCGGCGCGCGCGGCCGGCTCATATTTTGAGCCTTTCGCCATCTGCCCGCCGGCCTCGGAACCAAGCCCGGACGGCACGCCGAAGCGGACGGCGTTCAAGGCCGTTTCTGCGGCGCTGCGCGCCGGCATGAGAGCAACGCCGGGCAGCGCCGCCCCGACGGAGGCCGCATATTCTCCGGTCTTCGTCTCCGGCTTGTGCAAGGCGCTCGTCAGCGCGCCGCGCGCGGCGTCCTGAGCCTGGCCGACAAGGTCATGGCTCTGCCGCGTGCTCTCACGATCGGCGCGCGCCTGATCGGACAGCGGCGCACCGACAACCGAGCGGGCCGCGTCTTCGATCTTGTCGGCGCCGTAGTTCAAGCCGTTTTTTATCCCGCGCAGCGCCGTGACGGGCAGCTGCAGGAGCTCAGACGAGCCGAGGCTGACGCCGCTTCCGAACGAGGCAGCTGCATCTTTCGCTGTGTCGGCCCAGGTCTTGGGCGCCGCCGGATCGGCAGGCGCGCTCTGGCGCGCCGCGAGCTCTGCGGCGAAGGGGTTTGCTGGCGCGGCTTTGCGCGAGGCCAGCTCTGCGGCGAACGGGTTCGTCGCCGCTAAGACGTCTTTGCCCCTCTCGGCCGAGGCCTTGGGAGCGCCCGCGAGCTCAGCCCGGCGAGCGGCAATCTTGGCTGCGACAGGATCAACAGGCGCCGGAGCGGGCACCACAGCTTTGCGCGCTGCGAGCTCTGCGGCGAATGGATTGTCAGTCATTTCCTCTCGCCAATGCTCAGCGACGCCATGAGAATTTGCATACACGGCGTCGGCGCCGCCAGTCCGCGCGTCGGCGTCATTGGAGCGTCTCGCTCGCGGCCATTGCGCCGAGTTCGTTGTAGTAAGCGCGCGCTCTTACCTCGTCCTCCCGAGCGGCGGCGTTGATCCTGACGCGGTCGCGACGGCTCATTTCGTCCCTGACTTTCGCCACGACGTAGCCGGCGCAGGCTTTGTCGAACGCGTCGCATTTCTGGACAGCGTCTCGCGCCGCAAGCTCATGCATGAGGCCGGTTTTGAAAAACTGAAGCTCGGCCAGGGTCTTGTCCAGCATCGACGCCGCGAGCCTGTCGACGACGGCGCATTTTTCCAAATTTTCAGTGGCGGGCTCTTCGTCGATCAATCCGGCTTGGAAGTCCAAGGCAACCATGTATTCGGCGCCTTCTACAGGAACGCCGCGGATAGCAAACAACGCCTTCAGCGCTTTCGCGCCGAGATCGAACAGCGGTGCGCGCTCCGGGCAGGCGCATTCCAACGCTCCCCGCGCATCAAGCAAGCGGAGGAACAACAGCTCAAGATCGGCGCCTCCAATGAATGGCCCATTATAGGCAACGGCAGCATCGATCGCGACGATTGTTGCATCAAGCGGATTTTTGCTGCGAGGGATAGCGCAAAGCGCCTTGTCTATGGCCTCAACTTGAACGTTCATGATTTCCGCCTTTGCCTAACTCGCTCGCGTGGTGAGCGTAGAGGCAATTAATTGGTTTTGTCAAGCGTCGCACGGTATTTTTACGGCCCTGTTGGCGCGGCGATGAAATGCCTCGGCGTGTAGAGCGCGTCGGGCCGGCGCCTGTTGGTCACATCAACTCGGCGTTCTTCTTATCGAGAAGGCGGTCCGGTGTGACGCGTGGGGACGCCAAATCGAAAGCGGCAAATTTCCAGCTCGGGACAATTTTGTTTTCGCGCTCCCCGCTAGAAATCGCCATGCAGTCTGACTGTATACTAGGGGTGGCATCGGGCTTCCCGGCCGCTGCCGCCCGGAGCGGCCGGCAATCCGCCACCGTGGAAGGCGCCGTGACTTCTGCGTTTCGCTGTGCAGGCATGCGTTGAGAGCAGAGGAACAGGCGCGCGGCCCGTGTAAAGGCGTCGGAGCGGAGCGTGATAGGCGCTGGCGCTTATGCGGCGGTGCGGCCGGACATTAAGCCGCGGTCAAAGAGCTTGGGCGCGCCGCCGAGGTCGATCCGGGCGAACTCCGCGCGACGAGCTCCGCGCGCGATCGTCGTCGCTCGTCTATGCGATCACGCCCCGCAAATTTCACACTCGGTTGCGTGAACTAGGCGAAGTAGAGCGACGTTTTTCGTTCCTAGCGCAATGTGCGCCAGGTCGCCGAGCAAACCTTCCGTCTCGCGCTTATAGGTTGCCGCTCTGATATTCGGCCTCGCGCGCAGCTCGGCCAGCTCACGGCGCGTGGTCCAATAATAATTCGTGTAGAATTCCAAGCGGGACATCTTGCTCCGCGTCTCAGCCGTTGTGCAGTCGTTTCCTGCGTTGAGAGATTTGCTCATACCGCAACCACCTTTCCAAAAGATCAGGCCCTATGGTGCGCGGCATGCTTCTAAGTTGTCAAGCCAGAAAAATTCTAAAACGGCTGATATTACAGTATGTTAGCATACTGTTGACATACGGAGAGCGGCGACGATTGTCATTGTCAGTGTGCATGCTGTTGATTAAATTCGATCTGCGGTCGGCGCGCCAACCAGCGAACTGGAATGCTTAGGTCCGAAAATAATTTACGACCCCTCAAGCGGCTCAACCGCCGGACCAATCGGGCCGGTTGGATTTTGCGCATGGATCGCGCGGCGCTCAAAGCCTTATGCGCAGCGATACCGTCCAATTTGGGTACACCCCTACGAAACATCGCCGTGAGACATATTTCGCGTCTTAATAGGGTTGACTTTGCATTTATAAGACGGGATAAGAAGAGGGTCTAGAGGCTATCGAGACAGTTGAGGGTGACATGGCGACTTACGGATATGCGCGGGTTTCGACGACAGACCAAGACCTCGCCTTGCAGAAGAAAGCTCTCAAGGCCGCAGGCTGCGCGATCATCCGGGCCGAGAAGATGACAGGAACGAAGCTCGCCGGCCGTACGGAGCTGCGCACGCTGCTGGATTTCATTCGCGGCGGCGACGTTCTCATGGTGACGCGCATCGATCGCCTGGCGCGCTCAATCGGCGATCTTGCAGGCATTGTGCGCGAGCTCGAAACCAAGGGCGCGGCGCTCAAGGCGACAGAACAGCCGATCGACACAAGCACGGCGGCCGGCAAGGCGTTTCTGGGAATGCTCGGAGTGTTCGCTGAGTTCGAAACAAACATCCGTAAGGAACGCCAGCTCGAGGGCATCGCCAAAGCGAAGGCTGAGGGCGTCTATAAGGGCCGCAAGCCTTCGATCGATGCGGCTGCTGTGCGGCGCCTGCGCGACGTCGACGGGCTTGGCCCAACAGAGATCGCCGAGCGGCTTGGCATCGGCCGCGCAAGTGTCTATCGGGTCTTGGGGGCAGCGGCTGGCTGAAACTGCATGCGGGACATCGCCGAATGTTTCTGCTCCGCGATCGCCGCAAGGAATTTCCGTCGCTCGAGCTCGGCGGCAAAGGGATTTTGCGAGGGATCACTGACCTGCGATGCGGCGAATGATTTTTCATAGTCGCGTTCGATCAAATCAAGCATCTTGTATTCGCGAACCGGGCGGGCCGCTTGGTATTCGGCGTAACGCCTATCAACCTCGGCCGCTTTGGCCTCTGCCGCCTGCCTCGCTTCGAAAGCCGCGTCGAGCGGCGTGATCTGCTCATCGTCGGGCCGTACGGCGTTGAGAAGGGCGACAAGCGCGTAATAGCAGGGAGCGCACGCGACCACCTGAGCTTCCTGGCGTTCGAGGGTCATCGTGCTCCCTATGGCGCCTGCGATGGCACCCCTGATTTCTTCCACGCCCGTCACTATGCGCGCTACGGCGCCCGGAAGCTCTTTCGCGCCCTGGTATATGCCGACGACGATCAGGACCGGTAAAAGAACCACGGCGCCCCAAAACGTCAGCAACGCAAGGGCCTGTATAGTTCGCTCGAATGCTATCTTTGGAATTGCGAGCATCTGATTTCCTTCGGTTCACAGAGGCGGCGCGGTTTGGCCGCTAACGAGCGCGCCGGGAAACGCCGCAATGGTCATCCGCAATCACTCGAAAACATCGATCGGCGGCGCGTCCCTCGATTTACGCCGCTTTGCTTTCGGCGCGCTGGCGTCGGGCGACATTTGCCCGCGGCGGATGATTTGATCCAGCTCTGCGGCAGTCATTTCGGACAGCGGTTTGTCGTCGGCCGTGCCTTCCGTCTTATCAAACAAGCCAGCGGCGCGGAAGATCGAAGTTGCCGCGGTTGCTTTAGCCGGAGCGGGGGCTTTCGGGTTGTTGCAAATCTCGCGCAAGGCTGCGAACGCCTCTTCAGCGCCTTCGCGCCGGATTTTCCTACGGAGATCGGCGAGCGCTTCGATCGGTGTTGCGTTGGACTGTTTCTTGGTCATGGAAATAGTTTCCTCAGCGTTTCGGGCGAAAACGAGATGGGGCTTGGATCGCCAGGGGAGGCCGCTGGCTGGCTTTCGGCGCCGCGGTCAGCTTGGGCGTGGTTTCTGGCTTCGAAGGCGGCCTCGGTCGCCAGGACGATCTCCCGGAAGGCTTTGGCGTCGGCCCGCTGTTTGCGAATGCTGGCGCGACGCGTCGCCGGGCCGGGGTTCATCACGCGCTTGGCGAATTGGTTGTCGTAGGCGGCTCGCTGCTCCGGCGTCATGGCCGTCAGTTTTGCCGCGCGAGTGGCTGCGCGCTTTTTTTGGCGTTGGACAATCATCCGTTCTTTGCGCGCCAAGGCGTCGGCTCCTGCGTCTGCTGCCGGAAGCTGAATTTTGTGCCAGTCTTTTCCCTTAGGCGTCTTTCCGCCGTGAAATTTGCATCGCCCATTCGGATAGAGCACGAGCTGCTGGCATGGCTCGCCGTCGCGCTTGCGGCGGGCGCCGCAGCGCGGTCCGGCGAGGCGCTCGGCGTTGATCTTCTTCATGCGATCGGAGCAAGTCTTTCGCCACGCCGGCGACCGTTGGAAAGTGTAGGGATTATCCATGCGCGCCTGCCGGTGCTGTTTTATCTAAAAGAACGTGCGAACTTAAATCCGATCCGCGTCCGCTGATGATCGGCCGCCGACGGCTTTTCGTGATTTTAGTTGGACGGGTCTTTCCGCGGCTAAATCCGCGCGGCCGAAGTCGCAGGCCTCTGAAGAGGGCGCGCTTAAACAGCGCCAGCGACCTCTTTAGAGTGTTCAAGCTGTTCAAGCGGCAGCCTTTGAAATCATTGAGCTTTTTCTGGATTAAACAGCTTGAACAACTGTTCAAGCTGTTTAACGCCTTGGGAGCAGACGAAAGCCGAATGATTTCAATCTTGTCGGCTCGAACAGGCGTCATTTGTTCAAGCCCCGGCCAAGTCATCGTCTATGGTCTCGTCGTTGACATCGCTTGTATGTCTTAGGAGCCAAGGCGAAGCCTTATCTGCGCCTTCTTTTTCGGCCCAAACGCGAATACGTTTGTGGTCTTTGACGACGATAACACCATCCCCCGACAAATTGTCTGTGAGCGTGTTTCTGATTGTTTGCTCGCGGTCGGTTTTAGCTATTCCCGCAAGCTTTAGCGCCTTGCCCAATTCAAGATACGCTCCGCTGATTTTCAGCTGGGCGCTTCCCCCCATAACCTCCAACGCTGCGCTCGCCACGCTGCGGCGCATCACATCTTCTTCACCTGATCGAACGGCGCTCGCCTCCGCGGCTGCTTTCCTCGCATCGATTATTTCGTGAACTATGACGGTGTCTCCGCGGCGCCGGAGCGACGCCTCGGCGTCTTCTTCGTTGAAGAGTGCGTCGGCTGTTTCTGGTGACCAATCCGCAGTCCCGTTGCCGACCGGTACGACTTTCAATCGATAGACCAGACCGCCGATCTTGGGGCCGTAATTCGCTCCGCCCATGTCAGCGCGCATGTATCGGCCAGGGGGAAGCCCTCCCCGTAGGGGGTCTTTCTCCGATACTTCGTTGAGATTGAGACTGCCGCGCACGACGCCGCCACTGGCTGAGGCGCCGCGCCCCGCATGTATGTCGTCGACGGCTTTTTCGGTTTTGCCTGTGTGATGTACGATTAATATCGCAGTATTTTCTTCGGCCGCGATAGTGATGAGCAGTCGGAATGCCGCATCCATCGCGTCGTTTTCGTTTTCGCCGATGCCGGCCACTAGCGATACAAGCGGGTCGAGGATCACGAGCGTGGGCTTTTTCCGCCTGATCATTTCTCTAAGCTTCGCGAAGCCTGGCCCTTCAGTGACAGCGCTTGTTCTGCCGTCTTTGCGTTCGGCGACAATTAGCCTGCGGGAGCTCCCCGACCAGAGTGTTATTCCATGCTTCACCCGGCCGATAACGCCATGAAATTTCTGAACGGCACTCAGCCGCCGTTGCATTTCCGCCTGCGGGTCTTCGGCGTTGTAAACGATAACCGGTCCGCACTTGTGCAAGCGCTCCGGTGATATATTGCCGGGGCCGCGCAAGATGCTTTCTTTTCCGGTCGCGACGGCCAAAGCGAGGCGCAGCATAAATGCGGATTTGCCTAACTTCGATGCTCCGACAACCTGGCTCGCGGTGCAGGCCATAAGCCACGGGCTGACGATCCACTTGCGCGTTGGAAGATGTTTCGGGTCTATCGCCTCAGTTATTTCGCAGACATCATCGGGGCCAAAGGCCTCAACGGCCTGCGGCGACTTGGCTTTGACGTCAAATCCCTCCAGCGCCCCCCGAAGCACGTCGCGGTCGGCGCCGGTCGTCAAACTAAGGCTCTCTATTGCGTCGTCTTTGTCCTCATCGATCACGTCGAAATAGACAGAGACGCGAGCGAAGTCGTTCGGGGCGTGCAGCTCTGCCTGCTCGTAAAGCCAGCTTGCGCCGCGGCGGAATGGCGGAACCATTTTGCGCCATTCTTGCGCGACGTAATCTGGATCGTTTCCGTCGGGCCCGTCGTATTTCTCAGACCACTCTTGCGCCAGCGCCTCTGCAGCGCCTGGATCGTCCGGCAGCGCCGCCTTGATTGCGTAAAGCATGTCTAGCCAGCTATCGCGCGTCGGGTAGAGCGCCTCTGTGTTCGGCAGGCTGCGCACGGCGCGCGCAACGGCTTCCGCCGACCCTGTGAACTTCGTTTGGTCGCCGCCCGAGCCCGATCCTGCCGATAGCTTGCGCCCGCGGAACTCTGCGTTCGGCATGACGTGCGAGAGCTCAAGAAAGAACGCCTCGACTTGCTCGGGCGTTACCTCTGTCAGCTCTTTGAACGGCGGTAGCCCCTCGGGCCAGCTGTAAGGCTTTCCCGTCTTTGGATGCGTCCCGCGCATGACGATCTGGCGTCGGTCTGTGCTGAGCTCGACGAGCTCGCGCTTTCCCTCGGGGCCGTCGAACTTGACCTTTAGGAACGGGACAGGCTGCGCACAGCGGTAGAGGAAAAGCGCCTTCGGCGCCCGGCCGACGCGGGGCCGCGCCGGCCCGAGCATCTCGCGCATGAGTTCGGCCGCGCGCGCTGAAAGGCCGTGATCGAGCGTGTCTATGTCGACAGCCAGCACGCTTGACACAAGGCCTGTCATAAGGCCGACGCCGGCGCCCCAGGACGCCCATTCGACAAGATCGGCGTCCGTCGTGCTATGTGTTTGCCAGTCGTGGAAGCCAACCCAGGTTCCGTTTGCCAGGCGCTTGCCCGGTATCTTGCCAATGAGCTCTGGCCGGATGTTGGAGCTCTCGCTCATCGTCGCGTCATGCGGGATAAGCGGCCTTAGCGCGCGATATCCGCGATCCCATAGCTCTTTGAAGCGATTGGACGAAGGCGAGCCGTGCTGCGGCGGGGCCGCCGGCGCCGCTGGTTCGTCGGCAGACGACTTGTCTTCGCCAACGCTTGGCGGTATAGAGTGATGACCCATTACTAAATCGCCTTTCGGAAAATCCCTGCATCAGTCGCGCGCTGCAGGGATTTTTCTTGTCTGCTCTTTGGTTGTGTCGGCAGCGCACAACAAGCGCGCTCCGTTCATTTTTTCGCCGCCGGCGTCGATCAGCGCCGGTCGTCGCGGCGTTCCATCATTGGCGACGTCGCGGCGGAAGCGCCCTGACGGTGGTCGGCCGGGACGCCTTGCGCGATCGACGCAGAAACCTTCCGTTCTTTTCGCTCTTGTTTCCGGAGGCCTGCCTGTGCCATCCGCCGCGCACGCCGTGTGCTGAACAGCGCCGGCTCTTTGCCTCGGACGCGCACAGATCGTTCAACACGCAAATCGACGCGGACGTTTGTCCCGTCCGGACCGATTTCGAAGATAAAGGCTCCTGGGTCGAGGTTCGAGATTTTCGAAGCAAGCGCATCTACGACGCCACTCCGGGGAGGCACCTGAGGCCGGGTCGTTTTCATAGGGCTGTCCTCGTAAGCCGACGCACCCGCGCGAGTTCCGAGCGCTTCGTGCGCTGCAGGGATTTTTCTTGCGCTCCGGGCCTCAAGTGTCCGGCTCTACATTCTTCCCACAATCTTTGCCGCGTAGACATTTCAATCCTCCATATGCGTTGGCGCCGGTCTGCAGCGCTGTTGTTGCTCAGGGCCGGTCAGCACGAGGAGCGCCAGCTCGAGGTCTTGCTCGGCTTCCTCGATCGCAAGGCAGGACAGCAACACGCCCAGCGCTCGCTTTGCCCACTTATTTCTTCGCCGCTCGCTTGGCTCGACGTCATCCTCGGCAACAGCCATCAACAGGCCCTCGAAGATATCGACGGCCTCGGCAGCGCCGGCGTCAGCAAACGGGAGCGTGAAGCGCCCTGCGACGACCTCAACGCGAGCTCGGGCGCCAAAGCGCTTCGGCGTGTCGCAACAGGCGACGAGCAGCGCGAACGTCCGCAAGGCGATGGATCGACCGAAAACGGCTTCAAACCGTGCTGGCGCGTTGGATTGGCTTAGGCGCTTGATCGTCGCTTGCAGCGTGCCGAAGGCCTGCGCGCGATCGATCACACCGCACCGCCGCTAGCGCGCCAATTCGCCCGCGCGAGTTCTGAGCGCTTCGCACGCGCCGCCTTGCCGCGATTCGATGGCGCCCATGGCTCCGCGCTCTCAATGAGCTTGATGAGGCCCGGCGTCTCTACCAGCACACGTCCGGCGAGGCGGCGCAGTACAAGCCGGCCTTGCTCTGCCATGCGATAGACAGAGGTCGGCGAAATGCCGCAGACCTGGCTTGCGAGGCTGACCGTTACGAACTGACGGTCGGTCCATGGTAGCGCATCCCTGTCGCCGACAACGCCGCGGCGCGTTCGGGTTGTGACTGCTTTGTCCGGTGTGGCTTGGTTGGTAGGGCGTCTCATGACCTAGACTTTCCTTGCGGCTGTATAGGAAAGCTATGTCAAGCAAGACGATGGGGCAACGCCGCGTTTGGAAGAAACGCCATATAAATCAATGATGTATGTCAGATGTATGCCAAGTGTATGTCTATATTAATTGGGCGCATTTGCGCCCATCTGACTCATAAGTATCTGAGTTGCTGTTGATTGAAACAGTTCATGGTGAACTGTCGGCGTGGACCGTCAAGAACCTATCACGAATTGTTACAGATGAGACGCCGGCGCGAGCGTCATCACGGCGCGCCTGGCGAGCTCTTCGGTCGCGTCGACGATATAGGCGGCGTAGTGCTTCTCAATCATCGCCGTGCTCGTATCGTGAAGCGCCGCAACGAGGCGTACCGGCAGGCCACAGCTCAAGCCGTGCACGATCGAGGTATGGCGCAGCGCGTACATCACCGTCCCGGCAGGGAGGCCTGCCGACTTGATCGCCGCGCCCCAGAGGCGATCGGTTTCGCTCGCCGTCTTCCACGGCTGCCGGCTGGTCCGCTCCCAAACGAAGGGGCCGGTCTGCTTGACATGCCAACGAAGCAAGAGCGGCTCATGGCCGCGCCGGCCGTTCAGCGCGGGCTTGAGCCTTTCCGCCACGTCTTCGCCGATCGGCACGGCGATGCGCGCCGCCTGCTTCGCGCCGCGGCCCTTTTTTGAAACCGGGATCATGATGCGAAGCTTGCCGACTTGCACGTCTGCAACCGTCAGGGCGGCGATCTGAGAGAACCGGGCGCCGGTCGACGCGACGAGCAGCACGAGCCGGCCAAAGTCGCCGCTCTCCTCGACTGCGAAGGCCGCGGACACGACGCCGCGCACGTCTGCATCTGAAAGCACCTGTCGGCGGGCCTCTGTCGCCGACGGCAAAGCCTTTGTGCCGGATTTGATATCGCCGGCGACATGGGCGGGAAGCTCGCGGCGATGGCGTTCAGCCATCGCGTTGAGCGCGGCGCGCAGATCGTTCAGGAGCCGATTGACCGTCGAGGGACGAAGCGTCTTCGGAAGGCCCTCACGCCAACGCCGAAGGCTTGCGGCCGTCAGCCGGGCCAGCGTCAGCTTGGCAAAGCGCTCGTCGCTGAGGACGTGCTTCGTCAGCCGCGATTTGGCGTCATTTCCGCTCGCCGATTTGGCCTCGCGCTCGGCGATATAGGCCGTGATCGCGGATTGAACCGTCGGAACTTCGGCGCCGAAGTCGCCGTCTTCGCGCGCCTCGATCCCGGCAAATTTCTGACGGCCCCAGCTGAGCGCCGCTGAAACGGCTTGAGGGTAGGGCAGGCCGCCGGCCGGAGCTCCGGCGTCGTCTGCCGGCGCAATCCGTTCTTCGATGCGGACGCCAGCAACCACGATCTTTGCAACCCATGATCCGGCGCCGCGGGCGGGCTTCCGATAGCCAAGCGAGACGCCGCCGCGGCCGCCGGAAATGCCATGCCAATAGGGGTTGCGGTTCGCCGGCAACTTCGTGCGCTTGGCCGCCGTATCGAACGCGGCTTTCTCGGTCGCCATGATTTCCGTCTCACAGAGCGTCTCACACAGTGGTATGGACTGCCCAGGAGATAGAAGATAGCGAAATCGTTATATTACAGTAACTTAGGTTTTGTCTGGACAGTCAAAAAGTGGCTTGAGCGGCCCTTTCACGGCGAAAACATTGGTTCGATTCCCCTTGGATGCGCCAATGAAATCAAAGACTTAGGTGTCATCCGGTCCCCGAGACGAGGCTGATTCCCGACTCCTGTCCAATAAGGATGGGGCGAACGGCCCTGAGTTTCCCCGAACGATAGCGCACAGCTTATTGCCGTTTCGCGCCGCCTTTCGGCGCGCCGACAATCTGAAGTAGCGCGCCGGCGGCGCGGCCAAGTGGCCCTTTTTTGCTCGCTACTGCTTTCTGTCAGGATAAACGCGCTTCCAGTCTTCCTTCATGTCGACGACAAGCCAGCCGCGCGCCGGCGCCTCGTCGAGCGCTTTGTCGAGACGGCCGATCTTGCTGCCGCGGTCATAGGCCCATTCTCGCTCGGCGTCGGTATGGCGCACGATAAGGCCGAACCTCGGGCCGGGATTGAGCGTCGTCCATTGCAGCATTTCAAGATCGCCATCGGAATTGCCGGCGGCGAAGATTGGCTTGCGGCCGATGAAGCGGTTAATCGCAACCGGCTTGCCGGGGCCATCGTCGACAAACTCGATCTGCGGCAGCTTTTCGATTGAGACCTTGTCTCCGTTAAGCGTGAAACTGGCTTTGATGCTCGAGCCGACGATCTGTTCCGGCGGCACGCCATAGACCGCGGGCGCCCAGGGACGCATGAAGTCGACGCCGCCGCCAGACACGATGAAAGTCTTAAAGCCATTCGCGCGCAGATATGTCAGGAGTTCAAGCATGGGCTGAAATATCAGCTCGGTATAGGGACGATCGAAGCGCGGATGGCGCGCGGAAGCCGTCCACGCGGCGACTTCCTTCGTGAATTCATCGACGGTGACGCCCGCATGGGTGAGCGCGACGACTTCCAGGATATCTTTCTCGCCAATCCCCGCGAGCGCCGCCTTGTCTCCGCCGATGAGCGCCCTCAGAACGGGCTTCTGCCGCCATTCAGGGTGGTTCTTCGTCAGCGCCTGTACGCGGTCAACAGTGAAAGCGAGCTGGAAGTAATAAGGCTGTTCCGACCAGAGCGTGCCGTCGTTGTCGAAAGCCGCGATGCGCTCCGGCGGCGGTACGAAATCCGCCCCGCCGTCCCGCGTCACCCGGTCAACAAATGCGACGATCGCCGCCTTGGCGTGGCCCTCTGCCCAGGAGGGCAGCGGATCATCGGGCGCATCGCCATCGAAGCCTTCGCCGCTCGGCAGCCGAGGTCTCAACTCGGCTTGCGCGAAAGCCGGTGTGGCTCCGAACGCGAGATAAAAAGAGCCGGGGAGCCCAAAGACCCGACGGCGGCTCCAAAGATCAGTCATTCCAAGGAGCCTTCCTTTTGTTCCGCGTGCGAGGGCCGCCTTATGCAGCGAAAGCCCACATGGCTGGTCGACGTGTCGATCGCCT
Source organism: Methylocella silvestris BL2 (assembly GCF_000021745.1). NCBI lineage: Bacteria > Pseudomonadati > Pseudomonadota > Alphaproteobacteria > Hyphomicrobiales > Beijerinckiaceae > Methylocella > Methylocella silvestris. The sequence goes on from NC_011666.1 coordinate 3,427,606, forward strand.
CCGCGTGACGCGCAGCCGGCCGATAGCGGCGGCAATAGTTTGGCGCGCAGAGATGCGAGCCGCCTTTCAGGACCTTCTGAGGAATGCTTGCGCCAGCCTGAAGCGACGCGTAGCTGCGCTCCATCGAACCACCGCGCGGATTGCGCGGGACGCAGCAAGCTTTCGGAGCATCGCCAGCATGGCGTTGTGACCACCAATCGGTCGTCCACTCCCAGACGTTGCCGATCAGATCGTAGAGTCCATAGTTGTTGGGTGGGAAGGTCCGCACCGGCGAGGTGCGCTCGAATCCGTCTTCAGCGAGATTTTGCAGCGGAAACTGGCCCTGCCACGTGTTCGCCATATGGCGGCCCCCGGGCGTGAACTCGTCGCCCCAGGCGAATTCGGCGCGCTCAAGGCCGCCGCGCGCTGCAAATTCCCACTCCGCTTCGCTCGGCAGTTCCTTGCCTGCCCATCGGGCGTAGGCTTCGGCGTCGCGGAAGGCGACATGGACGACCGGGTGGTCGTCGAGCCCTTTGATGGAGCTTCCGGGGCCATAGGGTTTGCGCCAGCTCGCGCCAAAGCGGAACGTCCACCACTGGCTCCAGTCTCGCAGATCGACAGGATAATCGGGCGGGGAAAAGACGAGCGAACCGGGCTTCAGCATGTGCGGCAGGGCGTCGGGGTAGTCTTTCGAATTCGGGGCGATCTCGGCGAAAGTCCTGTGGCCGGTCGCCTCGACAAACGCGCGAAACTGCGCATTTGTGACCGGCGTCTCGTCCATGAAGAAACCGTCTACCGCAACCCGATGCGCCGGCGCCTCTTCGGGATAGTGCCTGTCCGATCCCATCAGAAAGGTTCCGCCGTCTAGGTAGATCATTGCCGTAGGGTGGGTTGACCCCCTCCGGCTGGACGCCGCGCTCCGAACGCGTTTTTCCATATAGTTCTCTTTGTCGATTGTGCTTATCCGCGATTACAGTCTGAAGGCCATGGATGCGAAAATCGAGTTGCCGCGCACACGATTCTGCGTCGCGAATTCATGGAACCAGCGACTGCTGAGGATCACCTCCTGCTCGCCGGCCTTGATGGTGTAAGAGAGCAGCGGCCCGACGGCGGCGACCCGGCCCTTGAAGGCGCCAAGCCGCTCGTCGCCTTGCCCGCCGTCGGCGGTGACCTGCTGATAGAAATAGCCGCCGACGCCGGCGGCGAGACCGAACGGCAAATGCTGATTCAGCGCCCATTCGACATGAAGCTCTTCGCCGCTCTGGTAGTTGGTCGCGCTATTGACGGCGTTGAAGGTCATGCCGACGCCGCCCGAGGCCTCAATTCCCGTCGTCAGGCTGAGATAGGTGTAGCTGGCCTTGAGGTCGACGCCAGGCCGGTTGAGGCTCGTGATGGCGAGAGCGTTCGGATCATATGATCCGGTCGGAGCGAAGCCGGTCAGGGTTAGGTTCCAATGATGCTCGCCGGCCTCCCAGCCAATGAAGGCGGCGTAGGCGGTGTCGCCCAGGGCGTTGACGCTATCGCTCACGCCGAGCTGTCTGCTGACGCCGCGCGGGCCCGTAAAAGCGACGCTGGCCTTGGTGGTTTCCCCGCCAAGCGGGATGAGCGCGGCAAAGCCGATCGCGCCGCCGAGCGCCTTGAGGTCCGTCACCCACGAAAACTGGGAAATGTTCATGACGAACTGATATTGAAGGCCCGCCCCGATAATATTGCCGCGCGGAATCCTGAGATTTGCGCCGGCGCTGCCCTCATAGAGATAGAACGTGTTTGAATAGTAGAATCCGGGCGGCGGCGTATAGCCGCTCAGCGGAATCTGATAGCCGAGAAGATAATTGCCGAGACCATATTCCGCCGCCCCGGCTGTGGTCATTGACATCGCCGCGCCGAGCGCCAAAGCTACAAGCGCCCATCTCGGCCGGCGCCCTCGGAGCTCGGAAACGCTCCAGACCATTCGTCTGCCTCCCCTCGTTTGGACGGAGCCTTCGGGCCGCTTCCGCAGCGGCCCGTTGCCTTGCTTTGGACGCAGCTTAATCGCCGCCAGTGGCGTTTCTGATTTGCGCCTCGATCTTCGAGAGATTGAAAGAGCCTGGGGACTGACTTGGAGGATAATCTTTGAGCGTTGCGAGAAATTTCGCCGCCATTTCCTGGATCGAAACGATCACGAAAACGCGGCTCAAATACCAGTCGTTGTATGTGTTGGAATTATGTTGCGCCAACTCGAATGGATCACGCCGAAGATTGAACAGGAGGGGCGCTCGCAATTCGACGAAGGGTTCGCGCCAGACCTGAAGCCCCTCGGCGCGGTTCTCAAGGAAAACGACTTTCCAAGCCGAATAGCGCGCCGCGACGACCTGGCCCTCGTCATTTACATACCAAAACTCCTTGCGAGGCGAATCTTTCGTCTTTCCCGTGAGATAGTCGAGCAGATTGTAACCGTCGATGTAGTTGCGATAGCTGCGCCCGTTGATTTCGACGCCCTTGAGCAATTGCTCCTTGATGTCGGGGACGCCGGCGATCGCCGCGAAGGTCGGCAGCCAGTCCTCATGCGCAACGATCCCGTTGAGCGTGATCCCGGCTGGAAATTTGCCTGGCCAGCGCACGAACGCCGGCACGCGATAGGCGCCTTCCCAATTCGAGTTCTTCTCGCTTCGGAACGGCGTCGTGGCGCCGTCCGGCCAAGCGTTGAAATGCGGCCCATTGTCGGTCGAGTACATGACGATCGTATCGTTTGCGAGGCCGAGATCGTCGATCAGCTTGAGCAGTTCGCCGACTTGACCGTCGTGCTCGACCATGCCGTCCGAATATTCGTCCTGGCCCGATATGCCGCGATGCTCCGCCTTCACGTGGGTGCGAAAATGCATGCGGGTGGCGTTCCACCAGGTGAAGAACGGCTTGCCGGCTTTGACCTGGCGCGTGATGAAATCCTTCGCGGCCGCGAGGGTTTCGTCGTCGATCGTCTCCATGCGCGTCTTGGAGAGTGGGCCAGTGTTCTCGATCCTCTGCGTTCCGTCCGGGTTCGCCCAACTGTGAAGCACGCCGCGCGGACCGTATTTTTTGCGGAAATCCGGATTCGTCGGATAGTCCTCGTTTTCCGGCTCTTCCTCCGCGTTGAGGTGGTAGAGATTGCCGAAGAACTCGTCGAAGCCGTGCATCGTCGGCAAATGCTCGTCCCGATCGCCCTGATGATTTTTGCCGAACTGGCCTGTTGCATAGCCCTGGCTCTTCAGCACGGTAGCCACGGTGACGTCGCTCTTCTGCCAGCCCTGAGTGGCGCCCGGCAGACCTACCTTTGTCATGCCTGTGCGCACCGGGACATTGCCGCCGAGAAAGGCGGCTCTACCCGCTGTACAGCTTTGCTGGCCGTAATAGTCCGTGAAGCCGAGTCCCTCGCGAGCGATTCTGTCGATGTTTGGCGTCAGGTAGCCCATCATGCCCCGGCTGTTGTGGCTGATGTTCCAAAGCCCTATGTCATCGCCCCAGATGACGAGAATGTTCGGCCGTCGCCCCGGCGCTTGGCCCGCCGGCGCAGAGGGTGTCGCTTGATCTTGCGCCGCCATAAGGGAACGGCTGGCCGCAAGCGTCCCGGCCGCGAGAGCCGTGGCGCCGACCAGGAGGCTGCGTCGATTCGGCGACATACTTTTCCCCGCCATCTGTCGCTTCTTGTCGCTGGCAGACATCTTCGCTCCTTTGCTTTTCTTGAGTACGTGGCGTTAAGGATCAGCGATGCGCGGCGGCCGCTTGCATTATATGAATGGAGACGGCCTTTCTGGATCAAGGATAACGTTGAAAGTCACTTCATTCATTTTTTGCACTGCAAATATTTTCGCTTCAGTGCAGCATAGATCGATTGAACAAGCTTTCTTAGCTACCAAGTTATATTTCACGCTATACAAATGCGTGACGTTATCAGCTTGTTCATGTGTATTTTGCAGATGATATCACGTGATAATCTTGACATTTATGTGGTCTTTGACGTGAACGTAGACGTTCAGCTCCGCTTGCGCTTGCGTGCTGGCTACGACGAGGAGCGAAGTCACTATAAAGGCGCGGATTTTTGCATGCAAATACTATCCGGCACCCGGTCGAAGGTGAGCTGGGCGTCATGCGCGCCGGCGCCCCAGCGGACGCGCTCGCCTCTTCAAAGTGATTTGAGACGCGCTTGATCGGCCGGCAACATGGGAACGCGGCCGGCGATGGCCGCGGCTTTCTCCGACCTCTTACGCGCGGTCGAATGCTGGTCCGAGCAATATCTCGGACCATCGCGCCGGAGCGGCGAGACCACCAGAAAGTTTGGGGCGGCATGGCGACGATACGAATTCTGGACTCTGACCAAGCGCTGGCCGAAGGGCTCGCGGAGCTTGGCCGCCTCGATCCGGTGATGGCGCGCCTCGTCGCCGAGGGCGCACAGCCGGTGCTGCGCAAGCGCGAGCCAGGTTTTCACGGCCTTGCCTGGATCATCATGGGGCAGCAACTCTCGGTCGCAAGCGCCGACGCCATCTGGCGGCGGCTGATCGATCGTCTTGGGCCTTTGACGCCCTCAGTGATCGAGGCGGCGACGGATGAGGCGCTGAAGGCTTGCGGGCTGTCGGCGCCAAAAATCCGCACGTTGCGGGCGATCGCCGAGGCGATTACAAGCGGCGCTCTGCCGCTCGACGAACTTGGCGTCATGCCGGCCGACGCGGCCCATGCCGCGCTGACGGCGGTGAAAGGCATCGGTCCCTGGACGGCCGACATCTATCTCATGTTCTGCCTTGGCCATTCTGACGCCTTCGCCGCCGGCGACCTTGCCTTGCAGGCAGCCGCGCGTCTCGCCTATGGAATGACGGCGCGGCCGGGCGCCCCGGAACTTGTCGCGCTCGCCGAGCAGTGGCGCCCATGGAGAGCCGTCGCCGCCAAGGTGCTCTGGGCGCATTACAGGATCGCGAAGGGCCGGCCGGGCGTGTCGGAGAGCGTCAAGCCTGCGAAGGCGAGCCCGCCGAAAAAGAAGGCCGCTCCCAAACCAAAGCTGTCGAGGCAGGCGACGAAGCGCATCCACGCAAAGCTGAAATGATGAGTAGATCATGCGCAGAGATTACTGCGCGCCGGACAGTTGAAACTACGCCCGAGATTGTCCTCCGTCGGACCTCGTTGGGTCAAGATGACATTCCCGACGTGCCAAAACGCGCTTTGCAGAGCCTGTCGTCTGGGCGATGTTGCGGCTTCCACGCGAGGCTCGTCATGTCGCATGTTTTCGTTTGGTTGAAACGCCGCGCCGTCGTCGGCGCATTTTGCATGCTGGTCGCAAGCCAGAGCGGTTTTTGCGCCGAGGAAATTCGCGGCGTAGACGGCGGCGCAAAGCTGGCGTCGCGAGAGGCGGCGGAGGCGCTGGCGGGCGCCGCGCGCGCGGAAGACGATCGCGGCGCCTATCGCGCGGCCGCAGCCAAATTTGAGCAGGCGGCGCGCCTCGTGGCGGTTTTCGACCAGCGCCAGCAGTGGAACTATCTGATTGCCGAAGGCGACGCTCTGTTCGAGCAAACCGACAAGCTTGTCGACGAGCCGGCGCTGGCCGAAGCGACCGACGCGTTCCGGCGCGCGCTTCTCGCCGCGCCTCGGGCGACACGGCCTCTGGATTGGGCGCAGACGCAGGACAAGCTTGGCGAAACGCTGCATCGGCGCGGCGGCAATCTCGACGACGCCGACGCCTACAAGGAGGCCGCCGCGGCCTTCCGCGCGGCATTGGAGGAACGCACTCGCGCGCGCAACGCTTCTGACTGGGCCTACAGCAAAAGAAACCTCTGCAACACCATGCGGGACCTTGCCGACCTCGAACAGAAGTTCGCGCCTCCAGATGAGGTCACCGCCTGTTTTCGCGAGGTGTTGCAGGAATATTCGCGCGACAAGGACCCTGGCCAATGGGCCTGGACCCAATTGGCGCTCGGCAACGCCCTGACGGACCTCGGGCCGGCGACAACCCGCAAGGCGAGGCTGGAGCAGGCGGTCGAAGCCTATCGCGCCGGCTTGCAGGAGACGACGCGCGAGCCCGGCGCGGAGCCGTGGGCCAATCTCAAGCAGGCGCTTGGGCGCGCCCAGAAATCGCTGGGTGAAGGCGAGGCCGACCCGACCCGGCTTCTGGAGGCGGTCGCATCCTATCGCGACGCGCTCAAGGCCTATTCTCGCAAAGACACGCCGCGCGACTACGCGACGACGCAAAGCGACCTCGGCGACGCGCTGGTTGCGCTCGGCCGGCGCGAAGCCGGAACAGTGCGGTTCGACGAGGCCGTGGGCGCCTATCGCGAGGCGTTGCAGGAGTGGACGCGCGAGAGCGATCCGCAAAGCTGGGCGATGACGCAAAAAGACGTGGGCGATACGCTCATGATCATCGGTTGGCGCGTCGGCGATGCGGCGCCGTTCGAGCAGGCGGTCGCAGCCTACCGCGAGGCGCTGCGGGAAAAAACCCGCGAGCGGGTTCCGCTGGCATGGGCGACGATTCAGAATGCGATCGGCAATGCCCTGACTGCCATTGGCGATCGCCGCGGCGACCTGGCCCGGCTCGACGAGGCAGCCGAAGCCTATCGCGAGGCGCTGAAGGAGCGGACCCCCGAGCGCACGCCACTCGATTGGGCGCAAACGCAGGCCAACCTCGCCAATCTGCTGCGCATTCAAGGCAGCCGAGACGCGTCGCCTGGGCGGCTCGAACAATCGATCGCCGCCTTTCGCGAGGCGCTGAAAGTCGAGACGCGCGAGCGGGCGCCGCTCGACTGGGCGCAAGTGCAAAACAATCTCAGCGTTGCGCTGTTTATCCTCGGGCAGCGCGAGAGCGGGCCGGGCAGGCTCGAAGAGGCGGCCGCCGCAGCGCGCGAGGCGCTGAAGGAGAATCTGCGCGAGCGGTCGCCCATGGATTGGGCCGCGTCAGAGAACACGCTCGGCAATGCGCTGTTCGGACTCGGCCAACGCGAGAGCGGAACGAACAAGTTCGAGCAAGCGGTCGAGGCCTATCGCGAGGCGCTGCAGGAGCGCACCCGCGAGCGGGCTCCCTTGCTATGGGCGATGACGCAGCAGAGCCTCGGCGCGGCGCTCGCCGCGATCGGTCAGCGCGAGAGCGGATCGGACCGGCTGCGGGAGGCCGTCGCCGCCTATCGCGACGCGCTGAAGGAGCGCACGCGCGAGCGGGCGCCGCTCGATTGGGCGCAGACGCAGAACAATCTTGGAGTAGCGCTGTCGGACCTCGGCCACCGTGAGAACGACAAGGCGGCGCTGGTCGAGGCAATTGACGCCTATCGCGGCGCCTTGCAGGAACAGACGCGGGCGCGGGCGCCGCGGGACTTTGCGGCGATCCAGGCAAATCTCGGCGCGGCGCTGTTGCGGCTTGGGCTTCGCGAGGACGGCCGAGGGAGGCTCGAGGAGGCGGTTGCAGCCTTCAGCGAGGCGCTTAGCGAGTGGACGCCTGAGGGCAATCCCGGCGGCTGGTCGATGACCCATTATGATCTCGGCACGGCGCTCTCGGCGCTTGGCGTACGCGGCGGCGGCGCGCCGCGGCTGCAACAGGCTGTTGCAGCCTACGACGAGACCTTGAAGCTGTGGACCCGCGAGGGCCGGCCGGCGGATTGGGCGATGGCTCAGCTTTATCTGGGCATAACGCTCGAAAAGCTCGGCCTCGGCGAGATCGCATCTGCCAATCTCGAACAGTCGGTCTCAGCCTTGCGCGCGGCGCAGACAGTGTTCACCCACGAGCAGGCGCCGCAGAAGTGGGTCGTCGCTCAGGATAATCTCGGCCTGGCGCTGATGGGCCTTGGCGCGAGAGACAAGGGCTCCGCGCGCTATATTGAGGCCGCCGCCGCCTTCCGCGAGGCCCTGACTGAACATCAGCGCGAGCGCAGCCCGCTCGAATGGGCCAATGCGCGTGGCAATCTCGCCGACGCGCTGCGCGCTGCGGGCGAAGCGGAAACCGGGACCGCGCTGCTCGAAGAAGCCGTCGCCGCCTATCGCGACGCCCTGACGCAATGGACCCTCGAGCGCGCGCCGCCAAGGTGGGCGGCGATCCAGCACGGTCTCGGCAAGGCGTTGACAGCGCTCGGGCAACGCGAGAGCGGAACCGTGCGGCTCGAGGAGGCGATCGCCGCAGAGCGGGACGCTCTCAACATATGGACGAGGGAGCGTGCGCCGTTCGACTGGTCTGGGGCCAAGGACGCCCTTGGCGCGGCGCTGGCGGCGCTGGGCCAGCGCGAAAAGGCGACGGCCCGGTTCGAGGAGGCGGTCGCGGCCTTCCGCGAGGCTCTGAAGGAACGCCCGCGCGAGCGCTTGCCAATTCTTTGGGCCAGAACGCAAACAGGTCTCGGCGACGCGTTGCGCGCGCTGGGCGAAGGCGAGACCGGAACGGAAGCCCTGGAGCGCGCCGCCGCGGCCTATCACGAGGCGCTGCAGGAGTTGGGGCCGGAGCGCGGGCCGCAATATTGGGTCAAGGCCCTGGGCGGAAGCGGGGTCACGCTGTCGCTGATCGCTGAGCGGACCAGCGACAAGGCAATGGCAAAGACGGCGCTAAACCAAATCGCGACGGCGGCCAAAACCGCGCGCGACAACGGCGACGCCTGGACCGCGGCGGAGTTCGAGGCGGGTTTGCCGAGAGCCAAAAGCGTCGCCGAACATCTCAGTTCGCGGGGCGGATAACGGCGAGCGCGGTGCGTTCCGGAATGGAAGGCGGCGATGGCGCTGTAGTGAGATAGCGCGCCGAGCGTGTCGAGACCGTTTGATTTCATGCGCGACGGATCGCCCATTCGCCTTACACGAAGGGCAGGTTGTGGCTGCCGGCGGATTGCGGCACGTCTTTCGGGTCATAGTTGAACAGGGAAGTTAGCGCGGATGAGTTGCGGAACTTTTTTCCGCCATCGTCAAGCCCTGCTTTTACGCTAATGCCGCCCAAGCCGTCGGCGAGCGATCCGGCCAAATCCCAACCCTCCCCGGCGTGTGTGTCCTGGTTATGCTGCAGGTCCAAAACGCAGGTGTCGCCACGCTTCACAGGCACCCGTTGTAATCCATCCCAACAATACATGCTGGGAGAGCCGCCTTTTACTTGAGTTCGGCCGCCGCCTTGTCGAGACCGGCCTTGGAGCAGCTCTCGTCCTTGTCGCCGCCGGGCGCGCCGGAGACGCCGACTGCGCCGATGATTTCGTCGCCGACCTTGATCGGCAGCGCGCCCTGCGCTGCGATGACTCCGTTCAGATGCACGAGCCCAAGAGCCGGATTGTCCTTGAGACGTTGTGCGATCTCGCCCGAAGACGTTCTGAAGGTGCGCGCCGTGTAGGCTTTTCGCAAGCTGTTCTCGAGCGTGTGAGGCGAGGAATCGTCGCCGCGGATCGCGACAAGAAGCTGGCCTTCTCGGCCAACCACATGGACCGAGACGTGGTAGCCCTGCTTCGCGCAGCTCTCATAGGCGCTTTGCGCGATCTCGAGGGCGACCTGCGTCGAAAGGCTCTTTTCGGTGAGGAGCTCGGCATGCGCCGGAGCCGCGAGCCCGCAGCCGACGAGAGCCGCAGCCGCAGCGTGCTTTAACAATCTTGATGTCATGATTTCCCCTGCTTCACAGCTGTTCTGATTGTTCATCACTGGGCGTGTTGCTCACGCCATTTGCGCACGACCGCAAGCGTGTTCTCGATGTGCTTTTCCGGCGCGGAATCGGAGTAGGCGTAGATGATTTTTCCGTCCGGATCGATGACATAGGATATTCGGTCGGACACCGTCTCGCCTGACGCCGTCGGCGCTGTGCGGACCGCATCGTAGGAGCGAATGACCGCGAGATCGGGATCGGCCGCGACCGGAAATTTGTCGCGGCATTCCTCGGTGGAGAATTTGCGCTGCGTCTCGATCGTGTCTTTCGACATCCCGATCAAAGTCGCCCCCGCCTCAGCGAAACTCTCCGCCGCTTCCGCGAAATCATGCGCCTCGATGGTGCAGCCGCGCGTGAAGGATTTCGGGTAGAAATAGAGAACGACCGGACCTTTGCCGAGCGCCTCGAAGAGGGAGAAGGTGAAATCCTTCCCCCCAACGGCGGCTTTGGCTGTAAAGCCCGGCGCGGAATCGCCCGCCTTCAAGGCCGCGAAAACGGGCGTCGCGAACAGGCCCGTCAACACCAACGCCCACGCCAATATGCGCTTCATGGATCGTTTCCCTCTCTTGCTGGCCGCCGCTCGCTCGCGCCGTAGGTTCAAAGATGCCGCCTAACGATGGGCCATCGCCTGTCTACACGCGAAGTCTTGTAGCGGCCGGAGGCTGCCTATGAATTCCGCCCTAGCGCTTTTCGGCCTCGGCGGTGTTTGAGGGGCGCGGTTCGATCTTTGTCAAACTCCCGCCCTCCGCCTCATAAGTTTGCGCGCCCAGCGCCCCCGCGACCTTGAAGCCATGGGCGGTAAGAAAATCCGCCGCGACGCCAGACCGGCCCGAATGGTTCGAGACCGTAACGATGGTTCGATCCTTCGGGATGTAGGCGAGACTTTTCTCAAGATCCTTCGCCTGGATGCTGAGATAGACTGGCAGCCCGCCGATCGCCGTCAACTCGTCCGGTCGCCGAAGGTCGATAATGAGCAGGCTCTCGGGCTGCGCCAGGAGCGCCTCGAATTCCGCTCTTTTCAACTGCGGCGATTTGGATTTGTACTCGGCCGCCGGCGCCGGCTTTGCGGCAGGAGCGGTCTTGGCGTCCTCGGCCGCCCATGCGAGCGACGATCCGAAAGTAGCGGTCAATACGAGGGGAAGAAGTAGCTTTCGCATCATCATGATCCTGTGGTTAAAAGCGCCGGCGAAAAAGGCGAGAGCTCCGCTTGCGTCAGCCCGCCAGGTGGGCGTGGAAGAAAGCAATGGTGCGATCCCACGCCAGCTTTGCGGCGGCGGCGTCGTAGCGCGGCGTGGTATCATTGTTGAATCCATGTTGGACGCCTGCGTAGATAAAAGCCTGATAGTTGATCGCGTTGGCTTTTAGAGCAGCCTCAAAGGCCGGCCATCCCGCATTGATTCGTTCGTCCGCGCCCGCGTAATGGATGAGAAGCGGCGCCTTGATCTTGGCGACGTCTTCCGCAGGGGGCTGCGCTCCATAAAATGGCACCGCGGCGGCGACGTCCGGCTCATGCGCGGCCAGAAAATTGGCGACGCCCCCGCCGTAGCAAAATCCCACGACGCCCACCTTGCCGTTTCCGTCGGACAGGGCCTTCAGCGCGGCGACCGCCGCGATGAAATCATTGCGCGTCTTGGCCTGATCGAGCTTCTGGAAGAGGTCGCGCGCCTTGTCTTCATCGCCGGGATAACCGCCAAGAGGCGTCAGGGCGTCGGGAGCGAGCGCAATGAAGCCGTCGACAGCGAGCCGTCTCGCAACATCTTCTATATGCGGATTGAGGCCGCGGTTTTCGTGAACCACAAGAACTGTCGGCGCCTTGCCATTGATATGGGCCGGCTTTGCAAGATAAGCGCGAATGGTGCCGTAGCCCTGGGGAGACGCGATGTCGATGAAGCTCGTCGCAATGCGCGAATCGTCCTTGGCGATTTGCTGGGCCTCGGCGAAGCGTGGATTCAGCGCCTCGAGCAACGCCGCCGCGCCAACGCCCGCGACGGCGTATTTCGACGCGCCCACCAGAAAGGCGCGGCGGCTGGCGAGACCGTGCACATAGAGATCGAATAATCTCAACACCTCCGGATGAAAGTCGCTTGCGGTGCGCCGGGTCACGGAATCTCTCCTTCGTATCGGATCGCGCGCATCGGATTGCGTTTGCGTCGAAGCGGGTTGTGGCAAGACGGGTCAAAAGCAGCGGAGCCTGCTCGGCTGAACGTGTGTGACGTCGGCGCCGCGTCCCATTTTTTTAGGACGACGCGTCCCGCGCGTCAATTGACAATTCGATAATTTTAGTAGGAATATAGCCTCGGCAAAAGCGCGGGAATACTGTTCTACCAAGAGCGGATTTGCTGCGGGAAATATTCTCAACAATCGATCAACTGAGTCGGGTGATTCGTGCAAGCTCAGTTTGATCCCTTCGTTCGCCGGCGGCTTTGAAGCGACGCCGGATGTCCCAGAAGACGACGCCCGGGCGATGGTCCGGCGTGACGCCTCGGCGCCGCGCATTTGGGAACAGCTCGCAAGGCGCTCCGAAACAGTCTCTATCGAGGTAAGCAATGAAGAAAGTGACTTTGCAGAAGGCGTCCCTGGCGCTGGTGATCGGCCTCTCGGCCGCAGCCGCGGCGGCGGATGACAAGCCGATCCAGAACGAGCAACGGGCGGCGGGCGAAGCGGCGCCGGCGCCGCCGGCCGCCAGTCCGGAGACAGTGGCGGCGAGCGCTCCAGCGCCGGTCTCCCGTTTGCCCTATGGTTGGCGGCCGATTCAGCCTCCGGCGATTCCAGCCGTGAAGGACGCCGGATGGGCGCGTACGCCGATTGACGCGTTCATTCTCGCGAAGGTCGAAGACAAGGGCCTGAAGCCTTCGCCCGACGCCGATCGCGCCGCCTTCATACGCCGCGCGACGCTCGATGTTTGGGGACTGATCCCCACGCCCGAACAGGTTGCGGCGTTTGTGAACGATCCCGCCCCTGACGCTTATGAGAAATTGGCGGACAGGCTGCTCGCCTCGCCGCACTACGGCGAGCGGCAGGCGCGCTTCTGGCTCGATCTTGCGCGCTACGCCGACAGCGCCGGCTTTCAGACAGACCAGACCCGTTCGGAGATGTGGCGCTATCGCGATTACGTGATCAACGCGTTCAATCAGGACAAGCCCTATTCGCGCTTCGTTCAGGAGCAACTGGCGGGAGACGAATTGGCGCCCGGCGATCAGGACGTCCTCGTCGCCGCAGGTTTCCTGACGGGTTATCCAGACAATTACAATTCACGCGATCTGGTTCAAAGAAAGTATCAGATCACCACCGACATCACCGACACGGTCGGGCAAGCCATTCTTGGAACGACAGTCGGCTGCGCGCGCTGCCACGACCACAAGACCGATAAGTTCTCGCAGAAGGACTATTATTCTCTCCAGGCGTTCTTCGCCAATACGAATGAAGTCAACAAGGTTCCGGCCGCGAAGGGGCGAATCGAGCAAGAGTTTCAGGCCCAGCAGGCCAAATGGGACGAGGCGACCAAGGACATCCGGGCGCAGCAGGCGGCGCTGCTTGATCCCGTCAAGGACAAAGCCTGGAAATATCATAAGGAGCGTTACCTTACCGACAGCCGCGATGCGATCTTCAAGCCGGAGGGCGAGTGGACGCCGCTGGATCGCTGGATCAATCATCGCCTCGCCAATGTCACGACCGAAGCCGACTACGCAGCCTATCTGCGTGACGCGGCGGAGAACAAGGACAACCCCGATCACAACCAGGAAGCCGAAGAGCGCTGGCAAAAATACAAGAAGCTTTCGGAGGATTTGAAAAAATTCCAGAAACTCAAGCCGGCGAAGGGCTCTGACACCTACACGACTGTGTCCGAGCTCGGACACGCTGATGCGCCGCCCACCTTCATTTTGTTCGGCGGCAATCATGAGCGACCGGTGTCCGAGGTTCAGCCGGCCTTTCCAGCGGCGCTGACTGACCAAAATCCGACGATCGTTCCGACGACAGCCTCCTCGGGGCGCCGAACGGCGCTGGCCAACTGGCTCGTCAGCCCGCAAAATCCGCTGACCGCGCGCGTTTTCGTCAATCGCGTCTGGAACGAATATTTTGGCAAGGGCATCGTCGTCACGCTGAGCGATTTCGGCAAGGCGGGGGAAAAACCGACCAATCCTGAGCTGCTCGATTTCCTCGCGAATAATTTCGTCAATGCGCAGGGCTGGAGCGTCAAGAAGCTGCATCGGCAGATTCTGCTTTCGAGCGTCTACCGGCAGTCGTCCGCCTATCGCGAAGATGCGCATGCGGTCGATCCTGATAACAAGCTTCTTGCGGTATTTCCGCGCAAAAGGCTTGAGGCGGAAGTCATTCGCGATTCGATCCTTGTCGCTGCGGGCAAGCTTGACGAGACGGTGGGCGGTCCCAGCGTATTCCCGCCAGCGCCGGCGAACCTCAACGCTGGAAACCTCTGGGAGGTCTCGAAAGATCCGCGTGATTTCAACAGACGCAGCCTCTACATCTTCACGCGCCGCAGCGTTCCCTACCCCCTCCTGTCCTCATTCGACATGGCCTCGTCCCAGCAGGTCCACAGCAAGCGCGACGTGACCACGACGCCGCTGCAGGCGCTCACGCTGTTCAACAGCGACATTGTGTTTTCATGGTCGCAAATGCTGGCGGGCCGGGTGATGCGGGAGGCCGGAACAGATCCCCTTGCCGGCATAGATCGCCTCTATCAAATCCTGTTCGGGCGCAATCCGGACGAGGCCGAGAAGGCGACCCTCCTCGCGTTTCTGATCAGTCACGAAAAGGTTATCAGGGCCAAGGCGGAAGACGGGAAGTTCTCGGTCGCGATTCCGATCGGCCTGACCGACACGCAGACGCTTGATCCTATACGCGCGGCGACTTTCGTCGACCTCGTCCACGTCGTCGTCAATTCCAACGATTTCATCTACCGGTTCTGAGCAGCCGCAGTTTAGGAAGGAATAGAGTCATGAGAAACCATTCGCGGCGGGAGCTGCTTTTCAACACGATCTATGGCGCAGGCGGGCTGACGCTCGCCGCCTACATGCCGGGGGGCGGCATCTTCGCGACGCCGGCGCTCGCCGCGACGCTGGGCGATCCCCTTGCGCCGAAGCAGCCCCATTTCGCGCCGAAGGTGAAGTCGGTGATCTGGCTGCATATGGACGGCGCGCCAAGCACGATCGATCTTTTCGACTACAAGCCGGATCTCATCAAACTGGCGGGCCAGGAGCCGCCTCCGTCCTTCCTTCAGGGCATCAAGACGAGCACGCAGGGCGGCGTCGGCAAGCTCTTCGCTTCAAATCGGAGCTGGAAGCAATATGGCGACAGCGGCGCATGGTTCTCCGATCTTGTGCCCAATCTCGCCGAACATGCGGACAAGATCGCCTTCATCAAATCCTCGACGACGATCGGCGCCACCCACGATATTTCGATCCTGAAGCTCAACACCGGCGATACGAGTCCCGGCAGGCCTTCCCTCGGCGCCTGGGTCACTTATGCGCTCGGCTCGGCCAATCCGGATCTGCCAGCCTATGTCGTGCTCTACAACGGCAAGAAGGAGCCGACAGGAGGGTCGGTCAACTGGAGCTCAGGCTTCCTCCCGGCGGTGTATCAAGGCACCGCATTCCGGCCGGGCGGATCGCCAATTCTCCATTTGGACCGTCCCGAATTGATCGGACTCGCCGAGCAGCGCGATGATCTCGATCTGTTGAAGCGGATCAACGAACAGCGCGCGGCGCTTCATCCGGAAGACACTGAACTCCAGGCGCGTATCCGATCCTACGAGCTCGCCTACCGCATGGAGGCGACGGCGCCGGAGGCCGTCGATCTCGCCAAGGAGAGCGACGCGACGAAAGCGCTCTATGGGCTCGACGATCCCGTCACCAAGGATTACGGCACCAGCCTGTTGCGGGCGCGCCGCCTGGTGGAGCGCAATGTGCGATTCGTCCAGGTGGTCTCGGGGCCGCTCGAACTGCCCGGCGAGGAACAGCCGATCAATTGGGACGCCCACCGCGATCTCGAGAAGAATCACTCCGCTCACGCGCGGACGGTCGACAAGCCAATCGCCGGCTTGCTCGCGGATCTGAAATCACGTGGGCTGCTCGACGACACTCTAGTGGTGTGGACGTCCGAATTCGGACGCACCTCCTATGGGCAGAGCGGCAATGGGCGCGACCACAATCCGTGGGGCTACACGCAATGGATGGCCGGCGGCGGCGTCAAGGCGGGCTCGACCTTCGGCCAGACGGATGAAATCGGCCTGCAGTCGGTCGGCAAGAAGGTTGACACCTATGATCTCCATGCGACCGTTCTCCAGCTGCTTGGCCTCGATCATCTGAAGACGATCTTCCTGAGGGCCGGCCGCGCGGAGCGCCCCACGGTCGTCTATGGCGAGGTCGTCAAGGAGTTGCTCGCCTAGCGGTTCGATTTCAAGACTTGCTGTTCGTTGACGCGGCGCCGGAAGCGATGTCTTCCGGCGTTCGCTTTAGAGAGGATGCGCCGGCGCGCGCTGCAGAGACGTCGAGTGCCCTCCGGCGTTGTGAAGGAAACAATGAATGAGTCGTAGGTTGATTATTTTCGCTGCGGCGTGCGCGGCGATTGTGAGCGCGTCTGCATACGCTGCACATCGTGACATCGATCTGAAAGATTATGACGACGATCTGATGCGCGATCTCGACAAGACAATCAAATATTTCGAGCCAGACATCACGGCGGGCAACGCCGATGGCGCGCTCGAAGACGCCGGCATTCTTCAAGACGGGTTCAAATATACCGAAAAATACTTTGCAAAGAAAGGAGATGCGGAGGATGCGGTGAAGATCTCACGGGACGGTCTCGCCTACATCGAAGCCGCCATGAAAGCGCTTCAGAAGAATGATTTTGCGGCGGCGGCCGAGGCCGCGCGCGGGGCGGCCGCGACTTGCCGCGCGTGCCACGACATCTACAAGCCTCTCAAGAAATAGAAGCCGCGATCGCGGGCGCCGGCGATCGCCAACCGCCAGCATTTGCGCCGCTGCATGTCTGGCGTAACGGCCGCGCTCATATGTTGAATTTGATCTGGAGCTGTGGTTTGCGCCACTCTCCCTGCGCGGAGCCTTCCGGGTGTTCGCGCAGATCTTCCTGAATTTTGGAGCCAACAGGCTGGGGCCGCAAGCGCGGTTTAGGCCGGCCGCAATATATCGGAAGAGACGTTCGCAGCTCAGGACTGCAGGATCAGGCGCCGCCGCCGCCGTTCTTCTAGAACGCGTCGTCGATCGGCGCAGGGGCGTAGCTGACGACCAAGGCGAGCGCGGCGCCAAGGGATACGATGAGGATCGCTGCGAGCCAGCCGCGCGACGTCGCGATTTCCTCATCCGCTGCGACGTTGTCGCGAGCTTTCTTTCCCGTGAACATCGCCTTTATGATGTCCGGCTGCTCAAACCGTTTGTGAATGACGACCGCTAGAATATGAAGACCGATGGCGGCTGCGATCCAATAGAAGATGCGCCTGTGCGCGGACGTCAGGAGAAGGCTTAAGTCCTTGGTCACATAGCCGGCCAGCGGGCCCGTGTTGAAGATTTCGTCATTGCTGAACAGCCCGGCGACAGCCTGGGCGCCAAGACCACCCAACAACAGAATGACCATCCAGGCGCCAAGCGGGTTGTGACCGGCAAAGCGCGCCCCGCTTCCGCGCGCGAGATTGGCGGCGTAGCGGACCGTGGCCGCCGGACCTTTGAGAAAGCTACGAAACAACGCGTGTTTGGTGCCGACGAATCCCCAAACAATGCGGAACGCGACGAGCACGAGGACCGTGTATCCGAACCAGACATGATATTTGAAATAGGAGACGCCAAGTCTGTTGGTGACGAAGGCGCCGACGATTGCGCCCACGAGCGTCCAATGGAACACGCGCACGGGAAAATCCCACACGCGCCGCTCGTTCCGCGGCCGCTGCTCGATGGCCTCAGCGGCCGGAGCGATGAGGCCTTGGTCGCCGAGGAGATCTGGCGCGTCAAGGACGTCTGGCGTTTCGACGAATTGATTGCTGGCGCTCATAGCTGATCTCTGACCGGGCGCTTCGGACCGGCGCTGATCCCAACGTCAGGAAGCGCGGTGTGAGGGGCTTCGCCGGCAGCTCTGAATTTTGCCTGGGGCCGCGCGGCGAGCCGAGTTAGACGTTATGGTGAATACAAGCTTGGGGGCCCGCCCGGGCAAAACACGGCGGCGTGTCCGGCGGCGCGCTATTTGACCTTGAAGGCGTCGTGACAAGCCTTGCAATCCTGTCCAACCGCGGCGGCGGCGGTTTTGAACGCGTCCGTCGGTCCCTTATCCTGTTCATTCACTTTTTGCAGGGCAAGGATATGGGTCTGGAAGTTCTGGAGCTTTGTCTCGAAGTCGGCGCGCTCGGTCCAGATCTCCGGTTTTGCCTTGGTCTCCGGCTCGCCGAGATTGGAGACCTCCGGGAATGCGTCATCGGCAAATTTTGAGAGGAAGACGACGCGCGCGATGCTCTTGTCGACCAATGCGGCGTCGTAGGGCGTCGAGCCTTTGAGGATCGCGCCAATTGGCCGGAAGCTGGCGCCGACCAGCGTGAAAATGGCTTTGCGCGTTTCGACGGCCTGCCGGCCCGGGCTGGGGCCCGCCGCCGCTCCCGCCGCTGGCGCCGTCTGCGAATTCGCCGACAGGGCGAAGCTGACGCCAAGAGCAAGCGTTACGCCTGCCGCGGCTATCTTTGAGGTTAATCCGAACTTCGGGCTCATCCCGGTTGTATCCTTGTTGTCTGAAGTTATGCGGCGCCTGATGATCCGCATCCCGTTGTGAAAACGATTTCTTAAGGCGTCGCTTTGATTGCGGCGCCGGACGATTCCGACACCAGCGCGACCTTGACGTAGCCCGCCGAATTGATGAGCCCCATGATTTCGATAACCTTGCCATAGGAAACGGATTTGTCGCCGCGCACGTGAATGCGGCGCTCCTTGCTTTCCGCGTTTTCGCCGAGCACCAGAATGAGCTCGTCGGCTGCGACTTCCCGCTGATCGACGAAATATTTGCCCTCTGAGTTGATGCTCACGGCGATCGGCTGCTTCTGATCGACCAGCGGCTTCGTCTGCGCCTTTGGAAGGTCGATCGGAACGCCTGTCGCCATCATCGGCGCCGCCACCATGAAGACGATCAGCAGGACGAGCATCACATCGACGAGGGGCGTCACATTCATGTCGCTCATGGGCGGCGCATCGAAGTCGCCGTCGTTCTTACGCAGCGCGAAGGCCATTGCGGTCTCCTTTCTTGGAGAGTTGACGGGAAAGCTCAACCTCGAACACGCCAATGAATGCGTTGAGGCGCTTGCCATATCTGCCGATGTCGGCGCCGATGCGATTGTAGAAGACAACCGCCGGTATGGCTGCGACGAGACCGAGCGCGGTGGCGAAGAGGGCCTCGGCGATGCCGGGCGCCACAACGGCGAGGCTCGTGTTGTTCGACGCGGCGATGCCCTGGAACGAGGTCATGATGCCCCAAACCGTTCCGAACAGGCCGACGAAAGGCGCGACGGCGCCGATCGTCGCGAGACCCGGCAGGCGGCTCTGCAGATGATCGAGCGCATTGATGCTGGCCAATTGTCCGACGCGGTGCACCCGCTCCTGAAGGCTGTCGCGCTGTCCTTCCGATTGGGTCAGCTCGGCGGAGCGGCTATGCTCCTCCACCATCGCCTTGTAGACGGTTACGAAGGGGTCGGTTCCCGCAGCCTGCTGGAAGCTTTCGGCGACCGAGGCGATCGGCAATCCAGCCTGTATGCTCGCGATCAGTTTGTCGGCGCGCTTTTGCAGCAGATGCAGGCGAATGAGCTTGTCAAAAATGACCGCCCAACCCCAGGCCGAAGCCAAGATGAGGATGATCATGACGCTCTTCACGATCGTGTCTGACTGTGAGAATAATTCGATCGGGGACAGGCCGTGTGAGGCCGCCGCGGCGGCCGCGGCGTCGATTGGATCCGCCATCGTGAAGCTCTCCTTAATATTTGGGCAAGGGTGATGAATGAAGCCTGCGGCTCATCGGAAGACGATGGCGCCGGAGAGGGATGCGGGACGCGCCAGGCCCGTGGCGGGGAATGGCGCCGCGCGGGACAGCGCCTGCGCCGCCGCCGTGTCGAACGCCGCGTTGCCCGAACGTGAGAGGCTTTGCGACATCACGGCGCCGGATGGCGATATGACGATGTGATAGGCGACGCGGGCCGATTCATGCCTCGCGAGAGCGGCGCGGGGAACGACGCCGGCGGCCGCGCGGGAGATGCGGGCGTGAACCTGATTGGCGTAGCCCGACGCGATCGCGTTGGGCGGGACGATCGCCGGCCCCGCGCGGGCCGGCGCCGGCGGTTGAGCGACATGGGTCGGCCGCTCGACTGGCTTGCGTTCGACCGTTTTTGGCTTTGGCTTCGGCGGCGGAGGCTTTGGCGCCACAGGCGCGACCGCGGGCTCCTCGGCGACGGGCGGGGGCGGTTCGTCGGGCGGGGGCGGCTCGGGCGGCGTTTCAGCCGCGACCGGCGGCTCTTCCACAGGCGGCGGCTCCTCAACCGGCGCAGGCGGAACTTCCGGCGGCAGCATGACCAGTTCGACGGCGTCCTCCTGCACGGGCGGCGCCGGACGCGCGGTGTAGAGAGCGACGGAGCCAAGAGCCAACGCGTAGAGCGCGATCGCCGCCGCCTGCGCAGGATATGACGGCCTGGCGGGGCGCAGGGTCAGAATGGACTGGGCGCCTTTGGCGTTGTCCTGCGGCGATGGTTCGAATGCGTCAAAACCTAGAGGGGCTGTTGCGAGAGCTGAGCTCATATCGGTGATGATCCTGTCCGGGCCCGCTCGGGGCAGTTCAATAGTCTATAAATCTAGTAGTTTGATGGTCAAGCTATTTTTGAGCCGCAGGCTGAATCGGGGCCTTGGCCGGCGCGGCGGGAGCCGCGGCGACAGGGCTGAATTTGCAGGAATTTCCAATATCTCTTAAGGGTTATCGCGCGCCGCCGAGGCGTGGCGGCAGGGGCCGGCGTCCCGCTGCGCCAGCGGCGCACTAACCCCTTCCAGGGCGCCATATGCTGTCGAATAAAGGAAAATATGGCCTGAAGGCGTTGATACATTTGGCGGTCTTTGAGGGGCCATGCCTTGCCGCCGATATCGCCGCCCACAATCAAATTCCACGCAAATTTCTCGACGCCATTTTGCTTGAGCTGCGAAAAGCCGGCATCCTTAACAGCAAGAAGGGCAAGGGCGGCGGCTATCATCTCGCGCGCCCGGCAGACAAGATCACCGCTGGCCAGATCATCCGTATCCTCGACGGGCCGCTGGCGCCGATCGCCTGCGCCAGCCGCACGGCCTATCGGAAATGTCTGGATTGCCCGGACGAAGAGGCCTGCGCCGTGCGCGATCTGATGCTGGACGTGCGCGACTCGATGGCGCTCATTCTTGACCGCACGAGCATCGCCGCCCTGAGCAAGCGGGGAAATCGCGACAACTTGCCGCTTCGCTAGATCACGATGATCTTGGAATCCAAGCGATCCAAATCGTGAATGTGATCGATCGAACACATTGGAGCGTGATGTCGTCCTGAAAAGCCTTGATGCTTTTCGGCGCCGTGATCGAGCGCGCAAAGGCTTGGAGCGCCCGACACACAAGCCAAAAATTCATAGGTCGAGGCGTTTGCGAGCTTGACCGGCCGTCATTGATCAGCCTTTATTCGATTAGTCCATAAAATCGATTGACTATATATAATGAATAGCGCGCCAGATGAAATGAAGGTCAAACGCCGCTCCGCCGCCGACGCCCGCGCTCCGTCTCCCCCGACGGATTTCGGATTGAGCATCAGCGAGCGCCTGCGCCTTCTCATGCAGCGCAAGGGCCGCTCCATCGAAGCGCTCGCCGCCGCCTCTGGCCTTGCCAGAAACAAGCTCGACGCGGTCGCTGCGGGGGAGGCCGCTCCCACCATCAACCTTGTGTGGAAGATCGCGAATGCGCTCGGCGTCCCGTTCGGCAGCCTGGTCGCCGCGCGCAAGCGGGGCGGAAACATCGTGCTGCGCAAAGCGACGGAGAAGGTCTATTTCTCGAACGATGGGCGTCTCACCTCGCGCCCGCTGCTTCCGCATGACTGCAAGCGGCTCGTCGAATTCTACGAGATGACGATCGCGCCCGATTATGTGGCGCGGTCGGAGGCCCATGGCGCGGGGACGCTCGAAAGCCTCGTCGTCGTTCGCGGAGAGGTGGCGATCGTTGTCGGAAAAGAGGCCTCCCAACGCCTTAAAGAAGGGGACGCCATGACCTTTGAGGCCGATGTTCCCCACAGTTATCACAACCTCGGATCGACCGAGGCGCTTCTTTATCTCGTCATGTCCTACGTTAATTTGGCGAGTTTCTAGAGCGTCGTGCAGCCAAGCGGACGCATTTTCCTCGCCAAGATGCGCAAATTAACAAATCGGGATCATCTGGCCCGCGCACCGCGCCAAGCCGGCCAAAGGTCGATTCGTCCGGCGGCAGGCGGTCGATTGCAATTGGCTTCGCGTCGCCGAAGCCGTGGATGACCGACCTCATATTCAGCTCTCGTGTTCAATCCGGCGCCCTGCGCGAGCCCCCGACTCCCTTCCCCGCCGTCTGACGATATGGAACCTCCGAGACCGGCAAGGAATGCGCCCGCAGTTAAATTCTCGCGGAGGCGGATTCTGGAGAAGGTTTCGGTCGGCCTGCAACAGCGCTGTGACTTTTTTGCAAGAGCCCCTTTCCAACGCAGCCGGAAGGGACACTATAAATTGACAAAATTGGTAGACTTTATCAGTTTCTAGCCCGGAGCTTCGCTATGGCCAACACGGCCGCGTAAGCGAAACGGAGCGCAATAATGAAGACAACAACCCTACCGCCGCCTGTGTCGCGCGTCGGCATTCCCCTGTTGCTGGCCATCGCGGCGTCGTCAGGCGCGTTCGCGCAAACGGCGCAGCCCGCGGCCGAAGCCCATGTCGAAGACGTCGTGGTGACAGCTCCAGCGGAACCCGAGTCGAGCGATGTCGCAGCCTTCTCCGAAAAGCAGGCGACGAAATATCAGGAGACGCCTCAGGCTGTGACGGTCATCACCGAACAGCAGCTTCAAAATCTTCAGATTACCAATTTGCAGGGCGCGCAAAAACTCGCGCCGAGCCTGAACTACAAGTTCAGCAATGTTCGCAATCTGACCATCAATATCCGCGGCTTCGGCGCCGCCTCCTCCGACGCCACGGACGCCATCTTCGGCGGCGTGCCGATCTACATAGACGGCGTCTATCAGCCGCGTCCGGGCCAGGCGGTTTTCGACGTGCCAGATCTCGTCGGCGTTGAAGTGCTGAAAGGTCCGCAAGGAACCTCAGGCGGCCAGGACAGCACGGGCGGCGCGGTCAAACTGACGACGGCGCTGCCGAGCTTCGTCACACAGCAGCTCGTCGAGGCCTCATATGGCAGCTACAACCAGGTGCAGTTCAAAGGCAGCGCCACCGGCGCGATCGCTGGAAGCGACAAATTCGCGTTCCGGCTGGCTGTCTTCAGCAATGACCACGAGGGCTATGTCCAGAATTACGGCGGATATGGCGGTCAGAACTACAATGACTGGCATTCCAAGGGCGCGCGCGGCCAAATCCTCTACCAGCCCGACGAGAATCTCTCGGTTCGGCTGATCTTCGACTATTCACACGTCAATCAGGTGTGCTGCCGCGAAGTGCTGGCGGGCGTCGCGACGCAGCGCGCGAATGGCGCAATCGTCGCGAACAATTTCTTCCAGCGCGCGGGCGCAGTCGGCTTCACCTTGCCGATTCCCTTTGCCGGGCCTCAGGACTATTTGCTGGCGCGCAACGGATATCAGCAGACTGCGCAGGAAACCTATGGCGCCGCCGCCAACATCAACTACACATTCAACGGATTTAACCTCAGCTCCATCACCTCGTTCCGCGGATGGGATTTTCATCCGAACAACAGAAGCAATGTCGGAACGATGGATCTCATTACGAATACCAACGGACATATCACTCAACGGTCGGTGACGCAGGATCTCAAGCTCACGCTGCCAAAATCAGACACTTTCGATGGCTTCTTTGGCGTATTCTATCTCTATGAGCAGCTTTATGATTGGGGCCTGACGACCTATGGCTCTAACGCGGGCGCCTTTTACGGGGCTCCCGGCAATTCAAGGGCGCTCAACAACGCAATATATAATTTGCTCGGACGGCAGACCTACGACAATCCGCAAACGAACGAGGTCGCTCCCTATGTTCAGGGGACATGGCACGCAACGCCAGAGCTCGATATAACCGGCGGCGCGCGCTATTCCTACTACGACAAGACCTCCTTGTTTCGCCAGTATCGTTTCAGCAGCCTCAATCTGTCCGGATTTACCGCCGCGCAGCGCGCGACGGCGATTTCCGCGCTAAATTCATTCATCGGCGCCGACAATCAATTCAGCGCCGATACGAATCACAGCTTCTTCTCGGCGCTCGCATCGGCAAGCTACAAGTTTACGCCGGACGTCTACGGCTACGTCACTTATGCGAGGGGCGGCCGCGACGGAGGCCCCAACCCTTCAGCCAATTTACCGACGGGTACGCCGACGACCGTGCTTCCGGAGTCGGTCGATAGTTTTGAAACAGGCGTCAAAGCCCAGTTCCTCGATGGCCGCCTGCTGACGAACGTCGCCGCCTTTGCGATGGTCAACCACAATTACATCACGAATTTCTCCCGCTTGTCGGCCTCCGGATCGACGATAAGCTATCTTGCCAACGCCGACAGCGCGATCTCGCGCGGCTTCGAGGCCGATATCCGCTACCAGCCCTTTGAGGGCCTCAGCACCTATGCGTCGGTCACCTATGACGACGCCTATTATGGATCGTTCGACAAGGCGCCATGCCCTTATGAACTCGCTCTCACCAGTCAGACCACCTGCAGTCTGACAGGACGGCGTCTTTCCCTGACGCCAAGATGGGCGGCCGCAGGCGGCGCAGAATACAGCCGCAATCTCGGTCAGGTTCTCGAAATTCTTCCAAAACCTCTGGTCGGCTATATCGGCGCGGATGTCACGTTTCAGACCAGCACCTACTCGAACACGGACGATTCGATCTACAGCGTCGTGCCGTCCTATGCGTTGCTCAACTTGCATGCCGGTTTCAAATTCGACGACGGCAGCTGGGATCTGGCGGCTTGGGTCCATAACGCGGCAAACCTTCACTACTGGACCAATGTTTCCGCGACGGTTCTGCCGGGCGGGCTGATCGGCGGCAATGTCGGCGACCCTCTCACAGCGGGCGTCACCTTGCGGGCCAAGCTTTGATAGGCCCCAAGCCGCAATTTCCTCTTTCGAACTCTCATATCCCTGGAGAATAGAAATGTTTAAGACTCCCTTGTCGGCTTTGGCCGGTCTGCTCGCGCTCGCTGGTCCCTCCCTTGCCGCTGAGCCGCCGCCATCGCCTCCGCCCTTGACCTGGGCCGGATTTTATCTCGGCGGTCAGGTCGGCTACGGTTGGGGTTCCGATTCCGGCAATGTGACCGGCGGCTTCCCCCTATCGCCGACGATACAGACCGCCTCAACTTCGACGCAGACGCAAGGAGCGATCGGCGGCGCGCATATCGGCAACAATTGGCAGATCCAGAATTTCGTGATTGGCCTTGAAGGAGACGTCAACGGAACGACGCTGTCGAAGATGTCGACGCCGCTCTTCAACAATTTGTACTTTCCCTATACGCAATCGCCGGTGCAGGGAACGGTTCGCGGTCGCCTCGGCTACGCCTTGGATCGCACGCTGCTCTACGCGACGGGAGGTCTCGCTTACGGTTGGATTCACAACGACTACAATATCTTTGGAAGCAGGAGCAGTTTTTCGACGACCAAGGCGGGCTGGACGATCGGCGGAGGCGTCGAATTCGCCGTCAATGACAATTGGTCGGTGAGGGCAGAGTATCGCTACACAAGGTTCGGCTATTTTAGCGATGGGCCGATCGCCTATCCGACGGTATCCCAGAGTCATAGCTCGACGCAGAACCAGCTTCAGGTCGGCTTCAGCTACAAATGGCCGCCCCTCGCGCCCGCAGCCGTCGTCGCCAAATATTGAAAGGGACATTGCCCAGAGCATCAAGCGTGAGTACGCGCGGCGGCAGGAGGGCCTAACCTTTGCTGCACTGCGGAATCGGCGAACTCCAGACAAAGTTGCGGCGTTCGTCTCAAGTTAAATTACGATGATTTTGGATTGAAATTATCCAAAATCATAAATGGCGATCAATTCCCGGTGTTCGAAGCATCCTGCCGAGCGAGCCTGTTTCCTCAAAAATGCTCGGGGGCTTTGGCGGCTTCTTCTTCGTCGAGCCGGTTGCGCATGATGAAAGGCAGCTGGGCGAAGGTGAACAAAAGCACCAGGATGAACAGGCCCGGGAATTTGAAGGCGACCCAGACGTCGGTGGATTGCGTGCGCCAGACGATCTCATTGAGGCCAGCCAGCACGAGGAAAAATCCGGCCCAGCGCCAGGTCAGCAGCCGCCAGCCACGCTCGCTGAGGCTCATGGCATGGTCGAACAGGATCGGCAGCACGGGGCGGCCGATCGCCATTCCGATCAGCAGCGCGGCGCTAAAGCAGATGTAAAGAATCGTCGGCTTCATCTTGATGAAGGTCGCGTCGTGCAAATAAAGCGTCAGCGCGCCGAAGGCGATGGCCAGCGCCGCGGTGATCAGCGGAACGGCCGGAATGCGCCGCGTCATTGCATAGGAAATGACGAGCGCCACGAGAACGGCGACGATCAGCACCAAGGTTGCGGTAAAAAGACCCGCCTGCTCGCCCGCCAGCAGCGCGGGCGGTAAAAACGGCGCGACCAGGGGATGAAACAGCTGCGGCCGCGCATTGGCGAAGAAGAACAGAGCCAAGGGCCCGATTTCGAGGCCGAGCTTCAGCCACGGATTTGGATGCGCGGGGCGCGTCGCGCCAGCCTTTGGATGGCGCTGATCGGAAAGCGGCTTGGGCATTTCGTTCATACGTCCGGGATCCATTGAATTTCACACTGGCTGCAATTTAGAGCATGCGCGCGAAAAAAAGGAGTTTTTTCCTATCGTCTGATTTGCAGCGCAAGCGAGCTTACGGTTTCAGCAGGCACCGCCAGTTTGGAAAAGCCAGCGCAGAACCGTCGGCGATCATGGCGCGTAGCGGCTTGACGGCGCCCTTCGGGAGTTTCGTCAGACGCTCTCGTAAGGAAATTCTCTCAAATAATAGTCCAATAGTCTTCCAGGAAACATAGATTTGTTCCTGTGCTCTTTCGTTAAGCTGGCCAAAATTAAGTCCCCGTTAGATTTGCAAGTCCTGTGAGACTTGAACCGGGAGCGTCTAGCGTTAATATGAAGCGTATTACCTTATAGGCGGCGCTGTTGGCGTTACCTCGCTGAGTGTCCGTTTGGAAAAAACCCGATTTCTTGCAAAGCGCTCATGGTGAGGAGGCTCCCCCTGAAAGCATCCTCTCATCCCGAGCTTGTCGAAGGGCGACATGCCATCCCTCACGAGATGGCTCCTCAGGATGAGGAGAACCCAATTTCCAAACAGCCGCTGAAGAAAGGCGACATTGGCCCAACCCGGCGCCTCAAGGAGGCTGGCATGGTTTGTCCTCGCGTTCTTGGTCGATCGCAATCGGCGGCGCTCATTGGCTTGAGGACCTGCAACTGTCGCGTGATCCGGCGATGAAAGTGTTGCTTGTCGATGATCATATTGTCGTCCGCGAAGGCGTGCGTCGCTTGCTGTCGGTCTTCGTGGAGTCGGTCGAGCTGCTCGAAGCTGGAACGACGCTCGAGGCCTTGTCGATCTATCGCTCCACGCGTCCCGATATAGTCATTCTCGATCTCAATCTTCCGGGAACTGGCGGGCTCGAGCTGCTGAAGCGGCTGCTGATCGAAGATCCAAGAGCGCGCGTGCTGATCTTCTCGATGCACACCGTGACGCTCTATGTTGCGCGCGCGCTGCAGTCCGGCGCGAGAGGCTATATCAGCAAAGGCGCCAGCGCCGAGGAGTTCGTCGAGGCAATTCACCAGGTGATGGGAGGCGGCCGCTATATCGAACGCGAACTTGCGGCCGATCTCGCGCTCAATGTTTTTGGCTCGCAAGATCCGGGCAAGTCGCTTTCGGCGCGTGAACTTGACATCATGCGCCTTCTCGCCAAAGGCAAAAGCCTTTCGGCGATCGCCGACACGCTCGGCGTTTCCTACAAGACCATCGCCAACACGTGCACGGCGATGAAGCACAAGCTTCTCGTTCAGCGCACCAGTGATTTGATCCGACTCGCCGTTGAGATGCACGCTTCTTAGCGTGATCTTCAGGAGCGGCAGGCGACTCCTTTTAAACTCCTCCGATCCGCCCTCGTTCGCTTCAAGGGCTGATCGCAATGCCCCAAGGCAAACGGCCGACGGGAACGGATCGCACGACTTTCAGATTATCAACGTCGATCACCGACAGATCGTTGGTCAGTCCGTTTGCAGCGTAAAGCGTCTTGCCGTCCAGGTTTAGCGCGAGCTGCCAGACGCGATCGCCGACCAGCAGATATTTTATAACTTTCAAGCTCGCTACGTCGATCACCGCGACCCGGTTGGCCCGGCCGAGCGCGACGAACGCAAGCTTGCCGTCGAGACTGAACCGAAGACCCACAGGCGAGATCAGCTCCTTCCGTATTCCGGCCACTTCGAAATTGATCTTGTGCTTGACCACATGCTCGTCGGAATCAATGATCGCGACCGTCCCCCCCACCTCCGACGTCACCCACACCTCTCTGCCGTCGTGGGTATATTCTGCAATGCGCGGACGTGTATCGACAAGGACATTGGCGACGACCATCCGCGCCGACGCGTCGATGAAATGCGCCATGCTGGTCGACTCCGAGACATCGACAATGGTTTTGCCGTCGGCGCTGACGGCGAGGCCTTCAGGCTCGATGCCGACTGGAACCTTCGCTAGAACTTTTCCGGTCTCGCGCTCCAGCATCGTCACCATGGAATCATCTTCATTAGAGACGTAAATGATGTCTCCTTTTGGCGACAGCGCCAGCGTCTCGGGATCCGGTCCGGCATCGATCGTGCGCGATACTTCGAGCTTATCCGCGTCAATGACCGAGATGTCGCCGGAATCGCCATTGCAGACGAGCACTTCACGCCCGTCAGGGGTAATGACAATGCCGCGCGGACGCTGTCCGACCGGAATCGTCTTGATCGTCGACAAACTGACGCCGTCGAGGACGGTGATCGTGTTATCGCGCTCGTTGCTCACGAAGATCCGGCTGGCCCACGCCGCGCTGCTTGCGGCCGAGAGGCAGATAAAGGCGCCGGCAACGCAAAGAAGCCTTATTGAGCGAAATGACATTTCGTCTCCGGCTCGTCATATCCGAGGGTGTCAGTGAAGAATTTTGGATGCAGGAAGCCATCCTGTGGCGATATCGTGACTACCATTAGAGCGCTGGCCAGAAGGACCGGCTGTCGCAGCTGCTGATCCCAGCGACGGAATGTCAGCGCCTGCCCCTTGAAACCCGCTACTCCGAACGCGTCGGAGCGTAGGAACTCGGCCAGATCCACCGGATTTGCTTTTCCGGAGCGAATGACCGCTTCGCCGATGGCGCGAACCGCCAGCCATCCGGCATAGTCGCGCTCGGTCATTTTGCGATGCGCCGCGAGTTCAAAGCGATGCTGCATCTGCAACGCCGAATATTCCTGAAACGCCGGATGCCAGGCGACCGGAGATAGTCCCTGCGTGCCGACGATCGGCCGCGGCTCAAATGTGTTGTAAGGGAGATAATCGCCAAAGAGGTCGGCCGAGTCAGCGACAATCACCACATCGTGAGCCGGCGCGCCCTGCGTCGCCAGCGGCATTTGTGTCGCGATCTGTTGGTAGCCGGTGTCCACGCGGCGCGACCCGGCGTCATAATTATAGGCCCGATCCTCGACGACCTTGCCGCCGAAGCGGGACGCCGCACGATGGATGTCGGCGGCAAAGGCGGCGTCTTCGGCGCTCGGCCCGTGCAGAACAAACCATCGCCGCCAGCCTTTCTTCGCCAGATATTGCCCCAGGGCGTCGGCTCGCATCGCCGTGCTTGGCAGAATGTGAAAGACATTCCGTGCGCATTTCCCCTGCCGCAACGCGTCGTCGCTGGTATGTATGTCGAAGATAAGCGCATGCTGGGCGGCGGGAGCATTGGCCAGCGCTAGAAGATCCGGCGCGTTGAGGTCGGCGACCACCACGCTATATTTGTCTAGAAGGCCATGCGCCTTTCCCGTGACGTCGGCGCCTCGCTCAAGCGTGACGACGTCCATGGCAAATGAAAATCCGAGGAATTTTCCGGTGATGTTGATCTCGCCTAGCGCCAGAAGCGCGCCCGCTTTGCCATCGTCTCCAGGCTGACTCTGCAATAAAGACAAATATTCGGCCTTCGGATAATCCCCCGCCAGGTACAGGATCTTTATCTCGCTGGAGGCAGGCGGCGCGCTGGCGTTTTCCGGCTGGTCAAGCGCAAAAGCAGGTCCTATGTCGATTGACAAGCAAAGCCCTCCGCAAAGCAGCGCCGCGACAAAGGCGCCCTCTAAACGCAAGCGCCGAAGCCTCACCAATTCACCCGTTTTTGAGACCCTCTGTACAATGTGCGAAGATAGGCCAACAGCTCGAAGAGCTGTTCATCACTTTGGATGAGTTGGCCGAAGGGCGGCATCGGACCAACAATATTCTCCATGCCGACGCGGATAAATCCTTTTTTCTGTAAGCCGTCCGACCCGAGCGTGATTAGACGAAACAGCGTGTCATCGTCGCTTCCGTACACCCAGGTTTCATTGGTCAGGGGCGGACACATGCCGCCGCCGCCATTTCCGCCATGGCAACCTGGGCAGCCCATACCCTGAAATACGGCTTTGCCGGCTTCGATCTTATCGGCCTGCCCGGTATAAGGATTGTTGATGGTAGCCAACGGCGCCGCCGCGACGACGTCCGCCGGCGTTTTTCCCGTGACCTCTGATTTCGGAAGAAGCGCGGAGGGGCTCTTCTCGGGATCGGCTAAGGAAGGCTGACGCTGGTTCGCAGGTCCTGCAGGCGCGGCCTCGCTCGCCGGCGCCGCTGGATCAGCTCGGGACGCCGCGCAAGCGAACGCCAAGGTCGCGGCGACAAGCAACAGCTGCCTCATCATTTACAATCCTCCTCTCCGGTGAGTTTGGTAAAGCGACCCGGCGGTAAGACGCGGCGCCGGCGTCTCATTTCGTCGAGGTCTTGGCGAAGAGATCGAGCATCCGCGCCGCCGACGTCCCGCCGTTCTTGACCGCGATCTCGCGCGCTGTTTCGCCATCTGAGCTTTTCATGTCGGCGGCAGCCGAGGCCTGAATCAAAAGGCCGATCATCGGCGCATTGTCGCGCGCAGCCGCGATCATTAGCGCCGTCACGCCATCGACGCTGACCGCGTTCACATTTGCGCCCTTGGCGATGAGCGCGCGCGCGATCTCGACCGAATTCAAGGACTGCGTCAGTTTCTGGACGCGGCTCTCCGGCGGCGGCTCGCTCGCCGCGATCATCAACGGCGTTATCTTCTTGGCGCCGACAGGTTGATCGACCTTCGCGCCGCTATCGACCAGGGCTTTGGCCGCATCATATTTCTTTTCCTCGATCGCGACAGCAACCGGCGTGAACCCGCCGGGCGCCGACGCCTCCACATTTGCGCCATGCGACAGCAGCAATTGGATCCCGGGCGCGTCGTTGCGCAGGATGGCGTGCAGCAGCGGCGTCCATCCGTCGCTGTCCGCCGCCTCGACATCGGCGCCATGATCGAGAAGAAATTCCGTCGTCGAAAGCGCTCCGAGGCGAACGGCCGCGGTCAATGGCGTGTAGCCCTGAGGATCCCGCTTGTTTATGTCGGCGCCTTTACCGAGCAAATACTCCAGCCGCTTATTGTCCGACGCCAACACAGCATTATCGAATTCGCCGTCGACGTCGGCGCCGTCGGCCAGCCAATCGTCGAGCTGTTTGCGCGTGACTGCGGGCCTCTCCCGGCGCAGTTTCTCCATCTCCTCGGCGGAAACCATCGGCGCGGTATAGATTCCATGCGCCTTTATCGTTCCCGGCACGAGGCAATCCGAGCATTCCACGAGGGGCACGCGATAATCCTCGAGGATTTTCCGGATTTCATCCTTGTGCGCATTGAGAGCGTTTTCGATAGCGTATTTGGCGATCGCATCTGTCTTGCGCACGCCAATGGCGATATCGAATTCCATCGGAATGACATCGTCCATCAGATTGGTCGGCTGGATCGCCAGCGGCGCGCCTTGCGCGAGCGCCCAGCCCGCAAAGGGTCCCCACACCGCCGCGACGTCGAGCTTTCCGTCGGCGACCTCCTGGACTTGACGCCACGGCTGATGCTCCGGCGTCAGATCGCCGTCATGAGAAACCTCATGAACGTGGACATTGTTGACGACGCCATGATCGGCGAGCGACTGACGCGCCGCGGAGAGTTCGTAGACTCCAATCTGAAGCGTCTTCAACCGCGGATCGGAGAGGCCTTTGAAGTCATAAGCGCGATCCTTGCGCGAGGCGAAGACATAAGTGCTCCGGTACAGCGGAAAGGTCGTCAGCGCGGATTCATAGCCCGCCGGCACATTCATCAATATATCGCAGTCATTGGTGTCGAAGGTCTGGCGCGTCATGCCCCGTTCGATATAGGGGCGCCAGAAGTAGGTCGCCCTCGTCCCAAGCGCCTTTGCGATGACGTTTGCGATTTTATTCTCGAGTCCTTCTTCCGCCAGATTCGAGAATGGCATGTTTCCCGGATCGCCGCAGACTCGAAACGACGAGAAATGCGCCTTGCGCGCGGCGGCTTTCGCGGCGTCGCGCTCGATCTGGCTGAATTCTTCGAAAGGCTTGTTGTTGGGCGCCGCCTGAGCCAGCGCGCGCGACGCTGGCAAGCCCGCCAACAACGCGCCAACAAGGGCGGGAGAGATCAAAGCTTTCATCGCGGAGAGAACCGTTCGCCACTGAAAAAGAAAAAACACCCTGCTCAGTGCTCGGGGAGCGAGCAGGGTGTCCGGAGGAGGAACGGGATGTGTGCTAGTGGGCTGTGGCCTCCTTGTCCGGCACTCGGAACGTATAGAGGGCGCCGCCCTGCGGGATCTTGTTCAGTCCGATGACCTTGGTCAGAGCCGTCGAACCGATCGCGCCGAACTTGTCTTCGAGATCGAGGCCCGCCACCGCCGGCAGGCCGATCCAGCCGCCGATGCCCGCGAACACCGAGATATATTCATGGCCCTTGATCTTGTAAGCGATCGGGTTGCCGATGATGCCGGAGCCGAGCTTGCGCTGCCAAAGCACTTTGCCGTTATCGCGGTCGACGGCGCGGAAGTCGCCGTTAAGGCTTCCGTAGAAGACGAGGCCGCCCGCCGTGTTCAGCGTGCCGCTCCAGTTCGGATAGGCGTCCGGGACCTCCCAGGCGGTCTTGCCGGTCAGCACGTCGAACTTCTTGAGCTTGCCCGTCACTCCCGGCTTTTCCGGATACATGTAGACATTGGCGAAGACATAAACCGTGCCCTGCTGCGTATGGGTGCGGGCCTGGGGCTCATCTTCCATGCACCAATTGTTCGTCGGCACATAGAAATTGGTTGGATCCTTGGGGTCGACCGAAGCCGGCTGCTGATCCTTGCCGCCCATCGCCGAGGGACAGGCCTGCGTGTTGACGCCGATCTTGAAGGGTGAGTGCTCCGGCACCTTGACCGGCCGTCCGGTCTTGAGATCGACTTTTTCGGCCCAGTTTACGGTGACGAATTTGTGGGCGCGCAGGAGATTGCCGTCTGTCCGATCGAGGACATAGGCGAAGCCGTTGCGATCGAAGTGCACAAGCGCCTTGACGGGCTTGCCGTCGACATTCGGCATGTCGACAAGGATATTCTCGTTGACGCCGTCATAGTCCCATTGATCGAAAGGCGTCATCTGGTAGGCCCAGACGACTTCGCCGGTGTCGACCTTGCGGGCGAAGATCGTCATCGACCATTTGTTGTCCCATTTGCCTGAATTGCATTCCGCATCCGTGTCGGCGCCGCAACGCGTCGTCGGGCTCCAGTTCCCCGGGTTGCCGGTGGAGGCGTAAACAAGGCCGAGCTCGGGATCATAGCTGTACCAGGCCCAGGGCGACCCGCCGCCACGCTTCCACTCGTCGCCGGGATAGCTCGAGAGGCCGATATCGTGGCCATAAGTCCCATGTTCGGGATGCGCCTTGTTGGTGTCGGGGGTCAGGCAGACGTCCTTGTCCGTCCCATTGCTCTGGCACCGCCAGGCGAGGTCGCCGGTCGCGAGGTCATAGGCTTCGAGCCGTCCGCGCGCAGCGAATTCATCGCCGCCGAAGCCGACGATCACCTTGTCCTTGGCGATCAACGGCGCGCTCGTCACCGTCTCGCCATGTTCGGGAAAGGCGTGCTTGACGACCCACAATTCTTGGCCGGTCTTGGCGTCGAGCGCGATGAGGAAGCCGTCCAGCGTGTTGAACAGCAGCTTGCCATCGGCGTAGTTCACGCCGCGGTTGACCACGTCGCAGCAGGCGCGCGGCACGGCGGACACATCGCGATCGGTCCCCTTGTTGTAGGACCAGACCTGAACCGGATTGTCGGGGTCCGAAAGATCGAGCGCCTGCACGATGTTCGGCCAAGCGCTGACGAAAAACATCATCGGCTTTCCGCCGACGTCGACAACGACTGGCTGCCCTTCGTGTCCGCGCAGAGCTCCCGAGGATTGCGACCAGGACATCTGAAGATTGCTGACGTTGTCCTTGTTGATGTCCTTCAATTCGCTGTGACGCTGCAGGCCGAGATTTTGCCCCATCCCCGGCCAGAGATCCGGATTCTTGCTGTTCTTTATGATTTCTTCATCGGAGCCGGCCCAGGCGGCGCCCGACAGCGACGCCATCGCCAAACCGGCGAAGGCCGCGCGCCACGGTAAACTTTTCCGTAAATTCATTAGCTCCTCCCAAGGCGTCACGAAATCATCGGCATTGTTTTATCAAAGCGACTCTCTCGCTTTGCTGCCCTCGATCCGAACGACCGGAACAGTAGCGCAATCCAACAAGGGCGATAGAGCCGGTTTTCCCGAAAAATCGGGAAAATATTCCCGCCGGCAAGACCACGGTTGCTTTTCTGACAAGGGACGCGCTCGGACCCAACTCGCACGAAAACAATGGCCAAGCCGAATCCAAAAAGGGCGCCCGATCTGATCAAAGGCAGTCATTTAAGATCGATATCAATCAACAATGTATGCTACCCGGTCCGGAAGGGAATAATCCTGCGGCGAGAAGGATTATTCCATCGCTGCGCGGGCCAACATCTCGCGCATGAATGACTTGTCCACGCCTATACGTTTTGATCGTAATATAATTGCAACTCCCTTTATCCAGAATTTGAAATCGTCTTTTTCGGCGTTGCGCTTGAAAGACGCTGCATTAACGTTCTATCGCCCTATCAAGCGCCGGCAAGGAAAGCCTTCTTCCACAATGCTGGCGCCAGAACGAAACCGGAAGGAAAGTCTCGTGGACGCCAGAACAGCTAGGTCGTTCATTGTCGCCTCGGCGGTCGGCGGCGCTGCGATTATCGGCGCGGCTCAAGCCCAGGACGGCGACGGAAACACCCTTGTATTGCCGGACGTTATTGTTGTGTCGCCGACGCCGGTGCCAGGCGCGAGCAGCATCGACAAAGACAAGGTTCCCGCATTCGTATCGACTGTGACGTCGCAGCAATTCGAGGATAAGAAATCTCCCGCTGTCGCGGATGCGATCACGGCCCATGTGCCGGCGGCGATAGGGATCAACGTCGACGGGACCGACCTCTCCCCGGATCTGTTTTATCGCGGCTTCGACACGTCCCGCATATCGGGGACGGCGCAAGGACTCGCTGTTTATCAGAATGGCGTGCGCATCAACGAGGCGTTCGGAGACAGCACAAATCTCGATCTTATTTCTCCGATCGCGATCGACCGCGTCGACGTCTTTACAAACAATCCGATCTTCGGATTGAACGCGCTCGGCGGCGCCATCAATTTTACGATGAAGAACGGCTTCACCTATCATGGCGGCGAGGCTCAGGTTCTCGGCGGCTCATACGGGCGCCTTTACGGCAGCGTGCAATATGGCAAGCAGGTCGGCGACTACAGTATTTATTTCGCGACCGACGCTTTGCGCGATGATGGCTATCGCCCCTTCGGAGCGCAAAATCTGCAACGCGCTTACGCCGATCTCGGCTACCGCACGCAGGATTCCGAATTCCATGCGATTGGCGCCTTCAGCCGCACCTGGCTCGGCGTTCAGGGCACCACGCCCCTGGTGCTCGTAGACCAGCAGTATAACTCCGTTTTCACGACGCCGCAGACGACCAATAATCAGGCGGGTCTGGTTCAGATTACCGGCCGTTTCGACCTGACGCCGACATGGTCCCTGGCGAGCAATTTCTATTACCGTCAGTTCGACCAGTATCACGTCGACGGCAACGACGCCGATATCGCGAACTGCGGCGATCAGGGGGGCACGGACGGCAACGCCTGCCTTTCCAACGATGGCGCATTCTTCGGCCACAATCCGAACGATTATCAATTCACCAATCACGGCCAGCCGATCCCGTTCCTCGGCGACGACTTCCCCTATGGAACGACCGCCTTCACCGCCACGCATACGCAGACATTTGGCGCGCAGGAGCAGCTGACAAACAAGGACAAGCTCTTCGATCACACCAATTATTTTGTTGTCGGCGGCAGCGTCGACCAGAGCTATACGCATTTCTCGTCGACGACGACGCTCGGTCAGCTTGATCCGAGTTTCCAGAATTTGTTCACGGGCTTTCCGGGCTCGCAAGCCGTTCTCCAGACCGAAGGCAATGTCGGCTTCGCGCCGGTCTGGGTGCATGGATCGGCGACCTATTTTGGCCTTTTTGCCCTCGACACCCTGAACATCACCAATGAATTCGCCGTAACGGCTGGAGCAAGGTTCAACGTCGCCAATATCGGGCTTTCGGACGTCAGCGGCCAGTCTCCCGACCTCAACTCCAATGCCAGCTATAATCGCATCAACCCGGTCGTGGGTTTCACCTACACGGCCTCGCCGGCCTTGACCTTCTATGGCGGCTACTCTGAAGCAAACAGGGCGCCGACGCCGCTCGAAAGCCAGTGCTCCAACCCGGCGCTGCCTTGCGTTCTCGAGACCGCGCTTGTATCAGACCCGCCGCTGCAGCAGGTCGTCTCGCACACCTTCGAAGGAGGCGCCCGCGGCACGCTGACGATACCAAATGGCTACGGCACATTGGTTTACAACGCCGGCGTATTTCATATCACGAGCACCAATGACATCGTCAACGAGGCGAGCGAAATCTCGGGGCAGGGATTCTTTACCAATGTGCCGGAAACCTTGCGGCAGGGCGCGGAACTTAGCCTTCAGTATAACTATGGGCCGGTGAGCCTTTACGCCAATTACGCCCATGTTGACGCGACTTATCAATTCAACGGCACCTTCTCGTCTCCGAATAATCCTTTCGCTGACGACGACGGTAATATTTTCGTCCGGCCGGGCAATCGCATTCCCGGCATTCCGAGCAATCTCGGCAAGTTTGGCGTGACCTATGCCGTGACCCCGCAATTCAAGGTGACGGCGGAGGCGGTCGTCGTCGGGGACCAGTATTACACGGGCGATGATTCCAATCTCAATCCGAAGCTTCCCGCTTACTATTATGTGAATCTGCGGGCCACATATCAGGCGACCGAGCAAATCCAGCTGTTCGGATTGATCAACAATGTGACCAATCACAGATACGCGACATTTGGAACGTTTTACGGTACCGACACGAGCGGCGGGAATGTCAACGCCACTCTGTTCAACAATAATCCGGAAAATGGCGGCATCGGCGACGCGCGAGCGGTGACTGTGGCGCAACCTCTGTCGGTCTACGGCGGATTCAAAGTTACTTTTTGAACCTGGTCTGCGGCGCGGCTCTGGGGCCGCGTCGCAATTGCCGTGTTAGAGGGTCTGCGCTCAGTTCGATGTTTAAAGATGTGCTGCGATTGTCTGGCCCGCTCTGAGGCTTTCCATGTCGATCCAAAGCCGCCTGGTCGCATCCCTTACCATCGTCCTGATTGTGAGCCTCGCCTTTGGCTCTGCGCTCACCTATGAGCATGTCCTCGATAAGGTTCGCACGGAGATGCAGGCGGCCATGTCGGTCGGCTTGCATACGGCCGGCAACGCCGTCGACGATCGCGAGGAGGCGATTGATCCCGCGAAGCGGCTGCGGCTGGTCGTTGATGATTTCAACGGCGACCGGCATTTGCGCGCGACGCTTTTCGGGCCTCATGGCGAGGTCCTCGCGCGTTCGCAGTTGCTGGCGCCAGATGACCCGGCGCCAAGCTGGTTCTACCGTCTCGTCACAGCGGCAGAGCCGCTGCGGACGCAGCTCGACCTGCCGTTCGCGTTTCATTCCATCGGCGGCATGACGCTTGAGGCCGACCCCCATAATGAGGTGGCAGAGGCCTGGAGCGATTTCCGCCTCACCCTGATCATCATGGCGGTTTTCTTTACCCTGGTCCTTGCGCTGGCGTTCTGGACCATCCGGACGGCGCTGAGCCCGTTGCGCGACGTATGCGACGCCTTTTCCGGGATTGGCGGCGGCGACTATGCGACGCGCGTCGCGCCTTTGGCTTATCGAGAGCTTGAGCCGCTTCGATACGGATTCAATATCATGGCGGCGCGGCTTGAGGGGATGACCACGCAGAACCGCGCGCTGCATGAGCAGATTGTCAATGTGCAGGAGGAAGAGCGCGCGGAGCTGGCGCGCGATCTGCACGACGAGGTCGCGCCGTTTCTATTCTCGGTCGGCGCGGACGCCGCGATGATCCGGCAGTTTCTTCAGACGGGGATGGGCGACCAGGTCGGCCCCCGCGCGGACGCGATCTCCGACGCGGTGCGTCATATGCAGAGGCATTTAAGGGACGTTCTGCGCCGCCTTGCCCCCGGCGCCTTGCTGGATCTCGGCCTTGCCGGCGCGATTGACAATCTGATCGGCTTCTGGAAAGCGCGGCGCCCCGAATTATCCTTCGGCGTAGACGTCACGGAAGAGCGAATAGGGCTGCCGCTCGACGCTGTCGTCTTTCGCGTCGTTCAGGAAAGTCTCAGCAATGCGATACGGCATGGCCAGCCGGCAAGGATCGATGTGCGGATAAAGATCCTTGAGCAGCGGATCCGAATCGTCGTGGAAGATGACGGCAGCGGCTTTTCGAAGGATCGGGGGCCGAACGGGTTTGGACTTGCCGGCATGCAGGAGCGTGTCCGTTCGGTCGGCGGAGTTGTGACCATTCGCAATCGCGCATCCCGCCAAGGCGTGATTGTCGAGGCCGACATTCCGATTGGCGGTAAATCGAGCCTGGAGCGCTCGGAGGCATCGAGCATTTCGGCATAAAGGCGCTGGTCGATAAGGGTCCGCCGTCAAACGAGCCAGACAGGGACCGCGAGCGCTGTCGGGAGCCAGCGAAAGTCAAGCGGAAGCAGAACTTGCGGCCCTCACGGCGTCAAAGCCAACAGGCCGTTGCTGGCTAATTTACTTCCTAACCGTAGCAAAGCTTGGGCGCTGTCCAAGCGAAATCTCATGTAAATCACAACCAATACGGGCAAATATTTTTGCAGTGCAGTAAAAATCAAATAAAACTGTGCCGCGATGAAACAAAAAGGAACCAGATTAACTTTGGCGACGTTATTGAGCTACTACAACCCGACCGAGTGGGTTTAGAAATATTTATGAACCCCTGAAGGGCGGCTTCAATGTATATTCTCTCACTTGCAGCTTTAATATTTGGAATTATCCTCGGTTGCAATTTTAAAGCCTACATCCTCGTTCCGTCATGCGCGCTCGTAGCCATCGCCACGGTCTTGGCCGCCACTTTCGCGGGAGAACGTTTTTCTCACGCTGCATTATACGCCGCGCTCTTTCTGACGCTCCTGCAGATTGGTTATCTCATCGGAATCGTTGGCTGGTCCACCGCTGCAAAGCTCCAGAGGCGCAGGTCTGAACGAGCATTGCCCGCGCTGAATGCGCCTGCAGCTTAGCGGTCAGGCCTCCCGGAGGGGCGCGGCGTTCCCCGACATACCCCATCCCTTTTTGCAAAACGGGAGCCGTACAACCGGCTCCCGTTTAAGCATTGCGCGCCCGCCAGCCAAAGCAGCCGGCGCGCGGCCGCGATGCGATAGGGTCCTGGATGGACGGTTTAGGCGAGGTTGGCGCGAATCATGAGGTCATTCGCAAGCGCTCCGCCGCTGTGCCCGTGAGCGCTGCTGAGCTCAGTCGAGATCAGCCGTCATTTTCGCCGCGTCCGCGAAAAATAGAGCCAAACACGCGCAACTAACAACTACGAAGTGCGTTTATTCATCACATATCATGATGACGCCTCGCTCGCAGCGCCTAGGGCCTGCTCGTCGAAAGCTGTCGATGGGAAATAAAATGGCTCAGGACTTGATCCAATTCATTGCGCGCAAACCGAATTTGGCAATCGACCCCGATTTACAGAGTTACCTTGACGACCATTTGATTCCGGGTTGGCGCCAGGCTCTCGTCAGCATCGGGATCAAAGCCGAGAATGGCGACGCTGATGCTGCGAAAGTCGCCAGCGCCATGACCGCCTGGGTCGCCGCTTTATGCCGCAAGCGAAACAGAAAAAGCCGCAGGGCTAAGTTGGTTGGCGCGGGTCTCAACGTGATTTCGATGGCCAAGTTTCAAGCGGCTCGAGTTCTAGTTTCGGAGAGAAGCCATGCAGTCTAACCAGCCGACCCGCATCATCATTCCTCTCTCAGCG
The DNA here is from genome assembly GCF_000021745.1 of Methylocella silvestris BL2. Lineage (NCBI taxonomy): Bacteria > Pseudomonadati > Pseudomonadota > Alphaproteobacteria > Hyphomicrobiales > Beijerinckiaceae > Methylocella > Methylocella silvestris. Next base: position 3,467,949 of record NC_011666.1, read on the forward strand.
TTCGACGATGACGCGCGCGACGGCGTGCTGAACGCCTGCATCCGCGATTTCTGCCGTCTCAGAGGCGTCGCCCGGTCCGAGATCATGCTTCGTGAGGTCATATCGATTTCCGGCGTTGAGACAGCCGAGATCACCATCGCGGCGCATTGAGCGTCATAGTCATCCAGACGCTGTGGCCGCCTGCCTCCGATGAATTGATCGAGGCGGTCCCGATAAAATGATCTTATCTTGACTGACGGCATTCAGTCCGCCTAGCGCCGACCTCAAGCGAGGTGAGGCCGCGAAAGCAGGGTGACCGGCTTGCGTCGGCGATATAAAGGGTATATGCCCGTATTATGGCTTCGGAATGCTACTGCACATCTCTTCGCCGTGCGACGCGAAAGGTCGCCGCGCTCTATGACGCGGCGCTGGAGCCGGTCGGCGTGAACATCGCCCAATTCGCGCTTCTGCGCTCCGTCGCCCGCAGCGAGCCGGTCGATCTGACCGAGCTTGCCCGGCGCACCGAGCTCGATCGCTCGACGATCGGCCGCAATGTGCGGGTGCTGGAGCGAATGGGGCTCCTGCAACTCGGGCGTGGCGAGGATCAGCGAGAGGCGAGCGTGTCGATCACGGAGCACGGGCGCCGCGTGCTGGAGGACGGCGCCCCGCTGTGGGGCGGCGTGCAGCGCATGCTCGAGGATCGTATCGGTGACGGCGCGGCGCGCGAATTGCGGTCTGTCCTGAACAATCTCTAATTTTTGTCCTATTACGGGTATCTGCCCGCAGACGGAGGCTGAAGAATGACCCTCGCGAATGAGACGCCTGCGCCGCCGCCCGCGGCAACATCGCCCCTGGCGGCGGCGCTTGCGCGGCGCGGCGTCCACTATGGTTGGGCCGTCGCCGCGGCGACCTTCCTGACGATGCTGGTGACTGCGGGCGCCGTCGGCGCGCCGGGCGTGCTGATCGGGCCACTGCAAAAGGAGTTCGGCTGGGCGACCGCTGACATCTCCACAGCGCTCGCCGTCCGGCTCATCCTGTTTGGGCTCATTGGCCCCTTCGCCGCCGCTTTTATGAACCATTTCGGCCTGCGGCGGGTCGCCGCCGCCGCCTTGACGCTGATTGCTGTCGGCGTCCTCGGCTCTTTCGTGATGACAAAGCTTTGGCATCTTCTCTTGTTTTGGGGCGTGATGGTCGGCGTCGGCACAGGCCTCACCGCCATGGTGTTCGCCGCGACCGTGGCGACGCGCTGGTTTTCGGCCCGCCGGGGGCTGGTGCTGGGCCTGCTGACCGCCAGCGCCGCGACAGGACAATTGGCGTTCCTGCCGCTGCTTGCCGAGCTCACCGAAACGATCGGCTGGCGCGGCGCGCTCGTCTTCGTGCTCGCGGCGCTGCTGCTGGCGGCGCTCGCGGCGCTCGTGCTGATGCGCGACTGGCCCGCCGACGTCGGCCTTGCTCCCTATGGGGCGAGCGCCGTCGTCCCCGCCGCCCGCCGAGCCGGCAAGTCTCGGCTTCATGCTAGCGTCGCCCTTGCTCGCGCTGAAGGAAGCGTCGCGCTCGCACACATTCTGGGTGCTGTTCGGCGCCTTCTTCGTCTGCGGCGCCAGCACCAACGGCCTCGTCCAGACGCATTTTATTTCACTGTGCGGCGACTATGGCATGGCTGCGGTGACGGCGGCGAGCGTGCTCGCGATGATCGGCGTGTTCGACTTCGCAGGCACCGTAGGCTCGGGCTGGCTCTCCGACCGCTACGACAGCCGGTGGCTGCTGTTCTGGTATTATGGCCTGCGCGGCCTTTCGCTGCTGTATCTGCCCTTTACCGATTTCACCTTTTACGGCCTGTCGCTGTTCGCCGTGTTCTACGGCCTTGACTGGGTCGCGACGGTGCCGCCGACGATCAAGCTCGCGGCGGATCGCTTCGGCGACAAGGCCAACCTCGTCTTCGGCTGGATTTTCGCCGGCCACCAGCTCGGCGCGGCCTCCGCCGCTTATGGCGCGGGTTTCAGCCGCACCGCTTATGCGAGCTATCTGCCGGCGTTCTTTGTCGCTGGCGCGCTCTGCCTCGTCGCCTCGGGTTTCGTGCTCACCCTGCGCGACGCCCGCCTGTCGATGCGCGCGCGTGTCGCGGCTTGAGGCGGTCCTCAACGCAAAGCGGCCCGGAGCGTGAAGCTCCGGGCCGCAAATCGCTCGTCTCGATTTTAGAGCCGGCTTGTTAGCCGAACTGGTTCATCGTGTTGTGCGCGCCGCCGGCCTTCAGCGCCGCCTCGCCGGCGAAATATTCCTTGTGATCGTCGCCGAGGTCCGAGCCCGCCATGTTCTGATGTTTGACGCAGGCGATGCCCTGACGGATCTCCTGACGCTGAACGCCGAGGACGTAGCCAAGCATGCCCTGCGCGCCAAAATACTCCTTCGCCAGATTGTCGGTGGAGAGAGCGGCGGTGTGATAGGTCGGCAGCGTGATGAGATGGTGGAAAATGCCCGCCCGCTTCGCGCCGTCCGCCTGGAAGGTGCGGATGCGCTCATCGGCTTCGCTGGCCAGAGGCGTGCCGTCATAATCGACGCTCATGAGAGCGGCGCGATCATAGGTCGACACGTCTTTGCCTTCCGCCTTCCAGGCGTCATAGACCTGCCAGCGGAAATTCAACGTCCAGTTGAAAGACGGCGAATTGTTGTAGACGAGCTTGGCGTTGGGGATCACCGCGCGGATGCGGTCGACCATGCTGGCGATCTGCTCGACATGGGGCTTTTCGGTCTCGATCCACAAAAGGTCGGCGCCGTTCTGCAGCGAGGTGATGCAGTCGAGCACGCAACGATCGGCGCCCGTGCCGGAACGGAACTGGTAGAGGTTGCTGGCGAGGCGCTTCGGCCGCAGCAGCTTGCCGTTGCGGTTGATGATGACGTCGCCATTATGGGCGTCGCCGGGCGCGACTTCCTCGCAGTCGAGGAAGGAATTGTACTGGTCGCCCAGATCGCCCGGCGCATGGCTGACGGCGATCTGCTGGGTGAGGCCGGCGCCGAGCGAATCGGTGCGGGTGACGATGATGCCGTCTTCGACGCCAAGTTCAAGGAAGGCGTAGCGGCAGGCGCGCACCTTAGCGAGGAAGACCTCATGCGGCACGGTGACTTTGCCGTCCTGATGGCCGCACTGCTTTTCGTCGGACACCTGATTTTCGATCTGGAGCGCGCAGGCGCCCGCCTCGATCATTTTCTTGGCGAGGAGATACGTCGCCTCGGCGTTGCCGAAGCCGGCGTCGATATCCGCGATGATCGGGACGACATGCGTCTGATGGTTTTCCGCAGCCGCCAGCAGCTCCTGCGCCTTGGCCTTGTCGCCAGCCTTGCGGGCGGCATCGAGGGCGCGGAAAATGCCGCCGAGTTCGCGGGCGTCGGCCTGACGCAGGAAGGTGTAAAGCTCTTCGATCAGGGCCGGGACCGAGGTCTTTTCATGCATCGACTGGTCGGGCAGGGGGCCGAATTCCGACCGCAGCGCAGCGACCATCCAGCCGGACAGATAGAGATAGCGGCGATCCGTCGTGCCGAAATGCTTCTTGATCGAAATCATCTTTTGCTGGGCGATAAACCCGTGCCAGACGCCTAGCGACTGGGTGTAAAGGGCCGAATCGGCGTCATAGGCGGCCATGTCTTTGCGCATGATCGCGGCGGTATATCTGGCGATGTCGAGGCCGGTCTGGAAGCGGTTCTGCAGACGCATGCGGGCCACAGCTTCGGGATCGATGCCGTCCCAGGTTCCCTTATAGCTCTCGATGAGCTGCTTCACCTCTGTGATATTTTTTTGATAATCACCCGGTTGCGCCGTCTTGATCGGGCCTTGATAGGTCATTTGCGTCTGCCTTGTTCAGTCGAAGACATTTGTGAGGCACCCCTACCACAGCAAATCCCTCTCTGTGCAGAGGGAGCGAAGCAAAGATGTCATACTTTACAAAAAATGATTGTAATGATGTAAAGATTGTACATGGAGCGCGAGGCCAGCAAACGCAGAGCCTTCGAAACAGCGCGGAGCCTCTAAAATGCCCAATGTCCGCCCCGTCTTTATGGGGCCCCGCCTGCGCCGGCTGCGCCGGGATCTTGGCCTCACTCAGGCTAATATGGCTACGGATCTCGATATTTCAGCCTCTTATGTCGCCTTGCTGGAGCGCAATCAGCGCCCCTTGACCGCCGACATGCTGCTGCGCCTCGCCCGCACTTATAAGATCGACATGAGCGATCTCGCCGGAGACAGCGCCGCCGAATATACCGGCCGTCTTCAAACCGTCCTGAAAGATCCGATGTTCTCGGACATCGATCTGCCCCCGCTCGAAACCGAGGACGTCGCCACCAGCTACCCCGGCGTCACGGAAGCGCTGCTGCGGCTTTATTCGGCCTATAAGGAAGAACAGCTGGCGCTGGCCGATCGCGGCGCCGAGAGCCGTGGCGGCGCAGACCGGGGCGCGGATGCGCCGGACCCTGTCGCTGAAGCCAGGCGCTTTCTCGCTGCCCGCCGCAATAGTTTTCCGGGCCTCGACAACGCCGCCGAGCGCCTCGCCCAGACCGTGAGCGGACGCGCCGGCGTCATCGGCCATTTGCGCGCCCGGCACCATCTGGGCGTCCGGCGTCTGCCCTCCGAGGTCATGGTCGGTTCAACGCGGCGGCTCGACCGCCATCGCGACGAGATCCTGCTCGACGATTCGCTGGACGCGGCAAGCCAGACCTTCCAGCTGGCGCTTCAGTTGATCTATCTCGAAATGTCGGACGAGATCGACGCCGTGCTGCGGGAAGGCAGCTTCGCCACGCAAAGCGGCGAGCGCCTGACGCGGCGGGCGCTGGCGAGCTACGCCGCCGCCGCTTTGATCATGCCCTATTCCGCCTTCGCCAGGGCGGTCGAAGCGCGGCGCTACGATGTCGAGGCGCTGGCGCGCCAGTTCGGCGCTAGCTTCGAGCAGACCGCGCATCGGCTGACCACGTTGCAGAAGCCGGGGCAGGAGCGGGTGCCGTTCTTTTTTATCCGGGTCGATCCGGCCGGCAATGTGTCGAAGCGGCTGGACGGCGCCGGCTTTCCCTTTGCCCGCCATGGCGGCGCCTGCCCGCTCTGGTCGATCCACAATGTGTTCCGCACGCCGCGCCAGATCGTCACCCAATGGCTGGAATTGCCCGACGGTCAGCGGTTCTTCTCGATCGCCCGCACGGTGACGGCCGGGGGAGGCGCCTATGGCGCGCAGCGCGTCGAGCGCGCCATCGCGCTTGGCTGCGCCGCCGAACACGCCGGCCAGCTGATTTATACGCAGGACCAGCCGGACTTCAGCGCCGTTGCGGCGACGCCAATCGGCGTCACCTGCCGTCTCTGCCACCGCACCAATTGCACCGCGCGATCGGCGCCGCTGATCGGCCGGCAGGTGCTCCCCGACGATTACCGTCGCGCCAGCGCGCCTTTCGGCTTTTCGGACAGTTGACGCGCCGCTGTTCGGCGGCAAGCTGAACCGTGACGTGACAGCCGGCGTTTTCGTCACTATCGGTGATTTCGCGACGCGAAAATTTTATGGGGAGGCGCGAATGACGCTTTGGGCGCGGATCGACTATGGCGGCCAGGCCCGCATCGGCGTCGTCGAGGGAGACGCCATCTTTCTCCATGAGGGCGATCTGTTCGACAGCGGCGCGGCGACCGGCGAGATCGTGCCTGTGGCCGAGGCGCATTGGCTGACGCCGACCTCGCCAACCAAAATGGTGGCGCTGTGGAACAATTTTCACGCCGCGGCGGAAAAGAACGGTTGGGCGATTCCGGCCGAGCCGCTCTATTTCATCAAGACGCCCAACTCCTTCAACGCCCATGGCCAGCAGATCCGGGCGCCTGGCGCTTATGACGGCCGCGTCTTCTACGAGGGCGAACTCGGCGTCGTCATCGGAAAGACGTGCACGGCTGTCCCTGTTGAGTCCGCCGGCGAATATATTTTTGGCTACACCTGCGTCAACGACGTCACTGCGCTGGAGCTGCTGCAACGCGACCCGTCCTTTCCGCAATGGACCCGGGCCAAGAACTTCGACACCTTTGGCGTGTTTGGCCCTGTAGTGGCGACCGGGCTCGATCCGATGGCCTTGAGGGTCCGCACATTGGTCAATGGACGCGAGCGGCAGAACTATGGATTAGATGATGCGATCTTTGCGCCGGCGGAGCTGGTCAGCCGCATCTCGCATGACATGACTCTGGAGGCGGGGGACATCATCGCCTGCGGCACGTCGCTTGGCGTGTTGCCGATGAAATCCGGGACCACGATCGAGGTTGCGATCGACGGCGTCGGCGTGTTGCGCAATCAATATGTGTAAACGCTACACGGATCGATCGCGCCGCCTACAAGCCGAGGCTCAATTGGAGCGTCTCGCTCTCCTGCGCGAAATCCAGCGAGGACAATGACACGCCGAGAAGCCGGACGCCCTTGTCGCAGGGAAACAGCGGGGCGAGGAGATCGAGGCTTTGGCGTTCGAGCTCGGCGCGCGTCGCAAACGGCGTCATGCCGGTCCGGCTCCGGGTGATCTGCTGAAAATCGGCATATTTGACTTTGAGGGTCAGCGTGCGGCCATGCGCGCCCGCGGTCTCGCAATGGCGCCAGACCTTGTCGACGATCGGTTCCATCGCCTCGCGCGCCGCTTCAAAGGTGAAGAGATCGGCGAAAAATGTGTTTTCGGCGCCGACGGATTTCCGAATGCGATGGGCGCGAACCGGCCTTTCGTCGACGCCGCGCGCGACGCCATAATAATAGGGTCCGGCTTTGCCGAATTGCTGTTGCATGAAGGCCAGAGACTGCGCCTTCAAATCGAACCCGGTCTCGATCCCAAGCCGCTTCATCTTGGCCGCGGTCGCCGGACCGACGCCATGAAATTTTCGCACCGGCAACGGCTCGACAAAGGCGGGCCCCATCTTCGGCGTGATCACAAACAATCCGTCGGGCTTGCGATGATCCGAGGCGAGCTTGGCCAGAAACTTGTTGTAGGAGACGCCGGCGGACGCTGTGAGATTCGTCCGCTCGCGGATTTTCGCGCGGATCTGCTGCGCGATCTCGGTCGCCGACAGGGCGCCATTCAGAGTTTCGCTCACATCGAGATAGGCTTCATCGAGCGATAGGGGCTCGATGATCGGCGTATATTCGGCGAAGATCGCGCGCATCTCGTCCGAGACCGCGCGGTAGACGTCGAAACGCGGCTTGACGAAAATCAGCTCGGGACATTTCCGTCGCGCCGTGACCGAGGGCATCGCCGAGCGCACGCCGAATGCGCGCGCCTCATAGCTTGCCGCGGCGACGACGCCCCGTTGGCTCGAACCGCCGACGGCGACCGGCTTGCCGCGAAGCTCCGGATTGTCGCGCTGTTCGACCGATGCGAAAAAGGCGTCCATGTCGATATGGATGATCTTGCGTCGCTGTGCGGGCTCCATGATCAGATCCTGAATCGGCAGGCCGGCCGCCATTTTAGATGATGAGCCGGCCCGATCAACCGGGAGCCGGCGGCCGAGCCTTTTGCGAGCTATGGCCGAACGGAGCGTTCGACCCCGCAAAATCGACTGTCGAATCCACTTTGATCGGGTGACTCGGAGTTTCAGGCGTCGGCGGTTTCCGCGATTCTGCTCAAAACTTGCAGACGGCAGACAAGCGTCTTGCCGCACCGCCGGATCGCGCCATGCTCCTCAAGAACGCCAAAGGCGACGTTCACTTTCGGCCGGCTGGCGCCGATCAATCCGCCGATCTCGGACTGCGTGATCTGCAGCGTCAGCTGCATTTCGCCGCAAACCGGTCCGCCGGCGGTCAAGAGACGCAGGAGAAGCCGCGCCAGCCGCGCCTCGACCCGTTGCAAGGCCAGCGTCTCCAATTGCTCGCTTGTGTCGCGCAGGCGCCCGCAGAGAAACTGGATAACGCCCATCGCCATCGGGGGGCGGCTTATCAACAATTGGTTCAAGTCGGCGCGGCCGAGCGCGAAGGCTTCCGAAGCGCAAAGAGCGGTCACGTCGGCGCTGCGGCGGCGATTGTCGAGGACGCCGATCTCGCCGATCGTGTCGCCGGGGACGGCGATCCGGAATGCAAGCTCGCGTCCTTCGACCGAACAGACCGAAATGCGCAGCTGGCCAGCGGTCACCAGCAACACTTCGTCCGCCGGGTCGTTGCGTTGAAAAACGAGCCGCCCGGCGTCAAAGCGCCGTCGGCGCAGCAAGGGCGCGAGCGCGGCGCTGTCGGCGGCGTCGAGAAGACCGAACAGGGAAAAACGCGCCGTGTCGGGTGGAGGCGGCGGAACCATGATGGCTCTCAAACTGAGACGGGCGCCTCGACCCTTGCCGTCACGCGGATCGCAGGACGGTGGAAGGCGGAAATTATAGCAAAACCTTCATCACTCGCTAGAGCCTCTGCATCGCGCCGAAGCTCTGGCGACAATTGCTTCTTGAACAATGGCAAGCGGCCGGACGCAAAGACGCTCCGGCCGCTGTCGCCGCCTTTATTTGAGTTGGAACAAGGGGCCCTTGGCGACCGGGAAGGCGTCTGTGTTCAGAACCTGAATCCCAGCCTTGTGGACGCCGTTGAACGGAGTGACGGCGTCGGAGCAATTGGCCTTTTTGGCGTCTTGCGGCGAATTGAACCACAGGCCGAGATGATAGGTGTGGATCGGCGCGGTCTTGACTCCCACCGTCGCGTCGGGGAAGGGAGGCGTCAAATGCACCTGCGGCGGCGGCGTCACGGCCCCGGGCGAGACAATGAAGGTCTCGACATTGAAGCGACCGACGAAATTGCCGACGCCGACGCCTTTGTCGTCGGTGACGATGTCGCCGACATACCAGGCTAATCCGAATGGCGCGTTCGGGACCTGAATTGTGAACAGGTCGAAATCCGTGTTCGGCGGCAGGCCGCGAACGAGAACTTCAAGATTTTCGAAATCGCCAAAGCTGTGGTCGATGACGGTGGCGCGCGCATTTTTCAGGCAGGTCGCGGCGCCCGGCGAGGGCTCCATGGTGAAGGTGATTGTCTGCGACGCCGGGGCGGCGACGGCAGGAGTGAGCAATGCAAGCGCCGCGGCGGCGGCAAATCCAAGGGTTTTCATATCAGGTCTCCAGTGTTGGGTATCGAGGCCCTGATCATCCCTCGCCCTGGTCCGCGCCGCTGTTCCCCCGGGAACAGGTCTGAAAATTCACCATTCTCTGCTGTTCGCGCGCTCTCAAATCGAACTAATCGCCGGGCTTTATCTGTTTGCGTTGGCCTGGCGCGCTCGCGTCGGCGTCATAAAATTCCGACGCGCCCAATCGGCGATGCTATTCAGCAGACATGAAGCGCATGTCGTTCGCCTCCGCCGCGCAGATCGCCGGCGCCGTCGTCCTCCTCGCCGTCGGGGCGCTTTGGGCGATCGACGTCGGCGGCGTCCGGAGCGTCCTGCGCGAAAACGCGCTTGATCTGGAGCTGCCCTTTTCGGATGCGACGCCGGGTCAACCCCTTGTGGTCATCGACATCGACAGCGACGCGTTGCGCCGATACGGCCCCTGGCCATGGAGCCGCGCGCTGCTTGCCCGCCTTGTCGACGCGCTGTCCGGCGCCGGGCCGACCGTCATTGGGCTCGACATGCTGCTGGACGGCGAGGACAGGTTATCGCCGGCGGCCGTCGCCCGGCGTCTCGCCGCTGAGACAGGCCGCGCCGACCTTGCCGCGATCGCGCGCGAGCTCGACGATGGCGACGCCGAACTCGAGCGGGCGCTTACGCTTGCGCCCTCCGTGCTGGGCGCTGTCTTGTCGCAGGAGCCGGGAGCGCCCTACCGGGGCGGGGCGCCCGTTCTGGCGCGCGGCGCGCCGCGTCTGCCGGACATCTGGCGCGCCACGGCGATGATCGGTCCGATGCCGGCGCTGGCCGCCGCCGCCGCCGGCGTCGGGCTCATCGTCTTCGAAAATGATCCAGACGGCGTCGCGCGCCGCACGCCACTGCTGGCGCTCGCCGGCGGCTCGCTCGCGCCCGGCTTCGCCGTCGAGGCCACGCGGGTCGTGCGCGAAGCGTCGACATTGATCATCGAAGCTGCGCCGATGCGCCTGCAGATAGGCGATCGCGCCGTCGCGCTGGGGCCGGACGCCAGCCTGCGCTTTCGCGCATCGCCGCCGGAGGTCTGGAAGCGGCGCACGCTGTCGGCCGTCGATATTCTGGATCGGCGCTTTGACGCCGAGCGGATTCGAAACGCGATCGTTCTTGTCGGCAGCAGCGCGCCGGAAGTCGGTATTCTCCGCCGCACCGCCGAGGCCGAAGCCGCGCCGGCCGTGCAGATCGAGGCCGACGCAATCACGACGCTGATGTCGGGAGCGATTGCGACGAGGCCCTCCATTCTCGCGCCGATCGAGACGACCGGCGCGGCATTGCTCGGGCTGCTTGCGATCGCCGCCGGAGCCTGGCTCCGGCCGATGCGCGGGCTCGCCGTGGTCGCTGGATTGCTCGCATGCTGGATCGGCCTCGCCGCAGCGCTCCTGCACTGGGGGAATCTGGCGATGGATCCGGCGGGTCCGCCGGCCTTGGCGGCGCTGCTCTTTACAGTTTCCGCTCTGGCCGGCGCCATCCGAACGGAGCGCCGCGAACGGCGCCTGCGCGGCCGATTTGAACAGCATCTCGCCCCCGCCATCGTCGCGCGCATCGTCGCCAGCCCCGACGCCTTGCGCCTTGAGGGCGAAACGCGCGAAGTGACGGCGATTTTCACCGACATCGAGGGCTTTACGGCCATGTCGGAGCGAGCGGCGCCGCGCGATCTGATCGCCCTTCTCGACGCCTATTTCCAGATGCTCGCCGACATCATCGTCGAACATGGCGGCATGGTCGACAAGATCGTCGGCGACGCGATACACGCGCTATTCAATGCGCCGCTCGATCTGCCCGATCATCCGCAGCGGGCCGTCGCATGCGCGGTCGCGCTCAGCAAAGCCTGCGCGGCGTTTCGGATCCGCCCGGAGGCGCGAGCGCTCGGTCTTGGCCGCACGCGGATCGGGCTTGAGACGGGTCCCGTGATCATTGGCGACGTCGGCGGCAAGCGTAAACTTGACTATACGGCGCATGGAATGGCGATCAACACGGCGGCCCGGCTTGAAGCGGCGAATAAGGAGCTCGGAACGACGATCTGTATCGGTCCGATCGCCGCCGCGCGGCTCGCGCCCGGAACCGTGCGTTCGATCGGCCGGCTGAAGATTCGCGGCCGCAGCGAAGAGATCGAGGTGTTTGAGCCGGCGCCTAGTAAGTGCTGAGCATCGCGTCATTGGCGCGTTCGAAAGGCCAGCGCCGCATCGCCGAAGGCTTGTCGCCGGGCCGCTTGACGTCGGTTCCTTCGCCGGCGGTCAGCCGCAGCGTCACGCCGCCCGCGGTAAAATCGACGATTCCGCGCTCGACGAAGACGCCGAATGTCCCATTGCTCGGCCCCGCGAAAAATCGCGTTCCGCGCACGGCGATAAGGCCGAATGGAGAGCGCAGGCGCAGGTCGATCGGGCCCGCTTTTTCATCATGGTCGACGACCACCGGCCCGGAATCGAAGGTCAGTTCGCCGCCGGCATTGGCGAGAAACTTGTCGACGCGCAGCCGCGTATTTGAGCCGAGACGCACGCGCGTCGCGCTGCCGAGCAGCATGACGAGCCGCGCCGTCGCGCTGGTGCTGACAAGATCGCCGACAAAAATATCGGCGCCGGCTGTGAGCGGACGCGTTGCGCCGCGAATCTGCGCATTGGCCTCGCCGACGGAAGTTTCAACGAGGCCGACCGAACCGGCGGCGAAAGCGGCCGAGGCGCAAGCGCTTGCGCAGGCGAGCCCTCCCAAAAAGCTGCGGCGATCCGCCAAAAGCGATGCGGAAGATCGTTGCGACGGGCGCGTTGAGAGGGTCTTCACCGCAAAAACCTATCGAACGCGGTATTAGGCGTCAATAGATCCGCCCGATTCGCCGGGGCATGACGATCCGGCGTCGTCCCGGCGCCGATCAATCCTCATGAAGGTCCGCCAAGATGCCGAAATGGCCTCCGCGAAAAGTTAGGATATAAGCGAGGGCGTCGCGGCCTTCTTTGGTGTTGCGGCCGAAGGCGCGATTTCACCGGGCGCAAGGCTGGCCACAGCTTAAACCGCGATTGCCTTGATCGCGCTCAAGCTTACGCCGGTCCGAGCCGCCTATCGTCCTTCGCCGTAAATCTCAAAGCCGCTAATTGGAGGAAATCTCAATGCTCGTTTCTATGCCGCCATCGCGCCTTGGGCGCAGCGCTGTCGCCGGCTTTGCACTCCTGATGGCGGTCTGCGGCGCGCCGATTCCTCCGGCCTTTGCGGCGGATGCGGCGAAGGGCGAGATCATCGCCAAGCGCTGGTGCGCGACCTGCCATGTGACCGCGCCCGACCAGACGACGTCGAACACGGAGGCGCCAAGCTTCGCCTCGATCGCCGCGCGGACGACTTCGCCGAACTCACTCAAGGCGTTCCTTGCCGATCCGCACCCAAGAATGCCAAATATGAGTCTGACCACGGACGAGATCGCCGACATCGTCGCCTATCTGATGAGTCAGCGCCAGCCGTGAGGCCCCGTTTGGCGCGCGTCGGAACCGTCAGCCTTCATCCTTCTAAAAATCTTTGCATCGAAATGCGACCGTAGGCGTTGCCATTTCGGTTCGGCGTTCACGCCGGCGGCCCTGCGATTGCCAGGAGGGGGAGAGACGAATGAAGCTGAGGCTCGGATGCGAGCTGGCCTATAAGGTCCTCGCGGAGACGGTGTTTATCTTCAACGTCGAGGTCGCTTTTCTGCAGCGGCATCTGAATCTCAAGGATCAGCTGCTGTTCAACCCGCCTCTTCCGTACCGGACTTATCAAGTCCCGGATCTCAGGAATCGCTATACGCAGATCGTCGCGCCCGTCGGCGATCTTCATCTGTCCTATTCGGCCGAGGTCGAACTCGACATCTGCCGCGTCGACCCGGCAGGCGTGCATGAAATGCCGGTCAAGAATCTGCCCCTCGACATTCTGCCCTATCTGCTGCCAAGCCGCTTTGTGCCGTCCGATGAACTGGCGACCTTTGCGATGCGGGAATTCGGCGCCTTTCCGCATGGCCACCTCCGCGTCGAGATGATCTGCGGCTGGATCTACAACAACATTGAATATCGTCGCGGCAGCAGCGACGCCAAAACGACGGCGACCGAAGTGCTCATCCAGCGCGCTGGCGTCTGCCGCGATTTCGCCCATCTTGGCATCTCGTTTTGCCGGGCCCTTGGCATTCCCGCGCGCTACGTGACCTGTTACGCTTACGGTCTTTCGCCGTCCGATTTCCACGCCGTGTTCGAGGCCTATCTCGATGGCCACTGGTGGCTGTTCGACGGCACAAGGCAAGCCGCGCTCGACGGCCTCGTGCGCATCGGCATCGGCCGCGACGCCGCCGAAGTCGCTTTCGCGACGCCGTTCGGGCTGATTGAGCCTGGCCCGATCAAAATCTGGATCGAGAGGACCGATGGGATGATGGAAACCGGTCCGCGAACGACGGACGCCATCCGCACCGAAGAGGACGCCCCTCATGCCGGCGCCGGGTGACGTTTTGCCGCGCCGTCCAGTGAGGGCCACCGCCGGAGGAGACCGGCGGCCAGCGGCGGACTTGGCTTTTGCACAGACGCCCTGCGTCGATCTGACGCTGATGGCGCCGGATCCGCTGCGAGGGCAGACGGGCGCCTCGTCGGCTACAGAAACGCGCTTCAGCTTCTGCATGCCGGTCGGCTAAGAGCGGGAACCTCAAGTCGGCCCAGCGTCCGAAATAGTTTGAATTAATTGCGTTTTACAATCTGGATTGAGTCAATTCAAAATCATCGCGATCTGGCTAGTGATGCGTTTCATTTGCCGAAACGAACGTCCGCGAACCCCATGACTTGACGAAGTCAGCGGTCTCCAGAAGCTGCGTTTGCAGTTCCTTGAGCGCAAATAAGTCGAGACATTCGGCTGATCCTGGAGCGATCAGGCCTGCATCATAAAGATACTGTAGTCGATCCATCTTTATGGAGAGTTTCCTCAAGATAAATGGAGGAACTGTCATCGCTGCGGGCCTTGTCAATAATCGTCTCCTGTGGGGAGGTTGAAAATCTCCCGCAATAATATATGTTCTCGTGTTGACTTTTCTATAGTTAATCAAAACGCTAAAATAAGCAACAGGAAATTATATAGACATAGGTCTGCTGCAATATTGACGAATATGGACATTCAATAGTTAGAATAATTCGTCGCTTACTCCGGAGCTGTATCGAAAGCGGGGTCTTGAAAAGCTTGGAGCGCCTTGTCCGTAAGGGGTTTAGTAGATCTCTGGCGGCGCGGGAAGGGCGCAGCTTTGCCGGCGCTACATCCCGCCGCTTGATTCAATCTGGATCACAATATTCCAGCGGAACGAACTCACGCGCGCGATTGGCAGGGGGTGAGCTTCCGATCAAATCGGAGTGACGCGCAAAAGGGAGCGCCATCAGGAGTAGCTACACAAGGTTGTAATTTTCATCTATGGCAAGCATTTATTGTCAATACCAGCTAAGCGCTATATAATAACCTCATGCGAAGGCCACTGATCCGCCGTTTTGTCGACTTATGTTCACACGAAGCTCAATGAATGCGGGGGGCGTCGCCTGCGATCTGTTCTGCAACTCAAATCTGTCCCCATCGTTCAGCAACAATCCGCGGTGGCGCCTCGCTGGAAAGCAAGACGGCCAGCAGAAGCTAAAACGATGCATTCACCTTTCGTCGTGATAGTCTAGGCCGTGCGCCAATCTTTAGAATGGGTCTATCTCCGTGCAAATCTGGCATTTATTGTTTTCCGATGCTGGGAGCGGCTTGATCTATCTAGCGATCCTGGCGGGATCGATCGGCGTCGGATCGTATCTATACTATCGTCGAAGCGGCCCCCTTCGCGCCGATGGCGAGAAGCCGCTGACCCTGTTCCCAGATAAATTGACCATGAACGTGGAGGGCGGCAGCCATGTTCGGTCCTTGACTTTCTATGGGGTCAACGCGTCCGCAAAGCATGTGCAGATCAAATGCGCGATCATCACATCGGCGCTCACGGAAACTTCCCTTCCCCTCGAAATAGAAACGCGGCCCGTCGTCGGCGATCCTGTTGCGTCAGCCTCGTCGAAGCTGGTTTCCGCCTCCTGGGCAGGGGCGGCCAGCTCGCCCATTCCTCCGGGCGCCCGGATTGTGCTGATCGCCAAGTTTAATGCGCCTCTGGGGCTGACATTCGAAGACTTCATCGATGCGTGGGGCCAATTCATGCTCGATATCGAAGATGAGTCACATCGATACGAACTGGCTTTCACCGAGAAGCATCTCGCTGTCTTCCTATCAGGAGCGAGAAGACTGGAAGCAATAACGAAGGTGGCGGCAAGTCATAAATCAATGTCGTAACGATCGCGAACAGTCTCTCTCGCTTTGTTGCAACGCTCTTCGGAATGAATCGAGTTCAAAATCAAAAATGCCGTCGATTCTAAAAAACTGGCGCGGCAATGCAGGCGGAAAACCGAGCCGCTGCGTTTTCTTCTCCCGCTAAAACCACGCGTCGGGTAAAATCGGCATCGCTCCCGCGATAATTGTTTGCGGCGGCATCGGCAGCGATAATTTGTAGGATAGAAGCATCGGCATCAAAGTGATCGGCTCCGTCGTGCGGATCGCGATCACGCGCCCTGCCGAGAAAACGATTCGAGCCTCCGGCGGCGGGCTTGCCGGTTTTTGCGCGTCCGCCGATTTTGACGCGGCCTGACCGCGCAGCACCATATCCGGGCAGCCGCCCTTGCGGGCGCAAAGGCCCCGGGCGGGCGTCAAAACCTCGTCGATTCCGGCATAGGCCAGCGTTTCCGGACGGCTGACCATGCCCAGATCGGCGCCTTTGCGCAGCAGCGCCGTGAAATAAGGATTCTGTCCTCCGTCGGAATAGACGGTGCGGACCGCGGCGCTGCCGAGGCCGATATAGGAGGCGATCCGCTCCTGTTCGCGCGTGCGGCGATCGAGGGCGAGCGCCTCATTCGCCGGATCGCTTGAGGGCGCGAAGACATAGCGGCCGTTGACGACGCCGACGCCGAGCTCTTCGCCCGTCGCCTCGAAACGGTCAAAACCCTCCTTCAACTGGCGCCAGAAGCCGATGTTGGGATCGGCGCGATAGCGCGCCAAGTTCTGCGCCGTCATTTTGAACGGATAGGCCTGGAACTGGAAGGCGTTCTGTCCGCCGCGCAGCGCCTCGCGCGCGAGAGCGAAAATCTCGGCGACGCCCTTGTCGGTCATGGCGTAGCAACCGGCCGAAGAGCAGGTGCCATGCACCATCAGCGCCGATCCAGAGGCGCCATGCGCCTTGTCATAGGCGTTGGGAAAGCCCGTATCGAAGGATAGATAATAGGCCGAATTGGGATTCATCTGCCGCGGTCCGACCGAATAAAACCCTTCGGGCGACTGGCGGTCGCCCTGGGCGACCTTCGGGCCGAGCTTGCCCGACCAGCGGCAGATCGGAAAGCTCTTTAAGAATACATAGCGCCCGCTGCGATTGCGCTTCCAGACCTCGATCTCCGATTCTTTCTTGAAGGCCCGCATCAGGATTGGCGCATCCGGCGTTGTGTCGCGCGCCTCCATCAGCGCGAGGGTCGCGGCCGGAATGGGCTGTTCGCTCTTGGGGGACGCCCCGGCGGGCGGGGCGGCAAAAAGTAGCGCAGCCAATAGGAGCAAGACCCGAACAGCGGCGGGGAGGGCGCCGAGCGGCGGCGCGCTCAGAGCCGCAAGGTACTTCGTTCCGAGGCGCGATTGCATCCGATAACCCGCCGCTTTTCCATCCCGCGCCGCTGCGCCCGCCAATCGAAAACTTGGTTCATCTTTGCGGCGGCAATGCGGACAACCGGAGGCCGCAAACCGATGAAATCTAGCCGCCCCATGGTTAATCGTCCGATAACGGGCCGGCCCTAGGCTGTCCTCTCGCGCCATCCCGCGGATCGCGAGAAAACAGCGAATTTCACTGCCGGCGCCCTTCCGCGCCGGCCCGAATCCCTCGACAATCGCAGCGCGTCAGGCGGGCGGCCGCGACCGGCGCTCTTGCGGGCAAGCGGGCGTCCGTGGTCAAAGGCGCAAAGTTCGGGTTTGGCGGGTCGCATGCTTGGTTCAGTAATCGCGTCGCATCTGGCGATGATCGTCGGGGTCGTCATGACCATCGTCATCGTGCCGAAGCTGGCGCGGCAGCGGCGCTCGGCGGCGAGCACCACCGCCTGGCTGATGGCCGTCCTGCTGATTCCCTGGGTCGGCATTCCGGCCTATCTCCTGTTCGGCGGCCGCAAGCTCGGCGCCGCTCTGATGCTGAAGCCGCCGCTCGCGACTGCCGCGCCCGCCGTCAGGCTTCCGCCGGGCGAGGCTGGAGCGAACCTTCTGCTGCAGAGCTACGGACTTCCGCCGGCACGGGGGGGCAACAAATTCGCGCTCTGCGCCGACGGCGTCGAAATCTATCGAAATTTCATCGAGGTGATCGAGAGCGCCAATCGGCGCGTCCATATGGCGAGCTTCATCCTCCACACTGACAGGGTCGGGACAGCCGTCATCGAGGCGCTCGCGCAGCGCGCGCGCTGCGGCGTCGAGGTGAAGCTGCTGCTCGACGGCTTTGGCTCCTTCTCGACCTCGAAGCGGGCGCTCGATCCGCTCCTGCGCGCCGGCGGCGAGGCGGTGTTTTTTCTGCCTGTCGGTTTGAAGACCTTCACGCGCACCAATCTGCGCAATCATCGCAAGATGCTTATCGCCGACGATTCTCGCGCGATCGCGGGAGGGGCGAATGTGGCGACGGCCTATATGGGGCCGGAGCCCGACCCGAAGCGCTGGCGCGATCTCTCCTTTCTGATCGAGGGGCCGGCCGTGCGCGACTATGCGTCGATTTTCGCCGCCGACTGGCGCTTTGTCACCGGCCGCGCCGTCGATCCGCCGCCCCATCCCGCCGCCGCCGCGGGCGAGGCGGTGGTGCAGATCGCGGCCTCGGGCCCTGACGTGCCGGGCGATCCGGTCTATGCGGCGATCGTCTCCGCCGCTTTCTCCGCGCGCTGGCGGCTGTGGATCGTCACCCCCTATTTCATCCCGCCAGACGGTCTGGCCGGCGCGCTCGCGCTCGCCGCGCATCGAGGCGTCGACGTCCGGATCTACGTGCCGGACCCGTCGAACCATTTCATCGCCGATCTGGCGCGCGGCCAGCCGCTGCGAGATGCGGCGGCGGCGGGCGTCAGCGTCATCCGCTTTGTCGGCGGCATGGTGCACGCCAAGATTCTGGTCGTCGACGACGGGCTCGCCATGGTCGGCTCGGTCAATATCGATCCGCGCAGCCTGTTTTTGAATTTCGAGGCGAACGCTGTCGTCTATGGCCGCGCGGAGGTGCTGGCGGTCGCCACCTGGATCGAGATGCTGGGCGACGAGACGAGAAAAGGCGTCGCGCCGGTCTCGGCCTTCCGCGACGCGATTGAGGGATTCGCCCGCACGCTCGATCCGCTGCTGTAAGGGCGAGCCGGCGCCGCGCGAGGCCACATCTTCGGAGCAAGGAGCTATCGATGAAAATGATCCTTGAGGGGAAACCCTTTCAGGACGAATTGCAGGCTGTCGCAGCCCGCCACAACGTCCAGTTGGTCGTGGCCAACAGCCTCGCGGAATTTATTCGGGAGCTACCGGACGCCGATGCGCTGTGGACCGACCCCACTGTTTATGACGCCGACCGTGCCGAAGCGCTCAAGCGCAACGCCGGGCCGCTCAAATGGATTCAATTGAAGAGCGTGGGGTTTGACGCGATCGAGCGTTTCGGCGCGCCGGAGGGAGTCGTCGTCGCCAACGCGGGGGACGCCTATGCGCCCTTCGTCGCCGAACATGCGCTCGCCTTGCTGCTGGCGCTGTTTCGCCGCTTGCCCGACGCCCTTGCGCGCGGCGCCCGACATGAATGGGATCAGGCGATCGGCTCGCAGATGAGATTGCTCGACGAGGCTACGGTGACGATTTTCGGTTTTGGCCAGATCGGCCGGCAGATCGCCGCGAGGCTGCGCCCTTTCGGATCGCGCATCATCGCGGTCGATCGGGCGGGAAGGCCCGAGCCGCTCGCCGACGAAATGCTCTCCGACGAAAGACTTGTCGAAGCGCTAAAAATCAGCGACGCGCTCATTGTTGCTGCGCCTTTGACGCAGAGCACGCGCCGTACGATTGGCGCTATGGAACTCGCTGCGCTGCCGCCTCACGCCGTGGTCGTGAATATCGCCCGCGGCGAGATCATCGATTCGAACGCCCTTTTCGACGCGCTGGAACGGGGCGTCATCGCCGGCGCCGGCCTCGACGTTACAGATCCAGAGCCGCTGCCGTCCGATAATCCGCTATGGGCGCGCGCCAACGTCATCATCACGCCGCATGTCGCCGCGATGGGCGGTGCGCTTCCTTCGCGCCGGCTCGCGGCGATCATCGAGCGCAACCTCGTTCACTTCATGAAGGGCGAGGAGCTGGAGCATCGCGTTTCGGCGAAGGACTGACGCCGACGCAGTCCCCTGCCGGCGGTCAGTTCGGCGCGGGAGTCGCCGCCATCCCCTCGAACGCCGCCGCCATCGCGTCGTCGACTTTTTCCAGCCAGACGAATTCAAGTTTTTCGCGCGTGTCCTGCGGGATTTCGTCGTAGTCGCGCCGGTTGCGCGCCGGCAGCAGCACGCGCGTTAAACCCGCGCGGGCCGCGGCGACGACCTTCTCCTTGATGCCGCCGACCGGCAGCACGAGGCCGCGCAGGCTGATCTCGCCGGTCATCGCCGTATCGTTGCGCACGAGTCTACCGGTCAAGATCGACACCAGCGCGATGAACATGGCGACGCCGGCGCTCGGGCCGTCCTTTGGCGTCGCGCCGGCCGGCACATGCACATGAATGTCGGTCTTGTCGAACGACTCGGGATCAACGCCGAGCTCTGCGGCGCGGCTCTTGATGAGGCTCAAGGCTGCCTGCACGCTTTCGCGCATCACTTCGCCAAGCTGGCCGGTCAGGGTCAGCTTGCCGTGGCCGGGCGCTCGCGTCGCTTCGATGAACAGAATGTCGCCGCCGACGGGAGTCCAGGCCAGGCCCGTCGCAACGCCCGGCACGCTGAGGCGCATCGCGACCTCGTCCTCGAAACGCTGCTGCCCCAACAGCTCGGTCAGCTCCGCGCGGGAGACATGCACATGGCTCGCCGAGCCGTCGGCGATGCGCACGGCGACATGGCGCAGCACACGGCCGATTTCGCGCTCGAGATTGCGCACGCCGGCCTCCCGCGTATAGCCGCGGATGATTTCGATCAGCGCATCGTCGTCGATTTCGACCTGGTCGGGCTTAAGGCCATTGGCCTCGAGCTGGCGCCGCACGAGATAGCGGCGCGCGATCTCGAGTTTTTCGCGGTCTGTATAGCCGGTGAGGGCGATGATCTCCATGCGGTCGCGCAGCGGCCCCGGCACCGTGTCGAGCATGTTGGCGGTGGCGATGAACACGACGCGGGAGAGG
Source organism: Methylocella silvestris BL2 (assembly GCF_000021745.1). NCBI lineage: Bacteria > Pseudomonadati > Pseudomonadota > Alphaproteobacteria > Hyphomicrobiales > Beijerinckiaceae > Methylocella > Methylocella silvestris. The sequence goes on from NC_011666.1 coordinate 3,488,392, forward strand.
TCGAACGGGACGGCGAGATAATTGTCGCGGAAGGTTGAATTCTGTTCCGGATCGAGGACTTCGAGCATGGCCGAGCCGGGGTCGCCATGGGCGCTTGCGCCCATCTTGTCGATCTCGTCGAGCATCATGACGCAATTGCGCGCGCCGGCTTTGCGGATCGCCTGAATGATATTGCCGGGAAGCGCGCCGACATAGGTGCGGCGATGGCCGCGGATCTCGGCCTCGTCATGAACGCCGCCGAGGCTGACCCGCACGAATTTGCGGCCCATCGCGCGCGCGATCGACTGGCCGAGCGAGGTCTTGCCGACGCCGGGCGGCCCGACGAAGCAAAGGATCGGCGCCTTGCCCTGTGGCGCAAGCTTGCGCACGGCGAGATATTCGACGATGCGCTGCTTGATCTTGTCGAGCCCGAAATGGTCGGCGTCGAGGATGCGGCGCGCCTCCGCGATGTCGATCGGCGCTTCCTCCGGCAGGCTCCATGGCAGTTCGATCAGCCAGTCGATATAGGTGCGGATCATGCCATATTCGGCAGAGGCGTCGGGCATGCGCTCAAGCCGGCGCAATTCTTTTCGCGCGGCTTCTTCAACCTCCGCCGGCATCTTCGCCTTGGCGATCGCTTCGGTGAGTTCGGCGATCTCCTGCGCCTTGCCGTCGCCTTCGCCGAGCTGGCGCTGGATCGAGGCCATCTGTTCGCGCAGCAGCATCTCGCGCTGGCGCTCGTCGAGGCTCGCCTTGGTCTGGCGGCCGATCTCCTGCGACAGGCGCAGCACCTCGATGCGCTGGGCGAGCAGCTTGGCCACCATATCCATGCGCGCCCGCAGATCGATGGTCTCAAGAATATCCTGCTTCTGCGCCGGGCTCGCGTCCATATAGGCGGCGACGAGGTCGGTCAAAGCGCCGGGCGAGGGCGCGCTGTTGACGGCGGCGATCAGTTCCGGCGGCGTCTGCGGCAGCAGCTGCAGCGCCTCCGACGCCTGCCCCTGAAGATGAACGAAGCGCGCTTCGATGTCGGGCGAGCGCTCGTCCGGCTCCTCGATGCGCTTGACGCGCGCGGCGAGGTAGGGGCGCTCGCGCAAAAACTCCTCGACATGGAAGCGCTGCTCGCCCTGGCAGATCAGATGATGGCCGCCATCCTGCGCGGTGATGTAGCGCAAAATATTGGCGACGACGCCGAAGCGATGCATGTTGAGCGGACTTGCCTCCTCCGCGCCGGACTCGCGCTGCATCAAAATTCCGACCGACCGCTGCTGCCGCACGGCTTCCTGCGCCGCGGCGATCGCGGCGGGGCCGTTCAAGACGACAGGCATGACGATGCCCGGAAACAGCACGAAGCCGCGAACCGGCACGATGATCAGCGCGTCCTTCGCCGGATCGAGCGTCTCGCCGGCGCCGGCGGAGCCCGGCGCCGCCGTGGCGGCGGCGTCGGCGGAAAAAACGGCGCGCCCTTTGCGCGTCGGCGCGAAGCTTTCCATGCGATCCTCTATCAGATGATTTTGCGTAGCACGATGGCGAGGCAGCCGTTCTGCATCGAAGGCTGCCTGACTTCATAGCGCCCTGGCGGCAGCGGCACTGTTCGTTCGAAGCGCCCCTGCGGCAGTTCCAGCCGGTGAATTTCGGCCGTCCGGAACTCCGGCGGCAACAGGCGTTCGCCCGCGATCACCAATGCGCCATTCTCGATCGTCACCCTTATGTCTTTCGGATCGACGCCGGGCAGCGCCGCGAGCGCAAGCACTTCGCGCTCCGTCTCGACGAGATCGACCGGCGGCTCCCAATTCGGCCGGCGGCTTTGGCTGGACGCCAGCTGAAACAGTTGGCGGTGCAGGCGGTCGGCCCGGGTGAGAACGTCGACCGCGTCGGACCACATCCATGCCCGCGCGTCCTTCATGCGAAATCCTCCATCGGCGCGGCCGAGGAGAGCGGCCCGCCTTCGCCTTGCATGAGGACGTATTACGCCGCGCGCGCCTTTGGCGCAAACCAAGCGGCGGCGGGGCCATGGCGGGAGCCCTGCGGTGCCCGGGCCGCGGCCGCCAGAAATCGTCGATCGCGGCGTTTTCATGCGCTTTCGGCGCGCGCGCTGGTGTGGTCCAATGCGGCAATCCTGCCGGCCGTTAAGGGAGCCGCCGCACCTCATGACGCCGCTTCGCTCCCTCATCTTGTTTTTTTTCATCGCGGCGACGGCTTTCGCAGCCGTCGCCGCTTCTGCGCCCAAACCGTGGCGGGGCGCACTATATGGCGCGGCTGCGTATATTCCCGACCTCAACAAGCCGGCGCGCGCGGCTTTCATCATCAACACGACCCCGGCGGCGGCGACAAACGAGGATTCCGACTGGCTCGCCCTTGCGGCGCAATTCAATGCGCTCGTCCTGTCGATTCCGATCGATTACACGAAGCCCGACGCCGGCGCGCAAAGAATCCTCGACACGCTTGCGGCCGGATCGCGCCTGTTCGTCGATCATCCGGAGATGAAAAATCTCGGCGTTGTGCTGTTTGGCTTTTCGGCGGGCTCGGCCGGCGCCGCGCGCGCGGCCTCAAGCCCGCTTTTGTCCAATCCCGATCCGGACAAACCGCCGCAGCGCGTCCTGGCGGTGATCAATCTCGACGAGATCGACGGGGGGGCCTATGAGGCGCCGATGTCGACGCCGCAATTGCTTTTGTCGGATGCAGGCGATCAGTTCGGCGGACTCCTGACCCCGGTCGAATCGTCAAATCCGCCGATTTCGCACGACGCCTATGTGCGCAAACGCGCGAATGGCGGGGCGCCGATCACCGTGGTCAATGAGCCGGGCCATTTTCACGGCGGCGCGCGCTATCGCTACCGCAACAGGGTCGACTACGGCTTCATGCGGATCTGGCTCGAGGAGGTTTTCAAAGCGCGGCTGCCGCCGGAGCCGCCGGTCGCCGCGCCGGCGCTCGCGCCAAATTGGCGCGGCCATTCGGGCTGGCTTGGCGCCTACGACGTCGCGACGAACACCGCGAGCTTGCCATGGGGTGATGATGAGCGCATGGTCAATGTCGAGATAGCGCCGCGCGCGGATTACTCGGGCGATCGTCCGTTCATCTGGCTGCCGAGCGAGCGCGCTGCAAAAATCTGGCGAACCTATGCGGTCGAGGGCGTTTTGCCGCCGCGCGAGCCAGACCGGCCCTTGACGGCGACCGATGCTTTCCTTCGCCCCGGCGACGACGTCAAGAACGGCAAGCACGACATGCGTCTTCCGCCTTTTTCCGAGCCAGCGCGCGGGGCGGCCCCGATCGAGCGGCTTCGGTGCGATCTCGCGCCCGCCGGGACGGGGGCGGTCCTGATCGCATTCGACCGCGCCATTGTCTCGGGCGAGGCGAGCGTCGAAGGCGTCGCCAAATCCGACGGGCCGCCACAAGTCTGGTCGAATGTCATGATTGTCCCGCTGAAGGCGGGGGTCGGCGCGGGGTCGCTCAAAATCGCTTTGAGCCATATCCCGCCAAAAGACGGTGGCGCGCCGATCGATTTCACGCTTGCCGCAGCCTGTCAGTAACATTTTGAATTTGCAGCAATTTTTTGTCGCCCGAATGTGCGTTCGGTCGGAAAGCGCTTCGGGGCGCGTCGCCCCTGCCATCCGAAACGCTCCCGGCAATCGCATTAAATTCGAGCGAGGCGAGAAAGCTGCGCTTAGGCGGCGCCGATTTATGCTTCGGCGGCGTTAAGCATGGGCGCGCTCCGGCCGATTAAGCGGGGCCGCCCTTTTTTAACGCGCGAAGAATTGGCATTGGCGCCGCCTGACAGGCGACGCGGAGATTTGCGATGAGTCATATTACATTGGATCCAGGTGATCTGTTCGCCGTTCCGGCGTCAAGCCCCAGGGACATGCGCGGCCCGAGAGTGGGTCCGCAACCCTCGCTGTGGGATAAATTGCTGCGCCGGCCCGCGCCGGCGCCGTCAGCTTCCCCCTGGGGGACGATCACCGAGGCCCATGAGATCGCGCCGGGCGTCATGTGGTTTCGCGCCAACGCGCGGAGCGGCTACAGGCTGTCGCCCCGCCGGCAGAAGGCGCTGCCGCGGTCGATGCGGACCGTAGACGGCTGGTATGAAGACACCACCGAATGGGCCGCCGTCGCAGTCGTTTTCGCAAACATCTTTGACGAGATGCCTGCGGGCGGCGAGGCGAGCGGCCGCTCTCTCTATGAACTTGGCAAAGAAACCCTCAAGCACTGGAGGCCGGAAGCCTTTGAGGGCTGGTTCGAAACCAGCCTTGACATGGATGAGATCTGGTCCTTGCCGGTCATGCGGTTTCACCGGCTGCACGCGGATCGCTGGATGGCGCTCGGCTCCTTCCATGCGTCATACGGCTATGTGATCGAGGCCGGCGGTCCGCGCCCTCATGTGCGCGCCAAACGCGGCGGCGATCCGCCTTATGGCGCGGTCACAGGTTTGCCGCGCGCGGAAATCCGCCGCTTCGCCGTCGAGGTCGGCGAACTTCATCAGGGACGCGGCAAACCCTTTCTGATCGATCCCGACCGCCACGCGGAAATCGCCATTGAGGAAGACGCGGTTTTGGCGTGATCCGCGCGCGCCGCCTGGCTCTTTGCCGGAAGCTGCGCTCCAAAAATTGAACCACACGTCAAGCGTCACCTCATGTCTGGAACCGATCAATTCATGGCCAGTCTCGCCTCGCATATCACGCAGACAAGGGACGCCCCGACGATCTCGGCGCCGGTCTTCACCGGGCTGGTACGGACGCTCGACGTGTTGCTTTTCCTCGTCGCCGCGGCGATTGCGGACACCTGGCTTGGCGGCGTCTTTGAGACGCAATTGCAGGGGCCGCTGATGCTGGCGGCCATCATCGGCGCCGGCGCGGGAAGCATGGTTCTCACATCCGAGGGCGTCTACGCCATCGAGCGCCTGCGCCGGCTCAGATTGCAACTCTGGCCGATTGTGAAGGCGGGGACCCTTGCCGGGGCGGCGGCGATCATCGGCATCTTTTTCGTCGGCGCGGAGACGCAGGCGCCGCGCGCCTTTCCCTTCGTTTTCGCTTTTGCAGCGCTGCTGCTGCTGGCCGGGAGCCGCGTCGGCCTCGCCATGCTGATGACGCGCTGGACTCTCGCCGGCCGCTTTCGTCGGCGGATAGCCGTCGTCGCGGTCAGCGAGTTCAGCCGCGAGTTCATTGAGCGGCTGCGGGCGGAGCCGGATGATTTTGAGATTGCGGGCGTCTATGACGATCGTCTACGCTCCGGCCGCGTGCCCGGCGTTCACGCCAATGTCGTCGTGCGTGGCTCCGTCGCCGATCTCGTCCGCGACAGCCGGGCGGAGCGAATCGACGTGATCGCCGTCGCTTTGCCGCTCGGCGCGGCGCAGCGGATCGCCGATGTCCTGGAGCAATTGAGCAGCACGGTCGCCGACGTCTGCCTGACGGCAGATCTCGCCGGCCTTGCCTACCACGGACATCAGTTCGGCGCCGTCGGCGCCAATCCGGTGATCGCCATCGGCGAAAACCCGATGAAGGACTGGAGCGCCGCCAAGAAGATGTGCTTCGACTATGCGGCGGGGATTATTGCGCTCGTCATTTTATCGCCGCTGCTCGCCGTTCTCGCTCTTGCCGTCAAGCTGGACAGCCGCGGGCCGATCTTGTTCCGGCAGCCGCGTCTTGGCTTCAACAACCGCATGTTCGTCTGTTACAAATTCAGAACAATGTATGCAGATATGACGGATGTCATGGCCGACAAGCAGACGACCCGCGACGATCCGCGCATCACCCGCGTCGGGCGATGGATGCGCAAGCTTAGTCTCGATGAATTGCCGCAGCTGCTCAATGTGTTGAACGGCACCATGTCGCTTGTCGGACCGCGGCCGCACGCGCCGAACACAAAGGCGGCCGACCGACTTTTCGCCGATGTGGTGCAGAAATACGCCCTGCGGCATCGGGTCAAGCCCGGCATCACGGGCTGGGCGCAGGTCAATGGCTGGCGCGGCGAGACGGCGACCGTGGAGCAGGTCGAAAATCGCGTGCGATGCGACCTTTTTTATATCGACAATTGGTCGGTGGTGTTCGATCTCAAAATCGCCGTCATGACTGTTTTAAGGGAAATCCGCAGCCAGAATGCGTTTTGACGGTGTATGCCGCCGACGTTAGGTCGGCGGGGCCGGCGCGAGTCGCGCCGCGGCCTCGACCCGCCAGCGGATGGTGAGCGCCTGCGTGGACGCCGCGCCTTCATCTGCTGGAATCAGGAGAACGAGCGGGCGCTGGACGAAAGCCGCAGGGGCCCTTGCTTTCGTCTGGGCGGCGTTCGGCGATGCATCAAAACGAAAATTTGAAGATCCCGCATTCAGGGCGCGGGCGCTCACCGGGAACTGCGCCTGCGCGCGGCCCCTTGCATTGTCCAGCGGTTGGCGCTGACGTTCGAAACGAATGGTTGCTCTCATCGGAATCTGCTCCGTATCGTTTCATCTCCGCGCCGATCAGCGCGGCGGCGACATCTCGACCCTGGCGCTTTCTCCGAATTTTTTATGTTGGATCCCCACGCCGGCATAAAGAAGGCCGCTCATGATGGCGACGACGGCGCCGAAGGCGGCCAGCCAGGCGCAGGCTTCGCGCCAGCATAGAATGCTCGCAAAAGAAGGCCCTGCGATTATTTGTGCGCGCTGATTCATGCTTTGCACTCCAAAAGCCGTCTTCGTCGACTTACAGGCCATATATTTTGCAGATCAGCCAAAATAAATGCAAAACAAACAAGATTGTATTCAGTAATTAGATAAAAAAATTCCTGCGCATCTGCTGGAAAATGCGCAGGAACGAGAACATCGGGAGGTATTAAAAGCGATTTGCGAGCATATTTGTTCCAGCACTCGCGATCAAAAAATCCAGTAATCGCCTGCATCGACGCCAGTGATCATTTCGAAATCAAGAGAACCGGCAGACGACTCGGGCGGCGTCGCAACCCTTGAAGTCGCCTATCGATCTTCTTTCATTCTTATGACCGGTCGACGTCGAAGTCTTTGTGCGAAATCTCACCTGACGAGACCGGGCGCTCCCGCAGGACGAGACAATCGCCGATCAACAGAACCTCGGCGAGCGTAACCCTTGCCGTTCACGCCCCGCTTGCGTATGCAGAGAGGCGTGTCATTGTTTCTATTGATCGAGGACCAGCAGGCCATTCGCCGCCCCGCAGGGCTCGCTTGACGGCGACAATTCAGATCGTAACTGCGCGGCCGCCATGCGTCCTTAGGACGTCCTTACCTTATTCTTAACTTGCAGGCGGGACGTAGGTGCGGATCGAAAGGCGTCAGAAAGGGGAGAAGGTGCCGCGGCTGTCCTTCGATGGGTTTGTTCTCGACGCCGCGAACGCTTTGCTCTGGCGCGGACAGGAACGCGTCGCGCTGGCTCCGAAGCCTTTCGGCGTGCTGTGCTATCTGGTTGAACGCGCTGGCGAACTTGTCACCAAGGACGAGCTTCTCGACACCGTCTGGAACAATCTTCACGTCACCGAATCGAGTTTGAGCGTGTCCATCAACGCCTTGCGCCTGGCGCTCGGCGACGATAGCAAGGCGCCGCGTTTTGTCGAGACGGTGACGCGGCGCGGCTATCGCTTTATCGCGCCGGTCTCCGTCGAGACCTCGGTCGAGCCGCAGGAGGCGCCGCGCGCAAGAGCTCCGGCGCCGATCCGGCCGCCGCGTCCGCATTGGTGGGTTGGCCGCGAAAGCGCGCTCGCAAGCATGGAGCAATGGTTCGAGCAAGCGGTGTGGGGGCGCCGCCAGACCGTTTTCATTACCGGCGAGGCCGGCATCGGCAAGACCACCTTTGCGGAAATGCTGGTCGACCGACTCGCCAATCGGGAGGTTGGAGTTCTAATCGGCCGCTGCATCGAGCATTTCGGCACGGATGAAGCCTTTCTTCCGCTAAATGAGGCGTTGTCCGACGGCTGCGCCGGCCCGGACGGCGATTTTCTGCTGCAAACGCTGCGGGATTATGCGCCGACCTGGCTCGCCCAATTGCCGGGGCAGATCGAAGGCCGCGATCCCGCCGCCCTGAAAAGCGAGACCTTCGGCGCCTCGCGCGAGCGAATGCTGCGCGAATTCTGTGAGCTGATGGAAGAGCTTAGCAAGGATCGCCCCTGGCTCATCGTGCTTGAGGATCTGCACTGGAGCGACTACGCGACGCTGGACGTGCTGTCTCGCTTCGCCCAGCGCGGCCAGGACGCGGCGGTCATGGTCGTCGCGACCTATCGGCCGATCGACGTCGCTGTCGGCGGTCATCCGATGCGCGCCGTCCATCAGGAATTGCAGATTCACGGCCGCTGCTCGGAAATCGCCCTTAACAAATTGTCTCACCCCGAAGTCGAGCGCTATCTCGCCCTGCGGCTCGGCGACGCCGAACTCGCGCGCTCGCTGGCGCCGATGGTGCTACGGCGCACCGGCGGCCATCCTTTGTTTGTCGTGTCGCTCGTCGATTATTTCATCGATCAGGGCGAGCTCATCGCGGCGCCAGAGGGTTGGCGGCTCGCCCCGGCAAGACCGTCTCGCAGGAGGGCATGCCGCGCGACCTGCATGAAATGATCGCGCGGCAGATCGACCGCCTGCCCGCCAACGAGCAGCGTCTGCTGGAAGCTGCGAGCGCGATCGGCGCGGAATTTTCCGCCGCCGCGGTCGCCGGCGGCATGGGCAAGGAGCCTGAGGAGGTCGAACTCGCCTTCGAAGAGCTTGCGCGGAAGGGCCAGGCGCTGAGCGCGGACGGGATCTCCGAATGGCCCGATGGGACGGTCGCCGGGCGCTACGCCTTTTTGCACGCCCTCTACCAGGAAGTTCTTTACGACCGGCTTTCGCCGGCCCGCCGCGTCATGCTGCACCGGCAATTGGGGGCGACGCTCGAACGCGGATATGGCGCGCGGACCTCGGAAATCGCTCCCGTGCTTGCTCTGCATTTCGAAGAAGGCCGCGATTTCGCGCGCACGGTGCGCTATCTCGCCGAAGCCGCCGACGGCTCGACCCGGCGCTTCAGCAACCAGGAGGCGGCGACCTATTTGACGCGCGCGCTGAGTCTCGTCGAGCGCCTGCCCGCCGGCGAGGATCGCCTGTCGGCCCGCCTCGATCTTCTTAACAAGCGCGGCTGGGCGCGCCGTTCGGCCGGAGATCTGCCGGGCTCGCTCGCCGATATTTCAGTCATGGTCGTCTGCGCTGCCGAGGCGGGTCAGCCCGCTGTCGAAGTCGCCGGACTGATGGATCTCAGCCGTTTCTGCCTCTATGTCGAGCGCAGCCGCTGCCTCGATCTGGCGCGGCAGGCTGTCGTCAAGAGCGAGGCGCTGGACGACGAAGTCATGAAAGCCCTTATCCGCGGCAACAGCTCCAATCTCAGTCTTCTGCTGGAGGGCTGGAGCGCCGAGCAGGCGGAGATCTGCTATGAGGCAATGCGGATCACCGCAAGCTCCAAGGATCCGCGCATCGTCCTGCGGCGATGCTCAATCGATATGGTGTTGCAGTATCTCACCTCGAACTATCGGGCTTGCTGCGCCGGAACCGCGGTCGCTCAGGCGATGGCCCAGGCGATCGGCGACGTCTATCTCTTCGCCATTTATAATATGCTGGAGGCCTTCGCCTATCTTCACCTTGGCGAATGGCGTCAATTGCTGCAGAGCGCCAGCGCGGCGTTGGCGATGAGCCAGAGGAACGCCAATAAACAGGCGGCGGCGCTGGGCGAATTTTCGATCGCATGGCTGCACGCGGAGGCGCTCGACTTCGCCGGGGCAAAACGGCGCGCCGAGGCGGTCATCGACGCCGATATCGAAAAGAATCCCTTCAACTTTTTTTTGGGGCGGAATCTGCTGCTCAAGGCCGCGGTTGGCCTTCGCGACTATGACGAGGCGAAGGCCCAGCTCGAAGCGATCCAACGCAAGATCGACGTCGAGGGCGTCTCGATGGACACCTCGTTTTATCCGCATCATTATTTCTGCGTCTGCCGCTACTGGCTGGAAATCGGCGATCTGCCGCGCGCGCGGGAGGAGGCGCTAGGGCTCAACGCTTACGCCTCGCCGCAGCGGGAGCAGACTTACCTCGCGCTGTCTCACAGTATTCTTGGTGAAATCGCCGCGCTCGAAAACGCGCCGGAGGAGGCCGCGGCGCATTTCGCCAAGGGCGTCGAGATCGTCGAAGCCGGGGAGGCGCCGCTCGCCGCCTGGCGGCTCTATCTGGCGTTCGCTGGCTTTCATCAGACGACCGGCGACGCCGGCGCGGCGGCGGCGCTGAAAGCGAAGGGCGAGGCCATCGTCAATCGCCTTGCCGGCATGTTCGACGAGCGCCATCCGCTGCGCGCCAGCCTGCTTGAAAATTACGAGGCGGAAGCGCGGCGCGCGCCGCTCAATCCGGAAGTTCCGCCAAATCTGCCGGCTCGACGCGCGGACGCGCATTCTTCTCGTGGCGGAAACGGCTCGAGTCCTCATAAACCTTGAGGCGAAGCCGCATAATGGCGCCGAGCGGCCGGTGCGCAGCAAGTCCGCGCCACGGCGTGAAGGAGAGCAAATCATCCGCGTAGACTTGCCGATCGGCGCTATAGGCGTCCTGCGGTCCAAGCGTGATCTTTGCGACCCCCTGCGGCGGCGAAAGCGCGTCGGACCATTCGACCGAAGCGTCCTCCACCGGCATTTGCGCAAGGTCGACGCAAAGCTGCGCTTGCAGCTCATATTCGGCGGTCTTGGTCTTGAAGAACTCGACAACAAGATCGCGAAGGTTCGAGTCGGTGCTATCGGCGCGCACGCCGGTCAGCGCGCGAACAGACTCGGACAAAGGAGCGGCTCTTAGCTTGGCGATATAGTCGCCGAAACGGAGCGCCGCCATGGAGTGGAAGGTTTCACCCAGAATGTGGTTCGGCGGCGCCGCCATCGCCTTCAATAGAGTTGGCGGCGGCCCGGCGACGGACGTCCATGCGGATTTCAGGAGGCGCCCAATCTCATTGGACACTCTCAAAAACTCATCTGGCGAATTGTCCGCTTTTTCGATCAAGCCTTGCACGCTGCGATATTGCGCCGGAGTGCCGAAATAGGTGGTGCTGTTGACGAGCAGAATGTCCTGATTGCGCGACGCGTCCGCGGCATCGAGCTTTGGTCCTTCGACTCCCAAAACCTTGATCGCCATGCCGCAATTGGACGGCGCGCGATCGCTGTGAATTTTGCCGGGGGCAGTCGAAAAGCGCACGATGATCGGATAGGTCTTCGGCTCTGCGAACAGGCCCTGCCGCAGATGCTGCGGCAGATTATCATAGACTTTCAGCTCGCCCTTCAGCACGCCATGACTCTTGGCGTGCGCCTGCCGCACCGCATGGCGATAGCTCTCGAAGGTCGCTTGGCCGGCGGCCGCCGCCTTCTCGAGGATCTGCCCGATCACGGCGTCTTCGTCACCAGCGACGACCTCAACGCCGTCACTGTAAGGAACATAGGGAGGGTTCGGCATGGGCTTGCCAGTTGAAAAAAAGAGATCGACAATAGCTAGGTCATAGCAACTCAAAAGCGTCAAAACGCCTGCATGTATTTCACCACCGAATCCATTTTGAATCAACCAGCGCTGTCGCTGGCCCGTCTTCCGGGAAATCTGCCACCTGAGCGAGCGGGGCGATCAAACGGAGGCGGCCGATCGGGCGCGCACATTTTCAAGGTATCGCCATGAGCCTGTCAGCGCGCATTTTAGCGCCCGTTCACATCCTTCGCTTCGTTGCGGCGATTTCCGCCTGTCTTGCCGGCCCCTACGCGGCTCAGGCGAAGGATCGTCCCCTAGTCTGGATCGACCAGGGCAAGGATTGGGAGCAGGTCAGAACCGCTTTCTACAGCCAAGATCAGGGCTCACGGATGATCCCGCTCGCCTGGATCAAGGCGTTGAAGCGCGCCGACGGCGGCTCGTTTCTGGAAGGTGGCCTGGCGCGCTATGGCTATCTGCCAAATCCTGAAAATGCCGATGGTTTGCCGGTTGGATTCCACACCGCCGAGTTCGATCACGTAAATTATGTAGGGATGACTTGCGCCGCGTGCCACACGCGGCAGATTTCCGTCGGGGAGAAGGATTACCGGATCGACGGCGGACCAGCGATCGTCGATTTTCAGAGTTTTCTGATGGACGTTGATGCGGCGGTGGGCGCTGTACTTGCAAACGAGCCGGCCTTCGCCGAATTTGCCGCCGCGGCGCTCGGCCCCGGCGCGCGCGCCGAGGCGATCGCCGCCTTGCGCGCGCAAGTCACCGATTGGTATTACTCCTATCATACATTGATGTCGATCGCGCTGAAGGACGTGAACTGGGGCTATGGCCGTCTCGACGCCGTCTCGATGATTTTCAACCGCCTGACCGGGCTCGATCTCGGGGCCTCGCCACACTATGTGATCAAAGACAACATCAAAAAGGCCGACGCGCCGGTGCGCTATCCCTTCCTGTGGAACGCGGCGAAACAGGACAAGACGCAATGGCCGGGATTTTCCGACAATGGCAGCGATCTTCTTGGCCTGCCGCGCAATCTGGGCGAAGTCTTTGGCGTTTTCGCCATCTTTCACCCGCAGCCGAATGCGCCGCGATTCCTGAAATATGATTATGTCGCGAATAATTCCACGAATTTTGACGGTCTGACCGAACTTGAAACCTATATGAAGACGATCGGGCCGCCGCGCTGGCCTTGGAAAGTCGACCAAGCTCTGGTCAGCCAAGGCGCGGCCCTGTTCGAGGCCACATGCGCGAAGTGCCACGGTAAACGCGACGGGCAGGTGCAGTTCCCGAACGAGCCCACCTGGCATACGACGCTGCAAGACGCCGGCACCGATCGGCGCGAATGGGACGTTTTGCGCCGCACGGCCGACCCCGGCGTCCTGACCGGAGCCGAAATTCCGGGGCTCGTAAAGCCGCTCAAGGCGGACGGCTATGCAGTAGACGTTCTCGCCGTTTCGGTGCTTGGCTCGATCGCGCAAAATTACGTCAAATTCCCCGCCAACTCGGTGGCGGGCTTCGGCCAATGGATCGAACTGCTGAAACTCCGACCCTCGCTCGCGGGCCTCGACGGCTTGTTCCAGTCGCTTCAGAATATTCGCAATTTGAGCAAAAATCTGGCCGACGCGTCGCCAGGATATGAGGCGCGCGTGCTACAGGGAATCTGGGCCGCCGCGCCCTATCTGCACAATGGCTCCGTCGCGACGCTGCAAGATCTTCTCGAACGGCCGGAGAAGCGCAAGGCGAGCTTTAAGGTCGGGCCGGCCTATGACATTGAGGCGGTCGGCCTTGCCGGCGAGCAGCCGGCGGGCGCCTCGATATTGCAGACGACGGATTGCAGCGATCTTAACTCCGGCGACAGCCGCTGCGGCCATGTCTTTGGCGTCGATCTAAACGAGAGCGAGAAGAAGGCGCTGCTGGAATATCTCAAGACGCTTTGACCCTGCGGACTCCTTGCGCAGTCGGCTTGCGGTCGCCAATTAATGCGCGAGGCGTCTGTGCCTGGGAGTTTCGAAATGCCGCAAGCGATCTGGAATGGCGTGGCGATCGCCAAGACCGACGACACCGTCATCGTCGAAGGCAATCATTATTTTCCGAAAGAGGATGTCCCGGCGCAGTTTCTGAAACCGAGCGCGACCACCACCATGTGTCCCTGGAAAGGCGTCGCGCATTACTACACGATCGTCGCCGGCGGCGCCGAAAATCCGGACGCCGCCTGGTATTATCCAGATCCAAAACCGGCGGCGGCCGAGATCAAGGACAGGATCGCCTTCTGGAAGGGCGTGAAGATCAGCTGAATCCAGGCGTTCGAGCATTTTCAGCAAAAGTTGCAGACTTTTGCGTTAAGGAAATGCGTTGGGACAACGACTCACAGCGTCTTGTCGAGCAGGGTTTCGATCCATTCGGCCTGTGCTTCCCCGGTCGATCGGCCGACCTCTTGGCGTCCTTTGTAGCCAATGAGGGTGCTTTGCAGGGTTGCATGAAAGCGCCGCATCAGCTCTTTTTGCGTATCGAAATCGATTGTGAAAATCTGCAATTCGCTGAAGCGGGGCAGGGCGCGGAGCCGTTCGAGGATCGGTTTTTGCGCGGCGCAGACGGGACACCAGGGCGCCGTAATCTCAACGAGAATAGGCTTGTCGGTTTTCTGCGCGGCCTCGAAGGCCTCTGCGTCGAAGGGCGTCGGCGGCTCTCCGGCGCGCGCCGTCCCCGGCAGCGCAGCGCCAACATAGAACGCGCCAGCCGTTGCGAGAACGCAAGCGAGCAGGGGCCGCCGGGCGATCATCATATCATTCCTTCGACAACAGCGTGCGCACCGTAAACTGAGTCATTTCGGTTGGTCTGCGGGCGCCGCCAGCGCCCATGCCGGATCGGGCGCGACAGTCACAGGTTCGCGCTCTGCCTGCCATCCCTCCAGCCCTTCGGGATACCAGTAGACATTGCTGTAGCCATATCCGACCAGCCGCTTGGCGGCGTTCCAGCTGCCCCAGCATTCCGGGTGACAAAAGGTGACGATCGGCCGCTCGATGTCGCCCCCCGTCAAGGATGTGACGCGGCTGCGAAACGATTCGGAAAATTGTGGATTGGGCGTGCCGCTGCCGCCGCCCGGCATCCACACCGCTCCCGGAATGGATCGATGCGCCGGCATCCAGGGCGTCGCCGGCGAAATCGAGGCAGGCTTTTTGTCGGCGGGGCCGACATCCAGCAGCACCGGGTTTTTCTCCTCGATCAGCCTCACAAGGGCGGCGGTATCGAGAACGCGCGCGCCCTTGACGCTGTTTGGCGTATAGCCGCGCATAACGCCCTGCCACAGACCGTCAGGCTCTGGCACATGACCGGGGCTGCCCGCGGCGCCGATCAGCAACAGTCCGAGCGCGATCGCCGCAACGCTACGCGCCGCTGTTTCAGTTGCTGAGATGGGACGCGGCAAAACTCTTTTCCCAATGATCTTTTTCACTGTCGGTTACGGCGACCTTGATCTCTCCCCGCGGCTTCAGGCCGAAGCCGATCACCGGGTTGCTCGCAAGCGAAATATCTGTTTCGAGATCGAAGACCTTGTTGTCTCCGCTCGTGACGCTGATGGTCTGGATATAGCGCGCCGGCGTATAGTCTCGCGTCACCTGATTCATCTGCATGCCGTTGAAATTGGGGTGGCGCACCATCAACGTCGCCCGCGCCGGCTTGTCGGAGGACTCATCGGCAAGCTTCAGCCTGATCTCGCCCATTCCCTTCATCGCCTCTTCATCCGACATGCCCATCGGCGCGGAGCAGCCGCCCGCTGCTTTGACGAATTGCACGGTCTCGTAAAGCGTCCCGTCCGCCGCCTCGGCGATGGCGTGCACATTGGTGTAGGAGTTGATGCGCACCCTGAGATTGATCTGATGCGGATCGGCGGCAGGGCCGAACGTAAAATGCGCGGCGACCGGCGACGGATTGTCGTCGATGATGAGATACATGCCCTTCATGGGAATCTTGTCGGAGAGCGTCACCGTCATCGGCACCAGCGAGGCGTCGAGCGCGCGCTGCGGCGCGTCGAGGGAAATGATCGCTTCGCCATTCTGCCGGGCGCGATCCTGGAACATCGTCTTGGCGATATCCTGCCAGCGCGCCTCGCGCTGGGCCGGATCGTCGCCGGCCGCCGCGCGGGCTGATGGAGCGACGAATGGGGCCGCGGTCAGAGCCGCGAAAACGACGCCAAGCGAAAGCGCAGCCTTGAGCGCGAAAGATGTCCGCATCGTCTTTTCCTCCACGGCAATTTTTTCGCGGGCCGGATTCTTACGATCTGCCAGCGCCGACGTTCCGAAATCAACCTATCAGATGTGGCGCGGCGCGCCAAAAGGCAAGCCGCAGTTGTCCGGGCCAGCGGCGAGGCGCTTCAGGAGGCAGCCTTTGCGAGCCACTCCTTCGCTCCCGCGAGCGTGCGGAAATCGTCGAGGCTGCGCGCCGGCGCGCCAAACGCGTCTCCCGCCATGGCGGCCAGCGCCCGGCCAGGCCCAAATTCGATAAAGTTCGTGGCGCCGGCCTCGACGCAGGCCTCAAGGCATCCAGCCCAGTCGATCGTTTGCGAGATCTGCGCCGCAAGCTTTTCGAGCGCGACCGGGACGCTCAGCACGGGCGCGGCGTCGATGCTGCTGAAGAGGCGCAGAGCGGCGGACGGCCGGTTCGCGGGCGTCGCGGCGAGCGCCTCGGCAAAACGGGCGCTCGCCGGTTTGAGCCGCGGCGTGTGCGAGGCGACATTGACCTTGATCGGGCCAGCCTTCGCCGCGCCAAGATTTAAGGCCTCGGCGCAGAGCGCGCGAAGTCCCTCCTTCGTACCGCCGAGCACGAACAGCGCGTCCGGATTGACGATGGCGACGCTGGCGTCGAAGCGAAGGCAAAGCGTATCGACGACCGCGCGCGGCAGGCCGCGGACAAAAGCAAGCCCATCGTCGGGCCCGCTCGCCTCATCCATGAACAGCGCGCGGCAGCGGGCGAGATCGATTGTCGTCGTTTCGGGAAAGACGCCAGCGCAGCCCGCAGCGGCAAGCTCGCCGATGCTGTAGCCGGCCAGCATCTGACGCGCGCCTGCGACGACAAGCGCATCCTTCAGCGCCGCGAAGGCTGCCAGCGCCTGCGTTACGCAGAGAATCTGTCCGGCTGCATTAGCGTGCAATTCGGCCTCGTCGGCCTCTTTGACAAAGCGGCGCGGATCGCGCCCGCCCAGCGCTTGCGTCGCGGCGGCAAAAATATCCGCCGCCTCCGGCGCGTCGCCGGTCAGCGCAAACATATCGGGGTGCTGCGTTCCTTGGCCCGAGCAGAGGATGGCGAGCGTCATAGAAGACTTTCCAGCCGGCTGAAATCATGCGGCCGACAGGAAATCGGTTCTGCTTCAAAAGCTGGATCGCCGTGCTCAAGCGCGTGAACGAACAGGCTGAAAGCAAGAAGGTCGGCCGAACCGCCGGGGCTGAGCCGTCTTGCCACGAAAGCCGCATGGATGCGCGCCGCTTCATCGCGCCAATCCGCGGCGCCGACGCCGCCGCTCTGGAGAAAGCCGCGCGCCTCGCTTTGCGCAAAGACGAGCCCCGCGGCGGCGCCTCGGTGCAGCAGATTGGTGTCTGTCACGCGGGCGATAAGCGCGAAAATTGCTTGCACCCGGGCGGCTTCGAAATCGCCGCCCGATCGTTTCAAGCCGTCGATCAACGCCGGCGCGCCGGTCTGATAGACGGTTGGAAAGCCGGCCGCCGCCTCGCCCCGCGCGCCGCTCGCGCCGAAGTTGCGGCGCGCCTCGGCGCCATGGCTGCGCAGCGGGACGGGGCCCTCGGCGATCGCGCGTCCGTAGCGGCGGCGCACGGTGAGGCCGAGCGATTCCTCCCGAGCGGCGCCCGCGGCGGCGCAAAGCAGGCCGAGGCCAAAAATCGCGCCGCGATGCGTGTTGACGCCTGAGGTCGCCTTGAGCATGACGGCTTCGGCCGCGACGCCAATGGCGCGCAAACGATCCATGCCGGCGCCGGCGGCGCCCGCTTCGGCGAGGCTGACGAAAAACGGCTCCAGAGCGCGCGCGCTGCGATGGAGCAAAGCGGCGTCCATGTCGCCATGGCTGCCATTGTCGATGTGGCTGACGAGGCCCGGTTTCGGATAGGTCTCGACCTCGAGTTGCAGGCACGAGACGGCGAGCGCGCCGAGTTCTCGCGGCGAGGGGTTTGGATGAAGGGGCGGAGCGAGCTCAGCCGCATCCGTGCGAACAGCCAGCGCCTCGCTCATGAGGCGCACTGCGTCAAGAGGGCGGCCTGATCCGGATAGAGGAACGGCTCGCGTCGCTGCAGCGCTAGGCCGTCGTCCGCCTTGACCAGAACCTCCGCGGCGCCGCCCGAAAGCTCGCGCCAATTGACGGCGTGACCGGTCTCGGGTCGCAAAAATTCGCCGTCGAGCCGCACCGGCGCTTGCCGGTCGATCTGCCCGAGACCGTCGAGAAGCGCGTCGACGTCCGTCTGCGGCCGCAGGATGAAAAGGAGGTCGAGATCGGAGGCCGGGCCAAGATAGGCGAGGCCGGTCAGCTTCGACCAGGCGAGCGAGCCGAAGGTTCTGGCCTCGACGCCGAGGCGGGCGGAAAGCTGCAATATCGCGGCGACAGCCCCGCGCCAGGTTTCGGGCGCAAAGTCCACGCAGTCAGCAAGGCGCGGCGGCGGCTCGATGCGGCGAATCGCCGAGGGCGCCAGAGCCAGCGCGAGGCGCAGCTTGCCGAAAGCAGGGGGCAGCGGCAGGCCGGCAGGGACGGCGCCTGCCGGATCGCCGGGGCCGCGCCGCCGCGCGATCAGCGGGCGTCCCCGCGCGGCCCACTCCGTAACGATGGGCGGAATCTTGACCGGCGCGCCGGCGGGGCTTTCCGCCTGCGCAAATCCTGCCAGCGCGATGGCGAAACCCTCGGGGCAGACTTGCAGCAGGGCGTGGCGCCGAGGCGCGGACGGCGTTCCCCACGCGAAAACCGGCTCAGGCATCGGCCGCGGCCAGGCGTTCGATCTCGCGCGCGATGTCATAGGCTTTCGGCCGTCCGCCGCGCTCCTTGCCGATGAGGTCGCGGTCGTCGCGGTCGTCGCGGTCCGCGCTTTTGCGCTGCAGAAGTTCGGCCATCTGCGTGGCGAGGGGTTTGGCTGGATCGAAGGTCTCGAGCACCGCGCCGGTTTTCGCCAGATTATCGAGGCCGGGCGCGAAGACAGGCGTCGATTTTGCCTTTTCCCGCAGCAGGTCGATCGACAGTTTCGTGACGCGCGACATGGACGGCAGATCCATCACCTCGGGATGGGCGCCGGGCAGGGCGATGAGCGTGCGCGTCGCCAGCGCCGTAGCGATAAAGGCGCCCGCCGCCGTATGGCCGTAGAGGAGGCCGATGGTGTGGATCCCGCTGATGTCGGCAAGGATCAGGCTTTTGGCGAGATGGGCGAGATATTCGGAGAGGCCGAGCAATTCGTCGCGCCGGCTCATCCGTTGGCTGTCGCTGTCGACAAGAACGATCAGCGGGCCCTTGTGGCCGGAGGCGACGGCGCCGAGCGCCGCGCGCGCGAGTTTTGCCGCGCCCTCGACGCCGAGGGCGGTCCCGTTGGCGACGCCGATGACCAGCGCCTTGCCGCCATCCGGCAGCGGCCCTTCGCCCGAAATCAGCCCGTCAGCGTCGATTGCAATCTGATGGCCCGCCGGAAACAAGGAGACGAGAATTTCATCGAGCGTCATCTGAATTCTCCGCAATCTGTCTCGCGAGCGCGATGAAATCATCCGTCGTCATGTCGGGAATGGCTTTGGGATCATTGGCGCCGAGCGCCGCCCAGATCTCCTTCGCGTCCTTGAAGGCGCCGAAGCGTTGCAATCTCGCCTCGAGGCGATCCTGCTCCTTCTGCATCGCGGCGAGGTCGAAGCGGGGCGCCTTGGCGATGAGGCTCAGGGCGGCGGCGCGAAAGCTTGCGACCGTATCGTCGGCGAATTCCTGCGCGACGCCAATCAGCCTGCGGTGCTTGCCGCCCATGGTGCGCCAGACCAGCGCGCGGTCCCTTGAATCGAATTCCTCGACGCCCTTGTTGGTCTCGATGACTTCGGGGCCGGAGACGCTGATGCGGCCTTCCTCGGAGACGGCGAGGCCGCTGCAACAGCCGGAAATCAAGCCGCCGCCGCCATAGCATCCGGCGCGCCCGCCGATGAGGCCGATCACCCGGCCGCCGTCGGCGCGAAAATCAAGCACGGCGCGCATAATCTCGCCGATCGCGAGTTCGCCGGCGTTCGCCTCCTGCAGCCTGACGCCGCCAGTGTCGAACAGGATCAGCACGGTTTTGATTTTGCCGCCGGACGCTTTCGCGGCGCGTAACAATCCGGTGAGCTTTGCGCTATGCACCTCGCCAAAGGCGCCGCCCATGAAACGGCCTTCCTGCGCGGCGATGAATAGAGGCTCGCCATTGAGCGTTCCGCGTCCGGCGATGAGCCCGTCGTCGAATTGCTTCGGCAGGTCGAAAATATCGAGATGCGGGCTGAACTGACGTTCGGCCGGCCCAATGAATTCGACGAAGGAGCGGGGGTCGAGCAATCCGGCCACGCGGGCGCGGGCGCTCGCCTCATACCAACTGACGTCCGCCGGATGTTCGTTCAGGAGCGCGCTCAAGACTCAACCTCCTCGATGGTTCTGACCCCCTGGGCGAGCCGTAGCGCCACCGTATCCGGCCGCGCGCCGCCGTCATTGATGGAGAGGCGCAGTCCGCCTGGCGAATAGCGCTCGACGAAATCGCGCACCACCGCCGACCACACCTCGCCAAAGCCATGCGCGGCTGTGGCGATATCGATGCGGCAATCGAGCTCCGGCAGCACGCGCTCCACCAACACTTCCAGATTGCCGGAGGCGACGACGCCGACGAGGGCCTCGCGTTTGGCGCCGCCGGCCGCTTTTTGCGCCTTGAGTTCAAAGGAAAGATTTTCCATGGCCGGCCTCCTCACCAGTTGCGGAATTTCGACGGCGGCCTGTAGAGGCCGCCGGACCAGCGCGCGAGATCCTTGATCGAGCGTGCGGCGAGCAGACTGCGGTCGACGTCGAGCACGTTAATGCCGAGGTCTTCGGGGCGCTTGATGATCCCGCGCTCGCGCAGGCGCTGGACCATTTTGGCGTCGCGGCCGCGCCCGACCTCCGTGTAGCCGGCGACGCCGCGCACGGCCTGTTCGCGCTCGTCCTTGTCGCGGCAAAGCAGCAGATTGGCGATCCCTTCCTCTGTGACGATATGGGTCACGTCGTCGGCGTAGATCATCACCGGGGCGAGTTCGAGCCCGAGCTTTTCGGCGAGCGCCAGCGCGTCGAGTTTTTCGACGAAGGTCGGCGCATTGCCTTCGCCAAATGTCTCGCCGATCTGCACGACGAGTTTTCGGCCGCGCCGGAGGGCCGGCAATCCGTCGGGGTCAGCCTCGCGGCCGGCTTTCAGCCAGGGCTCGGCCGGGTGGCGGCGTCCGCGCGCGTCGGAGCCCATGTTGGGCGCCCCGCCGAAGCCGGCGATGCGCGAGGCGGTGACGGTCGACGAGTTGCCGGCAAGGTCGATCTGCAGCGTCGCGCCAATGAACATATCGCAAGCGTAGAGGCCGGCGGTCTGACAGAAGGCGCGGTTCGAGCGCAGCGATCCGTCCGGACCGGTGAAGAAGATATCGGGGCGCGCTTCGATATAGTCGTCCATGCCGACCTCGGAGCCGAAACAGTGGATCTGCTCGACCCAGCCCGATTCGATCGCGGGAATCAGCGTCGGATGCGGGTTCAGCGCGAAACGGGTGCAGATCTTGCCCTTGAGGCCAAGACGCTCGGCGAAGGTCGGCAGCAAGAGCTCGATTGCCGCCGTGTTGAAGCCGATGCCGTGGTTCAGCCGCTTGACGCCATAGGGCTCGTAGATCCCCTTGATCGCCAGCATGGCGGTCAAAATCTGCGTTTCGGTGATAGCGCCGGGATCGCGCGTGAACAGCGGCTCGACATAGAAGGGCTTTTTCGCCTCGACGACGAAATGCACGCGATCGCCGGGGATGTCGACGCGCGGGAGCTTGTCGACCACTTCATTGACCTGCGCGATAACGACGCCGCTCTTGAAGGCTGTCGCTTCGATCACCGTTGGCGTGTCCTCGGTGTTGGGGCCGGTGTAGAGATTGCCGTCGCGGTCCGCGCTGACGGCGGCGACCAGCGCGACATTCGGCGTCAGGTCGATGAAGTAGCGCGCGAACAGTTCGAGATAGGTGTGGACGGCGCCAAGCTCGATCTTTCCGCCAAACAGCATTTTGGCGATGCGGCCGGCCTGCGGGCCGGAATAAGCATAGTCGAGTTTTTTGGCGACGCCCGTCTCGAAGACGTCGAGATGCTCCGGCAGCACGACGCCCGACTGCACCATGTGAAGATCATGGATTTTGGCCGGATCGACGCCGGCCAGCGCGCGGGCAAGGAGATCGGCCTGTTTTTGATTGTCGCCTTCGAGGCAGACGCGGTCGAAGGGCCGGATCACCGCCTCGATCAGGGCGCCTGCGTCGGCGGCGGCGACGATTTTCCCGCGCGCGAAGGCGGACCCCGCCGCGATCCGCTGCGCCAGCGCTTCCCGCTCAGCGTTCCAACGCCTCATGCTTCGCTCCCCCTAAAGCATATTAGCCGCGACATTAACCGCCCTTGGCCGGCGCGGCGACTGCGATTTGCTGGCGCCTGCCATCCGGCCGGGCAGCTTTCGCTTCACCCTTGTGTATACAAAAAAATCTAAGATGCAATATCGCGCATACACATCGCCGACATTAAATTCGACCGGGCGGAAGCGCGGCTTTTGCGGCGAGGCCATCCGTGCCTCTTCCCAGTTTGGCGCCATCAGTGCTCTTTGTTTTGTAAAATGACGTAGACGCAAGGGGATACTGGCAAAGCTGAAGATCTGCCGCCGATACGCTAAAGCGCAACCAACCCGCTCGGCTTTCGTTTTCTCGTACGATTATGGCTCCTCAAGGCGCCGCCGAAAATATTTTTTGTATACACAGTTGCCTTTATGGTTTGATCACGTATACTTTACCTGTCGCCAACAAGAGCGGCGGTTTTGATTGGAGAAACGCGCAATGAGACCCTATCTCCTCGCCGGTGCATCGCGCCCGGTCGTCAGGGAGGGCGCAGGATCATGACGATCTTCGGCGTCGCCCTTCTCTCCCTCTGCACCCTCATCGGGGTGTTTCTTGGCGATCTTCTCGGCGTCGCGCTTGGCGTCAAAGCGAATGTCGGCGGCGTCGGCATCGCCATGATGCTGCTGATCGCCGTACGGATCTGGCTGCAGAAATCCGGCCACCTCTCTCACGGCGTCAAGCTCGGCATCGAGTTCTGGGGCACGATGTATATCCCCATCGTCGTCGCTATGGCGGCGCAGCAGAATGTGGTCAAGGCGCTGAGCGGCGGCCCGCTGGTGCTCGTCACCGCGGTGACGGCGGTGTCCGCCTGTTTCGCGGCGACCGCGCTGCTCGGACGCATCGGCCGCGAGCGGCCTTCCGACGTGCATGACCCAGAAGAGATCCAACGCGGCGGCGACATTATCTCCGGCGACCTCGTTCCCGACGTCCCGGCCAGGAAGGTCTGAAAACCATGTTGCACATGATCGAGCACGTCTTCACCGAGCAGAGTCTCGTCGCCGCCTTCTTCGTCATCGGCGCTGTGATGTGGATCTCCCTCATCATCTCGAAACGCCTAACCGCCGGACGCATTCACGGCTCGGCGATCGCAATTCTCATCGGTCTCGGCCTCGCCTATATCGGCGGCGTCGTCAGCGGCGGTCAGAAGGGCCTCGCCGATATCCCGGTCTTCGCCGGCATCGGCCTTCTCGGCGGCGCCATGCTGCGCGATTTCGCCATCGTCGCCACCGCCTTCGAGGTCGACGCCGTTGAGGCGCGCAAGGCCGGGCTGCTCGGCGTCGCCGCCCTCGCCATCGGCACGGTCCTGCCCTTCCTTATCGGCGCTGGCTTTGCCGTCGCCTTCGGCTACACGGATGCGGCCAGCATCACGACGATCGGCGCCGGCGCGATCACCTATATCGTCGGTCCGGTGACGGGAGCGGCGATCGGCGCGAGTTCGACCGTGATCGCTCTTTCCATCGCCACCGGGGTGTTGAAGGCGGTGATGGTGATGGTGTTCACGCCGATGCTCGCCAAAATCATCGGCCTCGACAATCCGCGGTCGGCGATGGCCTTCGGCGGCTTGATGGGAACGGTCAGCGGCGTCGCCGGCGGTCTTGCCGCAACTGACCCCAAGCTGGTTCCTTATGGCGCATTGACCGCCACCTTCCATACGGGCATCGGTTGCCTTGTCGCGCCGTCGGTCTTCTTTCTGGCGGTTCGCGCCATCACGGGATGAGGGGCAGGGGCATAATGGCCAAGGGCGTGCGCATCGGCGCTGGAACGCTGGCGTCTTTGAGAGTGGTTGGAGAGGATCCGGGACTTCTCTCCGAGCAGATCCGCAATGCGCTCACCGATGAAATCGCCTCCGGCCGTCTTCCGGCGGGGGCGGCCCTCGACGAGCAGGATCTGGCCGATCGATTTGGAGCCTCCCGCACGCCCGTGCGGGAGGCTCTTCGTCAATTGTCGGTCAGCGGCCTCGTCGAGATGCGGCCGCGGCGCGGCGTCATCGTCACCCGCCTGACGCCCGAGCAGATCATGGACATGTTCGAGACGACGGCCGAGATCGAGGCGATGTGCGTGCGTCTCGCGACCTATCGCATCACGCCGCTCGAACGCAGCCGTCTGCTGGAAATGCACGAACATTCGAAAAAGCTCGTCGAGAGGCGCGACATCGACGGCTATGACGCCTTCAACACGCGCTTCCACGAGGCCATTTATCTGGCGACCCACAATGGCTTCATGGCCGAGCAGGCGGTGGCGATCCGCGCGCGGCTGAAATCATTCCGCCGCACGCAATTGCGCCAGGCCGATCGGATCATCCGCTCTCGCGACGAGCATGACGGCATCATGAACGCGATCGCGCAGGGCGACGGCGAGGAAGCCGCCCGCCGCATGCGCGCCCATATGCTGAATGCGGCAAGCGCGCTCGGCGCCTATTTCGCCGGCCTGCCGCCGGAGGCGTGAGCCGCCGCGAATGACGCGGTTTGCATCCCCGTGGCGCGATTCGACCGTTTCCCCTCGCGCGCCCGACCGGCGGCGGCGTCATGCCGCCCCTCGCCTTTACGGCTCGCCGCAGGCATGATTCCGGCTCTTTCTCTGGAGGCGAAATCATGAAGACGGGAGATCAGGCAGGCCCCCGCGGTGGGGCGTTTTCCCCTCAGATGCGGCTCACTGACGAGGGTCTTGAACTCGGGCGCGGCGTTCTTCTCGCCAAATGGGACGATGCGGGTCTTGCGTCGGGGAAGACCGTCTGATCACGCTGCTCGCCATCGCCCGGCGTGACGATATCCCGCAAACGGCGGGTCTCGCCGTAAAGCGGGCGGCAAAACATTGGCGCTCGGGCGACAGGGCGCTCGCCGCCATTCATCTGGCGCAGATCGGCCTGCGAAAAATTGACGAAGACGACGCCGAACGTCTGGCGCTTGCGGCGGCGCTGGTTGACGCGGGTATGAGCGCGCGGGAGCTGGCGCGCGAACTCGGGCTGAACGTCCAGTCTGGGGCAAGGAAATACAGCGACGATCAACCGCGCGTGCCGGCCGGCAACGGCCGCGCCAGCGGGCAGTGGGCGTCGGGCGAGGGAGGCGCCGGCGAGGCTCCGGTTGTTGAGGGGCGGTCGGCGATCAGCGGGAGGTGGCGAGCTGTCGGCGGCGTTAACCGCGTCAAGGATCTTCCGAAGGACGCGGTCGTGGTCAAACGGCCGGACGGCTCCGCAGTGGAGGATTCCGAGTCTACAACCGGAAAGCTTATGGCCCCGCCGCGCCAATTTTCAAGAGATCTATGCCGCAGGCAAGGAGATCTCTGCCAGGCCGCTTTCAGAGCAATTCGTGTTCGGCAGAGAGGCTCTCGGCCATTTTGGAACTTACGATTTTCAACAGGACAGGGCGACGAACACTTTTTACACTCAGTATATTCAGGCATCCAACTATGCTGTCGGTGTCTACATGGCGGGGGCCGGATATAGTCTGGCTGGCGCTCACGCTATTGCTCGCGGATATGCTCTATGGAGTTCGAGCAACGGATACAGCTACAAATCGCGCGAATGGACGACTCAAAGGTGGGAGGACGCTCAGAAAGGAGTATGGCGGTGAGTTTGCCCGATACCAACGTCAAGGACGGTGACCACATTCCGACTTCCGCCGTGGATGGAAAAGATCGGCAGACATTGAGGCGGCTGGTTATCCGCATCGTCAAATGGACGATTGGCATCGTTTGCTCTTGCGCCATTTTTCTATTTTTGGGCCTATTCGCCTTGATCGGTTATCTGTCCCGAGATACGTGCGATGAGGCAATCCCTTCGCCTGTTGTTCGCAATTTGAGCGGAGATACGGCAGAGGGACAGTTCGAGGCCTGCACTTGGATTGGCACAGTCATTAACGAATCCGTCACGCTGCAGATACACCGATACCCCCGCCTTTGGCCAAGGAAAGTCCTGATCGATTTCGAATCGGTCGGATACTCAAGGGAGCCCATCCTGCGCTGGATCGACGAAAAAACCCTCAGTGTCGATCTCGGCGACGTTTCATGGGTTTCTTCGCGCATCGAGAAGGCCGGCGATATTAAGATCGTTTACAGCTACAGGGTGGTCGATAAGCCATAGGGCGGCGGCATAACATCAGCGCTCTTGCGAAACGGCGCTCGCGCCACCAATCTCGCTCAGATAGGCCTCCGCAAGATCAACCAGGACGACGCGGAACGCCGCGCGCCTGCGGCGACGCCGTTTGAGATGGGCAGGAGCGCGCTGCGGCGCTAACTCGGGGCGCCTGTCCGGCCAGGGCAAGCAGAAGACCCGGCGGGATCATGCGCCCCGATGTCGCCCGACTTCAGACTAGCGCGGCGTCGAGGGTGATCTCGGCGTTCAGGACCTTCGAGACCGGACAGCCCTGCTTCGCCTTATTGGCGAGCTCGGCGAATTTTGCGGCGTCGACGCCGGGAATTTTCGCCCGCAAGGTCAGGTGCGATTTGGTGATGGCGAAGCCTTCGCCCTGTTTTTCCAGCGTCACCTCCGCATGGGTGTCCATCTGGTCCGCCGTCAGCCCCGCCTCGCCGAGGATCAGCGAGAGCGCCATGGTGAAGCAGCCCGCGTGGGCCGCGCCAAGCAATTCTTCCGGGTTGGTGCCGGGCTGGTCCTCGAAGCGGCTCGCAACGCCATAGGGATAGGCCTTGAGCGCGCCGCTCTGTGTGGTGATCGAACCCTGGCCGTCCTTGAACCCGCCCTGCCAGGCGGCCGATGCTGTTCTTTTCATGGATTTCCTCTTCATCGCCACGCCGGCTGAGCCGGCGCCACGGTAACGTTTTCAGCCGCGCAAAGCTCCGCTCGCCAGCAATTGTTTTGCTACCCGAAGCGGTAGCCGGAAATCGGCGCGCCGAAGACATGGTCGTAATAATCGCGCACGCCTCTGTCGGCGCCGGCGGCGCCGGCGGCGACCATCAGCGGAATCAGATGGTCCTCATGCGGCTGGCTGATGCGCGCGCCCGGCGCGTTGTCCCATCCGGCCAGCGCCTGTGCGCGCGGGGCCGGGTCAAGGCCGATTGCCTCATGGAGGAAGGCGTCGAATTTTTCCGCAATCTGCAAAAGGCGCGGATCGGCGCCGTAAAAATTCTGCAAATTGTGGAAGCTCATGCCGCTGCCGATGATCAGCACGCCGTCGTCGCGCAGGGGCGCAAGGGCCTCGCCGATGGCGATGTGCGTTTTCGGATCCATCGAGTCGACGAGGGAGAGCTGCACGACCGGGATGTCCGCCTGCGGATAGAGCAGCAGCAGCGGAATGAAGACGCCGTGGTCGAAGCCGCGCTCCTTGTCCTCGCCGGCCTCGATCCCGGCCTGTTTCAGCCGCGCGACAACCTCCGCGGCGAGCCTAGGGTCGCCCGGCGCCGGATAGCGCAGCTCATAAGTGTGTTTCGGGAAGCCTTGATAGTCATAGATCAACGGCGGATTGGCGCCTGCCGTCACGGTCGGGCGCTTCTCAAGCCAATGGCCGGAGATAATCAGGATCGCGCGCGGGCGGGCGCCGGCCGCAGCCGAAATCCCGCGCAGATAGGCTTCCATTTTCTTCCAGGCGTCGGGGGCTTTCGGCGGCGGGTCCATGAAAAAGCAGGGACCGCCGCCATGCGGAATGAACCAGACCGGCAGACGATTGGCGCTCATGTTTTCAGTCTCCTGCTTTCGTCGCCTTGAGGTCGACGTCGACGCCGACCTCAAGCGCCACCCATTGTCCGGACGTCCAGGCGCCCTGACCGACGCCGAAGTCGGTGCGGATCAGGTCAAGGCGCCCCTTCGCCGTCGCGGCGTCGCCGTCGATTGTCAAGGTGAAGGGCAGTACGACATCCTTGGACACGCCCCGGATGGTGAGCCTGCCCGGCGCATCATAGGCTCCGGCGCCCTTGGCGATGAAGCGGGTCGTCTCGAAAATCGCCTCTGGATATATTTTGGCGGCGAACCATTCAGGTTCGGGAAGCGCGCGGTCGCGCTGCCCGTCGCCTGTGCTTGCGCTCGCAAGATCGATCGTCACCTTGGCGTGGCTGGATTCCGGATGGGCCGGATCGAAGGCGATCTCGGCGCTCCACTTGCCGAAGCTGCCCTGGAAGGGAACGCCCGTCTGCATGCCGGAAAAGCCGATCCGGCTTTTATGCGGATCGGCGATCCAATTCGCCGCATGGGCAGGCTCCAGCGTCAAAGCAGCCAGCGCGATCGCTAGTTTCAGGACTCTCATGAGTTCGATTTCTCGACATTGCGCAACGCCGGCAGCATGCGCGCCAGGACGCCGTCGCGGAGCACGAAATGATGGCGCAGCGCCGCCGCCGCGTGAACCGCGACCAGCGCGAACAGCGCATAGACGGCGAGATGATGCGCGAGCTTCAGAGCTGCTTCAACGGGCGCCTTGTTTTCGATCTCAGTGAAAAAAGGCAGATGCGGCCAGGGGAGGACGCCAAACAGCACGGTCGGAATGTTGTAGGGCGAGGCCGAGACCACCGCCCAGCCGGTCAGCGGCGCAAGCAGCATCGCGGCGTAAAGGCCGATATGGGCGGCCTTGGCGACGCGCCGTTCGGCCTCCGGTATAGCGGCCGAAAGCGGCGGCGGCCTATGCGAGAGCCGCCATAAGATGCGCAGCAGGATAGCGAGCAGCACCGTGACGCCGATCGACTTGTGCAGCTGATAGAGTTGAAACTGCTGCAGCGTCGAAAGCGTCAGCCGCGTCATCGAAAAGCCGATGACGCCAAGGGCGACGACGCCAAGCGCGATCAGCCAGTGCAGGGCGATGGCGACGCCGTCATATCCTGGCTCAAAACGCGCGCCGCTCATGGCCGATTTGCCCGCCTATTCCTTGCGCTCAAAGCCGGCGCTGATGATGAGGCCGACCTCGTCGCCGATCAGCGGCACATATTTGGTGACGCCGAAATCGCTGCGCTTGATCGAACCCGTGGCGTCGAAGCCGACCGTATATTTCTTGTTCAGCGGATTGGGCCCGGCGGCGTTGTAGGTGACGGCGAGCGTCACCGGCTTCGTCACGCCATGGAAGGTGAGGTCGCCAGTGAGTTGACCGGAGCCGGCCCCCGTGACGACGAGCTTGGTCGATTTGAAGGCGATGTCGGGATATTTGGCGACGTCGAACCAATCGTCGGCTTTCAGTTCTCCGTCGAGCTTGGCGTTGGTGGTCGAAATGGTCTTGGCCGGAATATGGATCGCCACTGCGCTTTTTTCCGGCGCCTTGGGGTCAAGCGTCAACTGCCCGGTCACGTCGGTGAATTCGCCGTACCAATTGGTGAAGCCCATATGGGAGACCTTGAAAAGGACGCGCGTATGGGTCGGATCGACGGCATAGCTTCCGGCTTCAACCGCGGCGGGGGCCGTCTGGGCTTTGGCCGGAGCGCTGAGGAAAGGCGCGGCGAGAAGGGCCGCCAGCAGGGCCGCCTTGGACGGAATTTTGTTCAACATGCGAGGCTCGCTTCCTGAATTTCGGGGCGCATGGCCCGGTTGGGCGATCAATAGCGCGTTTCTTTCGCAGGAAAACTGATAAAGATTTGATCGACTCTATCGAAACATTCGATCATGCCCGCGCTAACCCCTTCCTATGACCAATTGCAGGTCTTTCTCGCCGTCGTCGACGAAGGCAGTTTTTCGGCCGCCGCGCGGAGTTTGAAAAGAGCGCAATCGGCCGTCACCTACGCGATCCAGAAGCTGGAAGAACAGCTCGACGTGCGGCTGTTCGACCGCGCGGCCTACCGGCCCGCGCTTACCGAAGCCGGACGCGCCTTGCTGCCGCGCGCACGGCTGGTCGCGGACGAGATGCAGGCGCTGCGCAGCCACGCCGACGCGATCGCCGCCGGCGCGGAGCCGGAGCTCCGGCTTGTCGTCGACGCCATGTTCCCGATGGACAGGCTGGTCGAGGCGCTGCGTCTTGTCAGCGCGCGCTTTCCCTTTTCGCCGCCGCGCATCTATGTCGACTCGATGGGAGCGGCCGCCGAGCTCGTGCTGAACGGCGTCTGCGCCATTGGCCTCCTGCTCGAATTCAGCAGCAGCTTCGAGCAGCTCCAACGCGACAAGCTCATAGACATCGCGATGATCCCGGTGGCGGCGCCAATCCATCCGCTCGGCGGCGCGGAAAGCCCGGTGTCGATCGAGGAGCTGCGCCCGCATGTGCAGCTGGTTTTATCCGATCGGTCCGGCCTCTCCGGCGACCGCGATTATGGGGTGTATTCGACGCGGACCTGGCGCATCGCCGACCTTGGCGCGAAGCACGCCATGCTCAAGGCCGGGCTTGGCTGGGGCAGCCTGCCGGCGCATCTTGTCGCGGAGGATCTAGCCAATGGGCGCTTGCGGCGCATCCAGATTCTGGATGAGGCGGGCTTAAGCGAAGCGGTGCGACTGCCGCTCTGCTCCGCGTTTCGCCGCGATCGTCCGCCGGGGCCGGCAGGCCGGCATTTGCTTGCCCATCTGTCAGTGGCGTCCGCGGCGGCCGCGATGGAAGGTTGAAGGATCAAGGCTTCAACGGCGGTCGGCGTCCAGGAACTCCCGCTTGATCATTACGCCTCTCATGTCTCTATAATGAAATCAGTCCGCCAGATTCCGGGCGCTTCCCCTTATCGGAAAAGCAATGACTATGCCGCCGGATCTCTCCAGCCGTGTCCTTGCCGCTGCGCAGAAAACGCCTGTGACCACGATGGGCGAGGGCGATAGGCTCGAGATCGAATTCGGTCTTTGCTCGCGCATCGGAAAACGAGAGCGCAACGAGGATTATGCGGGCGTCTATCTCGGCGCTCCCGAGGAGCGGGCGACGCTTGGAATTGTCGCCGCGCTCGCCGACGGCATGGGCGGCGCCAAGGGCGGCCGCGTCGCCGCCGAACTTGCCGTGCGCAGCTTTATCGACGGCTATGTCAGCGAAGCTGCGTTGCGCGGCGTCCGGGTCGCCGGAGCCCGGAGCCTCGAGGCGATCAACCGCTGGGCCCATGCGATCGGCCGCGCCGACGCCGCCCTGCAGGATATGGGATCGACCTTCACCGGTCTGATCCTGCAAGGTCGCCAGGCGCATGTGCTGCATGTCGGCGATTCGCGCCTCTACCGGCTGCGCGACGGCAGGCTGACGCTGCTCACCAATGATCACACGTTGCGGGGCGCCGGCCGCAACCACATTCTGACGCGGGCGATCGGCCCCTCTCCCGCGCTGCAGATCGATTATCTCAAAGAAGAAGCGCGCACGCATGACCGCTATCTCATCTGCAGCGACGGCGTTCATGGCGTGCTGCCGGACCGCGCCCTCGCGGAAGAGCTGGCGCGCCGGACCTCGCCCGAGGAAACCGCGTCGCACATAGTCGACGCCGCGACCGACGCGCGCAGCGCCGACAATATGACGGCGATCGTACTCGACGTGCTGGGCCTTCCCGTCGCCAATCTGGCCGATCTCCAGCGCACGGCCGCCGCCCTGCCAATCATCGCGACTCCGTCGGCCGGCGAGCGCGTGGATGATTATTCTCTAAGCGCCATTCTCGCGGACGGACCCTATAGCCGCGTGTTTCGCGGCCTCGACGAGACCACCGGCCAGCAGGTCGTGGTCAAATTGCCGAAACCCTCGGTTGCGGGCGATGCCGTGTTGCGCCAGGCGTTCTTGCGGGAAAGCTGGATCACCACGCGGATCCGCAGCCCTTTCGTCGGCGAATGTATCGACGTGCCGCCGAGTCGGCGCTCTTGCCTTTATACGGTGATGCCGTTTTACGAAGGCGAAACGCTGGAGCGGCGCCTTGGCCGGGCGCCGACCATCCGGATCGCCTCCGGCCTTCAAATCGCGATCCGGCTGGCGCGGGGCGTCGCGGCGCTGCACCGCGCCGGCGTCATTCATCGCGATATCAAACCCGACAATGTGATCCTGCAAAGCGAGGGCGGGCTGAAGCTCGTCGATCTCGGCGTCGCCCGCCTGCCGCAGCT
This sequence comes from Methylocella silvestris BL2, assembly GCF_000021745.1. Classification (NCBI taxonomy): domain Bacteria; kingdom Pseudomonadati; phylum Pseudomonadota; class Alphaproteobacteria; order Hyphomicrobiales; family Beijerinckiaceae; genus Methylocella; species Methylocella silvestris. Next base: position 3,520,329 of record NC_011666.1, read on the forward strand.
TGAGGACGTCGCCAAGGCGGCGGCGCCAGGCACGCCGAGCTTCATGGCGCCGGAGCTGTTCGAGGGCGCGCCGGGAGACGAACTCTCCGATCAATTCGCGCTGGGCGTGACGATCTTCCGGATGTTCACAGGCGCCTATCCCTATGGCGAGATCGAGCCATTCTCGCGCCCGCGCTTTGGCCGTCCGGTTTCGCTGTCGAAGCTGCGGCCCGATCTGCCCGCCTGGATCGACCGTGCGCTGTCGCGCGCATTTGCGGTCAAGCGGGAAGATCGCTTTAACGATGTGCTCGAGCTCATTTATGAGTTCGAGCACGGCGCCGACCGGGCCAGTCCCGCCGACGATGTCCGGCTGCCGCTTTACGAGCGCAATCCGCTGATGTTCTGGAAAGCCGTCGCGGCGCTGCTCGCCCTCGCGCTTCTCGCGACGCTAGCCGCGCCGCATCGTTGAGGCGGCAAGCCTCTCCGCAAGCCGCTCAGCGATGCACCAGGACGGGGATCTTGCAATGCGTCAACACCTTGGCTGTCTCGCTGCCGAGGATCAGCGCCGAAATGCCCTTGCGTCCATGCGAGGACATAATGATGAGATCGGCGCCCTTGTCCGAGGCGGTCGAAATGATGGCCTCATAGGGGCGGTCGTTTTCGACTTGCACGGTTTCCACGGCGACGCCGGCCGCCTTGGCGATCGCCGCGGCGGCGTCGAGGGTCTTCTGCGCCAGCTCGGTCAGCCGCGCCGTATAATCGGCGGGCGTATCCTCGATCATGGCGGCTTCGGCCGAAAAGACCTGGAACGGCAGGGTGACCATCAGGAAGGTCACCTTCGCGCCGATCTTCTGAGCGAGTTCGACGCCGTGGATCACCGCCTTTCCGGCAAGCTCGGAGCCGTCGGTCGGGATGAGAATATTGGTGTACACGCGTTCCTCCTCGATCATCTTTGATTAAAGCCTTGCGGCGTGCGTCGCCTGATCGGCTTATCCTCGATACATGGCCTAAGCGTTGAGGTTGATCAATGCGGGAACGGGCGCGCCGGTCAGCATGAGGCAAGGCTCGGGCGATATTTTGCCGAAACGGGGTTGGCGGCCGGGCGGAGCGCCGGAGAGCGCCGAGCGTTTCGTCTGGATCGGCGGGCGAGGCGCGGACCCGTCCGGGGCAAGGTTGCTTCGCCGCAGCATTATGAAATCATGGCGACCACTTGGCGTCGTCAAAATGCGATAAAGGCGTCGATTGAGATGATTGGACGTTACGGCCTGAAGGTCCGATGATCCAGTCGCGTCAAGCGCCAGCGGCGCCGCCAAACATAAGGAACAGCCATGAGCAACAATCCCGCAACCAATTCGCCGACCCCCATCCCGCCCGATCCGCTGGCGCCAGGGAGCCGACTACTCGCCGGCTCGCTCGGCCGCGCCATGGGAGCGCATTGGAAGCTGATCCTCGCCGAAGGAATCCTGCTTCTCGTGCTCGGCGTTCTCGCCGTGATGACGCCCTTTGTCGCCGGAGTCGCCACCGCGCTGTTCCTCGGCTGGCTGTTTCTCTTCTCCGGCGTCGCCGGCCTCATCTTCACCTATCAGTCACGCGGCGATCCGGGCTTCTGGTGGGCGCTGCTGTCGTCCGCCGTCGCGGTTCTGGCCGGTCTTGCCCTTTTGGCGAATCCGGTTGGCGGCCTGTTTTCCCTGACCTTCGTTCTGATCGCCTATTTCATCGTCGACGGCGTCGTGACCATCATGCTTGGCCTCGAGCAGCGCCGCCATTTGTCGGGCGGCTGGCAATGGGTGGTCTTCAGCGGCGTGGTCGATCTGATCCTCGCCGCGCTGGTGATCTCCGGCCTGCCGGGCTCGTTCCTTTGGGCGGTCGGCCTGCTCGTCGGCATCGACCTCGCCTTCGCCGGCGCCTCGATCATCAGCATCGCTTTGGCGGCGCGAAAGGCGGCCAGCGCGTAACGCGACAAGCCGCCTCTGGCTCCGGGTTGAGAACCCGATTCATCCGGCGCGGGAAAGCGCAGCGGCCACCTTGCGCGCGAGCTGTTCCAGCGTGAAGGGCTTGGCGAGAAAATTGACGTCGCGATCAAGCACGCCGTTATGAATGACGGCGTTGCGGCTGAAGCCCGTCGTATAGACGACTTTAAGACCGGGCCGCGCCTTGAGCGCGGCCTCGGCGAGCTGGCGTCCGTTCATGTCGGGCATCACCACATCGGTGAACAAGAGATCAATGTCCGCCCGCTCGGCGATGATTTGCAGCGCCATCTTCGGGCCATCGGCCTGAAGCACGCTGTAGCCGAGGTCGCGGAAGGCCTCGGCGGTCAGGCGCTGCATGCGTTCGTCGTCCTCGACCACGAGGACGACGATGTCCGGGGTTCCGGTCGGGATCGGCGCCGCAGACGCGGCCGGCGTGCGGACCGGTTCGAGATCGTCGCCGAAGAAGCGCGGCAGGTAGATTTTCATCGAGGTGCCCTGGCCGATCTCCGAGTAGATCTTGATATGGCCGCCGGATTGCTTGACGAAACCGAACACCTGGCTAAGGCCGAGGCCCGTGCCCTTGCCGGGGCCTTTGGTCGTGAAGAACGGGTCGAACGCCTTGGCGGCGGTCTCGGGCGTCATGCCGGTTCCGGTGTCGCTCACACTGACCAGAACATATTGGCCGTCCGGCACGCCGACGTGGCGCGCCGCGTAATCCTCGTCGAGACTGGCGTTGCCCGTCTCGATCGTGAGCCTGCCGCCGTTCGGCATGGCGTCGCGGCCGTTGACCGCCAGATTGAGGATCGCGCTTTCAAGCTCGCTCGGGTCGGCGAAGGTGCGCCACAGGCCGCCGGCGAGAACGGTCTCGACCTTGATCGTCTCGCCGAGCGTCCGGCGCAGGAGGTCCGACATGCCGCCGACGAAGGCGTTGCAATCGACCGGCTGCGGGGCGAGCGGCTGCTGGCGCGCGAAGGCGAGCAGGCGATGGGTCAGCGTGGCGGCGCGCTGGGCGCCATCGAGAGCGCCATCGACGAACTTCATAAAATCCGTGTCGCCGCGCTCGACGCGCCGCTTGAGAAGATTGAGGCTGCTGATCACTACGGCCAGCATATTGTTGAAATCATGCGCGATGCCGCCGGTCAGCTGGCCGATCGCATCGAGCTTTTGCGACTGACGCAGCTGATGCTCCAGCCGCTCTTTCTGCGCCATCTCATCCTGAATTTTTCGATTGGCGAGCTGTAGCGCCGCATTGGCGTCGTCGGCGGCGGCAAATTGTTTCTGGCTGTCGCGAATCGTCAGCGCGCCGAGCAGGATCGAAAGCAGGAGGGCGAGGATTATCCCCGAACGGACGAGATGGGCCGTCCGCAAAATATAGGCCTGCCGCTCGGCCAGCACTTGCTGCTCGGAGGCGTCGATGGACCGGACGATTTCGCGAGCGCGATCCATCAGCTTCTTACCCTCGTCGGTCTGGACGAGCGCCGCCGCCGCGTCGCTTTTTGCCTCCCGCACGAGATCGATGGTCTTGCGCAATTCCGCGAGTTTCGCCTTCGCGACCTCGTCCAGCGCGGCCAGCGGCTGGCGCAGCCGGTCATCGTCGCGATTATTCTCGCGGAGCGCATCCATTTCGCCGCCGATCTCGCGCACGGCTCTGTCGTATGGATCGAGATAGCTCTGCTTTTGCGTGAGAAGAAAACCGCGCTGGCCCGTCTCGGCGTCCTGAAGCAGCGAAAACAGACGCGCGACACGCAGTTCGAGCGCGAGAGAGCGCTGCAGATTGGCCTGATCTTCCTGCAGCCGCGCCACGAGGAACAGGGTGGCGCCGATAATTCCCACGAGCAGAATGAGTACGACGGAAAGCGAAACGATCGAGCGTTTCCGCAAGAAAATCGGCATGGATATCTCTTGGACGCGACCTCTCGGGGCCTACGCGAGAGGATCGTCCCGAAAGCAGGAGGCGGCTCTGACGATAGCCGCCGACGCCGCGGGTCACAAGCTGAGCTTTTGCGCCCTCGATTAATGTCGCAGCGCGGCCTTACGCCGGCCGGCGCGGCACGACGAGCTTGGCTGTCATATCCTGCACCACTTCGCCGCGCTGGTTGCGCGTCCAGCTGCGGATCGTCACAATGCCGCGATCGGGCTTTGAGCGCGACGGCGCAATGTCGAGGATCTCACTCTCGACTTCGAGGCGGTCGCCCGGCCGCACGGGCAGCGGCCAGCGCAATTCGCCGCCAGCGCCGATGACTCCGCCTGCGATCGGAGCGCCGCCCTGCACGAGAAGCTTCATGGTGATCGCCGCCGTATGCCAGCCGCTGGCCGCAAGTCCGCCGAACAGCGATGCTTTCGCCGCTTCCTCGTCGAGGTGAAAGGGCTGCGGATCGAACTGCGCGGCAAACGCCTTGATTTCGCTCGCCTCGATCTCGCAGCTTCCACTCAGGAAGCGTTGCCCGACTTTGAGATCGTCAAGAAACAGATGGTCGCCATCGCTTTGCATGGAAAATCTCCGTCATATGACGATAGAAATGCAACTCGCGTCTCATGGCCGTCTTCTATGACGAAGTCGCGTCCGGGGTCAGACCGGCAGAGGATTGCGCTCCACAAAGGTGCCGCGCTGGTGCCAATAGGGATAGGCGGGCTCGCGCTGGCTTGCCGCGTCGAGCTTTGCGATCTGCTCCGCGGCAAGGGACCAGCCGACCGCCCCCAGATTTTGCTTCAGCTGCTCCTCGTCGCGCGCGCCGATGATGACGCTCGACACGGTCGGACGCTGCAACAGCCAGTTGAGCGCGATCTGCGGAACCGACTTGCCGGTTTCCTTGGCGATCTCATCGAGGGCGTCGACGACGTCGTAGAGATAATCGTCCTCCACCTGCGGCCCGATGTCCTTGGTCTTGTGCAGCCGACTGACCTCGGGCAGCGGCTGCCCGCGCCTGATCTTGCCGGTGAGCCGGCCCCAGCCAAGAGGGCTCCAGACCATCGCGCCGACGCCTTCGTCAAGCCCGAGCGGCATCAGCTCCCATTCATAGTCGCGCCCGACCAGCGAATAATAAGCCTGATTCGCGATGTAGCGTGGCAGATTATAGCGGTCTGCTGTGGCGAGCGACTTCATCAGATGCCAGCCCGAAAAGTTCGAGCAGCCGATGTAGCGAATTTTTCCCGCGCGGATCAGATCGTCGAGCGCCGACAGCGTCTCCTCGACGGGAGTCATGGCGTCGAAGGCATGCAGCTGAAAGAGATCGATATGGTCGGTCTGCAGGCGCTTTAGAGCGGCTTCGACGGCCTCGATCAAATGGAAGCGCGACGAGCCGACCTCGTTCGGGCCGGGGCCGGAGCGAAAGGTCGCTTTGGTCGAGATCAGGACCTGATTGCGGCGGCCCTTGATGGCCTCGCCGAGCACCTGTTCGGCAACGCCCGACGAGTAGATGTCGGCGCTGTCGAACATCGTCAGCCCCGCGTCGAGACAGATATCGACGAGCCGGCTCGCCTCCTTGACGTCGGTCGCGCCCCAGGCGGCGAAGAGCTCGCCCTTGCCGCCGAAAGTGCCGGTGCCGAAGCTGAGAACCGGCACGCTAAAGCCGGATCGTCCAAGACGCCTGTAGTCCATCGCGGACCTCCTTTAAGATTTATCTGTCCGGGGGCCCTGCGCCGCCCGGCGGGGGTCTTCGCGTCTTTTGATGACGCGTCTCATCTGGGATTTTACGCCCGCGGGCCGGGGCGCGCGCTGCAATTTTCTGCGATCTCTCAAGGCGGACTAGCTCAGGCGTATTGCGCCTCGCCATTGCCGAACGACCAGTTTTCCTTGACGACCTCGATCAGGCTGATGAACACATCTTCGCGGCGTATTTCGAGCCGTTCATGCAAGCCGTCGGCGACGGCCTTGTAGAAGGCGCGCTTCAATTCGACCGTGCGTCCGGCGTTGAGCGTCACCTGTATGACGATGACGTCATCCGTTCGCTCAATGCCCAGATAAGTGCGGTCGATGATGAAGTCGTTGTCGGCATGCTCGGCGATGATCTGGAAGCGATCATTGGCCGGCACGTTGAGCGTTGCGACCATCGCGTCATAGATAACCTCGCCGATCGTATGGCGATAATGTTCGGTCTTGCCGCGGGCAAGATCGATTCGAACGAGCGGCATGGCGGACCCTCCGATGTTGCATCAGCCGTCCGCCCGGAGCGCGCCTCCGGAATGCGGCAGGCCTCCCTCGATGGCCCTGCGTCGGGGCCTCGGTTGAGCGCATGATCGATTCCGTTCAGGGGAATCCGTCATGCTCTAAGGCGCCTTGCCCCGGAAGTCGAGGGACCGGCGCGGAGGACTTCAGGCGATCCGCTTGTAGCGCTCGCCCTTGCCGAGGAGGGCGCCGTTGGAGACGGCGACGCCGAGTTCGAGGCTTTCGGCGACCCGCCGCGCCCGATCGACGAATATCGCGGCCGCGTCCGGCGGGCAGACGTCGCGCGCGGTTTGCTCGAAGAGTAAGAGCCAGCGGTCGAAATGCGCTCCGTCGATCGGCAAGGGCGCATGCAGCCGCATCGGCTGGCCGTGATAGGCGCCGGTCATCAAGATCAGGGAGGACCAGAATGCGAACATTTTTTGCAGATGCGGCTCCCAATCGTCGATCCGCGCAGCGAAGATGGGTCCGATCAATTCATCGTCGCGCACGCGCGCATAGAAGGCGCGGATCAGCGTCTCGATCATCTCCTCGTCGACGCCAGTCTCGACGCGGAGCCGCGCGACAATTTGCGCGCGGCGCGCGGCGGGGTCTTCGATGTCGTTCATCATATGATATCCCGTTTCAAAACAGGCTCCAGCCTTGTGCGCCCGCGACCGCGCCAAAGATCGTCACGAGGCTCAGCGCGAGCAGGACGATATGGCCGCGTTGCAAAGCCTTCAACGCGGCGTCCGGGTCCCTGCGGCCCCAATTATGGAAGATGCGATGCAGAAACAGCGGCTCCGCGATGAACAGCAGAAAGGCAAAGACGAGCCACACGAAGATCATGGCGTGCATCCACCAGAATTCGCCTTGTGAAAATCGCGACCAGAGATCGAGGCGGTGGACCATGTAGAGGCCGCTGAGGCCGGCGAGAAGCACGGCGATGCGCGCAATGGAGGCAAAGCGACGCTCGATCGCCTCAAAGGCTTTGAGCCGGTCGGGACCAAGCTCGCGGTTGCGCGCGGCCGGCAGGATCGAGAAGGTGATCATGGCGACCCCGCCGATCCAGATGACGATCGATAGAACATGGATTGCCCGCGCGGCTATGACGTCGTTCATCAAAATTTCCGATTTTGCTCTCAGCGCCAGCATGAGCGCTCGCGGCGGTTCCATCAATGCGCGGGCGCAAAGCGTGGCGCTTCATCGGCGCGAAAGTCGTTCAGCGAGAAAATCGCCCAAAAGTTCGACGCGGGCCGGGCGTGGACCGCCGGGCGGCGTCACCAGAAACAGGCTTCCCTGCGGCGTCAGCCAATTGGCCAGCACCCGCTCGAGCCGTCCATCGGCGAGAGCCTCCTTGACGATGAATTCCGGCAGATCGCCGACGCCAAGGCCTGCGATCAGGGCGGGCATCAGCGCGTCGCCATTGTTGGCGCGAAGCTGCCCCTTCGGCCGGACCGAGGCCTCCTCACCTTTTTGATTTTTGAAGCGCCAGACGTCGGGGGCGGCGAGATAGGTGTAGCCGAGGCAGACATGGTCGGACAAATGCGCCGGGTGCGTCGGCCGTCCATGGCGCTCGAGATAGGACGGCGCTGCGACCGTATAGCGCGGCGTGGCGCAGAGGCGCCGCGCGACAAGCGAGGAATCCGGCAATAGGCCCACCCGCAAGGCGGCGTCAAAGCCTTCTCCAATGAGATCGACAAGGGCGTCGTTGAGATGGAGATCGATCGAGACGTCGGGGTAGCGCGTCAGAAAGTCGGGCAGGATCGGCGCGACCTCGCGCAGGCCGAAGGACATCGGCGCCGCCAGCCGCACGAGGCCGCGCGGGGTCGAGGATTGCGCGATGAGAGCGGTCTCCGCCGCCTCCGCGTCGGCGACGAGCTGGCGCGCCCGGTCGGTGAGTTCGCGCCCGGCGTCGGTCAAGGCCAGCCGGCGCGAGGTACGGTTGAACAGCCGCGCGCCGAGCCGGCGTTCAAGCCGGGTCAGCGCCTTTGAGACGGTTGGCGAGGACAGGCCCAGCTCGGCCGCGGCGCCCGCGATCGAGCGCATCTCGACGACCTTGGCGAAGACGGCGAGGCCTTCAAAATCGGGTAGCTTCGACATAAGATTTAGAAATCATGCCTTTCGAGACTTTCTGTTTTTTATTCTAACCGACGCTTTATCTTTTGCCCAGCAGCCGAGCGCGAGGCGCTCGCAAAATCTCTCAACCGAGAACGCAAATGATCGAACGCAGAAGTTTCAAGGGACTGGGCGGCGCAGATCATGGCTGGCTGAAGGCCAAGCATCATTTCTCCTTCGCCAGCTATTATGATCCGGACCGCATGGGCGTCGGCGCCCTGCGCGTGTGGAACGACGACGAGATCGCCCCCAACACGGGCTTTCCGCCGCATCCGCACAAGGACATGGAGATCATCACCTATGTCCGCGAGGGCGCGATCACCCACAAGGACAATTACGGCAATCAGGGCCGCACCGAGGCCGGCGACGTGCAGGTGATGAGCGCCGGAACGGGCATCCGCCACTCGGAATATAACCTCGAGCCGAAGGCGACGCGGATCTTCCAGATCTGGATCGAGCCGACGCGCAGCGGCGGTTCGCCTGCCTGGGGCGCAAAGCCTTTCCCGAAGGCCGAGCGCGACGGACGCCTCGTGCCGCTCGCCAGCGGCTTTGAGAGCGACGCCGACGCGCTGCCGATCCGCGCCGACGCCCGCGTCCTTGGCGCGACGCTGAAGGCCGGGGAGAGCGTCACTTATGAGCTTGGCGCCAGCCGCAAGGGCTATCTCGTGCCGGCCAAAGGCGCGGTCGAGGTCAATGGCGTGAAGCTCGAGGCGCGCGACGGCGGCGCGATCGAGAACGAGGACAGGCTGACGATCACTGCGATCGAGGATTCCGAGGTGGTGATGGTCGACGCCGCCGCCTAAAACGGGCGCCGGGCGGCCAAGCGCGGCGGCCCGGGCCAGTCTTTTCGCAACGTCCAAACAGAGCTTTTAAGAGGGGTAAGAGATGGCCAAAGTTCTTGTGCTTTACTATTCCGCCTACGGGCATATCGAAAAAATGGCGGAGGCGGTCGCGGAAGGCGCGCGCGAAGCCGGCGCCGAGGTCGACATCAAGCGCGTGCCGGAACTCGTGCCGCTCGAGATCGCGCAGAAATCGCATTTCAAGCTCGATCAGGCGGCTCCGGTCGCGACCATCGCCGATCTTGAGCATTATGATGCGATCATCGTCGGCACGGGGACGCGCTTTGGCCGGATGAGTTCGCAGATGGCGAATTTTCTTGATCAGGCCGGCGGTCTTTGGATGCGCGGCGCCCTCAACGGCAAGGTCGGCGCGGCCTTCACCTCGACGGCGACGCAGCATGGCGGCCAGGAAGTTACGCTGTTTTCAATCATCACCAATCTGCTGCATTTCGGACTTGTGATCGTTGGCCTCGACTACGGGTTTGCCGGGCAAGGGAGGCTCGACGAGATAACCGGCGGCTCGCCCTATGGCGCGACCACCATCGCGGCCAGCGACGGATCGCGCCAGCCGAGCGAGACCGAACTTGCCGGCGCGCGCTATCAGGGCCGCAGGGTCGCCGAGGTCGCTGGCAAACTCAAAGGCTGAGCGGGGACGCCCCTTTTCCAGGAGAGGTCGGGTTTCATGAGCAATTATCGAGATTATGCGGCGGCGCTCGGGCGCCTGCTGCTGGTCGCCCTCTTCCTCATCAGCGGCGCCGGCAAGGCGGCGGCGCCGGCCGCGACCAAGGCCTATATGGCGTCCGCAGGCATGCCCCTTATCGATCTTTTCTATATTGGCGCGATCGCCATGGAGCTTGGCGTCGGCTTGTTGTTTCTACTCGGCTATCAGACGCGGCTTGCCGCCCTCGCGCTTGCTTTCTACTCAGTCCTGACGGCGGTGATCTTTCACCATGATTTTGCGGATCCGGCGCAATGGCTGTCCTTCCTCAAGGATATTGCGATCGTCGGCGGCTTTCTGCAGGTCTTCGCTTTCGGCGGCGGCGTTTATAGTCTCGATTCGCGGCTGCCTATGCGCGCGCTGTAGCGGAGCTTGACGGCGCGCCGGTTCTGTGGGGAGCATTCGTCAAGCTTGAGCGGGCCGCCGAATCAGTTGGCTCGCGAAAGACCGGAGAGCGGCGCGCCGCTTTCCGTCCCCCGAAACGAGGACGCGCCGCCATGACGGATCATCTCGCAGACGTCAAGAAATATGCCGCCAAGCCGGTGGATGAGGCCGCTGTGGCTGGCCTCGAGAAAAACTACAGGCTCGTGTTGAGCAATGCCGACTCCCGCTATGTCGCTTGTTCCGATCCAGCCGAAGTCGAGCGGGTGCGGGAAAACTTCCTAAAGAAGAAGCTGGGGCTCACCGAGGGAGATCTCGACGGCGCGATCAAATCCGTCTGCGCCGCGATGAAAGACGACCGCACCAAGTCGCGGCTGACCTTCTATTATCTGCTGGCCGAGCATTTCGGTAAGCTCGAGACGTTCAAGGGCTAGAACTTTCGGGGCGGACGCTTCCCCGCTCCGCTTTCTCCGCTCCCAATCGACGTGCTGAAACGCCGGGGCGGAGCCGCGCTATTGGCGCACGCGCCAGACGTTCTCGTCCAGCAGGCGGCGCATTTGCAGCGAGGTGTCCTCGGCCGCCGATAAGGACAGCACCGGCACGCCAATCTCCCTTTCGATCGTCAACAGCCCCTGCGCCTGCGCGTCGGCATAGTCGAACAGCCGCCTGCGGATGCGGCCTTGGCCGAATTCGAGGTCGATCTGCACCTCGCCGCCGGTGACGATGATCTCGCCCGTTTTCGGCAGGTCCAACAGATAAGGATCATAGGCGCAGACGGCGACGACCTCATTGGCCTCGGCAAGCTTTTGCAGCGCGGCGCGCGTGTGTGCGCCATGGCCCTGAAAATCGCTGATGACGACGATGAGGCTGCCGCTCGCCTGCTCCAGCCGTTCGGATCGAAGCGCTTTTTCGAGCTGCGAAGGCGCGCGCGGCTGCGCCGGCCTGGCGCGAAGCTCGGCGTTTTGCCCCGCTATGGCCTTGATGATGGCCATCGCCGCGGAACTGCCGGTCGACGGCTCGACGGCTTCAATAATGGCGTCGTTGAAAACCACGCCTCCAATCGGCGCGCCGTCGTCGAGGGCGCGCCAGATGCAAAGTGCGGCGGCTTCCGCCGCTGCGACGGATTTCAGCGAACGGCGCGATCCGTAAAACATGCATTGGCGTTGGTCGACGACGATAAAAATCGGCCTCGGCGGCGTCTCGTCGTACGCGGTGACGTCCGCGGCCGAGCGCCCAAAGCGCCGCCGGTGGTCGGCCCCCGACAAATCGCCGGACATCAGCGGGCCGAAAACGCCGGACGTCGGCGGCAGATTGGAGCCGCGATGGCGCCGGCTCGACAGCACGCTCTGCGTGCGCTGGCGCGACAAGAAGCCAATGTCCCGCGCCGCCGCGTGCAACGCAACGAGATCGGCGACGGAAATGTAACGACCAAACCTTGAAGAGGAAGAGGTTTCACGAACGCGGCGCGGCCCAGACGAGCGGCCTATAGCGGCGTAGGAAACTGCCATCATTTATCCTTGATCGAGGGTTGGTCGCTGCAGAAAGGAGGCGGCCCAAACCGAAGTCAGGCGACGTCCGATGGCGTTTATTCAAAATAGAAGGCGCATTGATTTTGCGCAAGCATTTAAAACTTTAGAGGATTTCGCTTGTCGGCTCCCAGGTCGCCGGTCCTCGGCAACGCGCGGGCTCCCAAAGCGTTAACTCTTGCGCTTGTCGAGCGGGGGATTGGCTATGGCGACGAACGAAACCACAAAAGGCGACGGCGGACGGCTTGATTTCAACCATGGGGTGGACATAGAGGCCCTGCGGGACGGCCAATTGATAGAGGGCGAATATAGCGGAAAGACAATCCTCGTGCTGCGCCGCGGCGAAGATATCCGGGTCTTTCGTGGAACATGCACCCATCTTGGCGCGCCGCTCAGCGAAGGCTTGCTCTCCGGCGATCGCCTGCGTTGCCCCTGGCACCAAGCCTGTTTCGACATAAAAACCGGCGAGGCGACCGCCGCGCCCGCCTTTGCGGCCCTGAAGCGCTTTGACGTGCGCCGCGAGGGAGAAATGATCCATCTTGAAGCTCCGCAACCCGCCGCGCCTGTCCAAGAGAATGCTTCCGGGGTCTTCGTCATTATCGGCGGCGGCGCGGCCGGATTCGCAGCGGCTGATATGCTGTGCCGCCACAGCGCCGGGAGGGGCGTCACTCTGGTCTCCGAAGATCAGTCGCCGCCCTATGAACGCACTTTGCTCACCAAGGATTTTCTCGACGGCTCATGGGACGATCCGCGCATCAATCTTGGCGCGGAGCCGCTCGACCGGCGCGGCGTTACGCTGCAACTCGGCGCGAAGGTCGCGCGCGTCGACAGGGACCGCCATGTCGTCCGGCTCGACGATGGACGCGAGCTTTCCTACCAGAAGCTGCTGCTCGCGCCGGGGGCGGCGCCGCGCTGGCCGGATTTTCCCGGCGCGCGCCTGCCGCAGACGCATGTGCTGCGCACCCTCGCCGATTGCCAGGCGATCGTCGCCGCCGCCAAAGAGGCGCGCCGCGTCGTCATTCTCGGATCGAGCTTTATCGGCCTTGAGGCGGCGGCGAGCCTGCGCGCGCGCGGCCTTGAGGTCGATGTCGTCAGTCAGGATACGGCGCCGATGCAGCGCGTATTCGGACCCGAAATCTCGACGGCCATGGTCGCGACGCATCGAAAGAACGGCGTGCGCCTGCATCTTGGACGTCAAATCAAGAATTTCGACGGCGCGGCGGCGACGCTCGATGACGGCGCCAACCTTCCCGCCGATTTTCTTCTCATCGGCATCGGCGTCACGCCGCGGCTCGATCTCGCCGAAGAGGCAGGGCTTACCGTCGAAAAGGGCGTCGTCGTCGACCAGTTCCTGACGACGAGCGACCCCGACATCTTCGCCGCCGGCGATGTCGCGGCATGGCCCGATCCGCACAGCGGTCAGCGGCTGCGCGTCGAACATTGGAACGTTGCAGTGCGGCAGGGCCAAGTGGCGGCGCAAAACATGCTCGGCGGCGAAATCCCCTATCGCGACGTCCCGTTCTTCTGGACGCGGCAGTTCGATTTTTCGCCGCTCTATCTCGGCCATGCGACGGAATGGGACGAGATCAAAATCGACGGCGACATCGAGCGCCGCGACTGCGCCGTTCGCTATATTCGCGCCGGCCGCGTGATGGCCAGCGTGATGATCGGACGCGAGCGCGAATGCCTCGAAGAGCGGGAGCGGATGGAGCGCGCGCTTGCAGGAAGCTGATCTGCCGCGGCTGCAACCGCTCGCTTAAGCTTTACGAAAGGGTCGGCTCCGGTTTAGGGATTGCGGTCAAAGGATTGATCTCTACCCGTGCTCTCCGAACCGCCCAAAGCTTTCGTGGCCGTCGCCTCGAAGACGACCCGTTCTGACGCCCTTCGCGGGCGCATCAGGCTGCTCGCCTTTGGCGTTTGCGCGCTTTGGGTGCTGGCCGTCGGCGCCGTCGCCGCCGTCGACAGCAATGCGCTTTGGACCATCGTGCATGGCCCCTGCACCTTCAATGAGACGCATTTCAACAGCCCTGCGCCTTGCGCCAGGATCAATCTCAAGAACGGCGAGGCCGACGGCTGGGCGGTGCTGAAGGATATCGTCGGCCGCACGCAATTCCTGCTCATCCCGACGCGGCGCCTCTCGGGGATGGAGGATCCGCTGCTCGGCGGCGGCGAATTGCCGAATTACTGGATTCCAGCCTGGGCGACGCGCAAACTGGTCGCCGACAACGCCAAAAAAGAGCTGGCGCGCGACGATATCGCCATGGCGATCAACGGCGCCGGCGCGCGCAGTCAGGACCAGTTGCACATTCATGTCGATTGCGTCCGGTCCGACGTCCGCGACGAGCTTCGCAAACGCGCGCCGGAGATCGGGTCGGATTGGGCCGATTTCCGCATGTTCGGCCAGAACTACCGCGCGCGGCGAATGAAGGGGGAGGAGCCGCAGCCGGACCCGTTCCGCCTGCTCGCGGAGGACCCGCGCTCGCTGCCGCTGCGCGATAATTCGCTGGCCGTGATCGGCGCAAGCTTCGCCGACGGAGCCCCCGGCTTTATCGCGATCGCGCAACAGGCGCCGGGCGGCGCGACGCATCTTGAAGATCTGCAGGACCATTTCTGCAAGGTTGCGGCGCAATAGCTTCTTTCCCGGGAAAAGCGCAAAGTCGGGCGATTCCGCCGCGCCGGATTCTGCCCTAAACTGTTCCCGCGGCGAGAGCGCGCCTGACAAACTCTGGATCCATGCAGACTGAAGCCCTCGCAACCGAATCGTCGCCCGCGCCGCCGGCCAAACAGGCGCGGCGGGGCGTCCGGCGTCTGACGCTGGCCGATTTCCGCTCCTATGCCTCGCTCGACATGGAAATCCTGGCGCAGACGGTCGTGCTCACCGGCGACAATGGCGCCGGCAAGACGAATGTGCTCGAGGCCCTGTCGCTGCTGACCCCCGGCCGGGGTCTGCGGCGCGCCGAGCTTTCCGATTGCGCGCGGAATTTTGGCGGCGGAGGCTTCGCCGTCTCGATCGAAATCGACGCCGAGGGCGGACGGCTGCAGCTTGGGACCGGCGTCGAGCCGAACGGCGGAGCGGCGCTGGCGCGCAAATTTCGCATCGATCGCGAGCCGGCTCCTTCGATCCGGGCCTTTTGCGACCATATTCGCGTCGTCTGGCTGACGCCCGCCATGGATGGGCTTTTTGTCGGCTCTCCCGGCGACCGCCGGCGCTTCCTCGACAGGCTGGTGCTGTCGCTCGACGCGGATCATGGCGCGCGGGTCAATGCGCTGGAGCGCGCGCTGCGCAGCCGCAACCGGCTGCTTGAAGAGCGCGGCGCCGGCAATGAGCGGCTCTGGCTCGACGCGGTGGAGCGCGAGGTCGCCGAGCTTGCGATCGCCGTGGCTGCCGCGCGCTTCGAGACGGTCAGCAAGCTCGCAGCCCTGATCGCCCAGGCCGGCCCGGAGACGGAGGGCGGCTTTCCGCTCGCGGAGCTGAGCCTCGATGGCGATATCGATCGTCTGATCGAGACGCGGCCGGCGCTTGAGGCCGAGGACGAATATCGCAAAATCCTGCGCGACAACCGCGGCCGCGACGCCGCCGCGGGCCGCACGCTGATCGGCCCGCAATCGAGCGATCTTGCCGTTCGGCACGCGCGCAAACAGGCTGCGGCGTCGCACAGTTCGACCGGCGAGCAGAAAGCTCTGCTGGTCGGGCTGATTCTGGCGCAGGCGCGCCTCATCAAGGCGATGAGCGGGCTGGCGCCGCTGGTGCTCCTCGACGAGATCGCCGCCCATTTCGATCCGAAGCGCCGCGCGGCGCTCTATGAGCTGCTCGGCGCGCTTGGCGCTCAGGTCTGGCTGACCGGGGCGGACCCCAGCGCTTTCGCCGAGCTCGAAGGCAAGGCGCAAATGCTGCAGGTCACGCCCGGCGCGATCCGTGAGCTGCATTGAGATTTGGAAAAACGCCTGCGCGGCGCGGCGGCGCCCTATATAGGCTTGAGCCCCTTTTGAGAGCGGCGTCTGCGCGCCTCAGCGTCGGGAACGGGACGTTTTGATGGAACACGAGGACAAACGCGAGGGCGCGAGCGGCGCGAAGATCTCCAATCTTTTCAGCCGGGTTTTCGGCGGCCGGAAAGATGAATCGATCGTGGAGCCGGAGCCGGCCGCACCGCCGCAGCCGCCTTCCGGGCCGGAGGCGCCGGCGTCTCCGCCGGGCGTCGAGGCGGCGGCGGAAGATTTGGCGTCCATCGGGCCTGGCGGCGGCGAGCCTAAGCCGTCCCTCTCCGCCGCCGCGTCAAGCGCAGATTTATGGGCGCGGCTATCGGCCCCGACGCCGCCGCCTCGGCAAAGCCTAGCCCTCGAGCCGGCTCCCTCGGCGGCTGTGGACGAGCCGCAAGCGGGGCTCGCGGTCGACGCCCCGGAGCCCGCGGCGCCAAAATGGTGGGAGCGGCTGCTGCCTCCGCTTGGCGCCGAGGGCGCGGCCCCGCCTGTTGTCGAAACCGCGCCCGCGCCGCAGCAACCGGCCATTGCCGAACCGCCGGCCGATCTCGCGGCGCCGGAGTCCGCGCCGAAGGGCTGGTGGACGCGGCTGCGCCAGGGGCTTGCGCGCTCGTCCGATTCGATCGGCTCCGGGCTCAAGGCGATCTTCACCAAGCGCAAGCTTGATGCGGCGATGCTCGACGAACTCGAAGAGGTGCTGATCCGCGCCGATCTCGGCGTGGCGACCGCAACTCACATCGCCGGACTTGTCGGCAAGGGCCGCTATGACAAATCGATCGAGGTCGACGAGGTGAAGACGATCCTTGCCGAGGAGGTGGAGCGCGTTCTTGCGCCCTACGCCCGCCCGCTCGAAATCGATCCGGCGATAAAACCCTTTGTCATCCTCGTCGTCGGCGTCAACGGGTCGGGCAAGACGACGACCATCGGCAAGCTCGCCGCGCAATTCTCCCAGGAGGGGCGGAAAGTTCTGCTCGCGGCCGGAGACACGTTCCGCGCCGCGGCGATCGAGCAGCTGCGTCTCTGGGGGGATCGGCTGAATTGCGCGGTGATCGCCGGCAATCAGGGGTCGGACGCCTCGGCGCTCGCCTTCGACGCCATCCGCGCCGCGCGCGAGAGCGGCGCCGACATTCTCATCATGGACACCGCCGGACGCTTGCAAAATCGCGCCGAACTCATGGCCGAGCTTGAGAAAATCGTGCGGGTCATGAAAAAGGTCGAGCCGGCCGCCCCGCACGCTGTTCTTCTCGTGCTCGACGCGACGGTCGGGCAGAACGCCGTGAGCCAGACCGAAATTTTCAGCAAGGTGGCGGGGGTGACCGGCCTGGTGATGACCAAGCTCGACGGGACCGCTCGTGGCGGCATCCTTGTGGCGCTGGCCGAGAAATTCCAACTGCCGATCCATTATGTCGGCGTCGGCGAGACGGCGGCCGACCTCGCGCCCTTCGCCGCCAGGGATTTCGCCAGGGCCATCGCCGGTCTCGACGAAACGGACGCGCCAAGACATTGATCGTCAGGCGAGCGCCAGCGCCTCGGCCTCGCGCGGTTCGGCCCAGACAAAACCCGGCAGCTGATGCCGGGCGAAGGTGAATTGGCGGCGCGCATAGGCCCGCGTGTCGCGCTTGCCGAGGCGGATCGCCTCATCTTGCGGGATCTTTCCCTCAAGATGGGCGATGAGATGCGGAACGCCATGCGCGCGCATCAGCGGCAGCGCCGGATCGAGGCCGCGGCGGCGCAGCGCCTCGACTTCCGCCCACGCGCCGGAGGCGAGCATCGCCTCAAAGCGTTCGTCGATGCGGAGATTCAGCGCGGCGCGCTCCGGACTGAGGAAGATCGCTCGCGTCGCGGCGGGATCGAGCACGGGCGGCCCGCGCCGGCTCTGAAATGAAGCAAGGCTGCGTCCTGTGGCTTCCAGCACTTCGAGCGCGCGCAAAAGCCGCTGCGGATCGCTTGGCCGCAGCCGCGCCGCCATCAACGGATCGCGCGCGGAAAGTTCGGCATGAAGCTCCGTGGCGGCGACGCCCTCGGTCCGCGCCCGCAGCTTCGCGCGGATGTCGTCCGGCACGGCCGGAATGTCGGACAGGCCTTGCGTCAGCGCCTTGAAATAAAGTCCGGTGCCGCCGACGAAAATCGGCAGGGCGCCCGCCTGGCGCGCCTCTTCGAGGATATTTCGCGCCGCCTCCAGCCACAGGCCGACCGAGAAGTTGACGGCGCCGTCGATCGCGCCGAACAGGCGATGAGGCGCGCGCAGCTCTTCCTCTGCGCTCGGGCGGGCGCTGAGGATGCGCAGGTCGCGGTAGACCTGCATGGAATCCGCATTAATGAGAATGCCGCCAAGTTTTTCGGCGAGGCGCAGCGCCAGCGCGGATTTGCCGCTCGCCGTCGGGCCGGCGATGAGAAGGGCCGTGAATTTTGCAGCGGCCATTTAGATCAGGCCGAATCGGGCCCCGTAAGCTCTATACGGTCGCCCGGCGTAATTCGCGCGGCAGCGGGAAGAAGACGCCCTCATTGGCGGTCGAAACCTCCTCGACATGCAGATCGAAGCGCTCGGCGAAAGCGTCCATGATCTCCTCGACCAGGATTTCCGGCGCCGAGGCGCCCGCCGTGATCGCCAGAGAGGAGATGTTCGCGAACAACTCCCACTCGACGTCTTCGGCGCGCAGCACGAGGCGGGCGAGCTTGCAGCCCGAGCGTTCGGCGACTTCCTTCAGCCGCTGCGAATTCGAGGAATTGGACGAGCCGACGACGATCAGCGCGTCGACGATCGGGGCGACCTGCTTCACCGCTTCCTGACGGTTGGTGGTGGCGTAGCAAATATCCTCGCGATGCGGCCCGACGATGTCGGGGAAACGCCGGGTCAGCGCCTCGACCATGCTGCGGGTGTCGTCGACCGAAAGCGTCGTCTGCGTCACATAGGAAAGATTATGCTCGTCCTCGACCTGCAGCGAGGCGATGTCCTCGATCGTCTGGACCAGAAGGATCGATCCCGCCGGCAATTGGCCGATTGTGCCGACGACTTCCGGGTGGCCGGCGTGGCCGACGAGAAGAACCTGCCGGCCCCTCTTGTGGTGCAGTTCGGCCTCGCGATGCACTTTGGTCACCAGCGGGCAGGTGGCGTCGATTGCAAAAATATTGCGCGTCGCCGCTTCGACCGGAATCGATTTCGGCACGCCATGGGCCGAGAAGATAACGGGCTGAGAGGTGTCTGGCACTTCGTCGAGCTCTTCGACGAAGACGGCGCCTTTGGACTTGAGCGTCTCGACCACATATTTATTGTGCACGATCTCATGGCGCACATAAACGGGGGCGCCATAGATGCGCAGCGCCTCCTCGACGGCGTCGATGGCGCGGACCACGCCGGCGCAAAAACCGCGCGGCGCGCAGAGGAGGACGTTCAGCTTCGGCTTGACTGTCATGCGGTTCCCGCCTTGAGCACAAGGTGAGGTTTAGGCGCCCGCGCAATTGCGTGTCAAGCGCGGGGCGGCCTCGGGCATTGAGCCCCGGCTTGTCACCGGGGCCCATCCGTGCTTGCAAATAATGGGTTTTGCGGCGCGAAAGGATGGTCAATGTCGGATCTTGCGGATCTTTTTCCTGGCTTCGCCACCCATTGGATCGATATTGAATCCGGTCGCTTTTTCGTGCGCGCACATGGGGAAGGGCCGCCGCTTCTGCTGCTGCACGGCTATCCGCAGACCCATGTCGAATGGCACAAGGTCGCGCCGGCGCTGGCGGAGCGCTTCACGGTCGTGCTGATGGACATGCGCGGCTATGGCTGGTCGAGCGCGCCGGCGAGCAAGAAGGGCGCGCTCTATACCAAGCGCCTCATGGCGCAGGACGCCATCGCGGTGATGGAGCAACTCGGTCATATCCGCTTCAGCCTTGTCGGCCATGACCGCGGCGCGCGGGTCGGCTACAGGCTCGCGCTCGATCATCCCGAACGTCTCGAAAAACTCGCTCTGATCGACATCATCCCGACCGCGGCGCGCTGGGCGAGCCTCAACGCCGAGGAGGCGATGAAGGGCTATCACTGGCTGTTTCTGGCGCAGCCGGAGCCTTTGCCTGAAACCTTGATCGGCGGCGCTGCGATCTATTTTCTCGATCACACGCTCGCCAGCTGGACCCTCGCTAAAAACCTGTCCGCCTTCGATCCGCGCGCGCTGGCGCATTACCGCGCCGCCCTCAACGAGCCCTCGCGTATTCACGCCACCTGCGAGGATTATCGCGCCGGCGCGACGATCGATCGCGCCGACGATGAGGCGGATCAAGCCGCCGGCAAGAAAATTACGACGCCGCTCTGCGTGCTGTGGGGCGGGCGCGGCTTGGGCGGCGGCGACGCCTCGACCCTCGACATCTGGCGGCAATGGGGGACAAATGTCACGGGTCAGGCGATTCACGGCGGCCACTTCCTGCCGGAGGAGAATCCCCAGACGGTGCTGGAGGCGCTGCTGGCGTTTCTGTAAGAGCCAAGCGGTCTCCCGTCGCCGCGCCTTTCGTCTGCGCTAGAAATCCATTTTGCCTTCGAAAACCACAGCGTCAGCCTTGGTGTCGCCAACAAATTGATTTTATTGGCTCCCGAACAGGAGGAAGCCAATGAAGAGGGCGACAATAGCATCCGTTGCGGCGTTCGCCGTCGCGCTTTCTTATGGGGCGCAGGCCTTGGCGCAAGAGGTCGAGGCGCCAGCCACAGGGCGCTTCATTCATGCGCCGAAAGCGTCAGTGACGACCCCTTCCTCGAGCGTCGCCAAACCCGCCGATGCAGGCAAGGCGGCGCATACGAATACAAAATTCATAGGCCCGAATGGTCTTGCTCCGCCGAACGCGGCCGGGCCGCGATCCGGGGCTGCGCCGGCCGGAAGCCCGCCTTACGCGGACTATGGGTATGAAACGCCTGCTTCGCTCGCCTGTCTCTACGGGCTGGTCGCCGCTTCCCCCGGATGCAATCCGAACGTCGCCTCCGCCGTGCCGACCGCCAAGGGCTCCAAGGCGATAGCTTTGGTGGACGCCTATGATTACCCGACCGCCCTCAGCGATCTGCAAACCTTCAGCGTTCAGTTTGGCCTTCCCTTGCCCAATCTGATCGTGAAATACGCTACGGCGGGAGGCGCGTGCAACGGACCAAAGCCGGCGAATGATCCGGGATGGGAGGGCGAGGAAGCGCTCGACGTTCAAATGGCGCACGCCATGGCGCCGCAGGCGACCCTTTATCTCGTCGAGGCGCAAGACAACTCCAACGCCAATTTGGCGGGGGCGATCGTTTGCGCCAACAGCCTGCTTCAGGCGAGCGGGGGCGGTGAAGTCTCGATGAGCTGGGGCGGAAGCGAAGTCTCAACCTACGAAAGCGCCTTCAGCGCAAACAACGTCGTCTATTTCGCGTCGAGCGGCGACGCCCCGGGGCCAAGCTGGCCATCGACCTCGCCGAATGTCGTGTCGGTTGGCGGAACGAGCATCGCCCGCGACCCGCAAACCTATAAATTCCTGCATTATGCAAGCTGGAGCGAGGCGGGCGGCGGCGCGAGCTTGATTTTTCCGCGCCCGGCCTACCAAAGCGGCCCCGGAATAGCGGGAACCGCCCGGCTGACGCCTGACATCTCGGCTGTCGCCAACCCCGCCACCGGCGTGTGGGTCTATGACAGCAATCCCTCTTTCGGCGCAGGCTGGTATGTGTTCGGCGGCACCAGCGTCGCTGCGCCGCTGGTGGCGGCGATCACCAACGCGCATAATAATTTCCGCGCCAACACGGCGACCGAGCTGACCGCGATCTACAAGGCGAAAAAGGCGAGCGCCAAAGCCTTCGCGACGGCCACCATCGGCTATTGCGGCCCTTATGCGGCGTCTCAACCTACCGCGAAGTGGAACATCTGCCTCGGGGTCGGGACGATCAAGGGAACGGGAACCGCAAATGTCCTGCCGGTGGTGGATGCGGAGCAATAGCCTTTCCTGAGCCGCTCGCATTGTGGGAGAGGGGGCGAGCCGTTTGCCGTCGCCAATCTCGCTCCTCTCGCCCCCAACGGGTCAGGTCTTCTTTCCGGATGCCTCACAGTTTCTTCAGCACCTGCTTGCAGCTCTTGAGGAAGTGGGCCGGCAGGCCCGTCCCCCTGTTGAGATTGACGATGCAGCTATTGCCTACTTTGGCCACAGGATAGCGCACATCCGCGCCCGCCTCGACTCGATAGCCTTGCGGTTGATTCTCGCAAAAGAAAGACTTTAGCGGTTTGAAAGGGTTGCATGATTTGTCGGAGGTTGTCTCGCGATCGATGGTCGCGGGGCAATTGCCATTGAAGTCGACGTCGAATTTTCCGTTCGGAACAAACACATGGATCCGGCCTTCGCAGGTTCCATCATGCGCCCTGGCCATCGGAGCCGTGAGAGCGCTCATTAGAACGAGCGCAACTGGCGCTATACGGCTGGCAAACATGACGATGGCCCTCACTCACAAATCAGCGGCGCGCGGCCGGGGGGTTATGGCAGTCGTCGAGTTCATCGACTCCAACGTAGCCTCGCGCGGATTCTTCACATAGGCGGCTCGTTGCCGAATAGATGTAAAAGAACGTTTGCAACGGCAGCTGCACCACATGCTGGTGACAAACCACGCCGGCATTGTCGCCGCTGCAGACCCTGCCGCCGCTGACCTTTGTCGCAAGCGCAAGGCAGTTCTGCGGATTGCCGCCCTCCGGCGCATAGGTGGGGGGCGGATCGGTTTTTGTCGGGGGATCGCCGCGACAGACGCCGGTTGTGGAGAGAGCATGTGTGGCGACAGGAGCCAGCGTGCTGAGGGCGCATAAGACGGCGATGGGGATTTGATAGACGCGCATGATCGTCTCCCTGTGAAGGAGCGAAGGGCTCTGATCAGCTGTGTCTTATATTCCGGCGCCTGTGGGGCGACGCCATATTCCGCGGAAACGATGCGCTTTTGGCGGCGTTGCTGTCCGCAAACTGCCTCCCGCGGACCCTTGAGGAGCGCGTCGCTGACCTTTATTGGGGGCGCTTAATACTACAAATATAAGAAACTGTCAAGGTATTTTGAAAGTAACGCCTCGTCGCGACTTCATCTCAACTCGGCATCCTTGCAGGATAGAATAAAGGGGACTCAGCGGTTATTTTCGGCTTGGCTTCGCGCGGCTCATCGCATTTTATGTCTTATTGGACGGTCGCGTCGCGCAGCGCGCAGAGAGTTGCTCCTGTTCGCCGCCTCAAGCAGGCTGTTGTCGAACAAATTGTCCAAGATCAGGATGGGCGGCAAATGCGCCGTCTCGGCGTCTACATTCCCCTGAACGGCGGGGGCGCCCCCTACCGCCTCTCCGCGAAAAACCGCCGCAGCAAGTCAGCCGACTGGCTCGCGCGCAATCCCTCATAGACCTCCGGCGCGTGGTGGCAGGTGGGTTGCGCGAAAAAGCGCGGGCCGTGCTCGACCGCCCCGCCTTTCGGATCGAGGGCGGCGAAATAAAGCCGGCGCACGCGCGCGAAAGAGATCGCCGCCGCGCACATGGCGCAGGGCTCCAGCGTCACGTAAAGATCGCAGCCCGCGAGCCGCTGCGAGCCGAGCGCCCTGGCCGCCGCGCGGATTGTTAGCATTTCGGCATGCGCGGTTGGGTCGTCGTCGGCGAGGGTCCGATTGCCCGCGCGCGCCAGAATGGCGCCGTCCCGGACGATGACCGCGCCGACGGGCACTTCTCCTCGCGCGAAGGCGGCCTCGGCCTCTTCAAAGGCGGCGGACATGGGATCGGTCAATTCTAGACTCCGCAGCGGCGCGTTTTGAAAATCATCGCGCGCCCATGTAACCGTTCTGCCGGCCTTCGATCCAGCCACGACCTCTCGCGCCGACGATCGCCCAACCCTTTAAGGACGCGGTTTTGCGGAAAATTCTCATTATTGGCGTCGGCGCGGGGGATCCGGCGCAGATCACGATCCAGGCGATCGAGGCGCTGAATCGCGCCGATGTCTTCTTTATTCCGGACAAGGGCGCGGAAAAATCCGGCCTGCGCCAGCAGCGGCTGAAAATTTGCGACCGCTATCTGAAATCTGCGGCGCATCGCTTCGTCGAATATAAAACGCCATCGCGCGCCAAGACGCCGGACTACAAAGCCGACGTCGCCGCTTGGCACGAGGCGATCGCCGCGACCTTCGAGGCGCTTTTTGCGCGCGAACTCACGGAGGACCAGTGCGGCGCCTTTCTCGTCTGGGGCGATCCGGCGCTTTATGATTCGACCTTGCGCATCGTCGAGACCCTGCACGCGCGAGGCGCCGTGACGTTCGACTATGAAATCATTCCGGGGATCAGCAGCGTGCAGGCTCTGGCGGCGCAGCACAAAATCGCGCTGAACCGCATTGGCGAGCCGGTGCATATCACCACGGGCCGCAAGCTCCGCGAAAACGTCCCCGAAAACGCCGATAGCGTCGTCGTGATGCTCGATGGCGAAGAATCCTTCGCCGCGCTCGACGACGAGGATCTCGAGATTTTTTGGGGCGCCAACATCGGCTGTCCGGAACAGGCGCTCGCGTCGGGCCGGCTTGGCGACGTCAAGGACCGCATCAAGGAGCTGCGAGCAAAAGTGCGCGCCGCCGCCGGCTGGGTCATGGACGTCTATCTGCTGCGTAAACCGATGCGTTGACTGGCTCATCGGATTTACGCGGCCGCGCGCTCACCGGGCAAGGCGGCAAGGCAGGGCGAGACGAACAGATAGCCGCGCCAGGCGCCGATGATCGTGCGCGAGACGACAAGCAGCCAGAGCCCGGCAAGGCAGAGCACAAGCGCCCCGCCAAACGCCGAGAGAGCCTCAAGATGCGTGGCCTTGCCGAGCGCCAGCGTCGCGAGGGCATAGACGCCGAGCGGAAATGTAAATCCCCACCAGCCCATATTGAACGGAATGCCGCGGCGCAGATAAAAACCGGTCTTCATCAGCGCGAGCGTCAGCCACCAAAGTCCGTAGCCCCAAAACATCGCGCCGCCCAAAATCCCGAAGCCGAAAGCGACGTCGCCGACGCCGGCAAGACCCGCTCCGGCGAAAGCGCGCGGCGCGTCGGCGCCGAGGAGCAAGAGGCCAAGCGCCCCGGTGCCGATCGGCCCAAGCGCCAGAAAGCCCGTCGCGGCCATTTCGCGCTCCGGCAGCTTGTGCAGGATCAGCCGCATCAACAAAAGCACGAGAAAGCTTAAGGCGAGCGGCACGGAGAAGGCCCAAAGCGCATAGCCAGCCATGACGATGGCGAAACCCTCCTGTCCGCCGACGAGCGGGGCGAGCTGCGCGCCGCTCGCCGCGGCGACTTCGGCCGCAACGACCGGAAGCAGCCAGACCGCCGTCATGGTCTCCATGCTGTGCTGCTGGCGCGTAAACATCAGGAACGGGACGAGCAGGCCGCAGCCCATCGAGAGGGCGACGTCGACGAGCCAGAGTCCTTGGGCGGCGGCGATAGCCCGCTCGCCCCAGAGCGGAACGCCAAAAACCATGATCCCATTGACGATGGTCGCAAGGCCCATGGGAATCGTTCCAAGGAACATCGAGGCGACCGGATGCGCAAAGATGCGCCGCGCCTCGTGAAAAAAGAAAATCCAGCGCACGCCGTAAAGAAGGCTGAACGCGAGAAAGAGCGCGATATTCAGGAAAAACAGCGTGACGGCGACGGCGTGAGCGCCGGGAACCGGCCAGGGAAGCTGGTTCAGCGCGAGCGCGAGGACGCCAGTGCCCATGGTCGCCGCAAACCAGTTCGGCGTGAACTGGCGAATGCGCTGTTCAAGCGGGAAAGTCCCGCGGCGTAATGTGTAAAGGCCCACGCCCATCACCTTGCTCCTCATCTCTGTTCGAGAGCTTTGTACTCTGGCGCAATCGTTCACGAAAATTGATTGTAGTTGTGATAATGATCGATTTTTATGATTAATTGCCCTGGGCAGATCACGGGACAAATCGGTCATGACGCTGGAACAGCTTCGCATCTTTGTCGCGGTCGCAGAGCGCCAGCATGTGACGCAGGCCGCCCGCGCTCTCAATCTGACGCAATCGGCGGCAAGCAGCGCGATCGCGGCGCTCGAGGGGCGCTATGGAACGCAGCTGTTCGATCGGGTCGGGCGACGGATCGAACTCACGCAAGCGGGGCGGCTTTTTCTGGGCGAAGCGCGGACGGTGCTCTCTTGTGCGGAGACGGCCGAGCGGGCGCTTGCCGACATCGCCGGATTGCGGCGCGGCGCGCTGTCGGTGAAAGCCAGCCAGACGATCGCCAATTATTGGCTGCCGCGCCATCTCGCCGCCTTTCAGCGCGACTATCCGCAGGTCTTGCTCAAACTGTCGATCGGCAACAGCGCCGAAGTCGCCGCGGCGGTCGAAGACGGGACGGCCGATATCGGCTTCGTCGAAGGCATGGTCGAGAGCCGACGCATCATCCTTTCTCCGGTGGCCCGGGACCAGATGATTCTGATCGTGCCGCCGCAGCATGAATGGATGGCGCGCAAGGCGCTCGGGCGCGAGGATCTCGCCGGGGCCCGCTGGGTGATGCGCGAACTGGGCTCCGGCACGCGCTCCGCTTTCGAGGCGTCGCTGGCGAGGCTCGGCGTCGAGCCGGCAGCGCTCAATGTCGTCGTGGAGATGCCCTCAAACGAGTCAGTGCGCGCCGCCGTCGAGGCCGGCTTCGGCGTCAGCGCTCTATCCGCCTCCGTCGCCGCCCCAAGCCTTGAAGCCGGCCTCCTGTGCGAGGCGCCTTTGCGCCTCAGCGACCGCCCCTTTTACGAGGTCGCAAGCCGCGAGCGGCGGCGCAGCCGGGCGGCCGACGCGCTGTTGGGAGTCATTGCAAATGCCGCGACCCCGGCCCAAATGAACTCTTTGCCTCGAAAAAGATGACGATCGCCCCGAGCCTCTCTATAAGCTCGAATCCTTCCAAATCGCATCGGACGCCGCCAATGCCTCCCTATCGCTCTCGCACCACGACGCATGGACGCAATATGGCCGGCGCGCGCGGACTTTGGCGCGCCACCGGCATGAAAGACGGCGATTTCGGCAAGCCGATCATCGCCGTCGCCAATTCCTTCACGCAATTCGTGCCGGGCCACGTCCATCTGAAGGACCTTGGCCAGCTGGTCGCGCGCGAGATCGAGGCGGCGGGCGGAGTCGCTAAGGAATTCAACACCATTGCGGTCGACGACGGCATCGCCATGGGTCATGACGGCATGCTCTATAGCCTGCCCTCGCGCGAGATCATCGCCGACTCGGTCGAATATATGGTCAACGCCCATTGCGCCGACGCGATCGTCTGCATCTCGAATTGTGACAAGATCACGCCCGGCATGCTGATGGCCTCGCTCCGTCTGAACATCCCGGTCGTGTTCGTTTCCGGCGGCCCGATGGAGGCCGGCAAAGTGTTGCTCGGCGGCAAGACGAAGGCGCTCGATCTCGTCGACGCCATGGTCGCCGCCGCCGACGACAAAGTGTCTGAAGCCGATGTCGCGGCGATCGAGCGCTCGGCCTGCCCGACCTGCGGCTCGTGCTCGGGCATGTTCACCGCCAATTCGATGAATTGCCTCACCGAGGCGCTCGGTCTTGCGCTGCCGGGAAATGGCTCGATGCTGGCGACGCATGGCGATCGCAAGCGCCTCTTCGTCGAGGCCGGTCATCTCATCGTCGACCTTGCCAGGCGCTATTACGAGCAGGACGATTCGTCGGTGCTGCCGCGCTCGATCGCGAGCTTTGCCGCTTTCGAGAATGCGATGACGCTCGACATCTCGATGGGCGGCTCGACCAATACCGTCCTGCATCTTCTCGCCGCCGCGCATGAAGGCGAGATCGACTTTACCATGGCCGACATCGACCGACTGTCGCGGCGCGTTCCCGTCCTTTGCAAGGTCGCGCCCGCGGTCGCCGACGTGCATGTCGAGGATGTGCATCGCGCCGGCGGCGTCATGGCGATCCTCGGCGAACTCGAACGCGCCGGGCTGATCCATGGCGATCTGCCTGTGGTGCACGCGCCGAGCCTTAAGGAGGCGCTGGAACGCTGGGATCTCCGGCGCACGTCCAGCGAATCCGTCACTGAATTTTTCCGCGCCGCGCCGGGCGGCGTGCCGACCCAGGTCGCATTCAGCCAGAACGCGCGCTGGAAAGAGACCGATGTCGACCGCGCAGGCGGCGTCATCCGCGACGTCGAACACGCCTTTTCCAAGGATGGCGGCCTCGCCGTGCTCTATGGCAATCTTGCCGAGGATGGCGCAATCGTGAAGACGGCCGGCGTGGACGCGTCCATCCTCGTCTTTTCCGGCCCCGCGCGCGTGTTCGAGAGTCAGGACGCCGCCGTCGAGGCGATTCTCGCCAATCAGATCAAGCCGGGCGACGTCCTGGTGATCCGTTATGAAGGGCCGCGCGGCGGACCCGGCATGCAGGAAATGCTCTATCCGACCAGCTATCTGAAATCGAAAGGCCTTGGCAAAGCCTGCGCCCTGATCACCGACGGGCGGTTTTCCGGCGGCACTTCAGGTCTCTCGATCGGCCATGTGTCGCCGGAAGCGGCGGAAGGCGGTTTGATCGGCCTCGTCGAGGAGGGCGATTCGATCCAGATCGACATCCCGAACCGGCGCCTGCATCTCGACATTTCCGATGAGGCGCTCGCCCATCGCCGCACCGCCATGGCGGAAAAGGGCAAGGGCGCATGGAAGCCGGCGCATCGGACGCGAAAAGTCTCGACCGCGCTCAGGGCCTACGCGGCGATGGCGACCAGCGCCGCGCGGGGCGCCGTGCGCGACGTCGATCAGCTGTTTCACTAAGTCCGAGAGACGCAGCGTTTCGCATGACCGCCGCCGCAATCCCGCCCGGGCCAAAATCCGCGCCGGCCGAGGTTCATCTGCGGCCGCGGGCGCCCGGCGATTTTGACGCGCTTGCCGCGCTCTGGATCGAAAGCTGGACCGAGGCGATGCCGGCCATCGATTTTTCGGCGCGGCGGGACTGGCTGCGAGCCCATCTCGACGCGCTTGAAGCGGCCGGAGGCGAGACGATCTGCGCCTTTGACCGCGACGGCCGCGCCCTTGGTTTTGTAACGATCGATCCGCGAACCGGCTACCTCGACCAGATCGCCGTCGCCGCGCAGGCGAAAGGCTCGGGCGTCGCGGGCGTTCTCCTTGACGCCGCCCGGCGCGCCAGCGCGGCGCCGCTCTCTCTCGAGGTCAATCAGGATAATCCGCGCGCCCTGTCCTTTTACCGGCGCGAGGGGTTCGTGACGGCAGCGGAGGGCGTCAACCCGATGTCCGGGCTCAAAACCTGGCGGCTGCAAGCCGGATGATTTTGTATGGAATGGCTTTGCAGGGCGGTGAAAATTCTCCCGCCGCGGCCAGTTACAAAAAAATTTGCCGGGGGGACTTGAGAAATTCCGTCATTCAATGCATGTAACGCGCGCATGGCGACGCGGCTGTCGAAAGACGCCCGCGCGTATAAGCGCATGAGGAATTTCAATGCTTCAACAGTTTGTCACGGTACAGGGTTTTGGCGGCAAGCCGCTTAAGCGCGTTCTGATGACGACTTCGGACGAAGGCGTCCACGTCGCTGAGCCCGGCATGCTCTATGCCATCCGGTTCGGCGTCTCCAATCCGATCGCGGTCAGTCCCGAACAAGTCTACAATTTCGATCCGCCGATTTTCGACGATCTTCTGGCGCAATGGCAAGCTGAAAAGCAGACTTGCGCGACGACCTGGGCGAAGCTCGGCCAGTTCCAGCCCATGGACGAAGACGAGGACGACCTCGACTGCGACGACTAGCCGCAGGCTTTCGGTCGAGGCTTTGAGCGCCCTCCTTCGTGGACGGGCGCTTTTTTAATGCCCATTCCCTTTATGACTTCGCTTATTCTGCAGCCTGTTCGGGCTTCAGGGCCGCGGCGCCGGTTTCGAACTGAAGCTTGGCGAGCCGCGCATAAAGACCGTTGCGGGCGACGAGGCTCGCATGCGTGCCCTCCTCGACCACCAGTCCGCCGTCGAGAACGAGAATGCGGTCGGCGTTCAGAACTGTGGCGAGGCGGTGCGCGATGACGAGGGTGGTGCGTTCCGACATCACCCGTTCGAGCGCGGTCTGGACCAGCACCTCATTTTCCGCGTCGAGCGCGGAAGTCGCCTCATCCAGCAGCAGCACCGGCGCGTCCTGAAGAATCGCGCGCGCAATGGCGATCCTCTGGCGCTGTCCCCCGGAGAAGGTGAGGCCCCGCTCTCCGGCGCGCGACTCATAGCCCTGGGGCAGGGCGCTGATGAATTCATCGGCGGCGGCGCGGCGCGCGGCGGCGCGCACCTCTTCATCGGTCGCGTCCGGCTTGCCGTAGCGGATATTGTCCGCCATCGAAATTCCGAAGATCACCGGATCCTGCGGCACGTTCTTGATGCGTTTGCGCAGTTCGGCGGGGTCAGCCGTCTTGATGTCGACGCCGTCGAGCAGGATGCGTCCGGCCGAAGGATCGTAGAAGCGCTGCATGAGCTGGAACAAGGTGGTCTTGCCAGCGCCTGACGGGCCGACGATCGCCACCGTTTCGCCGGGCGCGATCGCGAAGGAAAGACCGTTCAGCGCGGCGTCGTCCGGCCGGCTCGGATAGGAAAACACGACGTTTTCAAAGCGGATCTCGCCGCGGGCGGGGGAGGGGAAGGGGATAGGCGTGGGCGGAGCGGTGATGACCGGCTGAATCGCGAGAATTTCGGAAATCCGTCCCGCCGCTCCTCCCGCCGCCGCGATCTCGCCCCAGACCTGGCTGAGTTCGCTCAGGGCGCTTGCGCCGAGCAGTGCGTAAAGCAGGAATTGCGACAGGGCGCCGCCGCTGATGCGGCCAGCCAGCACGTCATGGGCGCCGAACCAGAGCACCGCGACGATGCTCGAAAAAACCAGAAAAATGACGATGCCGGTCAGCCGCGCGCGGGCGAAGGCGGCTTTGCGCGCCGCCTGAAACGCGTCTTCCGTCGAGGCCGAGAAGCGATGCGCGGTCGCGGTTTCCGCGCCAAAGGCCTGCATGACCCGCACCGCCGACAGATTTTCGCTGGCGTAGGCGGTGGCGTCGGCCAGCGTGTCCTGCGCCGCCCGCGAGCGCTTGCGCACCAGCCGCCCCGAGGCGACGAGCGGAAGGACGATGACGGGAATGGCGATCAGCACGAAGGCCGAAAGTTTCGGGCTCGTGTAGATCATCATGGCGATGGCGCCGACGCAGAGCAGGAAGTTTCGCAGCGCCGCCGCGGCCGTCGTCGTAAATCCCGCCCGCATCTGCGTCATGTCGGCGGTCAGCCGCGACATCAGTTCGCCGATGCGCGCCGTGTCAAAAAAACTGGCGTCGAGCCGGCACAGATGCTCGAACACCTTCGATCTAAGATCGGCGACGATACGCTCGCCGAGCGAATTCACGAAATAATAGCGCGAGCCCGAGGCCAGCGCGAGGACCGCCGCGACGCCGACGAGCGCGAAGAAATATTGGTTGATCAGCCCGGCGCTTTCGGACGTAAAACCGAAGTCGATCATACGGCGGATCGCCAGCGGGACCGCGAGGGTCGAGACCGCCGCGGCCATCACAGCCGCGAGCGCGCCGGCGATCTGGCCTTTGTAGCGCAGCACATAGGGCAGGAGCGGCAGCAGCGCGCGCGGCGAGGCCTTGGCTTCGCCGGAGGAGGCCGCCGTCTCGTCGGCGCCGGCGCCGTCGGCGGGGGCGGCGGCAGAAGCTTTGCGGAAAAAGCGCTTGCGGGAAACGGCGGGGTCTGTCGTCACGGTCATCATTGATCTCGATCCGCTCCGCTTGTGCTTCTTGGCGGCGTCGGCGGATGTTGCGGCCTTTTAAGGCCGTGGCATGGCCGGAGCGCGATAGCGAGCCCGACCGGCGTCAATTTTTTGTTTATTTCAAAAGACGCGTAAAAATCCAGTCCGCGCTTGATGTTGCTGTCAGGCGGCGCTCTCCGCCGCCTGCGCCGTCCTCGCCTCTAGCGCGGCGAGAAGAATGCAGAGGGCGATGCCCTCCGAGGCCGCCCGCACCTCGGCGAGCGTCGGAAAGGTTGGGGCGAGGCGCAGATTGCTGTCGTCGGGATCCTTGCCATAGGGCCAGGTCGCGCCAGCAGGCGTCAGGGCGACCCCTGCGGCCTTCGCCAGCTCGACGACGCGCCGCGCCGTTCCCGCGCTCGCCTCGACGCTGATGAAATAGCCGCCCTGCGGGACGCTCCAGTTGGCCGCGCCGGTCCCGGCGAGATGGCGATCCAGCGCCTCGATCACGGCGGCGAATTTGGGCGCGATCAGCGCGCGATGGGCGTCCATATGCGCGTTGATCCCCTCGGCGTCGCGCAGAAAGCGCACATGACGCAGCTGGTTCAGCTTGTCGGGACCGATCGAGCGCTTCGAGGCGCTGGAAAGATACCATTTCACATTGGCCGGCGAGCTTGCGAAAAAGGCGAGCCCCGCTCCGGCGAGGGTGATCTTCGAGGTCGAGGCGAAGATGAACGCCCGGTCCTGGTTTCCGGCCCGCGCGCATTCCTCGAGGATGTTGGCGACGGCGTTGCGCTGCGCCGTCAAATGGTGAACGCAATAGGCGTCGTCCCAGAAAATCCTGAAGTCGCGCGCGCCCGTGCGCATGGCGGCGAGCCGGGCGACCGTCGCGTCGGAATAGATGTCGCCGGTCGGATTGGAATATTTCGGAACGGCCCATATGCCCTTGACGGCGGGGTCCGCGGCGAGCCGCTCGACCTCCTCCATGTCGGGGCCCTCGCCGGTCATGCGCACAGGCAACATGCGCACGCCATATTCCTCGCATATCGCGAAATGGCGGTCATAGCCGGGCGCCGGGCAGATGAAGGCGACGCTTTCCTCCTTCGCCCAAGGCCGCGCCGAACCCGGAACGCCTTTCGTCAAGGCGTAGACGAGGCTGTCATGCATCAGCGCAAGGCTCGAATTGTCGCCGACGACGATCTGCTCCGGCGGCGCGCCAAGGATCGGCGCGATGAGCGCGCGCGCCTCGGCAAGCCCTTGCAGATTGCCGTAATTGCGGGCGTCTTCCCCCGCCTCGCTGCGATAATCGGCGTTGCCCATCAGCGACAGCATCGCATTGGCGAGGTCGAGCTGATCGGGCGCCGGCTTGCCGCGGGTCATGTCGAGCTTCAGGCCCTGCGCGCGAAAGGCGTCATAATTTGCCTGAACGCTGGCGCGCAGCGCCGCAAGCTCGGCTTTGGAAAGTTGGTCGATGGGGGTCATGAGGCCGTCGTCTGGGCAGCGTGGGTTAAGGCGGGGGCAAGATTTTCGACGTACATAGCCTCCCGGCTGCGTCAGCGCCAGAGCGTCGTCGCCGCAGCCCTGCGCGGCGCCGGGGCCTCGGCTCAAACGAAGGCTGTTGCCCAATCGCCCGCCATGGTGATATTGCCGCGAGACGAACCCTAGAGGGACGATGCGAGAATCCGGCGAAGGGAGCGCGGCGGCGTGACTGCGGACACGGTTCTGGTCACAGGAGCTTCGGGCTTCGTCGGATCGGCGGTCGCGCGCGCGTTGACGCATTCGGGCTATAGCGTCAGGGCGCTGCTGCGGCCGACGGCGACGCGTGAGAATCTGTACGGGCTCGATGCCGAAATCGTCGAAGGCGACATGTGCGAAATGCGCTCGGTCGAAAAGGCGATGGCCGGCGCGCGCTTTCTTTTTCATGTCGCGGCCGACTATCGTCTCTGGGCGCGCGATCCCGGCGAAATCGTGCGCACCAACCGCGACGGCACGCGCGTTCTGATGCAGGCGGCTCTGCGCGAAGGCGTCGAACGGATCGTCTATACGAGCAGCGTGGCGACGATCGCCTGCCGGGACAATGGCGCGCCCGCGGATGAATCCAGCTCGCTCGCCGAATGCAACGCCGTCGGCGCCTATAAGCGCAGCAAGGTGCTGGCGGAGCAGATCGTCAAAGACATGATCGTGCGGGATCAACTGCCGGCGATCATCGTCCATCCCTCGACGCCGGTCGGCCCCCGCGACGTCAGGCCGACGCCGACCGGGCGCATCATTCTCGAGGCGGCGATGGGCCGCATGCCGGGCTATGTCGACACCGGCCTCAATCTCGTCCATGTCGACGACGTGGCTTCGGGTCATGTCGCAGCGCTGCGCCGCGGCAAGATCGGCGAACGCTATATTCTGGGCGGGCAGGACGTGCCGCTCGCCGGCATGTTGAGGGATATTGCCGAGCTTTGCGGGCGCCATCCGCCGTGGCTGCGGCTGCCGCGCGCGCTCGTCTATCCCTTCGCCCTTGCCGCCGAGGCGGCGGCGCATCTCACCCACAAAGAACCCTTCGTGACGATCGACGGTCTGCGCATGTCGCGCCACACCATGTTCTTCAGCTCGGCCAAGGCCGAGCGTTGCCTTGGCTATGTGGCGCGGCCCTATCGCGAAGCGCTGAACGACGCCCTGAACTGGTTCACCGAAAACGGACGGCTGAAATGAGCGCGGTCGAACAGGCTCCCTCGAAGACGCATAAGGGCGAAAATTTTCCCGTCGCCTCGTTCTTGATCGCGCCGGAGCGCCGGGCGCCGATTCTCGCCTATTACCAATTTGCCCGCGGCGCCGACGATGTCGCAGACAATGGCGCGCTGACGCCGCAGCAGAAACTCGACGGTCTCGACCTGTTCGAGGCGACGCTGCTCGGCAAAAGCGAGGCGGTCCCCGCGGCGAAGCCGCTGCGGGCCGCGCTCGCCGCCGACAGGCGGCTCACGGCGCGTCATGCGCTGGATCTGCTCACCGCCTTCCGGATGGACGCGGTCAAGACGCGCTATGCGAGCTTTGACGAACTGATGACCTATTGCGCTTATTCGGCGGCTCCGGTCGGACGCTTCGTTCTCGACGTTCACGGCGAGAGCGAAACGACCTGGACCGCCTCCGACGCGCTGTGCAGCGCGCTGCAGATCATCAATCATATGCAGGATTGCGCAGCCGATTACCGCAATCTCGATCGTGTCTATCTCCCGCAGGATCTTCTAAAATCCTGCTGCGCGCCCGTCGAGGAGCTCGCGGCGCCCTCAGCGACGCCGCATCTGCGGGCGGCGCTCGACCGGCTCGTGGCCAAGACCGAGGTTTTGATCGAGCAGGGGGGAAAACTTCCTGGCCAGGTGCGCGACTTCCGCCTGAGCCTGGAGACCGCCGTAATTGCGACTCTGGCGAGGCGGCTCAATCTGATCCTCAAGCAGCGCGATCCCCTCAGCGAGGAAACGCATCTGTCGAAGCCCGCTGCGCTCGGCCTTGCCTGCGTTGGCGTCGTCTCCGCGCTGTCCGGATTGGCGCGCCGCTCGCTCGCCCCCGCGCCGAAGGCGGCGACGTGAGCGTGCAGATCGAAAAGGATAAGGCGATCGAAGCGGCCGTCGCCGCGGTCCGTGCGCCGCAAGACTGCGCCGCCGCCGCGCAATCGCGCGGCAGCTCCTTCTATTTCGCCATGCGCATGCTGCCGCAGGCGCAGCGCGACGCAATGTTCGAGATCTATTCCTTCTGCCGCGCCGTCGACGACATCGCCGATGACGGTGGCCCGCTGGCGCCCCGCCGCGCGGCGCTGGCGAAATGGCGGCGCGACATCGACGCCCTCTATGCCGGATCGCCGCCGCCGGAGATGGCGCCTGGCCTCATTGACGCCGTGGCGACGTTCCGGCTGGAGCGCGACGATTTTCATGCGGTGATCGACGGCATGGAGATGGATCTTGCCGGCGACATCCGCGCGCCCGATCTCGCGACGCTCGATCTTTACTGCGACCGCGTCGCCAGCGCCGTGGGGCGGCTCAGCGTCAAAATTTTCGGCGTTCCGCAGGCTGAAGGCCGCCCGCTCGCCTTTCACCTTGGCCGGGCGCTGCAATTGACGAATATCCTGCGCGATCTCGACGAGGACGCCGCGATCGGCCGGCTCTATCTGCCGCGCGAGACGCTGGCCTCTGCCGGCGTTTCTTTCGCAACGCCCGAGGCGGCGCTGGCCGATCCCGGGCTCGACGCCGCCTGCGCGCCCGTGATCCTTCGCGCGAAGGATCATTTTCATGAGGCGCGCGCAATCATGGCGCGCTGTCCGCGCCAATCCATCCGCGCGCCAATGATCATGGCCGACGCCTATGAGCCGATCCTTGCGGGGCTCGCCCATCGTGGCTTCGCCCCGCCGCGCAAGCGCATTCGGACGTCGAAATGGCGCGTCCTCGTCGCCATCCTGCGTCACGGCCTGATCTGATGCGCGCGCGCTAAATGGCTAGGCCAACCGTTCATATCGTCGGCGCCGGGCTCGCCGGCCTCGCCGCGGCGGTTCGTCTGGCCGGCGGCCCGCGCGATATCATCGTTTATGAGGCCGCGCGACAGGCGGGCGGCCGCTGCCGCTCCTATTTCGACGCGTCGCTCGGCCTTGTCATCGACAATGGCAATCATTTGCTGCTGTCGGGGAACGCCGAGGCGCTGGGTTTCCTGAAGACCATCGACGGCCTGAAATCGGTCTGGCAGGCGGACGAGGCGGATTTTCCCTTCCTCGATCTCTCCACCGGCGCGCGCTGGCGCCTGCGCCCGAACGCCGGGCCGGCGCCCTGGTGGATTTTCTTGAAGAGCCGGCGCGTTCCGGACACGCGCTGGCGCGACTATTTCGGGCTCGCCGGTCTCCTTTTTGCGCGCGGCGACAGGCGCATCGATGAGGCCATCGCCTGCCAAGGAACTCTCTATGAGCGGCTGTGGCGGCCCTTTCTCCTGGCTGCGCTCAACACCGATCCGCAGGAAGGCTCGGCGCAGCTCGCCGGCGCGGTCGTCCGGGGGACGCTCGCGCGGGGCGGCGGCGCCTGCCGGCCGATCATCGCGCATGGGCTTTCGTCCGCCTTTATCGAGCCCGCACTGCTTTATCTCGTCAAGCGCGGCGCCGACGTGAGGCTTGACCACCGCCTGCGCAAGATCGCTTTCGACGGCGCGCGCGCCAGCGCGCTCGATTTCGGCGACGCGCGCACGGAGCTCGGACCGGATGACGAACTCATCCTGGCGGCGCCGGCGCCGGTCGCGCAGGATCTGCTGCCGGGACTTGAAGCGCCCGTCGAATTCCGCGCCATCGTCAACGCGCATTTCAAGATCGATGGGCCGAAAAATCTGCCGCCTATCCTTGGGGTCGTCAATGGGACGATCGAATGGGTGTTCGCTTTCAAGGATCGGATCTCGATCACGATCAGTGGCGCGGACCGCCTGCTCGACATCGGCCGCGAGGAGCTCGCCGCTACGATCTGGGCCGAGACGGCGCGCGCCTGCGGCCTCGATCAGCCGCTGCCGCCGTGGCAGATCATCAAGGAAAAGCGGGCGACCTTCGCCGCGACGCCGGTTGAGAACGCCCGCCGCCCCGGCGCGGCGACGGGTTTTGCCAATGTGACGCTCGCCGGCGACTGGACCGCGACAGGTCTGCCGGCGACGATCGAAGGGGCCGTCCGCTCGGGCCATCGCGCCGCAGCCGTGGTCGCGGCGCGGCCTCTAAAAAGCGGCTAATTTGCCACAGGTCTTCGCCGAACGGCGCCGGTCATGTTGTGCATCCTCTTGTTTTATCGCATGATCTCGGCGAAAGGCTTTGCGGCTTATTCAAGAGCATGACGCCGAAAGCAACAAGAGTTTTCGGACGTCATCACCCTCCAAACAATTGGAATCGATCACGTTTCATGATTTTGGATTGGTTCAATCCCTGATCTGGCTTTTCCCAAGAGGTTGCAGTGGACGATAGAGTTGGCGCCGCGACATTCGAAGCTCAGCCGCGCGCCGGGTTCGGATCGGTCGAGGCCGCGATTTCCCGAGCTCGCGAGGCTTTGCTGGCGGTGCAGAAGCCGGACGGCCATTTTGTCTTCGAGCTCGAAGCCGATGTGTCGATTCCGGCCGAATATATTCTATTCCGGCATTTTCTCGGCGA
The DNA here is from genome assembly GCF_000021745.1 of Methylocella silvestris BL2. Taxonomy (NCBI): domain Bacteria; kingdom Pseudomonadati; phylum Pseudomonadota; class Alphaproteobacteria; order Hyphomicrobiales; family Beijerinckiaceae; genus Methylocella; species Methylocella silvestris. The sequence goes on from NC_011666.1 coordinate 3,557,789, forward strand.
TCCGGCCAAGACGGAAATCGAGCGAAAGATCGGCGTCTATCTGCGCCGGCGTCAGACGGCGGCGGGCGGATGGCCGCTGTTCGCCGAGGGCGTTTTTAATGTCTCCAGCTCGGTCAAAGCCTATTTCGCGCTGAAAATCATCGGCGACGATCCCAACGCCCCGCATATGGCGAAGGCCCGCAACGCCATTCTCGCTCATGGCGGCGCCGCCCAATCCAATGTCTTCACCCGATCGCTGCTCGCGCTCTATGGCGAAGTCCCCTGGCGCGCCGTGCCGGCGATGCCGGTCGAGATCATGCATCTGCCGCGCTGGTTCCCGTTCCATCTGAGCAAGGTTTCCTATTGGGGCCGCACCGTCATCGCGCCGCTGATCGTGGTCCATGCCCTGAAGCCGCGCGCGAAGAATCCGCGCAAGATTTCGGTTTCGGAGCTTTTCGTCGCGCCGGCCGAAACCGTTTCGCGGTGGCCTGGGGCGCCGCACAAGTCCTTTCCCTGGACGACCATCTTCGGCGCGATCGACCGCGTGCTGCATAAGACCGAGCCGTTGCTGCCGGCCCGCTCGCATCAAACCGCCATCGATAAGGCGGTCGCCTTTGTCACCGCGCGCCTCAACGGCGAGGACGGGCTTGGCGCGATTTATCCGGCGATGGCCTATTCCGCGATGATGTTTTTCGCGCTCGGCGCGCCGCTATCCGATCCGCGGATCGTGCAGATCCGAAAGGCGATCGACCGTCTGCTGGTCATCAAGGACGGTGAAGCCTATTGCCAGCCCTGCGTTTCCCCCGTCTGGGACACCGCGCTCGCAAGCCACGCTCTGATGGAGAGCGCCGGACAGCGGCCCGAGGCGAGAACCGCCCCGGCTGCGGCGGCTGTCTTCGAAGCGCTGGATTGGCTGAAGCCGCTGCAGGTGCTTGACGTCAAGGGCGACTGGGCGACGCAAAACCCCGACGTACGGCCGGGCGGCTGGGCGTTTCAATACGCCAATCCGCATTATCCCGATCTCGACGACACCGCCGTCGTCGTGCTGGCGATGGATCGCGCCGTCAAGACCTCGCCCCTGATCGCGGGGGAGGAAGAGACCGCCTATGTCGAGGCGATCTCGCGCGCGCGCGAATGGATTCTTGGGCTGCAGAGCGCCAATGGCGGCTTCGGCGCCTTCGACGCCGACAATGACCGCGATTATCTGAACTATATCCCCTTCGCCGATCACGGCGCGCTGCTCGATCCGCCGACCGCCGACGTCACGGCCCGCTGCGTCTCGATGCTTGGCCAGCTTGGCGAGAGGCCGGAGACGAGCCCGGCGCTCGCCCGCGCCATTGACTACCTTTTGTCCGAGCAGGAGGAGGAGGGCAGCTGGTTCGGCCGCTGGGGCATGAATTATATTTATGGCACATGGTCAGTGCTGAGCGCCTTCAACGCCGTTGAACGTCCGGCCGACTGCGCCGCGACGCGGAAGGCGGCGGCGTGGCTGAAGCGCATCCAGAACCCCGACGGCGGCTGGGGCGAAGACGGCGAGAGCTATGCGCTCGGCTATAAGGGCTATAATCCGGCGCCCAGCACCGCCTCGCAGACGGCATGGGCGCTGCTGGCGCTGATGGCGGCCGGCGAGGTCGACGCGCCGGAAGTCGCCCTCGGCCTCGACTATCTCGTCAGCACGCAGGCGGACGATGGGTTCTGGGATGAGGCGCGCTTTACCGCCACCGGTTTTCCCCGCGTGTTCTATTTGCGCTATCACGGCTACGCCAAATTCTTTCCCCTCTGGGCGATGGCGCGCTACCGCAATCTGAAAAGCGGCAATCGGCTCAAGACGCAGTTTGGGATGTGACCATGGTCCTCTCTTGCGCCGACCGACGGCGAGCCCATGGGTCGGGGCGGATCATCGCCGTGACGGGCCTCAAGGCGGAAGCGAAGATCGCCGCCGGCCAAAACGTCCATGTTATTTCTGGCGGGGGCGACGGGGCACGGCTTCGCCGGGATATCGAGGCGGCGGCGCCTGGCGCGCGCGCGATCATCAGCTTCGGCGTCGCCGGCGGCCTGGCGCCGGGGCTGCAGCGCGGCTCGCTCTTTGTCGCGCGTAAGATCATCGCCGCGGATGGCGCGCTTTTCGACGCGGACCCCGATTGGTCGCTGGCGCTAGGCGCGGCGCTCGGCGCGGCGCTGGCCGATTTTGCCGGCGTCGACGAGGCGGTCGCGGCGGTGCACGCCAAGCGCGCCCTGCATCTGCGCACGGGCGCCCATCTCGTCGACATGGAATCCCACATCGCCGCGGATGTCGCGACGAGGCTCGGCATTCCTTTCGCAGCGGTGCGGGCAGTCGCCGATCCGGCGGAACGGCAATTGCCGCATGCGGCGCTCGTCGCCATGCGGCCGGATGGCGGCCTCGCCCTCGGCGCGCTGACGCGCTCGCTCGCGCGCGATCCGCGCCAGATCCTGCAGCTAATTCACACCGCCCGCGACGCGCGGGCGGCGTTTCAGAGCCTACTCCGCGGCCGAAAGATGCTCGCCCTCGGCTTTGCCCTGCCGGATCTCGTCGAGCTTGTGCTGAACATGCCGGCTGAAGACGAACTCGGCGGGCCGCTGCCGGTCTAGCGCGATGTCGGGCGACATCGGCCCCGTGGTCCGGATGCCGCCGATGGCGACTTTTAGCGCCGCGAGCGGATTCTTGAACGCTTCGTCGACCGCGGTCGCCTCAAAGCCGCAATGGACCATGCAGTCGGCGCATTTTTCATAATTACCGGTGCCGTAGCGGTCCCAGTCGGTCCCCTCCATCAATTCCTTGAAGGTCGAGACATAGCCTTCGCCGAGAAGATAGCAGGGCCGCTGCCAGCCGAACACGGTCCGGGTCGGATTGCCCCAGGGCGTGCAATGATAGGTGCGGTTGCCGGCGAGGAAATCGAGGAAAAGCGTCGACTGGAAGAAGGGCCAGGCCTTTCCCCCTTTGCCGCGTGAAAAGATGTCGCGAAACAGCGTCTTGGTCTTCTCGCGGTTGAGAAAATGCTGCTGGTCGGGCGCGCGCTCATAGGCATAGCCGGGCGAGACGGTGATGCCCTCGATGCCGATCGCGGCGACCTCGTCGAAGAAGGCGGCGACGCGCGCGGGCTCGGCGTTGTTGAACAGCGTGCAATTGATGGTGACGCGAAATCCCGCCTCCTTGGCGAGTTTCAGCGCCTTCAGCGCGCGGTCGTAAACTCCGGTCTGGCAGACCGAATGGTCGTGCATCTCCTTGTCGCCATCGAGATGGATCGACCAGTTGAAGTAGCGGTTCGGCTTGTATTTGTGCAGATTCTTCTCGAGCAGTAGGGCATTGGTGCACACCGTCACGAATTTGCGCCGGGCGATGGCGCCTTCAACCATCTGCGGCAGCTCCTTATGCAGGAGCGGCTCGCCGCCGGCGATGACGACGACAGGGGCGCCGCATTCGTCGATCGCGCCGAGGCAATCGGCGAGGGGTAGGCGCTGGTTCAGGATTTCGTCGGGATAGTCGATCTTGCCACAGCCAGCGCAAGCGAGATTGCACCGAAACAGCGGCTCAAGCATCAGCACCAGCGGAAAGCGTTTGCGGCCGGCGATGCGCTGGCGGACGACATAGCCGCCGATCTGAGCCATCTGAAGGACTGAAATTCCCAATGCGTGCTCCCAATACAATGGCCGGCGACGCCCGGCGGCGCCGTAGGTCCTGGATCACGATGCGGCTCGATCAAACCCGCCAACGTGATCGCTTCCAATCGCTTTCCGTCCCGTTCCGCCTTCGCGGGCGGCCTATTTAGACCCGTGACGTCGATTCACAAAATGGCGCCGCTGCTTTGAAGCCGGGCCAAACCCGCGCCAAGCTTAGGCCGTCAGACGATATCATATGAAAAGCGTCTCCATTTCAACAGGCGCACGTGAACTGCGGGCCGGCTCCCTGCGGATTTCAGCGCGAATCATTGCGCCCGGTCTGAACAAATCGCGGCGATCTGCCGCCGGCGAAGCAGGAAAGGCGCCGCATGCGGAGGGGCCGAGCGGGACGCGCTCGCAAAATTGTATCGTGTTGCGAAACCGAATGCCGAAAGGAGGAAGCCGCTTTGGAGGGAGAAATATGCTAACTTATTGATAAGAAGTTTGAATTAAACTTACGTTCGGATAGCGGGCGATTTCGTCGGAAATCATCCGGCTCTAGCAACCGCCGCAATGTGCCTTTAGAACCGATCAAGGCGCGTTTTGTTTTGCGATCAAGCTATAACAGTGACAACCTCCAGCCGGTCGCCGAGGATGCTCTCGCGCCGGTCCGCCGGGATGAAGCGTTCTGATCTTCTTTGACGTTTCCAACTCCCTCGTAAATCCGCTTCCATGCCCGATCCGCTGCGGCGTGACTCTTTCGATTGGCGATAGGACCGCATGATCTCACCCCTTCCGCACGGCGCGCCGACTGCCGAACCGATCATCTCGCAAATCGTGACGGCGATCGTCGATTTCTGCCGGCGCTTCAAATGGGGCGTGCTCGCCCTTGCCGCTGCGATCACGGTTTTTTCCGGCTGGTATGCCGCGACCCATTTCGACATCAACACCAACACCAACGATTTTATCTCCGCGAAACTGCCCTGGCGGCAAAATCTCATCGCCATGGACAAGGCGTTTCCGCAGCGCGCGGATCAGATCGTCGTCGTCATCGACGGCAAGACGCCGGAACTCGCGGAGGAGGCGACGCAGCGCCTTGCAGAGAAACTGCGGACTAAGCCCGACCTCTTCACTTTCGTGCTGCGCCCCGATGGCGGCCCCTTCTTCAACAAGAACGGCCTTCTTTACCTGCCGGTCGACGAGGTCAAGAATACCATCGACGGCCTGTTCAAGGCGCAGCCCTTCCTCTCTGTTCTCGCTTCCGATCAGAGCCTGCGCGGCGTCACTGACGCCTTTTCCTTCATCAACAGGGGCGTGCGGACCAAGGCCGGAACCTATGACGACTTCGATCGGCCGCTCGTCGCCCTTGGCGACGCCTTCGACTCCCTGCTGGCGGACCGCCCGACCTTCTTTTCGTGGCGCGGCCTGTTAACCGGCGAGGCGCCCGATCCCCGCGAACTGCGGCGCTTCATCCAGGTCAAGGCGGTGTTGGATTATTCGGCCCTGCAGCCAGGCGCGGCGCCGAGCAATTTTATCCGTCAGGCGTGGGCGGAAATGGGCTATGCGGCGACGCCTGGGCTGCGGCTGCGGCTGACCGGCCTCGTGCCGCTTGCCGACGAGGAATTTGCCACGGTCGAGGACGGCGCGGGGCTGAACGGGGCGATCACCGGGCTGATCGTACTTTTCATCATCTGGCGCGCGCTCCGGTCGCCGAGCATCGTCCTTGCGGTGACGGTCAGCGTCGTCGTCGGCCTGTTCGCGACAGCGGCGGTCGGCCTTTGGATGGTCGGCGCTCTCAATCTGATTTCGGTCGCCTTCGCCGTCCTTTTTGTCGGCATAGGCGTCGATTTCGGCATCCAGTACAGCGTCCGCTACCGCGCCGAGCGCCACAAGGTCGGCGATTTCGACCTCGCCCTGAACCAGGCCGCGGCGAAAATCGGTCGTCCGCTCGCGCTCGCCGCGGCGGCGACGGCGGCCGGCTTTTATTCCTTCCTGCCGACCGACTATCGCGGCGTGTCCGAGCTTGGGCTGATCGCGGGCACCGGCATGTTCATCGCCTTCTTCGCGTCGATCACTGTGTTGCCGGCGCTGCTGGCGGTGTTCAAGCCGCCGGCCGAAGAGGAGGGCGTCGGCTATCTCTTCCTCGCGCCCGCCGATGAATTTCTGTCGCGTCACCGCCATGCCGTGGTGATCGGCACGCTCGCGGTCGCCCTCGCCGGGACGCCATTGCTGGCGCATTTGCGCTTCGACTTCAATCCAATCAATCTGCGCAGCCCGAACGTCGAATCGGTGTCGACCTTGCTCGACCTCATGAAGGACCCGGCGACCGACACAAATACGATCGACGTGCTGGCGCCCTCGATCGAAGCCTCTCGTGGCCTCGCCGCAAGATTGAGCGCGCTGCCGGAAGTCGCGCAGGTGGTGACGATCGAAAGCTTCGTCCCGGTCGATCAGGACCAGAAGCTTCCGCTCATCGAAAAGGCCGCTGCGGCTTTCGCGCCGATCCTCGATCCGACGCGAATGCGCCAGCCGCCAACCGACGCCGAGGACGTCGCCGCGATGCTGAAGGCGGCCGAAGCCTTTGAGGCGACCGCCGGCGACGCCAAGGGCAAGGGCGCCGATGACGCGCGTCGCCTGGGCGAATTGTTGCGCAAGATGGCGGCCGCCCCGCCCGCGACGCGGGAGGCGGCGCGCAAGGCGCTGCTGCCCGGCCTTGCCACCATGCTCTCGCTTTTGCGCGATTCGCTCTCGGCGCAAAGGACGACGATTGAATCGATCCCCGCCGATCTCAAGAGCGATTGGGTCGCCGCGGACGGGCGCGCGCGCATCGCTGTCTCGCCGAAGGGCGACGGCAACGACAATGCGACGCTGGCCCGCTTCACCACCGCCGTGCAGCAGATCGATCCAGAGGCCACCGGCGAGCCGATCGCCATTCAGGAATCAGGCAATACCGTCGTGCGCGCCTTCATCGAGGCAGGGATCTGGGCGCTGCTCTCGATCAGCATCCTGCTCTGGATCGTGCTGCGGCGGTTCAGCGACGTGCTGCTCACCCTCGTTCCGCTGTTGCTTGCTGGCGTGGTCACCCTTGAGATCACGGTGCTGATCGGGCTGCCGCTGAATTTCGCCAATATCATCGCGCTGCCGCTGCTGCTTGGCCTTGGCGTCGCGTTCAAGATCTATTTCGTGATGGCCTGGCGGGCGGGAACGACCAATCTCCTGCAATCGAGCCTGACGCGGGCGGTCTTCTTCAGCGCGATGACGACGGCGACGGCGTTCGGCAGCCTGTGGCTGTCGAAACATCCCGGCACGTCGAGCATGGGCAAGCTGCTCGCTTTGTCGCTGCTCTGTACGCTGGCGGCGGCGATCCTGTTCCAGCCCGCGCTGATGGGGCCGCCGCGCAAGGTGGCGGATACCGGCGAGGACGACTGAACCTCGCCGTCGCCCTGGGAGCCTCTGTCGATCAGATTTTAGATCTGATCGGCAAAAGACTATGCCTGCGCTTGAAGCTCGATGGTCTTGTCGGCAGACCGATCCCATTCGATCGGAAAGCGATCCAGACGCCGGTGATTTTGGACGGAATCGATCAGGGCAAAAATCTTGCTGCTTTTCGGTGTCTTGCCGGAAGCGGAGCGCCTACTGAACAACCCGGAATCGCGGCGCGTTATCGCCTTCGCTGGTTCCACCGGTGGAGGCGCCAAGACTGTTCAGATCTTTGAGGCCGCCCGTGCCGGCGCCAATGGCGGAGGCGACGATCCCGCCCGTCCCAATGCCTTGGGCAGCGTCTTTCACCCCGCCGGTTTGGGCGTTCAAGCCAAGGCCCGCTCCCGTAACGCCGCCGGTCCCGCCGCCGCGCGTGACGAGATCCAATAAGCCGCCGGTCCCGGCTCCGGCCGCATTATCGCGGACGCCCCCGACCGCGTTGCCCACCCCGAGGCCAAGCCCGCTCGTGCCAGCGCCGATATGGCCGGTGCCTGTGATCACCGTCGCCGCCCGAGCCCCACTGAAGGCCGTCGCGGAGGATGTCGTAATCGACGTCGTGGAACTCGTCGCTCCGGCGGTCGCATTGGCGTTGATGGCCGTGCCAGCGATGCCGCCGTTTCGCGTAAGAGCCGTCTGCGCCAGGCCAGCGGTGGGAACGACAAAGCAAAGGGCGACCCAAACAAAGAGCGGCGTCCGCCAAGGGATCAAACGCATGTGATTGGCCCTCATCCCGGCTGCCGCCCATCCCGCGCGCGGCGACTCGCGCCGCAGCCCCGTCGCAAAATCGGGCGCAGGCTTCAGCTATCCTGCTTGTTTTTTTCCTCCATGCTGGCTTTCAGCACAAGCAACTTCGCAAAGGGGGAATTGGGATCGGGCGGCCGATCGTAGGATTTCTTCTGTGGTGTGGCAAAGGAGCCGCGCTGCGGCCGGCGGTCATTATCCTGCGGCCGGCTGCTCGCCGCGCCCTGGCTCTCGCGCCGGTCGCGGTCGTTGGGACGTCCCTGGCCGCGGCTGGGCTTTCCGGGGCCGCCCGCATGAGCGCCGGAAGGGCCGCCGCCTTGGCGCTCCCGCCCGCCCTGTTCCGGATTGGCGCCTCCGCGGCCGTTGCGCGGCCGGGAATGATTGGCGCGGGGCTCGGCGGCGCCCGCTTCCGGCGCAGCAGCCGCCAGTTCGGGCGTTTCGCCTTGCGGCGCGGCGCGGCGCCGCTCCGGGCGCTTGGCGGCGCGGGCCTCGGGCCGGCGCGCATGGAAATGCTGCCGGTGGGGGCGCCAGACTTCGATCAGAACGGGCTCTGCTTCCGCCGGCTCCGCCTCGGTCCCGGCCAGATCGGGAGCCAGTTCTGCGGTCGGGTCAGCGGCGTCGCCCGACGCTTGAGCGGCGTTCTCGTCGTCGGCCTGCGGCTCCACGAGTTGCTCCGGCGTGGCGATGTGCTCCGCCTCGGCGACAGCCTGGAGTTCTGGCGTGGCGTCGGGCGCGGCCTCAGCGACCGGAGCGTCCGGCTCCGGCGCCCCTACCGCCGCGACGTCGTCCTGCAGATTCGTCTCGCCGCTGTCCGGCTCCGCCGCCGCCGTCTCCGTCTCGGTTGTATCGACGCCGGCGGCGTCTTCATGGGCTTCTGCCGGTTCAAGGGCGCAATGGTCGGTTTCGATCGCTCCATCCGGCTCGGCTGAAGGCGCGGCCTCGGCCGCCTGCGGCGTAAGCGGTTCGGTCGCGGCTTTTGGCAGCAGGGGAACGGTGATCGCCGGTCCCTGCCTCCGCTCGACGACATAGCCGAGCGAGCGCAGGATGGAGGCGAAGCTTTCGCCGGAGCAGCCGGCAAGAGAGGTCATTCCGACGGTGACGATGAAGCTGTCGCCGTCGGCGGCGCCGGCCGGCGGGTCGCCGGCGGTGGCGCCCGGGCGATAGGCGATCGCCGGCCGGATCAGATCGGCCAGGCGTTCAAGGATGTCGACGCGGACGGCGCGCTCGCCGCAGACGCGAAAACCAGCGGCGCGGTAAAATCCCTTGGGAACGTCCTTGTCCGCGACAAAGGAGGTGCGGCCGGAAGCGGCGAGATGAGGCACGTCGTCGATGCCCTTGATCTCCTCGACGCCGCCATTGGTCAAAGCCCAGAGCTGGGCCGCAAGGGCGCGCGGCGCCGGTTTGACGAGGCCCGGAAGATAAAGATGATAGGCGCCGAAGCGGACGCCGAATTTCCGTAGCGCGCCGCGCGCTTCCTGCGGCAGCGCCTTGACGTCCTCGGCGACCTTGGCGCGGTCGAGGACGCCGAGCGATTCCGCGATCTGGAACGCGACGCCGCGCGCAAGCCCCTCAAGACCCTCGCCCTTTTCGAGATCGACGAGCGGGCCGAGCAGCTTCTTGACGTGCTGCGCCAGCCAGAGTTCGAGCCGCCGCTGGACGTTTTCGAGCGCCGGGCCGGTGAGCTGCTCGTCGGCCAGGATGCGCAGCGTCGGCTCGAGGACATGCGGACCGGCGGAGATTTTCGCGACCGGTTCGCCGAGCCAGCGGATTATCCCGTCATTGGCGAGGACAAACGCCTCGTCGACAGCCTCATGCACGCGCGTGGCGCGGCCTTCGATCTCGCTGGCGAGCGCTTTCTGCGCCGCGGCGTTGAGCGCCTTGGCGGCTTCCCCGACCGCTTGCGGGTCGGGGGTGAAGCGAAAGCCGTTGAGCTGGCCAACGTGCTGGCCCTCGACGATCACATCGCCGCTATTCGTGACTTCCGCTTCCAACATGGCGTTCTCTCTGAGGCGGCGCATCAGCACGCTCGTCCTTCGGTCGACGAACCGCTGGGCGAGACGGGCGTGCAAAGCGTCCGACAAGGTGTCCTCTACCTGACGCGCGACCCCCTGCCAATGGTCAGGATCAAGGAGCCAGTCGGATCGGTTGGCGATAAAGGTCCAGGTGCGGACCTGCGCGATCCGCGCGGACAAAGCGTCGAGGTCGCCGTCGATCCGGTCCAGAGCTCTGATGTGGCGGGCGAACCAATCGTCGGGAATCCGCCCTGCGCGCACAATGAACCCGTAGACCGACAGGACAAGCTCCGCATGCGCAGCGGGCGACAGCTTACGATAATCCGGGATCTGGCAACAGTCCCACAGCCGGGCGACGTCGGCTTTCGTCGCCGCCTCGCGCATGATTTTTTCGTCGCGCGAGGCGATGTCGAGCACCATCTGGTCCTCGGCGAGCGGCGCGCGCGTTAATCCTGGCGCGTTCGGGAGCACGTCGAGCGAGGCGGCGAGGCTGTGGATCGAGGAAAAGTCGAGGCTGGCGTTGCGCCATTGCAGCATTCTGACGCTGTCGAAGCGATGCTCCTCCAGCGCTTCGACGAGATCTTCGTCGAAGGGCGGGCAGCGTCCGGTGGTGCCGAAGGTCCCGTCGCGCATGTGTCGCCCGGCCCGGCCGGCGATCTGGCCGAATTCCGCCGGGGTCAGGCGGCGGAACTGCCAGCCGTCGAATTTGCGGTCGGAGGCGAAGGCGATGTGCTCGACGTCAAGGTTCAGTCCCATGCCGACGGCGTCCGTCGCGACGATGTAGTCGACGTCGCCGTTCTGGAACATATCGACCTGGGCGTTGCGCGTGCGCGGCGAGAGAGCCCCGAGCACGACGGCGGCGCCGCCGCGCTGGCGCCGGATCCATTCGGCGATGGCGTAGACGTCCTCGGCGGAGAAGGCGACGATGGCGCTGCGCCGCGGCAGCCGCGTCATTTTGCGTTCGCCGGCAAAGCTCAATTTCGACAGCCGGGGGCGCTCGAAGATTCTGACGCCGGGCAGCAGCTCGCGCACCAGGCGGTGCATGGTGGCGGCGCCGATCAGAAGCGTCTCGGAGCGGCCGCGATGGTGCAAGAGGCGGTCGGTAAAGACGTGGCCGCGGTCGAGATCGGCGGCGAGCTGGATTTCGTCGACGGCGACGAAGTCGAGATCGAGGTCGCGCGGCATCGCCTCGACCGTGGAGACGAAATAGCGCGCGCCCTTCGGCTTGATCTTCTCCTCGCCGGTGATGAGGGCGACCGCGCCGGCCCCGATTTTTTCAACGACGCGATTATAGACCTCGCGCGCGAGCAGGCGCAGCGGCAGCCCAATCATGCCGCTCGGATGGGAGAGCATGCGCTCGATCGCGTAATGCGTCTTGCCGGTGTTGGTGGGCCCGAGAACAGCGCTCACGCCGGTCGCTGAGGCGGACCGGCGCGAGGCTCCGGCAGGAAAGGTGACGTTCATGGTTAATCGCCGCCTGCGCGGATGGCGCGCCGGATCCGTCGCGCTTCACGCTTCGAACGGGCGCCGGAACCGTGGGTTCCTTCGGCCAGACGACCCGGCGCGACGCTCTCCCCGCCAAGGTCTTGGCCAAGCGTCCGCAACGGGATGTTCAAGCGAGCAGGCTGGAGGCCGAGGTCCATCGATCCTCCTGTATCATAATGGGGCCGGCGCGCGCAGCATTGTTTACGCTTCGAACGGGAGTGGAACGAATCGCGCCCGAATCGGCGCCGTTACCAAATTCCGCTTTGTTCCCCACAACATGCTGAGGGCTATTGCGAAGGTCATACTCGATCTGGTCGTTTTGACTGCTTTCGCAAGGTCAGCGCGGCGATTTTTGCGGCGCCGTCGCCGATTTCGTGCGGACTCGAGCTTCGCTCCCCTGTCAAGCGGTCTCGCCCCGTCAATTCAAGACGGTTTCGAGCGCCACCCTGGCGACGCCCTGATGGCGGAAGCCGAGCGCATCGGCGGCGCCGGTCGAGACATCGACGATGCGGCCGGCAATGAAAGGCCCGCGGTCATTGACGACGAGCAGAACGGATCTTTTGTTGGAGAGGTTGGTGACGCGAACATGCGTGCCGAAAGGCAATGAGCGATGAGCGCAAGTCATATGGCCGCGCCCGCGATAATATGACGCTTTACCCGTCCAGCTTTGCGCCTGGGCTGTAGCTGAAATGGAAAGCAATGCCGTAGCGACCATGATGGTTTTCTTCAATATCACAACTCCATAAATGCGTTGATCCCATTCAACTGGCGAACGGGGCGCGGCTTATGCCCAGAGTATGTGATCGAAAAATGGCGATGTATTTTTATATACTACTTATGCTGTCTACATCGACGCCTTAATAAACAGTCTATGTTTTACGCTCCCCGCCTATTTGACGCCGTCGCTGCGATTGATTTGGCGATGTAGAGAGCAAAGTTTCTCTTTGGATTGGTAAGGATGGCGCGGCCTGCCTTCGCTACGCCTAAATCCGCGGCAACAGACATGGCGCCGAGGGGACGACGCTTCAGCCGTTGAGCAGGAGCGCGACGCCGCAGAGGATCAGGCCTGCGCCCAAAAGCTCCGCCTTGGAGGCGCCTTCCTTGAAAATCTGGCGGGACACGATGCGGGCGAACACGACCTCGACCAGGCCGAGCGTGCGCACGGGCGCGGCCGACTGGACCGCGAAGGCGACAAACCAGAACAACGAAGCGAAGGCGCCGATGAATCCGGCAAAAAGCGATGGGCGCCATTGCGCGGCGATCGCGCGCAGCAACGGGCGGTCGAACAGGATCATCAGCGCCAAAATCAGCGCCGCTTGAAAGAGAAGGCTGGCCGCCAGCGCGGCGGCGGCGGCGATCAGAAATGTCGGGCCATTAAATTCGAGAATGCCGGCGCGAAAGCCGATCGCCGAGATCGCGAAGCAGGACGCCGCGCCAAGCCCCAGCGCGATCGCCCGGCCGCCGGCTGTTCGCTCCGGGGCGCCAGGCGCGTGGATCGTCCGATCCGTCGAGCGCCTTTGGAAGAGTCCCGGCGGCAGCGACAGGATGGCGACGCCTGCGGTCGATAGCAAAATCGCCGTTACGGCGACAAAGCTCAGCCGTTCGCCGAGAAAGGCGAGGCCGAAGGCCGCGACCTGGAGCGGCTCGGTCTTGGTCAAGGCGATCGTCGCGAAGAAAGAGCGGCTGCGCATGGCGGCAAGCATCAAGCCGGTCGCCGCGATCTGCGCCAGCGAAGCAGCCGCGATCCACGCCGCGCCCTTAAGCGTCAGCGCGTTGGGCGCCGATCCCGATATGATGCAAAAGATCTGAAGAAAAAGCGCGCCGAAGGGCGCGCCATAGAGAAAGCGGACCGAGGCGGCGCCGAATGGGCCTGCCGCGCCGACGAGCTCCCGCTGCGCCGCGTTGCGCGCGGTCTGCGCCGCTGCCGCGATCAGAGTCGCGGGGATCCAGATCCAGGAAAAATTCACGCCGCATCAAGAAAAAAGAGGAATGTATTGCTGCCTCGCGACGTTTTGCGGCGGTCGCCGCCGCGCGGACAATGGACCGAAGCTTCAATCAACTCAAGCTGTTGGCGAGCGTCAACGACGTCGGCGACAGCCGGGGGTTGCAACCGGGAAAAAAAGGTCGATTTGTCGCAGCAAGTCTTTTCATTCACAAAAAAATGCATTAGCGTAAGAAATACGGAAGGGGATACGGCGGAGGGGGAAATTTCCTTTACGTCGCCTTTCTAAATGAGCAGGCGCGAACCCACGAGTGAAGAAAAACAGGGGGCGTCGGCCAACAATAAAGAGCCGACGGCATTGCCAGAAGCGGTCCAAGTCTAGGGGGGAAGCCCAAGAGAGTTTCGCGACAATCCCATTGCCGCGGCTCGTTTAGGGAAGCGCAAGAAAAGCAAAAAAGCTGAAAGGCGCGGTCAAGCTAGATCCAGGGAATTCGACCATCAGGTTGCGGAGCTGTCCGATCGGAGGGCCGCCATTTTGGTTTTGATCGGGCGCAGCGCCTTGGTCTGATTGTCTGGACGACTTATGAGGCCGCAGCTCCTGCGGCCTCTCGTTATTCCGACTGGAGCGCGGCCTCGACGCAGCGTTTCCCACGAGGCCTGAGAGACGACGCGAAAACGCGCGTCCGGCAGGCGTCATGAAAAGCATGAAGCATCGCCTTAAGACTAAAGAGGCCGCTTGCGTTTCCGCAAGCGGCCCAAGTCTAGGGAGGAAACGCCCAAGGAGGGCATCGGCGACAACAAGCGTTGCCGCACTGCAAAAATATACGCGTGCAGCGCACAAAAAGCAAGAGTCGAAACCTGCGCGGAGTTGGATTGGCAGGGCCGGCGCGGGGTTGGTTTGCAACCCGCCGGACTGCAGGCCAGATGGATCCAGCCAAATAAAGAGGCCGCTCGCGTTTCCGCAAGCGGCCCAAGTCTAGGGAGGAAACGCCCAAGGAGGGCATCGGCGACAACAAGCGTTGTCGCACCGCAATAATATGCACGTGCGACGCACAAAAAGCAAGTGCCGCTGACCTATTTTGTGACGGCTGCGTCAATTTGATCTAGCTCATTGTTTTAATTTGTATTTTCGTGTCCGTTCCAGATCCCGTCGATGGCTGCCGGCTATTCGCCGCTCCAAGACGGTCCTTTCCGTTTGCCCCGCCTGACGTTCTTCCGCTCAGATTCGGCTTTCAGCGTATGATCCGCGCGGCAAAACTGCGATTTTGCCGAAAACGCGATTCGATAAGAAAGCCTCATTATGACAGCTGTGGATTTTGCCGCGTTCGTCGAGCGTCTCTCCGAGATCGCCTGCGAAACGATCCTGCCGTTTTTCCGCACCGCGCTCGGAGCCGCCGACAAGAATGTCGGAGGTGCCTTCGACCCGGTGACGGAAGCCGACCATGCCGCCGAAGCGGCCATGCGGCGCCTGATCATGACGACCTTTCCGAGCCACGGCATCATCGGCGAGGAGTTCGGATCGATCCGCAGCGACGCGGAATTCGTCTGGGTTCTTGATCCGATCGACGGCACCAAAAGCTTCATTGCCGGGTTGCCGACCTGGGGCAGCCTTATCGGCCTCCTGCACAATGGCGCTCCCACCTACGGCGTGCTCGTTCAGCCTTTCACGCGGGAGCGATTCATCGGCGATGGCGGCGGCGCGGTCTGGCGCGGTCCGGGGCAGGGCGGCGAGTTGGTCGAGCGCAAGCTGACGACGCGCCTTTGCGACAGTTTTGCCGAAGCGACCCTGCTCACCACCTCGCCGCTGCTTTACACGGAGGACAAGCTCGCCGCATTCCGGCGCGTCGAGGCGGTGGTCAGGCTGTCGCGCTACGGCGGCGATTGCTATGCCTTCGCCATGCTCGCCGCCGGCCATGTCGATTGCGTGATCGAATCGGGTCTCAAGACTTACGATATTGCGCCGCTGATTCCGATTATCGAGGGAGCTGGCGGCGTCGTCACCGACTGGGCCGGAGGAAGCGCGGTTCAGGGCGGCGACATCGTCGCGACCGGCTGCGCCCAGCTGCATGTGCGGGCGCTCAAGCTGCTCGAGGGTTGAGCCGCGCATAAAGCAAAGGGCCGCGCTTACGCGGACGCGGCCCTTGAGATGATCGAGGCGTCGCCGCCTATTCCATGGCGCGCAGAATGGATTCCACAACCTTCTTGGCGTCGCCGAACAGCATCGTCGTGTTCGGTCGGAAGAACAGTTCGTTCTCGACGCCGGCATAACCCGATCCCATGCCGCGCTTGATGAACAGCACGGTCTTGGCGTCCTCGACGTCGAGGACAGGCATGCCGTAGATCGGCGATTTCGGATCGGTCTTGGCCGCCGGGTTGGTGACGTCATTGGCGCCGATGACGAAGGCGACGTCGGCCTTGGCGAATTGATCGTTGATCTCCTCGAGCTCGAACACTTCGTCGTAAGGCACATTGGCCTCGGCGAGGAGAACGTTCATGTGGCCCGGCATGCGTCCGGCGACAGGATGAATCGCATATTTCACTTCGCCGCCGGCTTTCTTGATCTGATCGGCCATTTCGCGCAGGGCGTGCTGGGCCTGCGCCACCGCCATTCCATAGCCCGGCACGATGATGACGAGCTTGGCCGCTTTGAGCAGTTTCGCGGCCTCTTCCGGCGTGCCCTGCTTGACGGGGCGATCTTCGACATGGCCGCCGGCTCCCGGGGCGGGCGCCGCCACTTCGCCGCCGAACCCGCCGAGAATGACGGAAATGAAGGAGCGGTTCATGCCCTTGCACATGATGTAGGACAGGATCGCACCGGAGGAGCCGACGAGCGCGCCGGTGATGATCAGCGCGAGATTGCTGAGCGTGAAGCCGATGCCGACCGCCGCCCAGCCGGAATAGGAGTTCAGCATCGAAATGACGACGGGCATGTCCGCGCCGCCGATCGGCACAATCAGCAGCACGCCGAGCGCGAAGGACACCAGCGCGATCGCCCAGAAGACAATGTGATTGGCGGTCGTCGAAAATGCGACGATAAACAAGAGCAGCAGCACGCCGAGCGCGATATTGATCAGATGCCGATGCGGCAGCATGATCGGCTTGCCCGACATGCGGCCGTCAAGCTTCAGGAACGCGATCACGGAGCCGGTGAAGGTCAGGGCGCCGATCGCGGCCCCCAGCGACATTTCGACAAGGCTGCTCGTGTGGATCGGCGAGCCGAGGCCGAAAGCGCGCGGCGCATGCAGGGCGGCCGCCGCGACCAGCACGGCGGCAAGGCCGACGAGCGCGTGAAACAGCGCGACGAGCTGCGGCATGGCCGTCATCTGGATCGTACGGGCGCGCCAGGCGCCGATGCCGCCGCCGATCGCGATGCCGGCGAAGATGATCAGATAGGAAAGGCCGCCCGCCGGGGGCTGATAGAAGAGCGTCGTGACGATCGCGATCGCCATGCCGATCATGCCGGCGCGATTGCCGCGGCGCGACGTTTCCGGCGACGACAGGCCGCGTAGCGCGAAGATAAAGAGAAGGCCCGAGACGAGGTAGAGGATGGCCGCGAGATTGGCGTTCATCGGTCAGCCCTTCTTCTTATACATCGCGAGCATTCGCTCGGTGACGAGGAAGCCGCCGAAAATATTCACCGAGGCGAGCACGAGGGCGATAAAGCCGAAAATCTTCGCGGCGACGGCGCCCGGATCGCCATGCGCGCCAATGCCGACGGAGGCGGACAAAAGCGCGCCGACGACGATAACCGATGAAATCGCATTGGTGACCGACATCAGCGGCGTATGCAGCGCCGGCTTGACCGACCAGACGACGTAATAGCCGACGACGACGGCGAGCGCGAAAATCGCCAGGCGGAAGATGATCGGGTCGATGACTCCGCCGCTTATCGCGTGGCCGCTTCCGGCGAGCTGGTCGGCGTAGGTTTCGGCGTTTTGCGCGGCCTGTTTCGCCGCCGTCACCGCATCGTGAAGCCGTTGCAGCGCTAGTGGGTCGATTTCGTTCGCCATCACTCTCTCCCTCGGATTTTTTGTGGGGTCCCGGACCGTTGATCTCGGGGCGGCGTGAGCGCGTGAGCGCGCTGTGAAAGGTCAGGCCTTGCCTTGACCCGATCCCCTGCCTGATTTCGATCGTTGGCGCGGCTTTGCCGCGGGCTCCGGTCCTTCGGCGCCAGGCTGAGGCGGCTCGTCGTCGACCAGCGCGGGGGTTTCGGCGGCGGGCTCCGCGGCGTTCTCGGACGCCGGGGGTTGAGCCTCGGCCACAGGCCGAGATTCAGCCGGGGCTTCGGTCTGAGGTTCTGGCGCGGGGGCCTGAAAATTCGGATGGGGCAGCGCGCCATCCCGCGTCAGCGCTGTGGCCTTGATGATCTCGTCGTCCCAATCGATGGCGAGCTCATGCGTCTCTTTGTCGATCAGGGGCTTCAGGAAATTGACGAGGTTGCGCGCATAAAGCGCGGAGGCCGACGCCGGCACGCGTCCGGGGACATTGAGATTGCCGGTGATCTTGACGCCATTGTCGCTGATCACCGTCTCGCCCGGCCGCGACAATTCGCAATTGCCGCCGCGCTCGACGGCAAGGTCGATGATGATCGACCCCCGCTGCATCGAGGCGACCATCTCCGCCGTGATCAGGACCGGCGCCTTGCGGCCCGGAATCAGCGCGGTGGTGATGACGATGTCTTGCTTGGCGATATGAGAGGCGGTGAGCTCAGCCTGTTTCGCCTGATATTCGGGCGACATCGGCTTGGCGTAGCCGGCCGCGGTCTCGGCGGCGGCGAATTCCTCATCCTCGACGGCGATGAATTTCGCGCCGAGCGACAAAACCTGCTCCTTGGTGGCGGGCCGGACGTCCGTCGCGGTGACGAGGCCGCCGATGCGGCGCGCCGTCGCGATTGCCTGCAAGCCGGCGACGCCGACGCCCATGATGAAGATTCGGGCCGGCTGAATCGAGCCTGCCGCCGTCGTCATCATCGGGATGGCGCGATCATAGGATGCGGCGGCGTCGATGACGGCGCGATAGCCGGCAAGATTGGCCTGGCTCGACAGCACGTCCATCGACTGCGCGCGCGTAATGCGGGGAATGAGCTCCATCGCAAAGGCGCTGACGCCGGCGCCGGCGAGCGATTGCAGCGCGGCGAGGTTTTCATAAGGATCAAGGATAGCGAGCACGACGGCGCCGGGCTTGACGCCGGCAAGTTCGGCGGCGGCCGGGCGGCGCACCCGCAGCACGACATCGGCTCCCGCGGCTGCTGCGGCGGCGGTCGGCGCGATCGTCGCGCCAGCCGCGGCATAGGCGTCGTCGGCGATGGCCGATTTCCGGCCGGCGCCGGTTTCGACCGCGACCTCCGCGCCGAGGCCGATGAATGTCTTTACGGTCTCGGGCGTCGCCGCGACGCGGCTTTCATGAGGGTCGGTTTCGGCTTGGACCGCGATGCGCATTTGGCTCTCCGAAAGAAGATCGCGCCCCCGGGGCGAGGGCGCGTTCAGCGTTCCCGGCGCTCTGCGGCGCCGTGCGAAGTCAGAGGGTGATCAATGCGAGAAGAATCACGATTCCGGCGACGCCAATCGTGCCATAGAGAGCGAATTTCAGGAAAAGCCGGTAGGTTCGGACATGCGCGGCATAGTCCATATCAGGATGGCTGACGGGGTCGGCGAGATCATGCGCCATGGCGTTCCTCCGATTGACGGTTCGCAAGCGCGGCAATGAATAGCGCGCCGCGTAAGATAACAAAAGACTTTTCGCGTCCTCGTCAACGTCGATAGTCCCCTCGACTTTTGGAGTAGGGACGGGTCAATCCGGCGGCTGCAAGCCGGCCTTCATGAGCGCCGCGCCCTGGCGCGCGCGCAGCGCTTCGACCGAGAAGTCGCCGATCGCCTCATTAAACAGGCGATAAAAGTTCAATTGCGCGTCAAGATGGAGAAACGCCCCGCCAAGGCCGATGGCGGCGCGGTCCATGAAGACGAATTCGCGCGGCACCCGCACCGGCCCCTTCTGTTTCAGCGCCTGATGCACGCGAAACGCCTCCTTGCGTCCATAGCTGCCGGGCGAGACGCCGTCGGCGATGGTGCGCACCCGGTCGTCGAGCAGCGGCCCGTAGATGAATTTCGCCCAGATGTTGAGGATTTCGACGAGATCGCGCGTCAGGCCCTGAAAGCCCCAGCTTTCATAGGCGTGAAAGGTGCGCGCGAAATCATCATGCAGCAGGCCCTCGTAGAGATCGACGACGCCCTGGACGAAGTCGGGCCTGAAGATCCGCACGCAGCCATAATCCAGCAGATTGATGCCGGCGGCGTCGCCGCTTCCGTCGCCGCCGCCGAAAACGGTGTAATTGCCAAGATGCGGATCGCCATGGATGACGCCGTATTGGTTAAAGGGGATCCACCACGCCTTGAACATGGCGCTGGCGATGCGCGCCCGCGCAGCCCCATCCGCCGATTTGAAATCAAGCAGCTTGCCGCCGTCGAGCCATTGCATCGTCAAGAGCCGCGCCGTCGACAATTCGGGGCGAATCGCCGGAACGCGGATGTCGGCGAAGTCGACGAGGATGTCGCGATAGAGGGCGGCGTGGCGCGCCTCGCGCTGATAATCCAGCTCCTCGCGCACGCGCTCGCCGATCTCCTGCGTGATCTCGCGCGTGTCGATCACCGGATTGAGCCGGCGGTGCAGGGCGAACAGGATTGCGAGCTGGCTGAGATCGGCTTCGACCGCCGATTTCATATCGGGATATTGCAGCTTGCAAGCGAGCGCCTCGCTGTCGAGCGCTTCAGCGCGATGCACCTGCCCGAGCGAGGCCGCCGCCGCGGGCTTGAAGTCGAAGCTTTTGAATTTTGATGAAAAGTCGGGGCCGAGCTCGGCCTGCATGCGCCGCTTGACGAAGGCCGCGCCCATCGGCGGCGCGTCGCATTGCAGCTTTTGCAACTCGTCGGCGTATTCTTGCGGCAGGAGATCCGGAATGGTCGCCATCATCTGGGCGACTTTCATCATCGGCCCCTTGAGGCCGCCGAGCGCCTGCGCCAACGCCGCAGCATTCGAGGCGTCGGCATTGCGCGCGCCGGAGAGCCTTGCGCCGGCGATGCGGGCGGCGACGCCGCCAACATTCGCGCCGACCCTTGCATAGCGCGCCGCGCGGGCGGAAAAGCGATTGGCTTCCTGATCCTTCATGCGCGCCCCTTGCGGATCTTTTCGCGTCTGAGCGCGGCGGATTCCGCGCTCCAAACCATGCGAATCGATCATGTTCATGAGTTTGGATCGATCCTGTCCAAACTCATCGCGATCTAGGGGCTATCGCTTATGCGGCTGTCAATGCGCGCAAGGCTCAACTCTCCGGGACGCGCCCCGGCTCAAGAACAGTCGGCTGACCGCTCGCGAGCCCTTCTTCGAGCCTTTTGTCGAATTCGGCGAAGTCCAGCCGCACCTCGACGACATTGCCCTCGCCCCGGCGCGCGACGAAGCCGAGCTCCTCGGCCATGAGCAGCATTTTCCCATTGTCCGGCGAGATATATCCGGTCACCGCGCGAAGGCCGCGGCGGCGGGCGCATTGCAGGATTTCCGTCATCAGCCGATAGCCGAGGCCGTGCGCCTTGAAATCCGAGCGCACCATCACGTCATATTCGGCCGTGTCGGATTGCGGCGTGTCCTGGCCGATATGCACGATCCCGTAGATCTCTTCGGGGCCCGAGTCCGGCAGGCTGGTCGCGACGATGGCGGCGTCCCTCTCCGGATCGAGATGGGCGAACCGCTCCGCCATGTGAGCGGCGAAGCCGCGCACGGCGCCGAGCAGCCGGAAGCGGATGTCCTCAGGCGAGGCGTGCGAGAACATTTCCTCCAGACGCGCTTGGTCGTCTGGCCGGACGTAGCGTAGCTGAAAGCGTTCGCCGTCTGGAAGCCTGATGATGTGCTGGCGCTCTGACTGTCTGATCGGCATATTCATGGAGTTGGGCCTCGATTTGACCTGTCTGATTCCAAACCGCAAGACGCAACAGGCGCATCTTGGCGGCATCAAGCGGCGTCTTCAGCGCATTGGCTTGATGTACTTTGGACCCGGAAGGCGTCACGGCGCCCCGCCTTTGCGTCTCAGGCTGGGCTCACGACTTTTGTCGCGTCCTCGTTCCGGCCCGCGCTCGACTCGCGGTCGATTGGATCGGGCGGCCTTCTCCGGTCTCTACGCGAATATGCCCCCGCGCGGCTCACTTCGCAAGTGCAGCATTTACCGAACGGACATCGGCCGCGACGGCGGGCGCGTGCGCCACCCTCTTGATTCAACGTAAAAAAGCGGCGGAACGTCGCAGCAGTTTCGAGATGGTTAATGTTTCGTTAGGCTGCGGCGATCAAATGGAAAAAGCTGCCGCTGACATCGGCCCGGCGAGACCCTTCCGCGCGCTCCGATCCGCCATGCGCGTCGATCACATGGGCAAAGGGCGGATCCTCGCCGCCGTTCGTTTGCACGGTCGCATAATGAAATTCGTGCCCGCGCAGCCGCGCGCCTGCCTCGCCGAGCGGGTGGGGGGCCGCCAGCCTCGCCTCGCGATAGCCAAGATGCAGCGACCGTTTGGCAAAGCTGAAGCTCGGCGCCAGAAGCCCCGCCATCGCATGGCTCGCGCCCTTCGCATCGATGAGCGATTGCCCCAAGATCATGTAGCCGCCGCATTCGCCGTGGACCGGCTTCGATTGCGCGAAGGCGCGCAGCCCCGCCATGAATCGCTCCGCCGCGGCGAGTTGCCCCGCGTAAAGCTCCGGGTAGCCGCCGGGCAGCCAGCAAAGATCGCAATCCGGCGGGGCTTCGTCCGCGAGCGGCGAGAAGAAGACGATCTCGGCCCCGAGCGCGCGCCAGCCTTCCAGAATATGCGGATAGAGAAAGGAGAAAGCGGCGTCGCGCGCGATGGCGATCCGCTGCGCCGGCGGCGGCAAAGCGGCGATTTTCTTTGACGCGCCCGCGCCCTCCGCGCGCGCAAGCGCGACGATTGCGTCGAGAGCGCAATGGCCCGCGACAAAGCCGGCGATCTCCTCAAGAAGCGTCTCCAGCCCTGCGATCTCCTGCGCCTGCACAAGGCCGAGATGGCGCTCCGGCAGCTCGATTTTTTTGTCGCGCGGCAAGGCGCCGAGGACGGGAACTCCCGTCGCTTCGATCGCATCTGTGGCGAGGCGCCGGTGGCGCTCGCTTGCGACCCGGTTGAGGATCGCGCCCGCCACTCTTATGCGCGAATCGTAGATTTCACAGCCCTTTACAATGGCCGCGGCCGATTGCGCCTGCCCGCTCACGTCGACACAAAGCAGGATTGGCCAGCCGAGCGCGGCGGCGACGTCGGCCGACGATCCGGTGCGGCCGGGCGCGCCGCGAACGCCGTCGAACAGCCCCATCGAGCCCTCGCACAGCACGAGGTCAGCGGCGCCGTTTCCGTTCTCCGCCGCCCGGCCCGCCAGCCCGCGCAAAAGCTCCGGCGTCATCGCCCAGCTATCGAGGTTGACGCTACTCCGTCCCGTCGCGGCGGCATGGAAGGCAGGGTCGATGTAATCCGGCCCGCATTTGGCGGCGCCGACGGCGAGCCCCTTGCTCCTCAGCGCCCGCATCAAGCCGAGCGTCAGCAGCGTCTTGCCGCTGCCCGAGCGCGGCGCGGCGATCATCAGGCCTGGGACCGGTGCGCCCGCGCTCATGGCGGCCCGCCGCGAAAACGGCGCCTGTAATCGCGGTTATAAAGCGCGCTGTCGCGAAAATCGCGCGCCCCCAGCGCCGGACCGACGAGGATCAGCGCGGTGCGCTCCATCGGCGCCGCGGCGACCGCTTGCGCGATGGTTGACAGCGTTGCGCGCAGCACGCGCTCGTCCGGCCAGGAGGCGCGATAGACGACGGCGGCGGGGCAATCGGCGCCATAGAAGGGCGTCAATTCAGCGCACACGCGTTCGATCGCATGGATCGACAGATGTACGGCGAGCGTCGCCCCGGTCGCCGCGAAGGCGCTCAGCTTCTCACGCTCCGGCATCGACGACGCCCGCCCCGGCGTTCGCGTCAAGACCAGCGATTGCGCGACTTCCGGCAGGGTCAGTTCGCTTTGAAGCGCGGCGGCGGCTGCGGCGAAAGCCGGCACGCCGGGCGTGATCGTATAAGGAATTTCGAGTTCCTCCAGGCGGCGAAGCTGTTCGCCCATCGCGCTCCAGATCGAGAGGTCGCCGGAATGCAGCCGGGCGACATCCTCGCCGCGCTTCTGCGCGCGCAGGAATTCCTCGGCGATCTGATCGAGATCGAGCTCGGCCGTGTCGACGATCCGGGCGCCGTCCGGGCAATAGCTGAGGATCGCGCGGGGCACCAGCGAGCCGGCGAACAGGCAGACCGGACAGCGGGCGATGAGATCGCGGCCCCGCACGGTGATGAGGTCCGGCGCGCCGGGCCCGGCGCCGATGAAATGCACGGTCATGGCGCGGCGCTCATCGCGGCTCGTTGCTGGCGATGGCGCAGCTTGCGCCCGCCTCGCTGATGCGGGGGAGCACAAGTCGCGCGCCGGCGCCCGCCCCTGCGAGCGCCGCCGTTTCGGCGAGCGACGGCAGGCCGAACAGCGCCTCGACTTTCACGGAACGGGTTTGTGCGCGAGGCGAGGCCTCCTGTAAAAGCTGCGGGGGAAGAAACACCAGAGGCAGGCCGAGCCTCGCCGCGGCGATAAAAAGGCCGGGCTCGCCGTTCTTGGCGGCGTGAGTAAAGAGGGCCGCTGGCGCTTCCGCGCATCCCGCCCGCAGGATGGCGCGGCGGACCAGCGTCTCGATCGCCTCGCCGGGGCAGTTTCTTTTGCAGCCGACGCCGATCGCGAGCGTCATGTCGCCATTCCCTCAACTTTTGTGATCGCCCATTGTGTGATGGGCATGGACGGCCGCCAGCCGAAAAAGCCGCCGAGTTTTTCGGCACGCGTTACGCTCAGCCGCGTCAGTTCGCCGCCCATCGCCTGAAAACGCGCCAAAAGCTCGGCTTCGGCTTCGAGCGTGACGGCGTTGACGACGAAGCGTCCGCCGGGCTCCAGCGCGGCGAAAGCTTCATCGAGGAGGTTCGGGTCGCTCGATCCGCCGCCGACAAAAATCGCGTGCGGCCGCGGCAGACCATCGAAGGCCGCCGGCGCCTTGCCTTCGACGATTTTGATCTGGGGCGCGCCGAGAGTCTTGGCGTTGCGGCCGATCCGCGCCGCGCGCTCGGCGTGGGCCTCGATGGCGATGGCGCGATTGGCCGGATCGAGGCGCAGCCATTCGATCGCCACCGAGCCGGAGCCGGAGCCGACATCCCAAAGCAGATCGCCGCGTCTCGGCGCCAGCGCCGACAGGCTCGCCGCGCGGATTTCGCGCTTGGTCAATTGGCCGTCATGCTCAAACAGCGAATCGTCGAGTCCATTCGATATCGGAATAAAATTTTCGCGCGGCTCTGACGTGAGCTCCACGGCGACGAGATTGAGCGGGTCTATGTCGACAAGGTCAAATTGATCTGCCTCGACGGCGCGGATTTTTTCACGCGGCCCGCCGAGCGCTTCCAGTACATGGATCATGGAGCGCCCAAGACCCCTCTCACGCAAAAGCGCGGCGATTTTTGCCGGCGTCGACCCGTCCCAGGAAAGGCAGAGGATTTTTGCGCCCGGCTGGAGCGCCGGAATGATCCGCTCGAAATCCCGGCCATGCAGGGAGAGGAGCGCGCAATCCTGCAGGCTCCAGGCGAGGCGGGCTGCGGCGAGGCTGAAGGAGGACGGCGCCGGGAGGCAGATCATCTCGCCGCGCGGGACATGCGCCGAAAGCAGCGCGCCGACGCCATAGAAGAAGGGGTCGCCGGAGGCGAGCACGCAGATCCTTTGGCCGCGCCGGGAGAGAATCTCCGGCAGCGCCGCCTCGATTGGCGAGGGCCAGGCCATGGTTTGCGCTTTGAGCGGCCCCGCGAGTTTCAGATGGCGCGCGCCGCCGATGACGAATGAGGCTTGCGCCAATTTCTCCCGCGCGGCAGGGATGAGGCTTGGGGCCCCGTCTTCGCCGATGCCAATGAGAGCGAGCCAGGGCGCGGCGACGTCGGGCGAGGAGGTCATGGCGTAGCGAAGCCAGGACTGCGGAGAGAAGGATGCGCGTTCTTATTCTCGGCGGCACGGCTGAAGCGAGCGCCCTTGCGGCTCTGCTCGCCGGACTGCCCGACATCGCGCCGATCCTGTCGCTCGCCGGGCGCACCGCCGCCCCCGTTAAGGCGCCGATTCCGATGCGAATCGGCGGCTTCGGCGGAGCGGCCGGCCTCGCGCGCTACATCGCGGAAGAGTGCGTCGATCTTTTGGTCGACGCCACTCATCCTTTCGCCGCCGAGATATCGCGCAATGCCGCCAGCGCGGCGTCGGCGCGCACAATTCCGCTGGTCGTCGTGGGCCGCCCGCCCTGGATCGCGCAGCCCGGCGACCGCTGGATTGCGGCCGGCGATATGGCGGAGGCCGCCGCTCTCCTCGGCGCGACCCGCCGGCGCGTTTTTCTCGCCATCGGCCGGCTGCAGCTTGCCGCCTTCGAGGCGGCGCCGCAGCATTTCTATCTGATCCGCGGCATCGAGCCCATTTCGCCGAAGCTGCCGGACTACCGCTTCATCAGCGCGCGCGGGCCGTTTGAGGCGGAGGCGGAGCGGCGGCTTCTGAAGCAAGAGCGGATCGACATCGTGGTCGCCAAGAACAGCGGCTCCCAATCGGTTTACGGCAAGATCGAAGCGGCGCGTGAGCTGGGACTGCCCGTCGTCATGGTCGAGCGCCCGCCCCAGCAGGTCGAGGTCAAAACTCCGGCCGAGGCTCTGGATCTGATCCTTCGCCATCGCGCGATTCATGAGGCCGCCCTCGCGCCGCGCGGCGTATAGACAAAAGGCGCGCCGTTCGGGCGGCGCAGCAGGCGCGTTCCGCTCGACCCGACGATGACCAGCGTCGCCATATCGGCGAGATCCGGGTCCGCGTCGCCAAGGTCGCAGAGGGTGATGCGCTCATCCGCCCGTCCGATCGCCCGCGCAAAGATCACCGGGGTCGCCGGCGACTTCAGCTTGCGCAAAAGGGCGAAGGCGCCGCGGATCTGCTCGCGCCGCGTGTGGGAGGCAGGATTATAGAGCGCCATGACGAAATCGGCGTCGGCGGCCGCCGCCAACCTCTTTTCGACGAGCGCCCAGGGTTTTAGATTGTCGGAGAGGGAGATGGCGCAGAAATCATGGCCGAGCGGGGCGCCGAGCCGGGCGGCTGCGGCCTGCATCGCCGATATGCCGGGAGAGACGGTGACGTCGATCTCGCGCCAGCCCGGCTCGCCATCCTCGATCGCTTCAAACACCGCTGCGGCCATGGCGAAAATGCCGGGATCTCCCCCCGAGACCACGGCGACGCGCCGGCCTTCGCCCGCCAGCCGAAGGGCGGCGCGGGCGCGATCGAGCTCCACCCTGTTGTCGCTCGCATGGCGCGCTTGTCCGGGCACAAGCTCGCAGCGATCGAGATAGGGCGCATAGCCGACGAGATCGGAGGCCGCATGGATGAGGCGCGCCGCCTCCGGCGTCACCCAATCCGCAAACCCAGGGCCGATGCCGACGACGCTCAGCGAACCGGACGATGGCGAAGCCGCGGTCATGGCCGCCGTCCCTCGCCGGGAATGAGGATCATCGAGAAATAGGGCGCGAGATCGTCGGTCTTTTCGTCCAGCGGAATGATCCGCTCGGCGGCTTGCGTGCCATGCTCGACATAGATCGCCGCGCTCGAACGGCCGGCCTCAAGAATCGCGGCCCTGACCTTACCGAGATTCGCGCCGAGTTTTATGATGATCGCAGCGTCGCAGGCGCCGAGGAGCCGGGCGAGATCCGGCCCGCCGAGCGTTCCCGGCAGCACGCTCAGCACATCGTCGCCCCAGGTGATCGGCAGTTTCGCCGCGCTCCAGCAGCCGGACATGCCGGTGACGCCCGGCACGACTTCGACGCAGAAGCGGTCCTTCAGCCGCACATAAAGATGCATGAAGGAGCCGTAGAACAGCGGGTCGCCCTCGCAGACCAGCGCCACGTCGCGGCCGGCCGAAAGATGGCCGGCGATCTCCTCGGCGGCGTTGGCGTAAAAGGCGCCCAGCGTCTCGACATAGACGGGGTCCTGGAAATGGCGCTCCGTCGTCATGGGATAGAGCAGGGCGAGCTCCGTCGAGGCGGGGCTGAGCCAGCTTTCGAGGATCGCGCGGGCCTGTCCGCGCCGGCCCTTTTTGGCGAAATAGGCGACGACCGGCGCGGCTTTCAAAATCTTCACGGCCTTGACGGTCAAAAGGTCCGGGTCGCCTGGCCCGAGCCCGACGCCGTACAGCCGGCCAATGGGAGGCGAGCTTGTGGTCATTCGGCCTCGCCCGCCAGCGCGTTGAGGGCGCCCGCCGTCATGGCGCTGCCGCCCTTGCGTCCCCGCACCGTGATGAAGGGCGCCTGCGCCGTCTCGATCAGCGC
Organism: Methylocella silvestris BL2; assembly: GCF_000021745.1. NCBI lineage: Bacteria > Pseudomonadati > Pseudomonadota > Alphaproteobacteria > Hyphomicrobiales > Beijerinckiaceae > Methylocella > Methylocella silvestris. Next base: position 3,585,471 of record NC_011666.1, read on the forward strand.
CTCTTTCGATTCGGCCGCCCCGACGAAGCCGACGGGCATGCCGATGATGCAGGCCGGGCGCAGCGGCAAGCGCTCCAGGAGGTTCAAGAGGCGAAACAGGGCAGTCGGCGCATTGCCGATGGCGACGATTGCGCCATCGAGGCGGTCGCTCCAGAGTTCGATTGCGGCGGCGCTGCGCGTATCGCCGAGATTTTTCGCCAGCATCGCGACAGACGGATGATCGAGCGTGCAGATCACCTCATTGCGGTTGGGCAACCGGGCGCGAGTCACCCCTTCGGCGACCATTTTCGAATCGCACAGGATCGGCGCGCCCTCGCGCAAGGCGGCCCGCGCGCGGGTTGCGGCGCCCGGCGAAAAGACAAGGTCGGCGGCGATCTCGACCATGCCGCAGGCATGGATCACCCGCACCGCGACGATCTCCTCATCCGCGGAAAAGCGCGAAAGATCGGCTTCGGCCCGGATCGTCGCGAAGGAGCGGCGGTAGATTTCCGCGCCGTCGCGCAGATAGTCGAAGCGGCCTTGCTGTTGCTCTGCGCTCATCTGCTCGCTGCTGCTGCGCGCGCGCCGGCGCTCGAGATCACGATGATTTTGGACCGATTCGGACCAAAACCGCGAAACGCGATCGATTTAAAAAGTCCGGAGCATGATGCCGGCGTCATGTGCTGGCCATGGCGTGCAACAAATCCCGCGCGGCCGTCAATGAGAGATTTCGGCTAGACGCCGCGTCAAAGGGCGAGCCGTCGAGAACGAGATCGTAAAGCCCGTCATGGGCGACCAGCGTCAGCGGCGCTTCGCGTGGCCGGGCGCAGCCCTTGGCGCAGCCCGAGACATGCAGGGCGAGGCCGTCGGGGTAAAGCTGTCGCGCGAGCGCCGCGAGCGCCAGCGCGTCCGTATGCGTTGCCGTCGTGCCCCGCGTGCAGGCCGGCGCGCCGCCGCAGGCCGCGACGCCGAGCCGCTTGTCGTCGGGGGAGACGATGAAGCCGGCCGCGTGAAAATATTCTGCGAGCGCGTCTGCGCCTTTGGGCGCAACGCCGGGCAGAACGAGCGCCCGCCATGGCGTCAGACGGATCTCGCCGCGCCCATGTACCTGCGCCGCGTCGGCCGCCGCCGCCAGCATATTTGCGGAGAGGCGCCCGAACGGCGCAGCAGCTCCGAAGCAGAAAAGATCGCCGAAGCGCAATAGCCCGACCGGCGGCGCCGGCGCAGGGCGGGGCGGCGCCCATGCTTGCTGCGTGGCCGGTCGGCCTGCGGCGGCGGCGAGCGCAGCGAGTCCGCCTCCAGAAATGATGTCCATCATTCTTCGCGGCGGCTCGGGCATCGCGCCGCCGACGTCCAAAAAAGCGCGGGCGATCTTGAGCGCTGTCGCCACAATTTCGTCCCGCGCGCAGGAGCCAATGCCGACGGCGTCGGCGCCGAGCGCGATGTCGAATTTTTCGCGCGGCTCGTCGAAGGCGAAGCGAACGTCGGTTATCTCATCACAGAGCGAAAGCGGGCCGCCGTCGTCGATCAGGAAGCCGAATTTTCCGGGCAGGCGGTGGAGGCCTGTTGCTTCGATGAGCGCAGCTTCGAGCGCGGCGCCAATCGGCGTCACATCCACCCGGCCGCAAACTCCGGAGAGCGGGCTGATCATGACATTGCGCACCGATTCCGCGGCGGCGTCGCGGTCGATCAGGCCAAGCCGATCGAGTTCGGCGAGAAGATCCGGCAGGCGCTCCAGCGTCACACCGCGCAACTGTAGATTTGCGCGAGACGTCAGCTCGCATTGACTATTGCCGAACCTGTTTGCGGCGGCGGCGATCGCGCGCGCCGTTTCCGTCGGCAGGCGGGCGCCGCTGATGCGGAGCCGCGCGATCAGCCCGTCGCGCGCCTGCATCGGCGCGAGCGCGCCGGGACACCAGCCCTTGCGAAGCTCCGCGCGCGTCAACATGCCAGGCGCTCGCGCATCGATCTGATATCTTCATGCGTCGAATTGCGCCGGCTGCGCCAAAAGCCGCGCCGCGCCGCCTCCTCGAAACGGGATAGGATCGCCCCGGCGGCTTTCGGATTGGCGCTCGCGAGAAACGCTGCGACCTCAGGGTCGCCGCAGGTCGCGTCGAACATCAGGTCGAAGTGATGGCTTTGCGTCGCATCGGTCATGATGGCAAGGCCGAAGAGATGATCGACGGTCTCGGCGATCTCGGCCGCGCCGCGATGGCCGTGTTGCATCTGGCCCCTGATCCAGCGGGGATTGCCGGCGCGCCCGCGCATGATGCGGGCGATCTCCTCGGGCATGGTCCGCACTGTGATCTTTTGGGCGTCGCTTGTCGCGACATGGTAGATCGCGGGACGCCCGCCAAGCATCTCGGCGGCGGCGGAAAATCCACCCGCGTGATCGACGATGGCGTCGGATTCAAGAAGGTCCTGCTCGACCTGATCCTGAACATGGATCATCGCATCGGCGCTGGCGATGCGCCCCGCGAAAGCCGACGTTTGGGTCGCCTCGCCCCGCGCGCCGCGATAAGCGTACGAAGTCGCCTCGATGTAGAGCTGCCCTAGCTCTTCACGCGTGATCGACGCGTTGTCATTGATCGCCCGCGACAGCGAGAGCCCGAAGGCGCCGGGGGCGGCGCCGAAGATGCGCAGCGGCGCCTCGCCGCTCTTGCGCGCAAACGCCGCAAGAGGATTATCATCGTCATCTTCATCACGCTGGCTAATGGCGCGAACGGCCTGGTCGAAGAGCGCGATCTGCGCCGGAAAGGCGTCGCGGAACATCCCGGAAATGCGCAGCGTGACGTCAACGCGCGGGTGCCCGAGTTTCGCGAGCGGGATGATGTCGAAGCCGCTGACGCGGGAGGTTGCGGCGTCCCAGACGGGCGCGGCGCCGATCAGCGCCATGGCCTGGGCCAGATCGTCGCCGCCGGTGCGCATGGTCGCGCTCGCCCAAATGTCCATCACGATGCGCTTTGGCCAATCGCCGTGATCCCGCGCATGGCGGCGCAGCACTTCTTCCGCCGCGCGCTTGCCGATTTCGAAGGCCGTGCGTGTGGGGACAGAGCGCGGATCGACGCTGTAGATATTGCGCCCTGTCGGCAGCACGTCGATGCGCCCGCGAGAGGGCGCGCCGCCTGGTCCCGGCGCGACAAACCGCCCGTCGAGCGCGGCGATCAGCGCAGCGAGCTCGGCTGCGCCGCAACGCGCGATGAGTTCGCCCGCGCCGGGGCGAGCCTCGTGCGGCAAAGCTGCAATCAACGACTCGCGACGGCCGGGATCGGGCGCTTCGCCGAACACATGAAGCCCGTCGCCGATGCGCATATCCTTGACGTCGCAGAGGAAGGCGTCGAGGCGCGCCAGAGCGTCAAGATGATTTTCGTCATCCTTTATGCCGCAATCCTGAGCGAGGCCAGTTTCGCGCGCGCGGGCGATGATGGCGGCGCCGATCAGCTTTGCCCGCTTCGGGTCGAGCGATTCAGCGCTCGCATATTCATCGAGCAGCGATTCGATGTCCTGCGCTGCGCCAAAACTGCCCGCGCTCATCAGCGGCGGGGTCAGATGGCCGATGGTCAGGGCGGCGATGCGGCGCTTCGCCTGCGCCGCCTCGCCCGGATTGTTGACGATGAACGGGTAGACGACCGGCGTCGGCCCTAGCACGGCTTCGGGGGCGCAGGAGGGACCGAGCGCATTGGCCTTGCCGGGGAGCCATTCCAGCGTGCCGTGAGCGCCGCAATGGATGAGCGCGTCCATTTTCGCTGCATGCCGCAGCCACATGTAGAAGGCGATATAGGCATGGCGCGGCGCCAGCGTCACGTCATGATAGTTCGCCTTGTGGTCGGCGGCCGCGCCGCGTCCGGGTTGCAGCGCCACGAAGAAACGGTTCGCCGAAATGACCGAGAAACGGAACATGCCGTCCGCGCCGGCTTCGCCTGCGGGATCTCCCCATTGCGCGAAAACCTGCTCCGAGAAGGCGCGCGGCGCGGCGGCGAGCGCTTCCTTATAATCGGACAAGGGGTAGCAAACCGCGAACGCCTGCGCTTCGAGGAGCCGCATCAGTTCGTCGTCCGGCGGCAAGGCGCCGATGTTATAGCCGGATTGGCCCAGGGCGCGCGCGATCGCGCCGACGCTTTTTGCCGTGTCGAGCCCCACCGCATAGCCGCCGCGTCCCGCCTTGCCCGGATAGTCCGACAGGATGCAAGCGATCCTGCGCTCGGAGCGCGGCGTCTTGCGCAATTTGGCCCAGGCCGCCGCGAGGTCCGCCACGAAGTCGATGCGCGAGGGGAGGGCGACATGGGTCAGCGGCGTGAATTCAAGATCGGCGCGATGCGCCGTTTCCGCCTTCACGGCGATCGCGCGCGTAATCAGCCGTCCGTCCATTTCCGGCAGCACGACATTCATGGCGAGGTCGGCCGCTCGCAAGCCCCTTGGATCATCCGCCCATTGCGCCTCGGTCGCGCTCGCGAAAATAATTTGCAGGACCGGCGCGTCGGCCTCGTCAAGCACGCTTGCGCCATCCTCAATCCGGGCGGAAAACGCCGTCCCATTGAAAATGACGTCAGGTTTTTCCCGGCCGAACTGCGCGCGAAGAAAACCGATCGCTTGCGGGTCCTTGAGGCTCGACACGAAAACGGCCTCGACGCCAAATCCCCGGAGGCTCAGCGCGTCGGCGAGCGCCAGGATCGGCCCGGTGTCGCCGGCCAGGAGATATGATCGGTAAAATATGATTTCCGCGCGGGGCGCGTCTTTGGCGGCGCGGCGGCGGGCTGGATCATAGAGGCCAGCGGGCGGCTCCATCCCTTGCGCGGTCCACGCCGCCGGTCCGTTCAGCGTCGCCTCGATCCAGTCGAGAACAGTCCCGATATTGGCGGCCCCGCCGGCCTGCAGCCGGGCGGAAATTTCGTCAAGATCGGCTTGCGCGACGGTCGAGGCCTCGCTGAGGCGCAGGTCGGCGACGGAATCTCCAGGGATGATGCCGAGGGCCACTCCATTCACGCGAGCGGCGCGTGAAATCTCCTCGACGCCATAGCGCCAATAGTCGAGGCCGCCGAGCAGGCGCACGAGAACGAAGCGGGACTTCGCAATGACTTTTTCGACGTAGAGGTCGACGGAATAGGGGTGCTTCAGATCGGCGAGATTGGCGAGCCTTATGCTCAGGCCGCGCCTTTGCGCGGCGTCGGCGAAGGACGACAGATCGCTGTCCGAAAAGGACAGAAAGACGAGATCGGCCGGCGTCTGCGCGAGATCGACGGCGACCTCGGCTTCGTCGACCGATCGGCTCTCTGTACGGAGCAGATGCATTCAGCGCTCCAGCGCCTGCCGGATGGCGGCGGCGTTCAGGCCCTTTTCGCCGATGACCACAAGCCGCCCCTCGCGCGCCTCGCCCAAAGCCCAGGGGCGGTCGAAACTATGCTTGAAGCGCGCGCCGACGCCCTGCACCAGAAGCCGCATCGGCTTGCCGCGCACATCAACGAAGCCCTTGATGCGGAGCACGTCGTGAGCCTCCGCGATCCTGGCGAGGCGGCCGATGAAGGAGGCGGGGTCGTCGATCGTCGGCGCTTCGACGATGAGGCTTTCGAAATCATCATGGTCGTGATCGGCCTCGTCATCATGATGCGAGCGCCGGTTCAAAAGATCGTCCTCGGCGGCGGCGTTGAGGCCGAGAAGAATTTTGGCGTCGATGCGCCCTTGCTCCGAGCCGACGATTCGAACGGCGCGCGGCAGAACGGCCGTGATGTCGGCGCGCACCCGCGCCTCGTCCTCGGCCGACATGAGATCGGTCTTGTTGAGAATGACGAGATCGGCGCAGAGCAGCTGATCCTCGAAAACCTCTTCCAGCGGATTATCATGCGCGATCGAGGGATCGGCCTCGCGCTGGCGCGCCAGTTTCAGGGGATCGTCGGCAAAGCGTCCCTCGGCCGCCGCTGCGCCGTCGACGACGGCGATGACGCCGTCGACCGTGAGCCGCGCGCGGATCTGCGGCCAGTCGAACGCCTTGACGAGCGGCTTTGGCAGGGCGAGGCCCGAAGTCTCGATGACGATGTGCTCGGGCGGCGGATCGAGCGCGAGCAGGCGCTCGATCGCGGGCAGGAAATCATCGGCGACAGTGCAGCAGATGCAGCCATTGGCGAGTTCGACGATGGCGTCCGCGTCGCAGCCGAGATCGTCGCAGCCGCGTAAAATGTCGCGGTCGACGCCGATATCGCCGAATTCATTGATGATCAAAGCGAGGCGCCGCCCCGCGTTATGGGCTAGGAGATGACGGATCAGCGTCGTCTTCCCGGCGCCGAGGAAGCCGGTGATGATGGTGGCGGGAATCCGCGACAGGCGCGCGCTGGAGAGATCATTCATCAGGCCCGGGGTCTCCGCTCGACGCGGGCGCTGAGGAAAGGGGGGCGCTGCGAGCGCCCCTTCTGCCGGCGCAATAGCCGGCATCGATCATGGCCGGAGCGCCCCGCCGGCCAGAACTCGATCGAACGGCAGGTTTCCTGGCTCGCGGATCGGCGCCGCTCGCCGCCTTCCCAGAAGCTTATGGCTTCCAGTGGCTTATGGCGCGCGGCTACCCGCTTACAGTTGCGGGGGCAGCTGTGGATTGCGCGCTTTTGGAAAGCGCGCGCCACATTCCCTTTAAACCCTCGGCAGAGGGACCGTTACGGGCGCGAGAGTAGACCCTGTGGCTGTCGTGTCAATCGCGACGTCAGACTCACCCAAAACAGGCGTCGATGGTCTTTTCCCAATCCGCCGGCTTCGGCTCGTGGTTGCTCGGCCGTTCGCGGTTCAGCGCTCCGTCCGAGCGCGCGCGGAGATAGACGTAGATCGGATCGAGATAGCACATGACGTTCTTGTTCTCGCCGAAGCTCGGCATGACCAGCTCCTGCGAGGCGCTGATGTTACGCTTGCCGCCGATGATCGTGCCCTGCACCTGCTGCGTCGTCAGGGATTTGAGCGAATCGACGAGAGAGGGCGCATAAGATGAGCCGAGCGCGTCGGGGCCATGGCACTGCAGGCAGTTTGCGCCATACATGCGGTAGCCGATGAACGTATACCAATCGACCATGCCGTCCTTCCCGATCTTATAGGTCGGGTTGCCGTCCTTGTCGAAATATTCGCCGTTTGTCGAGGTGACCGGCGCGGGGTCCCCGGCGCCATCGGCGCGCGCCGATGCCGCTGCGAGGAGACTTGCTGCGGCAAGGCAGGCGAGAGATGCGGCAAGCTTCATTTTCTTGTTCTCCTAACGATCGGGCGCATTTTTTCATGGACGCTTGCGTCAAAGCCGCGCGCGGATTGTCATGGGCGATGAAAGCGCGCGCAAGAGCGGAGTTGATTTTCTCCGTCACAAATCATTGCGGGCATTGACCTTTTGCCCGCGGCCCCGCAGGCCGCTACACTCCGAGGGAGGAGAGGGTGATGAACGAACTGCTGGACCAGACGGATTTGCGCCATCGCGAGAAGATGGCCAATCGCAAGCGCGTTCAGGACGCCAAAGTCGCCGGCAAGACGATCACGGACAAGGGCCTGCTGATGGTCCACACCGGATCGGGCAAGGGGAAATCCACCGCGGCGTTTGGGCTTCTGTTGCGCGCGCTGGGTCATGGCTGGCGCTGCGCCGTGGTCCAGTTCGGCAAGGGCGTCTGGGACAGCGGGGAGCGGGCGGCGCTCTCGCTTTTTGCCGATCTTGTCGAATTTCATGCGCTCGGCGAGGGTTTTACGTGGGAGACGCAGGATCGCGCTCGTGACGTCGCCAGCGCCGAGGCCGCCTTCGCCAAGGCGGAAAGCCTGATGCGCGATCCCGCCCTGAAACTGATCGTGCTCGACGAACTGAACATCGCCTTGCGCTACGATCATCTTCCGGTCGCGCGCGTCGTCGAGGTGCTTAGCGCGCGGCGCTCCGATCTCCATGTCGTCGTCACCGGCCGCAACGCCAAAGCGGAGCTGATCGCCGCCGCCGATCTCGTTACCGAGATGACGCTGGTGAAGCATCATTTCGCGGCCGGGGTGCGGGCGCAGGCGGGCGTCGAATTTTGACTCCTTCGGGCGGGCGGCCAAGGGCGCGCGCGCTGATGATTCAGGGCTCTGGCTCCGACGTCGGCAAGTCGCTCATCGTCGCCGGGCTTTGCCGCGCCTACCGCAATCGCGGCCTGAAGGTGCTGCCGTTCAAGCCGCAGAACATGTCGAACAACGCCGCCGTGACGCCGGACGGCGGCGAGATCGGCCGCGCCCAGGCGATGCAGGCGCTGGCCTGCGGCGCGCCCCTCAGCGTCGATATGAATCCAGTGCTGCTGAAGCCGCAGACCGGCAATGGCGCGCAGATTGTCGTGCAGGGCAAGGTCGTTGGAACCGCCGCCGCGCGCGACTATCAGCAGTGGAAGCCGAAACTTCTCGGCGCCGTGCTCGACAGTTTCTCAAAGCTTGCGGCCAAGGCGGATCTCATTGTTGTCGAAGGGGCGGGGAGCGCCTCCGAAGTCAATCTGCGCCAGAACGATATCGCCAATATGGGATTTGCGCGCGCCGCCGGCGTTCCGGTGATTCTTGTCGGCGATATCGACCGCGGCGGCGTCATCGCCCAGATCGTCGGCACGAAATCCGTGATCGCGCCTGAGGACGCCGCGATGATCCAAGGCTTTATCATCAATAAATTCCGTGGCGATCCGACGCTGTTCGCCGACGGCATGGCCTTCATCGCGCAAAGATCCGGCTGGCCCGCGCTCGGGCTCATTCCCTTTTGCGCCGAGGCGGCGCTTCTGCCGGCTGAGGACAGTTTTGGCCTTTCGACGGCAAGACCGAAAGGCCGCGGCAAAATTCTCATCGCCGTTCCAATTCTGCCGGGAATCGCCAATTTCGACGATCTCGATCCGCTGCGGCTCGAGCCCGACGTCGAAATCGCGATGGTGCGGTCAGGCGAGGTTCTGCCGGCCGAAGCGCGCCTCGTGCTGTTGCCCGGCTCCAAAACGACGATCGCCGATCTCGCAGCGTTCCGACGCGAGGGGTGGGACATCGATCTTGCCGCGCATGTGCGCCGCGGTGGTCATGTCATCGGCCTTTGCGGCGGCTATCAGATGCTCGGCAGGACGTTGCGCGATCCCGCCGGCGTCGAAGGGCCTTCCGGCGAGGCGGCGGGGCTCGGGCTGCTCGATGTCGAGACCGAATTGACGGGCGACAAAACCCTGGCTCCGGCGGTGGGCGCGTCGGCGGCGGATGGCGCGCCGTTCAAGGGATATGAAATGCATCTTGGCCGCACCTTTGGGCCGGGCTGCGCGGCGCCGCTGCTGATTTTGGCCGATGGCCGGCGCGAGGGCGCCGTTTCGGCGGACGGGCGGGTCAGCGGCTCCTATGTCCACGGCCTCTTCAGCGAACTGGCGCAACGCGCCAGTCTGCTGGCGCGGTTGGGGGGCGAAGGATCGGGGCTGTCCTATGAGGCGTCGATCGAGCGCGCGCTTGACGCCGTCGCCAACCATCTCGAGTCCCATATGGACCTCGACCATCTGCTTACCCTGGCCAGTTGAGGCAAAGCGCGGCGAGCCCGACCAAGGCGAGATTGACGAGGCATGCGCGCCAATAGAGCGCCAGCGCGCGAAAAATGTCCTGGGGGGCAGCGGCTTCGGAGCCCGCCCCCATCCAGCCGTCCGCCACCAGCTTCTCGCCATATTGCCGGGGTCCGCCAAGCTTCAGGCCGAGGGCGCCGGCGAAAGCCGCCTCCGGCCAGCCGCCGTTTGGCGAGGGATGGCCGCGCGCATCGCGGCGCATGGCGCGCCAGGCGGCTGCGGGATCCCCGCCCCGCAGGAGGGCGGCGCCGATCACGATAAGAACGGCCGAAAGGCGCGCGGGCAGAAAATTGGCGAGATCGTCGAGCTTTGCGGCTGCAAAACCGAAAGCTTCATGTCTTGGCGTCAAATGGCCGATCATGCTGTCGGCTGTATTCAGCGCCTTGTAGGCGACCCCGCCCGGCAGGCCGCCGAGCGCCAGCCAGAAGATTGGGGCGACGACGCCATCGGAAAAATTCTCGGCGAGGCTTTCGATCGCGGCGCGGCAGACGCCGGCTTCGTCGAGTTGATCGACATTGCGCCCGACAATGGCGCCGACCGCGACGCGCCCGCCCTGAAGCCCAGACTCCTCCAGCGCCAACGCCACGGCGCGAACATGCTGGTCAAGACTTTTTTGCGCGATCAGGGTTGAGGCGGCAAGCGCGAGGAGAATAAGCGAGAGGATGGGCGCCAGCCCGGCATGAAGAATGAATTGTTCGATGAGAAAGGCGCAGCCTCCGGCCACGCCGAGAACGAGAACCAGCGCCGCCGCGCCGAGAAGACGACGTTGGCCAAAAGGCAGATCGTCCCGGTTGAGCCTGCGGTCGGCGAACGCGATCAGGCCGCCGATCCAGGTGACCGGATGGCCGATGGCCGCAAAAAGCGACCTGGGGTAGCCGATCGCGCCTTCGATCCCAGCCGCAACGCTTGCCAGCGCGAAAAACATCGGGAAATTCATGTTAGGTCTGGCCGCGCTTTATGACAGGCGGCCCCTTGCTGAGAGTGGAGACGATTGAGAAACGAGCTTTTTCTGGACGAGGGAGCCGGCGCGGAAAGCGTAGGCCGCGGCTTTGAACAAACCGAAGCGGAACCGGCGCATGGCGGCGATCTCTCCACTGCCCGACAAATCTTTCCGGCGGCGCCCGAGCCTTGGCTCGACCTGTCGACCGGCGTCAATCCCCATTGCTATCCGTTCCGCGCCCCGCCTTCCGAAAGTTTTACGCGTCTGCCGGACCCTCGGGCCCTCGCCGGGCTTGAGGGCGCCGCCGCCGCCGCCTATGGCGTAGAGGAGGCGGCGAGCGTCGTCGCGGCGCCGGGCACGCAGGCGATCATCAATTGGCTGCCGCATCTCCTCCCGGCGCAGCGCGTCGGGCTTTTGGGTTTTACCTATTTCGAGCACGCCCGCGCCTGGGGGCGGGTTGGCGCGCAAACCAGCGTGGTTGAGGACATTGACGCGCTGGAAAAATTCGACGTCGCGATCATCGTCAATCCGAATAATCCGGACGGACGACTCGTCTCCATCAATCGCCTGCGCGATCTGGCCGACCGCTTTTACCGCAGCGGCCGGCTTCTCATTGTCGATGAGGCGTTCGGCGATTTTCAGGGCCCCTCCGCCAGTCTCGCGCCGCATCTGCCGCCCTCCGGCGCCGTCGTGTTGCGCTCCTTCGGCAAGGCTTTTGGCCTGCCGGGGGTCCGGCTCGGCTTTGCCGTGGCGGCGCCTGAGTTTGCCGCAAAGCTTCGCGCCGCCCTCGGATGTTGGCCGGTTTCCGGCGCGGCCGTGGCGATCGGGACGCAGGCGCTGGGCGATGCGTCCTGGCTCGGGGAAACGCGCAGAACACTAGAGGTCGATGCGGAAAAGCTCGACGCTATCCTGATCGAAGCCGGTTTGACGCTCGCGGGCGGCACCGCGCTGTTCCGGCTGGCCGAGGCGGGCGATGCGCAATACTGCTTCAGCCGGCTTGGCGAGGCGGGGATTTTGACGCGCCGATTCGCTGAGCGTCCGCACTGGCTTCGCTTCGCCATTCCGGGGAGCGAGGCGGATCGGGCAAGGCTGCGTTCGGCGCTTATTTAGCGCTGGCGCGCCGCGCGCAGCGCCGTCGAGGAGGCGGGCGAACGCGGCCCGTGCAAGAAGACGAAAGCAGGCGGCTTGGCGCAAGGCAGGAGGCGCGCAGCGCTTTCGCTGATGCGATAGGGCGCGAGCGCGCGGCCCGCGCGCGACGCCATCGCTTTCAGGGTCGAGCCCGGACGGTCGACAACCGCAATCGGCGTCAGCATCAAAAAATCGCGCCAGCGCTTCCAGCGATGAAACGAAGACAGATTATCGGCGCCCATGATCCAGACAAAGTGAACGCCGGGGCAGCGGCGTTTCAGATAGCTCACCGTATCGAAGCTGAACGGCGAGCCGAGCGCGGCCTCGATCGCACTCACCTTTATGCGTGGGTCTCTGGCGAGCCGCCTCGCTTCGGCGAGGCGCGCGGCGAGCGGCTCAAGTTCGTCCCTATCCTTCAGCGGATTGCCGGGGCTCACCAGCCACCAGACGTTATCCAGCCCCAATCGCCTCAAAGCGATCAGGCTGACGGCGAGATGGCCGGCATGCGGGGGGTTGAAGCTGCCGCCGAACAGGCCGATGCGCAGCCCCGGCGGATGCGGCGGCAGCGTCGGGAAAGGCCGCGGCTCGGCGCGGGGCGACGGCGACGCAAGGTTGACCGTTTCAATCACGCCGTCGCTCATCCCAAGAGCCATCTCATCAGAAATGGCGTCTCGAAGAATGCGTTCAGGGGGGGCTTGAGACGTCCTCGTCATTCGAGACGGCCCTGCGGGCCTTCTCACCATGAGGGCCTGGAGCGGGGCGGCGCATCCCGTCTCACGGACGAATCTGCCCGTCGCCATGCACCCTGTATTTGAAGGTCGTCAATTGCTCGACGCCGACCGGGCCTCGGGCGTGCATGCGGCCGGTGGCGATGCCGATTTCCCCGCCAAAGCCGAACTCGCCGCCATCGGCAAATTGCGTCGAGGCGTTGTGCATGACGATCGCCGAATCGACCTCGGCGAGGAAGCGGTCGGCGGCGGCAGGGTCTTCCGTCACGATGCAGTCGGTATGGTGCGAGCCATAGGCTTCGATGTGGGCGATGGCGCCGTCGATCCCGTCGACCAGCCGCACGCTGATGATGGCGTCGAGATATTCGGCGCTCCAGTCGGCTTCGCTTGCCGGGCTCACGCGCGGATCGGCCTCGAGCGCCGCGGCGTCGCCGCGCACGGCGCAGCCGGCGTCAAGCAGCGTCTTGACGAGCGGGGCGAGATGAGTCGCCGCGCAGGCGCGGTCGACGAGCAGCGTTTCGGCGGCCCCGCAGACGCCGGTGCGGCGCAGCTTGGCGTTGAGGAGGATTTTTGTCGCTTTGGCGAGGTCGGCGGCGCGATCGATATAGATATGCACGACGCCTTCGAGATGGGCGAAGACCGGAACCCGCGCCTCATTCTGAACGCGGGCGACAAGGCTTTTGCCGCCGCGCGGCACGATGACGTCGATGTCGCCATTGAGCCCGGACAGCATTTCCCCGACCGCGGCGCGATCGGCGATCGGCACGCGCGAAATCGCCGCCGCCGGCAGGCCGGCTTCCAAAAGCCCGGCGACAAGGCAATCATGAATCAGCGCGGCCGAACGCAGGCTCTCGGAGCCGCCGCGCAGAATCGCGGCGTTGCCGGCCTTGAGGCAGAGCGCGCCGGCGTCGGCGGTCACGGCCGGGCGGCTCTCATAGATGATGCCGATGACGCCGAGCGGCACGGCGACCCGCTCGATCACAAGACCGTTCGGCCGTTCGAAGCGCGCCAGCACGCGCCCGACCGGATCGGGCAAAGCGGCGACCTCCGCGATCCCGCGCGCCATGGCCTCGATGCGGCTGGGATCGAGTTTCAGGCGGTCGAGAAAGGAGCCGGCGACGCCTTTCGCCTGCGCGGCGGCGTAGTCCTGTGCATTGGCCGCCGCGATCGCGCCGGCCTTCGTGCGGATCGCCGCGGCGGCGGCGAGAAGCGCGCTGTTCTTCGTTTCCGTCGAGGCGAGCGACAGCGTGCGGGCGGCTTTGCGGGCTTCGCGCCCGATCTCCGCCATCAGGGTCCGGACGTCGGGGCCGGACGCCACACGATTTAGATTGTCCATCGCTCTTCGCTTCAAAGCTGTTCGAGCGCCATGATTTATTCAATCCTTGGAAGCGGCGCAATGGAAGCTTTCGACGCCGGCGGGTCGCGGGGTAATGATGCGGATTGAATGGCGCAGGCTTACGGCGCGATCCTGGTTCGCCTCGCGCCTCTATTACCGGCTGCACGGGCTCGAACTTGCCGGGCGCGCGTCTGACGCCGTCTGGTATTTCGCCTATGGCGCGAACATGCATGAGAGCGCCTTTGTCGAGCGCCGCGGGATGCGGCCGCTCGACTGGCGTCCCGGGCGGCTCGGCGGCTACCGGCTGCGCTTCAATCTCGACGGCCGGCCGAAAGGCAAAGCGGCGCCTGCCAATATCTGTGCCGACGGGAGCGCCGAAATCTGGGGCGTTCTCTATTCGATCACCGCTCGTGACATGCTGCGCCTCAACTTTTCCGAAGGCGTGCCGGGGCGGAGATATAGGCCGGTGTGGCTCGACGTCGAAGACGCCAACGGACGTCCGCTGCGCGCGATGACCTATGTCGCCGAGGGCAATCCACAGGACGGACGTCCCTCGCTGCGCTACATCACGCTGTTGCGCGAGGGTGCCCGCGCGCATGGCCTGCCCGATGAATGGCTGCGATTCCTTGACGGCGTCGCGCCGGCCGAGTGAGGCGGGGCGCGAATCCTCGACGGAGTCGCGCCGGTCGTGACGCTCCTTATCGGTTCGCGGCGCGACCGGACGTTGCATTTCGTTTTTTACTCTATAGTCTTTATGGAATTATTGCGTCCATGAGGTGGTTATGCCTGTCCGTCTGATCCGAACCTTAACTCTCTTGGCGCGCATCCTTTCTGGGATTGTGGGCTTGTCGCTTTTCGCCTGCGCTCCAGCAGCCGCGGAAAGCGCGCCCTGGATCTTGAATTTTGGCTATCAGAAATCCTCGACGCTCTCGGTGATTCTCAAGACGAACGGCGAACTGGAAAAAGCGCTGGCGCCGCTTGGCGTCGAAATCAAATGGCACGAATTTACGAGCGGCCTGCCTCTGGTCGAAGCGTTGAATCTGGGCCACCTCGATTTCAGCGCCGACGTCGCCGATACCGTGCCGATTTTCGCCCAGGCGGCTGGCGCGAAGCTTGTTTATGTTGCCGACGAAGCTGCTTCTCCGGGCGCTGAGGCCATTCTGGTGCCGGCCGCTTCGGACATCAAAACCCTTGGGGATCTTCGCGGACGCAAGATCGCGGTGACCAAGGCGGCGGGCAGTCATTTTCTTCTCCTCGCCGCGCTTCAGAAGGCTGGCCTGACGTTCAGGGATATTTCGCCCGCCTATCTCGCGCCGGGCGACGGGCGCGCCGCTTTTATCGGCGGCAAGGTCGACGCCTGGGTGATCTGGGACCCATTCCTGACGAGCGCCCGGCTGAAGGAGGGGTCGCGGGTTCTAGCTGACGCCGCCGGCCTCGCGAGCTACAAGCGCTATTATCTGGCGTCCGACGGCTTTGTCGCAAATCACGGCGATGCGCTCAAAATTGTCTTCGCCAAACTGCAGGAGACCGGACTTTGGGTGAAAAGCCACCCGGCCGAGGCGGCGGCGCTCCTGTCCGGCATCTGGAACATCGACGCCGCGGCTGTGGAAGAGGCCAATAGCCACCGCAGCTACGCCGTCGGTCTCGTGACGCGCGAGGGGCTGACGGAGCAGCAAATCATCGCGGACGCATTTACGCGAGAAGGGCTGATCCCCGCCAAACTTGACGCGAGCGACGTGAAGATATGGCGCGGCGAGGCGAAATAGGCCAACTCACCCCATTCTTTCGCCCGCGACCACCATGTCGTCGCGATGAATGAGGACCGGGCGCTGTGGGCCGCCCAAGATCGCTTCGAGATCTTGCGAATTATGGCCGGCGATGAGGACCGCGTCGCCAGAATCATAAGCGACGAGGCCGCGTCCGATCTCGCCGCCCGCAACATTGCGCATGATGACGCAATCGCCGCGCGAGAAGTCGCCCTCGACTTTTACGACTCCGGCCGGCAGCAGGCTGGCGCCGGCGCGGATCGCCCGTTCCGCCCCGGCGTCGAGATGCAGTGCGCCGCGCGGCTCGACCGAGCCGGCGATCCATTTCTTGCGCGCCGTGATCGGGCTGGAGCCGGTGAGGAACCAGGTGCAGGGCGCGCCTTGCTTGATCCGCTCGATCGGATGGGCGATGCGCCCGTCGGCGATCAGCATATGCGCGCCGCCGGTGGTCGCGATCTTGGCCGCCTCGATCTTGGTGCGCATGCCGCCGCGCGACAGATGTGACGCGGCTCCTCCCGCCATCGCCTCGATCTCGGCGGTGACGCGCGGCACCACCGGGACGAGCGAAGCGTTCGGATCCTCGCTTGGCGGCGCCGTATAGAGGCCGGGAACATCGGACAGAAGAATGAGCAGATCGGCGCTGGCCATCGTCGCGACGCGGGCGGCGAGCCGGTCATTGTCGCCATAGCGGATTTCCGAGGTCGCGACCGTGTCGTTCTCGTTGATGACGGGCACGGCGCGAAGATCCAGCAGGCGGCCGATGGTCGCGCGCGCATTGAGATAGCGCCGGCGCTGCTCCGTATCGCCATAGGTGACGAGGATCTGCCCGGCCGTGATCTCATGCGAGGCGAGCGTCTCGGCCCAGATGCGGGCGAGCGCAATCTGGCCGACGGCTGCGGCGGCCTGGCTGTCCTCAAGTTTTAGAGCGCCGTCCGGCAGGCCGAGGACGGTGCGCCCGAGCGCGATCGACCCCGACGAGACCACGAGCACATCCGCGCCCAGCCGATGCAGCGCGGCAATATCCTCGGCGAGGCAGACGAGCCATTCCCGCTTGACGCGCCCCTCCGCGCGGTCGACCAGCAGCGACGAGCCGACCTTGATGACGATGCGGCGGAAGCGTTCAAGGCTCGGCAGCGCGCTCGCCAGCATCGCCGCCGAGGACCGCGTCATGGCGCCCAGACGACGGCGTCGGCGGCCGTCCCCGCGGCGTCGGCGACGGCTGCGGCGTCGATCTCGGCAAGAACCGCGCGCAGCGCCTTCTGCACATTGAGGTTCGTCGCCGCCGACAGCTGCAGCGGCGCGCGCTTGGCGGCGCGCTTCAGACGCATCGCCTGTTGTTTCAAGGTGTCCGGGTCGACGCTGTCGACTTTCGACAGAGCGACGATCTCGGGCTTGTCGGCCAGGCCGCCGCCATAGGCCTCGAGTTCGCGCCGTACGGTTTTATAGGCCTTGCCGGCGTGCTCGGTGTCGGCGCCGACGAGATGGAGCAGCACGCGACAGCGCTCGACATGGCCAAGGAACCGGTCGCCAAGGCCAATTCCCTCATGCGCGCCCTCGATCAGGCCGGGAATGTCGGCGAGCACAAATTCGCGCCCGTCGCAGCCGACGACGCCGAGCTGCGGATTAAGGGTCGTGAAGGGATAGTCGGCGATTTTCGGCCGCGCTGCGCTGACGGTCGCAAGAAAAGTCGATTTGCCGGCGTTGGGCAGGCCGACGAGGCCGGCGTCGGCGATCAGCTTCAGCCGCAACAAGACGGTGCGCTCCACGCCTTCCTGGCCGGGATTGACGCGGCGCGGGGCCTGGTTCGTCGCCGATTTGAAATGCGCATTGCCAAAGCCGCCATTGCCGCCCCGCGCAAGCACGAGGCGTTGGCCGGCTTCGGTCATATCGGCGATCATGGTCTCGCCGTCCTCATCCAGGATCTGCGTGCCGACGGGAACCTTGAGGACGGCGTCGGCGCCACGGCCGCCGGCGCGGTTCTTGCCCATGCCGTGAACGCCGGTCTTCGCCTTGAAATGCTGCTGGTAGCGGTAGTCGATCAGCGTGTTGAGGCCGCCGACGCATTCGACGACGACATCGCCGCCGCGACCGCCGTCGCCGCCGTCAGGGCCGCCGAATTCGATGAATTTTTCGCGGCGGAACGACAGGCAGCCGGCTCCGCCGTCGCCGGAGCGGATATAGATTTTCGCGGAATCGAGAAATTTCATAGCCCTGTCGCCTGTCAGCACAGCAATATGGGGAAGACGGGGCGCTTTCAAGCCTAACGGCTTCAGTGGAAATGTTGCGCGCCGTCAAGGCGGCGCGCAATGTTTAATCGGTCGTCAGGTCTGCGTTGGCCGCGCCGCGCTACTCGCCGGCGATCGTCAGATGGGCCAGCATCGAGTCCGGCGTCTGATGCAGCATCGGCGGCAATTGCGGGCTGAGCCGCTGCGCGCCCCAGGCCTTGCGGCTGAGCCGGAACCGGTCGCAGGGATGCAAACCGCCGCGCGCCGGCAGAAGATCAAGGCCGGAGTCGACATAGGCGAAGCCGCATTTTTCCAAAACGCGACGCGAGGCCGGGTTATGGGCGCGGGCGTTGGCGCAGATATAATCGGCCCGCGTCAGCGCAAACAACGCCTCGATATGCGCCTGCGCCGCTTCGGCGGCGTAGCCCTTGCCCCATGCCGATGGCGAAACCATGAAGCCGAGTTCGATCGCCCCGCTGTCGGTCAGGGTCGCGCTGGTCAGCCCGATCACCGGCCGGCCTTCGCCCTTCTGGCTGATGACCAGAACCATGGCGCGGCCATTGGCGTTGTCGGCGCGCGCTTTGAAGATGAAGCGCTCGGCCTCTCCCGCCGGATAGGGATGCGGGATCGCCGCCGTCATCCGGGCGGTCTCTTCAAGGCTCGCAAAAGACTTGATCGCTCCGGCGTCGCTGGCGCGCGGCCAGCGCAGCCAAAGCCTCTTTGTCTCGAGGCGGAAGATATCGTCGCTTGTCAGATCAGGGAACATTTCAGCTCCGGAACGGAGAACCGAGGGGCTCTGCAAAAAGAGCGGCATGATCCCATCGGCCGATCCGGACGCGTCACTCAATCCCCTGTCTGCTCGCCGGGTCTCAGAGAGTCTGTCAAACATGGAAACGCGTCCGCCTGGGTCTTTGGGATCCGGCGGAGGTTTCCAGAACGCTCCGCCTTATTCCGCTGCTTCGGTCTGCTGCTCGATAACGACCGATACGTAAGACCGGCCTTTGTCTTTAGTAAGGAATTTGACCGCGCCATCGGCGAGGGCGAACAGCGTATGGTCGACGCCGATGCCGACATTGGCGCCGGGATGCCATTTGGTGCCCCGTTGCCGGACGATGATGTTGCCGCTGACGACGCGCTCGCCGCCGAATTTCTTCACGCCGAGACGTCGGCCGGCGGAGTCGCGGCCGTTGCGGGATGAACCGCCTGCTTTTTTATGCGCCATCGATCTGGCTCCAAATTGGTGCGGCGGAGGCGCTAAAGCGCACATCGCTCGCCGCGGACTACTGATTGGGCGGAGCCTCACGGGGTTAGGGCGCAAACGACCCTAGCCGTGAAGCAAAATTTGTTCCGATTCGCGAGGGCCGGCGCCGAAAGCGCCTAGGCCTCCGGGGCGCTGGCTGCGGGCGTCTCGCTTGAGGCCGCAGCCGCCGCGGGTGACGCGCCGCCGGCGCCGAGCGAGGTGATGCGCACGAGGGTCAGATCCTGCCGATGACCGCGCTTGCGCTTTGAATTCTGGCGCCGGCGCTTCTTGAAGGAGATCACCTTCGGCCCGCGCTTCTGCTCGACGATCTCGCCGACAACGCTGGCGCCCTCGATAAAGGGCGCGCCAAGCGTCGATTGGCCTTCGCCGCCAAACATCAGGACCGTGTCAAAGCTGACGGCGTCGCCCTTTTCTCCGGGCAGGGCCATCACCGTAATGGTGTCGTCGGCGGAAACATTATATTGCTTGCCGCCGGTTTTGATGACTGCGAACATCGTTTTTCCTTGTGTTCGATCCGGCTCTTACGGGTGAAACCGCGGGCCATCTTCTTTGCAGTTGTCGAAATCCGGTCGGGACGGGAGCCGCTTCCTGAGAAACCGCCCGCGTCCCCTCGATGATTGCCCGCCATTGCGCAACGACGGGGCTCTTCGCCCGACGCAAATTTGAATGTCGGGCTTTCCGCGTTCGGCCGGTTGCTGAAGCGGCTGAGGCGCGAATAGAAAAAGCGCGGACGAAAGAGCGCCGCGCTGCGGAGGATCAATTACAAAAGCTGGCCGCTCTTGTCAAATCATTCGATGTCGGCCCACCCGCGCGCAACGCCCAATTTGGGCCATGTTCGGCAGGCTTTGTCGTTTGTATGCAACGTTTGCGCGCGCCTCATCCTGTCTTTCGTGAAAGCGGGACCGCAGCGACGGCGCCCTTGGGAAAGGATTGCTCGCAAATATTAAGAGACTTAACGCTAAACTGACGCGCCCTGTTTGAGGAGTGTCGGTTTTTCGGTCAAGCAGGCTCTGCGGCGCTTTCGGCGTCGGCCTTGTCGGCCTTCGGGCCGCCGCGGTAAAGCCGCACTCCGCCAGCTTCCCGCCAGGTTTCGGTTTCTCAAGTGCCCCTTTCGGCTGCAATCATCCTAAAAAAACCATCAGCGCGCTTTCCCGCAAGCGCCGCGCAGCGGCGGCCGGATGGAAACGACGAAGACATCGATCAGGGCCAGAAAATCGCATGACCATGGATGCGCCTTTGCGCAGTCATCAGTTCGTCCCGGGGCTCTGGCTCGGCCGCTTTCAGGGCGGCGTCGATCTCGGGCATGAACCCGCGATCGAGGCGGACGGCAAGCGTCATTCGTCCTTCGACCGGCGGCGTATTTCCTTCCGATGGTTATCCGGCACGATTTTAACCGGCGTCTCGGGCGGCGCGCTGATCGGCGCCGCGATCTACGCCTCGCTCGGCAATCATGCCTTTATTCCCGAACCGCCGTCGCTTGCGCCGCGCAAGGAAATCAATGTCGATTTCGGGGTGAACCAGCACAAGGCGGATCGGCTCGTCAAAGCGGTCGACATTGTCGCGGCGAAGCAGAGCTTTCGCGCGCCGACGACGATCAAGGTCGGCGACAAGGAGGTGATGAAGACCCACACCTTCACCCGCGTCGAGACTACGCTGCTGACCAGCAGCAGCGGCTTTGCCGATGTGCCGGCGTTTAACCCCTTGAAAATTCTCGCGGACGCGCGCAATCCGATCGACGTCGCGCCGGAGCCGGTGCAGGACGACGCCGAAGTGTCCTGGACGATGCGCGACGTCTCGGTGGAAAATCTCGCTGCGACCAGCCTCAGTGACGAAGAGGTTCGCGCCCAGGTCGCCGAACACGTCAAGAACAGCGCGACCGCTGGTTCAAGACAGATCGCCCTGCCGCCGCAACTGCTCTTGATGCGCACGGCGCGCGCCAATCTGCCCGGCATGCTCGCCTACGCAAATCCCGCCGAGCAAATCAAGACGACGCCCTTTTCCGCGATCGAAGTGCGCATGGTGCCGGAAAACGTGACCAATGTCGCGCGCGCGCCGCAGCCGGCAAAGCCGGCGCAAACCGAGGAGCGGCTCGTTGTGGTGCGCCATGGCGAGACGCTCGACGACGTCCTGCGCGCGGCGGGGCTCAGCAGGGATAAGGCCGCCTTGGTGATCGCCGCGTTCAAACTGAAGGCCGGCGAATCGGCGGCCCCGGAGGGACGTCGCATTAAGCTGCTGTTCGCCGACCTCGAGGGCGCCGAGGAGAAAACGACGCTGGCGCGGCTTTCCGTCTACCAGGAGGAGAGCCTCGAGAGCGCCGTCGCCATCAACGATCGCGGCGACTATGTGCGCGTCACGGCGCCCGCGCGTCCGGCCAAGCGTCAGACCGACGACAGCGAAGACGAGGACGGCCTGCGCCTTTATGATTCGCTTTATGAAACGGCGTTGAAACAGGAAATCCCGCGTCCGATCATCGATGATCTCGTGCGCGTCTTTGCCAATGACGTCGATTTTCAGCGCTCCGTTAGCGGCGGCGATTCGTTCGAGGCCTTCTACGACGAAAGCGACGAGGGCGAGGCGCGCAATCAGCTCCTTTATGCGACGATCACGGCGCGCGGCGAGACGTACCGCTATTATCGGTACCAGACGCCGGACGATGGCGTCGTCGATTTCTACGATCAGGACGGACGGTCGACCCGAAAATTCCTCGTGCGCACGCCGATCCTCAACGCCAAATTCACCTCGGGATTCGGGTCGCGGTTCCATCCGATCCTCGGCTACACGCGTCCGCACACCGGCGTCGACTGGGCGGCTCCGATCGGCACGCCGATCGTCGCCGCCGGCAATGGCGTGATCGTCAAGGCGGGATGGGATTCAGGCTATGGCCGCCGCGTCGAGATCGAACACGCCAACGGCTATGTCACGACCTATAACCATATGTCGGGCTTTGCCCGCGGGGCGGGCGAGGGCGCGCGCGTCAAGCAGGGTCAGGTCATCGGCTATCTCGGCCAGACCGGCCTCGCGACCGGGCCGCATCTCCATTACGAGGTGCTGGTCAACGGCCATTTCGTCGATCCGATGAAGGTGAAACTGTCGCGCACGCGTGAGTTCGACGGGCGCATGCTGGCCAATTTCAAGCGCGAGCGCGACCGCATCGATTCTTTGCTTGCCGAAGCGCCGGCGGCGGAGCGCGTCGTCGCCGAACAGCGCTCCAAATAGGGTCTGTGGCGAGCGGCTGAGCGCCCGCCAAAACCCTATTTTACAAGATCGGAGACGACAACCGACTTGTCGGACCCGACGAGTTTCATCCGCACCAACTCGTCGCCGTCAAACCAGAGGTCGCGGTCGAAATCCTCGGGGGGCTTGGCTGACAGCTGAAAATGCTGCGTCTTGCGCGCCACGCCGCCGATCGTCAGCGTCTCTTCGCCAAGATCCTTGACCTTCACCGTATATCTCTTGCCGTCGGCGGGATCGAACAGCTCGGTCCGCGTAACAAGATCCCGGCTCCACAGGCTCGCCGGCGCGATCGATTTCGGCTCCTCCGACGACTTGCCGTCGACGATCAGCGTGATCTTGTCCGGCGTCGCAGACGGGGCGATTTCGATCGTGTGCTTCGTTCCATTATCGTCGGTCTGCGATTTGAAGGCGGTGAGCTGACCGGCTTTCCAGGTTTCGCTGCAGGCGTGCTCGTAGCGATAGGCTTCGATATACATGATCTTGACCGAAATATTGGTCTTGTTCTTGGCTGTGGTCGTATCGCCCTTGCGCTCGATGTCGATCACATTCGAGCCGATCTTGTCGCCTTTGCGGACGATATCGAAGGTCTGCTGCGCTTTCGCCGGGGGTTTCGACGCGGGCGCATGCGGGGCAGCTTCGCCTTTCGGCGCCGCTGGATCGGCGCGACCCGGGGTCACAGCGACCAATGCGGTCGTCAAAGCAAGCATAACGCCAAGTATTTTCATGTCAGCACCCGTAAATTGCGGTCGAAATCATCTAAATCACAAAAGCGTCGGATTTTAGTCCCGAGCGAACTCGGCGGCGTCCCGAGCGGGATCAGGAAAAGCGGGCCCCGGTTTCCGCCCGCATCCCACTCTAAACGCTTAGATCGATCCCGCGCATGACTTTGGACCGATTCGATTCAAAATCATCGTGATCAACTGTTGGCGAGCCCGCAGCTATTCCCATTCTCTCGATCGCGTCAACATTACCGGGGTTAATCTTGCTTCATCTTCGCCAATGAAATCATGAGGCGGCAGTCGCCTCGACTTTCAGGGATTCGCGCGCCGCCTGCGGCGACAGGCCTTCCTGTCGCAGCGCTCGCAGCGATTTGGCGCGCAGGCTTTTCGACAGTTTCTGTCCCGATGCGTCACGAAGCAGGCGATGATGGCGATAGGTCGGCGCCGGCAGATCGAGCAGCGTCTGCAACAGGCGGTGGAGATGCGTCGCCATGTAGAGATCCTCGCCGCGGACGACGTCGGTCACGCCCTGCAGCGCGTCATCGGTCACGACGGCGATATGGTAGCTCGTCTTGATGTCGCGGCGCGCGATGATCGCGTCGCCCCAGATCGCAGGCGTCGCCGGGCGGCGCGACGCGCCGGCGCCCGAGGGGGAGCGCTCGAGCCAGTCGAGCTGAAACCCGACATGGGCCAGCGCCGCCGCCATATCGATGCGCATCGCCGCGGAGCGTCCGCCGGCCAATCGCCTGGCCCGCTCGCTTGGCGAGAGATGTTTGCACAGGCCCGGATAGAGCGGCGATCCGTCGGGGTCGCGCGGCCAATCCGGCTTGCAGGCGACCGCGGCCATGATCTCGCCGCGCGAGCAAAAACACGGATATGCAACCCCGAGCGCGCGAAGCCGCTCCAGCGCATTGGCGTAATCGGCGAAATGTTCAGATTGGCGCCGCGGCGGCAGCTCCCAGCTGAGGCCCAGCCAGCGAAGGTCGTCATAGATCGCCTGCTCGAATTCCGGGCGGCACCGTTCGACGTCTATATTCTCGATGCGCAGCAGCATGCGGCCGCCGGTCGATTGCGCCAGATCGAAGTTCAGCGCGGCCGAATAGGCATGGCCAAGATGAAGCAATCCGTTCGAGGAAGGCGCGAAGCGGAAGGTCTGATTCGAGAAGCTCCGCGTCATGCTTTCAGGCGTCCGAAGGAATGTCGATCAAGTCGCGGCGCGCGCGCCGGCGCTTCAGTCTCGGTTCGAAAATCGAGAATTTCACCCCGTATTTATCAAGCATAATGCGGCGCTTCGATTCGCGCGAAAAATCGTGCGGCGGGTCAAAAAGGCGTGAAAAGCCCTCCGGCCCGGCCGGTTTCGCGCGCGCAGGAGCCTGATCGGGCGTCAGTAGCGCACCTTCACATATTCGCCCGGCGCGTCGCAAAGCGGCTTCAGCGCGCCTTCGCCGGGAATGCGCGCCGGCACGCGCTCGGGCGCTTGCGCCGTGACCCATTGGATCCAGTCCGGCCACCAACTGCCGGGATGCTCCGTCGCCTTGGCCAGCCAGTCCTCGAACGCGCCGGAGGGCGGTTCGCCGACCCAATATTGATATTTGGGTTTTGCGACCGAATTGATGACGCCGGCGATATGGCCGGACCCCGCAAGCACATAGCGAACCTCGCCGCCGAACAGCTGCGCGCCGATAAAGACGGAGCGCGCCGGCGCGATATGATCCTCGCGCGCGGCGAGGTGATAAATCGGAATCGTCACCTTGTGCAGGTCGAGAGGCTTGCCGCCAAAGGAGGACAGGCCGCGCGCGAATTTATTTTCGAGGTAGCAGTCGCGCAGATAGGCCATGTGGTTGGCCGCCGTCATCCGCGTCGCGTCGGAGTTCCAGGCGAGCAGGTCGAAGGCGAGCGGCGCCTTGCCTTTCATGTAATTGTTGATGACGAAGGACCAGATCAAATCTTCGGGCCGCAGCATGTTGAAGGAATTCGCCATCGACGCCGCTTCGAGATAGCCGGGGCCGGCCATTTTCTCCTCAAGATCGCGCAATTGCTCCTCGTCGACGAACAGTTTCAGATCGCCGGCCTGGCTGAAATCGGTCTGCGTCGTGAAGAAGGAGGCGCTGTCGATCCTCTTGTCGCCCGTCTCGGCCATATAGGCGAGCGTCATCGCGAGCAACGTCCCGCCGATGCAATAGCCGATGGGGGTCACGGCGGTTTCGCCGGTCGCTTTCTCGATGGCGTCGAGCGCGGCGAAAATGCCCTCGCGCATATAGTCCTCGAACCCCTTGTCGCGATGGCGCGCGTCGGGATTGACCCAGGAGATGATGAAGACGGTCAGCCCCTGCGAAACCGCATAGCGCACGAAGCTTTTTTCGGCGGTGAGATCGAGGATGTAGAATTTATTGATCCAGGGCGGCACAATCAGCAGCGGCCGTTTGTAGACGGTCTCGGTGGTCGGCGCATATTGAATGAGTTCGATGAGTTCGTTGCGGAAAATGACTTTTCCCGGCGTCGTCGCCAGATTGACGCCGACCTCGAATTTCGACGCGTCGTAGCGGGTAATTTTCAGGCGCCCGTTGCCGGCCTCAAGGTCGCGCGCGAGCATGGAGGCGCCGCGCACCAGGTTTTCGCCGCTCGACTGCCAGGTTTCCTTCAGCACCTCGGGATTGGTCGCGAAGAAATTCGACGGCGACAAGGCGCTGGACAGCTGCCGGAAATAGAATTTGGCTTTCTCGCGCGCGCGCGGATCGAGCTCTTCGGAGCGTTCGATCAGGCCGTTCGCCCAATTGACGCTGATCGCATGCGCCTGCCGCAGAAAATCGAAGAACGGGCTTTCGCGCCATTCCGGAGCGGCGAACCGCTTGTCGGATGGATCATAGGGGACGAGCGGGTCGCCCGATTCGCCGGAGAGCCGGCGCACCGTGTTCGACATGAGGCCGAGAAAACTCATCATCAGCGCGGTCTGCGCCTCGGCGGTCTTTTTCGGGTCGCTGAGCCAGAGTTCGGTCACCTTGCTGATCGAGCGCACCGCATTTGAGAGCTCGGTCGCAAGTTCGCTCTTGATTTCGCCGGGCTCCGGCGGCTTGAGGCTCGCCGCGAGCGCCTTGCCGCCCTGTTCGAACAGGCGCGCGATGTTATAGGCCATCCGCTCGAAATCGGGTTTGGGCGCGTCGCCCGCCGCGCCGCTCGGATTTGCGAGATTTGCAAAGATCGGAGACAGCGCCGCAAGCGCTGGCGGCACGGCGGGAAATCCGGCCGGAAAGCCGACGGGGAAAGCGGGTGTCGCGGGCGGCGCGGCGGTCGGAGCGGCGTTCGCGCCTGCGCCCTTCGCCTCCGCGCCATTGCCGGATGGAGCCTGCGCCGCGGGCGCCTCGGCGCGCCGCTTCTCCTGCGCCGAGGCCTGCGCCAGCGCCCGTTTCTTGCGCGCCGCAACCTTGGCCTTGTTGACCTGTGCGGTTTCTGGCGCGCGGCGGGGTCCTGTCGGGCTCATGGCGTTGTCCTCTGAGGTTTCTTATTTGTTTTCGACTGCGGGTTCTTTGGATTGAGGCGCCTTGTCTAAGATGCATCGTAAGATAGGAGAGCAAACGCGTCGGGCAAGCGGCCGGTTTGGCGTCATCATAATGGTTTTGCGCCGCCGGAAAACCATGTTGTGACGCTATTCTCCCTAGGTCTTAATCACGCGACGGGGCGGATGCGCGCCTTTCGCTCTTCAAGCTTCCGTTTTAACGATCGTGCGATCCGAACTGCCGGCAATTTTTCGGATCATGCTCAAAAAATCCAATAGCGACGTCCAAGCGGCGTCCCGACTGACGAGACCCTAGATATGGCCAAATGCGCGCGCTTTCTTCCGACTGCCTTAGCCTCTGCGTCGGCTCGCCCAACGCCGCGCGTCGCGATGGCGCTGGCGGCCCTCTTGGCCTCGAGCCTCGCCGCGCCGCCGCTCGCCGCACAGACGCCGGCCCAGCCGTCCGCCTCTTCGCCCACCCCTGCGCCCGATCCTTCGGCCGCCCCTGCTCCCGCCCCCGCGCGACAGAAGACCGCGGTCGAGAAACGCAATCCGGCCGGCTCGCCGCTGGATACGCTGCTGAACACCAAGATCTGGCCCGATGTGCCGGAAGCCAAGGACTTCGTGAAGGAAGCGCGCCCCGATCCCGACACCCTCAGCTATCAGCCGACTTGGGGCGCCGAGCCGACCCGGCCGAAGCCGCGCAATCCGGCAGAGCTCGACACGCTCCGGCGCGAACTCAGCGGCGCGGAGGCTAGCAACAAGGCGCGCGGCGTCGTTCCCCCCGCCGGCGCGCAGCAATAGGCGTTTCCCGCGTCAGGGCAGAAGCGTCTTATCGGGAAAGTTGCAAAGATCGGCGATCAGGCAGCGCCAGCATTCGGGCCGGCGCGCCTTGCACACATAGCGCCCGTGCAAGATCAGCCAGTGATGCGCATGGCGTTTATAGACGTCCGGGATGACGCGTTCGAGGCCAAGCTCGACTTCGAGCGGAGTCTTGCCTTTCGCCAGCGGGATGCGGTTCGAGACGCGAAAAATATGCGTGTCGACGGCGATCGTCGCCGCGCCGAAAGCGATGTTCATCACCACATTGGCGGTCTTGCGCCCAACGCCGGGAAGGGTTTCGAGCGCCGCCCGGTCGTGCGGGACCTCGCCGCCGAAGCGTTCGACCAATTGGCGCGACGCTTCGATGATATGTTTGGCCTTGGTCCGGTAGAGGCCGATGGTCCTGATCATTTCGCGCAGGCGATCCTCGCCGAGCGCCAGCATTTTTTGAGGGCTGTCGACGAGCGCAAACAGCGCCTTCGTCGCCTTGTTGACGCCGACGTCGGTCGCCTGAGCCGACAGCGTCACGGCGACCAGCAAAGTATAGGGATTGATATAATCGAGTTCGCCTTCGGGATGCGGCGAGGCGGCTTCGAAACGGGCGAAAATCGCGGCGATTCGGCCGGCCTGCGCCGCCCGCGCTTTTGCGGAGGCCGCTGGAGCGCCGCCGGCCACCGACAGGCCGGCCGCCGCGCGCGGGCCCGCGGATTTTGCCATGGTTCTTTTCGCCATAGGCGCGTTATAGTTTGGCAAGGAGCGAGAGAGAAGAGCCGCGCCTCATGCCGACCGCCGAGTCCGCCACCCTCCCAAGCGACCCCGCCCTTTTCGCGACGCGGCTGCAGCCGCATCGCTCGCTGCGCGCCGCTCATTTCAGACTGCTGCTGATGGCGTTTTTGGCGGCCAATATAATCACCAGCCTGCCGTTCATTTTTTTGGGGGCCTGGCCCGTCGCCGGCTTCTGCGGCCTAGACGTCGCGCTGCTCTATGTCGCCTTCAAGGCGAATTTCCGCGCCGCGCGGGCTTATGAAGATTTTGCATTGACGCCCTTCGATCTGCTCGTCGTCAAGGTGAGCGCGGCGGGCGAGCGGGCGGAATGGCGCTTCAATCCTGCTTTTGTGCGGCTGGAGCGCGAGGAGCATGAGGAATTCGGCACATTGCGGCTGGCGCTGGTGTCGCGGGGAATGAGCCTTGAGGTCGCGGATTTTCTCGGGCCCGGCGAAAAGGCGAATTTTGCAGGGGCTTTGTCCCGCGCGCTCGCGGAAGCGCGGCGCGGTCCGCGCTATTCCTGAGACGGAAAAATGATCTGAGAAAGCCCGGCCGTTTCAACCTGTGAAACGGCCGGCCAGACAAGGCGGCGCCTGCTATTTCAAGAAAATCGGCGCGAAACCGTCCGAAAGTCGCGAAGGCATCGAACCTCGCGCGGTGTCACTACTCCCGTTGACGGGGCCTGTGCTTGACCCAAACACGTTAAGAAAACATAAAAAAGAGTTGAAACCGCAGAAGATTTTGCAAGGCCGGCGCGTCTCCGACGCCTGTTCGCAACCTTTCGGCGAAGCCTTTTGCGCGCGGCGGCTGCAAGCCTATGGCTCCCGGCCGTAATGATAGCCGCGGTACAAAACCGGGGGCCCCGGAAAAATCAGCGAATCGGCGTAGAGGCCGCGCGACTGACAGACTGCAGTGGCGCGAAAACGCGCGGTGTCGCCAACAAGATCGGCCTGCGGCATCGGCACGATGCTGCAGCGCGGATCGACCGCGAAAGCATAGGGCGGGGGAGCCGGAGGCTGCGGCACCAAATAGGGTCGCGGCGCATAGCCAAGGTCCGCCGCCATGCCGGGACCGCTGAGGACAAGAGCACAGACCCCAAACAGGCAGAGGGCAGCGCCGCCAAGCGTCGCGAGCCCGGCCCGCCCGTGGACCGGATGCGCGCGAGCCGGACGCTCGGGCGGCCCCGCCGCTCCCGCGCCAGAGGCAGACGCAGCCAACAGCTTCATAAGCTTCTCCCGGCAGGCAAGGATGAGCCGAACGGCCGGGCGCTATGCGTCGAGCGCGCCGGCGCAAATCGGCCATTCCGATTCGCGCCGATATCATATCACGCGAGCGCGCCGGAAGAAGCAAAAATCAATCATTACGCGAAAATTACAATTTTAAGTAATTATTCCTTAACCTTGAGCCCCTTCAGGCTGGCGAAGACAGAATGCACGTCGACATTGTCCTCGACCTCTGCCGCCTTCGGCGCGGCCGCGCCGAAAACTTCGGCTTCCGTCCTTGGCTCCTCGCGATAGGGCGCCCGCGTCGTGGTCTCGGCCGGCAACAGCGTGTCGCCATGGCTCTCCTCGACATGCGGCCGGTCCTTGGCGGCGCGGTTGACCTCGAAATCGAGATCCATCTGCGAGCAGAGGCCAAGCGTGACCGGATCGGCCGGCGTCAGAGCGGCGGAATTCCAATGCGTGCGGCTGCGAATCGCCTGAAGGGTGGATTTCGTCGTGCCGGCGAGGCGCATGATCTGCGCGTCCTTCAATTCCGGATGATTGCGCACAAGCCACAAAATCGCGTTGGGACGGTCCTGCCGGCGCGACAGGGGCGTGTAGCGCGCGCCGCGCTTGCGCGCCGGCTCCGGCAACCGCACCTTGGACACGGCGAGCTGCAGCTGGCGGCTCGGATCCTTTTCCGCCGCGGCGATCTCCTCGCGGGTCAGCTGGCCCGAAGTGATTGGATCGTGCCCCTTGATTCCGCTCGCGACTTCGCCGTCGGCGATGCCCTTGACCTCAAGCGGGTGCAATTTGCAGAAATTGGCGATCTGATCGAAGGTCAGCGAGGTGTTCTCGACAAGCCACACGGCGGTTGCCTTGGGCATGAGCGGCGCGGTGTTCATGTTTGCTTCTCCTTTGCGCTCAAAACGGAAATTGCCCCAGACGGCGAAGAGGCGACGCCTGGAACGCCCGCCGCGCAGGGGCGAGGCTCACGAGACGAAGCTCACGAGACGAGGCTGAATGTTAGCCATGACGGGAATTGCCGTAATATAGGCGCCCCCGGCGACGAAGGCAATCCGCTCGGCTCATGGAAAACGGCGCGCGGCAGGTCGATCCAGCATGGGCGGGTTCGAAAAATTTAACCGGCGCGGCGCTATGCTAACCCAGTTTGGAGCTGTCTCGTTCGATGATCCGACGCGTGTTGCAATTCATCGGCCTGTTTTCGCTCGCAAGCGCCTTCGCCCTCCTGATGATCGACGGCTGGCGCTCCTTTGCGGCCGGACGCGTGCTTCTGACGCAGCTCGCCGCCGCCGCAGCTCTTGCACCGTCGAAACTCGACGCCTTGCACGACGCGGTCGCCCGGCGCGCGCCCTCATGGCTCGAGCCGGCGTTGGAGGCCTTTGGGCGGCTGCCGAGTTTTGTTCTGCTCGCCTTGATCGGCCTCATCGCTCTGTGGCTTGCGCAAAAGCCGAAACCGAAGATCGGCTATTCCAGCCGCTGAAAGCTTTTCACGTCATGCTGAAGGTTTTTCATGCTTTAGCCAATTGCAGACATGCTGTATCTGTTTGTTTCAACGCAGCTTTATACCGCGGATAGGCTTCGGCTGCTGCGAGAAAACGCGTAGCTGCGCGCGCGGAATTGATCAGAAATTAATGAGATTACGCAACTTTGACCTAGCCATAACCATTGTATTGGCGGATCGAGGCCTCATCTGAACGGAAAGGGGCCGATGCTCGGCAAAATATTTCCTGAAAGGAAGGGCATGTTCCGCAAACTCCTGACCTTGCCGTCAGCCGCCGACGCCCTGCCGGGCCGATCCGAGCCCACCAAGACCGCTGAAAGGCATTTCGTGAATGGGCGCCCGATTTCTCCGCCGTTTCCCGAAGGCGTCGAGACCGCTCTCTTCGGGTTTGGCTGTTTTTGGGGCGCCGAGCGCAAGTTCTGGCAGTTGGACGAGGGAATTTACACGACCGCCGTCGGCTATGCGGGCGGCGTGACGCCGAATCCGACCTATGAGGAAGTGTGCTCTGGCCTCACCGGTCATAATGAGGTTGTGCTGGTCGCCTTCGATCCGAAACGCATTTCCTACGCAACCTTGCTCAAGAGTTTTTGGGAAAGTCATGACCCGACGCAGGGCATGCGGCAGGGCAATGACGTCGGCACGCAATATCGCTCTGGCGTCTACGTCGCCGACGCCACGCAGCGCGCGACCGCGGAGGCAAGCCGCGACGCCTTCTCCAGGGCGCTGGCGCGAAAAGGCTATGGGCCGATCACGACGGAAATCATCGACCGTCCGGCGTTCTATTATGCGGAAGGCTACCATCAGCAATATCTCGCCAAGAATCCAAACGGATATTGCGGCGTTTGCGGCACTGGCGTGTCCTGCCCGATCGGGATCAGCGTCGCCGCCTGAGCGAAGATGCTGATCCTTTGCGTCGACATCATCCGTTAACACCGGATGTCTAGGTTGCCGGAAGCCGATTTTGAAGGCGCAAGCTTTGTGTTATGAAAGTGGCGTAAAAGCGCCTTATTCTAGGCTGGCGCGGTTTGCGTCGGGCGTTGGGAGCCGTAAATGAATTGTCTGAGAGTATATGCCTTGAGCGCCGCCCTCTTCGTGATGGCGTCTGGGGGGCTGTCCGCTAATCCGCTCGCGGCGGCCCCTGCGCCTGATCAGGGGGTCGCGCCGGCCGCCTATCCGGAGAGGCATGAAGCGCCGATTGTGCTGGGCCGCAGCATCGGCGTTCGTCACAAGACCAAAATGCATCATGTTCGCCTGAAGCCGGATGAAATCTTCTCCGATGAGGCGCCGTCGCAAAACGATTGAGTTCAGTCCAGCTTTAGGCCGCTTGCGGCGGTCGTTTATTTTGCGTTCAGCACCATGCGGCATTCCGCCGGAAGCTGCGCCATCGTCAGCGGCGGCTTTGGGCGCGTTGGCGGCCCGGGCTTCGGATGCAGCACGGCGTCGGAAAACCAATAGTTCAGCGAGGCGTCGCAGCCGTCGCCGGGAGGAACGGGATCCTGATCGCGGCAGGACTCTTCTCCCGGAGGGCAAGCGAGGCGGATGTGGAAATGGTAGTCGTGCCCGTAATAGGGGCGCACCTTGGTCAGCCATGAGCGATCGCCGACGGCTTCCCGGCAGATCGCCTTCTTGATCGCCGCATTGACGAAAATGCGCTGCACCTGATTGTCCTGCGCCGCCGCCTTGATGACCGCGAGATGGTCGGGCGTCCATCGCGCCGGGTCGACGTCGAGCCGGTCGGCGCGGACCACCATTGTCGCCGACATTTCCTCACGTTCGGCTCGCGACAATTCGCGGCCGGGCATTGGCGTCAGCCAGATATCGGCGTCGAGGCCGATCTGATGCGAGGCGTGGCCCGTCAGCATAGGGCCGCCCCGCGGTTGCGACATGTCGCCGACCAGGATGCCGGGCCAGTTGCTGACGCGCGGAACCTTGCGCGCGAACTCTTCCAGAAACGCGATGAGTTTCGGGTGACCCCAGTTGCGGTTGCGCGACAGGCGCATCACCTGCCAGGCGGGGCCGTTGACCGCCAGATTGCGGCCGCCGGCCAGGCAGCCGCGCGAATAAAAACCAATGGTGCGCGCGCTGAGCGGCGCTGGCCCCCGCTCGCGTCCGAACAACTCTTTCGCCGGCGTCGAGGGGGAGGATGCGTTGGCGAGCGGCGGCAAGATATTCGCGCCGAGCGTTCCCTTTTCCTGAGCCTCTGCGCCGCGAGCCGCCGCCATGCCCAGCAGAGCGGCCAAAATCAGGGACAGCGATCGCATCTGGCCTCCTTGGCGTCAGCGCCGGACAGCAAACAATGCGGCCGCCTCAGCGTTTCGCCAAGGCGTCGAGCGCCTGATCGAGCCCCTTCAGCGACAATGCGATCTTGACGGGGTTGCCTCTGGGATCGGTGAAGGTGATCTGGGCCGGCTGCGACCGGTTGCGGAATAGCTGCAGCTGGTCGTTATTCAGCTCAATTTCCGAGAAACAGGCGGCCTGGATGCAGGTTTTCAGGGGGATCTTGAGCGCAGGCTGAGCCGGGTCGGCCAGCACTTCAAGGCCGGGGGCGATCGTCACATTGACCGGCACGAGGATGACGAGCCGCGTCGTCGTTTCGGCAGGTTTCTCATCCTTCGACGCTGGTTTTTCGGCCGGCTTATCGGCCGTTTGCTTGTCCTTGTCGCCCGCTTTACTCGCCGCCGG
The DNA here is from genome assembly GCF_000021745.1 of Methylocella silvestris BL2. NCBI lineage: Bacteria > Pseudomonadati > Pseudomonadota > Alphaproteobacteria > Hyphomicrobiales > Beijerinckiaceae > Methylocella > Methylocella silvestris. The sequence goes on from NC_011666.1 coordinate 3,618,806, forward strand.
CTTGTCTTTTCGGGCGTCCGGAGCTTGAATCTTTCGGCCGAAAGCAACCTGGGCGATCGGCTCGGCCTGGCCGGGCGGGACGACCGAGGCGATCACCTCGCAGGCCCATTCGCCGGGGGACCCCTCGCCGCAGCGCATTTTCCAATCGCCGAAGGCGGCGATATTGTCCGCCGCGGACGCCGCCGGACGCGCCTCCGCCATTGCCGCGGCGGGGGAGACGATGAGCGCGAGCGCCGCGAGCGTTGATAATTTCCGCATAAGACTGCCTTGCACCTCTGCTTGCGCCGCAGATCGCTGAGACCCCGGCCCTCCCGATCGGTCCCGGCGGGACCGTTTGAATTTTTGCAGGTTCGCATTCGACCCGGAACGCCAGATATCACGGGCCGCGATTCGGAAACAGGGGGCCGCCAAGCGCGGAGCGAAAGCTGCATTTCCTTTTCAGCAGCCGAGCCGTAGATGGTGTCCTTTTCCATGAGGAGCCGCGCTGGATGCGAATGCCCGAAGGACCGAACAGAATTTTCATCGCGGCGGCTCTGGCCGGAGTTTTGGGCGCGGCCGGCGTAATCCTTTCGGCCGTCGGCGCGCACGCCGTCCAAAATCCCCTTCTGGCGACCGCGGCCAATTTTCTGCTCATCCATGCGCTCGCCATTTTGGCGCTAGCCGGGATCGCCCTCGCCGCTCCTGCGCGCGCGGGCGGATTTCTCATCGCGGCGGCGCTGTTGTTTCTTGGCGCCTGTCTCTTTTGCGGCGATCTCGCTGTCAGGGCGCTCGTCGAGGCGCGGCTGTTTCCGATGGCGGCTCCGATCGGCGGATCGATGCTGATCTGCGGTTGGACCGCGATCAGTGTCGCCGCGCTGGCGGCCCTGCGGCCAAAACGCGGCTGAAATCTGCTATTATGATGAACATCGGGTGATCAGGCGCGATTGTCTGGACATTGCCCGGGGCTCAAGGCAGAGTCGGCGTTAGCTTCAACCCGGGTTTGAGATGACGCGCGCTGGCGAACCGCCATCGAAACGAATTTTGATCGTTGAGGACGAACCGTTCGTCGCGCTCTCCCTTGTTGACACGCTCTCTGAACTCGGTTTCGACATCGCCGCCTGCGTCGCGGACGTTCGCGGCGCGCTCGAAGTCATCCGTCGCGAGCATCTCGACGGCGCCCTGCTTGATGTCCGGCTGGGCTCCGAGCGCATCGACCCCGTCGCTGAAATGCTGGACCAGCGCGCCTGCCCGTTCATTTTCACGACGGGACTGGGGCAGGCGGACATTCCGCCGGAATATGCCAACAGGGCTATCTTGCAAAAGCCGTTTGGCACCGCGGCGCTCGTCTCGATGCTGGACAGCGTCTTTGGCCGTTAGCTGCTGATTAAAGTTTTTTTTCAGGAAAGCGTTTGATTTTCTGTAAAATTGCATGCGTCGGCATGGCGTTTCCCGCCTTGATCGCGACATAGTCGGCAACGACAAGCAACACATCAAACTCTCGCGCAAATCGGCGTTCGATGTCGCCCGAAGGGATTGACGAAGGGGCGAAGACCGAAGCTCGAGCGGTTTTGCGGCCTCGGTCCTTTGCCGAAGCGTGTGCGCGGGACGAGCGGATGGGAGCGGGGGCTTTTCAGGCCGTGGATGAAATGGCGTCAATTCCTACCGTTTCTTCCCGTCCGCCGCGAAAGCGCGGCAGAATTCTTCTAGGCTCCCTTTGTCTGTTGGCCATTCTCCTCGGCATGACCGCGGCCGCCGTCCCCTGGTTGTTTTCGACCAGCGCCTTGCGCGACGGGATCACCGCGCAAATCCGACAGATCACCGGCCTTAGCACGCTCTCGCAAGGCAAGGCCGTGTTCGTCGTGCTGCCGCAGCCGCATATCAGCATCGACGCGATTCAATTCGCCGATCCTTCCGGCGCGCTTCGCATCGACGCCGCCTATCTCAAGGGCTATCTGCGCGTCTCCGCGCTGCTGCGCGGGCAGCTGGAAATCGCCTCGGTGACTTTGGGCGAGCCGCAGATGGTGATCGACCTCGCCGGCCGGCCGATGCGGTCCGATAGCGCGATCGGACGCGCCGCCAATGCAAAATCGGCGACGCCCCAGGCAAGCTCCGCCGATGAAACGCGGCTCGGCGTGCTCACCCTGGTCAATGGCCGCGCCCGCCTCACTAACAGCTTCGGCGACAGCGACGCCATCGTCGAGGCCATCAATGTCACGGTCGACTGGCGTAAGCTCGGCGCCTCGGCGAACATCAATGGCACGGCGCGCTTTCGCGACCAGGGCGCGGACATCTCCGCGGCGATTGAGCATCCGGCGGATCTGATGCGCGGCGGCGCATCGGGCCTTCTCTTGAAGATTGACAGTCCGGCCCTGTCGCTGGCGGCGGAGGGCAGCCTGGCGAGCGGGCCGCAGGCTCAATTCGCCGGTCGAGTCACGGCTTCGGCGCCGTCCCTGCGCCGCCTCGTCGAAACAGGCGGCTATTTCATCGCGCTGCCAGCGCCCTTCGAGAATTTCGCGCTCGAGGCTGACGTCAACGCCACTGCGCCGAGCGCGAGCTTTTCCAATCTCCGATTGCAACTCGACGGCAATGATTATGAGGGCGCTCTCGCCGTTTTGCAGGGGGAAGGCCGGCCGACTCTGGCGGGGACGCTGGCGGCGAACGAGCTGTCGCTGCGCCCCTTCTTCGCCAATCTGTCGCCGATCCACGGGCGCGACGGGCAATGGAGCCATGACGCCTTCGATCTCGACGAGGATAATTTCGCCGATCTCGACATCCGGATTTCGGCTCAGCGTCTGTCCTTGCCCGGCGTCGATTTCCGGGACGCGGCCTTTTCCGTGATGAAGCGCGACCGCCGGGTCGATCTGGCGCTGATCCGGGCCAAGGCCGCTCAGGGCGAGGTCCGGGGACGGGCGTCTTTCATCAAAGCGGCCGGCGGGCTCGAGACCCATGTCACGGCCGCCCTTGCCGGCGTCGACGCCGCCGCGATGTGGCCGGGCGGCGTCGAATCCATTCGCATCACCGGGACCGTGAACGCCACCGCCAACCTGCAGGCCGCCGGGCTCAACATGAGCGAAATGATGCGCAATCTCGAGGGCCGCGCGCAAATCGCCATGCAGAACGGCGAGATCAACGGCGTCAATCTCGGGCAGGCGCTGCGCTCGGTCGACAAGCGCCCGCTCGGCCTCGCCGACGATATTCGCTATGGCGCGACAAGCTTTGGCTCGGCGGGGTTTGGACTTCAATTCGCCAAGGGCGTCGCCACGATCGAGCACGGCGAAATGCGCAGCCGCGCCATCGATCTCAATTTCAATGGCGCCATCGATTTTGGCGACAGGACCGTCGACGTGCACGCTACAGTGATGAGCGCCGCGCCAGATCCGAATTCGAAGTCGGAGCGGCCGCAATTCGCCTTCGACGTCGCCGGGTCCTGGGACGAACTTGCGCTGGTCCCGGACGCGCGCAGCCTGATCCGGCAGTCGGGCGCCGCGGCGCCTTTGTTCTCGACAGGCGCCAAGGTCGCCCCCGCGCCGCCGCAGCACTGAGCTGGGCGTTTAGGTGGTATTCTCTAGCCGCCTTCGCGCATCGCTTCCTCAAGACGCGTCTCGAGCACGGTCGGCTTGACCAGCACCAGGGCGCCGCGCGTTTTTTCGATGATATGTTCCTGCGCCAGCGCGGAAAGTTCGCGTGTGACCTGCTCGCGCCGGCAGCCGATTCGCGCAGCGAGGACGTGATGGAACGGCGGCGGCGTCACCACCCGTTCGGTGGGCTTGCCGGGCCTTGGATGCGCCATGCGCAGCAGTTCGGAATAGAGCCTGTGCTTCAGATCGAAGATCGAATGCTCGGCAAGGCGAGAGTTGAGTTCGCGGATGCGGCCAGTCAAGAGGCGCAGGATTCGCTCGCAGGCAGTGTTTGAGGAGAAAATGACTTCGCGGAAGACATGAGCCGGCATGATACAGAGCTCGGATTTGGTGAGCGCCGTCACATTGGCCGACCGTTTGGCCCCGTCGATCGCCGTCATCTCGCCGAAAAACTGGCCGGCGCGGCTTTCGCCCAGAATGATCTCCTTTCCCGCGACGGTCCGGATCAGCACGCGAACCTCGCCGGTGACGATGAAATAGACGTCGGAGGATTCGTCCTCGTAATCGACGACGAGTTCCCCGTCATCGAAGCGCCGCCAGAGACAGAGCCGGTCGAAGCGGTCGAAATCGAGATCGTCGATATCCTTGAAGAATGAGACGCGCCTTAGGCTTTGCATGGCTCTCTCGGTGGAAGGCGGCGATCACGACCGAACGCTGGACGCTGGTCCGGTCGCGGCAGCAGGGTCCGCACGGCGTCCGGACCGTCCGCGGACCGCGGAAATCGGCCGACCATCGTTTCAAAGCATTTAGAGCATGCCGGCAGCGCGAAAGTCCGCATTTTGGCGTCATGCTCTGGCGAGGCAGATCGTCGCGATCCTCGTGAAGCCTGATTCGACGATGATCTTGCGCAATTATTCCCGCTAAAGCGTCGATTAAGGCTGCGGCGGCGGAACTGTCAATGAGTTGCCCCACATTTGCCGGCGCGCGCGGCGGCAAGTTCTGGCGCTACTGACAGAATTTCGCTTTTCCGTCGGAGCCCCGGGTTTCGAGGTCGAAATGCCAATGCGAGCTGTGAAAGGCGTCGGCGCCGGGCCCGAGCGCCGTGTGGAAATAACCGCAGGCGGCGGCGCGGGCGGCATGATCGAAGGCGCGCTCCGGCGCATCGGCCAATCGGCCGACTTCGTAAAGGCGTCCGCCCGCGAAATGCAGCGCCGCGATGTCGATCGCTAGCCCCTTTGCATGAGCGCTCAGCTTGCTGTCGGCGATGTGGTTGCGGGATCTGCAATCGAAGCCGGGGCCGGTTCCGATGGCTATGATGGTCGCGTCGAAAGACCCCTTGGCGAGAGGCGCCAGCAACTCGTCGACAAAATCCGCGAAAGTTGCAGCAGTTGGGCAGTCGAGCGTCGGGCGATCGGGCAGATCGACGCGCTGGCCGTTGCGCAGCGTCAAGGAGATGAGCTGGACTGGCGTCGCGATCACGCAGCGAGGATCGGCCGGTGATGCTTGCTCCACAGGCTTTAGGGTGACGCCGCGGGAGGCAAGGCCCACCCGGCAATCGTCCGCCGCTGGCGGCTGATTCGCCGCTGCGGGCGGAGGAGGCGGCGCCGGAGCGGCCGGAGGGGCGCTCGGGGCGGCGGGCGCCGAGGGGAAAGCTGAGGCCGCCGGCGGGCGCCTCGGCGGCAGCGGCGGTCCGCCACCATCGTCCATCGCGGCCGCCCGGCCGCAATTTGCGTTGATCGCCGCGACGACGGCGAGCATGAGCTGGCCACGCTCGAAAAAGCGTCGCCGCTGCGTCTTTGCACGTCGTTCTCGACGGGCTCTGGCGCGGACGCCGCTCAAAAATTGTCGCAATCTCGATCCGATGGCGCGTCCTCCGGGCGTTGTGCAATCCCGCCCGCATGAAAAGGTTCGCTCTCCGGCCTCCCCCCTGCGGTCGTCGCTGATCTGGGGAGAAGAGGTCGGAGCCGAAGCGCGACTTTGGCGTGATATTTGCTCATCTTGAGGGGCCGGTCCCAAATGCGCCGGCCAGATGACCCCGCGCTCCCTCCTTCGAAGTTCATCCCATGCATGACTACGATATGATCGTCATCGGGAGCGGTCCCTCTGGGCGACGGGCCGCGATTCAGTCGGCGAAGCTCGGCAAATCCGTGCTTGTCGTGGAAAAAGGGCGGCGCGTCGGCGGCGTCTCGGTGCACACGGGGACCATTCCGTCGAAAACCCTACGCGAGACCGTGCTCAATCTCGCCGGCTGGCGGGAGCGCGGATTTTACGGACGATCCTATCGCGTCAAGGAGCAGATCGGCGCCGATGATTTGATGGCGCGCATGAGCAAGACGCTCGACCATGAGGTCGAGGTGCTCGAACATCAGTTCAGCCGCAACGCCGTCCGGACCAAGCGCGGCCACGCCCGCTTTGTCGGCCCGCATGAGGTCGAGATCAAAGGCGAGAGCGGCGAAACGCAAAATTATTCCGCGGCCCATTTCCTGATCGCGTGCGGCACGCGGCCGTTCAGGCCGGATTATGTGCCCTTCAATGAAATTAACGTCTTCGATAGCGACGAAATCGTCGATCTGAAGAAAGTGCCGCGCAGCCTCACCGTCATCGGCGCAGGGGTGATCGGGGTCGAATATGCGACGATCTTCAGCGCGCTCGATGTCGCCGTGACCTTGATCGAGCCGCGCCCGACTTTCCTCGATTTTCTCGACAAGGAGGTGATCGAGGAATTCGTGCATGATCTGCGCGACCGCAATGTCGCGCTGAGGCTTGGCTCGCCGGTGACGTCGATCGCCGTCAACGGCTCGGTCACGACGACGCTGGGCAATGGCCGCGTCGTCAAATCGGAGACGTTGCTGTTCGCCGCCGGCCGCGTCGGCGCCACCGACGTGCTCAATCTCGAAGCGGCGGGCATCGAGACGGATCATCGCGGCCGCATCACCGTGACGCCCGAGACGCTGCAGACTTCCGTCCCCCACATCTACGCCGCCGGCGATGTGATCGGCTTTCCGAGCCTCGCCTCGACCTCGATGGAGCAGGGGCGCGTCGCCGCATGCCATGCCTTTGGGCTGCAGCCGTCGCCGCCGCCCGAATTCTTTCCCTATGGCATCTATTCAGTGCCGGAGATTTCGACCGTCGGCATGACCGAGGAAGAAGTGCGCAAGCGCGAAATTCCTTATGAATGCGGGATCGCGCGCTTCCGCGAGACCTCGCGCGGCCATATCATGGGGCTGAACAGCGGCATGATGAAGCTGATCTTTTCGACCAAGACGCGGCGTCTGCTCGGCGCCCATATCGTTGGAGAGGGCGCGACCGAATTGATCCATATCGGCCAGGCGGTTTTGAACCTCAAAGGCACGATCGACTACTTCATCGAAAACACCTTCAACTATCCGACGCTGGCGGAAGCCTACAAGATCGCCGGCCTCGACGCCTGGAATCGCATGGTCCGGCAATAATCTGGCGCAGCGATTATTTCAGCTTCGAGGCGGCGCCGAAATCCTCCGCCTCCTCCGCGGCGCGGATCGCGCCCATGAGCCGCGGCATATCGACGAGGGTCAGGGCGCGGCGGCCGCGCCGCACCAGCCCCTCGCGCTCCATGGCGCTCAGCTCCTTGGTCACGGTCTCGCGGCGGGTGCTGATGCGGCCGGCGAGATCGGCGTGGAGCGGCGGCGGCGACACGATCGCCTGTTCAGGATCGGCGGGGTTCGCCCGCGAGAGACGCAACAGCTCCATGATCAGCCGCTCGCGGATCGCGAGGGTGGTGAATTCATTGACCCGGTTCGACAGCATGCGAACCTGTCCGGTGATGAGGCGCAGCAGCTGCAGGCAGACGTCGGCGTGCTGCGTCACAGTCTCGAGAAAGACCGCGGCGCTCATTTTGGCGATCGTCACATCAGTGACGGCAAGAATGCTCGCCGAACGCGGCCGCCCGTCGATGGCGGAGAACTCTCCGAAAAACGCGCCGCCGTCGATTTCGCGCAAAATGGTCTCGCGGCCGGAAATCGCCCGAATCATGACGCGGGCGCTGCCGCTGATCAGGAAAAAGACGTCGGTGCTTTCGTCCTGATAGTCGATGATCCAGTCTTTGGCGTGGGCGCGCCGGAAAATGCAGCGCGCGTTGAGGCGAGTGATTTCGTCCGGCGTCAGCGAGCGAAAAAGCCCGACGCGGGCAAGCGTTTCAGGCGGCCGGCTGGTCGTCATGCGCTCGCGGCTTTCTTGCGCGCGCGGAGAAGGCTGCGTCGCCAGCTTGGCTGCGTGGGGCGATTTTTCATTCGATCCTTCCCAGCCTGCGTCCCGGCCGCGCCATTTCGCATCGAGCGCTTTAAAAATTCCATGAATCGTCAAAGCGCATTAATGTCCCGCCCGCCATGGAAAACCCTTTCGCCTTCGCCCTTGCGGTTCTCGCTCTTCTGGCCACGCCCGGGCCGACCAATACGCTGCTCGCCGCTTCGGGCGCGAGCGTCGGGCCATGGCGGTCGCTGCGGCTGATTCCGGCTGAATTGTGCGGCTATTTGATCTCGATTGCGACCCTCATCTTTGTCATTGGCCGCGAGATCGAACATAACGCCTTGGCCGCCGCGACGCTGAAAATTGCCGCGGGCCTCTGGCTTGCCGCTTCGGCGGCGGCGCTTTGGCGAAACGCGGGCCAAAGCGTCCGGCCGACGCAGGCGCCGGCGACGCCGACGCGCGTCTTTGTCACGACGCTCCTCAATCCCAAGGCCCTGATCTTCGCCTTCGTCATCATCCCGCCGGCGCCCGCCGCCTTATCCCTTTGGCTTGCCGGCTTTTCCGCGCTTGTCATCCTTGTCGGAGGGATTTGGATCGTCCTTGGCGCTTTTCTGGCCCGGTCCACGGGCGGGGCGCTGACGCCGGCGCTGATCGCGCGGGGCGCCGCTCTCATCCTTCTCATTTTCGCATCGACGCTGGCGGGTTCGGCGATCGCCGCGATCCTTTGAACGAGCGCCAAAGACGATGCCGACGAATTGACTTTCGAAACTTGGCCGCGCAGGCTGCGACGGTCTACGCCTCTTCTAAATCAAGACATTTTCCGTCCGACCTCACGCCCTGCCAATGGAAGCGCCTTGCGCCGGCGCTCGCGGACCTCGGAGAATAGCGATGCCTTTTTCGATCGCTTGCGCGCGAATCGCCCTCCGGCTCGCGCTGACCCTTCCCGCCGCCTTCTGTGCGACTTCTGTTTCGGCGCAAGCCCCGGCGGCGACCCGTGTCGGCACAATTCTGGCCGCGAGGGAGCCCGTTAACCCGGCGCAGGAGTTCGTCGGCCGCGTCGAGGCGATCGAGCGCGTCAGCGTGCGCGCGCGCATCACCGGCTATTTGCAGGAGGTCCTGTTCAAGGAAGGCGACCTCGTCAAGCAAGGCGCACTTCTCTACCGCATCGAGCCGGAGCCGTTCCAGGCTGCGCTGCAGCAGGCGCAAGGCGCCCTCGTCAAAGCGCAGGGGCAGGAGGCGAACGCCGCCGTCCAACTCGATCGCGCCGAAACGCTGTTGAAGACGCAGTCCGGCTCCGTCGCCGTGCGCGACCAACGGACCGCCGAATTCCAGACGACGAAAGGCGATGTGCTCGTCGCCGAAGCCAATGTGCAGGCCGCGAAGATCAATCTCAGCTATGCCGAGATCAAATCGCCGATATCCGGCGTCATCGGCCGCACCAGCGTCACCAAGGGCAATGTGGTCGGCCCAGACAGCGGCGTGCTGACGACGATCGTCAGCCAGGACCCGATGTATGTCGTAGCCCCGGTCAGCCAGCGCGAATTCCTTCAGCTGAACGGCGAACAGCGTCGCCCTGGCGGCGGCGGCGGCGCTTTGACCGTGACCCTGCGTTTTTCCGACGGCTCGGCCTATGAGTTTCCTGGCAAGATCAATTTCATCGATGTCTCGGTCGACAAGGCGACCGACAGCGTGCTGGTGCGGGCGAGCTTTCCGAATCCCCAGGGGCGACTGATCGACGGCCAATTGGTCAGATTTTCCATCACGGGCGACAAGCCGGAAGAAAAAATCCTGATCCCGCAGGCGGCGCTGATCGCCGATCAGCAGGGCGTTTATGTCTTTGTCGTCGAGGACGGCAAAGCCGCCGTCAAACGTCTGAAACTCGGCGGCGAAAGCGGGGCGAACGCCATCGTCGATTCAGGGCTCGACGCCGGCGCTCAGGTCATCGTCGAAGGCATGGAGGTCCTGCGCGCCGGCGCGCCGGTGATCGCCTCGCCCGTCAAGACGCTCGGCCGGAGCTGAACGATGATTTCGTCGATCTTCGTCGATCGCCCACGATTCGCAATCGTCATTGCGCTCGTCACCGTGGTCGCCGGCCTCGTCTCGCTGCTGTCGATCCCCATCGCACAATATCCCGATATCGTGCCGCCGCAGGTCTCGGTGTCGACCTTTTATCCCGGCGGCTCCGCGGCGGTCGTTGAATCGACCATCGCGCAGCCGCTCGAAAGCCAGGTCGTCGGCGTCGACAAGGCGATCTATATGAAGAGCGTCAGCGGCAATGACGGCAGCTATTCGCTTCTTGTTTCCTTCGAGCTTGGCACCAATCCCGACATCAACACCGTCAACGTCAACAACAGGGTGCAGGTCGCGCTGTCGAAATTGCCGGAGGACGTGCAACGGCAAGGCGTGACGGTCAAAAAGCAGTCCTCGGCGTTGCTCGGCGTTATCGCCCTCTATTCGCCCCAGCGCACGCATGACGAACTTTTCATCTCCAATTACGCGACGATCAATCTTGTCGACGACATCAGGAGCACGGCGGGCGTCGGCGACGCCAAGCTTTTCGCGGCCCAGGACTATTCGATCCGGGTCTGGGTGCAGACCGACCGCCTGACCGGCCTCGGCCTCACCTCCGCCGATCTCATCGCCGCGATCAAGAGCCAGAATGTTCAGGCCGCCGTCGGGCGCATCGGCGCGCGGCCCGTCTCCGACGACCAGCAATTGCAGCTGAACATCGAGACCAAAGGCCGGTTGTCGTCGATCGACGATTTCAACAAGATCATCATCCGAACCAACGCCGACGGTTCGGTGCTCCGGCTGTCCGATGTCGCGCGCATCGAACTTGGCGCCGCCAATCTCGACCGCGACACGCGCCTTAACGGCGCTCCGGCGACGCTGATCGGCGTCTATCAGGCGCCGGGCGCCAACGCGCTTCAGACGCTCGCCGCGGTCAAGAAGCGCCTCGCGGACGCCGCCGAGCGCTTTCCCGAGGACCTTGCCTGGAAGGTCACATACGATCCGACGGTGTTCGTGTCGGCGACGATCGAGGTCGTCGAGCACACGCTGGTCGAGGCTTTCATCCTCGTCGTGCTCGTCGTCTTTCTCTTCCTCGGCAGCCTGCGGGCGACGCTGATCCCGACCATCGCCGTGCCGGTCAGCCTGATCGGCACATTCGTCGTTTTGAACGCCATCGGCTATTCGGCCAATACCGTCTCGCTGCTCGCCCTGATCCTGGCGATCGGCATCGTCGTTGACGACGCGATTGTCGTCGTCGAGGCGGTCGAAGCCAAGATGGCGAGCAAGCCGGAACTGACGCCGGCGCAGGCGACCAAAGAGGCGATGGAGGAGATCACCGCGCCGATCATCGCCATCACGCTGGTGCTGCTGTCGGTGTTCGTGCCGGTGGCGTTCCTTCCCGGCATCACGGGCGAATTGTTCCGCCAGTTCGCGGTGACGGTCGCGACGGCGATGGCCCTCTCGGCGATCAACGCTTTGACGCTGTCGCCGGCGCTTTGCGCGATACTGCTAAAACCTCACCACGGCCCACGCCGCGGCCCGATCGGGGCCGTCATGCGCGGCATCGATCATGTGCGCGACTCCTATGGCGCGGTGGTGGCGCGGTTGGTGCGACTCTCGATTATCGGATTGGCGATGGTCGCCGTTTCGGTGTTCGGAATCATCGCGCTGAACAAGATCACCCCGACCGGATTCCTCCCCGAGGAAGATCAAGGCGCCTTCTTCGTCGTCGTCCAATTGCCGGACGCGGCCTCGATTGGCCGCACCGGCGAGGCGGTCGGTCAAGTCGAGGAGATCTTGAAGCAGGAAAGCGCGATCTCCGATTATTCCTCGATCATCGGCCTCAATTTCATCGACAATTACTCGCAGCCGAACGCCGCCTTTGTGATTGTCTCGCTCAAGCCGTTCGACGAGCGCAAGAATAAAGCTGATTCTGCTCCGGGGATCATTGAACGGCTCGGCCCCAAGTTTGCGGGCGTAAGGGGAGCCAAAGCGATCCCGCTCGGCCTGCCGCCGATCATCGGTCTCGGCAGCGGCGGCGGCTTCAGCTACGTGCTGAAAGCGTTGAACAGCAGCGATCCGAAAGCGCTGGCGCGGGTTCTGCGCGGGCTCCTCGTCGCCGCCAATCAGGATCCGCAGCTCTCGCGCGTGTTCAGCACGTTCTCGGCCAGCAATCCATCGATCTATCTCGACATCGATCGCGACAAGGCCAAAATCCTCGGCGTCGAGATCAGCGATATTTTCCAGGCGCTGCAGACCTCGCTCGGCGGCTCCTACATCAACGACGTCAATCTGTTCGGCCGCACCTGGCAAGTGCAGGCGCAGGCGGAATCGAGCGACCGCAAAAGCATCGACGACATCAACCGCATCAACGTCCGGAGCAAGGACGGCAAGATGATCGCGCTGCGCAGCCTCGTCGAGACGAAGATCGCGATCGGCCCGCAGGCGCTGATCCGCTACAACAACCGTCTCGCCGTGACGGTGCAGGGCGCGCCGGCGCCGGGCGTCTCATCCGGTCAGGCGCTGAACGCCATGGAGGCTGTGGCCGCCAAGGCGCTGCCGTCCGGCTATAGCGGCGAGTGGACGGACATCTCGTTCCAGGAGAAGCGCGCCGAGGGCAAGATGGGCGCTATCCTCGGCTTCGCCGTGCTGTTCGCCTTCCTGTTCCTCGTGGCGCTCTATGAAAGCTGGACGATTCCGGTGCCGGTGCTGCTCTCGGTCACCATTGGCATTCTGGGCGCCTTTGCGGCGATCGTCGTCGCTCATCTGACGCTCGATCTTTATGGCCAGATCGGCATCATCGTCTTGATCGGGCTCGCCGCCAAGAACGGTATTCTGATTGTCGAATTCGCCAAGGAGCGCCGCGAGCATGGCGTTCCCTTGCTCGAGGCGGCGACGGAGGGCGCGCGGCTGCGTTTCCGGCCTGTGATGATGACGTCCTTCGCCTTCATTCTCGGCCTCGCGCCGCTGGTGTTCGGCAGCGGCGCCGCGATGCTGGCGCGGCGCAATGTTTCGACGCCGGTGTTCGGCGGCATGATCGCCGCGTCCTTCATTGGCATTTTTGCCATTCCCGCGCTGTATGTCTTATTTCAAGGGATGCGCGAACGCATCAAGGGCGGCTTCGGCAAGAAGGACGCCGTCCCGGCCGAAGCTGCGAAATAGCCGCCGGCGTTTTCCGGCGGCAAGCAGGGGGAATGCGAAATGACCGCTGAAGCCGACATGAAAGCGGCGATCCGGGCCGGCTATGCTGCGCGTCTCGCAGAAGACGTGCCGAAGATGCTGTCCTTTTTTACGGAGGACGCGGAATTTGCGTTCAACGTCGAGGGCCTGAACCTGACCGGCGACGGCGCGCCGGTCCGCGGCCGCAAGGCTCTGGAGGCGATTTTCACCGCTCTCGTCGCCGCCTTCAAGATTGAGGATTGGACCGAAATCAGCCTGACGGCAGAGGGCGACAGGGCCGTGTTGCACTGGCGGGCGACGGTGAAAAGCACAAAGACCGGCGCCTCAAGCCTGTTCGACGTCGTCGATCTGGTCACCTTCCGCGATGGCCTTTTCGCCTCGCTGTATCAACATACCGATACGGCGAAACTGGCGGCGATCGCGGGGCCGGGCGCGCTGTTGGCTTCGGCTTAGCCCGAGGGCCGCCGTCAGCTCGCCGGAGGCGCGAGGGCGACCGCCGCCTCGCTCGTCAAATAGCGGAACGTAAAGCTTTCCTGAAGATAAAGCTGAACGGTTTCGGCGGTGTGGCTCAGATAGCCGATCGAGACGTCCTGGCCGAGCGTCAGTTCGAAATCGCCGCCGCGCGTCGTCAGCACGAAGGCCCCGGCGATGGCGGGCGCCCAGAAGATCTGATCCTCGACCAACCGCTTGACGTGCTCCAGCACTGGGAAGCCGTGATCGCTGGTCTCGGCGAGCGCGGTATAGGCCTCTGCGCCGAACAGGACGGCATAGGGGCCATTGACCCCGACGAGGCGCAATTGGCTCAAGGCGTGCGCGATCGCGTCGGGGTAATCGCGGACGTCGGCCGGGAGCGTCATGATCGGATTGCTGGTTCCCTGCCGCACGCCGGTAATGGCGGCGTCCGCATAACCGTCGAAAATCGCCCTGTCTTCGGCGAAGGCGATGGTCTTTGCCGCATCCTTGGCCGGCTGCCAGTCGGAATCGTCGGCGCCGCGCTCGACGTCGTCGATCGCCGCGCGCGAAAGTTCAAAGGGCACGCGCAATTCGACAAGCGGCTTGACCTCGCGCTGGCGCGCCAACACGCCCTCCGCCGGCGCGGCGATCGATAGAAGATGGCCCGTGCCCACGGCGGAAAGCGCGACGCCGCCGGTCTGCGGCATGTCGACGACCCGCCGGCCCGCGAGGTATCGCTTGAGGGTGCGGGTCGTCTCCTCTTCGATCTGAGCCCATGCGGCGTCGGAAATTGGCGCGAGCTCGCGATGAAGATTATTCATGCCTTTTTTCTCCTTTGAGGGACCCGATGGCGAGGGATTCATTTTTTGTCCGCGGGGCGGCCGGCGCCGGCTCGGGCGCCGCCGCTGACTCGTCCGCGACATTGTCCAAAAAGGTCGCGGTGGGCACGAAAAACAGATTGCCCGTGACAGGTCGGCTGACGTCGAGCAGCTTGTCGTAATTGCCGGGCGGGCGGCCGATGAACATATTTTCCAGCATCTGCTCGATGGTGCGCGGCGAGCGGCTGTAGCCGATGAAATAGGTGCCGAATTCGCCCTGCGTCGGGCTCCCGAACGGCATGTTGGCGCGCAGGATCTTGATTTCCTTGCCGCCCTCTTCGATGATCGTTAAAGCGGCGTGCGCCCAGCTTGGCTTGACGCTTTCGTCGAGTTCAACGTCGGACAATTTCTTGCGGCCGACGATGAGCTCCTGCATCTCCGTTGGGATCGCGTTCCACGCCTTCATGTCATGCAGATATTTTTGCACGATGACATAACTGCCGCCGGTGAAATCTGCGTCTTCCCCGCCGATGAGGGCGGCCTCCACGGCGGCGGCGTCGACTGGATTTTCGGTGCCGTCGACGAAGCCGAGCAGATCGCGATCGTCGAAGTAGCGAAAACCTTGCGCCTCATCGACCGGAGAAACGAATGCGCCGATGCGCTCCATGATCTGCGCGGCCAGCTCGAAACAAAGATCCATGCGGCTGGCGCGGATGTGAAACAGGATGTCGCCCGGGGTCGCTATGGCGGCGCGGCTGCCGGAGCGGATCTCGCGGAAAGGATGCAGCTCCGCGGGCCGCGGCGCGCCAAAAAGCGCGTCCCAGGCCTCGGAGCCAAATCCGATGACGCAGGACAGGCCGCCTTCGATATCGCGAAAGCCGACCGCCCGGATGAGGCCGGAAAGATCGCCGCAAAATGACCGCAGCGCGGCCCGGCTGTCCGGACCGGGGTTGATCGCAACCACTATGAAGATGGCGGCTCGAGTAAGCGGGGCGACGACAGGCTGCGGAATCGGGGGTGGAGCGGTCTCGCCCGACGGCGCGGCGCTCCCGCCGCCAAGCTTATATTCCTTGAACACGAATCGCCATCTCCACGCCAGAGTTGAACCGCGCCGGATCGGCAGATTTGCGCGCCGACGCCGCATAGCCGGAAAACCCCGGCGCCGCCCGCAAGGAGGAAAAGACCGCGGGCAATTTGTTGGATCAAGGCTCATCGCCTCGATCACGGGCAAATCGCATAATCATCGATTATAAAGCAAGGGTAAAGCTCTCGCCGGCCTCCGCTGCGGGAGGGAAGGGGCGTTTTGCCGCCCCTCCTTGCTGCGTCGGCCGTCGCGGCGCGCTACGCGCATGCGCCCGCAGCGCTATTGACGCGCGGCGCCGTGCTCCGGATTTTTGCAGTTTGAGCGGGAGTTTTCCCGCGTCGGACGAGCTACTCGCGCGTCGGGATCGACTGGCCGGTCAGATGGCCTCGACGCGATCCAGATAGGTGGACAATTCCGTCACCCATTTTCGCGACGCGTCGACGTCGGCGCGCTCGGCCGCCTGTTGAAGGCCGGCGCCGATGTCCGTAATGGCCTGGAATCCGAACGCGCCGCCAGAACCCCTCATATTGTGCCCAAGGATCGTAACGGCCTCGAAGTCAGCGCGATCAAGGGCCTCATCCATCGCAACGACATTCTGCCGACAATTTTTCAGATAGGCGGGGGTGCGTTCCGCTAATTTCCGGTTGGCCCGGAAGCTCTTATCCGGCGGCTCGCGATCCTGTTGGGACGGCGGCGGCGCAATCACGGAATAGTCCTTTATCGCTTGCAGAAGCACGTTCTGTTTGATCGGTTTGGTCAAATAGGCCGTGCATCCCGACGCGAGACAAACTTCGCGATCGCCCTTCAGGGCAGAGGCGGTTACGGCGATGATCGGCGTCGGCGGCCGATTATTCGCCTTCTCCCACGCGCGGATGGTCCGCGTCGCGGTCAAGCCGTCCATGACCGGCATTTGCCGGTCCATCAGGACAAGGTCGTATTGGCCCGCCGTAAACATTTGGCAGGCGACCGCTCCAGTCTCGGCGACGTCGATCAGGTAGGGCGTATCCTACAGGTAGGCGAGCGCGATCGTGCAATTGTCGGGCGAGTCCTCGGCGAGAAGAATTCGCAGCGGGCGCAACGGCGCCTCTGCTCCCGCGCCCACGGGCGCGGCCGCCGGCCGGTTCGCGTCGCGCCAGACCTCGAAGGGTACGGCGAAGCCGAATACGCTCCCCTTCCCGACTTCGCTTTCAACCCAGATGCGCCCGCCCATCAACTCCACCAGGCGCTTCGAAATCGTGAGACCCAGCCCCGATCCTCCAAACCTGCGGGTGGTGGATGAATCGGCTTGAGTGAAGCGTTCAAACACACGGCCCAATTTCGCGCGCGGAATGCCAATCCCGGTGTCCGAGACGGTGAACCGCAAGGCGGTTGGAACTGAGCAGTCCCCATCCAGCTCGACCTTCAGGGATATCTCGCCTGACGGCGTGAATTTGATTGCATTGCCAAGCAGGTTGAGGAGCACTTGCCGCAGCCGGGTCGGATCGCCGACGAGGCTATTGCCGACGCCGGGCGCAATCTCGCACAGCAGAGTGAGCGCTTTTTCGTGGGCCCGAGGCGCCACCATCTCGATCATCTTCTCGAGGTGGTCGCTCAACGAAAAGCCGGTTCGTTCGAGGTCGAGCTGAGAGGCCTCAACCTTGGAGAGGTCGAGGATGTCATTGATGAGATTCAGCAGATTGTCGCCGGAACGGCGGAAGATCTGCACGTATTTGTCTTGCTCTGGAGACAGCGGGGTCTTTGCGAGCAGGTCCGCGATGCCCATGATCGCATTCATGGGCGTGCGGATCTCATGGCTCATGCTGGCGAGAAACTCCGATTTGGTTCGGCTCGCGCTTTCTGCATCGGCCTTGGCCCGTTGCAGCTCCACTTCCACCCGTTTGCGTTCCGTGACGTCGCGCGCCGCGGCGAAGACCCCCTGCAGCGTGCGGCTCCGGTCGTAAAAGGTGGTGGCGTTATAGGACACCACTGTCTGCTTGCCATCGCGGGCGCGCGCCGTGAGCTCATAGTCGGTCACCGACTTTTCACTCAGCACACGTTTGATTCCCGCTTCCGCCCGCTCCGGGTCGGTGAAGCAGTCTTTGAACGGCGCCCCGATCAACTCGTCCCGGGTGCAGCCGGTGAGGGCCTCCGTCTGCTTGTTGACGTCGGTGATGATGCCGGCCGGGTCGACGGTCATCAGGGCGTCGATGTTCGATTCGATCAAGGAGCGTGTATAGAATTGCTGATCGCGCAGGCGCTGATCGGACTTCTTTTGCTCTTCTTCGACCAATTTGCGCGCGGTGTTGTCCGTGCCGATCAACAGATATCCGATGATGGCGCCCTGCGCGTCTCGCAGCGCCGTGACCGATACAACCGCAGGGAAGCGCGTGCCATCCTTGCGGATGTAGGTCAGCTCGTAAATGTCTTCGATTCCGCGCGAGGCCTTGAACACCAGGGCCTCAAACCCTGGTTCGATCGCGGTCGCGAGCTCGACGCTCAACGCCAGAGCGCGCGAGATGAGCTCCTGCGGATCAGAGATGTCGGCTGGGGTAATTCTGTTCATCACTTCGGACGCCGTGTAGCCGAGCATGCGTTCGGCGCCGACATTGAAGATCTGGATCACGCCGCTGGCGTCGGTGGCGATGCTGGAAAAGTTGGCGCTGTTGAAGATCGCGCTCTGCAACGCGCCTGCCTTGAGCAGCGCCTCCTCGGCTTCCTTCCGCGCGGTATTGTCGGTGCCGATCAGGAGGTATCCGATGACGGCGCCCAGCGCGTCGCGCAGCGCCGTGACGGAGACGACCGCAGGAAAGCGGCTCCCATCCTTGCGGATATAAGTCAGCTCATAAATGTCCTCGATCCCGCGCGAGGCCTTGAACACCAAGGCTTCGAAGCCCGGCGTGATGGGGGTCGCAAGCTCCGCGCTCAAGGCTTGAGCGCGCGCGATCAACTCCTGCGGATCGGAGATGTCGGCCGGGGTGATCGTGTTCATCACTTCGGCCGCCGTGTAGCCGAGCATCCGCTCGGCGCCGACGTTAAAGATCTGGATCACGCCGTTGGCGTCCGTGGCTATGCTGGAAAAATTCGCGCTGTTGAAGATCGCGCTCTGCAGGGCGCCCGTCTTAACGATCGACTCCTCCGTCTGGCGATGCGCCGCCTTATCGTGGGAGGGCAGTTTCTTCGTGACTTATCCGCCGGTAAGGGTGCGATCCAGGCTTTTAATATTTGAAATCCGCGCGACCTTACACTTTTTATTCGGAAACAACGAGGCGATATCAGTGCAAAAGCTCGCCGATCGAATGTTCAAGCTGAGCGGGAGAATAGGGTTTCTGAAGGAATTGGCCGCCGCCAACGAATAATTCTGTCATATCGGCCGACAGACAACTGCCAGACGTGTAGAGCACGCGCAATGCAGGATGAAGCTTGATGGCCTGGTTGGCGACGTCGTATCCGCCGAAAATCGATGCAGCGAGCCGAATATCGACAAAGAGGGCGTCGATTTGCCGAGAGCCGGAAAGGTGCAGAAGCGCGCTGTCGAGGTCCATCGCTAACAGGATCGTGTGGCCCATATCCTCGATCGTCCACTCCGCGCTCTGGCGAATAAACATCTCATCCTCGACGATGAGAATAATTGCCATCAGAGATTCAGCGGCTGAGAATTCGGCACTTCAAACAACCTTTGCGCCGTTTTTCGGATTCCCGACGCTTAACTCAATCCCCATAAGGGGGGAAGGTTCCCCCTGGAAGTGAGATCTTTTCGCAAACGCGCCGATGGCGAGTGCGTCACTCTGCACGCCAAAGTAGAACGTCCCGGCTCCGGCAACGAGATGGTCGGTTTGCCTTTTATCCTAGGTGCGAGGCGGCCGCAGCCCATCCATCAGAATGTCGATCAGACGCCTTGCGCTGGCCTCCCAGCCCGGAGCGGCATTGCCATAGGTAAAGCCCACGAGCGCGCGCAGAAGGTCGTTCGGATCGACGTCAGCGCGTATGTCGCCGCTCGCGCCCGCCCGCTCCACCAGCAATGACATCGCCGCTGTGATCCGCGCGCCCGAGGACGCGTAAAGCTCCGATGCCCCGCCGACAATCGACCCCAGCGCCGGCGCGATCACCTTTTTGGTGGCGATATAGTCGACGAACAGCCGCATCCATTCGCGGAGCGCCTCGCCAGGAGACAGCGACTGAAGGAGGCTCGCCGCCGAGTCGGCCAATTGCTGCACTTCGCGGCGGTAGACCGCCTCAACAATCGCGTCGCGGTTTGGAAAGTGCCGGTACAGCGTGCCGATCCCGACGCCGGCGCGGCGCGCAATCTCGTCGAGGCCGACGTCCACGCCCACATCGGCAAAGGCGGCCTTCGCCATTTCGACCAGCCGCTCGTGGTTCCGCTTTGCGTCCGCGCGCGGTTTCCGCGGGGACCCCGCGGCTGGCGCCCGCTTCTCTTTGGATATCCGAGGGCCCGGCCCCTTGGGGTCGACGCTCACAATGTCGCGCTCTTGATAAACGGAGGAACCCTCCGCATATAAGCCGGAGGCGCCCTCCGTTTACAGGTTCTGCGGGATTTTGGCAATGTTCAAGCCCAGCCTCGAAGCGGACGGAGCTGAATTGACCCCAAACATCGGAAAAAATCATGGCCAAGATATTTGGAGCGACATCCACCACAGACGAGGTGCTTGAAGGCGTAGACCTGAGCGGCAAGCGCATTCTGGTAACGGGCGTTTCCGCCGGGCTCGGCGTCGAGACCGCCCGCACATTGGCCGCTCACGGCGCCTTGGTGGTCGGCGCCGCGCGCGACCTGAGCAAGGCCAAGGCCGCAACCGAGCAGGTTCGCGCAGGGGCGGCCAAAGGCGGCGGATTGGAGCTGGTTGAGCTCGATCTGGCGTCCCTCGCCAGCGTGCGCGCCTGCGGCGACGCCCTGGTGTCGAGCGGGAAGCCGTTTGACCTCGTCATCGCCAATGCGGGCGTCATGGCCTGCCCGAAGAGCCAGACGGCAGACGGCTTCGAGACCCAGTTCGGCACCAACCACCTCGGCCACTTCGTGTTGGTGAACCGGATCGCCTCGCTGCTGAAACCCGGCTCGCGGGTGGTCAATCTGTCTTCGGCGGGCCACCGGTTTTCCGATGTCGACCTCGAGGATCCGAACTTCGAACATACGCCCTATACGGAGTTCGGCGCTTATGGCCGCTCCAAAACGGCCAATATCCTGTTCGCCGTCGAATTCGATCGGCGGCACAAGGCGAATGGCGTGCGAGCCACAGCCGTGCATCCCGGCGGCATCCAGACCGAACTCGGTCGCCACATGACTCCTGAGGCCATGCAGAACCTTGTCGATCAGATCACTGCGGCGGCCGCGGCTTCCGGTCAGCCGGCCTTCGCCTGGAAGACGATCCCGCAGGGAGCGGCGACGACGGTCTGGAGCGGCGTGGTTGCGTCCGCCGACGAGGTCGGCGGCCTCTATTGCGAAGACTGCCACGTGGCCGAGCTCGCGGAAGGCGAGGGCATCCGCGGCGGCGTGCGCGCCTACGCGCTCGACCCGGATCACGCCAAGGCGCTCTGGGCCAAGAGCGAGCAGATGGTCGGCGAGCAGTTCTGACAGCCGGGATCGCGTCGGGCGGGATCTCGCGGCGATCCGCCGCGGGAGCCTTGCCTGGGGAGCCTGTTGGAGATTTATCGCGGCGTTCGATGACGCCGGATGGATGGGGCCGGGAAGTCGGGATCAAACAGCTCTAACGCCGATCTCTCCGCGCCCGGCCCGGTCTTATGCCCTGAAGTCAGTGATCGCGCATCCAGCCTGTCATGCTGAAGCTCTTCCCCTCTCGCGCGGCGTCCGGCTGGACCGGAGCGCCTCCAACTTTCAGCCACAGCGCGAAAATGGCTGCAAATCCTGCGGCGGCGGCGCCAAATCCAAGCCAAACTTCCCGACGCAAACCGAGCGGCGGCCGCTTCGCGCGAGCAGCCAGCGTCAGCGCCGGCCGCTCCAAATCATTCCAAAGGTGAACCGCGTCCCGGAAGGCCGTCTGATGGCGAGGATCCGTTTGCAGCCAACGCGCCAGTTTCGCCTTTTGCGCCTCGCCAAGCGAACCGCCGGCGCAGCGTGCGAGCCAAAGCGCCGCCATGTTTCGCTGTCTGTCGTCCGGCGCCCTTTCGTCTTGCGATGGCACTTCGTCACCTTAGCCGTCGTGGGGCGCCGAGCCGCGCCAGGGAAATAACTTATATCCATTCTAATAAACGAATCGGCGGCAAAAAACCGCACATCGCCCGACGAATTCGACAGCCGGGCAATTCAAGGGGGGCCGAGATAATCCTGGAGGCGATTCTGGCAATGGCGCAGGGCCCGAGCCAGCTGCTTCTCCACCGCGCTGACGCTGATCCCGAGCCGGCGCGCGATTTCCATGTTCGATGCGCCGTAAACCCGGTGCATCAAGAAAATCTGCCGGGCGCGCGGCGTCAGCTCTTCGAGCGCGCGATCAAGCGCTGCGATCGCTTGCCGGGATTCAAGCTCCGCGTCCGCCGACGGGGGCGCCGGCATGATCTGTTCCGGCAACACGCTTGAAAGCAAACGCGTTCGACGCGCTGTCATAAGGCCGCGATCGATCGCGGCGTTGCGGGCGGCCGCAAAGAGCACCCGCGTGTCAGCGTCCTGCGAACCCTTGGTGCCGGAGGCAAGGACGTTGGCGAAGACGTCCTGCACGATATCGGCGGCCGCGTCGCGATCGCGAATGCGCCGGACGACGATCGCCTCCAGCTTCGCCCTGTGCCGGGCAAAGAGCCTGCCGATTGCATCGGGCCACGTGCTCATCGGGACGCGATGTCGAGCACCCGCGCAAAGCGTTCTGTAGAGTAGTCGCTGGATCGCGGCATTGAGCCAAGTCAAGGTGAAGATCGGTCGTCAAGTTACTTTTCCCTGCGCAGAGAGCAATCAAAATGATTTATACTTAGACTAAGTTTAAGTCTTATATTGAGTATGGCTCTGTTTCCGCAGAGCTGACGAATCCGAGACCGCAATGATGTTGTTGTCCCTCGGCCAGGCGGCGCGCGCCGTCGCGGTCTTTTTTCTTCGCGCGTTGCGCTTTTGCAGCCATATGACGACGCCGGTGACGGCCAGAGCCGCGACGGCAAGCCCCATCGCGGAAATGAGGACGCGGCCGAAAAAGCCGGCGATCCGCCCCGAATGCAGCGGAAATTGAACCTGCAGAAAAAGATCGCCTGCTGTGCCGCGCCAGGGCAATCGGTCGCCAAGAACGCGTCCCTCTTCGTGATCAAGGAAGAGTTCGGCGGGGCCTACGCCCGCCACGCCGTGATCGTCTCCCGGCCTGAAAAAATAGACGCTGTAGATTCCATGTTGTTGGCGATAACCGACGGCGCCGGCCGGCTCCTCCCAACCCCGGCGCTCGGCTTCCGCCTCAGCGCGTGAGGCGATGTCCGCGAGGCCGAGCCGGGGCATGATCGGCTCGTTGATCGGGCGCTCCTCGCGAATATCGACCGGCGACGGCGTAATGCTGGAAAAGAAATTGACGACCGGCTCCGCGACCTCTTTGGAAAGATTGAGTGAAGCGCCCGTCAGCGCCAGCAGAAAAAGCAGCGCCCAGAGCCACAGTCCAGAGGCGCGGTGAAGATCGAAGTTGAGGCGATAGGGCGCGCTCGGCAATTTGATCCGCCAGGCTTTCTCCCAGCGGCGGACCCAGACGCCGCTCGCGGAGGCGTCGCGCCCGCGAGCTCCTGGCGGCAAGGTCAGAAAGAGGCCAAAGAAACAGTCGGCCATCCAGAGCAGAGCGATGGAGCCCATCAGCACCTCGCCCCAGCGGTCGAAGTTCAAAAACGGAGGCGCGCACAGGCTGTAGTGGAGCTTGTACAGAAAGGGGACAAGATGACGCCGATCGATCCCGATCTCGCCCCATTCGCGGCGCCCCAGAATCTGTCCCGTGATGGGGTCGACGAAAACCTGATCGTAGCCAAGATTATAAAGTTGCCGGGTTGCAGGATCGACTCGCGCGTCGACCAATATTGACAAGGCTTCGCCGGGCTTGGCGTGGAGCGGTAGATAGGTGACAAGCGCGCGCGGATCGTCCGCCTCGACGCGGCGGGCAAGTTCAAAGGCCGATAGCGGCGCGCCTTGGCTGGCCCGCCAGAGCTCCGGGTTCAGCCACTCGTCGAGCTCATGATCCCAGGAAATCACAGCGCCCGTTAGCCCTGCGACGATCAAAAAGCCCGCCATTGTGAGGCCGGCCCAGCGATGAAGCATGACGATCGTCGGCCGAAGGGAGAATTTCTTGTGTTGCGATGACAAGACGTTTGGCGTTCGCGCCCGCAAGCGCAGGAGAGCCGCTTCGGTGAGCGAGACGCGCAGCGTGGCGGCGAACCGGACGCAATCATCGAGCCGCGCCGTCGCCCTTTCGACGACGCTCTTCCGCCACGCCGTATCGGAGGCCAGTCCGGCGCGCGCCAGCGCCTGACTTTGCGCGGCCACGATCAGCCTGTCGAATTGCGCGGCGGCGCGCCCGGCCCAGAGCATGAATTGGGCGCGAGCGGCGCGCGAGCGTCGGCGAATTTGGGCCCGGGAGGCTGTTGTCGCCGCTTGCTGGCTTGTCCATACAAACAAGCGTTCGGTCAGCGCCACGAGCCGCCGGGCGGCGCTGGCGGTCCACCGTGTAAACAGCGCGCGAAGCTGTTGGCCGCGGGCGAGGCGCCATTCAGGCCGGGACGCATTTCTGGCCAATGTTACAGCGCGCCGCCGGCCGGACGCAACGAAGGGCGACAAGCGCGAATCGATCGCTTGCTTCTGGCAATGCAGCCAAAGGAAAGCGCGTTGGACAGAAGGATGATTTTTCGCGGAATGCAGCGCCTTGACCGATCGCTGGAGCGCGTTCTTGCAAAGCTCTCTCGCGCGCCAAAACTGAGCGTTGTGCAATCCGAGCGCCTTTCCTTTCGGGATTTCGGGACTCGTAAGACCAGCCAGGCCGTCAGCCCGCGATCGATACGGCTCCGCCAGCTGATTTTACATAGACATCGTCGCCTGTCGACCAGCGCATGAGGGATGGTGGCAGAGACAAATCGAAATGAGGCTTGCGGAGAAGCGCATTGACGATGACGGCGCTGCGCCAGGCTGTCAGGCTGAGCTGCGGCTCGGCGACGCCATAGCTTGACCTTCCGGCATTGAGCGCAAAGATGTGATGACGCCGCGGCCCATCCCACTTCACCGAGAAATCGTCGCCAAGAATAAAATTGCCGTGGCGATCGATGCTGATCCGATCCTTGAGCGGCGCCAGAAACTCTGGAAATTTGAATGTGTATCCGGTGGCGAGAATGATTGTCCGCGCTGTGATGACTTCAATGCCGCCATCGAATCCGTTGCGCATGACGAGCTTGAATTCCTTGCCCTGCCGATCGACCTCGATCACGTCGCGATGCGGCAGAAGGCCGATATCGACATCATTGTCCTCCAGATATTTCATCGCGTATATGCGCCGGTAGAGCGCTCGCAAAGTCGAAGCCGACGCGCCGTCGGCGGCGAGTTTCTGCGAGGCGACGAGAGCGTGCCGTCGATCCTCGCCCAGGCGACGGAAGCTGTCCACATATTCGGGAGTGAACAGCTCGTTGGTAAAGGGCGTTGCGTCGAGCGGCTCGAAATTGGGTCGTCTGCTCACCCATCTGATTTCAGCCGGCGTATGTCGGCCTTCGGATAGCAGGTGAAGCATGATTTCGGCGCCGCTCTGGCCTCCGCCAACCACCACGATGCGCTCGCCTGTCATGCCGTCGAGACGGCGCGTGGTCGTTGACGAATGAAAGCAATCGTCGCCGATCTGCTCATCCGCCCATGCCGGCAGGAAGGGCGATAGGCCTATGCCCAGCGCGATATGTTGAGCGCTGCAGGAGTCTTCGTCAAACCGCACCTTGAACGCCGATCGGTCGAATGAGATTTCCCTGACGCGCGTGTTGAATTGCAGATTCGGCAATCCATTCGCCGCCCATTCGAGATAATTCGCGAATTCCCTTCGCGGCGTCGCCTCGAATTCGGCGTTGAGGAATTTGAGAAAGCGCTTCTGGGCGACAAGATAGGCGAGGAACGACCAGGGGCTTGTCGGATGGGTCGCCGTGACGAGATCCTTGAGGAAGGACGTTTGCAAATCGGCGTTTGGCAACATCAAGCCTGGATGCCAATCGAGCCTGTCTCGCTGCTCGAAAAAGCGGACGTCGAGCTCGGGGATGGAATCGAGATGAGCCGCCAAACTCAGATTGAAAGGACCAACCCCGATGCCGGCAAGATCTAGCGTCTGTTCCGTCGTCACAACTTAAGCTCCATCGTTTGGTCAACATGCATTGTAGCCGACGCGCTCGCCGCGCTGAAATCGGGATCAGCGGAAGGCTGCGCCTCGCCCCATGGCGCCGACTGCTTCTTCGATACGCAGGGCGAGGCGGGCGTGGAACGCCGCGGCGCCGATAATGTGAAGATGCGTGGTTCCCGCGACGATTTCGGCGGCGCCCGCCTGCCGGGAAAGCGATCGCCAGTCGATCAGGTTCAATCCGCGATTGAGCG
This sequence comes from Methylocella silvestris BL2, assembly GCF_000021745.1. Taxonomy (NCBI): domain Bacteria; kingdom Pseudomonadati; phylum Pseudomonadota; class Alphaproteobacteria; order Hyphomicrobiales; family Beijerinckiaceae; genus Methylocella; species Methylocella silvestris. The sequence goes on from NC_011666.1 coordinate 3,644,636, forward strand.
AATCCTCAGCCGCCCATGAGTGAATTGGACAATCGAAAGGCCGCATCTGGTATCGACGGAAAATCAGCGCGTTATCTATGAGGATCCAGAATGTGTGCTCGCGGCTGCCGACCTCGGGGCCGTCCGTCGGCAGGTCCTCTTCGCTGTTTCCGACGTAGTGGAGGAACTGTTCGAAGGCCTGCCGGTCCATCGCCTGCAGCAAGCGGTCCCAATCGGCGCGCATTTGCGTTCGTTCGAGCCACGCCATGACGCGCCGGTAGAGTTCGTCGCGTTCGCCCGGATGGAACGCAGGCTCGGCGCCGACTGCAAAGTCCGTGTCCATGTCGCAGACGTCGACCATGCCGATCAGACGTACGTCGACGTCG